>JAFYNM010000012.1 GCA_017549765.1 Bacteroidales bacterium
AACAGAAAAATCCAAATATAGAATTGGTTCCGTCTCGAAATCGTTTACAGCGGTTCTGGTTTTAAAGGCAGTTGAAGAAAAGAAAATAGACCTTGACCAAACGATTGACAAATGGTTTCCGACAATCGCAAATTCACGGAAAATAACCATCAGGCATTTGCTAAGCCATAGAAGCGGAATACATGATTTTACACACGACAATGACTATCTGGCTTGGTGTACGCAGCCAAAGACAGAAAAAGAAATGTTGGCAATTATTGAAAAAGGTGGCAGCGACTTCGAACCCGACAGCAAGGCCGACTACAGCAATTCGAACTATGTGCTGTTGACATACATGCTCGAAAAAATTTTTTCGAAACCATATTCCGACCTGTTGCAGGAGTACATTGTCGAGCCAATTGGTCTGACTGACACATACGTTTTTGGCAAAACCAATCCTAACAACAACGAATGCCGATCATATCGCTTCTTGGGTTCTTGGAAGGTAGAAAACGAAACGGACTGGACTGTTCCGCTGGGGGCAGGTGCCATAGTGTCAACGCCGACCGACTTGACAAAATTTGCAGACGCTTTGTTTGGTGGAAGGCTTCTGACTAATGAAAGTCTCGAAATCATGAAAACCATTAAGGACGACTACGGTCTCGGGCTGTTCGAAATTCCTTTTGGCGAAAATATAGGTTTAGGACACACAGGTGCAATAGATGGTTTTGTTTCTGTTTATTCGCATTTTGCTGACGGGAATATTTCGTATGCCTTAATCTCTAACGGGAGAAATTTTAATATAGGGGATATTAATAAGGCGGTTCTAAGCGCTGTTTATGGCAAACCTTACGAATTGCCAGAATTTTATAATGTAGTTTCGGAGGATTTGGACATTTATTTGGGCGTGTATGTTTCCAAGAAAATAGGTTTGGATTTTATTGTCACAAAAGAAGGAAACACATTGATCGGGCAGATCGGTGATGATGTTTTTTCGTTTGAAGCAGTTGACAAGGACAAATTTAAGTATGACCCGATAGGGGCAACATTTGAATTCAATCCGAAAAAGAATACAATGACATTATTTCAATACGGAGCGAAATTAGTTTTACGAAGGAAAAAATAGGTTTCCAGGGAGTTGGACCTGTTGTTATTGCGGGCGATCGGTGAGCCTAGGAGCACTTTGCCCTCGAACTGACGGAAGTCAATCTCTTTGCCGTTACCTGCAACGGCCTTAAAATCGTAAATGGTTGCCATAATATTGTTATTTAGATGTTTGTAATCATAACATGAGAAATGGGGCACGAAAAATATTATCAATATTGGTCAAGTGCCTGCTGCGTTTTTTTGCGGCCGATGGCACCGCCGCTCGACAACACCAATGCTACGTCTTTTGTCATGATGAATGGTTTTGGTTTTCGCAGGCAAAAGTACAAAAAATTCCGCGTTTTTATTTCACACAGATTTCACAGATTACACAGATTTTTAGGCCTGCGGCCTTGTTTGATTTCACACAGAAATCACGGAAATTTTTGCCTGCGGCTAAGGGAGGCAAACGAAATAAGCTTTTCCATTGGTTGTCGCGGTACCATTGCTTGTTGTCGAGGTCGAGGTCGATGGCGCTGGTGTCGAACTTCTCGTAGTCGGGGAAGAACTGCCAGGTGTTGTGGACGTTATACACCTCGCAATAGCCGAACATCTGCTCCAGGTAGCGTTGGTCGGGACTGAGGACGGTATCATAGTTGAACTGCTTGTACAGCTCCTGCGTGACGTTCATCGTGTAGATGAGTCAAATTACTCTTTCAACTTGGAATCCATGATGATGGTGACCGGTCCGTCGTTGACCAGCTGCACTTGCATATTGGCTCCAAAAACACCTTTTTGGACAGCCTTCCCACATTCTTCCGCCAAAAGGTCGCAATATTTTTCATAAAGGGGCACGGCCAGTTCGTGACCGGCTGCGCGATAATAGGAGGGACGGTTGCCCTTGCGGGTGGATGCTGTGAGGGTGAATTGCGACACGGCGAGCAGCTCACCGGCCACATCCTTTACACTTATGTTCATCACGCCCGCCGCATCATCGAAAATGCGAAGGTTGGCTGTCTTGGAGGCGAGCCAGGCAGCGTCCGAATCGCTGTCGCCCTGTTCCACGCCAACAAGGATGAGCAGTCCCGGCCCGATGGAAGCCACAGTGTTGCCCTCAATGGACACGGAAGCGGAGGTTACACGTTGAATGACAATTCGCATATTATTAAAGGGTTTGTCCACTTAATTCATCAACAGACTCTCGCCCCACTTGTACTGCGGGTAGGCCTTTTTCAGGTCGTTGGCCGAGAAATAAACGATCAATGTCTTTTTCATTTCGGGGTTCTCCTTTCCTGAATTTGGATTGTTTTGATTGTTCTTCTGTGCGCAGGCCGCTCTTTCCCTTTTCAGCGGCAATGGCCTTCACCAAGAAAGCGATGTTTCGGCCAAGGATGCGCATGCTTTGCACACCCTCTTCATCCTGCATCTTGATTGATTTCAAATTTCCAGCCGCAAAAGTAGCGTTTTTTTTCGAATGTGTCACAAAACACATTGAATGTGTCACAGAATCCGAAAAAAAATTCCGCAACACAGAAACATCTCTCGGAGTTGCGGAATGTATTTGCAGACGAAACTCACCAGTTACCGGTTACTCGTCGATACGACATAAAAACCAAGGCTAAGGAATCGTTTGACTCTCTGCTGTCCTGTAATCTTCCTCAGTAAGGGTATATACACCTATTTCCAAAGGACAATGTTTGTTCTTTTGGGTCCTTGTAATGTCCCAACTGGTGATGTCGAGTACATTGTTGTTTTCCGGACTGAACGGCTTGACTATCACATGATAATACTCATCCTCATAGAGTGTGCCTGTGCAAGTCAGGTTCATTCTGTTATCGAATCTGAAAACCACGGTGTCCAGGAATATGATTTGAGGATCCACCGGAGCATATCCCATTGCCTCGTATGAATATATTTTCTTGCTCTCCCCATTGGCCAATGTGATTGTTTCAGGATTTCGCCCATTCGCATCGTAAACCTCGAATTCAACCAGATGTCCGCTTTCGTTTTTGATATACATATCACAAAACCCGTTGTGATCAACAACAACACACGAGTTCATTATTAAGAGGGCGCACACTATCGCGCCAAATAAAAACAGTTTCCTCATATTACTATCGTTTTTTTGTCATTATATTATACGGTCTTATTCGTTCTTATGAAATGTCCTTCCTGAATGGCGGAGAAGGTGGCGAGAAAGCAAACTACGGCCGCACTGTATTTCAAATCAAGGAAGGATATGGTCAGTGGAAAAACAAATAGAAGCAGTCCGGTGAATTTGTTCATCAAGCTGTGAACTGACACGAATCGCTTTTGAACGATAAATCCGGAAATGATATTGATGATTTTGATCAAAGCGATGATACCAATCCAAACCCAGAGCCATGTTGTGATGTCCAAGACAGGAAGCAGCTTCACCAGACAAACGACGACAAAAACAATGTCCGCAATCGTGTCCAGTTTTGCGCCCAACTCGCTTGCCGTATGAGTCCGTCTCGCGACCCAGCCGTCCACCATGTCGGAAACGCCGGCAGTGATGTACAAAATGTAGAAAGCCGGCGAAAAAGCTGGAAAAAACAGCAAGGCGATGCTGCAGAGAATTCGGATGGCTGTTATGCAGTTTGCGAGTGATTTCATAGCCGCAAAAATACAAAAAATGATATTGCGTTTGCAAATGAAACACGCCGGTTCTGTGGCCTGCGGCCTGGATTTTGTGTCACACAGATTTTACAACCAGAATGTGCTATTTCACTCGAGAATAGTATTCCACACAGCGTTCGGTAATGGTGCCGTCATCCTCTTCGATTGGGTTGTAGGTAAATGTCCATACCGGATCGTCCCAGTTGCGGCCATAATCTTCGGCGATGCATACCTCTACCATTCCGTTTGACTTCAAGCCGCTCAACATAAAGTGGTCGTTATAATATTTTACATAACCGCCCGATTGGAAATTGTTGTCCTCGTCGGTGCAGATGTATTTGCAAAAGTTATCAGGAAATTCGTCTGCCAAGAAAGTGGTATCGCCCGATAACATATTGATGCAGTACAGGTCTTTGGGGAATTTGTATTGCCAAGGATAGAAAGTGTAAGACCAAGTGTAAATTCCATCGGATTGATGCAGAACGTAGGATTCCTCGTCGGGAGTTTGGTAATTGTGGATGACCAATATGGAGTCAAGGTGCCAGGTCATCTCTTCTGGAATCATGTTTTTTTCTTTTTTTGTGGGGCCGTCTTCCTCCTTGTTGCAAGAAACGAAAAGGACGGCAATGGATAAGAGGATAAAAAGTGTTTTTTTCATTTATTTAAGGTTTTGATAGTTTGATTTGCCGAAACGAAAAAACATGAAAAATATTATCTGAGCTGTAACCTTGTTGTATTCATAACGATTATGGTATAAGATAGTTGTTTTCCGCATTTGCGACTTCAAGACAACGGAGCTCGTAGGTTTTGTTGCCTGAAGCAATGAAAGGATCACTTTCTGCAACCGAAACGGCCTCTTCTCTAGAATTTGCATTAAAAACGACCATTCCTCCTGGAAAATCAGCGAAAGGACCACATAGCACTAACTTTCCCTCATCATCCAACTTCTTTAGATAGTCCACGTGTTTCTGGATAATGTCGAAGGTAAGCTCTTTATGATTGTTCATCAAATACACGTAAGTCATAGGTTAATTATTATGCGGCAAAGGTACAAAAATTCCGCGTTTTTATTTCACACAGAACCGATGGAGCAGCGAGAGCAGAGGACAAATTTATTTGGACTATGCCGAGTCGCGACAGAGGAAGACGAAGTCAAATCACGGAAATCACAGAAAATTTAGCCTGCGGCTGTTAATACAACAAAAATTCTGACGAATAATCAAATGCTCAATTCATATCCGCTGCTGCACGGATGGCTCCCAGACAATGGATTCTGACCACGCGGTTGTTGTCGGTTTGGGAGATTTTATGCAACAGTTCCAAATAAGGCTTGACGAATTGCGGGCGGCGTTTTCCGAGAACGCGGAATATCTCCGGTGCCTCCATCCGGACTTTGTCGTTGTTGTCGTGCAGCAATTCGGCAAATAGCGGCAGATAATCCCGAAAGGGGTCGGGCGTGACGGTCGCGATGTTCTCCGAGGCCCAGATGAAGCCCAGTCTGACACCGGCCTCACTGTCTTTTACCATTCGGAATAGTTCTGTGAAATAAGGCTCCACCAGGCGATAATCGCCCCTTCCCATTCGTCCAAGGGCGATAACAGCGCGTTCGCGCAATAGCGGTTCTGTGCTGTCGCAATAAGCAGCAATCGACGGAACAGCGTCCTTGACTGCTTGCGGATACAGGAGGCCCATTTCGCCCAGCAGCCACAGTGCTTTTGCCTTAATCTTCACCGAGTCCGACGCAAGAAGCGAGGCAACGTATGGGATATTCTCCTTCCATGCGCCCTTGTTCTTGGTCAGCGTTCCCAGTTCTTTGTATAATTCAGCTTCAGTCATGTTGAATTGCTTTGGGCATACTATCCTAATACCACATCCATCACCATCATCAGCACGAAGCCCACGGCGAAGCCGATGGTGGAGAGGTTAGTGTGAGTTCCTTCGGCGGTTTCGGGGATGAGCTCTTCCACCACCACGTACATCATGGCACCGGCAGCGAAAGCCAGCAGGTAGGGTAGGGCGACACCCAACACAGAAGCCAACAGCAGGATAGCAACGGAACCTATGGGCTCCACGACACCGCTCAGTGAGCCGATGAGGAACGACCGCCATCGGGAGTTGCCCTCTGTGTGCATAGGCATCGAGATGATGGCACCTTCGGGAATGTTCTGGATGGCGATGCCGATGCTCACCGCTAATGCCGCGCTGAGCGTCAGTCCCTGCGTTTCGCCCGCGAACACCACACCCACGGCCATACCCTCGGGCAGGTTGTGGATGGTGACGGCGAGTGCCAACATAGCGGTGCGCGAGAGCTTCGACCGCGGCCCTTCGGCCTTCTGCGCTCCGAGGTGCAAGTGCGGTGTCAGCTCGTCAATCAACAGCAGGAAGCCCATGCCCAACAGGAAACCCACGGCAGCAGGCAGCACGCTTCTGAAACCCTCAAACGAGGTGCTCGCCATATCGATGCTCGGGATCAGCAGCGACCACACACCCGCCGCCACCATCACACCGCTGGCGAATCCCAACAAGGTTTTCTGCAGCCGGTCGGGAATCTCCTTCTTCATGAAAAAGACAAACGCCGACCCCAGCATGGTGCCCAACAAAGGCAGTAATATTCCGATAATTACAGGATTCATAATAATTTATCTTTTAGGCTTCTATATAACTACTGTTATTTGTCCGTTTGTAGTAGGAGCATCGCCATCCTTGGCGATGTTTTCCGCAGCAAGGATGCTGCGGCTCCTAGACCGCTGCAAAAATACAAAAAGCTTCGCAACTCAAGCCTTCGCTCGAGTTGTGCCAGACAGCCCTGAAATGGCGAGTTATTTCCCCAATAGTGCATAACGAACCAAATATTTTAGTACTTTTGCCGCTGGATTCAGGTTCCAAAAGATTAATAGGGAATCCTGTGAAAATCAGGAGCTATGCCCGTAGCTGTAAGTTCAGCAAACGACCTGCAACAACATAGTCACTGACGTTTCGTCGGGAAGACGTTGCCGGTTTGAACAAGCCAGAAGACCTGCCTGTCTCCAATATTCGCAGCTTTCGGGAACAAAAGCTTGGGAATGGCATCGGCATCATTCGTGTGCCGGTTTTTCCTGTTTGTTTCTTGCTGCTGTTTTTATTGTGCAATATTAATGTTATTCGTATGAAGAAACAGTATCAAGCCGTTACGGCGGAAGAAGCCGTTAAAGTCATCAAGTCGGGCGACCATGTCCACATCAGTTCGGTCTCCAATGTGCCGCAATGTTTAGTGAAAGCCCTGTGCGAGCGGGGGCGTGCCGGAGAACTGAAAAACGTTTACATCCACCATCTTCACACCGAAGGCGCCGCCCCTTACGTGAATCCGGAATTTGAAGGCATTTTCCAGCATAACGCCTTCTTCGTCGGGGCCAATGTCAGGGAGAGCGTGCAGAAAGGACTGGCGGACTACATTCCCGTTTTCCTTGGCGAAACCACCAGGCTCTATCGCGAGCATTACATCAAGTGCAATGTTGCCATGATACAGGTCTGCCCGCCCGACAAGTTCGGGTACGTTTCGTTAGGGCCGTCGGTGGATGCCACGTTGGCGGCCATGGAGAATGCCGAGTTCACCATCGCGGTGGTCAACAAGAACGTGCCGCGTTCCTTCGGTGATTCGCAAATCCACATCAGCAAGATTGACTACATCGTGGAGGATGACACCCCGCTGATTTTGGCAGAGTTCGCCAATCCCACCGAGGCGGAGAAAACCATTGGCCGTTACTGTGCCGAATTGATCGAAGACGGTGCCTGCCTGCAAATGGGTATCGGCTCCATTCCCAATGCCATCCTTTCGTGTCTGAAAAACCACAAGAACATCGGCATCCACACTGAAATGTTCTCCGACGGCATCCTTCCGTTGGTCAAGAAAGGGGTCATCAACGGTGCCAACAAACGATTGGACAGAGGCAAAATCGTCTCCACCTTCGTGATGGGTTCGCAGAAAATCTACAATTTCATCGACAACAACCCGCAAGTGCTGATGAAGGATGTGGAATATACCAACGACCCCTTCATCATTGCTCAGCAGCCCAAGATGACATCCGTCAATTCCGCCATCCAGATTGACCTTTCGGGACAGGTTTGCGCAGACTCTTTGGGCGACAAAATCTATTCAGGTGTAGGCGGTCAAATCGACTTTGTGTATGGATCCTCCCGCGCCAAAGGGGGCAAGGCCATCATTGCGATGCCTTCCACAACCAAAAGAGGCATCAACAAGATTGTGCCCGCGCTGGATTTGGGATCGGGTGCTGTTACAACGCGCAACCATATCCATTGGTTTATCACCGAATACGGAGCGGTCAACCTTTACGGCAAATCCCTTCAGGAGCGTGCAAAACTGATTATTTCGGTAGCGCATCCGCAATTTCAGGAGGAGCTGGAGGAGGCCGCTTTCAAGCGTTTCGGGCCGCATTATCATTACATTTGCAAAAACAGTATCATTTAATTTTAGAATTATGGCAGATTTCAGTATTTGGGAAGTTCTCTTCCTCTGTTGTTTCGCGGTCAGCTGGCCGGTCTCCATTGCCAAGTCACTCCGCACCAAGGTCGTGATAGGCAAAAGTCCGCTTTTCATGTCGCTGATTATCTTGGGATATATCTTTGGGATTATTCATAAATTGTTGTATAGCAAAGATATAGTAATTTGGTTATATGTGTTTAATGCCTTGTTGGTAAGTATCGATCTGTTTTTGTATTTCCTGTACATCGGTCGGAACCGCGAACAGTTGAAACAGCGTGAAAATCAAAAATAAACGGCTATGGGCACCCTCAATTTCATAGAAATATTCAGCTCCTTTTTCGTGATGGCCGCCATCATCGACATCTTTGGTTCCATCCCGATTTTCCTCAGTCTGAGAGAAAACAACCAACCCATCCGGGCGGCAGAGGCCTGTTTGACGGCATTGGCACTTTTCTTAGCGTTCTTCTTCGCCGGCGACGCGCTGTTAAGGGTGTTCGGCATTAACACCGCCTCTTTCGCAGTGGCGGGCTCGTTTGTGTTGTTCATCCTCGCGGTGGAGATGATTTTGGGACGCGAAATCATCAAAAACGAGAACGTGAGCAGCGGCGCAAGCATCGTGCCGGTGGCATTCCCACTCATCGCGGGACCGGGCGCTCTTACGGGTCTGCTCTCCCTCCGCGCCGACTACGCCATCGTAAACATCCTCATTGGCCTTCTCCTGAACATCGCCCTGGACTATGTGGTAATCCGCTATCTCGACAAAATCCAAAAGTTGCTCGGACCTACCTTGATTTTCATCCTCCGCAAATTCTTCGGCGTGATCCTGTTAGCCATCGCCGTCAATATGTTCGTGAACAACATTTCGGTGATTATCGCGCAGGTGAAGTGATGAAAAAAATCCGCAACCCAAGCCTGCGCCCGAGTTGCGGATATGCGTTTGCATTCTGAATTCACCGTTCTCTATCCCATCCAAAGAAGTCCTTGATGGCATCAACGATGGGCGTTTGAGGCATGGCGAGCTGGCGACGAGCCTTGCCATTGTCGTAATACTCGCACACCAGCAGCTGTCGCACATTACGCGTACACAGCTGAGTACGTATCTTCATCCACCGCAACAAGTCCCCCACCTTGCCGGCCGCCAGGACCAGCACATCGGGCAGTTCCAGCACCCTCTGCTTGTAGCCGCACACCTCCGCCTGCAACTCATAGAACTCCTTGAGCGACATTGACTCTCCCGTCAGCAGGTAGTGTTCGCCGTTGACGCCCATCGTCACCGCATTGGCCACCGCTTCGGCGGCATCCCTCACATGCACAAAACTCTTGCCTCCCTTTGGCACCGCCATCCAGCGACGCTTATAGCCTGCCAGCAGCAATTTGCCGCTCGAAGGCTTTGTATCGTAGGCTCCCACCATAAAACTCGGATTGACGACCACGATACGGCATCCGCTGCCGTCGTGCGCCACCCGATCGAGCATTTGTTCGGCATCACGTTTGCTGCGGGCATAGTATGAAGCTGTGAAAGGTTCTTGGAAGGGAGCCTCCTCGGTGGCAGGTCTGTCGGCACTGCCGTAACCTATGGTGTTGGCCGTGCTGACATGTACCAACGTGGGGATGTTATGGTCGCGCATAAGCATGACAAGGTGTTCCACCAAGTCTTTGTTCACCGGCATAAAGTCATCGAGGTTCGGCAGTGACATGTCGGTGGTGCCGGCACAATTAATGATGGCAGAGATATGAGAATGATGAATTGCGAATTCCGGCAGTGGGAATTGTATGCCCTCCATGGGGATGATGTGCAGGTTGGGACTGCCCGCCAGCGAAGCGGGCAGATGCAGGCGCGAGGCGTCGCGAAGCGGCGCAATCACCTGTTCGCCGCGCTGGAGCAATGTTATCAATACGTTATGGCCCAGCAGACCCGAAGCACCAGTAAGTAGTATCATAATAAATCCTCGTTAACAATAGGTCATTCTCGTCTGATTTTGCTGTCCTATGGCGCTCCCGAAACAAAGCATGGCGAAAATCGGGGTAAAGAGGGCTTTTTTCATAGGAATTGAAATCACAGATGGGATTATTGTTTACACTTGTTCTCTATTCACTGTAATTATGGTCGATCACAACGCTCAACTCCATGTCGGGCAAGAGCGGTTTCAGTTCGGCAACAAGCTCGTGACAGAAGGCTTTTTCGTCGTGGACCGAGAGGTCAGGGACCACATCCACCGACACTCGGTTCTCTTTCTCGAAATAGTAGAATCCATGCACCTGGGTGATGTCTTTGTGGCGGCTGAGTGCCTGCATGATAGTTGTCTGTAGCTCTGTGCGCTTGTTTGCGCCCGTGGCAATCGCATACACCCCGACCGTCATGATGATGTTGTGCTGCGTGTACATCTGTTCCGAGATTTTGCGTGTCAGTCCGTGAATCTGGTAGGCATCCATCGTGTCATCGACACTGATGTGCAACGAGCCGATCATCACCTCAGGACCGTAGTTATGCAGGATGATGTCGTAAACGCCATGAACTTCTTCAAAGGCCATCACTTCCTGTTTGATATTGTGTACCAGTTCCTCCGAAACCCGCGCACCGAGCAGTTCGTTGACGGGAGACGCCAACATCTCGATACCGGCCTTGATGATGACAAGAGAGATGAGTGCGCCGAGGTAGCCGTCAATCGAGACGTTCCACAGCAGCATGATGCCAGCGGAGACGAGCGTCGCCAGCGTGATGATGGCATCGAAGAGAGCGTCGGAGCCCGAGGCGATCAGTGCGTCGCTTTTCAGCCGCTCGCCCTGCCTCTTGACGTAACGGCCCAGCAGCAGCTTCACCGCAATGGCCACGATGATGACCACGAGGGTCACGGTGGTGTATTCCGGCGTGGTGGGCGTGAAGATCTTCTTCACCGACTCAATCAGCGAGGTGATACCTGCCGAAAGGACGATGACGGCGATAATGATGGCACTGAAATACTCGATACGGCCATGTCCGTAGGGGTGTTTGCGGTCGGCGGGACGCGCGGACAGCTTGGTGCCGACAATGGTGATGACACTCGACAGTGCATCGCTGAGGTTGTTCACGGCGTCCATCACGATAGCCACGGAGCTAGCCAACAGGCCCACTGTGGCTTTGAAGGCCGCCAACAGCACATTGGCCACGATGCCGATATCGCTGGTACGGATGATTTTCTGAGAGCGATTGGTCGATTGGGAGGCAGTCTCTGCGAGGGTTTTCTCAGTCATAGAATTTGTTCATTTTTTCGGTGGCAAATGTACAAAAAATGTGTACTTTTGCCCCTATCAAAAAAATGACAATCTGATACGACACAAAAAAGAATATTCACATCCATAATTATTTTGTTATGAGTAAAATTATCACAGTTGAAGAAGCAGTTTCCCACATTCACGATGGCATGACCATTATGTTCGGTGGTTTCCTGGGCAACGGCTCTGCCGTCAAGATCATTGAAGGCATTGCCAAAAAGGGCGTCAAGGACCTCATCCTGATCGGCAATGACACCGCTTATCCCAATCAGGCCATCGGCATGCTGATCGCCAACAAGCAGGTCAAAAAGCTCATCGCCTCCCACATCGGCACCAATGCGGACACCATCCAGCAGTTCAACGACAAGGAGTTGGAGATCGAGTTTGTTCCCCAAGGCACCTTGGCTGAGCGCATCCGCTGCGGCGGCGCCGGATTAGGCGGCGTGCTCACCCAGACCGGCTTAGGCACCATCGTCGCTGACGGCAAACGCATCGTCGAGATCGACGGCAAAGAGTATCTCTTGGAGATGCCCCTGCACGCTGACGTAGCCCTGATCGGTGCCAGCATCTGCGACGAGATGGGCAACTGCATCTACAAGGGCACGTCCCAGAACTTCAACCCGACTATGGCTACCGCTGCCGACCTGGTCATCGTGGAGACCAAAGAGCTCGTCCCGACTGGCTCTATCCCCATGGAGCAGATCCACACGCCGGGAGTCTATGTTGACTATATCGTAAAATAATGTACCCACATGACGGTCAGGCTGCCTGGCACAACCTGACCCTCTTTTTCACCCGCGCTCTGCTGCTTTTGTGCTTCTGCTGGGGTCTCTCCCCTGCCCTTCAAGCACAAAAGGGGAAGTCGTTGACGCTGGAGTTTTCCTCTAACCAGAACATCTTTGACTTACAGCACCTCTCCTGTGACACCAACGGGTTGTGTGTCTATTATTATTCCATCACCGACCTGACACATACCTTTCATCTGTTGCACTACGACCTCAATTTCCAGCTGCTGCATCATGACACCTACGACATTGCCGAGAATTTCGTGGTGGAAGGCGCCAGCTATAGCCAGGACGAAGCGGTGATCCTACTACAAAAACGAGTGAAGAACAAACGGTCCGGCGAGGGTTACCTTTTTCGTTACAACTTCCGGAAGCAGCAGTCCGACTCCCTTCACATCCATGGGCTGCCGACCAACGGCATTCTTCGTATGAAATGCGCGCCAGGGCTCATCCTTTTCAGCTCCACCACTAGCAACACCAAACACAACAACCTCTACTTTCTGACCGGAAACTCCACAACAGCCCAAGGGCTGAGCATTCCCGACGCACGAGGCTATGACATCGAGGATTTCAACATCGACACCGCCACCCGAAGAGTGGTGGTGGGCCTTAAGTCAACTGTCAACAACAAATCGCTGGTGTGGCTCTGCGAGACGGACTACGAGCGGAACCCCCTCTTCATCCCCGAACTGCCAGACTCCCTGCAATACCGCTGCGAGAGTCTCCGCATGACCCTCCTCGAGGATGGGCATTGGATGTTGGCCGGCACCTACGAGAACCGGGCCAACGATATCACAGAAGGAGTTTACACCCTGCCCTACCGCGACCATGAATTCGACTCGCTGAAGCATCACCCCTACTCCACCTCCAGCATTCTGGCCTCCAACAACAGCACCTACAGTCATACGGGCGGCACCATCGTTGCTGACGGCAACCGTATCGCCTTCATCACCGAGACGCTGAACCCCGAATACCGCGACAGACCCGTCTATTACTATGGCGTGATGACCTACGAGTACTCCTTCTACGGATATCGATACGCCAATGCGGACATCTTCCTCTTCGATTCTACAGGCACAGAGGTCTGGTATTACACCTTCCCCTACGACGACATCCTGTCGCAGCAAGTGAACTCTTACCTCCAGCTATCGTTTATCCAAGACAACATACTGCTCTACTACGTCCGTGGCACCGACATGGTAACGATGCTCACCAACACCCATGATGACATTCTGGACTCCAAACGTGAAACCAGCCTCTTCCGCAACACAGGACAATACAACGATTATTCCAACGTACAACTAAAGCGCTGGCACGGCGACTACTATCTGTTGTCGGGATTCAAGAGCAACAAGAGTTCAGGAACCTATTTTATCCATAAATTATGGTATCGATAGACGCTGTGGCTACAAGACCTTCTCGATGGTCTGCCATAGTTTGTCGGCGGTCTGATCCCAGCTGAAGAGATCGCGACGCACACGTCCTTTGGCTATCAGGCTCTCCCGATATTCATCGTCATTCCACAGCTTGGACATCGCCTCGGTGATTTCTGATACAGAATAGGGATCCACCAGCACGGCGGCGTCACCCGCCACTTCCGGCATGGAGGTCACCTGTGAGGTGATGACGGCGGTCTCGGCATGGAAAGCCTCTACAATAGGTATCCCAAAGCCTTCGAAGAGCGAGGCATAGACTAATGCACGGGCAGAGGCATAGAGTTTCTGGAGCACTTCCACCTTCTGACGCCCCAACATGATCACCTCATCACGATGACGCATCACCAGATAGGTATCTTCGATCTCACCCTGCCACCATTTCTTGTCTCCCACCACCACCAACTTGGCATTTGTCTCCTGTCGCTCTTTAAAAGCATCAAAAGCACGGAATATGTTGGCCAGGTTTTTGCGTTTATGAATCAACCCGACGAAGAGGAAATAGTCACAGCCTTGCGTATATTCAGCCTTCACCGCCTGTTGTTCTTGAAGGGTCAGCGGGTGATACACAGGGTTGGAGCCATTATAGACAACATCGATATGGGAGAGCGGTACCTCATACTGCTGGTGAATATCCTGACGGGTATATTCTGACACTGTGGCAATGCGGGTGGCAGACTGGGCAAACTGTGGGAAGAAACGGTCGTAATACTTCTTGACCGTTCTCTTCTCGATGAAGTCGGGATGATGCACAAAGTTCAGGTCGTGAATCACATCCACAACAGGGATGTCCTGCAGACGTGTCGGGATCCAGCCATCGGTAGAGAGGAAGAGATCCGGGCGGATCTTTTTCAGCTGATATGGAATCCCGAATTCGAAAAAGAGATACCAGAGATAGGGATGGCGAGCCGGGGGACAGGCCACGACAGGCGTCACATTAGGCGCATAGACAAAGGAGTTGTCATACGGACGGTCAAAAAGGAAATAGAACTGATGTTCCGGATGGAGACGCACTATGCGGGAGAGACACTCATGAGAGAACCAACCAATACCTTCCAGCCGATCTTTCAGCAGAAGTCTAGTATTAACGGCGATCTTCATACTATCCGGTTATTTTTGGGACTGGCTGGGGCGCACATCCTTGACATTTAGTTGCAGGGAGGTGATATTGTTCCACACATTCTCCTCCACATGGTAGAGGATATCGAACTGTTGGTTATTCTGCAACAGCGGCAGTTTGTCTTTGCTGTTGAAGGCGATCAGATCAATAGGCTGGACCACCTTGTCGGGATACTGCACACGGGCTTTGAGGTGTTTGTCGCCCACAATCCGCGCATTGCCTTCATCCACCAGGTTGTTGGACTGGAAGACGGGCTCCATGTTGCCGGGTCCGAAAGGAGCGAAGCGTTTCAAATTGCTCATGAAATGAGGGGTGATATCGCTCAAGTCGATGGGCATATCCACGATAATCTCAGGCAGTGCGGAGGTCTCCTGAATGTTGTCGATTACATATTGCTCGAAACGCTCGGTAAACTCCTCCAGGTTCTCCTCTTTCATCGAGAGGCCAGCGGCGAACTTATGTCCTCCGAAATGTTCCAGCAGGTCGGAGCAGGAGTCGATACCATCGTAGATGTTGAACTCCTTGACGGAGCGCGCGGAGCCGGTGATGAGGCCATCGGAAGACTTGGTCAGCACGATGGTCGGCTTATAGAAGACCTCCACCAGACGGGAGGCCACAATACCAATGATACCTTTGAACCAGGTAGGGTTATAGATGACGATACTCTTGCGATTGGCGTACTCGTGGGAGGTCCGGATGGAGTGGATAGCCTCTTCCGTGGCGTTGCGGTCCTGTTCCTTGCGCTTCTCGTTCTGGGCGTTGATGCTCTTGGCGATATTGGCGGACTTATTCTCATCCTCATCGATGAAGAGACGTACCGACTCACGGCCGCTCTTCATTCTGCCGGCAGCGTTGATACGCGGACCCACATAGAAGACAAGGTCGGAGATGGAGATGACACGGGAGAAGATCGTCTCCTCCTTGAACGGGTAGTGGAGCTTGATGCCGGCCTGGTCCAAGATGGACTTGATGCCCATACGGGGGAACTTGTTGATGATCTCCAGTCCGAAATAGGCTAGGATGCGGTTCTCGCCTGTAATGGCCACAATGTCGGAGGCGATGCTGATGGCCACCAAGTCGATTCTGGAGAGCCACAACTGGTCGGGAAGGTTATATTTCTGGCAGTAGCCTTGTATCAGTTTGAAACCCACACCGCAACCGGACAGTTCCTTGTACGGATAGGGACAGTCTTTGCGTTTCGGATCGAGGATGGCGACCGCCTTGGGCAGTTCTTCGCCTTCCAGGTGGTGGTCGCAGATGATGACATCGATACCGTACTCGTTGGCTTTCTCCACCTTGTCGTTGGCTTTGATGCCGCAGTCAAGGGAAATTAGCAGGTTGATGTTGTTGTTGCGACAATATTCGATGCCTTGGTCGGAGATACCGTAGCCCTCCGCATAGCGGTCAGGGATGTAATACTCCACGAGGTTCTTGCTTTCGGCACCGATGATTTCGCAGATGAAGGAATAGAGCAGCGCCACCGCGGATGTGCCATCCACATCGTAGTCGCCATAGACCAGGATGCGCTCATTGTTCATAATGGCTTGGGACAGACGGTTGACCGCCTTGTCCATGTCCTTCATCAAAAATGGATTGTGGATTTTGGAGATGTCAGGATTGAAGAATTCGTGGGCTTTTTCAGGAGTGTCGATACCCCTTTGAATCAAGATAGCGGCGAGTGGCTTCTCAAAGGTAATCTGCTCTGCAGCAGAGATTTTTTCCGCCAGGGCAGCCACTTTTGACTCGTCGGGGAGCTCTTTAAATATCCACTTTTTCTCCATAATCCTATATTAAAAAAAGACCTGCAAACATATACAAAATAAATTATAAAATCAAGTGGGTCGAAAATTTTATAATTTCATCTTTTTGTCGATGTCGTCGATGCTGGCTCTCATCTTCTTATCCGTGTCATAGAGGTTGGCGATGGTCTTGCAGGCATGCAGCACCGTCGCATGGTCTTTATTGCCGCAATAGGCGCCGATGGTAGAGAGCGGGAGCTTGGTGTATTTCTTGGCGAAATACATGCAGAGCTGGCGGGCCAGCACGATCTCGCTCTTACGGGTCTTGGCGTTGATGGTCTCTACAGAGATATTGTAGTAGTCGCCGATGATCTTCTGGATATACTCGATGGATATCTCTTTGGCGTTGGATTTCACATACTTGTCCACCATCTCCTTGGCGAGTTCCATGGTGATTTCGCGGTGGTTGAGGGAGGCTTGGGCAAGGATGGCGATGATGGCGCCCTCCAGCTCGCGCGTGTTGGAGGTGATGCGCAGAGCCAGATAGTCCACGATCTCGTCGGGGAACTCCACGCCGTCATTTTCAAGTTTCTTGCGTATGATGGCATGACGGGTCTCCAGGTCCGGAATCTGCAAATCGATGGTCAAGCCCCATTTGAAACGGCTGAGCAGACGAGGCTCGAAACCGGAGATGTCCACCGGGGACTTGTCGGAGGTGATGACAATCTGCTTGTTGTCGCGGTGCAGAGAGTTGAAAATCTGGAAGAAGGTATCCTGGGTCTTGACCTTGCCTCCGCTCATGAACTGGATATCATCCATAATGAGCATGTCCAGCGACTGATAGAAATAGATGAAGTCCTGGATGTTGTTGTTCTTCATAGCCTGCACATACTGGGAGCAGAAGGTATCGGCGGTCACATAGACCACGATCTTCTCGGGGAAGTTGATCTTTGTCTGGATGCCGATGGCGTTGGCGAGGTGTGTCTTGCCGAGACCCACATCGGAATAGACGAAGAGCGGGTTGAAGGAGGTGGTGCCGGGTTCTTTGGAGATAGCCCAGCCTGCGGCACGCGCCATGCGGTTGCAGTCGCCCTCCACATAGTTGTCGAAGGTCATCGTGTCGATCAGATTGGACGGGATCTTGCGGCGTTGGATGCCGGGCAGCACGAAGGGATCGGGGATCTCGTGGTTGGGCTTGTTATAGACATCCACCGGCGGGAGTGTAGAAGGATTGGTGACTGCCGGACGGTAGAGCGATGGCTCGGTCATGAACTTAGACTTGCCGGGATCGGGGTTCACCTCGACAGGATAACGGTACTTGAGTTTCCCTGTCGGGCCCAACTGCTTGTGAATGACCGTTTTCAGCACATCCACATAATGTTGCTCCAAAAACTCATTATGAAAGGCGCTAGGGGTGACCAGCGTCAACACATTATTCTCCAAAGAATACGGAATCAAGGGAGCAAACCAACTGTCAAAGGCTTGCACACCCACAATCCCCGGAATCATCTTAAGGCATTCCGACCACACTTTTCCTGCTTCTACACTTGTATTATTCATCTCGATATGCTAAAAAACTAAAAGATAACTAATTAAAAGAACCCTTTTTTGAAGGAATCCACGCTGCAAAAATAAACAGAAAAAAGTTAATAAAAAAAACAAAATGCTATTGCATTTCTAAAAAATTATGCTATTAAAAACCGCTCCAGTTGTACGGGAAAAACGCATTAAATATCGTTAAGACAACACGTTACGATATTCCTCATACTTGCCGACATCACACCACATATCGCTATCATGTTCATAACCAACGATTTCAAAATTGTGGACAGCGGAGAGGTAAAAATCGGTCACCGAGGATTTCTCAACGGAGGGTATTGTTTCAAGCATTTCCCGGCGCATAATGTGGATGCCGCTGAAGGCCCGTTCGAGAAAAATCCCGTCGGGACGGTCCCCGCGCCATTCGTCGGTGGCGACATTATGCCAGCCCTGCAGACGCATGGTCTCGGGTTCAAAGACAAAATAGCGGGAGGTCTTCCGCGACCGCACAGCCAGCGTGGCGTCGGCACCGGAGCGGAAGTGGGCCTCCATCATCGCGTCAAGGTCGAGCGTTGACACGATGTCCACGTTATGGATCAGCACATGTTGGCAGTCGCCCAGCAACGGGGTGGCGAACTTGAGCCCTCCCGCCGTGTCGCGCAGATACGCGCGCTCGTCGGAAACTACAATCTCGGTGTTGAAACGACGGCTGCGCAGGAAGTCGATGATCTGGTCGGGGAAATGATGGACGTTGACGATGACGCGCTCCACCCCAGCATCGGCCAGTCGTCGGACAACCCGCTCCAGCAGCGGGACTCCCTCATATTTGACCAGCGCCTTCGGACGGTCGGCCGTCAGCGGGTAAAGACGGGTGCCCAGCCCCGCCGCAAAGACAAATCCTATTATCTTTTCCCTGTTAATATTCATCGTGCAAATGTACAAAAAATATCCAAGGAATTTTGTATTTTTGCCCATCAAATCATTACACCTTCCCATTATGAAGAAATTATTCTGCTTCACGTTATTATGTTTTGCCATCCTCCTTTCAGGTTGCGACAACAAGGAGGTCACCAACCAATATTCCATAGGTTGTATGACTTACAAGGGCAATTTGGTCTTTAGTGACTGGAATGGTTTTGAATCCTATATCTCTTCACAAGTGGACTACAACGTGATCATCTCTTTCACCAGCAAAACCAGAGAGGAAAACGACCTCAAGGCCATCCAATATTTCAACGAGCAAGTAACGAAACTGGACACCGACTCCCTCTGCACTTTCATCGCGCCGGGCGACTACATCGTGTATGGGGTGGGCTATTCCATCGATGAGCACAGCTTCTACATCCTGAAGGGGCTCACCTTCGGCAACGAGGGCGTCACCGACTATGACGAGCACTTTGCCGTCAACTAACCATTAAACCTCTCTCTCACTCTATCAGGGGAAGTCAGTTCTTCCTTCTTCATAAATACCCTTAAAAAGAGACACGGCTTTTCAGCATCGGGACAAAGAGAAAGTCTCCGAAGGTCTCTTCTTCGTATTCGTTTTCACCGGTTTTGGTCAGGCGGATCATCTTTTGGGAGGTCTCGCCGACCGGGATCACCATGATGCCGTTGTCTGCCAGCTGGTTAAGCAGCGACTGTGGCACTTCTGGCGCGCCGCACGTGACGATGATGCGGTCGTAGGGTGCGAACCGTTCAATGCCGTGGAAGCCATCCCCGAAGGTGGTGTATATTCTGTTGTCCAGTTTCTCCAGCAGTTTGGAGGTCTTCTGATAGAGCACCATCTGCCGCTCGATGGTATAGACTTTGGCTCCCATAGCGCTCAGGATGGCAGCTTGAAAACCGGATCCTGTCCCAATCTCGAGGATTTTCTGTCCCTTCTCCACCTGCAGCAGCTGAGACTGGAAGGCGACAGTGTATGGATGGGAGATTGTCTGTCCCGCCGGCAATTGCAGCGCCGTCTCCTCGTAGGCTTTGTCCCACAAGAAAGACTCCAGAAAAAGATGACGCTCCACCTTGTCGAAGGCGGTCAGGACACGCTCATCCGTGATCCCTTTCTTGCGCAAAGATTCTATCATCCGTTGTTTGGCACCCAGCAGGAGATAATTGGTTGTCGGCATAGTATGGTGGCTATATTAATATTGTAAATATAATAAAACAGGCGGCGCTCCTTCATGACGAGCATGATACGGCGGCCGCCTGTTATATAAATGGTTGTCAAGAGATTACCATGCGAAGAGCGGACGTTCGCGCATCATCTCGTTGACCTGTTTGCGGGTCTTGGCGATGAGTTCCTCGTTCTCTACGTCGCAGAGGATGGCATCGATCATGCCGACGATACCGTCCATCTCTTCCTCTTTCAGGCCGCGGGTTGTGATAGCGGGCGTACCCACGCGGATACCGGAGGTCTGGAAAGCGGAGCGGGTGTCGAACGGGACCATGTTCTTGTTGATGGTGATATCGGCCTTGACGAGAGTGTTCTCGGCGACCTTGCCGGTCAGCTCGGGGAACTTGGTACGGAGGTCTATGAGCATCAAGTGGTTGTCGGTGCCGTTGGAGATCACCTTATAGCCTCTCTTGACGAAAGCGTCGGCCATGGCGGCGGCGTTCAGCTTCACTTGTTTCACATATTGGGCATACTCTTCGGTCAGGGCCTCGCCGAAAGCGACGGCCTTGGCGGCGATGACATGCTCCAGTGGACCGCCTTGGCAACCCGGGAACACAGCGGAATCCAGCATCTGGGACATCATCTTCACGACGCCCTTCGGGGTGGTCTTGCCCCACGGATTCTCGAAGTCTTTGCCCAGCATGATGAGACCGCCACGAGGTCCGCGGAGAGTCTTGTGGGTGGTCGTCGTCACGATGTGGCAGTGTTCGATGGCATTGTTAAGCAGGCCTTTGGCGATGAGACCGGCGGGATGGGAGATGTCGGCCATCAGGATAGCGCCGATCTTGTCGGCAATCTGACGCATGCGTGCCCAGTCCCAATCGCGGCTGTAGGCGGAGGCGCCACCGATGATCAACTTCGGCTTCTCGCGGAGAGCCACTTCCTCCATCGTGTCATAGTTGACACAACCTGTCTCCTCGTCCACCTGATAAGCCACGGGACGATAGAGGATACCGGAGGAGTTGACAGGGGAACCGTGGGAGAGGTGACCGCCGTGGTTCAGGTCGAGGCCCATGAAGGTGTCGCCCGGTTGGAGGCAAGTCATGAGCACTGCCATGTTGGCTTGGGCGCCGGAGTGCGGCTGCACATTGGCCCACTCACAACCGAAGAGTTGTTTCACGCGGTCAATGGCCAGTTGCTCCGACTGGTCCACGATTTGACAACCGCCGTAATAGCGCTTGCCCGGGAGACCCTCGGCATATTTGTTGGTCATCACAGAGCCCATAGCTTCCATCACCTGGTCGCTGACAAAGTTCTCGGAGGCAATCAACTCAATGCCATTTGTCTGGCGTTGACGCTCCTGTTGGATAAGATTAAAAATCTGTTCGTCTCTTTTCATACTTAAAAAATATTATAACTTATTGATTTATTGTTTATTAAAAATATCCATTCGAAAACCCAAAAATACAATATTTTTAATATCTTTGCGCTCTTTTTTAAAACAAATCTTTATTCTAATTTTATTATTCTAAAAATTTAAAAAGAATTATGGAACAACAAGAACTTCTTCACCAAGAAAATTCTGAGAATCAGAATGTAGAGGTGAACTCTGGAGCTTCCGTAGAGGAAGCCGCCGTCGTTACGTCATCAGAAACTCCCGCACCTGCAGAGGAAACTGAACCTGCCGCCATCGTCGAGGAGGCCCCCGTTGCCGAAGCGGAGCCGACCGTGGAAGAGCCCGTAGCCGTCACCGAGGAGCCCGCTCCTGAAGCTGAGGCTCCCACAGCAGAGGCTGAGCCCGAAGCCGAGGCACCCGCACAGGAAGAGCCCGCTCCCGCAGAAGAGGAGCCAGCTGCCGCCCAAGAGGAACCCGCTCCTGTCGAGGAGACTCTGGAGCAGGTGGAGAGCGAGTATGCCCAGCTCGACCTGGAGCAGTCGATTGAAGAGATGGAGCGTCTTGTCGAAGAGCCCAACTTCAACCTCATCAAGACGCGCATGAGCGTGTTGAGAGCCAAGATCATTGAATTTTTCCGCGAGAGAAAACGTGCCGCAGAGGCCGCCTATGAAGAGGCGCTGAAAGCTGCCAAAGCCGCCACGGAGGAAAATCCCGAGGCTGCCGCAGAGGTAGAAGCCCCCTCCACAGAACCCGACCAGTACGAGGTGCGTTTCAACAACGCATTGCAGAAATATAAAGACTCCAAAGCCAAGTTCATCGCCGCTTTGGAAGCCCAGAAGGTGAAAAACCTGGAAGCCAAGAACCAGATTCTGGACAGCCTGAAAAACCTCATCGAGACGGAATCCCACCTCAAAACCTTGAACGACAAGTTCAAAGAGTTGCAGGAGGAATGGAAGAACATCGGTCCGGTGCCGCAAACCGAGTCCGCCACCCTCTGGCAAAACTACCACTTCTATGTGGAGAAGTTCTTCGACATCCTCCGCATCAACAAGGAAATGCGCACTTTAGATCTGAAGAAGAACATGGAGAGCAAGCTGGAGTTATGCGAAAAGGCGGAGTCCCTGTTGCTGAACGACTCCATCAACCAGTCTTTCAGAGATTTGCAGGCATTGCATGAGCAATGGAAGGAGATCGGACCTGTTCCTGAGGAGAAGAAAGAAGAGTTGTGGGAGCGTTTCAAAGCCGCCTCCGACCAGATCAACCAGCGCAGAAAAGACTACTACGACAAGTTGTTTGCCGAGGAGCAAAACAACTACAACGCCAAAGTGGTCCTCTGCGAGCAGGCTGAAGACATTGTCGCCAAGAGCACCGATTCTGTCAAGGACTACAACGAGATCAGCGACAAGCTGACGGAGTTGCTGAACATGTGGAAGACCTTAGGACCGGCTCCCGCCAAGCTGAATGACGAGATCTGGAGTCGTTTCAAATCCACCCTCGACAAATTCTTCGGCCAGAAGAAGGAGTATTTCCAGCAGATCAAGGACTCCCAGATGCAGAATTACAACCAGAAGTTGAACTTGGCCATTCAGGCCGAGGGCATCGCCGACCGCACCGACTGGAAAGAGGCCACCAATGACATCTTGAAGTTGCAATCCGAGTGGAAGAGCATCGGCGCCACCCCGCGCAAATACTCCGACCAGATCTGGAAGCGCTTCCGTGCCGCCTGCGACAAGTTCTTCGAGGCCAAGGCCAACTATTTCAACAACATCCAGGATGTGGAAGCTGAAAATCTGAAAAAGAAGGAGGAGCTCATCCAGAAGATCCTCACCCACGAGTTCACCGACGACCGGAACGCCAACATGGAGGTCATCAAACAATACCAGAACGAGTGGATCCAGATCGGCTTCGTGCCCAAGAAGGAGAAGGACAGAATCTACAGCGAGTACCGAGCGGCCTTAGACCAACGTTTTGCAGAGCTGAAGATCAGTGCCAGCGACTTGAGAAACAACCGTTTCAGAAACAAGATCGACAACATCCTCAACGATCCCAATGCTGACAGAATCATCGACAAAGAGAAGAACTTCCTCAAGAACAAGTTGCAGAAGCTGAAAGAGGACATCACCTTGTGGGAAAACAACTTGGGATTCTTCTCCAACTCCAAGAATGCGGAGATCATCACGGCAGAGTTCCGCAAGAAGATCGAGGCTGCCAAAGAGGAGATCAAGGATCTGGAGTACAAGATCAAGATGATGAATGCGCCCAAGAAGGAGGAAGAGGCTGCCCCGGCCACCGACGCAGCTCCTGCCGAGGCTTCTGAAGGTGACAAAGAATAGCTCATCATGAGACGCATTCTCCTGTTCATAGGAATCACATGCCTTACGGTTTTATCAGCGGTTGGTCAGTCAGCCGCTGATAAAATTATCGGCACCTATTACATCTCGGACGACAGTTCTGACGAGGATTGCAAGATCAAGATCTACAAAACATCGGCGGGCACGTATGAAGGCCGTATCATCTGGGTGAAGAACCCCACCTTCAAAGACGGTAGTCCGAAGCGTGACATCATGAATCCGGATGTCTCCAAGCGCAACACTCCAGGCGACAAGATCCAGTTGCTGTTCCACTTCAAATACGATGCCAAACAGAACAAATGGGTGGATGGGGAGATCTATGACCCCGTGCATGGCAAGTATTACAAGAGCAAGATGTGGTTCGAGAGTGAAAAGAAGCTGCGGGTGCGCGGCTATATCGGCGTCCCGGCCTTGGGGCGCACCATGGTGTGGAACAAGCTATCATAGACTATGGAGAACTTGCACATCAGAATCGACAAGTGGCTATGGATGGTGCGGCTGTTCAAGACCCGTTCCTTGGCCACCGAGGCATGCAACGCCGGCAAGGTCAAATGCGATGGTGTCAACGTAAAGCCCTCCAAGGATGTCAAAACCGAGGAGATCTACGAGGTGCACATCGGGCAGCTCCACAAGCAAGTGCAAGTGCTCGGCACTCCGAAGAGTCGTGTAGGCGCGCCACTGGTGCCCGATTATTACACCGACCTCACCCCGCAGGAGGAGTACGACCGCATGAAGACCCTGCACACCTATGAATACCGTCCCCACGGGCTGGGCCGTCCCACCAAGCGCGACCGACGCCAGTTGGAATACATCAAGTCTCTCATGGGAGACTCCGAAGAGTAGAAACATCAAAAAAACACGCATTATGACGAAAGAAGAGTACATCGAGAACATCAACCGCCTACGTGCGGAGAAAAAAGCCATCATCTTGGCACATTACTACACCCTGCCTGAGGTGCAGGAGATTGCCGACTTCGTCGGTGACAGTCTGGCTTTGGCCCGCAAGGCTGCCAACACCGACGCCAGCATCATCCTGTTCGCCGGTGTGCATTTCATGGCAGAGACCGCCAAGATCCTGAACCCCGACAAGAAAGTGCTGGTCCCGGACATGTCCGCAGGCTGTTGTCTCGCCGACAGTTGTCTGGCCGCCGACCTGGCCCGTTTCAAGGAGGAGCACCCCGACTACCTCGTGCTGTCGTATGTCAACTGCTCCGCAGCCGTCAAGGCTTTGTCAGACCTGATCGTGACCTCCGGCAACGCGTTGAAGCTCGTCAACACCTTGCCCGAAGACGCCAAGATACTCTTCACCCCCGACCAGAACTTAGGCGACTATATCAACCGGCAAACGGGACGGCAGATGTTATTGTGGGACGGCATGTGCCGCATCCACGACCACTACACCGTCGATGATCTGGAATTGGTCAAGGAGTCCTACCCCGGCGTCAAGGTGGTGGCCCACCCCGAGTGCCGTCGCGAGTTCCTGGCCCACGCCGACTTTGTAGGCTCCACCGCCGCCATGATCAACTACATCACCGAAAGTCCCGACAAGGAGTTCATCGTCGCTACCGAGAGCGGCATTCTGCACGAGTTGAAGAAGCGCAATCCAGACAAGACCTTCTACACGCTCTTCAATGGCGACCTTGCCCACGACTGCGGCAGCATGAAGAAGAACAATCTGGAAAAAATCTATAACGCACTGCTGAATGAAGATCCGGAACTGACGATGGATCCGGAACTGATGGCCAAGTCCTTGGCTCCCATCCGAAAAATGTTGGAGCTGTCGTAAGCCATGGCTGTTGGCCTTTAGCTGGTGGCTGTCAGGTATTGCAAGGAGAGTTCAAAGAAGGGGTTGAAATCGTTGATTCGCAGCAGTGTTTTCAGCTCCGAAGCGTCTATCCCCGCAAAAGAGGCATAGTAGTGCCACAACTCTTTCAAGATAAAGAGGGTGCTCTTCTCTTTTTTCGTTTCCAACAGTTCATCCGCATAGCGCTGATAGTAGCGAAGGAATCTTTCTTTCTTGTCGCCACTGTCCATCCCTTTCATTTCTTCAGCCAGAAAAGGGTTGCAGAGAAGAGGACGGCCCAGCATCCAGTCGTGAATATCTGGGAAGCGGTGATGAAGTCTTTCATAATCCTCGAGAGTCCATACATCGCCGCTGTAGATCACTCGATGGGATGTATGCTGCAGGGCGCGTTCCAAGGCATCCCAGTCGGGCACGCCCTCATACAACTGTTCTCCCAGACGGGGATGGATCACCACATAGTCGAGCGGATAGTTTTGCATTCGGTCTAGGATCTCCAGACATTCAGACTTGTTGTGCAGTCCCAGCCTCATCTTCAGGGAGAATCGGAAAGGGGTCTGTTCGGTGACGGTGCGCACCACGTCTTCCACAATCTCAGGGTGTGGCATCACGCCGCAGCCACGCGTGCGCCGGACCACCTGCGCCACAGGACAGCCAATATTCCAGTTGAAATCCGTATAGCCATACTCCCGATACAGCTCGTTCATCGTGTCCACAAAATGGGCCGGGTTGTTGCCCATCAGCTGGGGTGTCAGCGGACGGCAGGCATTGTTATTTGGCCACAGGTCCTTCCATTTCTTCACGTTGAGTTTGGCCCGTTCCTGGACGGGCAGGAATGGGGCAATAAAATTGTCTATGCCTCCAAAATGGCGACATAGACAATTCCTAAATTGATAGTTCGTGATTCCGTCTAACGGAGCTAACCAGAGGCGCATCTTAGCGGACAATCACCTTTTGGGTAACCGTTTGACAATCCGACTGCAGGCGCAGCATATAGACGCCGGCAGGCAGGGAGGAGACGCTCAGCACCTCCTGATTTTGGCCGTTGCCGGACATCAGCAGGCGACCGGTCAGATCGTGCATCTGATAGTTGAACTTGCCATCCGGGCCTTGGATCGTCAATCTGTCTTCAGCTGGATTAGGATAGACAGAGAAGGTCTTCTCCTGGCGATCCACCACGCCAGAAGTATAGTCCAGCACCACATCATCCACCTTCAACACTGTATTCTCTGTGGTCTGGAAACCGCCGCTGACGATGATGATACAGATACTGTCACAAGCAGACAGAGGGTTGTCGAACTGAGCCTCAATCTGAGTATAGTCATTTATCGTGGCGCCTGTTGAAAAATAGGCATAAGACACCGGTGTACCTGCGCTTTTGGTATAAGCGATCACGTTGAGGGAATCGCTGCCATCCGGCAGATATTTAACCCACATCTTAATGCTATAAGGAGTGGAAGAACAAGCATCACCTGGAGTCAGCATCTGGGCAAGGGTGGACAATGTGGAGAGGTCGCTGAAATCGATATTGGAGAAGTTGCCTTGGGCAATATCCAGAATCATTTCCAATGGGATGCTGAAGCCGGAAGACACACCCAGCTGGGCGATACCCGGAAGCAGGTAGCTGTAATCCGTGCCTGGGATACCAAACGTGGAAGCCGACAACTGCAATGCCTGAGAACCGCTATGGGCATCCGATGTGGCAGAACCAAAGGAAACCGACACTGGAATAGGCACTTCCATACCGAAGAGTTCGGTAATGATATTGCCACTCAAGTTGGTAGTCCAAGAGGTGGGCTGACCGTTGCTCCAGTTCTCAAAGCCGCCATTGGGCACCGTTTGGGCGAAAAGAAAACCCACTGAGAAAACGATGAAAAGGGTAAAAATTGATTTTTTCATTATGCAATAGATTTTAAGATTTTTAAGCGTGCAAATATACGGTTTTATTTTATATCAACGATAAGCTTTGGCTGTTAGTCTTTAGCCTTTAACTTCTAACTGACAACTGATAACTGACAACTGACAACTAATTAAAGCGCTCCGAGTATGGCGGCGATGGCGACACCCAGATAGTTACCGATAGCATAACCCACCAGGCCGATCACGATACCACTCAGGAGGACCTTGCGGTTACCGAGGGCTTCGACGACAGGCGGCACAAACGGCGGGGAGCAGAGCAAGCTGATATGCCCCACCGTGAAGAGGTCTCCGTTCACCTTAAAGATGCGGCAGATGATGATGTGCAACACGATGGAGATCATCATGACAAAGAGGATATACCACATGATGGTCAGAGTCGATTTGTTGATGGCGTAGATGTTGAACTGTGAGGCGACCACTACGCTGAAGACGAGGATGAAGAACATGCCCAGTTCAAACGTTTTGGGCAGATCACGCACCTTCTTGCTGAAGGAGGCGATGATGGACAACGTGGTGATGGTCAGGATTACGATCAGCTCGTTCAGTTTATGAGTCAGCAGCAGGGAGAGGCCTGCGCCGACAGCGAGGAAGAGCACCGAGAGCAAGAGGCCAATCATCATCTTGCCGAAAGTACCCCGTTTCAGCATTCCTTTGTAGTTCTCAAAAGATTCCTCCAGAGCATCCAGGTCTTCAGCGGAAGTCTCCGCAGAAGTAGTGTCGGGGAAAGGCAACAGTTTGCGGAAAAAGCGGTATCCGCCAGCCACGATGAAGAGGATGAGCGGAAAAGTCACGATCTCCTCAAAGGTCAAGGTCAGCACGATGAGGCTGGGGTCCACCTCCAGGGCGAGGCCCAGGGAGTTGAAATTCATGGTGCCGCCGGTGTAGATGCCGGTCATCATGGCAGCGACCTTCTCAAACTGCGGGACGTCCTGGTTGCGGAAGACGAAATATCCGACCACCAGGGCCACCAAGACGGAGAAGATACCGCCGAGCAGCACCGCCATGGTCTTGGGCAGCGACTTAGTCCACAACTTGAAGTCGGAGTTAAAAAGCATCAGCGGGATGGCGAGGGGCACCGCGACATTCATCAGCAGTTTCTGCCAGGAGGCCAGTTGCTCCGCGCCCGGCTCCGTCCCGGTAGGGAGAATGCCTGTCAAGGCGATAATGATACCGACAGCATAGGCCATCATGACAGTCCCCACCTTCTGCATCCACTTCACCCTGGAGAAAAGCAGGATAATCAGCACAGGGAAAAGGACATAACCCACCAGCATCGCAATAGAAATTGTCATAGCTTCATATTTTGGTTTTACATTTTTTACAAAAAGAGGTCGCAAACATACAAAAATTTCTATACCTTTGCACGCTTTTTCATCGCATATTATTCACAATAAACACCATAATTTATGAAACTGTTATTGATCAGCAATTCCACCAACTACAAGGAGCCTTACCTGTCGTGGTGCATGCCTCTGTTAGAGGAGTTTTTACAAAAGACCGCCAAGAAGATCGTCTTCATCCCATACGCCGGTGTCGATGTGGGCGGCAAAGTGTATCCGGAGAGTTACGATGCTTACACAGAGCGTGTGCAGAAGGTCTTCAAGACTTTCGGCAAGACCATCGTTTCCGTGCATGCGGCCAAGGATCCAGTGGATCTCATCAACCATGCAGACCTCATCATGGTCGGTGGCGGCAACACCTTCCATCTGGTCGCGGAATTGCATCGCAACAAGCTCATCGAGCCCATCCGCCGCAAGGTGATGGAGGGCACCCCCTACATCGGCTGGAGTGCCGGCTCCAACGTGGCCTGCCCTACCCTCTGCACCACCAACGACATGCCCATCGTGATGCCGGAGAGCTTCCAGTGCCTCGACCTGGTGCCTTTCCAGATCAACCCGCACTATATCGATCCCTATCCAGAGGAGATCAACGACCGCATCCGTCATGGTGGCGAGACCCGTCAAGTGCGCCTGAACGAATACTTGGCCGTCAACCAGTACAAGACCGTCGCCGGGCTGCGCGAAGGCACTGCCTTGTGGGTGGAGAACGAACGTATCACGCTCCGCGGCACCCGCAACATGATTGTGCTGCGCTACGGCAAGAAGCCGGTGGAGAAGAAGCCGGGAGCTGAGTTCGGCTTTGATTTGAAATAAAGCACCGTCAACAGACAGCACTGACGAACCGTCTGATAGCACCACCAACACATGTTAGGAATCAGCATCGACCAGAAACGCATCTTTGGTCTGGACCTATTGCGGGCACTGGCCATCATCCTGATCGTGCATGGCCATGGCGCATACCTGTTGCAAGGCACAGCCTTGTCTGGTGTGCTCGCCATTCCCTTGCCAGACACTGTCGATATCTTTTTTGTACTCACTGGATTCCTGATAGGGAGTTCCTTTCTGTCCTACGCTGAAAAATATCAGCAGGTGGACTGGGGCAAGAACCTGCATTTCTATGGACGCTCAGCCTTGAGAATACTGCCCAACTACTATTTTATCCTTATAATCTACTACATCTTAGTACATTGGCAGCTCATCAACGGGGACACCCACGAATTCTCCCTCTGGTATTTCATTACCTTCACCCAAAACCTTTTTACACCCTTTTACAACTTCTATTGGGAGTCGTGGACCCTGCCGGTGCAATGGTGGTTCTACTTGCTATTCCCCCTCCTACTCGCACTTGTCACACCACGTATCAAAGCTCGGCATGCAGTACCTGTCATCAGCTGCCTCTTCATCTTGCTGTCGCTGGGATATAGGGTCTGTGTCGCCGACCATGCCACGGACCCGTTCTGGTGGGGTGTGTGGATCCGCAAAACCGTCGCATCGCGCTGCGACAGCATCTATATCGGCGTTCTGGCAGCCTGGCTGTACACCTACTGTCCCGACTTATGGAAGCGCCACTCGGGGAAATGTCTGATCGCAGGATTAGTCCTATTGGTCTTCCTCCTTGTATTCCCACGAACTTATGGTTCCTTTTACACGAATGTTCTTGTATTGACCCTTTCCCCATTGGCCTTTGCTTTGTGCCTTCCATCACTTTCCGGCATCCGAAGCAGCAAAACCATCCTGGGCGGAATCCTATCCCATATCAGCATCCTCTCCTACGCCATGTTCCTTGTCAACCTGATGATCATACAGATTATCAGCGCCAACTTTGCTGAGACATTCAGTCATTGGGGAGCATGGGGATATCTCGTATATTGGGTATTGGTCTTGATGGCGTCCTACCTGCTTTACATATTGGTAGAAAAGCCCTTCACCTTACTCAGAAATCGACTTTAGTTCCTCATCATCGCGAGTTTTGTCATTCTCGGGATCCTGGGAAGTGGATTTCTTGCGGTCCAGCCAACCGGGAAGGTAGGAGGCAACCAGCATCACGATCACGAACAGGGCGAAAGCACCCAACAGCACATAGAGAAGCACTCTGCGGGTTCGATACGGATCGCGCACCTTGTGTACGGGCATCGGTTCCAAAACGACATCTTCCACCACATCATAGGTACTCAGGTCGCCATCGTCATAGAAGGTGTCCGCATAGAATATGGTCAGGAGATCATTATGAGGCTTGTCGGAAGGAATCACATCCACTTGCACCGCCTTCAGGGTCATCTTTTTACCGTTGACCTTGATCTCGTTGGCCGGTATCGTAAAAGTCCCTAACGAGTCGGCGGAGAGATAGTAGATATATTCGCGACGAGTTTTGGAATATTTCTTTCCATTTTCGACTTTGATAGCACTGCTGGCATTGGAAGCCTGACCATTGATCAAGAAAGGACCGAAGTCCAGATCATTGATATCGGCCTTGGCGTTGGTGATAATGGTATAGGTAAAAAGTTCACCTTTCTGGACCTCTTTCGGGGTTTGCACCTCACATGTCGGCTTGAAGGCCTTGTTCTGCGTCTGCGCCGGAAGCGGCATCGTCAACGATGTCAGAAAAAAGGTCAGAGAGACTATAAGAAAGGATCTGCGCATGTTCATTCTGGTTAGATTTTATAGGTTTTGGCTTTATTCTTGGAAGATTTGTTCTCCTCGTCAGCGGGACGGCTCGGGCCAGGGGTGACCTCCAGATGATAGTCCTGAGAGGTGATGATCTTGTGGGAGCCAGTATCATAATCATAATAGTAGTAGGAAGCACCCGGGATGTAATAGGTGCCTTCTCCGCGAGGGATAATGGTGAACTGGAAGGTCTTGGTACCGGTGATGTAGTCGCCCTTGGCCGTGATGTTGGAGATCACCTTGGGGAAGGTCACATCGCAATCATCGGGGAAGGTGATGTCCAGGTCGTCGGCAGAGATCCTGTGGAGATTGCCGCTGCCAGACACCGTCACGGAGAGCACCACCCTGTCGTTGGGATGACATTCCGTGCGGCTCAGGTTGGAGGTCATCGTGAAGCCGCCCACCACCTCTGTCTTGGCCGGGTTGGCGCCGGGGAGGGCTTTCACCTTGACGGCAATGTCATTGGAGGTTAGCGCGACCTCTTTGCGGCGATAGGAGGAGATGTTGCCCCAGAAGGGATCCTTGACCACCGCGGGCACCCGGATGGAGAGGTTGACATTCAGCTTGGGGATGGTCAGCTTGCCCGTGCGGGTCGGATAGAAGGCTGCCTGGTCGAAGACGAAGACGGTGTAGCTCTTGCCATTGACCGTCTCGGTGGTGCGTTCCTGTCTTGTGATGTCCAAGTCGCCGATCCAGAAGTCGTCGGTGGCGTTGAAAGAGGCTCTCTCCACGCTATAGCCGGAAATGTCGTCCTTGACATACAGTTTGTAGGTCACCACAATGCCTTCGCCCTGATAGGCTTCCAGTTTGGAGGAGACCGCCTGGATGAAGATGTCGTTCTTGCCGAGTTTGTCTTCCACTTGCACCTTTTCTTTGCCAGAAGGTTGTTCCTGCGGCTCTCCCCACTGAGGGAACTCAAAAGAGGGAAAGTCGCGCCCCCAGCCAAACTGGTTGTCATCATGACTCTGGGCGTTCTTGGATACCGTCACGGTCACGGAGTTGCTCTTCACCACCTTGCCATCGATGGAGAGCGTCACCCCGGGAATGGTGAAGGTGCCCTCTTTCTTGGCAGAGAGATGATAGGTGTAGGTATAGGTGGTCTGCTGGTCCACATGGCCGTTGATCATCGAGATAGAGGTGCTGGTGCCCACACTCGGGCCACTCACCAGCTCGAACTTGCCGAAGTCGGTGGATACAATTTCGCCTTGGCTGCTCGTAGAGACCGTATATTGGAAAGGCCTGTCGAGCGGCACTTCCGAGGGTGCCTTTGCCGTGCAGGTCTCTTGGGCCATTGTCGTCACAAAGGGCGCTATCGTACAGCAAAGCAAGACAATAAAGCAGTGTAGTTTTTTCATAGCATCATGATTTTAAACAAAAGCCAATAGGTAACGGGAAAAGAGTGGTATTATTGTATCATTTACGGCCAAAATCAGCAGGAATCTCACCCCATACCGGGGTGTCCCATTTATAGATGGGCGTGGAGTAGGTATTGTTCCGCAACCAGTATTCAGCGCGGTTGAGCAGGTCGAAGATGGCCACATTCTCTTCGGTGGGGAGGATGATGGACTTGTGTTTCTTGGCGCGCACCCAGGCCATGGCGGTGACACTGTCGGTATAGATTGGAATCTGCAGGTTTTTCTGTTTCAGCAGTGCCAGACCGTGCACCAGTGCCAGAAACTCCCCGATATTGTTGGTGGCACCCGGGAAAGGGCCCTTGTGAAACCATACTTCGCGCGTCCGGGTATGGACACCTCGGTACTCCATCACCTTGGTGACCGAGTTCCAAGCGGCATCCACGGACAGGCTCTCCAAGATAGGCTGATGGTCGGCAGATGCCACGGGCAACGTCTTGGCAGTAGCCGGATGCTTGCGATAATAAGCCTCGTAACCCTCATCCAATGCGGCCTGCGCTTCTGTTAAATTAATAAATGATTTATATTTCGCCCCCTCGAAGTGCACCACCTGTTGCTTGCATTCTTCCCAAGTCTCATAGATGCCCGGTGCGACACCTTTCCATACCACATAAAATTTTTTTTGCCTATTCATATTTTTTGTATTATTGCAGTTGTTTTAAAATTCTTGCAAAAATAATTTAATTATCCATTTGTCAAAAAAGATGTTTAAAAATAATCATAAAATTCTCCTGACCCTCATAGCTCTAACAACGCTTTGTCTTATAACTAATTCCTGCCAAAAGGGCACCCTGAAAAAAGAGCGTAATCAAACCACTGTCGCTCATTCATTCCCCAACACCAACTGGGCTTTCGAAGAACAAGTGCTGGATTTCGACTTTGAAAATCCCGATTCCACCGCCAACTATCAGATCAGTTTTCTCTTGAATTATGATGCGAACACCGTCACCATGGACGAGATTCCCATCACCGCGACCCTGATTGCGCCCAATGGGATGGAGTCCTTCGTGACCAGTACCTTCAGGCTGAAGGAGACGAATGCTTTCAGCAAGTCTCTGGAAGACGGCAGCACCCTTCAGGAGGTGGTCGTATTCCCCAAAAAAGACCTCAATCAGAAAGGGCATTATAAAGTTTCCCTGTACAGAAAAGCTGCCAAGGCCGACAACTACGGCTTCAACAGCATCACCCTCAAGGTATCCAAACTCAAAAAAAGCCGTTCATAGCCTGTCTGGAGGTTTCTTTATCCGATTAAAATAAAAAACAATAAACTCACACAAATGAAACAGACCAAATGTAAAGTATTGCTCGTAGATGACAGCGAGAATTTATTGTATGTCATCAAAGACTATCTGGAGTTATCCGGATACGTTGTGTATGATTTTATGGATGAGAAGATAGCCGAGCGTTCTCTCTCCACGCATTCATACAATCTATGCATCATCGATATCATGTCCAAGGGCAGGGAGAGTTTCTCGTTGCTTCAGGAGATACGGAAGAACAACGACCTGTTGCCTGTCATCATCCTGACGGCCAACACCTCCAAAGAGGACCGCATCAAGGCTTTCAAATATGGTTGCGACGACTACATCACCAAGCCGTTCTCCATTGAGGAGTTGGAATTGCGTATGCGGGCCATCTTGAGACGTTGTTCCCTCATCACCAACAAGGCGACAGCCATTTACGAAGACAAGATCTATCACATGGGCAACTTTGAGTTCAACTTCTCGAGCATGCAGCTCATCCACCCGAAGAAGACCCGCACGTTGACCCGCAAGGAGGCTCATCTGCTTCAGTTATTGCTGGAGCACAAGAACAAGCTCATCCCCCGCGAGATCATCCTCAAAGAGATCTGGGGCGAAGAGGATCACTCTGTCAGCCGCAGCATGGATGTCTTCCTGACCAAACTCCGTTCCTACCTGATGATTGATGACGAGAGCCATATCCTTCCCAAGCAGGAAGGCAAGCGCAAGACAATCTACGAGGATGGCTACGAGCCCTTGGTGGAGATCGTGAACTTCCACGGTGCCGGATACATGTTGAAAGTCAGAGAACCCGAAGCATAATCCTAGTCATGGTCATAGACAAACTTTTTGACAGTGTCGCCGAGAAGGGGCACGTCTGCATCGGCTTAGACACCGACTATAGTTATCTGCCACCCGCGATGGCAACGCGATATCCGGATGTGGCCGACGGCCTTTTCCAATTCAACAAGGCCATCATCGACAAGACCTTGGATGTGGCAGCGTGCTATAAGGTACAGATTGCCTATTACGAGTCCTTCGGCATCCAGGGGCTGGTAGCGTATGCACGCACCCTGTCGTACCTGCGCCAGCGCGGGGCCATCATCATTGCCGACATCAAGCGGGGCGACATCGCCAAGACGGCAGAGATGTATGCCAAGGCGCACTTCACTGGCGAATTCGAGGCCGACTTCATCACACTCAGTCCCTACATGGGTCTGGACAGCCTGTCGCCCTACCTGCCCTACCTCAAAGATCATGGCAAGGGTGTCTTTGTCTTGATCCGCACCTCCAACGAAGGGGCCAAGGACATCGAGTACCTGCCTCTTGAAGATGGACGGCGTGTATATCATGCCGTCGGTGAGAAGCTCAACAGCCTGGGGAAAGAGTTCATAGGGCATTGTGGCTATTCTGCCATCGGCGGTGTCATGGGCTGCACCCATGCCGACGAGGCTGCGGAGATCCGCGAGCAGTTGGACTCCACCTTCTTCCTGATTCCCGGCTACGGCGCCCAGGGCGGCAAGGCCGAGGACATCGCCCGCTACCTGCACCAAGGCAACGGCGGCGTGGTCAACTCCTCCCGCGGCATCCTGCTGGCCTACCGCAAACAGGAACACGGGGAAGAAGACTTTGCCGCTTGTTCACGCGCCGAGGCCATCCGCATGCGCGACGACATCCTGAACGCCATCCACCAAGCCTCTCTTTAACACGTCACTTTATCATTCTGACATACCGTGCAATATTTTCAATCCACCGTCCAATCCAACATCCAGATCACGGAAGACATCTGGGTGATGACTGTCCTCCGCCATGGCGCACAGGCCTCCGCCGGGCAGTTCTTCATGCTCAAATGCTGGGACCAAGAACTGACGTTGATGCGGCCCATCAGTGTCTATCAAGCCACAGAAGAGCATCTGCTATTCATGTATCGCATTGTCGGGCAGGGCACCCGCAAATTGTCACAGCTTCAAAAGGGCGACCCCATCTCGCTCTTGGGAGGCCTGGGCAACGGCTACCCGCTCGACCAGCTTCACGGACATATTGCTGTCTTGGGTGGCGGCGTGGGCATTCCCCCACTCTGCCTCACGGCACAGATGCTCCAGGTGCAAGGCTGCACGGTGGATGCCTATCTGGGCTACCGCGACCAGCTCTTCGCCATCGAGGCCTTCGAACCCTACTGCCAAGACATATTCATATCATCTGAACTCGGCCCTGAAGGTTACCGCGGCTACATCACCGACCTGCTGAAGGCGGAACAGTATGACGCCGTGCTCACCTGCGGTCCCGAGGTGATGATGCGCAAGGTAGCTCAGATCTGCGCAGCGCAACAGGTTACCTGTTGGTGTTCCATGGAGCACCGTATGGCCTGCGGCATCGGCGCCTGTCTCGGCTGCAGCATCCCCACCTCGGAAGGCATGAAAAGGGTCTGCAAGGACGGCCCCATCTTTTTATCCACCCATCTGTTTCAAGAAGTATAGCCATGGCAAATCTGCAGACCACCGTCAACGGGATAACATTCAAGAACCCCTTCATCGCCGCCTCCGGCACCTTTGGGTTCGGGGAAGAATATAACCAGCTGTTTGATGTCAGCTGCCTTGGCGGCATCAGCTCCAAAGGGCTCACGCTGAAGCCCAAGGATGGCAACCTGGGGATCAGAGTCTATGAAACGCCGTCCGGCATGATGAACAGTGTCGGCTTGCAAAATCCTGGCATTGAAGCATTCATCGAGCATTACATCCCGGTTATGCGGCAGTGGGACACCGTCTTGATCGCCAACATGGGCGGGCACAGCATGGACGACTACGTGACGGGCGCAGAGATGCTCTCGCAGGCCAACATCGACATGCTGGAGCTCAACATCTCCTGTCCCAATGTCAAGAGCGGGGGCATGGCCTTCGGCATCAAAGCCGATGTGGCCGCCGAAGTGGTCACCGCCGTGCGCAAGGTATGCCGGAAACCTTTGATCGTCAAGCTCTCGCCCAACGCGGAGAACATCGTGGAGATGGCCAAAGCGTGCGAAGGCGCCGGCGCCGACTCTCTCTCTCTAGTCAACACCTTCCAGGCCATGGCCATCGACATCCATCGGCGGAAGCCCATATTCAACAATGTCTATGCCGGCCTCTCCGGCGCGGCCATACGACCCATCGCCCTGCGGATGGTGCATTCTGTTTCCAAAGCGGTCCAGATCCCTGTCATCGGCTTAGGCGGCATCACCAGCGCCGAAGATGTGCTGTCCTTCATGATGGCCGGCGCCTCCGCCGTGCAGATCGGCACCGTCAACTTCACCACGCCCGACATCGGGAAGCGACTCGTGGAAGACCTAGACACCCTCTGCGACAAAGAAAACATCAAAAACATCCAAGATATCGTGGGCATCATCTGACAGTCCTCAACAGCCTACCCTTATCTTAATCTACATAAAAACAAAAGACAATGAAGACCTTAGAACTCACTTCCAAAGTTTTTGAATATGAGCGGGAAGAGCTCCCGCACGACGTGGCCAATCTTTTAGCCAAGGCTGAAGAGGCTGCCAAAAGGGCATACGCGCCCTACTCCCGCTTCCAGGTGGGGGCCGCCATCTTGCTGAACAACGGCGAGATCGTCACCGGCAACAACCAAGAAAACGCTGTCTATCCCTGTGGTCTCTGTGCCGAGCGGACCACGGCCTTCGCAGCCTCCGCGAAATATCCAGAAGTGCCGTTCTCCAAAATCGCCATCACCGCCATAAACCCAGACGAGCCGCTGTCCATTCCGGTGTCGCCCTGCGGCAGCTGCCGCCAGGTCCTCTACGAATATGAGCAGAAATTCCAACAACCTGTCGAGGTCATCCTCTCCGGACAGACAGGCCCCATCTACATCTTCCACTGCGTGGCCGACCTGCTACCCTACACCTTCCATGCAGGTTTCCTGCCTTAGGATTTTCGTATCTGATCTTTCGCATTCAGATTCTTCATAAAGGCAGACTCTATAAAAGAGAACCTGCGTAACGTATTGTTGGAGAAGACCATGAACACAATCACCAATAGCGTGATCAGGATGATGACCCATTTGGTGTAGCTAAAGAACTTCACCAAGATGGAGAAGACAAAGAAACCGGCGATGATGAAGCGGAAGATGGTCCAGAAAGTTATCACCAGCACATTGCCCTTGTTGATCTTGACCAGTTCCATATAGAGTTCCCGCGTCTTGTGGTTGTTATAGACAATGCCATAAAGGAAAGGCGTCATCACCAGCAGGACACCAGCCGCAAACAGCAGATTGTACCACCATTTTGGAATCTTTTGCAACAGTTCTATCTTACCTACGAATGGAACCAGATAGTTGAAAATCAAAAACAGCAACGCGAAGCTGACCACCGAGAAAATCAGCACTCGGGGCAACGTGCTGGAGATAATGCTTTTCCAATCCTTTTTGCCAGATTCATTACCCAGAAGGGAGTACTCGTCAAGACGAGATTTAAGGCTGGGCGACATTTTTCTGGCCAGGAAAGAGTATGCGGGTCCCGCCGCGCGGATCCAATAGGGCGTGGTGAAAGTCGTGATGACGGAAGAAGCGATGATGACCGGGTAGATATAGGAAGGCATCACCCCTTGGGCGACACCTACGGCCGCGATGATGAAGGCGAACTCTCCAATTTGGGAGAGGGTGAAGCCCGTCTTGACGGAATCCTCCAGATTGGCACCCGCCAACACTGCCGACAGAGTGGAAATAAAGGCTTTGATTATCAAGGTGATAAGCACCAACGAAAGCACCAGTTTCCAATATTGCTGAAGCACTGCCGGCTCAATCATCATACCGACCGAAACAAAGAAGATGGCACTAAAGAGGTCTTTAATGCTCTTGGTAAGTTCTTCTATACGATGACTCTCCACCGTCTCGGAGAGGATAGAGCCGATGACGAAGGCACCGAGAGCGGAAGAGAAACCCACCTTGTTGGCAATAATCACCATGCCGAAACAGAGTCCGATGGAGATAATCAGCAGGTTCTCGTCGTTGATATATTTCTTGGCGGCTCTAAAGAAGGAAGGTATCACATAGATGCCGATGACGAACCAGAGGATCAGGAAGAAGACCAGCTTAACGATGCTCATCACCATCTCTTTGCCGGGGGAAGCATTCTTACTGGCGGCCACGGTGGACATCAAGACCATCATCACCACTGCTACGATATCCTGAATGATCAACACCACCATGGTGAGATCGGCAAAGGACTCCCCTTTCAGCTTGAGGTCATCGAATGCTTTGATGATGATAGCGGTGGACGACATCGACAACATGCCGCCGAGAAAGATACTCTGCATGATATCCCAGTCCATGATCAGGCCGAGCAGCACGCCGACGCCCATCATGCCGAGAATGCCGACCAAGGCTGTCACAAAGGCTTTACTGCCCACGGAGAAGAGCTTTCGGAAGCTGAACTCCAGACCCAGTCCGAACATCATGAAGATGATACCGATTTCGGACCAGACCTCCACATCAGCCACATCGGTGACCGTAGGGAAGATGTTCAGGTGCGGACCCACAAGGAAACCGGCCACGAGATAACCCAGCACCAGGGGCTGTTTGAGGAGTTTGAATATGATGGTGACAACGCCTGCAGAGATCAGGATCAGGGCAAGGTCGGATACGAGACGAAGGTTTTCAGACATACCAATTATTCTATGGATTTACAAAATAATTTATAAGTAAAAAAGCTTATAAATTTGATTTATAAGTGATTCAGCTTATAGTATGATACATTATATATTCTTGGAATCCAGATATTGCTCCCATTTCCAGGCGCTCTCCATCATATCATGCACGTCATAGTGGCAATGCCAATGAAGGAGGGTGTTGGCGCGGGAGCTGTCGCCATAGATGGCGGGGATGTCGCCGGCGCGGCGGCCGCCGATGACGTAATGGAGTTTGCGGCCGGTCACCTGCTCGGCGGCCGCCAGCATCTCCAGCACAGAAACGCCGTTTCCGCTTCCCAGGTTGAAGACCTCGCACTGCTGCTCATTGCGGTGCTCCAGCAGATAGTCCAGCGCCTTGACATGGGCGTCGGCAATATCGGAGACATGCAGATAGTCGCGGATGCAAGAGCCGTCGCGCGTGTCGTAGTCGTCGCCAAAGACCGTCATGGAGGGCTGTTTGCCAGAGGCCACCCGCATGATGATGGGCACCAGGTTGTTGGGCTTGTCGGGCGAGAGCTCGCCGTTCAGGCCGGACATGTGCGCCCCCACGGGGTTGAAATAGCGCAGGATGAGCGCGTTCATATCGGGATTGGGCACCATCATATTGCGGATCATCTCCTCACCAATCTGCTTGGTGTGGGCATAGGGGCAGAAGGCCTGACCCATCGGTGTCTGTTCGCTTACAGGCAGTGTTTGCACTTCGCCATACACCGCACAGGAAGACGAGAAGATGAGTGCCTTAATGTTGAAATGCCGGCACGCCTCCAGCACATTGGCCAGCGCGCCCAGGTTGTTGCGATAATACATCAAGGGCTCTTCTATGGACTCCCCCACCGCCTTGAAGGCGGCGAAATGGATAACGCCTTGGATGTCGGGATGCTCTTCAAAGATCTTGAAAAAAGCAGGGCCATTGCAGATATCCACCCGATAGTTCTTGACCTTGACGCCAGTGATCTTCTCCACCCGGTCCATCGTCTCCGGTGTGCTACGCACATTGCTGTCCACAGAGACGACCTCATAACGGCCGCTCTGAATCAATTCAATGATGGTGTGGGAGCCAATATATCCACAGCCTCCGGTAACCAGTATTTTTTTCTTCATAAATCAGCTTGTCGTTTTGGATTAGTAATTGACAGTGATCTCCCCGACACATTTCCCCCTGTTCGTCATCTGATAGATACGGGTCATTCCGACGAGGATCGGCTCAGCGAGTTCCTTATGGGAGTGTCCCCCGATGATGATGTCGATGCCGGGCACCAGACGGGCGATATCCGTGTCACTCATCTGACCATCGATGAGTCCCAGATGCGAGAGGCAGATAATCATATCACAGCCTTTCTCTTGCAGTTTGGCCACCACGAGATTGCCCTTGACCACGGGATCCAGATAGGAGACCTCCTGTGCGACCTCCGGCGACACCAATGAGTTCAGGTCCACGCCCAAGCCGAAGATGCCGATTTTGAGACCGCCCTTCTTGATGATCACATAATCTTTGACAGCGCGTTGCAGGGCTTTGTTGTGGAACAGGTAGTTGCAGCACACCACGGGGAACTTGGCCTTGCGGATGCGCTTGGCCAGCTCGGTGGTGCCGTTGTCGAACTCGTGGTTGCCCAGTGTGGCGGCATCATAGCCCATCTGATTCATCAGGGTAATCTCCACATAGCCTTTGAAGAAGTTGAAATAGGGCGTTCCCTGGGAGAAGTCGCCGGCATCCAGCAACAACACGTTGGGATGGTTCTGGCGCACCTCGTTGATGTAAGCATCGCGGCGGAGAACGCCACCCACATTGGTATCAGCCTTGTAGGTGTAGGGTTCTATCTGGCTATGGGTATCATTGGTATGCAGGATGACCAACTCTCGGTTCTGTGCCCCTACGTTCATGAAGAGGGCGCAGAGAAGGACTATCAGCGTGTATCTGAGAATATTCATAATCACAATAAAAAGCCTGCAAAGGTACATAAATTTCCAATAACACGGACAAATTAAATCCTGGCTGAAACGGAAGGAAGAAGGCAAAAAAAAAGCAGAGCTTGGAACTCTGCTTTTCTCGTCAAAAAATTATTACTATATGGGGTAGGTTATGCGTAAAGTTCCTCGAAGATCTTGCGCAGCTCAGGGCTTTCGCGCAGCTCTTGCAGAGTGAATTCAGCATGTCCCTTCGTATAGCCGTTACCCATGATCATGTTCACATCGCTGCCGATGCCTTCGGCACCGAGGCTAGCCTTTGTGAAGCTGGTGGCCATGGAGAAGAAATAGACGATACCGTCGTCTTTGGTGCAGAGCACAGCGGTCATCTCCTGGTCGGGAACATTGACACAGTTGATGGTGACGTCGGCCATCTTGCCGTTCGTGAGTTTTTCGATGAGTTCATATACTTGCACCGGGGTCATGCCAGCGGCAGACTCCACGATATCGCAGAAGCCGAGGTCTTTGATACGTTGCGTGCTTTTCGGGCTATTGGCGATACCGATCACCTTGCCGGTAACACCGACGCGTTTCTTAGCCTCATAGCAGCAGAGCATACCGCTCTTGCCACCGGCGCCGAGGATGACAACGGTTTGGCCGTATTGGCACAGTTTAGCCGTTTGGGCGGGAGCACCAGCCACGTCGAGGGCGCTCAAAGCGAGCTTCTCAGGCATGTCGGTAGGGATCTTGGCATAGATGCCGCTCTCGAAGAGGATAGCCTTGCCCTTGATGTCCACTTGATCAACCTCAGGACGGATCTCCAGGATCTCATCGATACGCAAAGGAGTAAGGGAGAGGCTGACCAGCGTAGCGATGCGGTCGCCTTCTTTCAAATCGATTTTGCCCTTCAAAGCATCACCGATCTTCTCAACCTTGCCGAGCAACATACCACCGGAACCGGTACGGCGATTGCGGTGCTTGCCTTGCAGTTCCACGTTCAACAACATCTCTTTCTTCACCTCTTCCATGACAGCTTCCACGCTGGCGCCTTCGCCGGCTTGCTGTTTGGCATAGTTGTGAATATCGGTGAAAGAGGCAGAGTCTATGTTCAACGTCTGAACATCGATCAGAATCTCGTTGTCATAGATCTCATCCATATTGTTGTCAATCTTGTTGGCAGGCTGCGGAAGAACGCCTTTGGGTTCGATGACACGATGGGTGCCGTATTTGTTGCCTTTCTTTTGCATATTGTTTTGATTTATAATTTGATAAAAAAAATCTATTGCTCGAAACAAGCGAGTGCAAAAATAGTGATTTTTTTGACATAAAAAAACGACCCGGAAAAAATAATCCACAAATCGTTGTTTATTATATCTATCTTATTGTTGTTCAATAATTTTCGGACGATCTCTGACGAATAAAATCCGACATAAGGCGATAAATCTCGCGCCATCGGGGGTCGGCCAGGGCCTCCTCATGACGACGCATCACCGCCATATCGCCGCGCCGGGCGGGACCTGTCTGAGCTTCCGCAGGCGGCAGTGAATACAGTTTATGGATTGTCTGCTCCATCAAAGGCAGGATCAGCTCTATGTTCATCTCATGTTGGCGCAGGATCTCGTCAGCCACGGTACACATGGCATTGGAGAAGTTGCAGGCAAAGACGGAGGCCAGGTGGGCATAGAAGCGCTGTTCCCCGCTCATCGGCTGCACCATGTCGGAGAGCATGGCAGCAAGCTCCCGCAGCGGTTTCTCATACGGGCCGGCGTGCGACATCTCCAGACAGAGAGGCACTCGCAGCTCCGACATGTCCATCGTCTTGGAGAAGGTCTGCAAGGGATACAGCACGCCATAGTTCTCGGCATAGGGGGCGAAGATCTCCTGGGGCACGGAGCCGGCGGTGTGCACGGCCAGCGGCATCCGGAAAGGGATCTGCGGCAGCACCTGCGGCAGGGCGTCATCACTGAGCGCAAAAATAAAAATCCGGCATGCGGGATCTAGCTGCGACAGGTCGTCCACCGCCTCGGCGCCCAGCGTGTCCGCCAGCGCACGCGCGTGCGCCATCTGCCGGCTATAGACCTGCTTCACAGGGTAAGCCTCGCTGCCCCGCAAACGGCCGGCAATCCAGGTCGCCACATTACCCGAACCTAACAGCGCAACCATCAGTACTTGAACTTACTTCCCCCGACGAACTCCCTAAGAATGGAGGTCGGCGGAATGTCATTTTCATAAACGGGCTGGAAGAAGGAGAGAAACTTCAACAGGATTGACGCTGCTGCATGTTCCGGCTCTGTCTCCGGCACTTTCTGAAGTATAGGTATGGCATAATTCTTCAGCAACCCCAACTCGAAAATGAGCGACGTGTTGATCATCACATCGGCATTTTCCTGGAAGGGGAAGATATTCTTCTCCTCGCCCCTCCGCACGCTGTTCCACCGTCTGATCGTATCCAAGGCGGAGTAGCCCCGATAGTTATAGTCGCGGACGATACGACGGATCAACCGGTTGACAGTCGTAGGTATCGGGTTCTGGCGATCGATGGAGATGGAAGTCAGGGCGGAGACGAAGATCTTGAATTTCAACTCATCGGGAATCTGTTCGGTCAGTTTGGGATTCAGACAATGGATGCCCTCCACCACCATGATGGAGTTTTCCTCCAACTGCAGGGTTTTTCCCGTCCATATCTTGCTACCTTTGGCGAAATCGAAAGTCGGGATCTCCACGCACTCGCCCGCCACAAGCCTTTTCAGCGTGTCGTTGAAGAGCGGCAGGTCGATGGCTTCCAGCGCCTCAAAATCTTTCTCCCCATTGGCATCCAGCGGGGTCTCATCCCGTTCCACAAAGAAGTCGTCCACAGAAATCTGCACCGGGTGGTATCCCAGCACTGCCAACTGCACCGAAAGGCGGCGGCAGGTGGTCGTCTTGCCGGAGCTGGACGGACCGCAGATGAGGACCATCTTCACACCGTCTTTCTGGTGAATCTGGTCGGCCACATTGGCAATCCACTTTTCCTGGAAGGCTTCCGCCACCAGAATGGTCTCCAGCGCCTTACCCTCCCGCACGATGCGATTCATGTCGCTGACCGTCACCACGCCCATCTTCTCCGACCAGTCTTTGGACAGCTGGTACTGGGCAAACAACTTAGGATTCTGGTGCGTCTTCGGCAACACTTTCAGGTTCTTGGCAGAAGGTATCTTCAGCAGGATGCCACTCTCATATTTCTCCAGCCCGAACAGCTGCAGATAGCCGGTCGAGGGCACCATATACCCATAATAATAGTTGATTGTGTTATCCAAACGATAGACGGAAGTAAAGATTTTATTTCGGGCTTTCAGCAATTCATACTTGTCTTCCAGACCCAGCTCTTGGAAAGCCTTGATGGCATCATCCGTCAGCATCTCCACACGCTCAAAGGGAATGTTCATCTGCACAACCTTCTTCATGTGTTGGAACATCCGTCTCACCAGCTCTTCCGTGATCGGCTCGTCCATGTTGTCAAGGGTGCAGTAGCGCCCACCCGAAATAGAGTGTTTGATACGCAACTTCACCTTCAATGGGAACAGATCATGCACCGTCTTGCAGAGCAGGAAGAAGAGGGAACGGATGTAGAAATGGCGTCCATAGGTGGAGTAATAGTCAAAGAAATCGATAATGGCCGGTTTATGAATCTGATAGCTCAGATCGTGGACTTCATTGTTGACCAGCGCTCCCAGATAAGGGGTCTCCGGCAACATCTGACGCTCCTGCAGGAAATCATAGAGTCTCTGTCCAAAAGGAGCATAGATCAGCGTATCGGTATTTTTGCAATATACGGGGATTGTTTGCATCGTATCGGGTTTGTTTACATTTTAACTCTTTTGAACATTCTGTCCCAGCGGACTTTGCCCTTCTCTCCGAAAGTTTTGTACTTATCCAAGGAAAGCCACACCATGGAAGGATGACCCACCACATGGTCCTCCGGCACAAAACCCCAGAAGCGGGAGTCGGCGGAATTGTGGCGGTTGTCGCCCATCATGAAATAGTAGTCCATCTGGAAGGTATAGCTGTTGGCCTCCTTGCCGTTGATAAAGACCTTGCCATCCTTAACTTCCAACTTGTTACCCTCGTATTGGCGGATAATCTGCTCATAGAGGACGATATTCTTGGCATCCAGCGTCACCGTCATACCCTTGGCGGGAATAGTGATGGGGCCGAAGAAGTCTTTGTTCCAAGGATAGTCTGGGGAGTGCGGGAAAATGGCAGGATCATACTGGCCGGCGGAGTCCTGGTAGCACTCTACGTTGAAGCCCATCTTGCGGATCTTGTCGCACTGCGCTTTATTCAAGCGGTAGAGCACCGTGTATTGGTCCACGCGTTGGGCATCGTCTTCGTTGATATCCAGTTCTTTGCGTTTCTTTGTCGAGAGTTGCATGCCCGTAGGATGATAGACGAAGTAGGCGAACTGCATCCGTTTGGGGTTCTCCACGGCTTTGCCGTTGATATAGACCTGCTTATCTACGATCTTAAGTTCATCTCCTGCCACGGCGATACAGCGTTTCACATAGTTCTCGCGCTTATCCACGGGTCGGTCGATGACTTTGTACTCTTTCCAGACAGCCTCGCGGCCTTTGCCCGGATAGTAGGCTCCGGCATATTTTTGCTGGAAGTATTGGATCATATCGGGACTATAACGGCCCATCACATCGCGCTTCTCTTCAGGAGAGGCCTTGGGATTGAGCATAGCCTCGAACTCGCGCACGATGGCATAGTAGCTCTCGGCCTTGCGCTCCACCACCACGGTGTCACCATCGGGGTAGTTGAAGACCACCACGTCGTTGTTGCGCACAGGACGCAGCGCCTTGGTGCGCATATAGGGAAGCTGGATGATCTTGGAATAAGAATTCACCTCCGTCTTGGGGATGGTGTTGTGGACAAAGGGAATCGCCACCGGCGTATTGGGCATGCGCACTCCATAGGAGAGTTTGGACACCGTCAGGAAGTCGCCCACCATCAGGGAACTCTCCATAGAGGATGTAGGGATGGTGTAGAGCTCGAACCAGCAGAGGCGGATGATGTAGGCCAGCGCCACCGCGAAGATGAGGGCATCACCCCACGAACGGGCGCTGTTCTTCTTCCACTCGGGCAGCTCTGCGATGTAGTGCTCTTTCCTGGAAAAGCCCAGATAGGGCAGATAGACAAAGAAGAACATAGTGCCGAGGATCAGCGCGCCATAGCCGTTCTTGTTGAAATGATGGATGGTCTCCCAAACGATGTAGAAGAACATGAAGATGTTGAGGAACGGTATGAGGAAGAGCAGCATCCACCACCATTTCTTGTGGATGACCTGTCGGATCCAGAGCCATACATCATAGAAAGGTATCAGCGATTTCCAGGGGGCGATGCCGGCCTTGCGGAAGATACCCCAGAGACCGATGTGGGTGCATATCCAGAAAATGACGAGGATAATACAAAGAGCCGTAGTTGAAATATACATGAACGATCGATTATAAATTAACAATTAAAGATTCTCAAAGGTGTCTGCAAAAGAGCAGATAGTATGGGGATGATCCACGAGCCAGAGGGCGGTGCGGATGGCACCGGCAGCGAAGCCCTGTCGCCCGTGGGCGTTGTGGGTGATGGTGATCTCGTCTTCAGGCGAGTTCCAGTGGATCTCATGGATGCCGGACACGTCGCCCACGCGGTGCGCCTGCACAGGGATGATGCCCTTGGGGGCTTCGGCAGACTCAGTGAGCTGCCAGCCTTGGTAGTCGGGATCTTGATGCAGGATGCCCTCCGCCAGGGTGATGGCCGTGCCACTGGGGGCGTCCTTCTTGGCCGTATGATGAGTCTCCTCGATAGAGACGCCGTATTGAGTGTACTGGCGCATCTCAGCGGCCAGCCACTCGTTCATGCGGTTGAAGATGTGGACTCCGACGCTGAAGTTGGTGCCATAGACGAGCGAGGCGCCACAGGCCTTGCCCTTGGCGACGACCTCCTCCAAGCGGTCGTACCAGCCGGTGGTGCCGACCACGATGGGCACGCATGCCTCAAAGGCACGGAAAATATTGGCAATCGCCACAGAAGGCATGGAGAAATCGATGGCCACATCGGCTGTGCGGAACGCCGCCGTCTGCGATTGCCACTCCTCCTCATTGTCGATGATGGCGACCACCTCATAACCGGAATCGCGCAGCATGGATTCCACCATCCTGCCCATCTTTCCGTATCCTAATATGGCAAACTTGACATTCTTGTCCATAGCATCTTGTTATTTATCACCAGCGCAGTTGCAGATTGATACCGAAGGCATAGTCTCGACGTGAATAGTCTTGCATCATAATGGGCTTCCAATGCAGGGTCAGGTCGTCGGAGACATCAAAATAGAAGAGATGGGCGTCCACCATGGCATCGATGAAATTGAGGACATAGAGCACCGCGGTGACGCCGATGGCGATCTCCATATTACGGCGCTGGTCGTTTTTCATCTTGAGGAGCTGCTCATCATCATATCTGGCAAGACTAGTGTCCAGCCTGGTATAGAGCCCATCGCGGCGGTAAATGAACTCGTCGCGATAGGTGATCATCTTATGGGCGGAATAGTACAGAAAATAACCGGAAGCGCCCAGCGCGCCATAGACAATCGGTATTTTCCAGTATTTGCGGTTGTATATCTGTCCTCCGCCGGGCACGATGGAACAGAGCATGGCCACCGTTGGCGAGTGCTTGACCACCTTAGCGGAATCCGAAGCGGAGACCTGGGAAACCACCGGGGCGGGACTCTCCTCCTGGGCTGACAGCGGAAGAGTCAGTAACAAGCAGAAAGACAGCAATATCCAACAACAATGTCTCATAGGTCTGTGTAACGTATGATGAGGCTGGTTTATTGCAGGATATCCATCATTTTCTTCAAATCTTCGTCGGAGGTAAATGGGATGGTGATAGTGCCTTTGCCGGTGATATCCTTCTTGATTTTCACTTTCGTCTTCAGCTTTTTGCCGAAAGCGGTCTGGAAGGCGCGCACCTCGTCGGAGAGGGTGATCTTGACCTTCGGCTTGGCAGGTTCGAGTTCGTTGCGCAGTTTCTTGACCACCATCTCGGTCTGGCGGACCGACAGTTTGTCGTTCACAATCTGACGGATGACCTTCTGCTGGAGGGCCTCATCCTCGAGCACGACGAGGGGCAGTGCGTGGCCCATCGAGATCTGGTTGTCGCGCACGGCGATCTGGGCAGGGGTGGAGAGACGCAACAGACGCAGATAGTTGGAAACGGTGCTGCGGTCCTTGCCTACCTTGTCGCTGAGTTCTTCCTGTTTGAGACGGCACTCGTCGATGAGCATCTGGTAGCTCATGGCTATCTCTATAGGGTTCAGGTCGGAGCGCTGGATATTCTCCACGAGGGCCATCTGGACCGACTGCATATCGTCCACGGTACGGACGTAGGCGGGAATCTCGGTCAGCCCGGCCATCTTGGCGGCGCGGTAACGGCGTTCGCCGGAGATGAGCTGATAGCGGCCGCCCTCCACGGGACGGACCGTCACAGGCTGTATCAGACCGTAGGTCTTGATAGACTGTGCCAAGCCCTCCAGCGACTCCTCGTCAAACTGGGTTCTGGGTTGGAAGGGGTTCACGTCTATCGTGTCTATCTTCAAATAGCTGTTGCCTCCGGGCCGTGCCTGTGCCGGCTGTCCTGCCGGGATGGTCACATTGCCCAGAATGGCTTCCAAGCCTCTGCCTTTCGGTTTTTCTGTCTTGCTCATACTGCTGGGTCTTAAATCGTGTATCCGTTTTTATTGAGAAACTCGGTGGCGAGGTTCAGGTAGTTCTTGAAGCCGGTGGATTTCACGTCATAGAGGACGATCGGTTTCCCGTAGCTGGGGGCTTCGCTCAGACGCACGTTGCGGGAGATGATGGTGTCGAACACCAGGTCCTTGCAATGGAGGCGCACATCATCGACAACGGCATTGGAAGACTTGATGCGGGCCGTGTACATGGTCAGCAGGATGCCTTCGATGGCCAGCGACGGGTTCATGTTGGTCTGGACAATGCGGATGGTGTTCAGCAGTTTGCCAAGACCTTCAAGGGCGAAGTACTCGCATTGGACGGGTATCAGCACCGAGTCGGCAGCCACGAGGGAGTTGAGGGTGATGAGTCCCAGCGACGGTGCACAGTCGATGAAGATGAAGTCGTAGTCGTTCTTCAAGGAGTAGATGGCATCCTTCATGCGGAACTCGCGGCGTTCATAGGAGATCATCTCCAGCTCGGCACCCACCAAGTCCATGGTGGCGGGCAGCAGGTGCAGCTTCTGAATGTCGGTGGGCTGGATGGCCTCCACCGCCAGACGGTTGTCCACAATGCAGTCGTAGATGGAGATGGTGTCGTCCTGCTTCTCAAAGCCCAATCCGCTGGAGGCGTTGGCCTGCGGGTCGGCATCTATCAAGAGCACCTTCAGGTCGAGCGCGGCCACACAGGCAGCCAGGTTGACCGCCGTGGTGGTCTTGCCCACCCCGCCCTTCTGATTTGCTATGGCGACGATCTTTCCCATTACAATGTGAAGCCAAGATTGGAAAAATCTTCGTCCAGGTCACGCTCGTTGAGCTTCTCCTCGGTCTCGAAATTCATCTCCTCGGGCACCTTGCCGGTGTTGATGAACTCCACCATGCCGTTCAACGCGTTCTGGAACTTCTCAAAATCCTCTTTGTATAAAAAGACTTTATGCTTCTCATAGAAGAAAGTGCCCGTAACATCATTGAACTTACGCTTGCTTTCTGTGATCGTTAAATACATTTCACCCGTCTTGGTACTCTTCACATCGAAGAAGTACGTTCTTTTACCTGCCTTTACAGCGCGAGATAAAACTTCATTCTTGTCTTGATTTTCCATTTTTTTACGTTTTTATTCATCAACTCAATGATGGGCTCATCATTTTCGTCAAAAATTGTTATTTGGATCTTTTTTGTTGTTGTTTCTGTAACTGTGCCTGCTGTTTTTGCAGCTCTTCCATCTTGATTTGCCATTTGGACTTCTTCACGGGTTTCTGCATATTGGCCTTGAGCTGTTGGTGTAGCTTGTCATCATTGATAGCCATACGGAAAATCCACATCTGCAGGAATGTGAAGATGTTAAACAGCAAGTAATAGTATGTCAATGCGGAAGCGAAGTTGTTGAACATGAAGAAGAACATGATCGGCATCATATACATCATGATGCTCATCATCCGCTGTTGGTCTTTGTTGCCCTGCGTGGGATTCATCAGTTTGTTGTTGATCCACGTATAGAAGATGGTGGCAATAGTCATGAGGATCGTGAAGAGGCTCAGGTGGTCGCCCAGCAACGGCACATGGTGGGTGAAGTTCCAGATGGAGTCATAGGTGGAAAGGTCTTCAGCCCACAGGAACGACTGCTGGCGCAGTTCGTAGGAGGCCGGGAAGAAACGGTACATGGCGATCAGGATAGGCATCTGGAGCAGCATGGGCAGACATCCGCCGGCGGGCTTCACCCCGGCGCTGCGGTACAACGCCATGGTGGCCTGCTGTTTCTTCATCATGTCCTCTTCTTTGGGATAGCGTGCATTGATGGCTTCAATCTCGGGCTTCAGCACACGCATCTTGGCCGATGACATGTAGGTCTTGTAGCTGACCGGCAGCAATACGACCTTCAAGGCGATGGTCAACAGCAGGATGATCAAGCCATAGCTCAGGCCATAGACCTCCAGCCAGTTGAAGAGCGGGATGATGAGGAACCGGTTGATCCAATGGAGCAGGAAGAAACGCCAGCCCAGGGGCACTTGGCGTTCCAGCTTCATCTTGTAGGTCTTCAGCAGACGATATTGGTTGGGGCCCACATACATCGACATGTTGAAGGATCCCTTGTTGAGGTCGGGCATCTGGAAGTCCAGGGCCGCCTTGCAGTATTTCAGCACCTCGCGCTCCTCCTTGTCCGGAGCGGTGGCGGAGAGTGTGCCGGAATCAAAAGTCTGCTCTCCGTTGGCAATCAAGGTGGCTGTAAAGAACTGCTGTTTGAAGGAGATCCACTTCAGCGGGGAGGTGAAGTCTTTGGAACCGCCCTTGCGCTCGTCGATATTGCCGACCTCCTCCGTATTGTCCATGTAATAGACCGACGTCAGGTTCTTCTCGTTCTCGTAGTTCTTCTCCACATTCTTGGGCTCCGCATTCCACTCCAGCGTGTAGTTGTGCTTCGTAGGATAAAGATACGGCTCCATATTGACGAAACGCACCGTATGCGTGAACATGTAGTCGTCAGGAGAGAAGGTGTAGAGATATTCGATGTAGGAATTGACGTTGAGGGTCTGGCACTGCAAGGTATCTCCTTGGTTGTTAGGATAGATACGGAGGGAGAGCGTATTGTGTGACTCATCCACCACGAGGGTGTCCGCATCCAAATCGGAGAGGAAATAGCAGTCGCGGGTGCCGATCTCGGTCTGGTCGCGGAGCTGCAGGTTGATGTTGATCTCGCTGGATCCGCCTTCAAAGACCTCCATCAGGATCTTGGCAGAGTCTTTGGGCGTGTAGCGATAGACATCCTTGAGGCATACCTTATGCAGATAACCGCCCTTCTTGGTGAAGTAGTACCACGCCTTGTTGGTCTCCACCACATAGTCATCCATATTGGCCAGCTGGGGCGAAGAGAACTGTTGGTTCTCCTGCACGGCAGGCGTATTTTCATTCAACGAATCCTGGGCTGTCAATGAGAGCGCTTGAGCGATAGAATCCTCCTGTTGTTGCACCTCCTCCATAGTCTTCTGTTCCTGCTCCTGCATGATCTTCCGAGCCCTGTTAGACTGGTAAAAGCTGAAGCCTAGGAACATGACAAAAATCAGCAATAATCCAATAACCGTATTTCTATCCATAGTCTTCCAAAAATTGGCTGCAAAAATACAAAAAAAAATGTAATATTGCAGCGAAATTCATCATCCTCATGAAGTCGAACCGTTTTTTCGTATGGTCTCTCACCATCAGCCTGTTATGCACCAGTTCGCCCCTGACAGCCCAGAATGACACCATCCCTTTCCTTTATCGGGGGCACCTCTATTTCAACGCCACGCTCAACGACACCGTCAGCCTCGACATCATTTATGACACTGGCGGTTCCAATGTATTCGGGGTGGACTCCGTATGGCTGGCCCATTCCGACTGGACACCCAAGCACCTTGGCACTGCCCGAGCAGGCGGCGGGGCCGGTTCCATGCTCGTCCCCCTCATCATGGACTCCTCGAAAGTAACTATCGGCAACATCCAAGAGCACTATGACATAGTTCCGGTCTTCAAATTGCGGGACGTGGTGGACTGCCACATCGACGGTATCAGTGGCATCAAAGGAATTGACAACCAGCCGTTGGAGATCGACTTCGAACACAACCTAATGATCAAGCATAAAAACGGACTGCCCAGCACGAAAGGCTATAAGAAAATCCCCATCAGGTATGGGCTCCATCGTATTTACATTTGGGCAGAGACCAAAATCGGAGGCACCCTAGTCAAAGGGTGGTATATGATGGACACGGGCAGCGGGGGTACCGTCTCTTATACCGCCCAGGCCGCCAGACAGTTTCAGCTAGATACCATTTCTGGCAAAAGATACATTTGTGATGTCGCCCAATTCGGCCTTGGCGACAAAAAACAAGAGTACATCGTCTACTTGCCGTCCGACTATATGGTCATCGGGGATGACACCATCCAGAAAATGCCCATCTCCTACATACCGGAAGGCGTGGGCGCATTCGGCAACATGGAATATCTGGGAGTGATCGGCAACGCCATCTGGTCCAGATACAACATCATCATCGATGCGGAAAACGAGATGCTCTATCTGCGTCGTTTCAAAGAGTTTACCCCGATACCCACCTACGACTATACTTTCAGAAATCGCACGGATATTTGCAAAGGCTGGTTGGTTTCCAGCCTCTTCCGGGAGGGCGATGCCGCCAACGCAGGGATGGCGCTGGAAGACACCATCATCTCCATCAACGGAAGAAACGTGACCGACTACTCTTGGGAGGAGGAATGGGATATCGACATCATCCCCGTGCAGGTGCTGGACATCATCGGTGCCGACGGCCAGGAAAAGCACATCACGCTGGAAGCGAAACAACGATGGTGAGGAGTTAGCCATTGGCTGTTAGCTGTTGGCCATTAGCTATTAGCTGTTGGACTTTGACTTTGAACTTTGACTTTAATGGTCACACTGCAATTCATCATGCCAACAGTAATCTGTGAACGGTAAAGGAACTAAACCCTCTTAACTTCTTAGTTTCTTAATTTCTTAATTCCTCAAACTGCGGGGACGCAGTTTGCTCCGACTCCCTAACTTCTAACTGCTCACTGCTCACTGCTCAATGCTCACTGCTCACTGCTCACTTCTTAAACGGCAGCGAGATCATAAAGGTGCTCCCCTTCCCTTCAATACTCTCCACCTCGATCTTGCCTTTGTGCAGCGTGACGATCCTTTTCACGTAACCCAGTCCCAGACCGTATCCCTTCACATTGTGGACATTGCCGCTGGGCACCCGGTAGAAGTTGCTGAAAATCTCAGGCAGCGACTTCTTCGGGATTCCGATGCCCTTGTCGGTGACGGAAAGCATGAAATACTTGTCGTTAGAGAGCGTATTAATGAGGATCTCCGGCTTCCCTTCGGAGTATTTGACAGCATTCTCCACCAGGTTAACCAGCACATTAGTTAAATGCTCTTTGTCGCCGAATATCTTGCAGTTATCGGCATTGAGCGCCAGGTTCAAGATGCCGTTATGGGTATTCACCAACAGGGCCACGCTGTCCACGACCTTGTGGACCAGTTCGTGCATGTCCAGCAGCTCCACATTCATCTTGATCTGCCCTTTTTTCAGCTGGGCAATCTGCAGGATATTGGTCACCATGGACCGCAGGCGTTCATTCTCGTCTCCGATAATCTGGACATAGGTCTTCTGGATTTCCGGGTTGGAGAGGGTCTCTTCGTCATTCAGGGCTTCGCATGCCAGAGAGATCGTGGAGATGGGGGTCTTGAACTCGTGGGTCATGTTGTCCACGAACTCGTTGGTCACCTCCGACACTTTTTTCTGGCGGTAGAGAGAATAGAGGGAGACAAAAGAGATGGTGGAGACCAGGAACACGAGTATGAGGATCATCATCACGATGGTGCTCATACGTTGCAGGAAGATACCGCGCTCACCGGGGAAATAGAGGATGATATAGTGCGGGGAACTGACTTTTTCGTTGTACTTCAGGCGGAAGACATAGTCGCTCTGGAGCATCTTCTCGCGGGGCATGGAGGAGGGCTCCACCACAAACTCAGTCGTGAAGGCATTGTACAGGGCAAAATCGAATTTTGCCTCGATGGTCTCCTCTTCCAACGCCTCCTTGATCAGGTCTTTCAAGAAGCTAGGATTCAGGATGTCCTTGGTGGTGCTGTCAAGCTGCACCATATTGACATCCACCTTCTCCAGGAAACTGTTGGGTATCTCATCCTGGCTTTTGGGCGACCATGGGTCTTTGTAGAGCGGGAAGAGCATCCTGAAGGATTCGCTGAAATAGGTGGTGTCGCTGGAGACCACCCGCGCATTATCCTCCTTGATATATATCTCCGTCATAATCACACCAATGGGCTGGTTCTTGACACTGTCAAGCAAGAACTTGCGGGAATGCTGCACCGAGACCACGTCAGAGGTGTCAATTGATTCCGCAATGGTAGTGTCTGCTACCGGCATCAAGGTGTCGTTCTTAAGGATAGCGTCGATCTGGTCCACCACATTGTTACCAGCGGTCAGCACCTCGTTGACGAAGATGCTGCGCTGCACCTTCTCCGCTTCTGTATATAGCTTGAAGATGGAGAGGATCAGGAAGAAAGTGGTGACGATGACCACAAAAAACAGCGAAACAATCAATCTTTTTTTCATATCAATAATATCATCCTATCGTCTGCAGAAAATGAATCGTCGTGTCCAGAGAGAGATCTTTGTCGGCATATACGGATCCGAAAGGCTTGGTCTCCATCCCGTCAAATCCTTGTCCCACAACAGTATATATCGTCTCTTTGCGTTCGCGCAACCACTCCTGCACTTCAGACGGCTTTTGGTAATAGACATAGCGTATAACGCCAGTCGGGGCGATTTCTTGTGTATCCTCCACCAATAAAAATGTGCCGGCATCCATATAGAAGCGTTTGTTCATCAGGCGGACAGACTTCTGGTACTCGAGATGGTTGAGAAGCTGATGGTGCTGAGCCAGCGAGTGGCTTTGCCTGGCGAGGCTCTGCAGGAGGGGCACGAAATCATAATCCTTCGGCACCAAGAGGGTGCGGACGGCGGCTCTGGGGCGCCCGAAGAACCAGCTGATGTCGGAGGCCAGGGCTGTCAACTCCTGCGGCGACTCCTTGCCCGTCAGCAGGGCGACAGACGACTGGTACGGACGGACCAGATGGGGGATCTTTTGCAGATAATGCTCCCAGACGGCCGTGTTCTGTTCCATATCCTGCACGATCACGGCATCGCAGGGAGGCAGTTTCTCCACCATGCGCACGCGTCCGCGTATGGTGGGCTCCAACGCTTCCAGTTCCTGGAGCAGCAGCGGCAACAGGAGTTCATCTTTGGGATGTTGTTTCAGCGCGCAGTCGCAACCCGCCATCAAGACACAGAGCAGGTCGGGGAAGGCCGACAACGGGCGCATCCCATCGGGGACCAATCCCACCGTTTTATTTGGCAGTTGAGGATATCCTTTATTAAACTTATGCTTTAGATACTCTAGATTAAGCATCTCTGCCACAAGCTGAAACGACAGTTTTATAAACTCAGGCGTAAACCACGGGTTGAGTTGGTATTGGCGTTGGATTACCGGCTCCTTGTCGAGGAGATAGTCCTCCATCCTCATCTGGATTCCGAGGTTGGCGAAGGGCAGGATCTTATCGTTTTCCAGGGGCTGCATTAGCGCACCTCCTCGCAGACCTCCCGCATGATATTCTTAATCTCTTCTGCCGGGAAGGTGGGGATGATGCCCTCCTTCTGCATATCGTCCACGATGCGTCTTGTCTCGGCGATATCGTGGGTGGCGATGTCATAGACCTCCTGCCAGGTGCGTTGTTTGCGAGCCACGCCTTGGCTGATCGCCTTCATGGCCACGTCGGCGGCCACCGTGGGGAACATATCGGTATCCATCATGGTAGGCATAATATGCTCTGTATTAATTCCCTGGCGTTCCGCGTAATCGGCGATGGAGTGTGCGGCGCAGATGGCCATCTCATCGGTGATCTTGCGGGCGGAGACCAGCAGGGTGCCCTTCAGGATAGCGGGGAAGCACATCGAGTTGTTGACCTGGTTGGGGAAGTCGCCGCGGCCGGTGGCCACGATATAGGCGCCTGCCTCCTTGGCCTCGTACGGATAGATCTCAGGCACGGGGTTGGAGCAGCAGAAGACGATGGACTTCTCCGCCATGAGGGAGATCCACTCCTTCTTGATAGTGTCGGGACCCGGCTTGGAGAGGGCCACGAGCACGTCGGCGCTGCGGAAAGCCTCCTCTTCGGTGGCGAGACGCTGCGGGTTGGTGGTCTGGCAGAGCTCCCACTTGCGGTAGTAGCGGGTATCCTGACGGCAGTCTTCCCTACCCTCGTGCAGCGTTCCCTTGCTGTCAAAGATGATGATATTGGCGGGGTTGGCGCCGTCGGTGATGAGCAGGCGCGCGATGCTGGTGTTGGCCGCGCCGGCGCCATAGAGCACGATCTTGACGTCGCCGATCTTCTTGCCCGTCAGCTTTAGGGCGTTGAGGATGCCGGCGAGGGTCACACAGGCGGTGCCTTGCGCGTCATCGTGCCACACGGGAATGTCGCACGACTCCCGCAGCTCGTCCAGCACCTTGTAGCAGTTGGGCTGGGAGATATCCTCCAGGTTGATGGCGCCGAAGCTGTGCTGCACCATCTTGACGCATTCGATGATCTTCTCGGGCTGGTGCTTGCCTGTCTCGTCGCGGCTGTCGATACAGAGGGGCACGGCATCCACGCCGCCGAGGTATTTCATCAGCATGGCCTTGCCCTCCATGACGCCCAGGCCACCCGGCGGGGTGCAGTCGCCATCGCCCAGCACCCGCGTGCTGTCGCTGACCACCGCCACCATCTGAGCACGGTTGCTCAGCAGGAAAGAGGTGTCGTTGTCGTCACGAATGGTGGTGGAGACAGCCGAGACGCCCGGCGTGTACCAGACGTTGAACCAGTTGAAACCATATACCGGCGCTTTCGGCAAGGTCTGCATCTTGCCGCCATAGAAACGGTGTGCCGCAAGCGACAATCTCTTATAAAACAAAGTCTTGGCTTTAGCCTTCTGGGCTTCGGTAAAATCTTTTGGAAACAAAGCATCCAAATCATCCATGGAAAGAATCGGGTCTGTCATATCGGTAAAATTTGGCCGCAAAGATACGATTTTTTACAGAACGAATGTTGGGATGCAGAAGATTAACTTACATCGAACAAACGTTAAAATATGTATTTTTGCTTCGGATTTTTGGGCATTATCTGAAATATCTAAAATCCAGCATTGAGTTTATCCATCATAATCCGATATAGTTATGAGAATTAAGGATTTCATAGTTTGTGTTTTGACCGTGTTGGCCGTGCCGTTGTCGGGCCAGGTGGTCTCGCATCCTATTGCTGAGGATTGGGAGTCCGGGGATTTTTCCTCCCTTTCATGGGAGCGTCCCGGCACGCAGTATCGTTGGGAAATCACCAGCGAAGGGGCTCACAGTGGACGGTATTGCGCCCGCAGCGGCAACTACTACACGCTGAACACGCAATCGGTGTTGCAGCTGGGGGTCTATCTGACGGAGAGCGGGAATCTCTCCTATTACCGCAAGGTTTTCTCGGCGGAAGGCAGTGGCGGATTCCTCTTCTGGCTGGACGGGGAGCTGCGCGACTCGCTGGCGGGATTTGTGGATTGGAGTGAGTTCCAATGCCCCATCAGTTCGGGCTACCATGTGCTGAAGTTCTGCTATATCAAGAACCAGACAAAAAGCAAGGGATCGGATTGTGTGTGGATTGACGACATACAGCTGCCCGAAGGCATCATCACGCAATGGCAGGCGGACTCCTGCGAGACCCCTGATGCGCCGCAAGCTGTGGTCAGCGACAGCCAGGTGGTATTGTCGTGGAGCAATGCCTACCATGCGGAAGAGAACCTGCTTTTCGACGATGTGGAAGGGCACGCCTACGGGGTCATCAACTCACCCGGCACGTTGGGATGGCACTATATCGACGGAGACGGGGCACCCACCGCCCCCTTCGGCGTTTTAAGTTTCCCCAACGTGGGCTCGCCGATGGCCTTTGTGGTGCTGGACGACTATCTCCTAGTCGGAAACATGTATAACGTCACGGCACATTCGGGGCACCGATTTTTCGGGAGCCCTTTCCATTCGGACATCTCCAACGACGACTGGATTGTGAGCCCGGAGCTGGACTTCACCGAGCCGTTCACCTTCTCGTTCTTCGCGCGTAGCTTCGCCGACCGCTTTGCAGACAAGAAATTCGTGGCGGCCTACTCCATCACCGACACCAATGCGGGAAGTTTCATCCCCCTGCACTGCGACACCATCACGACCATCGCCGAGTGGAACGAATATTCCTTCATGGTGCCCGCAGCTGCTAAATACGTAGCGATACACTGCGTATCACACGACCAGTATATGTTCTGCTTGGACGACCTCGCCATTCATGGCCAAAGGACGGGTGGACACCCTTGTAATATTTATCGTGATGGCGTGCTGATTGCCTCGGAGGTGACTGACTCCGTGTATGTTGACAGCCTCGCCACCGCCGGAGCACATTGTTATTCGATAAGCTACATCTGCGGTGATATGGAGTCGGCACCTTCCGACACCGTATGCATCATTCTTGATGCCGGGCCGGCGGCGGTCATACAAAAAGAAAAGGACACCTTGCCATACGAGTTGACATCCGCATGCAAAGACATCAGCGACAGCCACATGGCCGGCACGTTGGAGGAGATGCTGCGGTGGAGCAAATATCCGACTTACGGGGTTTACACCCAACTTTTGCAACATTTCCAGGACTCCTTCCCGAATCTTTGCCAGATAGACACCATTTTGGAGGACACGCCCCATCCCGATCTGCACCACTCTATTTTCGCCATCCATATCAGCAACACGCTGGGACAGGCCACCACGAAACCGGCCTTCCTCTATTCATCAACCATGCACGGGCGGGAAGTGGCGTGTTACTACATGATGTTGCGGCTGGCCGACTACATCCTGAGCCATGCGGCCACCGACACCGCCGTTCAGAGGCTGCTGGACAGTGTGGACCTATACATCTGTCCGCTGGAGAACCCAGACGGGACCTATCATCAAAGCAACGACCTGATCTGGGATGATGGCATCCATTCCATCTACCACAACTACAACGATGTGCAGCTGAATCGCAACTACCCCTATCTGCCTGGATTGGAGGGCGCAGCCAATATCCAACCCGAGACGCAGGCCATCATCAATTGGGTCACGCCCATCCATTTCGTGATGTCGGTCAACTTCCATTGCGGCGCCGAGATTGTGAACTACCCGTGGGATGCCTGGACTACGCAACAGCGCGCCCATGCCGATGCCGACTGGTTCCGCTACACCGGCCAGAACTATGCCTCGCTGTGCCATGCACAGGACACCGCCTATCTCTATGGCGATTACCGCGGACGTTCGGTCATCGAAGGTGCCGACTGGAGCCCGCTTGTTGGCGGCCGGCAGGATTATATGACCTACTACCAGCGTTGCCGCGAGGTGACCATCGAAATGAGTCACTTGCCGCTGATCACGGACACGGTGTTGTTGCCCACCTACTGGGACAAGAACAAGGATGCGCTGCTGAGCTACGCGATGGAGTGCAGCTATGGATTCTGGGGCACCGTCACGGATGCCGCGACCCACGAACCTGTCGAGGCAATGGTGAAAGTGCTGAATCACGACCGGTTCCACTCCGAGGTTTTCTCACATCTGCCGTTGGGCGTATATCATCGTCCGATCATGGCCGGCACCTATACGGTAGAGGTGTCTGCCCCCTGCTATCAGACGGCGACGTTCACCGTCACCACCCGTCCGGGGATGGCTGTCCGGCACGACGTGGAGCTCCAGCCGCAGGTCGAGGCACCCGTAGCCTTCGACCAGTACATCTTGCCGGGGATGCAGACCACGGTGGTCGCGATGGCAGAAAACGAGGTGCATTGGTACGATTCCGACACCGCTTCGCAAGCCATTGCCGTGGGAAATTATTACACCACGCCGGTGCTTTTTGACACGACAACCTATTATCTCGAAGAACAGTATCAGAACGACACGCTCCTGTGCATCAGTCCGCGCAGCGCTGTCACCGTATATGTCCTTGACAACGTCTCTGTTTCTGAGCATAATGAAAAATCGGAACTGAGAGTATTCCCGAATCCCACGGGAGATTTTCTGACGATAGCTGTCGGTGGCGAATCCCTGCGTACCGTGTCGATCTATGACGCGGAGGGGAAACAAGTGTTGACAAAAAGGATTACTGCCTCGGGCGTGCTGGATGTCACCTCCTTGAAGCCCGGAAACTACCTGTTAGGAGTAGAATATGCGGAGGGACGATGGCGCTGGGTAAAGTTCGTGAAGATGGGGGAAAAGTAGAGGATAAGATTTGGGGGTTGCAGACTTACTATGATCCAAATTGATATTTTTGAAAAAAAAGTTTTGACGAGTCAGATAAATGTGTATGTTTGCTACTTTTAAACAAACAATCAAAACAATGAAAAAGCGTTTCACCTTATTTTTGACTATAATCACCCTTATGACCACTTCCCTGCGGGCGCAGAGCGACATGGACATGAACGCGCTATTGTCCCAGATCAATGCGGACAGTTTGTTGCAGACCGTGATGGACTTGCAGAATTTCGGCAGTCGTTTCGCCCTGCGGGAAGGAGGCAACATTGAAGTGGCCGAATACTTGGTAGAGCGTCTGCACCGTTACAATGTCTCGGCGGTCATCGACAGCTTTCACCAGGACGGGTACAATTGGTTAGGAGGCTATTATGACCAGTGGTTTTACAATGTCAAAGGTATCCTGCCGTCTGCGAATCCCGTTGACGACTCCATCGTGATTGTGGGTGCGCACCTGGACGCCATCTCCTATGATCACTCCACCTTCTCGTTACAAACCCTGGCGCCGGGCGCCGACGACAACGCCTCCGGTGTGGCCGTCATGATTGAGCTGGCGCGCATCTGCCATGCCAACCAGCTGCAGTTCAACAGAGACATCCACTTCATGGCCTACGACGGGGAAGAGCTGGGCCTTTTCGGCAGCTACTACGACGCCGAAGCGCGACTCAATGCTGACGACAAAGTGAAACTCATGATCAACAACGACATGGTGAGCTTCCAACCTGACAACGACTGGCGGCTTACGCTGCATTGGTACTCCAATGCGATGGACCCTCTACATCGGGCCGCAGAGCTCTGTGCACAGTACACCGACATCGAACCTTACATCCCAGATGTAGCCGACAACACCGACGCTGCCTACAGCGACAGCTACGCCTACTATCGCAATGGTTTCCCTGCCGTCTTCGCCATAGAATACACCTTCTCCACCTCCTACCATACGGATCATGATGTCGCCGACTCCAACAACTACGCCTATCATGCCGACGTGGCGCGCTACAACATGGCCCTGCTGGCGGACTATGCGCTGTTATCAAATGGTACGGGCGTGGAGGAGCACGTGACCGCAACATCCATGTGCCTGTCCCCCAACCCTGCGAATGACAGAGCTGTGCTGCTGTACCAGAACGAGGAAGGCGCCATCGCAAGCATTTCGGTGTATGACATGGCCGGACGTCTTGTGCTACGGCAGGACGAACAGGGAGACATATCTGGAACACACCGTACCGAGCTAAACCTAAGTCATTTGCCATCAGGGTTCTATATCTGCCGCCTTCAGACGCCCTCCCGCGTGGAAACGGTGAAGTTTGTGCGCGAGTGATCTTACGCGCAGAACTCGCAGACAACAGCAAAAACAGAAATCGCCACAATCTCTTTCTCAAGGATAATCTATTTTTGCGTACTTTTGCCGCTTCAGAGTAAAAAACAATGGTTTTTAGCAGTACACTCTTCCTATTCCTTTTCCTGGCGGTGTTTCTGGTGATATACCACCTGACACCGGCGAGGTGGAAGAACCTTGTCCTGCTCCTCGCCAGCCTGGCCTTTTACGCTTGGGGCGCGCCGAAATTCATCTTCATCCTGTTGGGTTCCTTAATCCTCAATTTTTACATTGTCAGGAATATGAGTCAGCAGACCCAGCATCGGAAAGTGGGGCTCGTTCTCTCCCTGCTTTTGAATCTCGGTCTCCTCGCCTACTTCAAATACGCCAACTTCTTCGTGGACAATCTGAACCACCTGTTGGCAGCCGTCAACCTCAAACCGGTGGCCTGGATGGAGGTGGCGCTGCCCATCGGCATCTCCTTCTTCACCTTCCAGTCACTGACCTACACCATTGATGTGTACAGAAGAGTACACGCGCCGCTGCGCCATCTCCACGACTATCTGCTGTACATCCTGATGTTCCCGCAACTGATTGCTGGTCCTATCGTGCGATTCAACACCATTGCGGACGACATTGAGGACCGGCGGCACAACGACACCATCGACAACAAGCTGTACGGAGTGTATCGGTTTGCCCTCGGACTGGCCAAGAAAGTACTTATTGCCAATATTTTAGGAGCGCAAGTGGATCAATTCTATGCACTCCCGCACGAGCAGGTCACCGGCACCATTGCCCGTGTGGCCGCCCTCGCCTACTCTTTCCAGATCTATTTCGACTTCAGTGGCTACTCCGACATGGCCATAGGCCTGGGATATCTGCTGGGATTCAAGTTCCCCGAAAACTTCAACAACCCATACACTTCGCAGAGTGTCAGCGAGTTCTGGCGGCGGTGGCACATCACCCTCGGCGCCTGGCTCAAAGACTATCTCTACATTCCGCTCGGCGGCAATCGCGTACGTCCGGCACGCATGTATCTGAACCTGGCCATCGTGTTCGTCATCTGCGGCATCTGGCACGGTGCCGGCTGGAACTTCCTCATCTGGGGCCTCTGGCATGGCCTGTTCATCGTCAGCGACAAGCTTTTCCTGAACCGATGGCTCTCCAAAGTGCCGATAATCCTGCGCGTGCTGCTCACCTTCACCGTCGTCACCATTGGCTGGATATTCTTCCGCAACGACCTTTTCGGCGATGCCCTTTTCTACATCGGTAAGATCTTCGACTTCCATCATAGTGCCATCCATCTAGCACCAGAATTCATCACCGTGCTTGTATTAGCTGTATGCTGCTCTTTTGCGACCCTCTGCAGTGCCGGCCGGAAAGTGGAGGCGCTATGTTATGCCCCCGAACGCCCCGAATGGCAACACTACCTCTCCATGGCCAGTGCGCTAGCCCTGCTCTTCTTCTCCGCCATATATCTGTCAGCTTCCGGTTTCAACCCTTTCATCTACTTTAAATTCTGATGCCATGAAAGTAAGAAAAGCCATACTATACACCCTTTTCCTCGTGGCACTGCTACTACCCATCCTGCAGATGCACATCCACTTTTTTGATGAGCCAACGCTAGGAGGCACTTTCGTACCCCATGAAAAACCTGCACTGACCGCCAAAGACTGGTTTAATGGTTCCTTCCAACCTGCTTACGAGCAATATATCAACGACACCCTGGGATTCCATCCCAACATGGTAAGATGTCGCAATGCCTTTTTATTCAAAGTTTTTCGCCAGACAAGCGCACAAAATGTCGTCATTGGCCAAAACGATTACCTCTATGAGCAGGGCTATATTGACGCGCACTATGGTACGGATTATATTGGCGTAGATTCCATTCTGCGACAAGTGCAGAAGATTCGGGCCTTGCAAGACTCTCTGGCTGCAAGAGATAAAATCTTAGTGGTATTTCTTGCTCCCAGCAAGGCAGACTTTTACCCCGAATACATACCCCGCTGGCAACAGAAAGCCGAGACCGACAGCACCAATCACCAGCAGTACCGGAAAATGTTAAAACAACATGGTGTCAACGTCATCGATTACAACACCTACTATCAATCGCAAAAAGCCATTTCCTCATACCCGCTCTATCCCAAGTATGGCATCCACTGGAGCGATTATGGAATCATCCACGCCATGGACAGCCTCGTGAACTATATCCGTCAAAAAAGCGACCTGCAGCTTCCTAGACTAGTCATAGAGCGAAATGTCATCGATTCTCACCCTAGATTTTCCGATTTCGACCTGGGTACGCTATTGAATCTGCCGGACAATTATCTGCCCAATTATCCTCTTTGTTATCCCGATTGGCACTGGACTACCGACACAGCCTTTCCCAAGCCTACGCTAATTTCCATCGCCGACAGCTACTATTGGGGGATGTTCAACAAAAATCTGCAACAGTCTTGTTTCCAAGGCAGTTTCTGGTATTACAACAGTACTGTTTATCCAGAGAGTTACTCGCAAGACACACACACTCGGGATTTGGACTTAGGAAAGGAGATCGAAAAAGCGGACGTCATCCTCATCATGAGTACCACACCTGGATTATCCAATTTCTCTTGGGGAGCGGTGGACAGTTTATTAAAGGTTTTCACCAGCGAGGCTATTTCTCGCAGATGATCAAGTATTTACCATTGTTTTGCATTGTACAGCCAAAGATATAGAGAGGACCGCCGTCCCGAACTTTGATTATTCGGCGCAGCTCCTCGGCTGTCAGCGGGAAGTTACGCACCGCCACGTTGGCCTGCGGGACCTCCGCGGCGAGAGCTTTGATGGTTTGTTTGTGGAAAGGCACGGTCTTGACAACCTTGAAGATACGGCCCGGGAAGTCGGGCACCTCCACATCGGAGGTATATAGATGTGTGCTCGGGGCCAGCTTGCGGACAGGATAGCGCCGTGTCAGCATCTTATAGCCACCCGCCTTCATGATGGCGGCATGGGGTTCGTAAAGGAAGGCCCCCACCCCATCGGCCCAGTTTGGAACCGTCTGTGCCTCCTCTTCGGGCGTGAAAGAGAAGCGTTGTTCATCCTTCATCCCGATGTTCACAGCCGTAAAGTTCAGCGGTTGAGCCTCCTTTGTCAAGATAAAGAGCAATTCCTTGCACTCCCCTTCGACAGCCACCACCTGCACGGCAGTAGTCTCCGGCAGCTGGCGCAGCGCCTCGCGGATATCCAGCATAGGAGATAATTTCAGCATCATGCCCTTAGCGGCCTTTTCCATGAGCAACGACTTGTGTGCGACCACATCGGGCACGCACTCCGCCAGACTGACAACCCGCCGTCCGTGGGTGTCGCGGCGGGATGGGTCCACATAGAACCAGTCAACAGGGCCAAACTCCGGCAGAGCCTCTTCCATCGTCTTTGTCAGTACCTCCACATGGTGAATACCCATCACACCCATATTGTGGTGGACCATCTGCGCCAATTCCGCATTGGGCTCCACATACCAGCCCTTGTCAAACCGGCGGGCGAAGTGGATGGTGTCAACTCCAAAGCCGCCGCTAAGGTCGGCAAAGGTATGGCCACTGATCAATGAAGCCTTATAATGTGCCGTGGCCGTAGAGGAGCACTGCTCCATATTAACAGTCGGCGGGTACAATATGTCGGGATGCTCACAGAGGTCGGGCAGTTTCTCTTTAGCCTTCTGACGTCCTTTGATCTGCTGCAGCGCAAAGGGGAGATCCACGCCTGCCGGAGTCGGCTGCAGGGCCAGACGGGCCACATCCTCATCGGCGTGCGCCATCACATATTGCCGAGTCTGCTCATCGTACAACATCAGGCCTCGGATTTTACAGCGTGACTTACCTTCTCCAGCCAGTGGAGAGCCGCCCGGACAGTAGGGATGTTATGGATGATGAAGACCAGATGATGGTTGATCTCTTTCAGCTGGATGAGCGGATGATTGCGTTGCATGAACGACAACACGCGCCCGAACTCATCTGTCTGGAAGTATTTGGAGCTGGCATTGCCGGCAAAATGTCCCATCAAGGTCTTTTTCTTCAACACCACCTTCTCGAAATGGAGCTCTCCGGCCAGCATACGCAAGGGCACCGTCAGCATCAGCTCTTCGGTCTGGGCGGGCATCGGACCGAAGATATCGACGACCTTCTTGCGGAATTCCGCCAGCTTGTCCAAGTCTTGGATAGACTCCAGCTCCTTGTAGAGACTCATGCGTTCCGACACGCTGCTGACGTAGTCGGTGGGGAACATCGCCTCTATGTCGGTCTCCAGCAGGCACTCACGACGGATGAGCGCGCTGTTGTCGGCAGGCTTGTCCTCACCCAGCTCTTCGTAGTCTTCGTCGCGCATCTCCTGGATGGCCTCGTTGAGGATCTTCTGGTACATCTCATAGCCCATCTCGTTGATAAAGCCGCTTTGGTCGGCGCCGAGGATGTCGCCCGCGCCACGGATGTCGAGGTCGCGCAGCGCTATCTGGATGCCGCTGCCGATGTCGGAAAACTCCTCGATGGCGCGCAGACGTTTCTGGGCGTTGCTGTTGAGCATCTCGAAGGGCTTGGTGAAGAGGTAGCAGTAAGCCTTCTGGTTGTTGCGGCCCACCCTGCCGCGCAGCTGGTGCAGCACGTTGAGGGCGAAGTTCTGGGCGTCATTGACGATCATGGTGTTGGCGTTGACGATGTCAAGGCCCGACTCCACGATAGTGGTGGAGATGAGGATGTCGTAGCGGCCTTCGATGAAGTCGGTCATGACCTTCTCCAGCTCGTCGCCCTCCATCTGGCCGTGACCCACCGCGACCTTGGCGGTCGGACAGAGCCGTTGCACGAGGCCGGCCAACTCTTTGATGTCTTGTATCTTGTTATGCACAAAGAAGACCTGTCCATGACGGTCCAGCTCAAACTGGACGGCATCGCGGAGGATCTCCTCGTCGAAGACGTGCACCTCGGTCTGGATGGGCTGGCGGTTGGGCGGTGGCGTGGAGATGACGGAGATGTCGCGGGCCCCGATGAGGGAGAACTGCAGGGTGCGCGGGATCGGCGTGGCCGACATGGTGAGGGTGTCCACCGAGACGCGCAGCTCGCGCAGCTTCTCCTTGGCCGCCACCCCGAACTTCTGCTCTTCATCAATGACAAGCAGTCCCAAGTCTTTGAAGACCACGTCTTTGCTCAACAGCCGATGGGTGCCTATCAAAATATCTATCTTGCCCTCGGCCAGTTCTTTGAGGGTCGTCTTGATCTGCTTGGTCGTCTTGAAGCGGTTGACATACTCCACGCGGCACGGCATATTGGCCAGACGATCGCGGAAGGTGTTGTAGTGTTGCAGGGCAAGCACGGTGGTGGGCACGAGCACGGCAACCTGCTTGCTGTCGCACACGGCCTTGAAGGCGGCGCGGATAGCGATCTCCGTCTTGCCGAAGCCCACATCACCACAGATGAGACGGTCCATCGGGCAGGTACTCTCCATGTCCTTCTTGACATCCTCCAGCGTCTTGATCTGGTCAGGGGTGTCTTCGTAGATGAAGGAGGCCTCGAGCTCTGTCTGCAGGTAGTTGTCGGGAGAGAAGGCGAACCCCTTGCGGGCCTTGCGGGCGGAATAGAGTTTGATGAGGTCGATGGCCAGGGCCTTGACACGCTTCTTGGTGCGCTCTTTGATGCGTTCCCACGTGCCGGAGCCCAGACGGTGCAGCGCAGGCGGCGTGCCCTCCTTGCCCACATATTTGCTGATCTTGTGCAAAGAATGGATACTCACATAGAGGATGTCGCCCCCCTGATAGGTCAGCTTGATGACCTCCTGCTCCTTCCCGTTGATCTCGGTCTTCTCCAGACCTTGGTAGATGCCCACCCCGAAGTTGATATGCACCACATAATCGCCGGGTTGCAGGTCGTAGATCTCCTTCAGGGTAAAGGACTCGCTTTTCTTGTAACGATCGCGGAGGACAACGCGTTCCTGTTTCTCCAGGAATTGATGGTCGGTATAGATCGCTGTTTTGTGGACCTCATCACGGAAACCCTCGTGGATCTGGTAGTTCAGCGGGGTATAGAGATGACGGAGGTCGTATTCGGTGGCGTTGTGGCGGTTGTATTTCTCCAGGAGGTCCTCCATGATGCGCTGGAGGCGTTCCAGCTGGGAGGCGCTCTCCGACAGGAAGACGCTCTCGATGCCTTTCTCGCAGTTGTCGATCCACTCTAGAAAGAGGTAGTCGAAGCTCTTGCCGAAGTTGTTTTGAGGCTTGGTCTGGAAATGGATAGTCAGGTCGGTGACAGTCTTGGGCGGCGTGTTGACGAGGACATGCGCGTACTGAGGCCAAGACTTCTCGAACACCTTCTTGGTAATCAGCAACTCTTCCACGGGCAGGGCCAAGGGCGCGTCAGGCGCAGTGTTGACTGGCTTGGAGGCCAGCTCAGAGGTCACATTCTTGTAGAGGGCATCTATCTGGGTGGCGATATCTTGCGCACTGTTCATCCAGAGGATGGTATCTTCAGGCAGGAACTCGAAGAGGGAGACGCGCTCCTCCTTGACAGCCATATTGCCGATATTGGGCATGATATGGATCACCTCCTCCTCGCGGATGGAGAGCTGGGTCTCGGGGTTGAAGTAGCGAATCGACTCGATGCGGTCGCCTTCGAGCTCTATACGGTAAGGGTATTCTTCCGAGTAGGAGAAGATGTCGAAGATGCTGCCACGCCAGGCGAACTGGCCAGGCTCCACGACGAAGTCCTCCTGCTGATATTCGAGGTCGTAGAGATACTGGAGGAAGACATCCACCGGCATCTCGGTATCTTTCAATATCTTGAAGGTGTTCTCCGTCAGATATTGGTGATTGACGATTCTCTCGGCGACAGCCTCTGGATAGGTGATGATGACGGAGGGGTCGGCGTGGTTGGCGAGTTTGTTGAGCAGTTCGGCGCGCAGCTTGACGTTGGCGTTGTTAAGCTCGTCGGAGGTATGGGCGCGCTTGAACGAGGAGGGCAGGTAATGGACGCGTTTGGAGGGCAAGGGCACATCCTTGTCGTCCAGCAGGCGTTCCACGTCGTTGTAGAGGTAGGCGGCCTCCTCTTTGGAGGCAGCGATGAAGAGATGATGGCGCGGTATCAGCGTGGTGGTCAGGGAGGCCACGAGAGCGTAGGAAGAACCTGAAAGGCCGTCCATAGACACAGCGGGGCGCGCGCCGCCCTTCTGTTGGAGCAGTGCCGCCACCCTCTCCGCCTCTTTGGCGAAGAGCCGGTTCCGTATCTTCTCAACCGTCATCATTTGGGGCGGCAAAGATACTATTTTTCGGGAAGCCCAACCATCTTCCACTCACCTTTATCTATGAAAAAAAGGGGAAGCCCGCAAACGGACTCCCCCTGAAAGTCAAGTCAAAACCATACCGTTATCAATTGCGCACACAACGGACGGAATTGCCGTAAGTTTTATGGTGCATATTCGATGACAGCGTGACGCCAGAGGATATAAAACCATAGTCTGTAGCATAATCGCTAGTGGTACCTGAATACCCTTGAGATGTCCAGAACCAAACATTTGTACCAAAACCATGGAAGTTGCCCGTAGAAAGCAATTCACCTGCAGGAAGGGCCGTGAAGCCTGTGGCATTATTAGCTGACAAATCATTACCTACAGCGCAAGTAATAGTACTGGAGCTCCAACCTGTAGTAGCGGCCAAAGCTTTAGCAATATTGGTGCTATTGTTATTACAAAGATAGCTGCTCTGGCTCATCACATAGGAGCGAAGTTGTGACCACTCTGCATTGGAGGGCACATGCCAACCACTCGGACAAATACCTTGGACCCCACTGGGGTTGGCATTGCTGCCAGAAGCACCATGCATCACTGCCGCCCAGTTGTAAAGATAACCGTAGTTGGCCACAGCTCCCGTATCACTATTCGGATTGTATCGGTAATAGTTCGTGGAGGAAGTGTCTGAAATCTTTAAAGTAATATCATCCCAATTAGCGTATTTTTTGGTACGAAGATTCTTTCTCATCCAGCATTGGTCACCAATCAACACCGTAGTGTAGAAGTTGCCTTCCACATCCACTGCCCTATTAGGGCAGGCCTGATGAGTTATGACAGATATATTCAATGCAAAGCCCTCTTTAACAGTAGTACCATCAGAACGGAAACGGATGGTAAGGGTGTCGCCTGACGTATAAATGTAATCGGTGCTGGTGCCGATAGTGCCAGTACCTCCCAAGCGAATAATTCTATTATTCCCCACGGTTCCAGCGCCATTGTACAACTCCAGATAATCATACGATATACTTTCCGTAGTGAAGTTACCCGTAATTTTAAAGATGCTGTTGGGACGATTGGTCACCAATACTAGTTTTCCATCCCAACTATTATCGTAATTAGCACCAGGTCCAGCATAGTCATAGACCATCAGAGAAGTGACATCGCTGCCTAATGTCACTGTTTTGGTACCGGAACTAGGCACATAGTAGTGGTTAGGCACCATACTTGTCAAAGTGTTAAGAGCATTCTGCAGGCTGTCGATTTGCTGTTGCTGCTGCTCCACCTGGACATTAAGGGGCAAAGCATCACGGAGACAACGCACCGAACGACCATACCACTTACTTCCGTATGAAGAAATCATAGATGTTGATGAAGCATAAAGATATCGGTAGTAGGCTTGAGTGCTATTGTATTGAGTGGCACTCCACATATAGGAATAAGATCCAACACCAGAAAAAGAGTTATAACGGTAGCCAGCGGGAACGGCGGAAAACCCGGTGGCATTGTTGTCTGCAGGAGTATTACCCACGGCGCAAGTCGTGGTACTGCTATTCCATCCTATAGTGGAGGCCAAAGCCTTGCCAATGTTACCGCTAGAACCATTGCACAGGTACTCGCTCTGACTTTTCACATAATTATAAAGCTGTGTCCACTCCAAATTACTGGGCACGTGCCAGCCAGTGGGACAGATGCCCTGCACGCCACTTGGATTAGCAGAGCTGGAAGCCGAGCCGTGCATCACCGCGACCCAGTTGTACAAGTAGCCGTATGTAGCTACATAGTTGGCATTATTGCCCGGGTCATACCGATAAGCCACAGTTGATGAAGTGTCTGTACCCAAACTTATAAACGTACCATCGCTGAAGTGCTGAGCACGCATATTCTCTTTCATCCAACATTGACTACCGATCAACACCGTATTATAGACATTACCGTCATAGTCTTTCACTTTGGAAACACCGCAGACAAAGTTGGCATCTTCATTCATAATCTCTTGCATCTCATTTAAGGCATTCTGCAGACTGTCATACTGCTGATGCATATTGGCCATGCTATCCTGCAAATTCTGAGAAAAAGCCTGCATATTGGCATTGACCATAGCTATCTGGGCATTAAAATATTCCATAAGATAATTCAAATCCGCTGTCGTAGGAGTCTCAATATTGACCGTCTGGTTGGAGCTCTGGTTGGCGGTAAAGGTTCCCAGGCTGGTCCCGTTCTGCTGGATCGTCAGCGTGCCGTTGTTCACCGTCGGGACAGTCGGTTTGTTGAGAATCTGGGCCGCTCCGCTCGTCGCATTCCAGTCGGCATTCACCTGGGCGGGCACCTGCGATGCAGTGATGAAACCACTATTGTTGGTCAAGTCGCTCGTAGTGGTCGGCACCGTGATATTGATGGTCTTGTTAGCACTGGCATTAGCCGTGAAAGTACCCACACTGGAGCCATTCTTTTGAATGGTCAGCGTGGCATTGTTCACCGTCGGGATCGTCGGCGTGTTGATGAGGTCGTTGTAGTCGCCGCTGAAACCCTGAGGGAGCGTTACCGAGTTGCCGTCGGAAATGGACAGCTGGTTACCGGAGATTGCCAAGGTCTGAGGAACACCAGTACCGGCAGGACCTTGGGGGCCTTGCGGACCGGCGGGGCCTTGCGGACCTTGGGGGCCGGTAGCGCCCGTCGCACCAGTTTCACCCTGCGGACCTTGCGGTCCGGTAGCACCCGTGGCGCCGGCAGGACCTTGTGGGCCTTGAGGACCGGTAGCGCCTGTGGCACCTTGCGGTCCTTGTGCGCCCGTGGCGCCGTTGGTCACCACGAAGGTGGAGGTGGAGCCGTCGGTATAGTTGATGGTGTAGGTGTCTTGCAGACCGCTGGTCACCGGACCCGTGATGCTCTGGATGCCGCGGCCGTCCTGGCCGGTGCCGGAGCCGCCCGTGGGCAGCGTGATGGTATTACCGCCAGAGATGGTCAGCTGGTTGCCGTTGATGGTCAAGGTTTGGGCGACGCCCTCGCCGGCAGGGCCCTGCGGGCCTTGTGGGCCTTGCGGGCCGGCAGGACCTTGCGGACCAGTGGCACCCGTAGCACCTTGCGGTCCCTGAGGTCCCTGAGGTCCAGTGGCGCCTGTAGCGCCAGTTTCACCCTGAGGGCCTTGCGGACCTGTGGCACCCGTCGCACCCGCAGGACCTTGTGGGCCTTGAGGGCCGGTTGCACCCGCGGCGCCGTTGGTCACCACGAAGGTGGAGGTGGAGCCGTCGGTATAGTTGATGGTGTAGGTATCTTGCAGACCGTTGGTCACCGGGCCCGTGATGGACTGGATGCCACGGCCGTCCTGGCCGGTGCCGGAGCCGCCCGTGGGCAGCGTGATGGTGTTACCGCCAGAGATGGTCAGCTGGTTGCCGTTGATGGTCAAGGTCTGG
>JAFYNM010000001.1 GCA_017549765.1 Bacteroidales bacterium
ACCGTAATGGCTGCACCCGTCTCGTCGTTGCTCCACACGTAGGTGCTGGCACCGCCGGCCGTCAAGGTCGTGCTGTTGCCTTCGCAGACGGCGCTGTTGGCAGCAGAAGCCGTCACCGTCGGAAGCGCATTCACCGTGGCCGTCACCGGCACGCGGGTGGATTTACAACCTACCTCGGAATGCGCCTCCACATAGTAGGTCGTGTTGTTAGTGATACTTGGTGTCGTAAAGCTGGTGCCTGTACCCGACTCGCTCTGGGTCGTCTCGTTGGCATACCAGTGGATAGTGCCCTCATTGGAGGAGGCCGTCAAGGTCACCGTACCGGCACCGCAGCGGGAAGCCGGGGTCACGGTCGGAGGGGTCGGGATGGTGGATTCTGTCACCGTCACCGTGGCGGAGGAGGAACAGCCATCCTTGGTACCCGTCACGGTGTAAGAACCGCCAGTGGAGATTTCCAAGGTGGTATTGGTACTGTTGTCAGACCATACAAAGCTGGTATTGGCCAGGGTGGAGGTCGCTGTCAGCGTGGTCGGAGTACCCGGACAGATAGCCGTCGCAGTGACCGGCGTATTGTTGATATTGATACCCACGACCGGGGTCGTGTTGATATTCAGATGATGGGTGGCCGTGGCCGTACAGCCATGGCTGTCGGTACCCGTCACGGTATAGTCGCCCTGGGAGGTAGGGGTGATGGAGGCGTTGCTACCCATATCGTTACTCCAGCTGTAAGAGTTGGCTCCGGAGGCCGTCAGGGAGATGGTCTCGTTGGAACAGGCCGTCGTCGGACCGGAGATGGTCACCGTGGGCGCGTCGTAGGCCGTCACCGTCACCGAGGCGGTGTTGGTACAGCCTTGCGAAGAAGTACCCGTCACCGTGTAAGTGCCAGCGGCGCCCACATTAATGGAGGTGGTCGTTGCATTGTTAGACCACACATAGGAAGATGCTCCACCAGCTGTCAAGGTCGTGGTAGCACCGGAGCACACGGTAGTGTTACCAGTGATGGTAACTGTCGGAAGGGAATTAACTGTCACCGTCACAGATCCCGTGTTGGTACATCCGTTGGAAGCGGTACCTGTCACCGTATAGGTGGTTTGGGTAGTCGGGAAAACACTTATCGAAGCGCCTGTCTGGGAAGTGCTCCAGCTATAGGTAGAGGCACCTGAAGCGGAGAGTGTGGTAGATGAGCCAGGACATACTGACGAAGGCGAAGCCGAGGCAGTCACCGTTGGCACATCTGGTGTAAACTGAATATAGTAGTAGAATGTAGAATTATCATTATGTTTCACATAGATAGTGGCTTTATAACCATTGGCAGCAGAAGCTTGAGTGATAGAAAACACTGAAATCAACTTGGATTTTGGAGTTGCATCTATTTGCGGAACACTGTTACATGCTATCGGAGTAGGATAATTCCATGTGGCCGTGCCACTATTGAAAAGCGCTGTAGGACTACCATCTGAAGTTGAATAAGTTCTTGCAGGCTCATGCGTAAGAAACTCTTGAGCGTTAAAATAATTCAATGCTGTGGCGTTGGATGTCCCACCGATAGAGAGCGACGAAAGCCCTTTGTCGTAGATACAGAAGAGTTCGTCTAACGAAAGTCTGTCAGAATATGAGCCCCCACCAGCTTTTCTATTAGTTGAAAAAGATGCTAATATGTATTGAGGGCGAGTGATGGTAGAATAATCGTTATCTGTATTGTTAGAATTATTTGAATACTGAATAAATTTATCAGCGAAACGAGTCCAATTCGTGGAAGAGGAAAAAGGAGTTTGACAATAAGCAATCAAATTGGAGTTGCTGATATCAGAGTTTGAACTGCTTGCGCTGGCATTAACTGCGCCATTCGCATGATCATACCATTCACCTCTATGTAGATATACCTTAATCAAAGCTTTATTGGTGTCTGACCAATTCGTCTTATAATAAAAGGACATAGAATCAGGACATCCAACAAAGTCCCAATAAAAATGGCCGTTGCCGAATGAGGAACTATTAGATAAGTCAGAGTAGTTGTAATTACCATAATTTGTAACCGTAAGGGAACCAACTCGAGTTCTTCCTGACGTGATTGTCCCGTTTGCCAAAACACCTAATGCACTATGCGATGCTACTTGAAGAGCTGATCCTGCTCCTCCGTATGCATTGACACCAGTTAATCTAAAGTGACTTGTTTTTCTCGCCGTACCTTCTCCTATCCAAGCATCATATTTCACCTCATCGAATGTATGCCAGTTGTCTGGTACGGAATCCGTTCCTTGATCCACAGAACAATTATGGTCTGTCCACTTTTCAAATCCCGGGTTCGGGAACTGGGTGTTAGCGGGTGTTTGTCCCATGGTTACGCTTGCTGTCAAGAACAGCAGTGCGCCTAAAAAGGTTAAAGTTTTTTTCATTGCTATAGATTTTTAATTATTATCAAAAACAGAAATTGTTATAAACTAATAGGTTAGAAGGTTTATAGGTTATAGGTTATGGTATCTATTCTATATATAATTGTCCAATTTTCAAAAACGGCGGCAAAAATACACTTTCATTGCATATCTTGTACCCTTGTTGATAACTTTTTATAAAATTTCTCTTGATTATCAACGATTTAGATTTCTTAATAAAAGTTAATGACAAGACTTTGACTTTGAATTTTGATATTAACTACTGCCCATCCCCCTTCATAATTTCATAATTTAATATAATTTAGGGCATTATATACCTGATGGCTCATTGTCGGCCTATAATGATTGACTCTTTGTGGGTTTCGTCAGCGCCTCCCTTTCGCGGCGGGCAGGCTTTGTGCTTCGTGGCACACGCCACCCGCGCCGCGAGGTTTCTATCCCGTGCTCCTCTACCCCACACTACGCTTCACTTCGTTACGCTTGTATGGGGTTAATAAGATTCAGTCTCTCCGAGACTGTCGCCCAAAGGCACATTTTTGCTTCTGTCGCACATGTCTCCGTTTCGATCGTTTCCGAAATGCTGAGCATAAGGAGGTTGTCCGAACCCTGTGGGAGTGTGTCTCGGAGAGACACTATCTTATTAACCCCAGATAAACGCAGTGCAATCTGGGGTGGAACGGCGCCTCCTGTCCTCATCGCACCGCGGGAGTCGCTTGCCACAGGGCTCAGCACGAACCCGGTGCGAAATGGAGTTGCTCTGCCATATGCTATCTGACATCGACACAAGAATGACATCAGCCATATAGCTCCCATAATTTCATAGCTTCACAACCTCAAGCTCCGAAGACGCAGCTTGCCCCATCCGGCTCACCGATCACTGTTCACTGATCACTGTTCACTGATCACAGTTCACTGATCACTGTTCACTGTTCTCCGTTCACAGATCACTGTTCACTGATCACTGTTCACTCTTAACAATCAATAGTAAAAATTTAAACAAATGTTACACAATTGAAAAATTATTGTATTTTTGCCGCGTCGTTTATTCTAGATCATCACTCATAAACTATATATCATGAACTACCTAACCTACGACACTATGATCAGCAACACTTGGAAACAGCCCGGCAAGGGACAGAAGAGCCTCCGGCATCCCCTACCCCTCCACATCCTTCTGACTGCATTCCTGTTTTCAACTTTTCTCTCCCTCACAGCCCAGGAGTGCAGCATCCATCTGTCTGCCACCGCCACCCCGGCGACCTGCCAGGGCAACGGCAGCATCCATTGCACCCTGTCAGATACCGCAGGCCTGCAGCTGGAACAGATCCGCTACTCCTACCTGCCCTACCAAGGCAGCGACTCCGTGACCCACACCGAGCTGTCCTCTATGCAGAACCTGCGGCCTGGCCACTATCGGGTGGCTGTCACGGCCCTCTGCGCCACCGGACAGGCACAAGGCGGGGCCTACAGCTTCGTCACCGACACGGTCCACGACCTCGTCATCGAGAGCCTCTACGCCATCCCCACGGCTGGCACCCCTTCCCACATCTTCTCCTTCTCGGAGCCCTACGGCGTCATCCCCTCGCTGTCGTGCCAGCCCACCGGGAGAGTCCAGCTGCGCATGGAGGGCGGCACATTCCCCTACCATGTGGAGCTGCTCCAGCTCAGCGGCCACGACACCCTGCCGCTGCGTTCCACCCTCTTCGACACCTTCCAGCACCAAGGCAACTCGCCATTGTCGTCGGACTACCACGGCTACTACAACCTGGACAGCCTTTTTGCAGGCCGCTACTTGTTGCGGGCCTACGACGGATGCGGCTATCACGTGCCCGACATGACCGTGGAGGTGCCCCCGCTGCGTCTGGACCCCGGCGCCTACACGCACCTGCTGCGCAACAGCTCGCTCGACCCCCAAAGCGACAATGTCATCACCCTCAAGGAGGTCTTCCGGATGCAGACAGGCACGGTGGGCAACGACGACTACTACCGCTTCGCCAACCGCGACGAAAGTCTCTACGAGTACCGCTTCATCAACCCCTCCCGCTGCGAGAGTCCCGACACCACCCAATGGCTCCCCATGCCACTCCTCAACGCAAAAGGCGCCACCTTCCTGCAGGACACCGTCAGCGCCTTCGACAACTACGGCGACATCTGGTTCCAGGAGTGCCAGCTGCAGATACGGCCCCGCTACTGCGAGGACACCCTCCTGACCTTCCCCTTCCATATCTATCCGCAGGGCGGCAACATGTACAGCATCAGCACGCGCATCCGCTATCTATACCAAGGGACTGCCCACTACGACTGCTCAGGCTTCCACAATCCGGGGATGGCCTATGAACGCTATGCCATGTCCACCCAGACCTACCACCAGGTCCAATCGGTCAACAACTACACGGGCGACAGCATCAACGTCTGGCACCAAGACTTCTACACCTCGGCGGGCTTTCTGCAGGACAACAAGACCGGCATGAAGTACCACAGCTACGTCACACTGCCCATCACTCTGAAGATCACCGATATCAGCAAAGACTCCGTTCTGATGGTCCTGCAGAGCACCTCGCCGACAGTGAAGTGGAGCATCAACAGCGTCATCGACTCCCTGTTGACTGGTGATTCGCTCATCATCGAGGCGTTTGACAAGAACATGTCGCCCCTTTACAGTTATCTCTACAAGTATCGTTACAATCTTGGCGACAATGTGGTGGCCGCCACCGAGAAGCTCTTCCAGTGGGACACCATCCCCGTGGTCGATCATCGTCATTGTGAAGGAGCGGAGCGGACCATCGGACTGTTCCAGCGGAATGGCTACACCTACTCCATCGCCGACTCCACCGGGCACTATTTCCTCACGTATGCTTCGGACACCGTCCGGATCATCAGCAGCCCGGAAGACAACCGTTACAACTTCACCGCCGTGTTGAAGGGGAGCAACAATTTGGAGATCACGCAGGCGGACAGTAGTGCGGCCTTGCGCTTCCGCATCGGTCGATACTCGCCGAGTGCCAACAGCACCTACCCCACCTTTGAGGTCACGGGGCAGGACCTGCCCAACGGAGAGTATGTGTGGGTCGTCTCGCACGACTGCGACCAAGACAACGACACGCTCGTCACGCGGGTCAACTTCCTAAGGATCCCGGAGATGGCGGAGCTGCCGCAGTTCACTTTCATCCCCGAATGCACGCGCCTGAAGATCGTCCCGACAGCCGGCCAGTATGTGTTAGAGCATCTGGAGACGGCCACCTACTTCAACATCCACCAGACGGAGGTCGTCGAGCACAACGGCAACTCGGGGCAGCGGGGCGACACGCTAACCATCGGGGCGCCGGGCACCTATGTGCTGAGCATGTACGCGTTGCCCGAAGACGACGGCACCCTGCTGGACCTGAACCCCTGCTATGTGTGGGACACCACCATCGTCTGGGCGGGAGCGACCATCGCGCTGGATCATCTGTACGCCTATGTATGCCATGCCGACGACACGGTCGGGGTGGTGCGGACGCGCGGCAAGGAGGGCTTGCTGCCCTACCAATACACGCTATACCCCGAGGCCGATGGCAACGGGACCCCGTTGGCCGTCAACAGCAGCGGTGACTTCGCCGACATGCCCATCCAGCTGGGGCAGATCATCTCGGTGGAGATGCGCGACGCCTGCGGAGCGCATTTCAGCACCGACATCACCGTGACCGACCTGGACTTGGCCGGGAAGGCATGGGCGGAGGACGGCACCCAGGAGGCCGACTACTATCTGGGCGACACCTGCCATCTGTACGGCCTCTCCTTGGGCGAGGTGCAGTACCACTGGAGTGGTCCCGAGGGGTTCGCCGCCGAAGGACAGCAGGTCTCCTTCCTCATCAGCGACGAAGTGCAGGGCGGCACCTACCGGCTCTCCATAGAAGGCACTGGCTGCGGCATCCTCGAGGGCAACATCCGCGTGCGCATTTTGGAGGCCCCGTGCCCGATCGCCTTGGACTTTGACGGCAACCTGTACGAGACCGTCCGCATCGACGGGCTCTGCTGGACCCGTGAGAACCTGCACTCTGAACACTACAGCGACGGACGGGAAGTACCCCACGTCTATCGCTACTACTCATACCTCTATCCCGACAGTATGGAGAACAGCCAACGCTTCGGCTATCTGTACTCCTGGCACGATGCCATCGACACAGCAGGAGACACTTTCGAAGGGGACACCTTGCGGCAAGGCCTCTGTCCAGCAGGCTGGCGACTGCCCACAGCTTCAGAGCTGGAGGCGTTGAGCGTCTGGAACGACGCCCTCCGTTCGCCCCTCTACTGGTGGGACGGCGGCGGCAGCAACGAGACCGGGTTCTCCGCCCTTCCCGCCGGCTTCTACAACCACCAAAAGGAACGCTTCGAGAACCTCTATTTCGAGACCCGTTTCTGGTCATCAAAATACAATATTTCAACAGAGAAATCTACGATTTTGGACTTCATCACCCATTGTCATGAAGGAATCATAAGACCCGAATCCTCCCATGATGCATATTCAATACGTTGTGTATCAACAGAATAAAGGAATATAGAAAAAAATATCGGCATAGATTGACAATTCAAAAAAAAATTCTACTTTTGCACTCCGATTTATACCAAGATTATTAATGCATAAAAACAGATAAGAAATGTCACGAGTTTGTCAAATTACCGGAAAGAAAGCGATGGGTGGTAATAATGTTTCTCACTCTAATATCAAAACCAAAAGAACATTCAAACCCAACCTGCACACGAAGAAATTTTATGTTCCTGAATTAGACGAGTGGATTCTTCTCAAGGTTTCCGCTCATGGAATGCGCAACATCAACAAGAAAGGCATTTATCAATGTCTGGTTGAGGCATCTGAGAAGGGAGTTTTATAAGATTTAATAAGGTTTTATGAAAGAAACTGCTGTAGTTTTGGCTATGGCAGTTTTTTTTTGCCAGAATACAATAAACCGACCATTATTACGATAGTATAAAGTTAACATCATCCCCGCTTGAGTAAGATATTCACTATATTAATAGCCATCATGAGTCTGCTGTGTTGTGCCGTCTATGGTCAGCAAGGCACGCTCAAGGGCACGGTAGTGGATGACACGGGGACCCCTGTGGAGAACATGACGGTCATCGCCATGGACCAGAACACCTCCACCTTCACCAACCATTACGGCCAGTTCTCCTTGCAGCTGCCAGCCGGGAAGGAGATCCGTCTGTTGTTTCAGCAGTTGAGCTACAAAGACACGATCATCACCACCCAGATCAAGGCGGGCGAGGTCCGCAACATGACGGTCGTCTTGCCGGCGCAGGCCAACCAATTGGAGATGGTCTCCATCCGGGCGGAGAACGAGCAGGGCTATGTGACCGTCAATCCCAAGTTGAGTTTTCAGATGCCCTCGCCGGGCGGAGGGTTGGAATCGCTCATCAAGATGCTGCCGGGCACCTACTCCACCAACGAGTTGAGTTCGCAGTACAACGTGCGCGGCGGCAACTACGACGAGAACCTCATCTTTGTCAACGACATCCAGATTTACCGTCCCTTCCTGATCCGCAACGCACAACAGGAGGGCATGAGCTTTGTCAACACCGACCTGACGGGCAACGTCATCTTCTCCGCCGGCGCCTTCGACGCCAAGTATGGCGACAAGATCTCCTCGGTGATGGATGTGCAGTACAAGACCCCCACACAATACGGCGGCTCCGTGTCGGCCAGTTTCCTGGGCGCCACCGCCCATGCCGAAGGGCGCGTGAACGACTGTTTCTCCTACCTCATCGGCGTCCGCTTCAAGTCCAACGCCTACCTGCTCAAGTCTTTGGAGACCAAAGGCGACTACAAGCCCCGCTTCTTCGACACACAGATGTTGCTCAAGTGGGACATAACCAAGAAGTTCGACATCAGTTTCCTGGGCAACTTCTCGCGCAACAAATACCTATACCAGCCTTACGACCGTGAGACCAACTTCGGCAGCGCCACGGACATGATGCGCTGCACCGTCTATTTCGACGGACAGGAGGTGGACACCTACGAGAACTATCTGGGCGGGCTCACCTTCGCCTACCATCCCAACAACAAGGATCTCTACAAGCTGATACTCTCCTCTTACTTCTCGAAGGAGAGTGAGACCTATGACATTCAGAGCCAGTATCTCCTGAACGAAATCAAGCCCGACTTAGGATCCGGAGAGATCGAACTGGGAGACACCCGGGGCTACGGCACTTTCTTGGAACACGCACGCAACCACATCAGCTCGGTGGTCACGGCCGCCAACCTCATCGGCGAGCATCAGCTACCCCGATACAACACCTTAAGTTGGGGGTTGAAAGCGCAAAACAAGATCATCCACGACCAGATCAAGGAGTGGACCATGCGCGACTCCTCCGGCTATTCGTTGCCCTTCCTGCATTCCGACATCGGCATCGGGCTCCCTCTGGACGACCCGGCACGCATCCTGGACATTGCCGGAAGCAGCTACCTCGTCTCCGCCAACGACCTTAACACCTTCCGGTTCACAGGCTACGTTCAAGACAGCTGGAAGATTGACGGGGACAGTCTGACACGCTTCATCCTCAACGGAGGCTTGCGCTTTCATTACTGGACCTACAACATGAAGGAGTTCACCGTCTCCCCGCGACTGGCCTTCAGTTACCACCCGCGATGGCGTCACGACTGGACCTTCTCGTTGCGCACGGGACTCTACTACCAACCCGCCTTCTACCGTGAGATGCGGCTCCCCGACGGCACGCTCAACCCCGACATCCGCTCCCAGCGTTCCTACCAGATCGTGGCCTCTTCGGCTTACAACTTCCTCATCTGGAAACGGCCCTTCAAGTTCACCACAGAGGTCTATTACAAGTACATGGACAACCTCATCTCCTACACACTGGACAATGTGCGCATCACCTACAGCGGTCGCAATGACGCCGTCGGATACGCCACCGGCATAGAGATGAAGCTCAGCGGCGAGTTCATCCGCGGCCTGGAGTCGTGGGTGGCAGTCTCCCTGATGAAGACAGCGGAAGACATCATCGGCGATTATTATTATGACGAGAACGGCAACCGCGTGGAGCCGGGCTATATCCCCCGCCCCACCGACCAGAGAGCCTCCTTCAACATCTTCTTCCAAGATCATGTGCCCGGCTTCCCTCAGTTCCGCGTCCACCTCAACTTCGTATTTGCCAGTCCGCTGCCCTATAGCGCACCCAACGCGCCCACATACCTGCGTATGAAAGGCGACAGCTGGTACCGACGCGTTGACCTCGGCGTCTCTTTCATGTTCCTGGAACAGAGCCGCGACAGAATGCAGAACAAATCCAAGTTCATCCGGTCCATCAAAAATGCCGGTGTCTATGTCGAAGCATTTAACCTACTGGACATCAACAATATATCATCCTATTTCTGGGTTACCGACATCGACAACAACCAGTTCCGGGTGCCTAACTACCTCACCGGCCGGCTGATCAATGTCAAGTTGATGGTGGAATTCTAATTAGCGGAGGGTTTCACCTTCTTCTATTTAGAATTTTCAATCATAAAATGCAGTCTGTTAAAGACATTGGCTTCTGAGGTACCGCCATCGAAATCGATAAACAAGAGGTTCAATTGAGGATACAGAGAGCGTATCTTCTTCTCTATACCTTTGGAAATAATATGGTTGGCGATACAGGCAAAAGGTTGCAGGCTGAGGATGTTCTTCACGCCGTTTTCTGCCATCGCCGACATCTCCGCCGGGATGAGCCACCCCTCGCCGAAGTTGGCTGCCATATTGATGATCCGGGAGGCCAGCTCGGCATCGTGGAACATATCCGCAAACGGCCGATAGAAAGGGAAGGCCTGACAGACTTTATCATACGACTTCGCCATCTTGAAGATAAGATGGTATGCAGTATCATAGACAAAGAGCGGCATTGAGACGGGCTTAATGTGCAATTCCTTGTTAATGTGATGATTGACAAAGCTATTGATAAAGAAATTGTACATAGATGGAGCGATCACCTCCACGCCCTGGTCGGCGAGCCAATCGAGCACATTAAGGTGGCCGAAGGTGTTGTATTTGATATATATCTCACCCACAACACCCACCTGAGGAAGAATCTTGGAAGCGTCGGCATGTTGTTTAAAATCCTCCGCCGCCTTGCCTAACAGCTTTTTCAATCCTTTGTAGTCACGTTGTTCTATCAAGGGAAGAGCCAGGTCGATATATTTCTGATGCAATTCTTTAGCGATTCCGGGCTGAAGTTCACGCGGTCTGGTGGCGTAATACATGCGCAGAAGGCAGTCGGCATAGAGTAACGTGTGCAGGGCTGGCAGGGCAAACTTCTTCTCATCAATCGTAAATCCTGGCTGGTAATTGGCCAAGGAGTTGCCTAATGCCAGAGAGAGGACTGGAATATTCTCAAAGCCCGCCGCCACCATCGCCTTCTTGATCAGCATAATGTAGTTGGTGGCGCGACACTGTCCGCCCGTCTGGGTGATGATCACCGCCACATCGTCGGGATTGTATTGTCCGCTCCGCAACGCTTTCAAGATACTGCCGACCACAATGGTAGCGGGATAGCAAACCTCGTTATTGGCATATTGCAGACCCAGATCCACGCACTCCTTATCGCCCATCGGCAAATTAACCATGTTGTAGCCCGCCATCTTGAAGACCGTGGGGACAAACTCCGAATAGCCGCCGGCGAAATAGGGCGCGAGAATGGTGCGCCGCCGGTCGGGAAGCTCAAAGGGAGGCGTCGTCACCAGAGGCTTCTCCTCGGTGATCTTACGGCTGAAACGGAGACTCTCCACCATCGAGCGGACTCGCAGACGGAGGGAGCCGATATTGTTGACGTCATCCACCTTCAGCAGCGTGAAGCTCTTGCCTTTGCGATCCAGGATGTCGTGCACCTCATCGATGATGAAAGCGTCCGGGCCACAGCCAAAGGAGGTAATCATCATAAAATGCGCATTATCAAGACTGTTGGCCACAAAATGCGCCGCCTTGAAGATACGGTTTGGATAGGTCCATTGAGTCACTGCCACCAGCTCGTCATAGACATCCGCATCCTGGTCGTCGGCCACGAACTCCGTCACGATATCAATACCCATATCGGCCAGACAGTCGGACACTTTATGCTGGATGAGCGGGTCGGAGTGGTAGGGACGTCCGGCCAGCACCACCACCATGCGACCATTAGCCTTGGCCTCTTTCATGATCTCCTTGGCACGGCTATGCTGCCGGGCGATGAAGGCCTGCTGCTCGCGAATGGCAACTTCCAGAGCTCTGAGTGCCTCCTTCTTGGAGACCCCCAACGTGGTGAGGTAGTCAACACAAGACTTCTGCAGGAGCTTTTCGTCGTTAAAGGTGATGACAGGCGCATCAAAAGGGATATGGAAACGCTCTTCCGTATCAATGGCGCTGCGCATCACATCAGAATAGCCGGCCACGATAGGACAGTTGTAGCTGTTGCGCACCTTGTCATCGGCCTTGGACTCCATCACAATGAAGGGATAGAAGATGCGGTCCACCCCACGGGTTGCCAGCTCAAAGACATGTCCATGCATCAATTTGGCAGGGAAACAGATATTCTCCGACATCACCGTATGGATGCCCTTTTCATATTGGCGGTTGGTGGATGGTCCCGAGATGATGGGCGCGAAGCCACACTCCAGGAACAAGGTGTGCCAAAATGGATATAGTTCAAACATGCCCAGCGAACGGGGTATTCCGATTTTCAACTTGGCATGATGAAGATTGTCGACAGGTCGCTTATAGAGCAATTTCAGACGTTCGTGATGCTGGTTACGTCCTTTCTGGCGCACCTCCGACTGGTTGGCATAGATCTTCTCGCAGTTATTGCCAGAATAGAAGACGCTGCCGTTGGAAAAACGATAAAGCATCACGGTACAGTGGTTCGGGCAACCTGAGCAGACTTCATGACCAGTCTCAAACTGCTGTATGGATAGCAAATCTTCTACCGTGAGAGGTCGTTCTTCAGTCTGATGGGTCGCAAACAGCGCACAGCCGTATGCACCCATCAGCTCGGGGATGTCGGAGAAACGCACATCCTTGCCTGTGAGCAGTTCCAAGGCTCTCACCACGGCAAGATTCTTGAAGGTGCCGCCCTGCACGACGATATGGTCGCCCAGCTCTTCCACCTTACGGAGTTTCAAGACTTTGAAAAGGCAGTTCTTGATGACGGAATATGCGAAGCCAGCGGAGATATCCTCGGGCTTAGTGCCCTCCCGCATAGCCTGTTTTACCTTGGAATTCATGAAGACGGTGCAGCGGGTACCCAAGTCGTAAGGATGACGGGCCTCGCAGGCGATACGGGCGAAATCCGACACCGTATAGCCCAACATCTTGGCAAAGGTCTCGATGAAGGAGCCACAGCCGGAAGAGCATGCCTCATTGAGCTCCAGTCTACGGATGGCCTGATTCTCTATGAAGATGGCCTTCATATCCTGACCACCGATGTCCAAGACAAAAGAGACCTCTGGAGAGACGCTCTTGGCACCCACGTAGTGCGCCATCGTCTCCACCACCCCATGATGCAGGTTAAAGGCTGTCTTCAGCAGGTTCTCGCCATAGCCGGTCACCGCGCTGCTCACAATGATAGGGTTGACATGATTCTCGCGGCAGACCTGCTGAAAACGAGTCAGCGCCTCTCTGAAAGCATTGAAGCTGTCTCCGTTGTTGGAACGATAGTCGGTGAACAGGAGTCGTCCCTGGGCATCCGTCACGACCACCTTGGTGGTCGTGGAGCCAGAGTCCACTCCCAGAAAGACGCGGTCGTCGGCACGCTCCTCCCATGCAATCCGGGGGACGAAGAAGTTCTGTTTCTCCTGTTTCCACTGCTCAAAATGCTGGGCATTCTCGAAAAGAGGACTGAGGCGGTTACTCATCACCACGCTATTGTCGATCTCCACCTGGGACACATGCTCGTAAAAGCTTTGCAGTGAGACAGGCTCCTGGCAGACGGTATGGGACATGATGGCGGTACCGTGGGCAGAGACGACACGAGCGTCGGCCACCTCCACACAGTCGGCGTCCGTCAGATGCAGATTCTCCATAAAGCTTTGGCGCAGCATGGGCAGGAATGCAAAAGGACCACCGCAGAAAAAGACCGGGGCGGCAGCATCGAGACCACGCGACAGGGTGCCGATGACCTGCAAGGCCACTGCGTGAAAGACAGACAAAGCCACATCCTCCTTGCTGACATGACGCGCCAGCAGGTTCTGAATGTCGGTCTTGGAGAAGACACCACAACGGGAAGCGATAGGATAGACATGATGGGCGGCTTTGGCCAGCGTGTCCAGCTCTGAGGGAGAAACATTCAGCAATCCGGCCGTCTGGTCGATGAAGGCACCCGTACCGCCAGCACAGTTACCATTCATTCTGATATCAGGCACACGACCTTCCTCAAAGAAGATCATCTTGCTGTCTTCTCCACCTATATCCACCAGCGTCTTGGTCTGGGGATATTGTTGCTTGATCAGGGTGGCGGCGGCGATCACCTCCTGCACGAAGGGAAGATGCCAGAATCCAGCATAACCCATGCCTACGGAACCCGTCACCGCAATTTTCGACTCCACATCCCCCAATTTCTCCACCAAAGGAGAGAGGGCTTCCTTGACGGTCTCGCGGATATTCATATTGTGACGACGGTAGTCGGTGTATATGCACGCGTCGGTCTCGTCCAACGCCACCATCTTGACTGTCGTAGAGCCTATATCGATACCTATATAGAACATTCTTCTTAATCTAATCTAAAAAAAGCGCGGCAAAAATAACATTTTTTATGTCAGGACAAAATCACGATATGTAGAACATACACGCTGCTGCTCATGGTTGAAAAATAATGCTCATGATGAAATAAGAAAATTATATTTTTGCCGTTCAGAAAAGGTATAGCAAATGGATATGACAAATGACATGCAGCACCCTTGGGTCTTGACGGTGGAGCAAACGCGGTCATGCGAGCGGCACACCATGGAGCATGAGCCCATCCCTTCTGTCGAGTTGATGGAGCGTGCGGGAGCGCGTTGTGCCCAGCAGATAGTCCCGATTCTTCAGGCCGTACAGCCAGAAAAGGTCGTGCTCTTTTGCGGCACCGGCAACAATGGTGGCGACGGCTTGGTCATCGCTCGCCATCTGGCGAAGGCGGACAAAGAACGCAAGACTCCTATCCAGGTGGTCGTCTGCGAATCGGAGCAACCCCGTTACAGTGACGAGATGACACAGAACCTGGAACGGTGGAAAGAGTTATGCCGTCAGAACGGGCATCTAAGCTGGAGTCTCCTGGATCCGGAAGAACCCGTCATCGCCAACGCCAAGGATCTGCTCATCGACGCCATCTTCGGCATTGGACTACAACGGAAGGTGGAAGGCCGTTTGGCAAAAGCCATCGCCATGATGAATGCTTCCGACGCCTTCACCATAGCCATCGACATCCCGTCTGGGCTTTATGCAGACAAGAGCACCCCGGCGGATCATCCGGTGGCGATTGCCGATATGACCTTGACGATCCAGTATCCCAAGTGGGCTTTCTTCACCCCCGAGGGGCATCCTTTCTATGGAGAGGTGCGCATTATTGACATTGACATGTACCCGCCGGAGGGGCTGGTATGCCGTTGTGAGTACCTGACCCGTTCATCGGTATCTCCTTTGTTGCGGCCCAGCTACGCCTACGCCCACAAGGGCAGTCAGGGTCACGGGCTCTTGGTTGCGGGCAGCGCTGCCATGCCGGGGGCTGCCATCCTCGCCGCCACCGCCGCCATGCGGGGAGGCATCGGCAAGCTGACCCTCCACAGTGCCGGCACCGTATGCCGTATGATACCAACGACACTGCCAGAGGCCATCCTGCATGTGGACGAGCATGAGCAGGTGGTGAGCCGTCTCGACTGGGAGACGCTCCCCTCCTCTGTCAATGCGGTGGCCATCGGTCCAGGACTGGGCACGGCCCGCACAACCGTCAACGTCATCAAGGAGGTCCTGGACAGCTACCAAGCGCCTCTCATCCTGGATGCCGACGCCCTGAACATGCTGGCCGACAACAAGACATGGCTGGCCTTCCTGCCGCCGTACAGCATCCTGACCCCGCATCCCAAAGAGTTTGAGCGGCTGGCGGGCCCCGCCGCCGACCACTTCGAGCGCATCGCACAAGCCAAAGCCTTCGCCGAACGCTACCAGGTCATCCTCATCCTCAAGGGGCACCACACCCTCGTCAGCCTCCCCGACGGGATGCAGTTCTTCAACACCACCGGCAACAGCGGCATGGCCACCGCCGGCAGCGGAGACACGCTCACCGGACTGCTTCTCGCCCTGCTCGCCCAACAATACAACCCCGTCGAGACCGCCTTGCTGGGCGTCTATCTACACGGGCTGGCCGGCGACCTGTACATACAAGACCACGCGCCCCAAAGCCTCATCGCCTCCGACCTGCCCACGATGTTCGGCAAAGCCTTTCTGTCCTTAACCCAAACAACCAGATTTTAACAGCTATCATTATGAACAAAATACTTTTCCCCTTTCTTTTGGCACTATTGAGCAGCTTCACGCTTTTCGGACAGATGGAGATCACCATCAACATCCCCGACAAGACCTTCGACACCATCCGCATCTATGGCTATAAGGATGGGACACAGGTGGAACAGTACGCCCAAGCATTCCAACCGACACTGGTCTTCCAAGACAAAGAGAGTCTGGAAACTGGCATTTACTGGATTATGTCCGACTCCGTCACCCTGTTGGACGCCTTCATCATCAGCTCTCCCAAGAACCAACGCTTCTCTGTCACTATCACCGACACGGGCAGTACCTTTCTGAATAGCAAGGAGAACACACTGTACCATGACTACATGAGAAAAATCCAGGAATTTGACAACCAGACAGCCCAGTTGGACGTCGAGTTCCAACAAGCGCAGCAAGGAGGGATCCCGCAATATATGATGCAGGTGTTCGTCGATTCTTTGATGGCCAAAGCCGCCCGTATATCATGGACTAAGAACCAATACCAGCTGAAGACCGCCCAAGACAACCAGAACTACTTCCTCTCCTCGGTCATCAAGACCAACATGACAGCTCCGAACCCCACTCGCGAGCAGATCAAGACGGAGGAGATGTACCAATCTTACGTCGTCGAGCATTTCTTCGACTACTTCCCTTGGGAAGATCCCAGGATTTTCAACACCATGCTTGCCGAGAACAAAATCAAACAATACTGCAACATCATCTATCAACTCGACAGACCCATGTTAGACACATTCGTGGTAGCCACGCTTCAGTCCGCCATGGTCAACACGACCAGTTTCAACACCATCTTCGACAAATTGGAGAAGGTCATCGGCAGCCACGTCTCCCCCTACAAGGTAGAGCACACCTACATTCGGATGTTGGAGACTGCACTTACCTATCCGAAGTTGGAGAAGGCGCGCCGGGTACGTTACGAGCAGGAGTTGGGACGCATCAACAAAAACCTGGACGGCAGCATCGTCCCCAACTTCAACATCGTATTGAGCAATGGCGACACCACCACACTATATGGGATTCAAAGCGAATACCTGTTGTTGTATCTGCAACATCCCACCTGTCCGACCTGTCGGGAGGTACGCGGCAAGATGGCCAATTTCAGTGAGCTGAACCAGGCCATCGCCAGTGGAAAGCTCAAAGTGCTGACCGTATATTTTGAGGGCGACACTGCCATCTGGGACAACTTCAAGCATTCCTCTGAGGCCAACCCAGCATATCTGCATGGGTGGAACTACGACCTCGGCATCGAAGAGCACAACCTCTACGACACCCGGACCATCCCCTTTATGTTCTTGTTAGACAAAGACAAGCGGGTCATCCGTAAAGACCTATTATGGAACGAGATCGAGGACTATGTGAGACGACTTCCTTAACAACTAATTGTTAATTGTAAAGACTTATACAATTTTTACCAACATAGTTATTAAATCCATTGTAAATATCTATAAAAGTAGTATATTTGCGGCCTGATTTATAAACTATGAAACTATGTTAGTAAGAGCGTACAATTGTGCATTAATGGGTGTGGCGGCGATCCACATCACGGTAGAGGTCAACGTGGACGTTGGCATTGGATTTCATCTAGTAGGGCTGCCCGACAGCGCCATCAAGGAGAGTCAGCAGCGGATAGAGACCGCCTTGAAGTGTTATGATTATCACATGCCGGGGCGCAAGATCGTGGTCAACATGGCGCCGGCGGACATCAGAAAAGAGGGCAGCGCCTTTGACATGACCTTGGCGATTGGCATTCTGGCGGCCTCGGAGCAGATCAAGGGCGGGCAGCGCGTGTCCGACTATTACATTGCGGGCGAGCTGGCCCTCGACGGCACTCTGCGGCCCATCCGCGGGGCGCTGCCCATCGCGATAGAGGCCCGCCGACATCAGAAGAAGGGGGTCATCCTGCCCATCCAGAACGCCCGGGAGGCGGCCATCGTCACCGGTCTCGACATCCTCGGGGTGGAGAACATCGGGCAGGTCATCGACTTCTTCGACAAGGACGTACCCATAGAGCCCACAAGGGTGGACATAGAGCAGGAGTTCACGCGCAACCTCAACGACTACGAGTACGACTTCTCCGACGTAAAAGGGCAGGAGAACATCAAGCGGGCGTTGGAGATCGCCGCGGCAGGCGGCCACAATGTCATCCTGATCGGTCCGCCGGGCTCGGGCAAGACCATGCTGGCCAAGCGTCTGCCTTCCATTCTGCCTCCGCTGACGCTGAGTGAGGCTTTGGAGACCACCAAGATACACTCGGTGGCGGGCAAGATGAGCCGTTATGCCTCGCTGATCTCCGTCCGTCCGTTCCGCTCCCCGCACCATACCATTTCGGATGTCGCCCTGGTCGGCGGAGGCACCCACCCACAGCCTGGAGAGATCAGTCTCGCACACAACGGGGTGCTCTTTCTGGACGAATTGCCCGAGTTCAAGCGGCAGGTGCTGGAGGTCATGCGGCAACCGTTGGAGGACCGGCGCGTCACCATCTCACGATCCCAGTATTCCGTGGAGTTCCCCGCCTCCTTCATGTTCGTCGCCGCCATGAACCCGTGTCCGTGCGGCAACTACAACCACCCCACCATCACCTGCACCTGCAAGCCCCACGAAGTACAGAACTACCTCAACCGGGTGTCGGGGCCTTTGATGGACCGCATCGACCTGCACGTGGAGGTAACTCCGGTCAGCCATGAAGAATTGGCCTCCAACAAGCCGACGGAGCGCAGCGCGGAGATCCGGCAACGCGTGGTGACGGCACGGGAGATCCAGAAGCAACGCTTCCTGAACTCCCCCAACATCTTCTGCAACGCCCAGATGCCCAGCAGGATGGTGCGGCAGTACTGCGCCATCGGCTGCGACGGCCAAGCGATCCTGAAGAATGCCATGGACAGGCTGGGGCTCTCCGCTCGCGCCTACGACCGCATCCTGAAGGTGGCCCGCACCATCGCCGACCTCGACGGCAGTGCCACCATCGACAACGGCCATCTCAGCGAGGCCATCAATTTCCGAAGTCTGGATCGGGACAGTTGGGGAAAGAGGTGAGGAGGAGGTCAGGTTTCAAGGAGAGGACACTATCCTATTGCGCCTCTTTCTCCCGACAGATAAGCTGATAGAGCTCCGGGAGACGCTGCGACAAGACGACAAGCCGTCCATCCTCGATGAAGCAATGGGTGCTCTGTGCCGAGCAGACGACCTTATCACCCACGCGCATCACATAGGAAAACTCAATCTTCACCTCCGACAACTTGGCAATGCTTACCTCAACGAGCACTCTGTCCTTGAAGGTGGTGGGATGTTTGTACTGGCAGGCAACTGACACCACGGGCGAGAAGACGCCGTCGGCCTCTATCCGCTCAAAGCCATATCCGATATGGTCGAGATAGGCCACACGCGCCTCCTCCATGAAACGGATGTAGTTGGAATGGTGTGTCACGCCCATACGGTCACACTCATAATATTTCACTTCATGTTCGTATGTGTACATACTGATTGATTGTTTTTAAAACGATAACGGGCGACATGGTCTTCCCTACTTCATCTTCTTCACCGGTTCACAGGTAAGGCCGATGCCGAGCTTCTTGAAGATCTTGTGATCCACCTCGCTCAACATGACGGTGGTGTGCGCCTGACAGCCTTTCAGTTGAGGCAGGCAGTCCAAGGCTTTGCGGCAGTTCTCGTCGTTAAGGCTGAGCATGGAGAGCGCCACCAGCACCTCGTCCGTATGAAGGCGCGGGTTGTGTCCGTGCAACAAGTTGACCTTGGTCTCCTGGATCGGCTCAATCATGGCCTGAGGAATCAATTTAACGCTGTGGTCGATGCCCGCCAGATATTTGGTGGCATTTAACAACAAGGCCGCACTCGGACCCAACAACGGACTGGTCTTGGCGGTAATGATGGTGCCATCGGCCAACTCGATGGCGGACGCGGGCACCCCGCTCTCCTCCTTGCGCTGACGCGCCGCGATGATAGACTTGCGGTTCTCGGCAGTGATCTGCGCACGCTTGAGCAGCAACGAGATCTTATTGACCTCCTGTTCGGTACTCTTACCATCCACCACATTGCACAAAGCCGTAAAATAGCGACGGATGATCTCGTCTTTGGAAGCTTCACAACACACCTCATCGTCGGAGATACAATAGCCCGCCATATTCACACCCATATCGGTAGGCGATTTATAGGGATTTTCTCCGTAGATACCTTCGAAAATAGCATTCAAGACGGGGAATATCTCAATATCGCGGTTGTAATTGACCGCCATCTTGCCATACGCCTCCAGATGGAAAGGGTCAATCATATTCACGTCATCCAGATCGGCGGTGGCAGCCTCGTAGGCGATGTTCACCGGATGCTTCAGCGACAGGTTCCAGATGGGGAAGGTCTCGAACTTGGCATAGCCGGCCTTGACACCCCGCTGGTTCTCCTGATAGAGCTGGCTGAGACAGACGGCCATCTTGCCACTGCCAGGCCCGGGAGCCGTCACGACCACCAATGGCCGCTTGGTCTCCACATACTCATTGCGCCCAAAGCCGTCTGGGGAGTCTATCAGATCCACATTGGTCGGATATCCCTCTATCAGATAGTGGTAATAGACACTGATGCCCAGTCGCTCCAGACGCTGGCGGTAAGCCATAGCACTGGCCTGACCGTTATAGTGGGTAATCACCACCCCACTGACCATGAAACCACGGTCAATGAAGATGTCGCGCAATCGCAACACGTCCTCATCGTATGTGATCCCAAGATCACCTCTGATTTTGTTCTTCTCGATATCTACAGCGCTGATCACAATCACAATCTCCGCATCATCCTGCAACTGCGTCAACATACGCAACTTACTGTCGGGTTGGAAACCCGGCAAGACACGGCTAGCGTGGAAGTCATCGTACAACTTCCCGCCGAATTCCAAATAAAGTTTGTGACCGAATTGAGCGATACGCTCCTTGATGTGTTCTGATTGGATTTTCAGATACTTCCCGTTATCAAAACCGATTTTCATAATGATGAGGTGTTAGCGATTAAGAATACGGGATGCAAAAATAAGATTTTTTTTGAATATGAGTACTTTCCGGAGAAAAAAAACACATTTCGGATGAATGTCCATATTTCAGATAAAAAGTGTATGTTTGCGCTACGATTTTACCGTAAATAAACATTAAAAAAATAGAATATGTATCCGAAAATTGGCATCCGCCCCACCATTGATGGTCGTCAGGGCGGCGTTAGAGAAAGTCTGGAAGAGAAAACCATGGCATTGGCTCATGCAGTGGCCGACTTGATTAGCAATAACTTACGTAACGGCGATGGTTCTCCCGTGGAGTGCGTCATCGCCGACAGCACCATCGGGCGTGTAGCCGAGACTGCTGCCTGTCAGGAAAAATTCGAGCGCGAGGGAGTGGGCGCGACCATCACCGTGACCTCCTGCTGGTGCTACGGTAGCGAGACGATGGATATGCACCCGCACTGGCCCAAGGCGGTGTGGGGTTTCAACGGCACTGAGCGTCCCGGCGCGGTCTATCTCGCCGCCGTGCTCGCCGCACACGCACAGAAGGGGCTGCCCGCATTCGGCATCTACGGCCACGATGTGCAGGACCTCGCCGACAACACCATCCCCGCCGACGTGGCGGAGAAGATCCTCCGTTGGGCGCGTGCAGCGATGGCGATGGCCACCATGCGCGGCAAGAGCTACCTCTCGATGGGAAACACCTGCATGGGCATTGCGGGATCAATCGTCGATGCGGACTTTATGCAGAAATACTTGGGTATGCGTACGGAATATGTCTCGTTGGTGGAGATCCTTCGCCGCGTCGATTTCGGCATCTACGACCACGAAGAGTTCGAGAAGGCGATGAAGTGGGTGGAAGCTTACTGCAAACCGCAGGAAGGCCACGACTACAACGAGGACCGCGTCCTCTTCCCCGGCACCCCGATGACGAGTTTCAATGGCAAGGGCAAGGGCAAAAACCGCGCCGAGAAGGATGCCGATTGGGAGTTCACCGTCAAGAACATGATGATCATCCGCGACCTGATGTTCGGCAACTCCAAGCTGCTGGAGATGGGTTACAAAGAAGAAGCCCTGGGGCACAATGCCATCGCCGGCGGTGTTCAGGGACAACGCCAGTGGACCGACTACAAGCCCAATTTCGACTTCCCCGAATCGCTAATGTGCTCCTCCTTCGACTGGAATGGCAAACGTGAGGCATACGTGCTGGCCACCGAGAACGACTCGCTCAACGGCCTGTCGATGCTCTTCGGCCACCTGCTCACCAACCGTGGCGTGATGTTCAGCGACGTGCGCACCTACTGGAGTCCCGAGGCGGTGAAACGCGTCACGGGCAAAGTTCCCGAGGGACTGGCTGCACAAGGTTTCATCCACCTGATCAACTCGGGTGCCACCACACTCGACGCCACCGGCGCCATGAAGGATGCCCAAGGCGAGCCGACCCTCAAGGAACACTGGAACATGACGGAAGCGGACATCGAAGCCTGCCTGAAGGCCACCAACTGGATGCCGGCAGACCGTGACTACTTCCGCGGCGGCGGCTACTCTGCGCACTTCGTCAGTCGTGGCGGCATGCCGATGACCATGCTCCGCCTGAATATCGTCGAAGGACTGGGGCCCGTGTTGCAGATTGCAGAGGGCTGGACGGCTGAGCTGCCCAAGGAGATGCACGACATATTGGACAAGCGCACCGATCCCACTTGGCCCACCACTTGGTTCGTGCCTCGTCTGGATGCCACAAAAGACTGTTTCAAAGATGTCTATAGTGTGATGAACTGCTGGGGTGCCAATCACGGAGCCATCGCTTACGGCCACATCGGCGCCGACCTGATCACCTTGGCCTCCATGCTGCGCATCCCCGTCTGCATGCACAACGTCCCCGACGACCAGATCTTCCGTCCCGCCGCCTGGAACGCCTTCGGCATGGACAAGGAGGGCGCGGACTTCCGGGCGTGTGAGAATTTCGGACCAACGTATAAATAGTTAAGAGTTAATAGTTAAAAGTTAAGAGTTGTATTGGTATCGAAAAGTAGTGTTATAAACGATGATTTCTGACAAACATATCGAAACGTTCGTGGCTCAGGCGCGCCGGGTGGGTGCGCTTGGGCTCACGATTTGCTCCAGTGGCAATCTCAGCTGGAGAATCGGCGACCACGCGTTGGTCAGCGGCACCGGATCGTGGGTACCCTCGTTACGCGAAGACCAGGTGTCGGTGTGCGATGTCGCCACCGGCAAGGTGCTCAACGGCGTGAAGCCCTCGATGGAGAGCGTGTTCCACTTGGGGGTGATGCGTGAGCGCGAGGACGTGGGCGTGGTGCTTCACTTCCAGTCGCCCTACGCCACACAGGTGGCCTGCTCGGCGGTGCGGCCGCAGAGCTACAACGTCACGGCGGAGATCCCGCTGCACGTGGGGCGCGTGATCCCCGAAATTCCCTTCTATCGTCCGGGCAGTCCCGAGTTGGCCGAAGCGGTGGTCAACGCCCTCGCGACCCGCAACTCCGCCCTGATGCTAAAGCACGGTCAGGTGGTCTGCGGTAAAGACTTCGACGACGTGATCCAACGCGCCATGTTCTTCGAGATGGCCTGCCGCATCTGCGTCCTCGCCGACATGAAACCCAACGTCCTCACCGAAGAAGAGGTTGACGCGTTGGAGATGCACTTTCTGGGGAAGATGACGCGATGAGCGAAATAATAAGAGATAACAAAAGTCCTCTGACAACTATGAATAATATCGCCAAAACAGTATTCTTGATTGCGGTAATGCTGGCAGCATTTTGCTCCGCACAGGCACAGCCCCGCGACCGCCGCGCCGATTTAAAGGTAAGGTGTGCAAAACATGTTGACATCTCGTCAACCGGTCAGCTGTGGATGTGCGACCGATGCGGGCACATCTGGGTGGCTGACAGCATAGGAGCCTGCTGGCGAACAGTCTTGGAACCCAAAGACAAATGGTGGTCTTCAAGCTCTCTTTTCGAGCGCGTGGCGGCTTTCGGCACTGGGGTCGCTGTGGCAGGAGGATACCTGCATCAAGATGGTTTGGTTTTGCGGACCACCGATGGCGGAAACCACTGGGATAGCCTGAATGTAGGCAAAAACCACGTCTGGGTACGTGGCTTCTGCTATCATGCAGACGGGCGGTTATGGATGTCAACGGCTAGCGGACGAGGGTTCAAGAGCCTCTCCTATAGTGCAGATAGCGGCCGCACCTACACCACGTTGAAGCCCTCCTTTGTGGATCCGAAAGACGGCGAAGACGGCATAACGGATCTCTATATGGTCAATGCTGACACTGGCTTGGCCGGCACCTACGGCAACGGTCTCTATTACACCACCGACAACTGGCGCACCGCCCAACGCTTGTCCACCCCCTTGGACCAGGGTTTACTGCAAAAGAACAACTATCAAGACACTTGGCTCAATTGTGTCAGAATATGGCGAAAGTGGGTTATCGTCACGGAGAGCGCAACGGTGGCTTACGCTTCTTTCGGTGCCACATTAGATTGGAAGCCCATGCCGTTGCAGGTATGGGACTATGAGGTGGACACCGTCTCAGGACATTTGTGGGGCATCACCGAAAACAACCAGCTTGTCTTGATGGAAGACATGGAGCATTGGCGCGTAGTGCGCGACAATATCTCACCAGAATCATACATCTGCGGCACCCTCAACGGGCGTGCCTACCTGTACACCCCTGACGGTGTGGTGCGCGTGCAACCCAACGGGCAAGCGGACACCTGCGGCTTCTTCACTGAGGAAAAAACGCTGGAACAGGTCTTCGACGAGACGCTCCAGAGTGACTATGCCAAGTATGATAAAAACCTTCTTCCCACGTTTCTCCATGGAGACCGTCTGTGGCGCACAGACGGCAGCAGCATCTACCTACAAGATGCCGAAGGCTGGTATCGAATAGCCAAACCTCTGAACATACGAGAGATGCGCCCAGACCCCACTCGTACTGACCGTGTAGTCATTCTGCGTCATAACGGGAAAAACTACAGTGTAGATGCCAATGGTCAAGTAGAGCCATTCGTCTATCACCAGCCGTTGCAGTCCTTCGTGGATAATGGCCTGAAAAGCGTGGAAATCAAAACCTACTACAGTGGATGCTTCCACCATGAAGAGGACATCATCCGTTACACTAGTCACACTTTTGGAGACGACAAGTTGCAAGAGGAGGAAAACACGGTGGAAGAGGGGCCGCACACCGCCCGTGTGTTTTCTGTGGACACGCTGGAACGCGCCCTTTTGCAGTTAGGCGAATGCTATAGCCGTTTCCCCACGCCAGAGGACTTCGGATTGCGGGAGGGCGAAGTGGATCTGAAGAATGTTTTCCAGAACAACGGGTGGTGTACCAGCTCCAGCAACTATATGGTCACTTTCACCAATTGGTCCGACGATAAGTTGTGCTTTTATGGTAGCAGCGATGCCGAATGTGGCGACTACTTTCCTTGGCTTCTACCGATGCAAATTACCGGACAAGAGGTCGCTTTCGTCACTTACCAGCCATCATTGTGGAAAACCCTTCGCCCCATGATGCCTGAAGACATGAAATTGCGCGAGCATCTCAACAATTTTGTGTTTTTGCTCCCTGGCGATCTGCTCTTCTTCCGCAGCACCGCAGGCATGGGAGCAGCCATCAAGGAGAGTACGGGGCAATACACACACGTGGCGATCGTGGAGAGTGTCGGCGACACCGTTTGGATCATCGACGCCACGCCCCGAAACGGCGTTTCGAGACGACCCTATCTACGCTCGTTTAATGATATTCCCGACATTTACCGACTGGATGACCGCTCCGCCGTGGACTCTGCTCTCTTCCGCGCCCGTTCATTCATCGGCCTGCCCTACGACTACGCCTTTCTGCCCGACAATGGGGCATTTTACTGCTCCGAACTGGTCTATGAGTGTTTTCTCAGTAAATATTCGCAGGAAAACCGCCATCTCTTCGAGGCCAAGCCCATGAACTGGCGCAACGCCGATGGCGAACTGCCCAAGTATTGGAAAAAACATTTCAAAAAATTGAAAATGCCAGTACCGGAGGGCGTCATGGGCACTAACCCGACCGATTTGTCGCGCTCACCTCTGCTACGGAAACTGTAGGAGGGGCCGATCCCTCACTCTTAACTTTTAACTTTTAACTCTTAACTCTTAACTATGATCTACCTTGCATGTGACTTTGGCGGCGGCAGCGGCCGCGTGATGGCCGGATGGCTGGAAAACGGCTCCGTGCGGCTGGAGGAAATCCACCGCTTTGAAAACCGTCTAGTGAACCTCAACGGAGCCCTCCGCTGGGACTTCCCCTCCCTGCTAGCCGGGATGAAAACCGGTTTGCAGAAGGCCGCCGAGAAGTACGGCTCGCGCATCGTCTCCATCGGCATCGACACGTGGGGCGTCGATTTCGGCATCATTGACCGTCACGGGCATCTCCTCGACATGCCTGTCTGTTACCGCGACCCACGCACGAAGGGACTTCCCGAACGTTACTTCTCCACCCGTGACCGCCACGCGCACTACGCGCACAACGGCACGCAGGTGATGGAGATCAACACGCTGTTCCAGCTGTTGGCGATGAAGGAACATGGCACGCTACCCACCGACGACGGCGCGAAGCTGCTCTTCATGCCCGACCTTTTCAGCTATCACCTCACGGGCGTCGCCAACAACGAATACACCATCGCCTCCACCAGCCAGCTGCTCAACGCCCGCACCCGCCAGTGGGATTGGGAGCTGATCGAAGATGCGGGCCTTCCGAAGTCGCTGTTCCAGGAGATCGTGATGCCCGGCACGGAGCGCGGATGCATCCGTCCCGAGATTGCCAAGGAAACGGGACTCGCCCCGACGGTGAAGGTCATCGCGGTGGCCAGTCACGACACGGCCTCGGCCATCATGAGCATCCCGCCGATGGAGGAGCCGACCGCCTACCTCTCTTCGGGCACATGGAGTCTGCTGGGCGTTTCCCTCCGCGAGCCGATTCTCACCCCGCAGGCCTGCGACGCGGGCTTCACCAACGAGGGCGGCGCGGGTGGCAGCATCACCTTCCTGAGCAACATCACGGGACTGTGGATTCTGCAACGGCTCGCACAGGAGTGGCATACCCACGACTGGGCATGGATGACCGCCGAGGCCCGCAAGGAGGTGGACGTGCCGCTCATCAATGTGGACGACCCCGCCTTCACCGCCCCGGAATCCATGCAACAGGCCATCAACCAGTCGGTTGGCAAGAAACTGACACAGGGCGAGACCGTGCGTTGCGTGTTGGAAAGCCTCGCGAGACGCTACGCCATCGCCATCCGAAATCTGAACACGATGTTGCCCGAACCCGTGCAACGCTTGCACATCATCGGGGGCGGCTCGCAGAACACCCTTTTGAACGAGCTCACGGCCCAAGCCACCGGTCTGAAGGTCACCACGGGCGATGTGGAAGCCACGGCAGTGGGGAATGTGATGGCACAGATATAACCCATATTTTGTACCTTTGCCGCCAAATTCATTCACGAATAAACGATTCTTATGAGCGATAGCAACACCTTGAATACCGACAATTTGAAACTTGTGGAGCGGCATTATCTGCTGCCGTTCATCCTCATCACCTCGCTGTTTGCGCTGTGGGGGTTCGCCAACGACATCACCAACCCGATGGTGGCGGCCTTCCAGACGGTGATGGAACTCAGTGCGGCAAAGGCATCCCTCGTGCAGTTCGCCTTCTACGGCGGCTACGCCACCATGGCCATCCCGGCGGCGCTCTTCATTCGCAGGTTCTCCTACAAGAAAGGCATTCTGCTCGGTCTCGCGCTCTATGCTGTGGGCGCGTTTCTCTTCATTCCGGCTGCCAACCATCAGAAATTCTCCTTCTTCTGTCTCTCGCTCTATATCCTCACCTTCGGCCTGGCCTTCCTCGAAACCACCGCCAGCCCTTTCATCTTGTCGCTCGGGCGCAAGGAAAACGCCACGCGTCGTCTGAACCTGGCACAATCGTTCAACCCGATGGGCTCGCTCTGCGGCATGTCGGTGGCCTCGCTCATCGTACTGCCCAACCTGATCTCCGACAAGCGGGACGCGGCGGGCAACATCCTCTTCCCCACCCTGTCAGAAGCCGAAAAGGCCTCCATCCGTCTCCACGACCTTGCCATCATCCGCAATCCATACGTGGCTATCGGCTTGGTGGTGCTCGTCATGCTGATCATCATCGCGCTGGTGAAGATGCCAGACACTACTGGCGCGGGCGAAAAGCAGAACAGCGTCCGCCAAACGCTCTCCAACCTGTGGCACAACAAGGTCTATCGCGAAGGCGTTTTCACGCAGGTTTTCTACGTGGCCGCGCAAATCATGACCTGGACATTCATTATCCAATATGCAGATAATCTCGGTATCAACAAAGCAACCGCACAAAACTACAATATTGTGGCGATGATCCTCTTCCTCTGCGGACGCTTCATCTCCACCTTCCTGATGAAATACGTAAATGGACGAAAGTTGTTGGCCATCTTCGGCATAGGTGCCGGACTTTGCGCATTGGGCGCGGTGCTCATCGTCGGGATGCCGGGATTGTACTGTTTGGTGGGCATCAGCATCTTTATGAGCCTGATGTTCCCGACCATCTACGGCATCGCGTTGGAGAATGTCTCCCTTCAAGACTCCTCCCTCGGCGCAGCCTTCCTCGTGATGGCCATCGTGGGCGGTGCGCTCATGCCCCCGTTGCAGGGCATCATCATCGACCAAGGCACCCTCTTCGGTCATCCTGCCGTCAACGTCAGCTACGCACTGCCGCTGATTTGCTTTATTGTAGTAACAATCTATGGGATAAGGTCTTACAAAAGATCTCTACATCTTTAACCACAAAGGCACAAAGACTGTTGATTTGTTAAGGAGGAGCCAATTCCCCTTCTTTGGAGAAGGGGTGGCCGTAGGCCGGGGTAGAGAGGTAGTTAATTGAAAATTGAAAATTAAAAATTGAAAATGAGAGACGATTCCCAACTTCTAACTCCTAACTGAAAACTGATCACTGACAACTGACAACTAAAAAAAAGGACGCCAGTTCCCATATCGGAACCAGCGTCCTTATCGCTAACAGCTAATGGCTAATGGCCAATAGCCGGCCTATTTCTTCACAAAGTTCTTCGTCACCACACCGCCGTCCGTCGTGACACGCACGTAGTACATGCCGTCGGCGAGACCGCTGATGTTGATGCGCAACGGATTCTCCGTGGAGACAATCGTGTTG
>JAFYNM010000013.1 GCA_017549765.1 Bacteroidales bacterium
CACTGTTCTTGTACAACCCGTCAGACACGAGTTGTTGGATCATGGTGGTAAAGGTTGTGTTGGAGCTGAAAGCTGTCTTCTGGATTCCAAGGTCGGTGTCTTTGTTGCAGGCATTGAACAGACACATGGTTAATAATGCCCCAAATAATAACTTTTTCATATCTTTTAATTTTTTTAAGAAGAATAACATTTTTTCAAGACCACAAATCAACGATCTCCTCAATCATTCTCATACACCGGCTCTTCGCTGAAGGAGAGTCCGGTGAAGGTGAACTGGAGGGTGGCGGTGTCACGGTGAACCAGCTGCGCGGGGATGTTGAGATAGGCATACTCCGCATCTTCTGAACACTGCAGCGAGCGCGCCGGCATGTTGAAGAAGTCCTCCGAGGTCAGCACGAAGGTGTCCACCGTGGTGGCCACAAGGTCAGCGCCGACCTGCTGCAGCTGGACCGCCGCCGCGGCCGCACAATAGTTGCCGTCCCCCATGCAGTTCACATGTATTAGTTTCCCATCATCCATTACACAACCATTACAATATCTTCCGTTGTGGCCAATACTTAACATTAATATTGTTGTGTTTTCTGATCTAGTATTACCATAAATGATAATCACCCTGTTCGGTGATTGTTCTTGCGAAGAAGTTCGAATATCTTCGTTCTTACATGTGTAGAATAATGTTGCCAAGAGAATGCCCAATGTCATTAATTTTTTCATCCCGTAATTTTTAATAATAAAATAATTTCTATTGATTTTTTGTGGCAAAAATATACACTACGAATAAATAATTATATCCTTCATTTTATAAATATGTTCCTTCTAAAGAAAAAAATGATATTGGATTGGGTGATAGAAATCCCATTGGATTGTTATTCAACACTATATGTTATTCACTAATTGTGAAAGCATGAAGGAATAAATATTGCTTCTTAAGGGTGTTTTAGACATAAAAAGTGAAGTCCTGAGAGATTATTTTTATATTTTTGCTGCGGTTTTGTTACTACTTTACATAATGAAACATTTACATACGTTTGTCGCCGTTTTATTGAATGTCCTTTTTTGCGCCACACTGCTCTGGTTCTTCACCCAGAACAGCTACCTGCGTCCTTATGCTGGTAGTGCCACCATAGAGATTATAGCTGCGTTGCTGCTGTTAGTATCCATATATGCCAACTTTTTTCTCTTATACCCTACTCTATACAGAAAAAACAAATTTCTATACTGGATTATGGTGGTGGCTTTCTCTTTTATCGCTGCGTGCCTGGATTTGGCAATCGCTTATCCACACATTGCCCAGTACAACGCTTTCCTTATAGAGAACGTCGGAGCTACTCATTTTGTTTCCAAGCATGTTCTCTTCATATCAGGACGGAACCTTGCTTTCAACTTTTTTCCTTTCATGTTTCGGGTAAGTCGACAATTGCAAGAGGCCTTGTCGGCAGAAGTAGCAATTGTATATGATAATGTGCATATGTTGGATGTTGTCGATGGTGATCATCACTTGCTACTTATCCCTAAAAGCGAAATTTACTATTGCAAGCAAGACGGAAACTACACCCGTATCTAAGTGACAAAAGGGAATTATTGGTACACGCGCTATGGTCCTTTGAAACATCTTGAGCAACTCTTTGGAAAGGAGGAGTTTGTGCGTATATCCTCAAAGATTTTGATCCCATATCAGTACATTATGTCTTGTCATGGCGATGAGGTATTCATGAAGAAAATGCCTTGGGCAGACACACCAATTTCTTTCAAAATAGAAACGCGAGACAAAGATCATGTGTCTAATATTATCACCATGAAACTTTATCTCACCAGAAACCAAAGAGATGGGGAAAGTCATGGCCCGTCGCAACGTAAACAGAACCCGATCAAGCCCTCCCCCGAGAAGATCGAGACGGTTCTCCTGCAAATCCAGAGACAGCCCGGATGCAGGGCCAATGGAATCGCCGACCTGACCCAATACTCACTCAGCACGGTGGAGCGCTGCCTTTCCGAACTACGCAAGCGGGGCCTCGTTGAGTTCCGCGGCTCCAAGAAGAAAGGAGGATATTTTGTAGTTGAGAGTTAAAAGTTAAGAGTTAAAAGTTGTCAGTGATCAGTTGTCAGTTAGAAGTTTCAGGTTGGGCATTCGCTCCCATTTTCAATTTTCAATTTTTAATTTTCAATTAGAATCCCCCCTCAATCCATGAATTACGGGAGCGCCCTCTTAACTTCTTAGTTTCTTAACTTCTTAACTCCTATTCACTGCTCACTAATATCGATACGAGTCCGTTTTGAACGGTCCCTCCACTTTCACGCCGATGTAGTCGGCCTGCTTCTGGGTCAGTTTCGTCAGCTTGACGCCGATCTTGCTCAGGTGCAGGCGGGCGACCTCTTCGTCCAGATGCTTGGGCAGGTTATAGACACCGACCTTGTAGTCGTGTTGCCACAGGTCGAGCTGGGCCATGGTCTGGTTGGTGAAGGAGTTGCTCATCACGAAAGAGGGGTGGCCGGTGGCGCAGCCCAGGTTCACGAGGCGGCCTTCCGCCAGGATGAAGATGGAGTGGCCGTCAGGGAAGATGTACTCATCCACCTGCGGCTTGATGTTGCGCTTGCGGATGTTCGGCTGAGCCTCGAAGGCACCCACCTGGATCTCGTTGTCGAAGTGGCCGATGTTGCACACGATGGCCTGGTCCTTCATCTTGTTGAGATGATCCACGGTGATGACGTCGCAGTTGCCGGTGCAGGTGACGTAGATGTTGCCCTCTTCGAGCGCGTCTTCCACGGTCTTCACTTCAAAGCCTTCCATGGCGGCCTGCAGTGCGCAGATGGGGTCCACCTCGGTGACGATGACGCGGGCGCCGTAGGACTTCATGGACTGGGCGCAGCCCTTGCCCACGTCTCCGTAGCCGCACACCACGACGACTTTGCCGGCTACCATCACATCGGTGGCGCGCTTGATGCCGTCGGCCAACGACTCGCGGCAGCCGTACTTGTTGTCGAACTTGGACTTGGTGACGGAGTCGTTCACGTTAATGGCGGGGAAGAGCAACTCGCCGCGCTCCATCATCTGGTACAGACGATGCACGCCCGTGGTGGTCTCCTCCGACACGCCCTTGATCTCTTTCACCATGTTATGCCACTTGTGGGGGTCTTCCTTTAGGATCTCCTTCAGAGTCTGGAAGATGACGGCTTCTTCGTGGGAAGAGGGCTCTTTGTCGAGCACGGAAGGGTCCTCTTCGGCCTTGTAGCCGAGGTGGATAAGCAGGGTGGCGTCACCGCCGTCATCGACGATGAGCTGCGGGCCCTTGCCACCGGGGAAGGAGAGCGCCTGGTTGGTGCACCACCAGTAGTCCTCCAAGGATTCGCCCTTCCAGGCGAAGACGTTCACGCCCGTGGCGGCGATGGCCGCGGCGGCGTGGTCTTGCGTGTAGAAGATGTTGCAGCTGCACCAGCGTACTTCGGCACCCAAATGTACAAGCGTCTCTATCAGGACGGCGGTCTGGATGGTCATGTGCAGAGAGCCCATGATGCGGACGCCGTTCAGCGGCTTGCTGTCGCCGTACTTCTCGCGCAGAGCGATGAGCCCCGGCATCTCCTTCTGTGAAACTTCTATGTCTTTGCGACCCCATTCGGCCAACGCCATGTCGGCGATTTTGTATTGGAGATTGTAATCGGTCATAATATCAATTAATTCTGCATGGTGGTTGGGTGCATGTCGGCGCGGGTGTAAACTTCGGGTTTGAAATACTTCTTCATGAACTCAACAATCTCCTTCTTGGTGACGGAATTCACGATGTTTTCGTATTCGGACGGGCTGACCAGCTGATCATCGTAAATGATCTTTCCACTGATATAGCTGAGCCAGAAGCGGTTGGTCTGGATGTTCTTGGCGCGGGTGCTGAGCATCTGTTTCTTCACCAACTCCATGGTCTTTTTGTCGGGACCCTTGACTTTGAAGTCGTTGAGGATCTTCAGGCTGGCATCGGCCAGTTTGTCGGTCTTCACAGGGTCGCAGCCTAAGAGGATCATCAAGGATAACTCCGGTTTCGGGAGTTTGGCGGCGTACATCTGCACCATCGGGGAATATACATCGCCCATCTTCTCACGTACGATGCGCACGAATTGGATGTCCAGGGCCTCACCGATCATATCGGCGATGATGGAGTTGCGGCTATTCCAATCAATGGGGTTGGTGATATACATGCCCATCCAGCCTTGTTGCTCCGTACCGGCATAGACCGTTTGCGTGGTGGCTTTGTCGGGACGCGGTTTCAGGACGCTGAGATTGTAGTTTTCCTTCTTGGCCGGGTTGGTCTTCAGGGAGCCGAGGTACAGTTCCACAAATTCCTTCATCTCTTTTTCATCATAATTTCCTACAAAGAAGAAATTAAAATCGGCAGGGTTGGCGAAACGCTCTTTGTAAATCTGCACGGCACGGTTGAAGTTGACTTGGCTCAGGTAGTCTTCGTCATAAGAGTACTGTGTTTTCATATAGGGGTCGTGGTTAAATGCCGCATCGATAAACTGGCCTAAATATTTGTACATCGGCTGGGCGGACATCATCTTGATGCCTTCCCGAGACTCGTCCATCACCAACTGGAAAGCATTCTCGTCGATGCGCGGATTGGTGAAGAAAGCGTTGAGGTACTGGAAGAAGAACTCCAGATCTTTGGGTGTGGAGGAGCCAGAGAAACCTTCCGACAGCAGGTTGATGGTCGGTGAAACGCCCACGTTTTTACCTTTCATCTTCTTCATCAAGGAGTTGTAATCCAATCCGGCGATACCGCCACGGTCGATGATATCGGCGGCGAAGTCGGCAGAAGCGAGGTCTTGAACAGGATAGAGAGATTTGCCACCCTTACTGCTGGCGCTGAACAGAATTTCGTCGTTCTTATAGTCGGTTTTCTTCAGATAGACGGTAATGCCGTTGGAGAGAGTCCATTTCTCGGCGCCCACGGTCTCGATTTTCTCCACAGAGGTGATCTTGCCGGGTGTCAGAGTCTCTTTCTCCAGGATCTCCTGATCTTTGTAGGTGTCCACATAAGGATCTACGATGGCTAAGGATTTGTCTTTCAAGATAGACAAGATCTCTTCTTTGGTCGGGACCTTCACGCCCTCTTGGTCAGGGGCGGTGACAATGGCCACCATGTTGTCATCGGTGATCCATCCTTTGGCGAGTGCGTTGATTTCTTCCAAGGTGATGCCTTCGATGAGTTTCTTGGCATAGTTGTTCTCGCGTTTGGCTCCCGGGATGGGGTCTTGACGCAAGAAGTTGTTGATGTATTGGGAGGCGAAGCGGGCGGACTCGGTCTTGTCGGCCTCTTTGGCGGCTTTGTCGTAACGCTCTAACAGCTCCTCTTTGGCGCGGTTGAGTTCTGTTTGCAGGAATCCGTATTGCAGCACGCGGTAGTCCTCTTGCATCAGCACACGCACGGCATCGTTGATGCGGTTCTCTTTAACCATAGCGCTGGAACCATACATATCGGTGTTGCCGATGAATTCGCTGTAACCAGCAGAGGCACCGATGAACGGGCATTTAGGATCTTGGGTCATCTCCTCAAGGCGGGCGTCATACATGGCGTTGTAGAGGTCGATGCAGAGTTGCTGGCGGAAATCACCGATGGTCTTCATGGCGAAGTGCGGGTGCTTGCGGATAAGCATCACCTGGTTGCCAGTGGCTTCCGGGTCGGTGCAGACAGCCACGAGAGGTTCAGCATTGGGCGCGATACCGTAGATCTCTTTCTTGCGCGGGTTCTGCTTGGCGGGAATATTGCCGAACATGGATTTGATCTTGGCTTCCACTTCTGCCACGTTGATGTCGCCAACAACGATGACAGCTTGTAGGTCTGGACGATACCAGTCTTTGTAGAAATCTTTGATCACTTGATATTCAAAGGTTTGCAGGATGTCCAGTTTGCCGATGGGCATACGGTCGGCGTAACGGGAGCCTTTCATCAGGACAGGCCAGTACTCCTTGCGCATACGGTCGTCTGCGCCGAGGCCGAGGCGGTACTCCTCGATGATGACACCGCGCTCCTCGTCAATCTCCTTGTTGTCATAGAGCAGACCGGCGGCCCAGCCACGGAGGATCTTGAGACCGAGGTCGATATTGCCGGGATCGTCAGTCGGCATGGGAATCATATAGACGGTCTCGTCGAAACTGGTGTAGGCGTTGAGGTCAGCGCCGAAGACCACGCCCTTGCTACGCAGATGATCGACCACGCTGTTGCTCGGGAAACCTTCAATACCGTTGAAGGCCATGTGCTCGGTGAAGTGCGCTAAACCTTGCTGGTTGTCGTTCTCTTGGTTGGAGCCGGCGTTCACCGCGAGACGGAACTCTACGCGGTCCTTCGGGTAGGTGTTCTTGCGGATGTAATAGGTCATGCCGTTGTCCAACTTGCCAATGGTCACATTGGGATCGGCCTTGATGGGGTCATTCAAGTTCAGGTCGCCTTTCTGCGCGAAAACGGTTGATGCGCAGAAGAAAACCATCATTAACACAAATAATTTTTTCATAAAGGTACTTTTTTGAATTATTACATTTTTTTGTTTAGACACATAAAAGGATGATTTTATTACGGTGATGAAAAAAATCGGCGGCAAAGATACTATTTTTTAGGCAACAGACAAAAGAGAGTAGACAATAGTTAGCTCGTAAATTCCTTGTCAATGTGATATATGATTTTTTCAATTTTCAATCTTGAAAGATTTATTTTTTTTCAATTTTCAATCTTGAAAGATTTTTTTGTATTTTTGCGGCAAAATTATTGTGCTCTATGGAACTGCAGAATGTAGAATATCTCTATCAGGTGTCACGCCGTAAAATCGATGCTGTTAAAACCGTTTTTCATCGCTCCTTGTACGGAAAAATCAATTGGGACAACCGTTTGATTGGCATTAAAGGTTGCAAAGGGGTGGGCAAAACCACAATGCTGTTGCAATATATTAAGGAGTCGATTCCAGACAAATCGAAAGTCCTTTATGTGTCGTTGGACAACATCTGGTTTGAAACAAACTCACTTGTTTCATTGGTGGATTACCACTACACGCATGGTGGCAGCCATGTTTTTTTGGACGAGATACATTATCTTCCCAACTGGCAGACCATACTGAAGAATTTGTATGATGACTATCCAGACTTGAAAATATGTTACACAGGGTCTTCCATGTTGAAGATAGACACTCAAGGGAAGGATTTATCACGTCGTCAGAGAGTTTATGAACTTCCGCGCCTATCATTCAGGGAGTTTTTGGAGATGGAAGGGCTTTACAGTGGGTCATCGTACGGACTTCAAGACTTGTTGAACCAGCACGTGGACATTGCGGCGGACATCGTTCCGCATATCAAGGTGCTGCCGGCTTTCGAAAACTATTTGCAACACGGCTGTTATCCTTTCTATCAGGAAGAAGGTGACGGTTTCCTGTTGCGTCTTCAGGATGCCGTTCGCATGACTTTGGAATACGACCTGCCGCAATTGACCGACATCTCTTTTTCTACGATACAGAAAATCAAACAGATGCTGATGATTCTCGCCGCCCGTGTCCCACAAACTCCCAACATGTCAATGCTTTATAGTCAGTTGGAGACCAACAGGGAACAAGGATTGAAAATGTTGTATCTATTGGAACAGGCTGGCCTACTGACTTTACTAACACGAAAAGCTAAGAGTTTGAAACATCTGCCAAAACCCGACAAACTCTACTTAGGCGACTGTAATCTGATGTTTGCCCTCAGTCCGCACGTAGATACAGGCACGTTGCGTGAAACGTTTTTCAGCCAGCAACTTCAAGTGGAAAATGAGTTGATTTTGCCATCCGCCGGCGACTTTCTTGTCAACGGGAAATGGTTATTTGAGATAGGAGGAAAAGGGAAAGACTTCAGCCAAATTAAAGATATCAAAGATAGTTTTTTGGCCGTAGATGATATTGAAATCGGTCATCATAACCGTATCCCTCTTTGGCTTTTCGGTTTTTTGTACTGATTCTATTCTGAAATGGGGATCCGTGAAACAGCCAATAGATACGATTTCTCTATCGCCGCCATTTGTTTATTATAAGAACAACAATATTGCTTATCAACATTGCGATACCGAACAGAGCGTAAATGAAAAAGGATGTTACAAACACATCCCTTCCTCCAAACATCCTCCCACCCAACTGCTAACTGCTAACTACTACCTTCCCTCCACAAACTTCAGAATATCCTCCTCTCCATATGCAGCCGAGGTGATGCGGCGCAGTTCCTTGCCGTCCTCGAAGAGAATCACGACCGGGATGGTCATGCAGTCGTATTCTTGGGCGATGGTGCGACATCGGTCAATATCCACCTTGATGAAGCGGTAACCTTTTCCGAGCTGCTTGGCCACATTCTCCAATCGTGGGTACATCAGTCGGCAAGGGCCGCACCACACGGCAGTGAACATGCAGACCGTCTTGCCTTTCGCAATCGCCTTGCGGAAGCCGACGGAATCCACCTCTTCGATCCGTTTGGAATGGACGGGAGCGTAAAGTCCGGTCGTGTCGCCGCTGATCACGGGATTGCCGTCGGCATCGATACTCATCCATACGGTACCCTCTTTCCCAGGAACGGCAAACAGTGCGTCATCGACTTCTCCTTCCACCACGGACACCAACTCGCTGACAGTCTCCATCGTGCGCCCTTTCATCTCCATCCGAGTTTCAATACGCACGGGCAATCCGAGACCATATTGGGATGCAATGTGGTAGGAGGTGTCGAGCCAAATGGTGACCTTCCCTTCCATCGTTTCGTTGTCGCTATCAGTGGTGATGCGGAGACAATGGTGACCCGCAATCTCCTCCGCGGGTGTCGTCTCATCAAATAGTTCTCCATGTTGCAGGTCTTCGGCATCGAAATCGACACTGCTCACCATGGGCTTACCCAGCATGCTCATGATCGTGTACATTTTCTTCTCTTCAGAAAGATAGAGCGTCCGCAGTTTGGTTAGCGGCATGTCGGTCATCTGGTCGTGGCCGCGGTAATACACTGTATAGGTCTGCGCCGACGCGCCGTTCATCGACATTTTGTAGGTGACCACGCCGTTGAACAGCTCCTGCGCCGAGGTTTGTTGCGGTGCGAAGAGCGTCAACAGCGCAACGCATATCATGACAATGCTGGTTTTTATGTTGATAGGTTTCATTGTAGTAAAATGTTTGTTCATTGGAAATTACCGTTATGATTGTCAAATCTTAGAAGAGTTTCATTCTTGTAAAGAAACGTAATACTTGTCAGTGTTAATGAGCACTATCGAAGCTTGGTCAACGTTTCCGTATTTGCTTAAGTTCGATTTAACGGTTTCAATCGCTGATTTAGAGATTTTGGAGAGCATATTGGACCAAAATACGACGATTAAATACTCATTGTTGTCGGTAATATGATAAATGTTCTTGACTTCTACAAGGGATGCCATAGATGGGTTTATTGGAATAGCAGATGCGGGAGGATAGGTCTCAAAGCGGTGGTCTGTATTCCAATTCAGGCCAGAAACGCCCCCTTTTGCCGTACAGTTAATGTGATATGAGACCAATTTATCTCCTTTAAAATATAGAATTTGAATAGGTTGTCCCGACGTCGATTGTTGCCACTGACTGTCAGACAGAATCATACGATAAGAAGCAAACTGAACACTGTCGCTGATTATTGAATTCATCTTGAAATTATCATCCATAACCGATGCAACAACAGCTTCATATTCATTCTTGTCGAATTGTTTTATGGTTTTATAACCATACATCATACCGCAACCGCCCAATAGGACAATGGCGAAAATAACAACAGTTAATCTTTTGGCCATACGGCGGACAGGGATGCCGATGGCGAGAAGAAGAACAACGACGATGTAAATAACTGTTGACCACATAATTATTGATGATTAAATGAATGCTTCCGATAGGTGCGGTTCCTGTTGCCACCGAGGGCTTCCAAGTAGCCGAATTCAGTGAGTTGGCGCAGGTAACGCTTGGCAGAAGTGGCGGGGAAGCCGAAATGCTGCACAATGACCTCGGTGGTGAACTCCTCCTTATCGGCCACGAACTCCAAAATATCGACCAGTTTCTCAGCCAGCGAGGGCTTTATCGACCATTTATCGACCATTTCCTGTTTCAACACTGATTTATCGACCATTTTCTCTGTTGTTGACTTAACGTATTGGTCGATGTCGGCTTGCAGATGCTGACAATGCAGTTCCGTCATTCGGTTGAGAAAGAGGCTGATATCCTCACGCTCGCGAGTGTCGATAAGAGCTTGGATGTACTCGGCTTTATCTTCTTTGAGCACTTTTGTGGGCAACACTCCGAACTCCCATTGCAGTAGGTTCATCAGCAGTCGGCAGGTGCGACCGTTGCCGTCAACCCACGGATGAATCGTCACCAACTCATAATGCGCCCAAAAACTGAGGTCGTAAACGGCGGCCACATTAGAAGGGTCAATAGTTTTGCGGCGTTGGTTCAACTCGTCGCAGAAAGCAGCGAGACGTTCCGGCACTTTCAGATAGGACATATACGACTTGCCGCCCAATCCGGCTGAGACATTCAGCTTGCGCAATTCGCCTTTTGCGGCTGAAAAGCTTCCTCCCATGGAGTTGTATTCGTTGCCTGTGCGGGCCATCACTTTGGAAGCCAGCAGGACGAGCCAATCAACCGTGATGGGTTCGTGGTGCTTAATCCACTCGCGTCCGTAGTCGTAAGCCACTTTCAGGTCGAGGTTCATCATCTGTTCCAGCATCGTGCGCTTATTAGAAGTGATGCCCTCGTCGAAAAGCAGCTGCGCTTCCACCTCGGTCACTGTGGATCCCTCTATGGCGGTGGAATGCACAATGATGGAATAGAGATAGAACTTGTCGAAATCTATCTGATCAGAGATGCCCAACGCCTTGTGCCGTTGGAGCAACTTTAGCAATATGTCCTTGTTCTCTTTTTTCATCGACTGTCAATCCTTTACTTTGAAATAGGTGATTGCAAAAATAGTAATAATTGGAACACTACGACATGTTTTATATATTTTTCTGTACGAAATATTACCGTTTTGCAATATGACGCACTGGAATGCCGATGGCGAACAAAAGAACCATCAGTACAAGGATTTGGAAAAAGAACATGGCAATTTCGCTGGTGATATAGGGCGATAGCAATTTCTCCGTCAACTCTATGACAGGCCCCGCTAAAAGACCGACAAAAATAGCGCCAAGGATAGATGTGATGTTTGATTCTTTACGAACCTCTTTTCCTTCTTTCCGAAGTTTTTCATTGCGAACTTCGACATAGAGAGAATAGGCATAGCACACAAATCCAATCGACACCAGGACGAAATAAACAATTTTTAACCACATAATTGTAAGGTATTAAAAAACAATAAAAATCCTATTCTTCTTTTAATAATTTGTCGATTTCCTCGCAAACCTCATCGTGACGTTTTTTCTTATGCTTGAAAGCGAAAAGACAGAGAGGCAGGAGAACAATCGCACTGATGAGCGATCCAAACATTTCGGAGAACATGGAACGATTGTTGAACCACAGGTATATGCATGTTGTCACTAAAACTATGGTGCTGAAACTGCCATAGAACCAGATGCGCCAACGTTTTATTCTACTATTAGCCTTAATGGCCTCACGCAGAGAAAGCAGGCCCTCTTTGCTTTTCACATCGGGGCGTGCCATTCCTCTCGTCAGTAAAAGATTATCAATTATCAGCACACTGAAGAATATGACGTATGGCATAACAAGCCACCAAGGCCAGTTTGCGAATATAGATATAATCAAAAGGCTGGCGCTTATCATCACGGCCGAAAACACCACACACAGGATCTTTTCCAGGTAGAGGCTACGCGTGTGTCGCTTTACCAACTGACGCCACTCCTCGGTATTGAAAGTGCTATGCTGCTCTATCTCCTGTTGCAGGCCACGTAATTCCTGCTGCAATTCTATCTTAAGATCATTGTTCTGTTCCATTTCATCAAGGCTTTAGTCGGTGATTTTTTTCAGTTTCTCACGTACACGCACCAAGCGCACACTCACGTTGTCGATGCTGATGCCGAGGATGGCGGCAATCTCATCGTAGGGAAGGTCTTCAAGCCATAACAGGATAAGAGCGCGATCGAAAGGATGCAGCTTGCTGATGCGGCGGTGCAGTCGCGAGGCGGAAGGGTTGCGCTCCTCCTCAGCGAAGAGATCGACATCCATCTCCAACGGCGACGTGTCTAAACGGCGACGCTGTTTTTGGTCGGCGGTGACGCAGGTGTTCAGCGCCACGCGATATACCCAAGTCTTTTCCGAGCTGCGACCCTCGAAGCTGTCGAAGCCTTTCCACAGGCGGATGAGCACCTCCTGGAAGAGGTCGTCGGCCTGTTGCCGCTCGTTGGCAAAGAGGTAGCACACCGAGTAGATGGTCTGCCGTTGCCGCTCCACGAGCCGCTCGAAGTCGCGTTCCTGTTGTTCTTTCTTTTTCATTATTCCGGGATCCGTTTTTCTCTTTGACACAATAGGGGGTTGAAAAACTACACCTTGCCTCGAAAATTATTTCCTGAAAAGGTCATCTAACGTGACGATTCGTTGTATTCGGTTGCTGTACATGTTCATTTTGAGACCGTATGTGGTGACAAGTGTGGGTTGGATGTTCTTTCTGTTCTGTGTTTTGAATTGCAGTGCACTCAATTTGTTGCGGAGTTTTTCATCGTATGTTTTGTCTATGACGAATTCGCCCTGTGTGAATTTCATTTCACAAAGGTTTACCACTCGGTCGGCTCTGTCAATAAGCATGTCTATTTGTGCGCCGGATGTTTTCCCATTAGTCGTGGCATGCCAAGGATAGATTTCGGTTTGCACTCCGCTGATTCCCAACGCGGTTCGTATCTGTTCCTGATGTACAAAACAGACATCCTCGAAAGCCAGTCCTCTCCAAGTGTTGAGCTTGGGCGCATTTTGATTGTCATACCAAAAAGTATGATTATTAGTAGGGTTCTTTTGCACAAAACCAAGGTAAAACAGACAAAACATGTCTGTGAGCTTATAATACACATTGCGTTTCGACTCATCGAAGTTGTGATACGTGGAAACCAAGTCGCTTTTCACCAAGGCTTTCAGCATTTGGCTTAACGTACCACCAGCTGATATGCCTGTTTCCGTGGCAATTGTTTCTCGGGTGATGCCGTATCGTTTACCACTAAGCACTTCCACAATTTTCCTGTAATTCGTATTGTCAGCGAACAGGGAAGTGAAAAGCCTGTCATATTCGGTCTGCAGGAAACCATTTTCCTGAAAGAATAGTTCGTCAATGTTCTGTGCCAGAGATTTGCCCTGTTGGAAGTATGACAAATAGTACGCCACTCCCCCAGTGAGCATATACGTTTGGGTGATGTCGTATCGTTCCATCGTGAGCTTTCTGTGTTTGAGATAGGCTTCGGTTTCCGCTAAATTGAACGGATGGAGGTGCATTTCACAAGTGACCCGGCCATAGAGCCCACCTTTGCTGTTAATGAACTCATCCAACATCCAAGTGGTGGCACTGCCACATACGATAAGCAACAGGTTATGTTTGCCTGCTCCCCAACTGTTCCAAAAATGCTCAAATGCAGACAAAAAGCCAGAACGAGGTGTGTCGAGCCAAGGCAACTCATCAATGAAAACCACCTGTTTCTTCTTTGACTTTTTCTTCTCAAGCAGGTTTTCCAACCGATGGAAAGCGTCAAACCAATCCTTGATTGTTGAGGTGTCTTTGTCACCATATTTTTGAAGCGATGCACCAAACTCATCCAATTGCACCCGATAAAGCAGTTGATGTTCTTTTTCTTTCAATTCCATTGGCGACACCGCAGTATGCATGAATGCAAACCCTTCTTCAAAATACTCCCGAATCAGAAACGTCTTTCCAATACGTCTGCGTCCGTAAACGGCGAGAAGCTGCGCTGTTGGTTCGTTTGACAATCGTTTTAACAATGCTTGTTCTTTTTCTCTGGCAACGATAAGTTTTCTCATAATTCATCAAAATTATCCAGCCGCAAAGATATAAAAATATCGGTTCACGGCTGGATAATTTTTTTTTCTTTTCAAAAAACGTAAGACTTGTTGGCAAAATTTTCTGCTGTTTTTCCAGCGACTTTCTGTATTTTTGATGTCATTTTTCCAGCGACTTTTTGGCGTAACAAAACATTTTTTCCAACGAAAGAATGCATTGTTGTTGCAAATTTTCCAACGAATAACCAACACATCGTTTCTCCCTAATTTTCACTCCCGCACCGGGCAAATCATCAAGACACGATAACCGGGCTGCTGTTCGGTGAATCTAACAATAGTTTCCTGTTTAATCGTAATTTTCGAGATACTGTTCGGACAAATGGAATCCATTTGCTGGCACAAGAACGTCCCTCTTCTTGCAGCAAGATACGAGGACTTTTCTTCAACGTAATAATCCCAATAGGTAAGTTCAAAACGGTCATTTTCCGGACAAACGGAATGTATGGTTCTCTTCAAATCGTCAAGCGAAAAGTCCAATAGTTCCTCTTTCGCCAATTTCCAGTACAGTCTCACCAAAATCGTGTCTTTGGAAGGCTTTATGTTCTGCCATTCGGTAAACTTCGCGTCTTGAATGGTCATAATCTCGGAAACATCCAGTGCTGTCATTGGCTCATTGCGCAGTCCTTCGGTGCGTATTGTATTCTGAGCACCAGGGATGTCGAAGGTGAGGGTGGCACCATCATCGCGCACATTAAGGGTGACGGGCGCGCCCATCACGAGCGGTAAATTCACCTTTTCGTGACCGGCAGGGAAACCGCAAAGCAATGGAATGTTGTACGGCGCAATATACTTGTGCAACATCGCCTCCACACTTCCGTATCCGAGATCATCCTCGCAGTCGGTGAAGTCGCCCAGTATTATTCCGTTACATTTCGCAAGCACTCCGTTTAACATCAGCATATTAAAGAGACGGTCAATGCTATGGTAGGTCTCCTCCACCTCTTCCAAAAAAAGGATGATGCCGTCTGTGACGGGATCGGCCGGAGTGCCAAGCAGCGGAACCAAAGTGGCGAAGTTGCCGCCCACCAGCGTGCCCGTGGCCTGTCCTGTAATGTCGAGCGGATGGGCGGGAAGTTCATACTGCGGCACCTGGCCCTTGAGCAAGTCGCGCAGGAGCGTGCAGGAGAGGTCGGCACCTCCCCGGCTCGCGAGATTGCAGCCCATCACACTGTGAATGCTCATCACGCCGGCATTGTTTTCCATGCCCAGGAGTGTCGTGGCATCGCTATAGCCCATAATCCATTTGGGCGAGGCTGCCATCTCTTGCCGCATCTGAACAGTCAGCAGGTGCAGCGAACCGTAGCCGCCCCTTTCGCAAACAATGGCCTTGATACTGGGATCATTGAGTGCCCATAGAAGGTCTGCATATCGTTGCTCTGCAGTTCCGGCATATTGGGTGAGATATTGTTTCCCCACATTCGGTCCGATGACTGGCTCGAACCCCCAACTGCGCAGCACCATGGCCGCTTGGCGGGTTTTCTCCATAGAACCATAATACGAAGGGGTGATGATCGCCACTTTGTCGCCTGGCTTCAAATAGGCGGGAGCCACCGGCTTCTTCGGCCCTGTAGCCTTTATTTCGGGCGTTAAGACGATGAGGCACAACAGCGTGATCACGATTGGAGACAGAAAGGTTCGTTTATTCCACATTTTTTGTAAAATTATAGATCTATTAGCTGCCATAAATAAAACTACAACAGCATATTACAACAATGGCGAACTGTTTTATATCTTAAATGATTGATTCCGAAAAACTCTTAGTTTGCTTTCTTGGAGAACTTGAATTTCCGGGAAAGAATCAGGATGACTCCCATAATGGCGATCAAGGCCAGCGGTATCACGATGTTGAGGGTGGCGATCATTGTCTTGTTCTTGCGGATCTTCTCCTGGTTGAGGGACCCGATCTTGAAGTTCTTGGCACGCAGCTGCAGCAGATCGTCGTCAGCGCAGAGGTAGTTGATGCAGCTGAAGATGAAATCGGCGTTATCATACATGGTACGAGTATAGATGTCATAGCCGGTGGGATAGGGCTGGTTGCGTTTCCGGTCGAAGGGATTGCGGATGATGTCGCCGTCGGAGACAAAGATCTGGCGGGTATAGACGCTCTTGTCGCGGTAGTCCAGCTGCTTGATGGTGTCGAATTCTATGGGCAGGATGCCTTTGAAGGCAGAGGTGAACTCGCCCTCGACGAGCACGGCCACGGGCAGGTTGCGGAAGGCGAACTCTTCGGGGTTGGGCTTTGTCAGTCCTACGCGCAGGGTGACGATGGAGGGCGTCGGGGTCATCTTGGTGCGCTCAGAGGTGGTCATCAAGACGGTCTTGGTCAGGTCGTTTTCCCGTCCCACCAGATCGATGCTGCTAGCGAACTCGGCGCGGATCTCCTTCATGTTTCGGACGATGGGATGGTCGCTGAAGTTGACAATGTCGATCACATAGGGGAAGGCCATGAACTTATATTGCGGTTGGTCGCCGATCATGCTGACCTGCTGCGGGATGGGCAGGCAGCTGAGGTCTTGGATCAGGTTGCTGTTGATGCGCACGCCGTAGGTGAAGAGGAGGTCGTTGATATAGAGCGACCGCGGGGTGGCGAAGAACTCTGCGGAGTTTTGCAGGCTGTCTAGGGAAGCGGTGGTGTTGTCGATGAGCCACAGCACCTTGCCGCCGCGCATGATAAACTGGTCGATGATGTATTTGTCGTACTCCCGGAAGGGCTCGGTAGGTTGAGCTATCACGAGGACATCGTATTTGTTGTTGCCCAGCTTCAGCTCCTGGGTGACAGAGTCTGCCAGGGAGATGTTGCGCAGGGCGTTGACTTTTCCGTCCAGGACGATGCGTTCCACATTGTAGAATCGTTGCAGCTGTGCCGCTGCCCAATAGGTGTTGTAGAAGTCCAGCTCGCCGTGTCCGTCCAGGAAGGCCACCTTCGGCTTCTCTGTCTTGATCAGTCGGCGGATGGGGGCTACCAGATTGTATTCCAGCTCCTCGGTGGAGTACTGGAGCCAGTTGGCGCCAGCCGGGTCGGCCACTACCAATTTGGCGGGGTATTCCTGATTGCGGTAGGTGATGATGGCCCCGGGAATGATCATGTGGGTGGAATAGCCGTTGGCGTCCTCCCGGCTGATGGGGATGGGCTCCAACCCTTTCTTGACAAAATCGCCTAAGATATTGTTGACCTCTTCGGTGTTTTTACCGTCGAGAGGATCCAAGAATTCGTAATAGACATTCTGATTATAACTGCGGAAGTCTTGCAACATCTGTTCCACCTGTTTGGCGAAGAGCTGGTAGTCGGCCGGCTGGTCTTTGCCTTTCAGATAGACACGGATATATACTTTGTCTTCCAGATTCTTCAGCATCTCGATGGTGGAGGAAGAGAGAGAGTGGCGCTTGTCTTTGGTCAGGTCGATACGGAAGAAGAAAAAGGAAGATAGGATATTGATGACTAGCACGATCACCAAAGCCGCGATGAGTCCGATGATGGTGTTTTTCTTGAATTGCAGACTGCTTGTTTGGGTATTCTTGTTTTTCATAACTGTCTGATTTTTAGATTACCATTTCCGACGGACCAAGACGATTTCGGTGGCGAAGAGGAAAACGAAGATGACGCTGAGGAAGTATATGATGTCGCGGGAGTCGATAACCCCTTTGCTGATAGAGGCGTAGTGGTGTTCGATGCCGAGGGTTTTGATATAGTAGCCAAAGGCGCCCAGTGATTCAAAGGAGTATATGAAGGCGAATCCGAAGTAACAGATGAAGCACAGGAGGGCGGCCACGATGAAGGCGATAATCTGGTTGTTGGTGATGGAGGAGGAGAAGAGGCCGATAGCGATGAAGGTGGCGCCCAGAAAGACGAGACCGAGATAGGAGCCCCAGGTGCTGCCCATGTCGATATTGCCTACCGGGTTGCCCAGCAGATAGACGGAGATGATGTAGATAAAGGTGGGTATCAGGGCGATGACGAGCAGGGTGAGACAAGCTAAGAATTTGGCGCTGATGATCTGCAGGTCGGTCAAGGGTTTTGTCAGCAGGATGTCCATGGTCCCGTTGCGTCTTTCCTCGGCGAAGGAGCGCATGGTGATGGCGGGCACCAGGAAGATGAACAGGAACTGCGATAGGTTGAAGAGGCCGTGGATGTCGGCCATGCCAGCCTCCATGATGTTGTCGATGTTGGGGAACACCCAGAGGAACAGACCGGAGACGATCAGAAACACCCCTATGAAGATGTAGCCTATGATAGAGCTTAAAAAGGCCTTTATTTCTTTGAGATATAGATGGAACATGGTATGTAATTTTAAGCCTGCAAACATACATAAAATTCGCCAATCTTCAACAGCCAACAGCTAATGGCTGCCGTCCTCGTCACTTCAGTCCTTCGCGGCGCAGGAGGGCATCGGGGGTGGGCTCATGCCCCGTGAAGTCGGTGAACATCTGCATGGCGTCCACGCTCCCGCCACGGGAGAGGATGGCTTGGCGGTAGCGCTGGGCTGTCTTGCGGTTCATCACGCCTTCTTGCACGAAGCAGTTAAAGGCGTCGGCTTCCAGCATTTCCGCCCATTTGTAGCCGTAGTAGCCAGCCGCATAGCCTCCGGAGAAGAGATGGCTGAAGGAGGTGCTCATGCAGGCATCTTCGACCACGGGGAACAGCTCCACGGTGTCGAAGACTTCCCGTTCTGTGGCATAGACATCCCGCAGTTGTTCGGGCGGGGTGGTGTGCCACTGCATGTCAAGATAGCCGAAGGAGAGCTGGCGCGTGCAGGCATAGCCGGCCATGAACTGACGCATCTTGCGGATTTGGGAGACATAATGTTCTGGGATATGCTCGCCAGTCTCATAGTGCTGGGCGAAGGTCTCCAGAAAAGATGGTTCCACGGCCCAGTTCTCGTTCAACTGGGAGGGCAGCTCCACGAAGTCGCGGGGCGAGTTGGTGCCCGACAGGGAAGCGTACGGCACATCCGACACGATGCTGTTGAGGGCGTGCCCGAACTCATGCAGGAAGGTGGTCAACTCTCCAAAGGTCAATAGCGACGGCATCTGCGCGGTGGCAGGGGTGAAGTTCATCACTAAACTGACCAACGGGCGCACATCCTGGCCCTTCTCGTCCACATACTGCTCCCGGAAGTTGGTCATCCAGGCGCCGCTGCGTTTGGTGGCACGAGGATGGAAGTCGAGATAGAGCACCGCCATGAGACGATCGCCGTCAAAGACCTCATATACCTTGACGTCGGGATGATATTTCTCTATCTTATCAGTCTCCACAAAACGCAACCCATAGAGGTTCTCGGCCAAACCCAGCACCCCTTTGATGACGTGCTGCAGCTCGAAATAGGGCTTCAGCGCTTCTGTGCTCAGATTGAACAAGGCCTGCTGCTGCTTTTCTGTGTAGTAAGCATAGTCCCATCGTTGCAGCGGCTCTGTAAAGCCTAAGATTTCGGCATATTGCTGCAATTCGGCAATCTCCCTTTTTCCTGCTGGCAACGCGTAGGTTTTCAGTTCGTCCAACAAGCCATAAACACGGTCTGTGGTCTTGGCCATTCTGTCATGCAGGGCATAGTCGGCAAAGGTCTTGTAGCCTAACAGCTGCGCGATCTGATGACGACAGGCCACGATGTCCAGTATGTTCTGGCAGTTGTCGTACTGGTCGTGGAAGGCTTTGCTGGCAGAGTGCAGGTACATCTCGTGACGCAGGTCACGGTCGTCAGCATACTTCAGGATGGCGGAGACACACGGCGCGGAGAGGTCAAAGAGATAGCCCTCCAGTTTTTGTGCTTTCGCTTTGTGGGCGGCGAGACTGAGAGCGGATTCGGGCAGTCCTTGCAGACGTGCTGCGTCGGTGAGGTGCATGGTGTAGGCATTGGTGGCCTCCAACGCGTTGTGCCCGAAGGCGAGTGTCAGGTTGGCCAACTGGATACTCAGCTCGTTGAACCGTCGCTTGCCCTCTTCATTCAGGTTGGCGCCACTGTGGATGAAACCATCGTAGGTGTCCTCCAATAGTTTCCGGTCGAGAGGGTTCAGGGAATCCCGCTCTTGTTCATATACAGTCTTGATGCGTTGGAAGAGTCTCTGGTCCAGATGGATGCTGTTGGAGAACTCGGTGAGCATAGGCTGCACCTTGTCGGCGATGTCGTGCATCTCGGGGGTGCCGTCGCACTCCAGGATGTTGAAGAAAATCTCCGTGACACGGTTCAGCATCCTGCCGGCATGTTCCAGGGCCACCACCGTGTTTTGAAAAGAGGGGGTTTCCGGATTGTTCCGGATGGCGGCAATCTCCTCTTTGGCTAGACGGATGCCCTCTTCAAAGGCGGGTTGGTAATGCTCCGCTTTGATCTGACTAAAAGGAGGGGTCTGCCGAGGTGTGTTCCAATCTTGGCAGAAAGGGTTTTGAAGTAAAGAATCGTTCATGGGTGGAAAAGAGTTTTATGATTGGATGAGGGAGACGATAGCCATGGCGGCCACGCCCTCTTTCTGTCCGGTGAAGCCCATCTGCTCGTTGGTCTTGGCTTTGATGGACAGACGGTCGGCATCAACGTGCAGGATGGGAGCCAATGTCGCCACCATCGGGTCGATATGGGGTTTCATCTTCGGCTCTTCCAACACAAGCGTGCAGTCGAGGTTGTTAATGGACCACCCCTTCTCTTCGAGGAGGTTCACAACCTTGCCGAGAAGGATTTTGCTGTCGATGTTCTGATACTGTCCGTCGTTGTCGGGGAAATGGGTGCCGATGTCTTTCAGCGCGGCGGCGCCGAGCAGGGCGTCACAGATGGCATGGATGAGCACGTCTCCGTCGGAGTGGGCTGCCAATCCCTTGTCGAAAGGAATACGAATGCCCCCGATGACGAGCGGTCTGTCGAGGGCAAAACGGTGTGAGTCATAACCAAGTCCGACGCGGAATTGCATGTTATCTGAGTCTTCCTTGTTGTTTGATTTCGTCTTTGTTGAAGGAGGTGAAGTCCAGAGAGAGCGTGAAGCGCAGGGTGTTGGCCAGTGGGTGGTATTGCTGGATGGCAAACAGGTAGGCCACATCAATGTTCAGGATGTTGTATTTGATGCCGACACCCATGGTCAGGAACTTACGGTTACCTTTGTTCTTGTTTTCGTTGAAATAGCCGGCTCTGACGTAGAAGAAATCGCGGTAGCTATACTCCAGGCCCAAGCCGAAGTTGATCTCGGTCATCTCTTCCAAGAAGCCACCGGGGGCGTCGTAGAAGGAATGGAAAATGCCTACAGGCACAGACACGTCGGGATCCATACCGGAGGCGATGACGGGCTTGTTGGTCTCGTCATAGATGATACGGCCGTTGGAGTCGGTGGCATAGACAGGGTTGGTGGGAACCAGCAGTTTGTTGATCTCGCCTGTTACAGCCAGTTTGTTGTAGCTGTCGAAATTCATCTCATAACCCAAACCGAGCTTGAGGTTGGTGGGCAGGAAGTCGCGGCGCAGTGTTCCGGAAGAGTAGGACATCTTGTTGCCGATATTGGAGATGGCAAAGCCGGCGCGCAAGGTCTGACCCTCCATGTTGCGGGCTTTGAAGTCTTGCTCGTAGAAGAGGGACACGTCGGCGGCACCGGCCAGACCGGGTTTTGTCTCCACACCGCCTGCATATTGGTTGGCGGTCAGGTTGGAATATATGAAGCGCGGCGTGATAGCAATAGAGAGTTGGTCTATCAGTTTGCGCGAGTAGGTGAAGTCTATAGCAAACTCATTAGGGTTCTGGATGCTCATGGGGTTGCCTTGGTTGTCGGTGAACTGGATCTCACCCAAAGAGAAGTAGCGGAGAGAGAAAGCGATGGCATCCATGTCCGTCATCTTCCAATAGGTGGAGAGATAAGCAAGGTTGATGTCGCTCACCAGCTTGCGCAGCCAGGGACTATATGAGAGAGATACGCCGAAAGTGTTCTTGTTGAAGACGTACTTGGCCGGGTTGTAGGCTTGGGAGTTCACGTCTGCGGAGGTCGCAGCGCCAATGTCGCCCATGGCGCCGGCACGGGAGTCGGGGGCAATCAACAGGAAGGGCACTGCGGTGGTGATGGCGTTCAAACGGCCCAGGTAGTCGTGCGGGTCGTCAGGAACGTTTTGTGCGTATCCAGAAGTGGCTAATGTAAGAATAATGAGGAAGAGAATCGATACTTTTTTCATTTGTTTGCTTTACTGTTTTTTCCTATACAATTATAAATACGGCCTATATAACGAACTTTTTTCAATATTATTATAACGACCTGATTTTTTTCTGTCAAGCTGATGATGACGAGGCGTTGATGGGTATATGGTTTACGGTTTAAAGTTTACCGTTTACCGATGAGACGATTATGCGATTAATATTTTAACTCCAAACTTATAACTGACAACTGAACACTGACAACTTTTAACTGTTAAGGACCAGTGCGTCGGCGACGACCTCTGCGAGGGATTTGATCTCCACGCCCAGCTTGTAGGTGTGGTTGATCTGGGTGAGCTGATCGACGCAGTTGTGGCAGGGGGTGATGACCACGTTGGCGCCGGTGGCTTTGATCTGGTTGGCCTTGATCTCGCCCACTTTGAGACGGCGTTCGTTGTATTCGCTCATGGCTAACATGCCGCCACCACCGCCACAGCAGAAGTTGTCGTTGCCCGTGGGGGTCATCTCGATCAGTTCGGGCACGGCCGCGTTGGCCACGAAGCGGAGGGATTGGAACAGACCGCCGTTGCGGGTGATGTTGCAGGGATCGTGGATGGTGTATTTCTTGGTGTTCAAAGACTTGTCCAGTTTGATCTTGCCTTCCTTGATGTAGGACTCCAGTAGTTCTATGAGGGTGATGATCTTGAAGTCGGGATGTTCCTTCAGGAAGTTGGGGGCTTCCCAGCGGGCGGCGCGTGAGCCGTGGCCGCACTCGCCCAGCACCAAGGTCTTGCAGCCCATGCGGTGTACCTCGTCGAAGAGGTTGCGGGCGATCTGTCTGGCGTGCTCGTCGTTGCCGGAGAAGTAGCCGTAGTTGGTCACATCGTACATGTCCTTGGAGAGGGTCCAGCTGGCGCCGGCGGCGTAGAAGATCTTGGCGGCGGCGGCGATGGAGAGGGGGAAGAACTTGGGCTCGCGTGGGTTCAGCGTGTAGAAGAGCTCTGCACCCTCTTTGTTCAAGGGGATGGGGTTCTCAATGCCTAGCTCGTCTTCCAGGTCCTCGGCCATCCAGTCGATAGTATCCACGAAATCCTCTTCGGGAATGGCCATGTTGTTCTTGGTCTCCAGAGCGGCGTCCACGGTGGCTTGCAGGGAGGCGGGCACGCGGCCCATGGCGGCGAGCATGCGGCGACCGGTGCGCACCACGAAGGGGATATCGACACCTATGGAGCAGTGTTTCACGCAGCGTCCGCACATGGTGCAGGAGCCGAAGAGCTCGTCCACCATCTCGTCAATGACCTCGTCGGTCAGCTCGCGGGCGTTGTTCAGCTTGGGGACGGTGCGCCCCAACAGCGTGCAATAACGGCGGTAGATGGAAGAGACCATATCGACCTTCTTGCCGGGGATGAACTTGGCCTCCGGGAAGGTCTTGTAGAAGAGACAGCTGGTGCTGCAAAGACCGCAGTGCACACAAGCGTTGAGATGTGTCAAAAGCTTACTGTCCGTGTGTTTTGTGAGGATGTTGACAGCCTTTTGGATACCCTCTGGGGATGTATTTGCCATATCGTTGTTTTTGAGGCGGCAAAGATACGATTTTTTAGTGATCAGTGATCAGTGAACAGTTGTCAGCTTTTTTGTTTACGGTTTACAGTTTACCGTTTAAAGGAGGTTTGAGGTTGTCAAGCGATTTCAGGAAAACACACAATGTCTTTAGCTATTGGCCATTGGTCATTAGCTGTTGCCTAGTCTCCTCTCCGCTCCTCCCTGCTCCTCTCTGCTCCTCTCCTCTAATCGCATAATCGTCTCATCGCCTCATCGGTAAACGGTAAACTTTCAACCCTTTACCCCCTCTTAGCATCATAGCTTCATCACCTTCCCCGACTGCACGGTGCCGTCTGACATCTGTGCGCGGAGGAGGTAGAGGCCGCCGTGGAGACTATGCATGTCGAAGGTGCCGAGGAGATCGTTGATTTCGTATGTGGCCACAATGCGCCCGAAGGAGTCGTAAACCATGATTATTTCTATCAGTACACCCCCTGTGGACTCCACGGACACGGTGCCGTCCGTGGGGTTGGGATAAAACTCTATGGACAGTGCATCATGCTGAAGAATCCCACTTGTCAAGCAGTCGCCTGGTTCGTCGCAGTTTACTCCGTCTATCGGTTGATAATAGAATGTCTCATCGTCAAAAGCACAAAGGCTGGTGTAGAAGATATCGTCATATTGTATTTCGTAACTCTTTTGCGGAAGGAAAAAACATGTGGATCCTATATGTTCTATAATCTTGGCGTACCCCTGGCCTGTATAATCCAAAAAGTTAAAATTCCAGGAATAATCAGGTGCTTGATGGTTGATAGAAACAGTGTGGATATAGAAAGTTTTAAGGTTTTGATTGCCGATCCATTCAGCCCCCACAGAGTCCACGACAACTTGAACAAGATGGTTTGTGTCGCCCAGTATCGGATACACCACATATTGGTCTCCAGCGGAAACGGAATAATCATACAATACTCGGGAGGTCTGGGTATAGGGATCAAAGTAATAAAACCCCGTGTTGTTCTCACAGACAAGGAGATTTTCCTGTTGCCCAGAGATCGTGTTAAGGGAAAAGTCTGACAGCCGATAGGAAACTCCTTGGATGACAGTGTCGGAATACAAAGAGAAGGTTTGGGGATAGCAAGTGTTTGTTGCTGGGGATATAGACCAATAAGTCCATTGGGGATAGTTGGCATCCTTATATGATTCTACGTTATTATCGCCGTCTGCGTTCGCCTGTTTGAAGTCGTACGGCGGGTATGGGTTCTGGGCAGCGGCGAAGAGAGTCACTGTCAGCAGCAGGGCTGTCATCAGCCAGTGCATTTTTGCGGTTTTGGATTTTGTAGTTTTCATTTTTAGGGTGTTTTTATAAGATTTTGACTTTGGCCGTTAGCTATTAGCCATTAGCTATATGCTATTAGCCGTTGGTTTTTTAACTTCTTAGTTTCTTAACTTCTTAACTTTAAAAAATTCGGTTGCAATAATAAGTTTTTTCTCTCATTCCACGCTTCGGTATTTATTTCCCCTCCGTCTTCACGAACTTGCCGGAGAGGGTGTTTCCCGAGGTGGTGGTCACGGTGATGAGATAGACGCCGGCGGGAAGGTCCGTCACGTCTATCCTCTCGCCAGGACCGGTAAATGCGGCCACTTCCCGTCCCGTGAGATTGGCGATGACGATACGGCCGATGGACTCCTCGGCGTTGGAGAGGGCCACATACAGCATTCCGTCCGTGGGGTTCGGATAGACCAGCAGGCCGCCGTCGGTGCCGTTCTGTAGAGACGTTCCATGGAACGTCTCTACGAGGTGCCCCTTGGTCTCGCCCTCATCCTCCTCGTAGCAGATGTCGAAGAAGAAGCAGAGCACGCCCTTGGCCATGGAGGAGGAGCGTCCCGTGTTGGCCTCGGCTATGCGTTGCAGTTCCGCGACTTGCGCGGGTGTGGCTGCGGGCCAGTTGACGGCGGGGTTGTTCACATTGGGACGCAGGGTGGCTGCCAGTGTGCGGAAAGCCATGAAATTGTCAAGTTCTGGCTGGGACAGTTGCGCGGAGGATATATTCGACACGTCCGCAGTGCCCAACGCCGTGGCGACTTCCGTCAGCGAGTAGGGGTCGGCGTAGATGCCTGCCGCGGTGTGCCATGCCGCCAGCGTTTGCAGGTTCTCCACGCTGTCGCGCATAATGCCGCGCACCGCCGCGTAGTAATGGTTTATCGCCGTCTGTAGGGGCGAATGATCATTCGCCCCTACGTCTTGGTTGTCCTCCATCTGCCCATTGACGTCCATCCCGTTGAAATTTGTCACCGGGTTGACATTCCCGCCTTGGTCGCAGACGGTCTGCGTGCATGG
>JAFYNM010000014.1 GCA_017549765.1 Bacteroidales bacterium
AGGCAGGTGTGCGCCGACTGCTGATTGTGGGCGGTGCAGGCACGCTGTTCGTGAAACCCGGTGTTCGGCTGGTGGATACCGGCACACTGCCCGAAGCCTGGTTACCGGGCGTGAAGAGTTTAGGTGAATTCTACCTCAACACACTGATGAAGGAGCAGGACATCGACTGGATTTTCTTCTCACCGGCTGGCAACCTCGGCAACATGACCACGGGCGTGCGCACGGGCAAGTACCGTTTGGGCAAGGACGACATGCTCTTCGACGAGAAGGGCGAGAGCTTCATCTCCGTGGAGGACTACGCCGTTGCCATGGTGGATGAGCTGGAGCAAGAAAACCACCACAAAGAACGCTTCACCGCCGCGTACTAATAATTAGGTCAAATGTAGCATAATAGCCGCCAAGTCTTGATGATTTGGTGGCTATTGTTCTGTATAGCGCAAAAACACACAACAATTCCGCAACCCAAGATTTAGCCCGAGTTGCGGAATATGTCATTTCTTGCCAAAACGCTTTTGAGCGAAAGCATTCAGCGACGTTTTGATTTTGCTCATCGTGTTGCCCATCAATTTTTGAACGGCGACTTCCAAGCAGGCAAAGCCACCCAAGAAGTACAGCACAGCCCATAGCCACTGGATGCTGTCGTATTCGATGTTCCTGTCGATGACCACTATAGCCCAGATGGCGTATGCCGCCATGAGTACTGCCGTCCACCAGCCGGGCGAAACTCCTTTCAGCTGGAACATGAAGATACCCCAATTGTGGACAAGTCCCTCGAAGATGCCGAGGATGAGCACGCCGAAGGCAAACCATAGCCGGTCGGGGAAAACAAGCGCAAGCGAGAATATGACCGTGATGTACACTGCCTGTGCAATATGTGTCACACCCGGTGTCAGTTTCTCCACATCAAACTGAAGCACCTTTGCGAACAAGGCGACAAACCTGCCTTTGTAACCTTCCTCGTATTCGTGTACAATCAGCAGGGCATACAACCCCATCACAAGTTTTTGGACGAGCAGAAGACTACTCCAGTTGCAAGCTGCCCACACCGCCCATCCGACGAAGATGAGCGTCATAATATGGATGTTGTTCTTCAGGAGAAATAATCCAAGTTTTTTCATATTGTTTCTTGTTTTATCATTCTAATCACTTTCGCCGGCACGCCGCCCACGACGGTATTGGCGGGGACATCTTTGCTGACTACGGCACCAGCGGCCACGATGGCATTCTCTCCGACCGTCACGCCTGCCAGGATGGTCGCATTGGCTCCAATCCAAGCGTTCTTCTTGATGACGATAGGCTTTGTCAGCAACGAATGCCTTGTTTCGGGGTCTTCGGGGTGGTACTCCGTGGCCAGCACGCAATGCGGCGCAATGAAAACGTCCTCCTCGATGGTGATGCCGCCTAGGGCGAGGAAGGTGCAGCCGAAGTTGACGAAGCTGCCCTTGCCGAAGGTGGTCTTTTTGCCGTAGTTGATGTTGAAGGGCGGAAACACACGCACCGTCACGTCAATTTCCGAGCCGGTGATCTGCCGCAGGTACTCGCGAACCTCCGCCTCGGTGTGGTAGCCGCTATTCATCTCCGCCACCAGCCGCATGCACCGCTGCACATCGGCATACAGCTCATCGCTGCCTACATAGTCTTTTCCTGTGGGTTTATCGTTCATATCAAAACACTTTATCTCCGTTTTTCACTTGCATCGTCGGCTGCAGCAGCACCACGCCGCTTGCGCTCTCGCTACCGAGGATGCGCACTTCGCTCTTCACGCTGCCGATGTGGACATCCACTTTGTCAAAGTCTTCTACTGTTATTTCCATTGTTTATGATATTTACTGTCATAAGCCCTATTTGTTTTATTTCGTTGCTTTTCAACGGCAAAAATACAAAAATAAATGCAACCCAAGCCTTTGCCCGAGTTGCGGAATTTTTCGTTTGCCAGAAGTACTATGCAACTTGTTTGCTCTTCTTTCCCACCTGCCACCAGAACCAGAACAAACAGACGGCATCAGCTACCATAATCAGGCCTTGCACCCATTCGGAAAGACCAGCCTTGGTGGCACCCACTATGCCGGCCATCAGCACCACGTGGTAGAACAACGCCCCAAGGAAGAGCCGCAAGATGTCAATTTTTGGGAATTTAAGCTTGCCGTACATTACATACAGCGTCCAGATGCCGACGGGCAAACAGAGGAAGATGGAGTTGAGCAGGCCGGGGTTGTAGCTGCCGAGGTTGATGGCTTGTACGATATGCATTGTGCCGTTGATGAGCTCGAATAGTGCCATTCCTGCCGCCATGCGGTGGTAGCCTTTCTTGACCATCACGGCGGTGAGCGGACCGACAACCCACACCAGCAGCAGGTTGCAGCAGAGGAACGCCGCCTCGCTGATACGCACTCCCAGCAGTTGGTACATCAGCGTGGTGAACGCCTGCTGGTTGCCGTACATATCAACGCCATATTCCTCCAAATTGTGCAGCATATAGATGACGGCACCAATCCACGCCAGCGACACAGGGTCGAGGAAACGCGATTTGGTCTTGTCCGAACGGAGAAAGTCCGTGCAGAAGATGAGCAGCAGCAGCACTATCGCCGCACCCAGTCCAATCCACGGCCACACGTGGAAAAACATACTGTAAGGCTCGCCTGTGAAGCCTTTGGCAATCATTTCGTGGTAATTCATAATTGTTGTATATAGAGATTAAACATTCTTTTTGCCGAACAAGGTTTTGACAGCGTTGCCCACAAATTCGCGATAGGGCATTCCGCTCATTTTTACAACAAAACGCTGCGTGATGATA
>JAFYNM010000015.1 GCA_017549765.1 Bacteroidales bacterium
CCAGGTGTAGCTCTCGCAGGCCGTCTGCACGTCCGTGCCCGTCGTGTTGTAGTGCACCGTCACCTCCATGGTGATGATACTGTCGGCACCCGTGGAGGCCGGGAACGTCACCGTCCGCACATCACTGGCCGTGAAGGTCTCCCCGTTCCACACCAACGGCAGGTCGTTCTCGCACAAGACACTGTCCAAGGTGACGTAGAGGTTGGGATAGACGAACAGATGATAGCTGACGGCGCTGTCGCAGCCCTCCATGTTGGGGATATGGATCAGTGTGTCGGTGTTTCCGTTAAAATGATAGCCTTGGTACTGCCACGTTGCCAGCTGGTTCTCCACGATGGTGTCATGGACGGTGCCCTGGCTGTGATGGTGGATGGTCAGATGCAATGTATCCACCTGCGTGCAGCCATGGATATCGAGGTGTGGGTACAGGTAGATGCCCGACGTGTCGTAGGTCGTCCCGTGCCACACATATTGCTCACACTCCGTCACCGTCTCCGACTCATGCTGGGGCTGGTACATCTCCACCCATACGCTATCGGTACGCTGACAGTAGGTGTTATAAGCGGTCACCGTCACATATTGGGAGCTATCCACCATGATCGTGATGGCAGAGTCTGAGCTTCCATTGCTCCAGTGGTATTGCTCCGCGCCGAAGGCAGAGATAGTCACCGTATTGTGCGGGCACACGGGCAGAGAGGTGGTGGTCAGGAGAAGCGGGGGTTGCGTATTGACTGTCACAAACAGGGAGTCGGCCTCTGTCGTGTCGATGCCGTTGGTCATGACCAGTGTATAGAGTCCGGCCATGTTGGCGGTTACGTGGGGGATGACAGGATTGGCCACGGAGTCTGTCCATCCGTTGGGACCGGTCCACAGGTACGTAACGCCAAACGAAGGGGTGTTGCAATAGAGGAAGAGCGTGTCGTCTTCGCAGACAGGGGAATTGCTGGCGACGGCCTCGGTGATGGCGCAGTCGGCCATAGCATTCAAAGAATCGGCGGTATTGGTGGCGGTAGAGAAGGTGATGGTTCCGTAGCGTCCGTAGTTGGCGGCGAAGTTGGTGATCAGCAGCAGATAGTACTCCCCTTCTTGGGCATTGGGGATATAGCACCATTCCGTCGCATCGGTAGCGTAGCTGCAGTCCACGAGATTGCCGTACGGATAGTGGTTGTTCCAGGTGTTGGGCGGCTGATGGTGTCCGGTAGAGCCCACCACATGGCTCTGCACGTTGTTCTGGGTATTCAAGTCATAGACACCGCAGCAGAGGTTGTCCAGAAAATCGGCATTTGTCTCCGCGTAGAAAGGTCCCCAGCAGGCGAAGTCCACATCGATGCCGACACTGTCTTGGTCGAACTGTTCGATATGGAAGAGCAATTCGCCGGGTTCGGAGATGCGGAGATAGTACCAAGCGGGAGCGGGGGCATCGCTCAGACAGGCCACCTTGTTGGTATCCGGGAAGAAGGATCCAAAGGCGTTGCCCTCGGTGCCGGAGGCGTAGGTGATGCCGTAGGGATTCAGGTCCGTGCAGAACGGAAGGATGCCTTGAAAAGCGCAAGGGGATCCCATAGCCGTACTCTGCGGGCTGTCACATTGTGCGAAAGCCCCATAGTGCAGCCATATCAAGAGCAATAGGCTCAGGAGGTACCGTATCTTGGCCATCAGATTCATGCGATGTGGCATTGGGTGCATCCGGAGGTTGCCAAGCCTTCTGATGCACAATATTCATTTTTCCAATGGCAAAAATATCAATTTCACAACTAAAAGAATGCGGATATTCAATAAGTTATGCACAGCGGATGACGAACATCTTTTACACGGGACAGACTTGTCTGAAGGGGGAAAAAGAAGATGCTTCACACCCCTAAAAAACTACGATTTGCCTGTTGATTCTGAAACATTTTTTTGTATTTTTGGCGCTTTATTCTGAAAATATCAATAAGCTTAGAAATCAATATGAAAGAACAAGAACAATCCTTTGTGGAAAACATGGAAGACATTAAATTGCCTGACAACGCGTATCGCGAGCTGAAAGACGGGGAGGGCTACAAGCCTATCCTGTTAGGTGAGAAGAAGTATCCCGAGTTGAATGCGTGGACCATCATCTGGGGTATCATCATGGCGGTCATCTTCTCGGCGGCCACGGCCTATTCGGGGCTTCGTTTCGGACAGGTCTTCGAGGCGGCCATCCCGATAGCCATCATCGCGGTAGGTGCCTCGACATTGGCCAAGCGCAAGAGTCCCTTGTCGGAGAATGTGCTCATCCAGTCCATCGGCGCCAGTTCCGGTGTCATCGTCGCGGGTGCCATCTTCACCCTGCCGGCCATCTACATCATCAAGGAGACCAACCCGGCGTTAGGGGCTGAGATACAGGTCAATTTCTGGCAGATCTTCCTCTCCTCGCTGTTCGGCGGTTTCTTAGGGATTCTCTTCCTGATACCGTTCCGCAAGTATTTCGTCTCCGACATGCACGGCAAGTACCCGTTCCCGGAGGCGACGGCTACCACGGAGATCATCGTCTCGGGTGCCAAGGGCGGCAACCAGGCCAAGCTGTTGCTCATCAGCGGTCTCATCGGCGGTCTGTACGACTTCCTGATGACGACCTTCCATTTCTGGGCAGACACCATCTCCACGCGCATGTGCGGGTGGGGTGAGCGGTTAGCCATGGACCACAAGTTCGTCTTCAAGATGAGTGCCGAGTCCATCCTGTTAGGCACTGGTTATCTGATCGGCCTCAAGTATGCGGCCATCATCTGTGCGGGATCTGCCCTCTCCTGGTGGATTATCGTGCCGTTGCTGGGCGAGTTCGGCATCACCCCCGACCTTACGCCTATGAGCACGTTGGATCCGGAGTTCATCTTCTCCAACTATGTCCGCTATATCGGCATCGGCGGCATCGCCATGGCCGGCATCCTGGGCGTCATCAAGTCGGCAGGTGTCATCAAGAAGTCCATGTCGGTAGCCTTCAAGGCCGGCAAGAAGGGTGCCGCTGACACGCAGACATTGCGCACGCAGCGCGACATACCCATGAAGATCATCCTCTTCGGATTCCTCATCCTCATTGTGTTGATGACCATCTTCTTCTTTGTGGGCGGCATGGAGATGAACCTCTCCCAGGTCATCGTCGGCCTGTTGGTGGTCTTCCTCTTCGCCTTCCTGTTCACCACGGTGGCAGCCACGGCCATCGCCACGGTCGGCACCAACCCCGTGTCGGGCATGACGATGATGACGCTGATCCTCTCCTCCTTCATCCTCTCCGCTGTGGGCTTGAAGGGTGGCACGGGCATCATCACCTCCCTGGTCGTCGGCGGCATCGTCTGCTCCGCCCTAGCCATGGCCGGCGGCTTCATCACCGACCTCAAGATCGGCTACTGGATCGGCACGTCGCCCTACAAGCAGGAAGCCTTCAAGTTCGTCGGCACGCTGGTGTCGGCGCTGACCGTCGGTGCTGTCATCATGCTGTTGTCCAAGACCTACGGCTATACCGGTGAGGGCGCTTTGGTGGCTCCGCAAGCCAACGCCATGGCCGCCATCATTGAGCCGCTCATGTTCGGTGGCCAGACCCCCTGGCTGCTCTACATCATCGGTGCCATCCTCGCCATCCTGCTGGATGTCGTCGGTGTGCCCGCCCTGGCCTTCTCCTTGGGTATGTTCATCCCCTTGCAGCTGAACCTGCCGTTGCTCGTGGGCGGATTCCTGGCCTGGCTCATCAAGACCCGCAGCCAAGACGCCGAACTCAACAAGGCACGCAGCGAGAAGGGCACCCTGCTGGCCTCCGGTCTGCTCGCCGGCGGCGCCATCATGGGCATCATCAGCGCCATCCTCAAATACGCCGGCGTGGAACCGACCTTCATGGCCAACTATATCGGCTCCCCTCTCTACAACATCCTCGCCATCGTCATGTTCGTGGCCCTGTGCTGCTACCTCGTGTTCCATGCCCTCAGCGCCAAGAAGAATACAACCCAACAAGCGTAAAACCATTAATATTCACCCTATAATACCTTAACAACTATGCATATAGCCGTCGCAGGAAACATCGGTTCCGGAAAGACCACCCTCACCAACATGCTGGCCAAACACTATGGCTGGGATGCCCTGTATGAAAGCGTGGACGACAACCCATATCTGGCCAGCTTCTACCAAGACATGCAACGCTGGTCTTTCAATATCCAGATCTACTTCCTCAACAGCCGCTTCCGTCAGGTCATTGACATCCGCAAGCGCAAGAAGAGTGTCATCCAAGACCGCACCATCTACGAGGATGCCTACATCTTCGCCCCCAACCTGCATGACATGGACCTGATGGCCACACGCGATTTCGAGAACTACCAGTCTCTCTTCGAGCTGATGAAACAGTTCCTGCAACCGCCAGATCTGCTCATCTATCTGAAGGCCGACATCCCGACCCTCATCACCCAGATCGGCAAACGCGGGCGCGCCTACGAGGACACCATCCGCTACTCCTACCTGGAGAACCTCAACGAGCGATATAACAAGTGGATAGACAACTACAAAGACGGCAAGCTGCTGATCGTGGATGTTGACAACACCAAGTTCGCCGAGCGTCCCGAAGACTTCGGCAAGATCATCGAAGGTATTGATGCCGAGTTATTCGGACTGTTCCAATAACGGCATGAGATTCGTCGGCATCATACCATCCCGATATGCTTCCACCCGTTTCCCGGGCAAGCCGCTGGCCATCATCCAGGGCAAGCCCATGATCCAGGTGGTCTATGAGCGTGTCGCCGCCTCGGAGCTCTCCGACGTGATGGTGGCCACCGACCATCCGCTTATCCGGCAGTGTGTGCTCGACTTCGGAGGGAAGGTGGTGATGACCCGTCCCGACCATCCTTCCGGCACCGACCGCTGTGGCGAAGCAGCCTCCACCCTGTCGCTGCAGGAGGAGGATGTCGTGGTGAACATCCAAGGCGATGAGCCCGGCATCAGCACCACGGAGATCGGCCTGCTGACGAGCCTCTTCGAGAACCCTGACGTCCAGATTGCCACCTTGGTGAAGCCCTTCACTGACGAAGAGAGAGCCTCCAACCCCAACGTAGTCAAGGCCGTCATGGCCCACAACGGACGGGTGCTCTACTTCAGCCGGCACGCCATCCCCTACCAGCGCGACCCAGGCATGGGACCCGTCACCCACTACCAACACCTCGGCATCTACGCCTACCGCTACAAGACCCTGCAAGCCATCACCCGGCTGGAGCCCTCCTCCTTGGAGACCATCGAGAAGCTGGAACAGCTGCGCTGGCTGCAGAACGGCTTCGACATCTATGCCGCCCCCTGTGACTACCAAGGTATCGGCATCGACACCCCCGAAGACCTGGAACGCTATAACACCCAACACCCTTAACCCGAAACAATCCATACCTTATGATTCGCTATATCACCAAAGCCCTGCAAGAAAACGAGTCCATCTATGTCAACGACCTGGGGACCTTCACCAAGCACTATGTCTCCGCCAAGATCGAGGGAGACACGCTGCAGCCACCCCATTATGAGCTCACCCTGGACACCGACATCGACCATGAGGAGATCATCTTCACCAACCTGATCTGCCGTGAGAAACAGTGTCTCATCACCCAAGCCAACGCAGAGATCCTGCAATGGGTTGACGAGCTGAAGAACGCGTTGGCCAACAACAAGAACATCACCTTTGAGGGCTTTGGCACCTTCTCGCTCGTCAAGGACAGAATCCTCTTTGAGAGCGGCGAGCTTCTGGACCTTAACCAAGAGTTTGAAGGCATGGAGGCCCTGTCGCTCATCCCCAGCGCCACCCCTGCCATCGAAGAAGAGGAGGCCCCTGCCGAGACAGAGACCATCGAAGAGCCAACACCTGTGGCAGAACCCGAGCCGATAGCAGAGCCTGAGCCTGTCATAGAACCCGAACCCATGGTAGAGCCTGAGCCAATCGCGGAACCCGAACCTGTTGTAGAGCCCGAGCCCGTAGAAGAGCCAGAGCCTGTCATCCAATATAGTCATGTGGCGGAAGAAGAACCCGAGCCCGAGCCTGTCGCAGAGCCGGAGCCTATTGCTGAACCAGAGCCGATAGCAGAGCCGGAACCTGTGGAAGAGGCAGAAACGATCCCAGAGCCAGCAGAGGAGACCACCGAAAAGTCCGAGGAGTCCGAGGAGCCCGCAGAGACTCCATTGAAGCGCAAGCGTCGCATATGGCCTTGGATACTGCTTCTCCTGTTACTCCTGGCTGCCGGAGTACTGATATTCCTGCTGAAAGGACAGTTAAAAGACATGATCCAGGTATTGAGAGACCGTCACACGCCAGCCATCGAACAGGCTGACGAACCCGCCGAGGCGTCCGACGAGGCCGCCACCCTGCCTATCGACTCCATCGTCGAAGCGACGGCCGAAGACACTGTCATCACTCCGTTCACACCGGAGATCCTCAAGCACACAGCAGACAACAAATACCCATACATCCAGTTCGACGGGGAGCATTTCTATGTGATAGCCGGCAGTTTCCCTGCTGAAAAAGACGCCATCGCACACATCCGACAAACCCATCTGGACAACTTCAGTCCCTATCTGGTCATGCAGGACGGCGTCAAGAACATCCGTATCTGCATCGGCATCTACGACACGGAAGAGAGTGCCCAGCAGTTTATCGACAGTCTGCAGAAGAAATATTGGATTCTCAAACCGGAATAGTCATGAAGAAGCACATCCCCAACACCATCACCTGCCTGAATCTGGTATGCGGCTGCATCTCTATCATGACCTCCCTGCATGGCAATCTGGAGACGGCAGCGCTATGGATCATCGCGGCGGCGGTCTTTGACTTCCTGGACGGCTTTTCAGCCCGCCTTTTCAAGGTGTCCTCCCCTATCGGCAAAGAGCTCGACTCGCTGTCTGACGTCGTCTCTTTCGGGGTGGCCCCCGCCATGATCATCTTCGTATGGCTAAGCCGCTGCTTCTACGAGATGCCCTCCCTCTTTCACGAGAGCATCCTCCGCTGGCTGCCATACACCCTTTTCCTCATCCCTGCCCTGTCGGCAGTCCGTCTGGCACGTTTCAACATGGACGAGCGGCAGCACACCAACTTCATCGGGCTGCCCACCCCTGCCAACGCTCTCTTCTTAGCCTTCGTGCCCTACGCTGCCGAACGAGTGCCCTTCCTCAACAACTTCTGGGTGGTCTGGATCTTCGCCATCGGCTTCGCCCTGCTGCTCGTCAGCAACATCAACATGCTGTCGCTCAAATTCAAAAGCTTTGACTTCTCCGGGGAGAACATCGTGCGTTATGTCATTCTGCTCCTGGGCATCCTGTTGTTCATCATCTTCCGCTGGAGCTCCTTCCCCATCACCATACTCAGCTATCTGCTGATCTGTCTTATTTATCACGCTATCATCAAATTCCAGAACACATGAACTATCAATCCATAGCATTATTCTGCGGTTCTTCGCGCGGCGAGAACCCCGACTTCGCCGCCGACGCGGTCACCTTCGGCCGGACCATGGTCCAGAAAGGACTCACCCTCTATTACGGTGGCGGCTGTATCGGCCTCATGGGCGTGGTGGCCGACGCCATGATGGAACAGGACGGCACCGTCATCGGGGTGGCCCCCGACTTCTTCAAGATGGGCCCCGTGCTCGCCGACAACATCACCGAGATGATCTATGTCAAGACGATGAGTGAGCGCAAGCAGCTGCTGGAGAAACGCGCCGACGCCTTCGTCATCTTCCCGGGTGGCTTCGGCACCATGGACGAGCTCTTCGAGATCATCACCGACGCGCAGCTCGGACTGCACAAGAAGCCCATTGTAGTATATAACGCCGAAGGCTACTACGACCATCTCAAAGCACTGCTGGAGCACTTTACCGAAGAGGGGTTCCTGCGGGAGTTCCACAAGGACCTCGTCAGCTTCGCCGACACCGTGGAGGATATCTTCCAGGCTTTGGATCATTACGAGAACACCAACAGCGAGAGTTGGCTGTCGAAAATCAAACATTAATCCCCCACTGCCATGCAATTCAAAGATGTCTTAGTACCTCAAGAGCTCAAAGACCAGCTGTTACAGCAGATCCATGACGGACGCATCAGCCACGCGCAGCTCTTCCACAGCCAGCCGGGCAACCACAGCTTCGCGCTGGCCGTCGCCATGGGCCAGTACCTCTGCTGCGAACACCCCTCCGAGACGGACTCCTGCGGCGAGTGCCCCTCCTGCAAACAGTTCGAGAAACTCGAGCACCCCGACCTGCACCTCTACTTCCCCAACTGCGGCACCGACAAGATAGACAGCAAAGACTGCGAGTCTTCGCTCTTCCTCAAGGAGTTCCGGGAGTACGCCCTGGCCAACAACCTGCACATAGACCTCCCCGAGTGGATCTCCATCCTGGGCGGCGCCAACAAGAAACCCGCCATCAATGTGCGCGATGCCTCCCGCATCCTCCATTTCAACAGCATGAGAGCCTACGCCGGAAAATACAAGGTTTACATCCTCTGGCGCGCCGACAGGCTGCACCCCGACTGCGGACAGAAACTGCTGAAGACGCTCGAAGAGCCGGAGGAGAACAGCATCTTCATCCTCATCGCCGAGGAGCCGGAATATATGCTGCCCACCATCCTCTCCCGCACCCAGACGGTCAAGTTCCCTCGACTCAGCAACGAAGCCATCGAGCAGGCCCTCCTAAAAGAGCACCCCGACCTGTCGCCGGAAGTCGCCCACAATATCACCCTCCACGCCGACCATAACTACATCAAAGCGCGCCGGAGCTACCCAAACGACGAGCTGGCTGCCCAGATGCTGGACACCTTCCAGGCATTCACCCAAGGGGTCGTCGCCTACGCCCAACGGCAACCCCTCGACAAGGTCAACTTCAAAGGGACACAAGACCTCATCAACGACATGACCTCCCTCAGCAAAGAGGACCTGAGACAACACCTGCTGTTCTGGCAGGACCTGTCCCGCAAGTTCCTCCTGATGAAAGCGGGAAATGATCAACTGGTCATGCTGACCGATGCGGAAAAGGAAACCTACGAGCAACTGAAAAGCGCTTTCACCTTGCGGTCCGTGTCACAACTGAACGAAGCCCTGAATGTGGCCCTGCTCCATATCGTCAGAAACGGCAACCCGTCACTGATCCTGACAGATCTCTATTTTCAGTTTGCCTCTTTTTTAATGCCTAAGAAATAGTCGCATCGACAACCATCTGTTATAAAAGCACATACTGGATGGTAGTACGGCTGGTCTGGCGCAACAGGATGGTCCTTCCCTCTGTCACGCGCCGGATGGCCTCCGGGGTATAGTGCCGGATCGTCACCAAGGTCACCTGCTCGTTGTATTTCACCTTGTAACGGGGCATCAACGCCTGCACACAGTCTTTCACGCGGTCCAACTCTGTGCCCGTACATACAGAGAAACTGAGGGCGGAGTTCTGCATCATATTGATGCGGACACGATATTGCGCAAAAAGGGAGAATATCTCCGACAGGTTCTCTTCCGCCACAAACGAAAAGTCCTTCGGAAAAATGGTCAGCAGTGTCTGGTTATCCTTGACGATGAAAGAGGAAATATTGGTGGAGAGCGGACAATCGCCAATCATACTGCCGGCCTCTTCGGGATGAAAGAACGACTTGACATTCAGCGGTATATGCTTGTTCTGCAGCGGCTTCAACGTCTTGGGGTGGATGACAGAGGCCCCATAGTAGGAGAGCTCCAGAGCCTCCTGATAGGGAATCTCGTCAATCTTGACGGCATCGGGGAAGCGTTTGGGGTCGGCATTCAGCAGGCCGGGCACATCCTTCCAGATGGTGACGCGCTCTGCATCCAGACAATAGGCGAAGATGGCAGCGGTATAGTCGGAGCCTTCGCGCCCGAGCGTCACGCGCGTCTGCTCGTCCGTGCCCCCGATGAAGCCCTGTGTGATGACCACTGGATGATCTTTTAACGCCGCAGGCACAGCCTGACGGATCCTGTCGCCCGTCAGATTCCAGTCCACCCTGCCCTCGCGATAGGTCGTGTCTGTCATCACCAGCTCGCAAGCGCACAGCCATGTGTTGGAGACCCCGGAAGCCTGGAGGTAATAGGATATCAGCGTGGTGGACATCAACTCTCCGAAACTGACAATCTGGTCGTATTCGTAGTCATAGCGACCGCTAAAAGGCTCTGCAAGCTTGCGTTCCAAGGCAGCGCGCAATGTCGCCAGTCTGGCCTTGCCCTCCCGGTCGTCGGGCAGGAGCTCTTCGAGAATATCCTCATGATAGCGCATCAGCTCCTCCACCAGGTCGGCAGTGTCTTCCTGCTGACTGTAAGCCTTGAGCACACGCTCCAGAAAATTGGTGGTCTTGCCCATCGCGGAGATGACCACCACCAGCTCCTCGCCGGCGTAGAGTTGGAGAATCCGTAACAAATTGCGAATTGCGGGCGCATCCTTGACCGAAGCGCCACCAAACTTGAAGACCTGCATTATCGTTCGTTTTTAATGACTTGTAATAGCGTTGTACCCACAACACCCAGGGAGTGTTTGTCAATATGCTGGATGTTATCCTGCGTGGTATGCCATACCGGGTCGAAGCCAGTACCGGAAGCGGCATCATAATGGATAATATCAATCATGGGTATATGGGCGAATTTGTTGACATAGTAGTGATCGTCAGTGATGACACCGCCGGGCTGGTTGATGAAATACTGGCCATAGCCCAGTCTGTAGGCGGTGCCCCACACCTTCTGCACCACGGCGGGAGCATAATGGGAGGAGAACTGCTCCTGATAGAACTTGGGAGCCGAAGTGCCGACCATGTCGAGCAAGATGCCATAACTGGCCGTATAGCCCTCCACATGCGGATTCTTGGCCCAGTACTGGGAGCCGAGGCCCCACCATTCGCCATTGGGCGCGTTGTCGCTCTCGCGGGGACCATAGTCCTCTGCATCATAGAAGATGATATCCACCCCTACTCCAGGCTTCTGCGACTGTAGCTGACGAGCCACCTCCAACAGCACGCCAACGCCGGAAGCACCGTCATTGGCCCCGTCGATGGCCTCTTCGCGACGGTTCGGCAACAGGTCGTGATCGGCAAAAGGACGAGAATCCCAATGAGAGGAGAGTATCACCCTGTTGGCCGACGACGGGTTGAGGGATCCGATGATGTTCTCAGCGGCAAACTGCTTGCCATCGTACGTTCTGGCCGTGAAAGTCTGCACATAGACCGTGTCGCAAAAACGTCGCAACTGACGAACCAGGTAGTCGCGGCACTGCGCATGCGCCTCACTGCCTAACACACGGGGTCCGAAGTCGGTCTGGGCCTTCACGAATGCAAAGGCTGAGTCACAATCGAAGGCAGGCATCACGATTTCCTCCCCGGAAGTTTTGGCTTGATCGACAAGCTTGTCCTTACGATGACATCCCACCATCACAAAGAGCATGATATACAAGAAGATAACTATTCGTTTCATTGTACGGGCACTTAATTAATCAAAGATGCAAAAATAACAATTTTTATAACGGGCAAAACCCTGGATTGTTGTATGGGATCAGAAAAAACAAAAGAGGCGCGCCAAAACGTGCCTCTTTTAAAAAAGTCAACTAACTAACAACTTTCAATAACTACAGGACCGTAATCGAGCCCTTGAACATGGTGGCGTAACCGTTGTAGTCCACCACCTTCAAGATGTAGTTATAGACCGTATTGACATAGAGCTTTCCATTCACGCGACCGTCCCACTCGAAGTCCTTGTTGGTGGTGGAATAGACCATCTCGCCGTTGCGGTTGAAGATCTGGAACTCTATCGATTGGATCAGGTTCTTCTGAGGCAGCGTCAGCACGTCGTTCAAACCGTTGTAGTCTGACGGTGTGATAGCGCTTGGCAGGTTCACGAACGGGGTGCAGGCGGGGATGGTTATCGCCGCATCCGCCACGCAGCCGCCCTCGTCGGTGATCGTCACCATATAGTCGCCCGGCTCCGCCACGTCTATGGTGGCCGTATTGGCCTCTGTGCTCCACTGGTACGTCTCCACATCCACATTGGACACCGCCGTCAGCGTCGTCGAGAAGTTATCGCAGTAGTCAGCACCCACCGCAATCTCCACCTTCGGCTTCTGCACTGTCAGATTGACCTCCACGAGGCTGTCGCAGCCGTTCCACGTGCCACCGGGGTAGATGACGGTTCGTGTTCCCGACTCGTGCCACGTGTACAGGTCTCCGAAGTTCGCCTGATCGTAGATGACCGGCAGGTTCTCCTCGCACGTGAAGATCGTGTCCACGCCCCGGCCTCCTACGAGAGAGTCCAGATGGATGGTGATCGTCGTGTCCTTGGAGCAGGTGTGGGCGTTGTCCCATATCGTGATCATCACCTGGTGGTCACCCGGACCCGTATATGTAAACTGCGGGGTCGTGGTGTTCTCCGCGAACAGGACCGTGTCGTACCCGCCCGTGGCGTTCGGCATCAGGTTGAACCACTGGATCAACTGGGTATTCTGGTAAGTCGTGTCCTCGTTACCGCCTGCAATGGCGGCAGGCGCCCGAAGCATGATCGTGCTGTTGTCGATGAAAGTAGCCTTGTATTGGCAGTCCTCCTTAAGCTGGACATACTGAAAGTCCGCTGTCAGGTCAAAGAACTTGGTGTATGCCTCATAAACAAATGGCACACCTGTCATAGAAAGCATCTCGCACCGATAATACGGATAAATACGGGTACCATCGTCGCTATTCAGCACAAGGTCTCGCATACCCTCATATTCTCCCTTATAGGTAGCGCTGGCAGAATCCACGCCCGCATACCACTGATAGGAAGTGGGGCGGAATCCGTAAGGCACCGAGAGAGACAGCTCGTGGGTACAGGCATCCACCTGGATGAAGGAAGGCACCATCTTGGCGGCGAAATAGCCGTAGGCCCAGTGATAGCTGGCCTGACAAGCGGTGGCCTTCACACGGAAAATAACAGTCTGGTTGTTGCGGGCCTGCTCCGTCAAGTCAAAAGCAATCGGCGTATATTGGAACCATTCGCACTCAACACTAGAGTGTGACTCAGGGATATAACTATGATACTGGGTGTAAGGACAAGAATGTATCTGGAAGGCAAGGTCCTGGGCATTGGTACCGTAGTAATCGTAGGTGGATGGAGTGGCTCGACAATAAGGAATGGCTGGATAGCTGGAGCAGTTAGGGATTGGGACGATCATAAACTGTGAATAAGGCCAATAATTGGCATTATTGGGATTACTCATCGGCTGGCCATTCAAATTGGAATAATAACCCAGATTCAACAGGTTGTTGTTCTGATCCAATACTTCAATGGTAAAGAACGGGTTATACCACACATAGTGGCATGCTTTCTCTTGCGCGAAGGCGAACATCACCATCAACACACTGTTATTGGTGTCCGGCTTGAACCAGTACTCGATAGACTGGCTATGCGTTCCCTGGTCATTCGGACCGCCAATCTGGATAACAGTGTCAATAGCATCTTGAGTGGTAGCGATATTGCCATCCCAACCGCCATAAGGAATGGCATACTCCTGAAGGTACTGACTACCCATCTGATAACACATACACATATCATGGCCATTCACCACGCCTCCGCCAGGGTTTGCATTCTGCCCTATAATCATGCGGTGGCTGAAATTCGTACCATTGGACAAAACACCTGTCGCAGCACTGTTTATAGAGCCCGAGGCAGTGGTCTGATACCACGTGTAAGAAGAACCTGACTGATTATACTTCCAAATTTCATTGGACAAATTACAGGCTGCCCAACTGCTGGAAGAAGAGCCATATCTACACTTCACATAGTTGGCATCGAATGTATTAAACGTCGGCGGGGTGCCATTATAAGGCGTTGGGTTCTGGGCAAGCAGACAATCCATCCCCACGAAAAACACAATACACAGCAATGATATAAGTCGTTTCATATTCGGTTAGGTTTTAAAGTGCAAAAATAACATTTTATATAACGAATGAACCACTTGATTGTTGCAGTCAAAAAAATAAAAAAAATGATTTTTTTTGACATCCTAATCGTTCTCTACTTCACGCGCTCGAAATGCTCTATGGCGTAAGCCTTGGTGATCGCGATCTTTTTCTTGCCGGAGCTGGGGAACTCGAACATGGCATCCGTCATGATTTTCTCCACGATGGAGCGGAGCCCGCGGGCGCCCAGTTTCAACACCTCTGCTTTCTCCACGATGTAGTCGAGCGTTTCTTCGTCAAAAGAGACATCGATACCGTCCATTTTGAAGAGCTTGATGTACTGCTTTACGATGGCGTTCTTCGGCTGGGTCAGGATGTTCTTCAGGGCAACCTTGTCGAGAGGCTTCAGGGCGGTGATGACCGGGAATCGGCCACACAGCTCGGGAATCAAGCCAAATGACTTGACATCCTGCATGGTGATATGGCTCAGCATGTCGTCTCTTTGGATATTTCTACCCTCTTGATTGTATCCGATGGTGTGTGTGTTGACACGCTCCGCGATGATCTGGTCGATATTGTTGAAGGCGCCGCTGCCGATAAAGAGGATATGCTGGGTGTTGACCTGGATAAACTCCTGCTCCGGGTGCTTGCGCCCGCCTTGGGGCGGCACGTTGACGATGGAACCCTCAAGGAGCTTGAGCATAGCCTGTTGCACGCCCTCTCCCGAGACATCGCGGGTGATGCTGGGGTTCTCGCCGCCCTTGCGCGCCAGCTTGTCGATCTCGTCGATGAAGACGATGCCGCGTTCGGCACGCGCCACATCATAGTCGGCGGCCTGCAGCAAACGGGTCAAGATGCTCTCCACATCCTCGCCCACATAACCCGCCTGCGTGAAGACGGTCGCATCGGCAATACAGAAGGGCACATCCAACATCTTGGCGATAGTCCTCGCAATCAAGGTCTTGCCCGTGCCCGTCTCACCCACCAGCAAGACGTTGGACTTCTCAATCTCGACTCCGTCTTCCGCCTCGTCAACAGTGGAGAAAAGCCGCTTGTAGTGGTTATAGACCGCCACGGAGATGGTCTTCTTGGCCTCATCCTGGCCGATGACATACTCATCCAGCCGAGCCTTGATCTCCTGGGGCTTCAGCATGGTCTTCTTAATCTTGGCAAGCTCATTTCTCTGGGTATGGACGGCCTGCTCCTGGCAGATGGCCATCGCCGCCTGCAGACAGTCTTCACAGATCATCGCATCCAAACCTCCGATGATAAACTGGTCACGCGGCACTTCCCTGCCACAAAAACTACATATCCGATCTATATTCTGCTTTTTTGCCATCGAAAAAAAATCCTTTCTAAAAAAACGAGGCAGCATCCTGCAATAGGACGCTGTCTCTTTTAAAACGCTAATTATCTGTGCCGTCTCGCATTACTTGCGCTCATGGGTCAGCACTTTGTCAATCAGACCGTACTCTTGGGCCTCGGACGCGATCATCCAATGGTCTCTGTCACAATCCTTCCACACCTGGTCATAATCCTTGCCGGTATGATAAGCGATGATTTCATAGAGTTCCTTCTTGATCTTCTGGATCTCCTGCGCCTCGATCTCGATGTCGGAAGCCTGTCCTTGCGCGCCACCCATCGGCTGATGGATCATAACGCGGGAGTGCGGCAATGCGAAGCGCTTGCCCTTGGCGCCGGCACAGAGCAGGACAGCCGCCATGGAGGCCGCCATACCCGTACAGATGGTCGACACGTCAGGTTTCAGATACTGCATCGTGTCGTAGATGCCCAGACCGGCATAGACAACACCTCCAGGACTGTTCAGATAGATCTGGATGTCGCGCTCCGGATCCTGGGACTCCAGGAAGAGCAACTGGGCTTGGATGATATTGGCTACATCGTCGTCAATGGGCACGCCCAAGAAGATGATGCGGTCCTTCATCAAGCGGGAGAAGACATCCAGCTGGGTGATGTTCATCGGACGCTCCTCGATGATGTACGGGGTGATATAATTGCGGGTGATGGACATGTAACGGTCCATCTTCAGACTGCTGATGCCGTGCTGCTTCAGCGCATAGTTTCTGAATTCGTCTTGCATTCTCATAATTGTGATAATACGTGATTATTCTTCTTTCTTGGTACTCTTTTTGGTGGCCTTGGGCTTGGCAGCTGTCTTGGCTTTCGGAGCTTTCTTCTCCGCGGGAGCCTCGGCAGATTCCTCTTCAGCGGCTTTCTTGGCGGGGGCCTTCTTGGCTCTCGGCTTCTTGGCAGGAGCAGTCTCCTTGGCCTCTTCGCCTTTGGTGATGTAGGTCATGAAAGCCTGTCCGTCACCCTCCACAATCTCGATGTTGAGCTTGTCGCGGAGTTTGTTGGAGAGCTTCATGTCGAAGAGCATGTCATAGACCTGCTTCACCGTGTCTTGGTTCTTCATGGCCTCTTTCACCATCTCGTCGATGCGGGGTTCCATCTCTTTGGAGTAGATGGCACCGAAGTAGTTGTCGATGAAATACTGTCTGAAATAGGCGCGCACATCGTCGCCATTAACATGTACATCATTCTCTTCCAAGAGTTTGTTCTCGATAAGCTGCCATTGGAAAGCACGTTTATACTGTGTGTACTCAGCCTCCAGCTTCTCCGCCGTCATGTCTTTCTGGGCAACGAGGATATAACGCTTTACAAAGTCGTCGGGCAGCTCCACGGGCACATTGTCGATCAGCATCTCGATGGAGTCGTTCATGAAGCGCTGGTTGATGGGCGTCTCATACTGCTGGGCCAGCATCTTGGCGACCGCCTCTCTCATCGTCTTCTCATCCTTCACAGCACCATCGGGGAAAGCTTTTTTGAAGAACTCCTCGTTGATTTCGGCCAGGTCGAGATGACCGACATAGTCGATGGTCAGTTCCTCTTCATAGGCATTGCCCTCTTCCAAGTCTTTGACATCCACTCTCAAGAAGCGGGCCAGGGAGCTCTCCTCGGCGAAGGCTTCTCTCAGCTTGACCTTGACGGTCTCCTTCACCTTCTTGCCCACGAATTTCTTCGCAGCCTTGTCGGTCAGGTCTTTCAAGAAGATATAGCCGGTCTTGTCCTCGCCATATTTCACGGAGACATTGTCTTTGTCGGTCTCCACCACTTCTGGGGTCGTGTAGTTGCCGTAGCGCTCGCGCAGCTGGGCCACCTGGCGGTCGATCTCTTCGTCGGAAGCCACATAGCGGAAGTCTTTCACCACTGGCAGCTTGGAGTAGTCCACCTCCACCTCGGGACGCAAGGCATACTCATAGGCGAAGACGAACTTGTCGGGATTTTGGAAATCCACCTGGGACTTCTCCTCGATGGGCAGCGGTTCCAGGATATATTGGATGTTATTGTCCTTGATGAAGTTGGCCATGCTATCGTTGACCAGCTTATCGACCTCCTGCACCAGCAGGGTCGGCTCATACATCTTCTTGATCATGCCCATCGGCGCATTACCGACTCTGAATCCTGGCAGGGCGACATTGCGTCTCTGCTTTTTCAATGCAGCTTCCAGATTGGCTGCGTAATCTTCCTTGGAAATTTCAAAAACAACTTCCTGCAATAAACCAGGAACGTTCTCGTGCTTAATATTCATTACGATAACAAAATTTGATTATTCTTAATAATATAATAGACATACAACACTTGGAAAAAGGGTTGCATGTCTATGAATGTTCATTTCCCTGAATACGGACGCTGATTACTCCTCACCGCCGTCAGTCTGTTGGGTTTGCTCAACGGGAGCCTGCTGTCCGCGTACGCTGTTCACCTCATTCTTGGACAAGAAGGCGCAGACGAAGCAGAGCACCATGATGAACGTGGCCACACCCCAAGTGGTCTTCTCCAGGACATCGGTGGTCTTGCGGACACCCATGATCTGGTTGGAAGAAGCGAAAGTGGAGGCAAGACCGCCACCCTTGGAATTCTGAATCAACACTACAAACGCCAACACAATGCAGGCCAGGATAATCAATACAACACAAAGTGTAAACATCTTCTAAAATTTTTGTTTATAAATACTTAGTTACTTTTTTCCGAAAAATTCTTTTTCAAATTTTCAATTTGGGCTGCAAAAATAGAACTTTTTTCGGGAAAATGCAACCGTAAAATTTCATACATCTGAATCGCCTTCTCGTAGCACCCTTGATCAGCATAAATACCTGCTAGTGTTTCACTTACAATGGTCGGATCCTCTTCCGCGCTCGAAATGCCGTAGTCGGCAAGCAACTCCTGCGAGTCGGGCGGGATCTGGATTTTCGCATCATGGGCGGAGAATTTTTCAATAAGTTGATCGATCAGCGCGCTTTTATTACGATCGTGGGCCTCTTGATCTTTGGCGAAGACGGGCTGCAGGGACTCATCGTGGGTGGCGTGGATAGTGGCGGCGACCATCGTGGGCCGCTCGGGGCGCACGGCGACCACGGGTTCCTGTTCCACATTGAGCAGGGCGAAACGTTGGCGGTCAGGCAGCGTCAGCAGCATACGGGCGCGATGACGGGCACTCGTGCGGCCGGGATAGAGCTTCAGATAGAAGATGCTGACCACCGAAGAGGCCGGATAGCGCTTGGAGAGCGCCGTCAGCTTGTTCTGCAGCGTCTCGTCGTCCGCCAAGGTGACATAATCGCTGAAATAAATCTTCTCCATATCGTTTGTTAAATTACCAATTGACAAAGGCTTTGTTAAAAATATCGTCGGTCAGGGCCTCGTTAATGGCATTGACGAGGTTCGACTCCACACTGCTCAGGTTCTGGCTGCTGGAGTAATCGGCATAACGCGAGAAAGACTGGTCGAAGTTCTGGGTCTCGTCGAAGCTGTTCACGAAGCGCACCCGCACGGTGATGGTCAGCCGGTTCATGGCCGCCGTCTCGTTGCCCTGGATGGCCACCGGGGAGACGGTATAGCCGGTGATCTCGCCCTCGATGGAGTAGTCGCCGTTACGGCTCACAATAGTCAGCGGCGTCTGCCCCTGGATCTTGTCCTTCAGGGCAGTGGTGAACGACTGGCTGAGGGTCGGGTTCACCAGCGAGGCATTGTTGGGGAAGTTGGTGATGGCCACCGTCTTGGCACGCGCATCTATGGTACCGCCCGTCAGCGAGACAGACAGCTTGCAGGCGCTCATCACGACCGCCAGCATCACCAAGATCCATATAGATACACCTACTCTTCTCATTCCAATCCGTACAAATCGATTTTACGATAGAGCGTCCGCTCGGAGATATCCAAATCCCTGGCGGCCAGCTTGCGACTGCCCTCATGACGGCGCAAAGCCCGCTCTATGGCCCTTTTTTCCATCTCCGACAGCGAGATGATCTCCTCGTTGTCTTCTTCCGGCAACTCAGGCTCGTAGGAGTATATTTTGTGCTTGGCACCATCGGGCACCTCCAGATAGTCAACATTTTCAGACAGTTCCCGCACATCTCCCGCGTCAAAGCGAGACCTTCCCGTCCGCTTGCCGGAGAACGGCATGGACAAGTCTGGCAGTGCATGCGACAGGACCGTGTCCCCTTTGTTTGACTCCTGGATCTTGTTCAACTGCTTCTTCAGCTCCACGATCTCCTTGCTAAGGTCGGAGATGACCTTCATGGTATCCCAGCGGAACTGTTCAAAGGCATCCACCTCAGAATGGGCCAGCACCGGCAGGTTGGAGGTCGGCGAGCTCAGGTAGGGCTTCAGCCGCTCGGCGGTGACGACCCGGTCCTCCTCAATCAAGGATATCTGTTCCGTCACATTCTTGAGCTGGCGGATGTTGCCGGGCCAGCCATAGCGCTTCAACTCCTCCTTGGCATCATCGGTGAGCGTGATCATCGGGGATTTGTACTTGGCGGAGAAATCGCTGGCGAACTTGACAAACAGGGGCAGGATGTCCTCCTGGCGTTCACGGAGCGCAGGCATCCGGATAGGCACGGAGCAGAGGCGGTAGTAGAGATCCTCGCGGAACTTGCCCTTGCTGATGCGGTCGCCGATGTTGACATTGGTGGCAGCCACCACCCGCACGTCGGTCTTCTGCACCTTGGAGGAGCCCACTCTGATGAACTCACCGCTTTCCAGCACGCGCAACAGGCGCACCTGCGTGGCAGGCGGCAGGTCGGCGACCTCGTCGAGGAAGATAGTGCCGCCATCCGCCACCTCGAAGTAGCCCTTACGGCTCTCCACCGCCCCGGTGAAGGCCCCTTTCTCATGGCCAAAGAGCTCGGAGTCAATCGTACCCTCAGGGATGGCCCCACAGTTGACCGCGATGTAGTTCTTATTCTTGCGGGCGCTATAGGCATGGATGATCTTGGGGATGTTCTCCTTGCCGACACCACTCTCGCCAGTCACCAGCACCGACAAGTCGGTCTTGGCCGCCTGCACTGCCACATCGACGGCATGCTCAAAGGCCTTGTTGAAACCGATCATCTCGAAACGGCGCTTAATCGAATCAAAATCTGCACTCATTCAGCAAAAATCTAAAGGGGCGCAAAGATACACTTTTTTTTCGAGGTGGTATCCATCGGGACAATATTAACTGTTGGTTGTTGACAATTGTTTGATAAAAATGTTATTTTTGCGCTCTTATTTTTGAATGGATAATTACGAAATTTAAATAAAACCACAATGAAAAAAAGTTACTTGTTAAAACAGTGTATCATTCTGTGTATCGCGCTTTTAGGACTTACTTCCTTGCGTGCACAGACCATTATTTTCCAGGAGGACTTCAGCGGATTCACCGACTCCCTGACGGGCGCTGACATCTCCGCTTCTCTGGACAATTACACCACCCTGACGGGCTGGACAGGCTCCAAGGTGTACGACTTCAAAGGAAAGGTTAAGATGGGCACCTCCAGCGCTTTGGGTTGGATTCAGACTCCTGCCATCGACCTGTCCAACGACAATGGTCTTTTCACCTTGAGTTTCGACGCCACCGCTTGGAACAACGACACCACCACCATCAAGGTGTATGTCAACGGGACGCCCACATTGGTAACGGGCTTGTCGAATTCACATCCCGGAACGCCCCCGACCCCCAGCTATGAGTCGATGCAGCATTTCACGCTGACACTCACGGGCGGCACCGCTGCCACCACCATCAAGTTCGAGGGCAAGCAGGCTGCCAAGGGCCGTTTCTTCCTCGACAACGTGGTCATCACGCAGAACACGGGCATCACCTCCGCCTCCGCACCCGTCTTCACCCCTGACGCGGGCCTCTACACCGAGCCTGTCAGCGTGACGATGAGCAGTGCCACCGCAGGTGCGACCATCTACTACACCCTCGACGGCACCACACCGACAACCTCCTCGTCTGTCTATTCCGCTCCCATCACCATCAGCCAGACGACCACTGTCAAAGCATATGCGGTGGCCACCGGCTTTGGCGACAGTCCTGTGACCAGCGCCACCTACACCTTCCCAGCCACCGTGGCCAACATCGCGGCCTTCAAAGCCCTCACCGCCGGCAGTCAGCCCTACACCATCGCCAACGATGTCACTTTCGTATTCCATAGCGGCGTTTACACTTACGTTAAGGACGCCACCGCCGGACTTTTGGTCTATGGCTCCAATATCACCACCGAGTTCACCGAAGGCGACCAGATCAGCAACCTGACGGGTGCCTATTCTCTATACCAAGGACAAATTGAGATGACCAATGTGCAGAACCCCGCCGCCGCCACTGTCAACACGGGTGAGGTAACCCCCATCACAGTGACGATGAGCGACTTGCTGGCCAACTACAGCCAGTATGACGCCCAGCTGATCACCTTGGAGAACGTCACCTTCCCCAACGGATTCTCCGGCTCCAACTCCACCACCATCACGCAAGGCACCGACCAATTGGTAGTCTATAACCGCTTTGGCTTGGACACCACCCTGGCTGCCAACACCGTGACCAACGTCACCGGCTTCGCCGCCATCTACGGCACCAGCATCCAGATCTATCCGCGCAACAACCAAGACCTGACGAGCGCGATCCCGCAACCTTCGCTGACCATCACCGCACCTGCCAACGGCGCTAACTTCAGCAGTCTGGACACCCTGCCGGTCAGCGTCACCATCGACAATTTCGTGTTGGGCACCGACGGCTACCTCAAGGTAGAGACACCCTTGTCGACCACTATTGGGCTCACCAACCCCGTCTATCTGGACCAAGCCGGACTTGCTGCTTTGCAACAGGCCGTGCTCTCACCGCTCCCTGCGGGCACGCATACCATCACCGCCTCCTTGGTGGACATGACGCAGGCCGCCCTCGTGCCGGCCGTGACTGCCACCACCACCTTCACGGTGACGATGCCCACTCTACCGACCCCGGTGTTCACGCCTGTTGCCGGCACCTACGCTGACAGCGTGGTCGTCAGCATCGCCTGCGCCACCGAGGGTGCCGAGATCCGCTACACCAATGACGGCACCGAGCCGACGGCCACCTCCACCCTCTACAACAGCCCCATCACGCTGACGGCTACCGCCACTCTCAAGGCCAAGGCCTTCAAAGCATACTGGAACGACAGCGAGACCGCCACGGCTCTCTACACCGTAGTCTATGAACCCGTCTTGACGGTCAGCGAGACCGCCCTGAACTTCAGCAGCGACGTGCTGAGCCAGACCCTTACCGTCAGCGGCGCGCACCTGACGAACGCCATCACGCTCACCAGCAGCAGCGCGCACTTCACCGTCACTCCCGCCACCATTAGTGATCCCAACGGCAACACCACGGTCACCGTCACCTTCGACGGCACCGAGCCTGCCACGGGCACCTTGACAGTGGCCAGCGGCACGCTGACACAGACGGTAGCCCTCGCCGGCACCGTCACGCTGCCCACCCCGACCTTCACGCCGGCCAGTGGCGCCAGCGACACCCTGCTGACCGTCTCCATCGCCTGTGCCAACAGCAATGCCGAGATCCGCTACACCACCGACGGCACCACGCCCGATGGCAGCAGCAGCCTCTACAACGCCCCCATCACCCTGGACGTGGTGGGCTCTTACACCTTCAAGGCCATCGCTATGCTGAATGGTTGGGACGCCAGCGCCGTTGCCGAGGCCACCTACACCATCGTGGCCCCCGCCCCGCCGACACCTGAATATAACGACACCCTGCTCTATCATACTGGCTTCGAAGTCGCGGACGGCTTCACCGCCACCACCGTCTATAACAACCCCGCCGAGGCCTTCTCAGGTCCAAGCGGACAGCAATGGGCCACCGTCTATGGCACTCCCGCCACGACGGGCGCCATCCAGGGAGCTCAGTCCATGCAGATGCGCTGGTACGCATCCGCTGCCACCACGCTGGGCCACACCTACACCAACTTCGACGTGGCCCATGCCTCCCGCATCCAGTTCGCAGCGGCCTCCACCAACGGCCTCAACGTGAACGTCGCCTACTCCACCGACGGCGGCAACACCTACAGCGTCCCCACGCTCTTCGTGTTGGGCGACAGTCTGGCCATGTACAACCTGGAAATCAACAGCGACGGCTCCTTCGACAATGTACGCTTCAAATTCGAGGTAGCGTTGCCCGCCACCGCCCCGACCAGCACCTCCCGCGTCTATATCGACAGTGTGAGCATCTTCGGCTATCCGAGCGCTCCCTCCTCGACCGTCGAGATGCCGGTCATCACGCCTAACAGCGGCAACTACATCGAGCCTGTGACGGTGACCATGACCTGCGCCACCGCAGGTGCGGAGATCCGCTACACCACCGACGGCACCACGCCGACGAGCACCTCCACCCTCTACAGCGCCCCCTTCACCGTGAGCACCAACACGACCGTCAAGGCGGCCGCCTTCTTCGGCTCCATGACACCGAGCAATGTGGCTACCGCCTCTTACACCTTCCCGACAGAGGTGGCCAACATCGCCGCCTTCAAGGCTGCCAGCACCGCCACCAACACCACCCCGTACAAGATTACGGGCGATGTCACCTTTGTGTTCCAGAACGGCTACAACATCTATATCCAAGATGCCACGGGCGGACTGCTCATCTACAATCAGAACGGCAACATCACCAACACCTATGCCGAGGGTGACGTCATCAGCGGCGGCATCTGCGGCACCTACACCCTGTACCACGGTCTCGTGGAGATGGTTCCGTTGGCCAACCCGGCTGCTGCCTCCTCCAACGTGGGCGCCATCACGCCTGTACTGACCGACATCGAGACCATCGAGGCCCAGTACTATCTCTTCGAGTCTAGACTGGTGACCTTGAGCAATGTGGTCTTCACCAATGGCGGCACCTACACCACCAGCAACGCCTCCAACCTCGACATCGAGCAGAACGGCGAGATCATGCAGTGCCGCAACGTATTCAAGACACTGGATCTGACCATCCCAGCCGGACAACATGCCGACGTGACTGGCTTCGTGCTGCAATATGACGGCAACTACCAGATCGCCCCGCGCGACAATGACGACATCACCTTCGTGACTGTCACGGAAGACACCGTGGCCACGCCGGTCATCACCATCACCGACAACGGCGACGGCAACGTGACGGTAGCCATCACCTGCGCCACGGCAGACGCCAATATCTACTATACACTCGACGGCACCACGCCCGACGAGAACGCCACGCTCTACACCGCGGCTATCACCCATGACGGCGGCGAGTTCACCGTCAAGGCCATCGCCATCAAAGAGGGCATGGTCAACAGCGCCATGGCTACGATGACGCACACCGGCATCCAGGATGTGAACATCCTCTGCACGGTCTATCCCAACCCGACCACCAGCACGTGCCACCTGAGCACCAACGGTACTCTTATCAAGACCGTGGCTATGTACGACACCTTCGGCAAGTTGGTTGGCACCATGAGCGTCAACGACACAGAGACAACCCTCGACCTGTCGGGCTACGCCACCGGTCTCTATCATGTGCGCATCGTCACCACCGACGGTGTCGTCACCACCAAGGTCATGAAGCAATAGAGCATCGGCTTCAAGGGCCCTCTGTATTTCTCCACGGATCACGCGGATCTGCACGGATTTTCTCCACGCAACTCCCGTGATCCGTGTTTTTTTGTTGCAAAAATTATCAACCACTGCAACAATCACCCCTAAAAATTCGTCTTATCTGATGTCAGCTGTCGTCAATCGGACATCGCGGTCGCTGACATTGTTTTTCTTGTGTGTCCGCAAATAAAAAACATTTCCCTATGAAAAAGCATTACTATTTGATCCCTTTGATGGCTCTTCTTTTCGTCATCACCTTCTCCGCTTGTAACCATGGCGGCGGACAAAACGGCAAGATCATCCGCAATGCCGTGACCGATGTGGACGGCAACAAATATGACGCTGTAAAGCTGGGTGACCAGGTGTGGATGCAGACCAACCTGCGCACCAAGCATTACCGTGACGGCAGCGCCATCGAGCAGGGCACCGACAACATCAGCGCCCACGACCCGCTCTTCTACCAGCCCACCACACAAGAATTTGCCGCCTACGACGAAAAGACGCACGGACTCTATTACAACTGGAAAGCAGTGGATAATGAGAAAGGTCTCTGCCCAGAAGGATGGCATGTGCCTTCTGATGCCGAATGGACGCAGCTGGAAGAGTATGTTGGCAGTCAGAGCGACTATGTATATGGCGACGACAACAGATATATCGGCAAGGCATTGGCTTCCACGGTAGGCTGGAACGAAGCCCCCTCCTATCACGAAGGCCATGTCGGGAACAACCCGGATGCCAACAATGCAACGGGGTTCTCCGCTGTCCCTGCCGGCAAGTTCCAAGATCACGCCTGGGGGAGTTTCGGTGCCACGGCCTTCTTCTGGACCGCCACCGCTAACAGCTTCAACTCCTCTTGGGACCGCTGGGTCCACTACGACAGTCCGCTCGTGCTCAGACTCTCGTCCAACTACAACGTCGCCAAGTCAGTACGTTGCGTAAAAGATTAACATGCCAGCATGACCTTTCAGGCATATACCTTCCTTCCCCCAACTATTATCTATTATCTATTATCTATCAACTATTATCTCTCTCTCAACTTTTAACTCTTAACTCTTAACTTTTAACTCTTCACTTTTAACTCTTCACTCCTCCCTCCCCTGTTCCTCAAAAAATTGTATCTTTGCGGCTTTGTTAAATCATGCTGCAATGAAGAAATTGTTCCTCCTATGCCTGATGCTGGCCGCCACGCTGTCGTTGCTGGCGCAGGACTCTCTGCTATATGAGAAGCTACTGCCCTCCATACCCCAAACGCCTTACGCCACGGAGGTCTTCGTCACCCGGGACTCGGCCCTCTACATGGACATCTACCTGCCCGAGACGCAGAACGAACAGCACGCCTGCTTCCTCTACGTGCACAGTGGAGGCTTCATCGGCGGCGAGCGGACCGAGAGCATGGCGCACATTGCTCCTTACCTGCTGAAAGAGGGCTTTGTCATCATCTCCATCGACTATCGGCTCGGCCTCAAGGGGAAAAAGGACCTGGGTGTCATCTCGGGCATGCGGAATTTCCAGAACGCCATAGACATGGCCGCCGAGGATCTCTTGGCGGCCACTGGCTATATCCTCCGCAACAAGCTGACGGTAGGCCATTGCACCATCAACCCGGACTATATCATCACCTGTGGCAGCAGTGCCGGGGCCATCACCGTCTTGCAGGCCGACTACTATCTGCACAACGAGGCGCCCTTCGACATCCAGCTGCCCGACACGTTCCGCTATGCCGGCGTACTCTCTTTCGCCGGCGGCATTTTCTCCAACCACGGCAAGATCCGATATCGGGAGGGAGCGCCCGCCCCCACCCTGCTCTGTCACGGCATGGACGACCATCTGGTGCCCTACGGCAAGATCCAGTTCTTCAACCTCGGCATGTTCGGCAGCGACGCCCTGGCCAAACAGTTTGAGAAATACGACTACCCCTACCACATCAAACGCTACAAAGACCTCGGCCATGAGGCTGCCGGCCGACATGTCTATGAGGCTGACATCATCCTGGACTTCATCCGCGAGTTCGTCTTCGAAAAACGGTTCCTCCAGATTGACGAGACCTATTACGCCCCCAACATCCAGCACTGGCCCTTCGGCAGCTACAAGGTCAAGGATCTCAAGAAGTTCAACTAGAAAACCCTCCCTGCCATGCGCAAGAAACTGAACATACCGCACACCTTCACCATCGTCTTCGCCATCATCGTGGTCTGCGCCGCGCTCACCTGGATCATCCCGGGAGGCGAGTTCGACCGCCAGACCGTCAATGTGGACGGCCACGAACGCAACATCGTGGTAGAGAACTCCTACCACCGCGTGGAGAGCCAGCCCCAGACGTGGCAAGTCTTCACCGCCTTCTTCAGCGGCTTCCAGCGCACCGCCCACATCATCGTCTTCATCTTGATGATCGGGGGCGCCTTCTGGATCATGAACGAGACCAACGCCATCAACAAGGGCATCTTCCTCTTCCTGGAGAAGACCCAGAAGATACAGAAATACAAGTTCTTCCGAGCGGTCGGGGTGGACAACATCCTCATCATCTCCATCATGATCGTCTTCAGCCTCTTCGGCTCGGTCTTCGGCATGAGTGAGGAGACCATCGCCTTCATCGGCATCTTCGTGCCCTTGGCCATCTCCATGGGCTACGACTCCATCACAGGCGTGCTGATGTGCTATGTGGCGGCCCATATCGGCTTCGCCGGCGCCATGCTCAACCCCTTCACCATCGGCATCGCCCAGGGCCTGTCGGGACTGCCCACCTTCTCCGGCATCGGCTACCGCTTCCTCTGCTGGGTGCTGCTGACCGTCATCGGCATCACCTTCACCCTGCTGTATGCGCACCATGTTAAGAAAAACCCGGAGCGCTCACTGATGTACGAGCTGGACCAATACTGGCGCGACAAAGCCTCTTCGGAAGCCGTCACCCAGGAGCTGACGCCCTCCACCACACGTGTCTGGATCGTCTTTGCCATCCTCAGCGCCATCATGCTCTTCTGTGCCATCCGGATGCCGCAAACGACTATCACGTTAGGCTCCACGGCACATCAGCTGGTGCTGTGGCCTGTCATTGCCGGCATCTTCATCCTGTTAGGATCCTTTGCCGCCCGCAAGTCAGTGCACCACTTCATCCTCACTTTATTGTTGCTCACCATCACCTGTCTGGTGGTCGGCGTGCTTGGCTACGGCTGGTATGTGATGGAGATCGCTGGACTATTCTTCGCCATGGGCATCAGCGTGGGCATCGCCTACGGCTTCCGCTTCGACAAGGTGACAAGGCTCTTCTTGGAGGGCTGCAAGGACATCATGGTCGCCGCCTTGATCGTCGGGCTCGCCGGCGGCATCATCGTCATCCTCGAAGACGGCAAGGTCATCGACACCCTCTTGTACGCCATCTCGCAGGGCATGGGCAACGCGGGGCGCATCGGCACCACCGCCTCCATGTACGTCGTACAAAACCTGCTGAACCTGATCATCCCGTCAGGCTCCGCCAAGGCCGCCCTCACCATCCCCATGATGGCCGAGTGGTCCGACCTGATGGGCGTGTCGCGACAGCTGACCGTGCTGGCCTTCCAGTTCGGCGACGGCTTCACCAATATGATCACCCCGACCTCCGGCGTCCTCATTGCCGTACTCGGCGTGGCGCGTATCCCCTACGCACAATGGTTCAAGTTCATCTGGAAATTCCTGCTGGTCCTCATCGTCATCGGCTTCCTCCTGCTGCTCCCGCCAATCTTTATGCCATTCGCAGGATTCTGAGGTTGGTCATTAGCCATTGGCCGTTGGCTATTAGCTAATAACTCATAACTTCTAACTTCAAACTCCTAACTGACAACTGATAACTGACAACTGATAACTGACAACTGACAACTCTCACCGTTGTTCGATCTGCCTTTTATATTCTTCCGCATAATGGTAGAACTTCTTGGCCATCTCATAGTTATGGCGCTGTTCGGCAGCCTTGGCAATGGAGATGTAGGACTCATAGACCCCCTCGCGGGAGACTAATATACCTCTATAGTAATCGTCGTTGCAGTAGCCACTGGGCATATTGTTGCAGAAATGTTCCAACGTCTGGAACACCTCCAACGCCTCGGCGGCACGTCCCTGCTGCACCAGCCACTGCCCCTTGTTGTACATCTGTTCATAAAGCTCCAAAGTGAAGTCCGACACCCGACGCTCCTGTTCTTCCGTCAGCACTGTCTTGGTATAGATGACATGGATGGTCTCCACCGCTTCGTCGAATTGCTCTTCCCGAAGCTGCAGCTGGGCCTTCATCAGCAAGGCATCGGCATGGAGCGGGTTGTACTGCAAGGCTCTGTCCAAAAAATAATGGCACTGGGTGAGCGCATTATAATACAACTCTTCCGCAGCCTTCTGATAGAAAATGTCGTCCACATGATCACGCAGGTTCTTCAGCTTGACATCTTTAGCATCAGCCTTATACTTGACCCGCTGATAGGCCGCCCGCAGCTGATAGTAGTCTTTGTCGGGACAATCGACCAGGGTCGGCAGCTGTCGATTCCGCAAATAATACAAATCCCGTTGGATGTCCTGCAAGAAGAGATAGTGCAGGGCGATCAACTCCGGGTCATCCTCTGTCAGCTGACCGATACGCTCCTCCCAACGCGAGAGTTGTGACAACACCGCATCGCAGTCGGTCTGGGCACAAGCCGCGGCGACTGTCATCCAGCATATCGAAACCAGCAAGAGACGCTTCAAGGACTACTGTGCTAAGAAATCTTCCAAGGCTTTGACCATCTCCTGTTCCGAAGGAGCCCCGACCATCTTCATGGGCTGGGTATCCTTCCCGAAGAAGATGAAGGTCGGCACACTCTGGATGCCGAACAGGGCGCATATCTCCTGAGCCTTGTCCACATCCACCTGATAAAAGATCACTTTTCCTTTATACTGTTCCGACAGTTTGTGGAAAGTCGGCTTGAAGTTCATGCAGGGACGGCACCAGTTGGCATAGAAATCGACCACACATGGGGTTTGTCCTTTATAGCGGTAGCCCTGCGTGTCGTTCATTTCCAAAATCCTCTCTTTGAACTCTCTGGCCGTCAAAGAGATGACCTTGCCAGACAGATCCTCTTCCAGCATGGATTCACCTTCATCATCAGAAGTGGCGTATACATTGTTAGTGGCAGCGGCGGCAACCGGATCCGAAGGCTCCGTCGCTGGGGTGTTCTTCTGTTGGCAGGCTCCCATCATGACCGGGAACATCAAGGCCACAAAGAGTAGTTTCTTCATAGGTTATGGTCTTTAGCGTATTCTACTATATATTGTTTGAACAGGTCGCCCCGTTCCTCGAAATTCTTGAATTGGTTATAGCTGGCGGCGGCAGGCGACAGCAGCACCACCTTGTTGGGGGCGGTGTGTTCAAAGGCGAAGGCCACGATCTTGCGGTAGTCTTCCTCCAGGATATAATGTTCTGGCAAGGGCAGCGCGGTGGCCTGCCACTCGGAGAGGATGCGCTCGCCCGCGGGACCGGTAAAGGCGATGTTGCGAACGGGATTCTCACCCAAATAGTCTATCAGCCCTGTATAGTCAATACCCCGGTCAAAGCCGCCCAGGATGAGCGTATCGACCTTGCGCAGAGCCTTGACGGCGGCGATGGCAGCCTCGGGAATCGTGGAGATGCTGTCGTTGTAAAAGATGATGTCCTGATATTTGCCCACCATCTCCAAGCGGTGCGGAAGACCGCGGAACGAGGAGAGGCCTTGCAGGATTTCCTCGTGGGAGAGACCGAAATGACGCGCCACAGCCACAGCAGCCATGATGTTGAAATAGTTATGACGCCCCGGCAGATGGGTGTGCTCCTTCAGGTCGTACTCATCCAACAGGGTGCTGCCATTGTAAAAACGGACCACATGGTCGTCGCACAAGGCATGGATACCCGCATGGTGCTGCGTGCCGAAGATGACACGGTCTCGGTTCAGGTCGTAAGATTGTATCAGATTCGGAATCAGATAATCGTCACCATTATAGACAAAGAACTGGCGTTCCTCCTGGAAGCGGGCGATGTTGATTTTGGCAATCTGATAGTTGTTGAAGGAGTTGAAATGGTCGAGATGTTCCTGATAGATGTTGAGGAGGACGGCATAGTCAGGGGAGCGATGGATGAACTCGAGTTGGTGTGCCGACAGTTCCGCCACCACCACCGTCTGGGGGGTCATCTTTTCCACCACGTCAAAGAGCGGCACTCCGATATTGCCGGCCAGGACCGTCTCGCGACCCGCCTCGTGGAAAAGATGGTAGATGAGCGAAGAGGTGGTGCTCTTGCCCTTGGTGCCGGTCACTCCCACCACCTGGGCATGGAAAGCCTGCAGGAAAAGGTCTGTCTGGGATGAGATCTTTTCGGATTCCACCAGATAGTCGAGCTTGTTGAAACTGATGCCCGGGGATTTTAGGATAAGGTCGTAATCGTTCAGGTTCCGGTCGTAAGCTTCGCCGGTGATGAGCGTCACATTCGGGTCATCTTGGAAATCTTTCTCCTGAAGCAACTTGTCGCTTTTGTCGGCAACGGTGACAGGCATCGTGGGGAAATGACGACGCAGGAAATGATAGGAAGAGCTGCCCTCGCGGCCATAGCCGAGGATGATCACCTTTCTCCCTTCCAGTTTCTTCAAGATATAATCAGGATGCATACAATATATTTATATGGCGCGGCAAAAATAGCAAAAATTACGGAGACCGGCAATAACAAAAAAGGAGTGCATTGCTGCACTCCAAAAACAAACACAATTATGATTTAATGAAATGAATGATATGAAAAAATGGGAGCGGAAAACGGGGCTCGAACCCGCCACCTACAGCTTGGAAGGCTGTCGCTCTGCCAAATGAGCTACTTCCGCATAAAAAACAAGTGGGAGAGGAAGGATTCGAACCTCCGAAGGCTTAGCCAGCAGATTTACAGTCTGTCCCATTTGACCGCTCTGGAACTCTCCCAACAATATTTTTTTTATGCCTATGCTGTGAGCCGATAGAGGGACTTGAACCCACGACCGGCTGATTACAAATCAGCTGCTCTACCAACTGAGCTATATCGGCATATTTTAGTCAAAGAACTCGTGTTGTTTGCGGCTGCAAAAATAGACTTTTTTCAATATCCCGCGCCACTTATGGGGATATTTTTTTGAATATTTTTTCATCATTCTTATAATCAAGTAGATATGTTGAATTTTTCTCGATTAAGAAACGCTCATACTGACATTTTTTCCCTTTCCCGCCACTTATTATGGCAGAAAAAAAAGGAGAATAAAGCAGGCAACAGGTGATTTTCATCCAAACACATAGTTTGGCACGACCTTTGCGTTGTTGCGGGATGTGTTCTCCAAACAGGCACAAAAAAACGGTATGTACGAACCTTGGGAAGAGAGAGGCAGACAGCGAAAAAAGCAGGCAGGCTATTCTGTATAACATTCTAGTTTTCAAATCAATAAAAGAAATTTCGGCTAATTGCACCCTTTTTCAGGCTCCTACAAACACAAAAAAACGAGCATATTAAAAATAATTGTATTTTTGCCGCCAAATTTAAAAACTATTATTATGTCAGAAATTTTAGAAAAAGTACAATCCATCATTGCCGACAAACTGAGTGTAAACCCAGCTGAGGTAACGCCGGAAAAAAGTTTCTCCGATGATTTAGGTGCGGATTCTTTGGACACCGCAGAATTGGTATTGGATTTTGAGAATGCTTTCGGCATCAAGATGCCGCAAGAGGAAATGGAAAACATCATCACGGTTGGTGATGCCATCAATGCCATTGAAAAATTAGTTGCTGAGAAATAATACCACTGTTTCTTTATGGAACTTCAACGAGTAGTTATTACCGGCATGGGGGCGATAACCCCCATCGGAAATAACGTTGATGAGTATTGGGCTGCATTACTAAAGGGTACTTTAGGCGTGGGGCCCATTACTCATTTTGATCCGGAGAAGTTCGCAACCCGTTTTGCGTGCGAAGTCAAGAACTTGAATGTGACGGACTTCATCCCGCACAAGACTTTGTTGCGTATGGATCCTTGTGCCCAGTTCGCGATGGTCAGCACCATGGAGGCCATTGCCGACTCGGGGCTTGACTTGGAGAAGGTCAACAAGGAGCGCATCGGAGTCATCTTTGGATCCGGCATCGGGGGGTTCACCTCGATGATGGACAGTGCGATTGCCTTTGTGGACAGCGACCGCACCCCGCGTTTCAGTCCCTACCTGCTCATCAAGGTCTTGGGGGACGTGATCTCGGGCCACATCTCCCTGAAATATGGTTTCAGAGGTCCCAACTACATCACCTCGGCGGCGTGCGCCTCGGCGGCGAATGCCATCGGGGACGCGATGCATCTCATCCAGTTGGGCAAGGCGGACATCATCGTCACGGGCGGCACAGAGGCGAGCATCAACGAGACGGCCATCGGCGGTTTCAACGCGATGCACGCCCTCTCGACGCGCAACGACGACTATCTGCATGCCTCCCGGCCCTTCGACCGCGACCGTGACGGCTTTGTCATGGGCGAAGGCGCCGCGACGCTCATCCTGGAGCGACTGGACCACGCCCTGGCCCGCGGCGCCAAGATCTACGGCGAACTGGGCGGCGTCGGCATGACAGCCGACACCTTCCACATCACCGCCCCCGCGCCCGACGGCATCAGCGCCAGCACCTCCATGCGCCTCGCCATGCAAGACGCCAACATCAAACCCGAAGAGGTGGACTATATCAACATGCACGGCACCTCGACCCCACAAGGCGACCTCTCCGAATGCGTCGCCATCCAGCACACCTTCGGCGAACACGCCAGCAAGCTGCTGCTCAACTCCACCAAGTCCATGACCGGCCACCTGCTCGGCGCAGGCCCCGCCATCGAGACCGTGGCCATCCTTAAGTCCATCCAGCACAACATCGTACACCCGACCGTGAACTTGATGCATCTCGACGAGCGCATCTCCCCGGAATGGAACTTCTGCGCCAACGGTCCTGTGCAGCGCCCCATCAACGTCGTGCTGTCCAACTCCTTCGGATTCGGAGGCCACAACGTCTCCCTCCTCTACAAACGCTATACAGCCTAGAGCTTATGAATCACTCCGACAAAGAAATACGGTGCTATTTCAAGAACATCTTCGGGGTGCGCATTCACAATATCGAACCATACAAGATAGCCCTCACCCATCGCTCCTCAGCCAGCAACGACAAACAGTTCCGCAAGTTCAACAACGAGCGCCTGGAATACCTTGGCGACACCGTGCTGAGCACCGTCATTGCCGACTATCTGTTCCACAAATACCCGCTGGCCAAGGAGGGGGAGCTCACCCAGCTCCGCTCCAAACTCGTCAACCGCGCCCGCCTCAACAAGCTGGCCATCAAACTCGGACTTCATGAGATGATCCGCACCGGCGCCAACATCTCCGGAGGCAGCATCGACGGCAACGCCCTGGAAGCCGTCATCGGCGCCATCTATCTTGACCACGGCTTCAAGAAGACCTACAAGATCCTCATCCAGCATATCTTCCTCACCCATCTCGATATTGAAAGCATCAAAGAGGAGGAGAATGACTATAAGAGCCAAATGTTCATCTGGGCCCAGAAACACAAGAAAAAGATCCGTTTCCAGAACGATACGGCCAACGACTCCCAGAAGCACAACTTCCACTCCCAGATCTTTATAGGCGAGGAAATGATAGCCGAAAGCGACGGCCTGTCCATCAAACAGGCAGAGCAGCTGGCCTCTGAAAAAGCCTGGCATCTCCTGAATCCTGAGGATTGATTTTTTTTTTCGACAATCATTGCATTTTCCATTTCTTTTTATATTTTTGCGCTTTCATAAAAAACGCAATTACATTATTCATTTATCAATTAAAACCATTATGAAAAAATTATCTCTACTCTTTTGCATGTGTGCTTTCGCCACCCTGGCTTTTGCACAGCTGCCGAACTTAAGCTACGCTCCGGCCTTCACCGGCTATGAAATCAACAAGACTGACGGTACCATCAACACCACCACGCCCATCGTGCTTTACGACTGGACAGATGCCGGTTATCCTGTCTTCATCGATGTGTTCGCTACCTGGTGCGGTCCCTGCTGGTCATTCCACTCCGCCGGATATTTCGAGAACCTCTATTCCCAGTATGGTCCTAACGGCTCCAACCAGCTTCGTGTTATTGGTATCGAGGGCAGCAATGGCAACTATGCATCCCTTAGCGGCACTGGCGCTGACGCAGGTGGCAACTCCACCCAAGGCAACTGGCTGAACGGTGTGGAATATCCTATCATCCCGTTAAAAATGTCCCCCAACACCACCGCTTTCGACAATGACTATTCCATCGCTTATTTTCCTACCATTTATATGGTTTCGCCTAACCGTTTGGTTTTTGAAGTCGGCCAGAAGTCCACTGCAAATCTGTATGCAGCCATCAACAACCTTACCCCTGTTGGTTTCAACGACAACCTCGCAAACAACGCATTAGCCGTTGAAGTCAACGGTTTCCACCCCCCGTACTATTGTGGTGCAACCATAAACCCGACCTTCAGACTCCAAAACTTGGGCAACGATCCTTTGACCTCTGCCAGCATCATCCTCAACTTTGACGGCCAGACCTCCACATTCAACTGGACCGGCAACCTCAGCAAGTGGCAAATTGAGACCGTCACCCTGCCGCAGATTTCCACCAACGATGGTGGCCAGCACTCCTACTCCGTCACCGTTGACCAGGTGAACGGCGTTGCTGATTCAGACCCTGTCTGGAACACCAAAAGCACCACCTTCAACGTGCAAGTCACTCCTGACGCATCACCCATCAATGAGGACTTCAACAGCGGCATCCCTTCAGACTGGTCCGTTGCCAACGACCTGTTGTTCGCCTATGGCCTCAGCACAACACATAGCGGCGCCGTCGTGTTTAACGCCTACAGTTTTGACAGTGGCACTATCGACGAGCTCTATCTGCCCTACAAGAACCTCTCCAACTTCCAAACCCCTGTCCTGAAATTCGACGTGGCTTACAGACAATACAGCACCAACTACTCCGAGAGACTTAGAGTGCTCTACTCCACTGACTGTGGTCAGAACTGGACTCCTATCTACACCAAATCCGGCCAAACCTTGGCTACGGTAACCTCCACCACTACAGCCAGCTATATGCCTACGGAGTCTCAATGGCGCACCGAACTGGTTGACCTGTCCAGCATCTCCAACAAGGAGGCTGTGATCTTGAAATTTGAATTCCGCAGCGGTTATGGCAACAATGTATGGATTGACAATGTATTTGTCGGCGACGGCACCGGCATTGTGGAGAACGAGTCTGAGTTCAAACTCTACCCGAACCCCGTCCAGAACATGCTGAACATCGAAACCGACGAGATGATCGAAAGCATCGAGATCTACAACCTGCAAGGCCAGCTGGTTCAAGTGGAGACGGGCAACGTCAACACCATCAACGTCAGCAATCTTGCTAACGGCAACTACTTCGCCCGTATCATGACGGCCAACGGCACCTTCACCCAGAGATTCACAAAAGAGTAATCATAAATCCTTATATTCAAAAACGCCTCCGCAACCCGGGGGCGTTTTTTTTGTCTGGGGAAATAAAAAAAAACAGATGGCAAAACCATCTGTCCTGGTGGGATGTATTGGATTCGAACCAATGACCTCTGCCGTGTGGAGGCAGCGCTCTAAACCGACTGGGCTAACATCCCTTCAAAGCGGCGGCAAAAGTACAATTTTTATCCATTCATTCGTCATCTTGAAAAGATTTTTTTATAAAATACTGATTATCAATGTAATATTTTAATTTTCGGCATAAAAAACAGATAATAATGGCGGCCGAGTCCCTTCGTAATCAAAAAAAGTGTATCTTTGCAGCCTTACAAATCATCAAGCTATGAAAAATAGAAAACGTTTCCATATAATCGGGATTGTCTGGTGCTTTCTCCTTGTCGGACTCATGGCACCCTCCTGTACTTCCTCGCATCAGACCACCAGAAAGGCGCCGCGCTACACGCGTCAGAAGACCAAAAGTCCCCGTTGGAACGCTTCCACTTCCAGAACTACCACGTACTATATCAAGAAGCATAGCACTAAAAGAAGAAACAGTCCTAAACCTCAAAAACGTCATTAGAAAATCATGCACAGAGCCTATATAAGAATTTTCACTGTACTACTAATCCTATTCACCGTCGCACAGCGTTTCGCATACAGCCAGGAAGACCACATACAGTTCAACGTCATCAACGACACCGCCCATATCGACCCCCAGATTCCCATCGACACGGCCGGTCAGAATTTTGAAGCGGACGACAAGGATTATTATGACAACATCGACCATGGTGACGGCATGCTGTTCACCTATTTCAACTGGATGCCGGGCTTTACCCGTTACCAGACTTTCGACATCATCACGATTCACTATCGTCATCAGGGCTCTGCCCCGCGTGACACGCTGATTCTTACGGGATACCATCATCCTGCCAACTACAAGATCACCTCCAACTACGGCTGGCGTCATCGCCGCATGCACCGGGGTGTGGACCTTGGACTTCCTGTCGGCACGCCCATCGCGGCGGCCTTCGACGGCATGGTGCGCATCTCCAAAGGCAATAACACCGGAGGCTACGGCAACCTGGTGGTCATCCGTCACGACAACGGGCTGGAGACCTACTACGCCCACCTTTCCAAACGACTGGTCAATCCCGGCCAGATCGTCAAGGCCGGCGACATCATCGGCCTGGGCGGCAACACGGGCCGTAGCTTCGGCTCCCACCTGCACTTCGAGACCCGCTACTTGGGCAACGACATCAACCCCAACCGACTCATCGATTTCGACAACTACACGCTGAAGCACGACACCATCTATATCTCCGGCTACACCGTCTCCAGTCCTAATCCGACCAAGACGGAGCCCAGCCAGATAGCCCAGACCCAAAAACCTGCCAGCAGCGCCGTCTATTACAGGGTCCGCAAGGGTGACAACCTTGGCAGGATCGCCCAGAAATACCATACCACGGTCTCCAAACTGAAAAAACTCAACCATCTGCGCAGCGACTTCATCCGGGAAGGACAACGGTTACGCGTCAGATAGAGTATGGAAACACGGTCTTTCATTGCGCTGTGTCTCTGCCTCATCATGGTCACCGCGCACTCCCAAAACACGCTTTTCGACTACGGGTTCACCCGCGCATCCCATATTGTCGTATATCAAGGTGACGACACCTTGGCACAGCCCTGGACGGGCGGCATGAACTCCGTCTTTTTCTCCCCCATAGACCTAAATCTGGACGGTGTCAACGATCTGGTAGCCTTTGAGAAGCACGGCAACCGCATCCTCCCTTTTCTCCTGCAAAACGGGCACTATCACTATGCTCCGCAGTATGTCCACCGCTTCCCTGACCTGCACGACTGGGCCTTCTGCAAAGACTTTGACGGGGACGGACGCCACGACCTCTTCACCTATGGACTGGCAGGCATCCGCGTCTTTCGCAACACCTCTGCAGACAGCCTCTCCTTCTCGCTCGTCACCGACCAGCTGCCCGCCTGGTACTACAACGGCTATGTCAACCTGTACGCCTCCCCCAACGACTACCTGGTGGCGGACGACATCGACGGAGACGGGCACATGGACATCCTCAATTTCTGGGTGCTGGGCAAATACGTCCATTTCTTACGAAACCACGCCACCGCACCGGGCTCCTTCGACTTACGGCTGGAGGAGAGCTGCTGGGGCCATTTTGAAGAAGCGGACGACAACAACGCGATCACTTTGTTCACCGACTGCGGCGACAAGTCGGACGACGAGCCGCAGCGACACTCCGGCTCTTCTCTGTTGTGGCTGGATGTGGACGGCGACGGCACCCACGACCTGTTAGTCGGCGACATGGACTCCCCGCATCTCATCTTTCTGCACAATGGAGGCAGTGATTCTGACGCGCACATGGACTATCAAGACACCCTCTTCCCGTCCAATGCCCCTGTTCATCTCTACTCCATGCCTGCCCCTGCACTGGTTCAGTTGGATGGAGAGCCCCATCCTTCCTTGCTAATCTCCCCCTCCGACCCTTCTTTAACCAAATCACAGGACATACAGAGTGTATGGCGCTACGACTTCGACACCTTATTACAACAATACACCCTCACCCAGAAAGACTTCCTGCAAGGCGAGATGCTAGACATGGGCAGTGGCTGCCGGCCAGTCCTTTACGACTGGGACGGGGACGGGCTCCCTGACCTCTTCCTAGCCAACTATGGGCAGTTTGACAGTGCTCGAATTGTCAATGGCTTTCTCACCAGCGACTTCTCTTCTTCCATCCGCTATTACCACAATGTCGGCAGTAGCGCGCTGCCAGTCTTTCAGCTGGAGGATGATGATTTCGGACATTTACGACAGGAAGGTTACCACGCCCTGCACCCCACCTTTGGCGACGTGGACGGCGATGGTCTGACCGACATGCTCTGCGGCAACGAGGACGGCACGCTGCTATGGATACCGCGCTTGCGTATCGATTCCGGCGAAGGCATCATCACAAGTCATTACAAGGATATCGATGTCGGGGAGTATAGCACACCCCAGCTCTTCGACTTGGACATGGACGGACGCGCCGACCTGTTGATAGGAAACCGCCGCGGTCTTATCAGCCACTACCGAAACATCGGCATTTGTGGCATCATGGACTTTGAACGGATCACTGACACGTTAGGGCAGGTGGATGTCCGCGACTATGACCTCTCCTATTTTGGGCACAGCGTCCCCTGTTTTTACCGGGACCCGCAACGGGGCACCGTCCTGTTCTGCGGCTGTGAGCAGGGACAAGTCCGCTACTACACCCACATCGACGACAATCTGGACGGCGCCTTCACGCTGTCGGAGTTCAGTCTGGCAGAGACCATCGCCGGAGAGGCAAAAAGAATACGCGAGGGAATCCGAAGCGGAGTTGCTATTGGTCTGCTGGATGGCGACAATCTGCCAGACCTCCTCGTCGGCAACTATGCCGGCGGCGTATCCCTTTTCCTGGGCAGTGTGCCCATGCCGCACGGTTCCGGCATCACAATCCTCTCCGAAACGGATATAATCCTTTATCCAAACCCCACCTCCGGCATAGTCCACTGCACCTCCACCCTACCCCAGAACGACATCTCATCCCTGGAGCTTTATGACCTCTCCGGCCGCTGTCTGCTGCAAAGCAATCAACAGACTCTGGACCTCTCCGCCGTTGCCAACGGCCTCTATATTCTCATCGTCAACCATCAAGTCAGGGTCAAAATCATCAAGCAATAGTCATGTCGAGTGTCTTTCATCAGTTTCAGGTTCAAGACAAAGACCTTTTCCGGCAATATTTGCCCATGGGTGGCCGTATCTGCGATCAGTCGTTCACGAACCTCTTCTGCTGGCAAGACTTCTACCACAACCATTGGACCGTGCTGGAAGACCGTCTGGTGATACGCTGCCTCATCTACGGAGAACATCGGACGGGCTATATGATTCTCCCAGACATCCGCAGTGAACGGCTTTCCGCTTTGTTGGCGCAACTGCAGGAAGACCAGAAGGAGCCCCTCACGCTCATCAACCTGTCTGAAGAAGAGGTCGATTGGCTCCAAGCGCACTATCCCGGCCAATGGGGCATTGACCATAACCGCGATTATGACGACTATTTGTACGAGACCGCTCGTTTCCAGTCTTTCAACGGCAAGAAGCTGGCTGCCAAGCGCAACCATGTCAACAAATTCCAAAAGACCTATGAATACTCCTACGAGCCTCTCTCTGCAAAATGGTTCGACGACTGCCTACGGCTGGATCAGGAGTGGCAAAGCATAAGGGGAGAAGATTCCCCACAGGCAGAGGCCGAAAGAACGGTCATCAAAAAAGCTTTTGACAACATGGAGGCACTGGGCATCCTCGGCGGAGTGCTCTTGTCGTCGGGCAAGCCCATCGCCTTCACTTACGGCTCTCCCCTCAACGAAGAGACCTTCTGCATCCATATTGAGAAGGCAGATACCCGTTACGAGGGTGTATATCCGATGATGGCACAATTGTTTGCCCAGCACCTTCCCTCCCAGTACCGATATCTTGACAGAGAAGAGGATTTAGGGCTTTCGGGCCTGCGCAAATCCAAAGAGTCCTACCATCCCGTCCGAATGGAGAAAAAGCACATCGCCATCATGATGGACAAGACACAGCTAGAGATGGTGGATGTCTGGACACGTTGTTTTGAAGACGAGCCTGCCTTCGTACACTCTTTTTTGGCACGTCACTACCTGAGAGAGAATGCTTTCCTGCACACAGAGTCGGATCGAGTCGTGGCCACTTGTTTCCTGATCGTCTGTGAAACGGAGATCGGAAGAATCGGCTACCTGTACGCCATCGCCACGTTGCCGGAGTATCGCCATAGAGGCATTGCCGAACAACTTGTACGCCAAGCCATAGAACGCTGCCGGGAACTGCATCTGTCGGCTGTGGCACTCATCCCCGCCAGCCAGCACCTCGCCGACTACTACCGCAGGATAGGCTTCTCCTCCGAGGCCGTCCCAATCCGCTTCCTGAGCAGTCTGGTCTTAGGCACCGGCAACACAGCAGAGGACAACGCCCTGCTGATGCCACTGGATCCCGCCCTTAACATTCCCCCGATATTGCAAGCCAGGCCCATCGTATAGTTCGCTTAACGAAATAACCACGGAGGCTTCATTGACACCTAATAGCGACCCAGACCTGGTTGATTCTATAGATGTAGTGGGCGATATTCCAGAGCTGATCACCTGGTGATTTCAAAAAAAATGTACTTTTGCCACATCATCTTAAAAACCTATCGTAATGAAAAAAAGTATCATTTTATGTCTTTGCATTGCCGTAATAGCTTTATTTTCAGCATGTAACAAAGACCACGAAGGCGTTTACAACCCTTCCAAGAAAATTCAGAAAATCTATGAAGTTGAAGATGGATTACAAGCTCTTTCCGCAGTTTGGAACTGGGACGGCGACCTGCTTACGTCCATTGACGAGTATAGTGGCATGGACTTCTTCACCACCACGTTCACCTATGACAACAAGAATCGCCTGATAGCTATGGACAATGCCGCTTCTCATAGTGAGTGCTTTTATGACGGCAACAAAATCCAGAAAATCGTTGTTACTGCCAATGGGGTTGAGGTGGGCTCTTACGAGTTCGAACATAAAGGAAGCAAAATCAGTCTGATCAAGATGAACTTCGATCTCGGCTTGGACGATTTTGATTGGAAAAAGGCAGCCATCGTCAACCCGTTGCATTTCATCATCCCCGAGGTTTGCCCTACCGTAAAATCCGCTATGGAGAAATGTTCTAAGGATGCCAAAGGAGAAGAAATCACCATGGCTATGAGCTGGAATGGCAACAATGTGAAGACCATCGAGGTAAGCTATACCGGATTCATCGGGACAGTAACCGAGACGGTAGATCTCACCTATGACAACAAGATCAACCCGACTTATGGACAGCTTGCCCAAATGAGCACCAATGCCGTGGCCAATCTCTTTGTCAACAAAAACAACCCGCTGACCATCACCACCCGTATTAGTGGCTATGAATATGACAAGCAGACCTTCACCTACGAATACCAAGACAACTATCCCGTAAAGGTCACATGGACGGATGTTGAGAATCCGGGCACCGAGGATGAAGAGGTCTCGGTCACCACGAGGATTTACGAATATTAATATCGTATAGCCTTCCGGCAAAGGCACCAGATGAACACTCTAGAAGCGCCTTTCATAGGCATCAACCGCCACCGGATCGGGATTGACGGCGAGGGCGTGACCACCTTGGCAGCCTTCCACGGCTGTCCGCTGCGTTGTCGCTACTGTCTGAACCCCGGATGTTTGGATGCCGAAGCGACCGTGCGTCACTACACCCCGGAGTCGCTTTATCAAGCGTTGCTCATCGACAATCTCTACTTTGTAGCCACCGGCGGAGGAGTCTGTTTCGGCGGGGGCGAGCCGCTGCTCCGTCCCGACTTCCTCCGCCGTTTTCACGAGCTCTGCGAAGGTCGCTGGAAGATTACGCTGGAGACATCGCTGAATGTGGCGCCAACCGTCCTGCAAAAGGTGCATCCCATTGTCAGCCACTACATCATCGACATCAAAGATGCCAACGACGACATCTACCAGGCCTACACGGGAAAATCGAATCGTCGGGTGTGGGAGAACCTGCGCTGGCTGGCAGAGCACGCCGACCCCACAACGGTAACCATCCGCGTACCGCTGATTCCCGAGTTCAACAGCGAGAAGGATATCGAACGGAGCATGGCAAGAGTCAGAGAGTTAGGATTCACACAGATAGATCGGCTCACCTACAAGACATAGTTTCCCGATTTTTTATATCTTTGCAACTCAAAAATCGAACAATTATGAACAGAGGAAAACGAACTTGCGAAATCTTGAAGGAGGTACGACAGCGTGTGGCGCGGGAGAACGACATCCCGCTGGAAACACGCGAATGCACGCACGAGGGCGACTGCCGAGGCACGTGCCCATACTGCGAACACGAGGTGCGCTACCTTGAGCAGGAGCTGGCCAAACGCCGGAGTCTCGGGAAGGCCGTCACGGTGGCTGGCATCGCCGTCTCCGCCTTGATGATGAGCGGCTGCCATCATCAGCAAACTCCCGACACCGCTCCCGAAGAGAGTACATCCTCCGAAATGACCACGGAGGCTGCCACCCCGCAGGTCACAGAAGATTCAACAGACCAAGAAGTTCCGCCTGCGCCCGGCCAATCCGAATTCCCATATCCAGACGGAGAAGTGCTACTAGGACTTTTTGAACCCATTGATGAACCTTCGGACACCATACCAAGCGATACTTCTTCGGATTCAGAGTTGTGGGTTGAAGAGGGAGAACCTATTGAGTCATAACTTATTGCATACCATTTTAAGGACTCTGGACAATAATAATGTCCGCATCACCCTGCAGGCCGTCAGGTCTGCCGGGCCATTCATCACCTCTCAAACCACTTCAGCAACTTCATCTTCCACTCTCCAGCCTTGCCGCTGTAGGGGTGCTCGCGCAGGGGGAGGTTGAAGCGCGTGCTGCCTTTGAGGACGGTCTGCGGGTGGGTAAACTCACGGAAGCCCCACTCGCCGTGGTAGGCGCCCATGCCGGAATGGCCCGTGCCGTTGAACGGGACGCCCTTGACCATCAGGTGGATGCACACCTCGTTGATGCAGCCGCCGCCATATTGCTGCGTCTGCATGGTGCGGTTCGCCCACTTCATATCCTTGGTGAACAGATACATCGCCAACGGATGCTCGCGCTCGGCAATCATCTCCATCAGCGTATCGACCTCCGCATCTTCGAAGGGCACCACGGGCAGCAGCGGACAGAATAGCTCGTGCTGCACGATGTGCTCGTCTTGGTTCACCGGATAAATAATCGTAGGCGCATATTTGCAACTCTCCCTGTCGCCCACGCCGCCATAAACAATGCGGTCGCGGTACTCATCTGCCAATTTCGCACACTTGTCGTAAGCGGCCTCCGTGATGAGTTTGGGGTATTCTTCGTTCATAAGTGGATTCTCGCCGATCTGCTTCGTGAAAGCCTTCTTCAGCTCCTCCAAGAAGGGTTCCGCCACCTCTTTCGCCACTGCTATCTGGTTGATATTGATACAGATCTGTCCGGCGTTGAGCAGTTTGAAGAAAGCGATCTTGCGGGCCGCGTCCTTGAGGTCGGCATCTTGGCGCACCACACACCAGTTGCCGGTCTCGCCGCCCAGCTCCAATGCCACAGGCGTGAGGTTCTTGGCCGCCTCCGCCATCACGTGCTTGCCCACGGAGGGCGAGCCGGTATAGAAGATTTTGTCGAAACGTTGCGCGAGGCACAGGTCCGCCACGTCGTGACCACCATCGATGAGGGTGACGTACTCGGGCGGGAAGACCGCCGCGAAGAAGCGTTTCATCACGGCGGTGCAAGCACTTGACTTGCTGCTGGTTTTGATGACCACCGTGTTGCCGCCACACATCGCCGCCGCCACCACGCCGATGGTGAGCAGAATGGGGAAGTTGAACGGACTGATGACCAACGACACACCGTAGGGCATCTTATAGACTTTAGTAATCATGCTCGGGAAGCACATTAGTCCGCTGAAATGGGTCTCGGGCCGCGCCCATCGCCGCAGTCCGCGGATCATCTCGTTGATTTCCACCACGATGGGGCCCACGTCGCAGAGAAAGGCCTCTGCCCTACTCCGTCCGAGGTCCGCGACCAAGGCATCTTCAAACTCGGTGGCATGTTCAATGACCGCCGCTTTCAACTTCTTGAGCTGCTCTATTCTCCATTTCACTGGAAGTGTCGCGCCCGTGCGGAAGAATTTGCGCTGGGTGGCGACGATTTCATGGATTTGTTCGTAGGTGTATGACATAATAATGTAATAAGGCTGCAAAAATACGATTTTTCGACATCCTACACTCCCAAAATCTCCAGCATCTCCGCAGGCGTGACGACTTTTGAAGTTTTCGGGAAATGACGGATGTTTCCCGTTATTAAAAAGGCATCGTCTTTCGACATGGCCACTTCGTAAAAAACGATGTCATCAGAATCGGGGAATGGGATATCAGCGGCCTCTCTACCCGCCCAACAACCATTATCAACAAACAGGTCAAGCATACTCAAGACGTCTTCTTCCCGCAGGTTGAACTTGCTGCGACTGAGCACATCTTGATATTCCAATAGAATCTCGTTGTTGAACAATGGAATGAGAAGACCCTTTACCACCTGTTCTATCACTCTAACGGTAGCAGAGCCTGAATTATGTGTAATCATAGCCGACACCAAGACATTGGTGTCAAAAACGGCGTAATATTTCATTTCTTGGTTCTGGCACTGTTAATTTCATCGTTTATTTCGTCCAAACCAAGTTCAGGGGTATTTCCCTTCTCAGCCCATTCCCGCATATTGCAGAATGCAGCCATTCGTTCAGCAACCGTTTTCTTCTCATCGGCTCTGATTTCGAAAGGGATACACCTTCGCTGCACTACAGTTCTGGCAAACACGTTAAAGGCGGTATTCACACTCATTCCGAATTCTGAGCACAGCGCTTCAAATATGGTTTTCAATTGCGAGTCCATCCTCACAGTCATTGACACTTGCGACATTTCAATATGATTTAAATTTACGCCGCAAAGATATAAAATTATTTCATATTGCAATCATAACAAAAATAATTGTCCAATATTTCTCACAAATACATCATGAATCCTGACGAACAGTCCTCATTTTCCCAGCTACAGGCATTAGCCGATGCCATGTCGGGTGGCGTACACGTTTCTGTATCGGAGCAAAATGGAACCATCACATTTCCCGCTCCGCGAGGCAAAATAATTCGCAAAACACTCATCATATCCCTTTTGGGCATATTGGGGATGTGGTGGGGAATTGCCAAGGCGCGTACTGGATCTGGAGCCTTTTGACACAGACTATCGGACCACCGGTCGCAACGCTATCTTCGGATAATACTGACATTCCCAATTTGTGGATATTGTTTTTTTATATACCTTTGTAGCACAAAAAATATCGAATGATTACTAAATTAATATACTGATTATGAATAAGATTGTATTGATAACAGGTGCCACCAGCGGCATTGGTTTGGGTTGCGCACGGAAATTCGCCGAGAACGGCGACAAGTTGATTTTGACAGGTCGTAAGGAGCAGCTTTTGGAGGAAATCCGCCAAGAGTTGATAGCCAAGGGCACGCAGGTGCTGACGCTGACGTTTGATGTGCGCGACCGCGAGGCGGCCACCCGCGCCATCGACTCGCTGCCGGAGGAGTGGAGCGAAATCGACGTGCTGGTGAACAATGCCGGCTTAGCTCTCGGACTGGAGCCCGAATATGAAGGCAGTTTCGACGACTGGGAGACCATGATCGACACCAACATCAAGGGCTTACTGACGATGACCCGCCTCATCGTGCCGGGCATGGTGGCCCGCGACCGCGGACACATCATCAACATCGGTTCTGTGGCCGGTGATGCCGCCTACGCCAACGGCAACGTATATTGCGCCACCAAGTCTGCCGTGAAGACCCTGAGCGACGGTCTGCGCATTGATGTGGCGAACACGGCTGTGCGCGTGACGAACCTCAAGCCAGGCTTAGTGGAGACCAACTTCAGCAACACCCGTTTCCACGGCGACACCGAACGCGCCGCCAACGTCTATAAGGGCATCAAACCGCTCACCGGCGACGACATCGCCGACGTGGCCGTCTATGCCGCCAACGCCCCCGCCCACGTGCAGATCGCCGAGGTGCTCATCCTCGCCACCCACCAGGGCAGCGGAAGTGTGATTGTCAGAAAGTGACGATCAACGGCTAACTGCTTCCAGCACCTTCTCGATGTCTTCGTTGCTGAAGGTCATCGGGGCGGAGTAGTTGATGGAGTCGGCGGCTATCATGTGGGTAAGTTCCTCGTAATCTTCCCGCTTCACGGGCGATTCCAAGTTGTCCAATCCACAGACAGCAATCAACTCTTCCACAGCCTGCAGGAAGCGCTCTGCAGCTTCGCGATCATCGGTGTGCACATCCGCCAGGCCGCAGTAGCGTGCCATCAACGCATATTTTCGCTGGCATGCTTCCATTTGATACCGCAACACCGGCAACATCATCAACGTGATGGCTTGTCCGTGCGGGACATGGTACTTGGCCCCGATGCTGTGGGCAAAGGCGTGCACATAGCCAGCCAGCTGCGTGTTGATGGCGTTGCCGCCGTACATGGCCGCGCGGCACATCGCCAGGCGCGACTCGATGTTCTCCGGTTCGCGCATCACCACGGGCAAATGCTGCAGAATCAGCTTCACCCCTTCCAGGGAACAGTATGCATCTTCCACATCGACCAGCACATCACCGATCGTACCCTCCACCACATGGCTAAGGGCATCCATACCACAGGCTGCGGTCACGAGCTGCGGGGCGTGGATGGTGAGCTCGCTGTCGAGGATCACATGCGTCACGTCCAGCCCGACCAATACGGTGGAACCCTTCGTGCCGTGCGCGTTGGTCACGACGGCGCCCACGGTCACCTCCGCACCCGTACCTGCCGTCGAGGGCACCGTGATCATCGGTACTGTTTTGCCCGGCACCACCAGGAACTTGCGCAACAGGGTCTTGGTTTTGAGATGGGGCATCTTCACGCCGGCAGAGATCATCTTGCTGGTGTCCATCACCGAGCCTCCTCCGAGGGCGATCACGCACTCGGCCTGGCACTCCACCGCGATTTTGCGACCTTCGTCAATCAGCGCAATGTTCGGTTCAGAGTTGATGTCGGCGAAGAGGGTGTACCCTACCCCAGCCTCTTCCAACGACTGCACCATCTTCTGCTCATAACCGAGCTCATGCAATGTCTTGTCGGTCACCAACAGGACCTGCTTGTATCCGCGCTCCCGGCAGATCTCGCCAATCTTCGCCCGCGCGCCGTGGCCCTCCACGACCTGCGGTTCCGGCAACGGCACCTTATGAATCACCCTGCCTGGGAGCTTATGTATCTGTTTTCTAATACGATATGTATTCATAATACAATTATTGAAGCGCAAAGATAGCATTTTTACACATTCAAGACTCTCTTTCTTGGAAGAGCATAGCTTCCAATTTTAGCTTTCAGTAATATTTTTTCATCACTATCCTCATATCAAATAATTTTGTATTTTTGCATCTTAAAATGTAAACACAAATTAATATAAATCACTATTAACATTATGAAGTTCTATGACAGGGAAATAGAAATAAATATTCTGAAAGAAAATGAGTTACAGTCTAGAAAAAGTGCAGTTTTTACGGTGCTGATGGGACGTAGGAGAGTGGGAAAAACAACGCTAATTACAACTGCATTGAAAGATTATGACTATGCCTACCTCTTCGTTTCAAAAGACAGCGAAGCCGTATTGTGCCAAAAGTTTCAGCAGACACTGGAGGAGCAGTTGGGCATCCACGTGTACGGCACTCTCAGCCACTTTCGAGACTTGTTCGAGGTCATTATGAAGGAGTCATTGAATCGTCATTTCACCATCATTTTCGACGAGTTCCAAACACTATACAAGGTAAACCCGGCCATTTTCAGCGAGATACAGGATCTTTGGGACCGGTATCACCGCGACTCACACCTATACCTTATCACCTCCGGCAGCATCCAGTCATTGATGAAGCGCATCTTTGAGAACGAAAATGAGCCCCTGTATGGGCGTCCCACCTCGAAATTGACACTGCAACCTTTTTCCATCGGAGTTATCAAGAAGATATTCGGCGATCATTGTCCCGACTACAAAAATGAGGATCTGCTCTGCCTTTACATGATTACTGGCGGTGTAGCCAAATATGTAGAATTGCTGATGGATGCGGGCTGCTACTCGAAAGAGAAAATGCTCAATTACGTATGTCGTCAAGACTCCTATTTTCTGACTGAAGGACGCGACCTCATGAATCAGGAGTTCAGTGACGAAAGTGCCACGTATTTTTCTATTCTGCAATTAATAGCTGGTGGCATGACCAAACGCTCCGAGATCGACGGTGCTATGCAGAAGGATATGGGTGTTTATTTGCAGAATTTGGAGAAAAACTATCTGATGATAAGCCGATTAAAGCCATTGCTTGCCAAACCCAACAGCAAAGTGACAGCTTATGAGATATCTGACCAATTTTTGAGATTTTGGTTTCGTTTCGTGTGGCCCTACCAGTCGCTCGTCGAGCGCAGACAACTGGCGTTACTGCGGCAGAACATAGGACAACACTATGAGCAATTTACCGGCAGAACTCTGGAACAATATTTTCAGGCGCAGGCGTTGGAAACGGGTCGATACTCACAGGTTGGCAGTTGGTGGGACCGCAAAGGAGAAAATGAAATCGACATGTTAGCGCTCAACGAATTTGATCACACTGGTATGGTAGCCGAAGTCAAACGCAATCCCCGCAAAATCAGCCTTGCAGAACTGCAGACGAAAGTTGATTCTTTGCCTGCCAAAACCTTTGGAGAGTACACTTTTTCTCTCTGTGGCCTTTCGATAGAAGACATGTAGTTATATATATTTTTCGAGTGATGTGTAATATTTCCTTCCCCCTCTCTATCCTCTACCTCATCACCATTAACATCATCACGTTTTTCCTCTACGGCATCGACAAGTGGAAGGCAAAGCGGTCAATCGGCTCCCTACCCCAACATCCTCCTGTACTCCATCGGCGACATGCCGGTTTTGCGTTTGAAAAAGACCCCAAAAAGACTGGGTGAGGAAAAACTCAGCGCATTGCTGATCTGCTGGATGGACTTGTTCTCGTCATATAGCATATAAATGGCCTCCTTCAAAAGGATTTCGTCAATCCATTTTCTCGGAGGCTTTTGCGTGACCCGCTTGACAATGTTGCTCAAATACTTCTCCGAAATACGCAACTGGGAAGCATAAAAGCCGATGGAATGTTGCTTGGAGGCGTATATTTTGGTTAACCGAACAAACTCCCCGCAGATGTAGTCACTCCGCGACTGCTTCTTATGAGGTCGGGAATCCATTTCCTTTTGCTCAAAAAGATGGAGAAAGTAGAGGAAGAAAGATTGTAACACACTGTAAATCAATTGGTCATTTCTGTAATTTGAAGAAAGATGCGCAAGATGGTAAATCAGATCCAAATAAGATAGAAACACCTGCCTCTCTGCTTCCGACAATTCCAAAAAGGGCTTTTTCGTGACCGAATCCCGCAACTCATGGCTCGTGATGATTTGCAGCTTTTTGAAAAGATTCTCCGACACGGCCACAAGGCACCCCCTTATCGCAGTTCTCGCAGAGCTTTGCGAAAATTCCCAAACGGTGTTCGGTGAGGCGAACCACAACATGGGAGAACGCAAAACCTGTTTCTTGAGATTGATCTGATACTCGGCATCCCCTTCCGTCAGCAGAATCAATCCGTATTGCTGGCAATTCACGAACTTCGGCAACTCGGCGTTGTCCTGCACGTTCCGGCTCACCAACAGGTCCTGCCCGTACCACACTTTGTCGTCACAATTCTCGTGGTCATACAGCTCAACAGGGATCTTTTTCATCATTCACAAAATTATGGGCAAATGTACATTATTTTTGAATACGCGCGGTCAACAGGGATGGCCGCTGTAGAGACGTTTTATGAAACGTCTCTACAGACCGTTTCGCACGACATGTTCAACATCGGTGACCAGATGCAATATGTGGGTTACGCCACCATCGACGGCACCGAGATGGAGACAGCGTTCATCCTGGAGGCCTTGAACGCTTCAAAGATCATTCCGCTGCAAGTCGCGAGAATATATACGGGGAGCACCAAATCTTCCCCCAAAGAGGATTCCGAGCCTTTCCGCGTAGCGCTTTCGCTGAGTCCCTTCTCGCTCAACCAATTCGAAAAGGGCTACTCCTTCATGGTTGGTGACAAGTCCGCATCTACTCCTGAAGAGTTGCAGAACATCTACCGCGAGCTCGGCTCCACAGAAATGTACACGAGAATAGCCACGAAACGCCACGTGACCGACGAGGATGTCGTGGACGGGGTAGCCGATGAAAATGCCAACGTCCACACGTTCGACCAGGGAATCCGCTTGTGCCAGATTGCGGCGGAGTTGGGCATTCCCATCAATCCGGAAATCATGTGCGCCTACACCTACATGGACATGGACAAGCAGCAGGCACCGCGCTTCGATGAATATCCCGAGTTCAACTACTTGATGAACGGCAAAAGATGGGAGGAGCTGACCCTTGACGAAATCTGTACGGTGTTGGAAGCATACGGCACTTTCGTGGGCGAGGCGATCCTCAGCACCGGCTGCACCGTCAACAACTGGAACCTCGGCAACGAGGCCAATTTCGGTTTCGCCGGCATCAGCATGGGACTGGAAACCGCCGTGGATCCCAAATTAGCAAAGGCGGGAACCCTCAAAAAGTACACTGCTCCGGTGTTTGCACGCGGATGGCTCAAGAAGCATGTATGGCAGCACAACGCCAAAGCATACGCTGCCGTGAAATCGGGAATCTTACAAGCATACGCCAACTTGGGCATCGATGCCTCCAATGTGAAATTTTCGACCCATGTCGCCACCGTGGTCTTCCCGGCTGGATGCACCGCAAAGTTCTTCAATTTCATGAAAGACAACGGCTACGAGATGGAGACCGCCGGCATCAGCTACTACCCCAGTGCCCCGTCCATGGCACTGAGCAAGAAGGGGCTCCTGAAGAAAACCGTTAAGAAAATCAACAAAAAGTGCGGTCTGAAGGTTTTCATCGGCGAGTTCTCCTACCCGTCAGGCAAGATGGACGGACCTTTCGCCGGGTGGAACAAGAAGGTAAAAGGCTACAAACACGACCAACAAGGACAGGCCAACATCTACGCCGACGTGGTGAATTGGGGCAAGGCCAACGGCATGGCGGGCATCCGCTACTGGGCACCGGACTACGAAGGCTGGTATGCGATGTCGATGTTCGAGTTTGTCAACAAGAAAGGCACGGCGAAGAGCATTCTGCTGAACCACAAGGAACTTATAGAACGGTAGTCCTGCAGGGACAGAACCTCGTTCGAGGTTCCATATCTGTAGAAATCGGCCGCAACGGATTTCCCCACAACCCCGGAGGGGTTGCATACGTTCGCGGTCGATGAATCCCCTAACGAGGATGTTTTCTTGCAGCAAGACGGCCTGCGGGCAAACGGTGATTCGACCGCAAAGGAGCCCCCCAAAAAATTAACAGTTAATTGTAAAAAAATGCTCTGTAAAAAATATTTTATTATTTTGACCATTCGTATCAAAAAAATCGTATTTTTGCGGCGTTGAATTTTAATGAAGATATGGAGAAAAAAGATCCCATTGAAGAAGCCCGAAGATATGTGACCAACGCGGAAGAGGTCATCAAGAAAGCAAAGTATGACCCGGAACTGAAAAGCTACACCGACAGCAAGTATGTGAAGATGGCCGGAAACACGCTGTGGAACGGGTGCCTGATTGCTCTTGACGCAGTATTGCATGTGCGTAAGGGAAAGGGCCGTCCGTCCATAGAGAAATACAAAGAAGCAGCGGGCAAGCGTGACCGCAAGCTACTTAATTCTGTAAACATAGGCTATGACACCATGCATTTGTTCATGGGCTACGATGGCAGCAAGGACAAAAGGGTCTGTGATGCCGGCTTTGCCAACGCCAACGACATCATCAACCACTGCGCCAAGCTGATGCCCGCGCCGGTGTGCGTGTGACGGTGTGCGGTTTACGGTTTACGAGGTGGCTAAGGGGTGCTGCGCCCTTTTCAGTTAGCAGTTAGTAGTTGTGTTAAACCACTACTTCGCAAACCAATGAATGGCGAACATAACCCCTATGATAACTAGCACGAGCAGCGAGGCCATAATCACAAAGGCGGCGACGGATTTCAAGGCTGTACGCCACCAGCTAAAGCCGCTCATCTGTTTGAGCGGAATCAAGGTAAGGAAAATAGCGTATGAGGAAAGCTTTGAGAGACAGAAGAAATCGAACACAATACTGTAGATGGTGTACATGTTGGTGGTGTAGAGCAGTGCGATGAAGAACTCAGAATAGTGCATATCCGGAATATTCGGAGAGTGCCGGAAGAAAAGATAGAGGAATCCCGATACAATCATCAGAACGAACAGCATGTTTATACTTGGGAACCGTTTCTCGAAGCGTTCCAACTCACTGAAAATAGTATGAAATATGGCTTTGGTACGATCTGAAACCTTTACTGGCTCACCATTTATTTCCAGATCATCCATGTCTGCCGCAATCGATTCTTCAGCCGTCATCTCCTCATCCGAATTTTGGGCGGTGGATACGGTCATCGTTTCGTCATAGGTGCGTACTCCTTTGATATTCAATCCATGAGTCACGAGGGTGGAGATGGCAAAGAGCAGAAAGAACATCTTGAAAGGGGCGAAATAAGACACTCTCATTCCCCGAAGATAGTCAAGAATCAGATAACCGGGACGCAGCAGGAGGTCGCGCATGGTGCGAAACATGCCGCGCTCGCCCATACCGTAGGCATCCGCGAAATTCTCCGCCGCCACTTTCATCGAGAACCGGTCGGTCGTGGCCGCCTGTCCGCAGCGAGGACAGAAGTTGCCGGTGTAGTGGTCGTGGCAGTTCTGGCACTCGTGCTCCTCCTGGATCATCGGGGCAACCTCACGGGGCTGCTCCCGCCACGCCTTGAAACGGTCAAGTTTCTCCCGGCAGAATTTGATGCAAGAGGAGAAAATGTGCACCAGCCAGGCCTTGAATTTACGGAGTTTTTCCTTGATGTGCAGAGACTTTTTCATACTTTTTCTTCAATCAATTAATACAACAATCCAAAAGTCCATAACGGAATGGTTTGACCAAATCCATATTCAATGTCATCTTTAACCACATAGCTGTTTGGAACATCCTTGATTTGTTTTCTTTGCTTCCCTCTGCCACCCACCTCGAAAGTGTATTCTCCAATTACAAAGTCCGACACTTTGGAGGCAATCACGTCGCAGACCTCCCGTGTTTGGTTGTAGAAGAACGTCTCGCGAATATTGCCGATTTCGGCTTCGTTGTTTCCAAGAAGAGACATCAGATTGGTATTGTCCACGAATACTTTCTCCACCTTGCCCAAGCTCCGCAGCCCGCCAGTCTCGTCTCGAAGTTGGCCAACCATACCGGCACGTTCCATATACAAAAGATAATCGGGCAGCACATTGCGGCTCACCCCCAAAGCATTGGCTATACTTGAATAATCGGGCTTGAACGGCGCACTTTGTGCCACAATCGCCATCAATCGGCGCAGTTTCCTGCCTGTAGCCACCGACATGGAGGCAAACTGCGGTATATCCGACTCCAATGTTTGAACCACAATCTGATCCAATCTTGACAGAAAAGCGCCCTCTTTGCTAAATGGATAATATCCATCATGCAGATATTGCCGAAAAAGCGGCAGTGGATGTGGTAAGATTTTATCATCCACATTGTTAGCTATAACATCTTCAAGAGAATAGATCGGAAATTGTAATCCGTGGAACATTTCCAAATACTCTCGAAAGGAAAGTCCTTGCATAGAATACATCACGGCTCTACGGCTCAAATCGGCTTGTCCCTTGAGCAGATCCAACACGGACGAGCCTGTGAACATCACCTGAAGCGAAGGATGACCATCGTATATCTCTTTCAGTTCGCTCGACCAGTTCTGATATTTGTGTATTTCGTCAATGTACAGATGGGTTCCGCCCTCCTTGACGAATTCAGCGGCAACTTCCACCAGTGTGTGTTGCGCGAAGTAACTGCGGTCAGCAGAGATGTACAATGCCTTCTGACTGTTTTGGTTTTGCAAAATATGCTGAAGCACAAGGGTGGATTTCCCGACTCCTCGCGGACCGACCAACCCCACCATTCGCAAAGACCAATCTATGGCTGAATACTTATACCGTACAAAGTCCATACTGACAAGTCTCAGTTGCTCAAGCATATAATCCGCAAGAACTGTATCTATCATAATCAAACAATCTATTATTACCGCCTGCAAAAATACAAAAATATTTTATACGCACTAAAAAAAGTGCAGTTTTATGCAAAAATTGCACTAAAAAAAGTGCACGATGATTTTGTGGCTTGTTAATCATTTTTTATTATTTTTGCCCCGTAATAATCACTGAAACAATGAATCCCGGCAAGAACAGATGCAAATACTTAAAGGAGGTGCGGCAGAAAATCGCCGATGAGAACGGCATTCCCTTGCAGCAGCGCGAGAGGTCAAAGGGATGGTACTGGATCAGCAGAGAGCATGGCAAGATTCCCAGCCATGTATGGTTCTCCTGCAGATTGGCTGAAACAGCGGCTACGTGATTACAACTCGTACATGGCCAATGAGTTGCCTGACGATGTCAAAATCATCCTTTTTGTTAATGATGATGGTTCTGTTTCGGATGTGTGGCTGAACAACATGCCCACCGGTTCCGAGCAGGACTTGGCTTTCCAGAACGAAGTCCGCCGGCAAGTGATGACGATGCCCTTGTGGAAGCCCGCCAACCTCAATGGAGAACCCGTCGGCACGTTCTACACCATTTCGATAAAGGAACTGAGGCCGTAGGAGTGATCTCTAAGACCTATGCCGTAGTATTGTCACTTTCCAAACAGATCAGCATGTGTGCCTGTATTCAGTAAATACAGCAAGCATTTTCTGTCAATTATTCGATAAATCAGCAACCAGTCCGCTTGGATGTGGCACTCTCTGACTCCTCTCAGCTTGCCTGTCAAACTATACTCTTTATATTTGGTAACTATATTCAAAATGGGACACACTTCCCTTTCGCGGCGGCACGGCTCGTGCCTCTTGGCAGATGTCACACGCGCCGGCTTTCATGTCGGCTTGATCTTTTGTAACTTTTCTATCAAGAGAAAAGTTAAGGAAACATCTTGAAAACTGGTATGTGTCTTGCGAAGAAGCACAATGCCATCAACCAACAAAAAACCTTTGCTTACAACACTCTTGGTGCCATCATGTATATAGTTACCTTTTTTTCTGAATGGAATAGAAAACAGAACGGGGCCGCCGCATCGCGACAGCCCCGTGTTTTGTGTCCGTAGAGACGGTATCATACCGTCTCTACAATATTAATTCTCCAATTCCGCCTTGATGGCCTCATTGATGAGGGTGACAAAGCCGTCAAGCGGCATGGTGCCGGCGTCGATGTTGCCGTGTTTGCGCACAGAGACGGTACCGTCGGCCTCTTCCTTCTCGCCCACGATGACCATATAGGGCACCTTGGCGGTTTCGGCGTCGCGGATCTTACGGCCGGTCTTCTCGCTGCGCTCGTCGATGTAGCAGCGGATGTCCTGCTCGTCCAACGCGGCCTGCACCTTGCGGGCGTAGTCCATATACTTCTCGCTGATGGGCAGGATGACGACCTGATCGGAGGTGAGCCACAAAGGGAAGTTGCCGCCGGTGTGCTCCAGCAACACGGCCACGAAACGCTCCATGGATCCGAACGGGGCGCGGTGGATCATCACCGGACGCTTCTTCTGACCGTCGGCATCGGTGTATTCCAGACCGAAACGCTCGGGCAGGTTGTAATCGACTTGGACCGTACCCAACTGCCACTCGCGGCCGATGGCATCCTTCACCATGAAGTCGAGCTTCGGACCGTAGAAGGCGGCTTCGCCCTCCACCTCGATGGTGTTCAGGCCCTTCTCGGCAGCAGCCTCGATGATGGCACGCTGAGCCTTCTCCCAGTTTTCGTCGGTACCGATGTACTTCTCTTTGTTGTTCGGGTCGCGCAGGGAGACCTGTGCCTTGTAGTTCTCGAACTTCAATGTCTTGAAGATGTAGAGGATGATGTCGATGACCTTGCAGAACTCCTCCTTGATCTGGTCGGAAGTACAATACAAGTGGGCATCGTCCTGCGTAAAGCCACGGACTCTCGTCAGGCCGTGCAACTCACCGCTCTGCTCGTAACGATAGACGGTGCCGAATTCCGCCAGACGGAGGGGCAGCTCTTTGTAGGAGCGCGGACGGGCGGCGTAGATCTGGCAGTGGTGCGGGCAGTTCATCGGTTTGAGGAAGAACTCCTCGCCCTCTTGCGGCGTGGTGATCGGGCGGAAAGAGTCCGCACCGTATTTGGCATAGTGACCAGAGGTCTTATAAAGGTTCACATTACCGATATGCGGAGTGATAACCTGCTGGTATCCGTACTTTTTCTGCACTTTGCGGAGGAACTGTTCCAGGCGGTCGCGCAGGGCGGCACCCTTGGGCAGCCACAACGGCAGACCTTGTCCCACGAGCGGAGAGAAGGTGAACAACTCCATCTCACGACCCAGTTTGCGGTGGTCGCGCTTGGCAGCCTCTTCGAGGAGGGCCAGATATTCGTCGAGTTCTTTCTTCTTCGGGAAGGTGACGGCGTAGATACGGGTCAGCTGTTTGCGCTTCTCGTCGCCGCGCCAGTAGGCACCAGCCGTCTTGAGCAGCTTGATGGCCTTGATGGCGGAGGTGTCGTGCAAGTGCGGGCCGCGGCAGAGGTCGGTGAAGGGACCGCTCTCGTAGAAGGAGATCTGTCCGTCTTCCAGACCGTCGATGAGCTCCAGCTTGTACTCGTCACCCTTCTTGGTGAAATAGTCGAGGGCCTCGGCTTTGGGCACCTCGCGGCGCACGAACTGGATCTTCTGGGAGGCTAACTCCTTCATCTTCTCCTCGATTTTCGGGAAATCGTCGGAAGAGATGCTGTAGTCCATAAAGTCGATGTCATAATAGAAGCCGGTCTCGATGTGCGGTCCGATGCCGAATTTCACGCCCGGGTAGAGCGACTCGATGGCGGCGGCCATCAAGTGGGCGGAGCTGTGCCAGAAGGTGTCCTTACCTTCGCGGTCGTTCCAGGTATAGAGCGTGAGGGTGGCATCCTCATTGATGGGTTTGTCGAGTTCGACAAGCTGGTCGTTCACTTTGGCCACGAGCACGTTACGGGCCAAACCTTCGCTAATGGCAAGCGCCACCTGATAAGGGGTGGAGCCTTTTTCCATTTGTTTAATAGAGCCGTCAGGCAGTGTGATATTGATCATATCGTATCAGATTTAATTTTTCTAAAAAGGGGGTGCAAAGATACACATTTTTTGCAGACAAAACCTCACCCTTCACTTCAGAATGTAATAAGGTTGTCATTCTTCGAGGAGTCAAGCGAGAAGCTGTTATCAGGAGTAGCACGCACCACCAGCAGGCCTTTATTGTGCGCATACTTGTCTGAACTCCGGTTGTATTTGATGGCTGCGATAGCCAGGAAGATCGCCTTGTCGGCATATTCCGGCCACACTTCCTTAAAACGCCTCATCTTGGTGATGAAGTGGTCGATGTCGCTTTTGTTGCAGGCGGTCTTGATTTCCATCGCAATGGCTGTTGTACCGTCCACCATAAATTGGTCAATCTCCATCTCCACGTTTGAGTTCTTGTCATGTTTTTTCAGGTTTGTAAAATAGCGGTTCACCTTAAAGCCGGCTTTCTTGAAGATTCTTAACGCCTCGGGTTCCATCAATCCTTCGGTGAGATTACCAATGGTAGAAGAAAACCGGTCAGATAGTTCCTTGAACTTCCTATCGTTCCTTTTCATCTGCTCATCAGTCCTTTTCATCTGTTCATCGGTCCTTTTCATCTGCTCATCAGTCTTTTTCATCTGCTCAGATGTCTCCTTCACAATGCGTTCTGTTTCTTTAATCTGGTCCGACACTGCAAGGACGATATTCTTCAACTCGGTCCAGCTCAAGTCTTGCGGTTGAATGTTGTTTGTTGTCATAGATTTTTTTATTAATAATTCATTTTAGATAGTTGAATACAGTGGTTAAAAACAGATGCTGTATTAACGCCGCAAAGATAAAACAAATTTTAATACAAAAAATATAATTTTAACAAAAACATTACTTTTACACTTAGTTGTAAATTATGAATAGTAATTGTATTTACGGCAGATACAGATTCGAATCCCCGTAACTCAAAAAGCGATAGTCGTTGTCCAGGGCGTGTTGGTAGATGCGTTTCCACTCGTCTCCGAGCAGGGCGGAGATAAGGAGCAGCAGCGTGCTCTTGGGCTGGTGGAAGTTGGTGACGAGACCTTGCACCACCTGCAGCGGATAGCCCGGCAAGATGATGAGGCAGGTAGCCGCGTGCAGCATGTCTGTGTCTTGTTGCTCGAGGTAGTCCAAAATCGCCTGCAGGGAGGTTTCCAACGGGACCGTGCGCAGTTCCAGGTCCTCGTACATCTCCCATTGCTGCACGTTGAGCGGGTCGGGGCGTCCGAGGGTCAACTTGGCACCGATGATGAAGAGCGACTCCAGCGTGCGCGTCACGGTGGTGCCCACGGCGATGCGGCGGCGCGACAGCAGGCTGAGCAAGGACTCGATGCGCTGGCGGGAGAGGACAATCTTCTCCTCGTGCATGAAGTGCCCGCCGATGGTCTCGCTGCTCACGGGCTTGAAGGTGCCCGCGCCCACGTGGAGGGTCACATTCTCGGTGGCTATCCCCTTGGCTTTCAGCGCTTTCAATACAGCGGGGGTAAAGTGCAGTCCCGCCGTGGGCGCGGCCACGGAACCGTCGTATTTGGCATAGACCGTCTGGTAGCGTTGCTCATCGGTGGCCTCCGCCTCCCGTTTGATATAGGGTGGCAACGGAATCTTGCCGTAGTGCTCGATCCATTCGGCGAAGCTGACGGACACATCGTCCCATTCAAACGTCACCGGGAAGGTGCCTTCCATGTTCTCGCCGCGAGTGGCCGTCACGCGGACAGCACGTCCGTTGACGGGCACATCGATAAAGAGCGGGTGTTTCCACTTCTTGGCATTGCCCACCATGCATTTCCACGTCACCTGGCCCGTCAGGGTGAAGGCCACCGCCGGGTCGTTGGTCGGGGCCAGAGGCTCCAGACAGAAAATCTCGATGGCCGCGCCCGTGGTGTTGTGCACGAGCAGTCGGGCATGGATAACCTTGGAGTCGTTGAAAATCAAGAGGTCATCGGGCGACAGGAAGTCGGGCAGCCGGTCGAAACGGCTGTCGGTGATCTGTCCGTGCGCATAGACCAGCAGCTTGGAGTGGTCGCGCTGTGCCGCCGGATAGAAGGCGATGCGTTCCTCAGGCAGCGGGTAGTCGTAATCGTCAATATGGAGGTTCTGTTCTTTCAGCATAACGGGCGCAAAAATACGAAAAAGATAGGACAGCACGACAGGCATTTTGTCGCCATCATATTTTTATCCTTAATTATCAGAACATTATAAAAAACAAGAAGATACAACTTTCATTCTAAAAAAAGTGTATTTTTGCCGCCGGATTCGTGACGGGATATAGCGTAGTCCGGTTATCGCGCCTGCTTTGGGAGCAGGAGGTCGCAAGTTCGAATCTTGCTATCCCGACCAAGGAGGTTCCGTAGCTCAACTGGATAGAGCAGCTGCCTTCTAAGCAGCAGGTTCCGCGTTCGAGTCGCGGCGGAATCACACTGAAAACAAGTGCTTACGGCAATCGCTGTAAGCACTTTCTCTTTTATGGAGAACTAACAGTGAACTCATGATTCAAGCTTTAATAACATGTGTTCGTTATCTTGGCTGTCGTTATTATTCTGCTAAAAAATCCTATCTTTGCGGCATATAATCTGCCACTACATCTGACTATGCCCAAACACCGCCAAAGATGAAATCAAACGAAAAAAACAACTGTTTGTACAAGAGCAATTTGCCTATCTCACAATGTTTTTTGGGCACAGTATTGGCAATAGGACTAAGTATGCCAGCATTATATCTTTCGGCAAACCCAATTTCCTCATACTTTTTGACAGTAGCGATATTGTCAATTATTGGATGGTCGTTTTTTTTGAGGAAAAGTTTCTTTTATCAAGACCACATGGTCATCACTTACCCTCTACGTTTTTTCAAACGACAAATCAGAATCCAATATGAGGATATTGAAGCTTTTATATTCTATGAAAGGAATCTTGAAGGAGAGTTTCTATCCATTATCACTAAAGAAGAAGAGAGTGTTTTAAAAAAACTGTATATCAAATTTCTTTGTTCTTCCATGGTCAGCTCTCGAGACTGGCACAAAAGAATGCGTTTCTTCTATTTATTGAAATTTTTGAAGTCGGAAGGCTATTGGATAAAGATAATTGACAGGTCGTATGGTTTCACTACTCTTGAGAAGCGTGTTGAATTGGCGTTCGGATCCGGCAATTCCGACTACGTGAGAAAATCACCTTCCGAAAGACGAAAAAAAAGGAGGAGAGACACCATAATAACTATTATCGTGCTTTTGGTAGGACTATTGTTAGGTGTACTATTAAACAAAATAATGTGGCCATAGTGCTCCCAACCCGAAAAATCCTATCTTCGCGGCATGAAATTTCTACATTCTTATGAATATTAAGCCAACATCCTTGATCCTGTTATTCTTCTCATTGCTTTTTATGACCAGTTGCCATAAAAAGCAACAGGAGAATCAACAATCAGATCTCGAAATAATGCTGTCTAACCTGGTGGAGGAGAGATATGCCCATTGCAACCAATTGTCGAAAAGCAATGAAAAAATGAGCAGGTGCGAATATGCAGATGAGATGATGGAGAAATGCAACCAATTGATCGCCAGCCAAGAGCCATATCGGGAGAAATACAAAGGACTCCGTTCCCTAATGAAAGAGTACGATATTCATTGGCCGTATGGTATTAACGGGACGGAAATGGATTCAGTTAATTTTGCTTTGATGGTCAGGGTGGTGCAGCTATGCGCTTTGAATTATGAAATCGAGTCGTTTTACCAATCGCATTATCAAGTAGAATTACTTGGTATCGAATATGCCGGTGAGTTTTATGACAAAAAGGGAAATCGAGTTGTCCGACTGCTTCCAAATTTTATCAGTCAGAATCCAGATTGCAATCCAATCTATTATGTGAATGGCGAGAAATTGTCCACGGATGGCACATACTGGTACTACACGCCACACAATTCCGACACAATCATCTCGTGTGACTTTGATGTAATGAGATGGGGACAACCATTTCACGGAAATTGTGGCACAAAAATGTCGTTCAAAGTAAAAAGTGAAAAATGAGAACGCGCCGCACAACATTTTTCCGAAAATGTGATATTGAATTATGTAACTACTTAAGAGAAAGATGGATAAGTGTTCAACATTCTTAATTAAAGAGAGATGAATCGAGCCCCCAAAATTATCGTCCTGTCTTTATTGCTCGCGATTGGTGCCACAGGCTTAACCTATGTGGCAATCATGGCTTACATACACCATGACGTGTTCGGGAAAAGTCCGTCGTATGAGGAAACACGACAAAATTTCATCAAAAATGAGTCCTATTTTCAGAAAGCGGCAGACTGCTTTCTTGAAATTGCCAACTACTGCTTATCGGATTCAACACAGGGCACTCTTCTTTTCAGCATTCAGGAATCGGGTGACGAGTTTTTGTTTCGTTTGTTCTTTTCTACGGAAAACGAGACCGAGCTTGTATTTCCGATAAGAAATTCAGACATTGAAATAAGCCAAGACCAGAAGAAGATATTAGAATCCAGGGGGATTGATTATAAAATGGTACAAACACTCTACTCAAATTTGAAAAAAACAAGCTGTCGCGCAATTACAAAATGCGAGGGCAACCCAGACGTTTTGTTTTACATGACATTTAAGATTTTGGATTATTGTGCAATTGATTACCTCTTTTACCCCCATTCTATCGATGAGGATTCAATACGTCCTATTTCCAATTCTCCGCTCGGTCAGCGGGTCGCTATCTCTGTAAAATAATTAGTGTTGTCCATAATTGTCCAAGTTGTTTTCCTAACCCGAAAAAAATCCTATCTTCGCGGCATGAAACCTATCGTCACATATCAGTTTATCATTCTTGTTGTTGTCCTGTTATTGACACAGCTACGTTGTACGACATCTTCCTCCTCCAAATCGTTTTCAGACAGTGAGAAAACGTTGACTGAGGACACAAACCAGGCGATGATGGACGCTGTTTTGTCCGAGAAGTTGCAACAACATTGCAGTTTATGGCTTAATTCATGGGAAAGAGGACTGAAAACTGACAGTTTTGCGCTCGTTCGTAGTTTCACATCACCCCTATCCACCGATTGGGAAGAATTTGACGTTTCGGATAAAAATTTCTCTGATTATCGCGACAAGATATATTACGCACCAAACGGTTCTTACGCCTTGGACTTGTATTCGTATAATCTCATCTTAAACAAGAAAGGTGCTAAAATCTATGCGGTAGTAGATGCTGACATCCAAATATATCTTATAGACATTCCTCATCGTCAAAGACGCCCTGTCCTCTTTCTCGGACCTTCCTCAAGCATAGACGATGGCTTTTGGCTCTCCGACAGCACCGTGGTTTTGGTAGGATGGGAAAGGTGTTTTGATTGTCCTGAAGAAGCATACAGACCTGACGTGCTCAAAGTAAACGTTTTTACCGGCGAGACTGTTGAATACCAGTATAATGCGGCTTTCCCTCATTATAACAGTGGTTTTTTAAAACAAAAGTTCCCCGAAATCATTTTTGATGATTAAAAATCCTTACAGGCGCGCCAAGAAACTCTCATCCACGTACAATTCCGGCAAATGTTGCCAGCTGTTTATGAAGAAGAACAAGTTTCGTGTCTTCTTGTTGTTTTTGCTGTGATAAAGTTAATAGATGTTCTCCATAAATCTTTACTGTATCGCCTGTATCTCGTTAAAATAGAAGAATGCCTCTGGATGGGTTTTCTTCAATTTGTTGAGTTTGGTCGGTATGGGATGTTGGAGTACCTGGACTGCCAAATCGTCTAACATTTCGGGACTGTAGTGTCGAATCTCATCAACCCCTTTCTCAATAAGTTTGCATAGGTAGGCGACTTTTGATGCATTCACAATGGCAGAGTCAAGTGTGTACTTGTCGCCAATTATGAAGTTGCCGATGCAACTGATGCCATCTTGCAAAAGCCTGTATTCATCAGTGTTTTGTATGCCTCTCATACAAATGCAAAGAGCTGTCTGATAAATATCGTCGAGTACTTGTAGGATGTTGTCGGAATTCAGATGGCGATACTGAAGCTCTATCGCGGCAAACTTCGAAAAGGTTGTTCTGGTGATGTTCAGATTCTCGGTTATGTCGAATAAGGATGCCACATCGAACAGTTGTTTGATGATTTCCATCGAACAGTTTCTCTCGCCTTTGAAGAACGGAATACCAGTGGTATGCGGTGCAAAGGCGGTCAGTTTGTCACCTAACAAATCCTCGTGACTTGGCAGATTGACCATGATTGTCGGTTCGTCCGTAACAAGTAAAGGACTTTTTATGGGAAGAGATACGATCTTCGAATAGTGTGTCTCCTCGAAAAGCACATCCAAAAGGATTTTGTCTTGTCCGCCGTTACCCGGATAGCTCACTTCATAATAGAACTTGGCATGTTGTTTCGGAACATCCTTGCGAGATATGCGCTCAACAAGTTCCACCTTGCCAAAACCATATTCCTCTGCATACATGCCAAGATAGTCCTCAATCAAAGTGCCGGGAGGACAAATGATGTCAATATCGATAGACAGACGCTTGCTGGTGTTCAGGTGCAGCATCAGTGAGCTACCGCCTTTGAAAAGGAAAGGACAGCCTGAACGTGCCAATGCTTCAAGAAGCGAGAAAGCACGGATGGTCTTCTCGACCAAGGCAATGTCATGAACGCCCAAATGACGACTGGCTTCTGTAATCCATTCGAGGGATCTACTGGTTGGATTGATCATGTTCTATGGTTTTAAAAATTTGTTCTACCTGATTTCTACGATTGCGACGCGAAGCATAGCGCATCAGCTTGCTTCTGTTCACACGATTCCTCTCTAATGCAAATTCATAGATAATGTAAATTTCCGAGCCTCTGGCAAAAGAGAGTTCATTGTCGCCTACGGCATCCACAAGGATTTTCTCAATGCGAGGCACAACGCAGCCGTCCACTTCCGTCAATGGCGACTGTCCTATCAATTGGCGCACCACGATAGCATCCGTTCCGGTCAGATACCGCTCACATTCTTGAGCAGAAGGGGCGAGGAGGATGTTTCGACCCAAATTCATGTTCTGCAAAGTATGGAAAATGGTTTCCATACCATCTTTCTCAACATCCACAAAGGTATATCCCACGTTGGGAACATGAAGCATAAACGATGAAAGCACCTTTGGACTCCAAATGCACATATCAAGGAAAGGGAACTGTTTCTTCAGCTTTTGATAGATGCTTCTTTCCGTTTCGGAAAGCGACAACACAAATTCGGGCAGGCAGTCTTTCGCCAACTGGTACTCGCCACGTTTTTTGCGAACGAGCATTCCTGAGGCTATGAGACGGCTTAATTGCAAGTCCACAGCCCTTTTTTTGATTGCGGGGTGCTTGCTCGCTACGTCTCGAAGAAGGTCTTTCCGTTGGAACCTCCCTCCCTGAGTAACTGCATAATTCAATATGGTCTCGCTTGTATTCATATAAAATATTTCGCGGCAAAAATACATCATTTTTGTCAAAAAACAAAAATTTTTGACAAAAAGTTGTGATAATTTATTTCGACATGTTAAAAACGACTTTACACATCATTGCAATCGTTTGATTTACAATGTGTTGAAAAAAATATCCTGGTACGTCCATCCATATGCTGCGTGATCCGTGACGACATTAGTACGTTTCGATATACTGTAAGACCTGGGGCCAGTCGCACGTCAGATCAGGAGGAAAAACAAAGAACTGTTGGATGGTGTCATGGCGGGATTCCACCACATAACAGTACTTTTCACCCGAGTAGCAGTAGTAACTGCCTTTTTTTAAGGCCGCCTTGTTTTTGATGCTGCTAATAGGATCCCCTACGTGAAAAGGGGCAACGGAGAGGGCAAACAGGCTGTCTTTGACGTGAATCATCCTGATTTTATGCGTAGTGTCTGAACTTTTCCATGACTTGTTCTTACGATAAGAGACTACGATGTCCGCGACATTTGAAGTACGACCCGAACGATGATCCAACACCGTATAAAAGCCGTACAACAAGTTTTTACTGCTGTCGTCATCGAAAATGGCGGGCCGGTTGCATCTGCCGGACGTTGTCCACGCTTCATCATAATAGGCCCACAAGCTGTCAATAGGCAGCACGTAGGGCAAGTTTGCTTGGCTCTTGCTTTGACGATTGATGTCCGTTCCGATCAAAGATTTCTCTTCTGATACGGTGTCAGCCATTATTGGGTTAACCGCTTGTTTGTTAGAGCGTTCACAGGAGACAAGCAACATAAGCGACATGCTGCAGAACAACATACCAAGTACAAAGCATACACGATCAGTCTTATTGGACATTTGCATTATCAAGTTTTTTAGAATTTTGTGCCGCGAAGATAGGATTTTTTACTTACGGGGGCTGCTGTCGCGATTATTTCAAGGGGGGAGCCTGGTAGTGGCGTGCCTCTGGCACGCAGCCTCGCACGCGCGCCGCAGCCCCACACTGAGAAACTGCGTTGCTTAGTATGGGGTTATTAAGATTGCGTGCACACTGCACGCCCGGTGCCCCAGTTCTCGTTAAAAAAACACCCCTTTGTCTTCCAAAATCGAAATAATTGTATCTTCGCGGCATGAAACTTACCGCCACATACCCGCTTCTTAGCCCTCGTTCCAACATAAGGATATTAGTTATTGGCTTGTTGCTCCCATTGACAATTGTTCTGAGTGGCTGTAAAAAAGATGCCATTTCGAACAACCTGACAGGTCTTTGGACAGTAGTGAAGATCAGGATTGACGGGGACCCCTGTGCCTATTATGATTTCAAAGCCCCCTCGTTGGAGTTTTATGACAATAAAACACTCCTGTTGATGGAAGTGGATCCTGAATCGATGATAAGACATAATAACGATTGCGCCTCCCCTTGGAAAGTGGTTATACGCGATGGCCTCTCGTATTTGGAAGTGCAAGAAAGCGAAGGAACGCTTTCCGGATTATATCGCCTCCAATTTGTTTATGATTCTGTCGAATCCCGTCTGTTCTTGGAGCTCTCGTCGGACAAGTTGTACTTGCTGGCGTGCCATTTTGACACGGACAACATAGGGGCTCCTCCCTCTCATAATTCATCGTCTAATCACGGTATAGGACTGCTGGAGCCAGAGTATCAGGAACCCGTGTTTCAGGTAACACGACCTGAAGAACGCCAGACTCTCTTACGCAAAGTCCCTTATCTGCTCAAAATAACACACGGGCGTTTCGCAACCTTCGGACATAATCCTTTCGACAAGTGTGAAAAATAATCCTATACAACAAAAATGAATGCTATTATAAGTTGGTTCGTCATCTTGGCTGTCGTTATTTTGCAATTAGACAGTTTGTTAGTGTGTTATAAAGTGACGGATTTGATGCAAAACGAAAATGCAGAGTTATACAAACACTACAAAGGCCCATATAGTTTGTTCAAGAAAAAGCATCTTGTGCAGAATTCCTTCTGGTTTACCAAAAAAGATCGTGACAAACTCTCTCCCGAATGCAAAAGACTTTTTTTACGACAACGAATAGACATGATAGGTTCTGTTCTTTGCGTTGTTCTTTGGATCATATTCATCTTGGCAATTAACTTCTAAAAGTCTAATGAAAAATCCTATCTTCGCACCATACTCCCCCACGCACCCTTCCCCATTTCCCCGTTTCGACACAAGGAGGGATACCTAACACATTGTTTTTTTAATTATTTTTGCGGCTTCACAATAATTGATCATCCTAATTCCGACAAACGATGCAAATATCTACCTTCAAGAAGAATATCTTTCTCCTGTCCGTTCTGTTTTCCACCGTCATCATGCCTTTGCAGGCGCAGCAGGTCTCCCTGTCCCAGGCGCGGCAGATGGCCGACCGCCATTTCCAGACGCAGCAGGAGCAAACCGTCCGTTGTGCTGACATCGTCACCGACGGCACCGACACCTTGCTGTACATCTTCAACTCCGAGCGTTCCTTCGTGGTCATCGCCGGCGACCATCGGGTGGTGCCCGTCCTGGCGTGCAGCGACCATCAGCTGTACAATCGTGAAGATATCAGTGCTCCGGCGCAGATGTGGATAGACAGCTACGCCGCGCAGATAAGAGAACTGAAGAAGCATGTCTCCCGTAACAGCCAGGCGCACCCGGCGTGGACGCAATGGCTCTCCCGAGGCATGCGCGACGACGCAGTCGTAAAACCGATGATGATGTCACACTGGGGGCAGGAGACCTTCTACAACTACTACTGTCCGCGCGACTATGCCGGCGACAACAACCGGGTCGTCACCGGCTGCGTGGCCACCGCCATGGCGCAGCTGCTCTATTACTTCCGCTTCCCGGAGAGCGGTGTCGGCAGCTACTCCTACACAGACGAGAATTATGGTGTGCAGTCGGCGGACTACGCCAACGCCACCTATAACTACGAGGCCATGTGCGACGATCCCGTCAGCATCAACACAGAGATCTCCAAGCTCATCTACCACCTCGGCGTGGGCGTGGACATGCACTATGGCGTCAACGGCTCCGGCATGAACAACCACAGCGCCGCCTATGTGCTGCGCACCTATTTCAAATACGATCCCGCCACCGAGTACCTCTTCCGCGACTCCACGGATGTCAACTGGGACAGCGTCATCGTGGCGCATCTGGAGCGCAACATCCCGATGTACTATGCCGGCTGGGCAGACCATGAGTGGATCAGCGGCCATGCCTTCATCTGCGATGGCTACAAGATCCAGGACAGCTGCTACTACTTCCACTTCAACTTCGGATGGGACGGCTCCGCAGACGGCTACTTCTACACCGACAACCTGCACCCTGGCAGCAGCAACTTCAACCTCGCCCAAGAGCTGATCGTCAACTGCTACCCCGACACCGCACTGTACCTCTACCCTGCCCCGACCCCACTGACGGGCAACAAGGTGCTGACCACCACCGCAGGCTCCTTCACTGACGGAACCAGACCCTACGAGCCCTATCGCAACAATATGGACTACACCTGGACCATCCAGCCTGCCGAGTCAGGCTACACCTCCATCACTGTGAACACACGCTACGACCTGGCCGACGGCGACACCTTGCTCATCTCCAGTGACAACAACACCATTGCTCCTCTGGTACTCACCAACGACAGCACCCAAATGACTGTTTCGTGGGACTGCACGGAGATCACCTGCCGCTTTATCTCCCATCAAAGCAATCTGGAGCACAAAGGATTCCATATCAACTACTCCTGCAGCATCCCGACCTACTGTCCTGCCACGTACACCTACACCGCCGCATCGGGCGTGATCAGCGACGGCAGCGATGCCGAGCCCTACCACAACTTGACCACCTGCAAGCAGCGCATCATGCTCAACGCCAGCTATAACGCCGTCGTCCTCCACATCACAGATTTCGACTTAGAAGAGGGGCATGACTTCCTGCGCATCTTCAAGACATCATACAGCGATGCCAACCTGCTCACCACCCTCACGGGCACCATTGCCGACACCACCCTCGTCATCGACAACCGCCGTGTTAACCTGCTCTTTGAGACAGACGAGCAGAACACCGCCGGCGGCTACACCTTGGAATACTTCGGCGGCCATGTCGGCGTAAGCGACTTCGAGCAAACGGCGCTGCAGCTATGGCCGAATCCAGCATCCACCACCCTCTCTCTCTCCTGCGAAGAGCCCATCCAAGAGGTCGTCATCTACGACATGCAGGGACGGACGGTCTCCATCCAGACCGGCCAAGACCTGGAGATGACCATACCCGTACAGCAACTGCAGTCGGGCATGTACTCCATCTCCGTGCGGACACAAAACACCATTCATCAACGAAAATTCATCAAACAACAATAATCTTATGAGACACATCACCCTCCTGACCATCATCATGCTCACCTTTACCGACCTTTTTGCTGGAGACTTCATCTCAAAAGCATCGCAAGACAACGTCATCTACACGTTAAAATCCAAATCCACCCTCTCGCCCTCCATCATCGAGCGGGGCGTGCGGCAGGCGGCAGCCTTTTGGACGGCTTCGGACGGCAGTCAGAAAGAGTTCGAGCAGTTCTGCATCAGCCACTATTGCCCGGACATGGAGACCAAGGTGGCGCTTTTTGACCGTCTCTGCACCGACTTTGAGATCATCTTCGGACACAATCATCGTGTAGCCATCGACTTGCAGCGGCCAGAACAGGTGACCGGCTACAAGTCCACCATGGTGGATGAATTGTTCAGTGCCTACGATGGAATGGCCCATTTTGAAGAGGATATGTTTGCCAACAAGCTGGCCTTCATCGTCATCCTCAACTTCCCGCACTTCACCTTGGCGGAGAAGCAGCGCAGCGGCATGCAGTGGTCGGAGTTAGAGTGGGGCTTCGTGCGACTCGGCGACATCTTCACCTCACGCGTGCCCGCAGACAAAGCGCAGCGACTGGCCAGCGTGACTGCCTCGGCGAACTCCTTCATCGACAACTACAATATCGACCTCGTGCAGGTGGGCAGCTTCACCAACCAGTTCCACTGGACCACCTCCACCCCGCTGATCACCCACTGGGGCCTGCGCGACGAGCTGAAGGCTGCCTACGGCGATCCTGTCAACGGCACCGCCAAACAGGAGGTCATCTATGACGTGATGAAACGCATCATCCAATGCCAGGTGCCCCAAGTAGTGGTCAAAAACGATGTGGACTACCAATGGTATCCCTCCACCAACCAGGTGATGATGAACGGCATCGAACTTCATCCCATCAAGTCAGAGAAGAACACCCGCTACCAGATGCTGCTCGACTTCTTCCATGCCGAGCAGGATTTAGACCCTTACTATCAGGGCTTCACCAACTTCATCGACCGCAAATTCGAGGGCGAATATGAAATCTCCGTCAAGGAGACCGAAGCACTCTTTGAGTCCTTGCTCGGCAGTCCGGTCGTCAAGCAGGTGGCACAGTGCATCTCCAAGCGGTTAGGGCGCAAGCTGCAGGCCTTTGACATCTGGTACGACGGTTTCAAGCCGCGCAGCAGTATGAATGCCGCCAAGCTCGACGAGATGGTGCAGAAGAAATACCCGACCAAAGAAGCTTTTGAAGCAGATCTGCCCTTCATCCTGCAGAAATTAGGTTTTGCCAAAGAGAAGGCGGAATTCATCTGCCAGCACGTCACCGTGGATCCCTCCGTGGGCGCCGGCCACGCCATCGAGTCCAAGATGCATGGAGACAATGCCATGTTGCGCACGCGTATCGGCGCTGACGGCATGGACTACAAAGGCTACAACATCGGCGTACACGAGTTCGGCCACAATGTGGAGCAGAGCATCTCATTGTATGACGTGCCCAACTACTTCCTCGCCGGGGTTCCAAACACAGCCTTCACCGAGGCACTGGCCTTCGTCTTCCAAGACAAAGACCTGGAACTTCTGGGACTCAACGAAAACAACGCCCAGGCTGACGCGCTCAAGGCCCTCGACCTCTTCTGGAACTGTTTTGAGATCATGGGCGTATCGTTGGTGGACATGAGAGTATGGCAATGGCTCTACGCCAACCCGTCTGCCACCGCAGAACAGCTGCAGGAGGCCGTCATCCGCATCGCCAAAGAGGTGTGGAACACCTACTACGCCCCCGTTTTTAAAGTCAAGGACGAGCCCATCTTGGCTGTCTATTCCCACACCGTCATCGACCCGTTATACTTGCCCGCCTACCCCATCGGCCATATCATCGACTATCAGTTGGAAGAGTACCTCAAGGGCAAAACGCTCGGACAGGAGGTGCCGCGCCTATACAAGCTTGGACGTTTGACACCTAACGTCTGGATGAAGAAAGCACTCAACACCGACCTCTCCGCACAACCGTTGATTTCCAGGGCCGAACAGGCATTGAAGGAGATAAAATAGACCTCTTCGGGCTCGAAAGAACCCGCACCTGACCATAAGAAAGATTCTGATCAGCCCTGTTGCCTCTGGGCTTGGGAAGATGTGTCCTTAGTATTTGATGCTAAGACGGACGCCCGCAAAATGATACAGCTGTTTTTTCACGCTGTTGGTTGTATAGGCGGAGTTGTCGGGCTCTCCATCCACTGGGATGGTATAGCGGATGTCTGTGTATTGGTTTTTATAACAGGCTGCTATCTGCATAACGACATGGTCGCGAATGCGGATGCGAATGCCTAATCCTGTCTCGCCAGTAGGTCCCGAGCAGGTACCATGCACCACACGGTCCATCACCTCCGGCTTGGAGCTGACATACCACTTGAAAGCATAACCGCCATTCAGGTAGAAAATCGGGGCAATCTTAGTCTCCATCATATTGACATTGAGGCTGAGACAGATAGGGATGAAGGCGGTGTGGCGCCAAAAATCAAATCCTGCTGTCAAGCCCATGAAGAAATAGTTATTGAACTGATAGCCAAGAAATTGGTTGACAGAGATGTTGAAGTTCTTATTCTGGATGGTCTTGGGTTCCAGCACGATCTTGCCCACTCCAGTGGCATAGCCCACGGAGGTCATATAGACAAAGCCTCGTTCTTGTTTGTGGTAGGCGCTTTGTGCTTGGGCCGAAAAGGAGACCAAGGCGATGCAGAGTATGGAAAGCAGAATCTTTTTCATAGTATATCAGGATTTTGATTGTCTTAAAGAATGTATCAATTCGCGGGCGGTGGCGGTAGCGGAAGGGGTTATCTGCTCACCGCTGAGCATGACGGCGATGGCGTGCTCGCGTTCCGCCTCGTCCAAAGTTCTAATATTCGTCACTGTGTCGGCACCTTGCGTCTCCTTGTAAACGAGGAAATGCTGACGTCCGGAGGCGGCAATCTGCGGCAGATGGGTGATAGCGATCACCTGATGACGGCGGGAGAGCTCCGACATCACCGAGGCCACCTTGAGGGCCGTCTCGCCTGAGATGCCCGTATCTATCTCATCAAAGATAATGGTCGGCAACACCACGGAGTCGGTGATAATAGACTTCAGCGAGAGCATCAGTCGCGACATCTCACCGCCGGAGGCCACCTTCGCCATATCGGTCACAGGAACGCCCTTGTTGGCGGAGAACAGAAATGTCACCTGGTCGATTCCCTCCGCAGAAGGCGCATCCGACTGGGTCAACTCTATCTCGAAAGCGCTGTGGGGCATCCCCAAGGTCACCAATCGGCTCAACATCTCCTTACGCAAGGTGGGGATGACCTTCTCGCGCGTCTGCGAAAGCGCTCTCGCCAGCTTCATCAACTGACCATAGAGTTGCTGACGCGACTGATCCAGTTGGCGCAGCTGCTCTTGATGGTCACCGTAGTTGGCCAGTTCAGACTCCAGACGTTCTTTCAGAGCCAGGAGGCCGTCCACATCTTCGACTTGGTATTTGTGTTGCAATGTATTGAGCTGGTCGAGGCGCTCGTTGAGACGCTCCAGCTCATGTGGATTGACCTCCACCCCACTCTCTTTGAGGCTGATGTCGTAGGCGATATCCTCCACCTCCACGCTGGCGGCATGCAGACGTTGTTGCAACTCCTGAAAGTCGGGGCCGATATCCGACAGGGCATCCAACTCTTGCTGAACCGATTTCAGCAGTTGTATCACCGCATATTGTTCCTGTTCCGAGAGCGTGTAGGACGCGCGGTAGAGACGGCTTTTAATATCTTCGGCATTACTCAGGATGCGGACCTGCTGTTCCAGCTCTTCCTGCTCTCCAGACTGAAGTTGCGCCTTCTCCAGCTCTTGCACGGTATATTGGCGAAACTCTTGTTGCAAAGCCTGTTCGGCGCACTGCTGCTGCAGGGCGCGATACTGCTGTTCAGCTTGACGCCACGCCCCCAACGTCTGATGATATTGGGTGCGCAGATCGGCATTCTGGGCATATTGGTCCAACATGCGAAGCCGGAACAAAGGATCGCCCAACAGCAGGGACTGATGTTGCGAATGGATATCTATCAACCTGGAAGAGAGATCTTTCAGCACATTCAGGTTGACTGGGGTGTCGTTGACAAAAGCCCGGGAGCGACTATGCTCGTTAATCTCGCGACGGATGGTCGTGAGATCCAGATAGTCCAGGTCGTTATCTTCGAAGAAAGGCTCCAAGGCAAGACCCTGCAGGTCGAACTGGGCCTCCACGACACATTTTTTCTGTTTGTCGTATAAAACCTCTGTGTCGGCACGGTTACCCAGAAGAAGAGCCAACGCTCCCATCAGAATCGACTTGCCGGCACCTGTCTCGCCCGTGATCACCGTCAATCCCTCCTCAAAGGTGATGTCGAGGGACCGAATCAGCGCATAATTGGATATTTGGAGCGAGCGGAGCATATCAGACTACCTTGTAGCGTTGATGGCGTCGTAACGGGAAGAGTTGGACGGGTCAATCTGCTTCATGATGTTGACCACCTGGGTCTTCTCGCTGGGCAGGCCATCTTTGAAAATGTTGATGATCTCATCGGCTTTGGCGGCACAGATGATCTTGATCATGGCAAGGCCCGACTTCTGGGCGTTGACCTGTTGGAGCAGACGCAGACTCTCCAAGATGACAGCACGTCCGGCGTCCGGGGTCTCGCTCATCACATCCAAGCCCAAACGATGGTATTGATAGTAGAAATCGTGGATCTTGCTATAGGTGCTGTTGGTCAAGTTCTCCATGATCCAATAGCGATTGCTCTGACCACTCTCACCCACATTCCAGCCCTGTTCGGTAGAAGACTGGCAGAGGTTCACAATCGACTGACACTTATTTAGATAGGGAGCACCTCCGTTCAAGGAAAAAGAGTCAAACTCCACCGCCAGGAAAAGGTTCAGATAGTAGGCAATCAAAGAGGTGAACTGGTTCAGGTTCATATTGTCCGCATATTCCAGCGGGTCCCCCTCCGCATAGGTAAACTGGATCTTCTTGTCCTGGAAGTTCATCAACGTGGTCTTGTAGCTGGTCTTATAGACGGGGCGTTGCAACACGATCGTCATAGTCCCTTTCATCACATCGCCGGAGACCTCCGTCAAGTTGATCTGCAGGGCACATTCAATACGCTCATTGGTCTTGAGGTTGTATTGGCACCATTTGCGTTCTTGAATGAAGGAATAGAGTTTTTGCTGCAAGTCGCGGTAGCGTTGCTGATTGGTGCTGCTGCTGATCTGGTTGGCATTCACAGACACCGAGCACTGGAAGTCCTGTGCCTGGAGCAGCATACCGCCCAACAGGAACAGGCAGAGCACCCATAATCTTTTCATTATCATCATCATTGTTGTTTTGTCAAGTTACAGACTACATTCAAAATGTCGCGGGCAATGTCGGCCTTGCTCTTCAGCTCACTCTCAAAAGTCTGCTCATCCTTAGTGATCATACAGACCTTGTTGGTAGGTGTTCCGAAGCCGGCGCCCTTGTCGCGCAATGAATTCAAAACGATCATATCGGCATTTTTATTATGTAGCTTTTTCAGTGCGTTTTCGCGTTCATGTTCTGTCTCAAGGGCGAAGCCGACGAGGATCTGGTCGTCGCGTTTCACCTTGCCGATAGAGGCCAGGATATCTTTCGTCTTGGTCAGCTGGAGTTGCAATTCGTCGTCGGTCTTCTTGATCTTCTCGGGGGCGGGCGCGGCAGGTGTGTAGTCGGCCACGGCGGCGGCCATGATCATGACATCCTGATTTTCCTGGACGAGCATACACTGTTGGTACATCTCCCCAGCCGTCTCGACATCCACGCGATGGATGTGGGCGTTTTGGGTCTGGAGATGAGTAGGACCCGTGATCAGCGTCACTTCGGCGCCCATGTCGGCGGCGGCCTCGGCGAGGGCAAAACCCATCAGACCGGAGGACCGGTTGCCCACAAAGCGCACAGGGTCAATCGGCTCATAGGTAGGACCCGCCGTGATCATAACCTTTTTCCCGGACAGGCATTTCGGGCCCTGGAGGTATTGTACGACATCCTCATAGATCTCTTCCGGCTCCTCCATCCGGCCCTTCCCTGAAGTGCCACATGCCAGAAAGCCGTCGTTGGGCGAGATGATGAGGCATCCTTTCTCGCGCAGCAACGTGATGTTCAGCTGCACAGAAGGCTCGGCGTACATGTTGTCATTCATGGCAGGCGCTATGAAGACAGGCTTGCTGCAGGCCAGCAGGATGGTGGAGAGCAGGTCATCGGCAATGCCATGGGCATACTTGCCGATAATGTTGGCCGTGGCCGGCGCCACCACCATCGCATCCGCCCAGTCCACCAAGGCGATATGCTGCACATCGTAAGGCTCGTCGTGATCAAAAAGATCCACATACAAGGGATTCTGCGAGAGAGTCTCCACCGTCGTCTTGGTGACAAACTCCATCGCATGGCGCGTGGCGACCACCTTGACCTCGTAACCGTTCTTCTTGAAAAGCCGGATCAAGGTCATCGTCTTGTAGGCCGCAATGCCCCCAGTTATACCGATCAGTATATGTCCCCGTGAAGTGTCCATCGGTTACTCTTCGTCTGTCGTGTCCTTGAAATAGACCTGACCATTCTCGAACTCATACATGGCCAGCTGTGTGGGCTTCGGCATCTGCTCGTAGAAACGGGAGAGTTCTATCTGCTCGCGGTTTTCATAGACCTCCTCCAAAGAATCACTCTTCGTGGCATACTGATGAGAGCTCTCCTGAAACTCCTGCTTCAGATCAGCTGCAATCTGGTCGGCACGTTTCGACATGACCACGATACTCTTGTAGAAGTTGTGCGTATCCTTGTCAAACTGTCTCAGATCTTTGGTTTTGGCGAAACAGTCAATGTTTTTCTTCTTATAATCAATAGCTTTCATAAAATGTATTAATTAGATTTTGATTTTATTTTTTCCAATTGTTTGGTCACCTCCTGGGCGATCTTGCTCGTCTCTTTGTAATAATTGGAGTTCGGAAACTCCAGTTCCATCTTGCGGCAGGCATCCAGACAGGCTTTGTAACGTTCTTCCTGCTTGCGCTCCACACTCTTGCGGGCATACTCGTAGTTGTTGAGCACCAAGTAATAGATGGCTTCCGGCATCAACGGCGAATAAGAGTACTCGACAAAGAAGTTCTTGGCCGCCACCTGACAGGCTTCGAAATGGTCGGTGTTGTAATAGAGCTTCATGGCCTCCAAATCCTTGCGTGCCAGCTTGAGTCTCAGCTCATCCAACATCCTGTTGCAATCTTCAATGTGGGGATTGTCTGGATAGGCCTGCACAAACGCCTTGATCTGCTCAATGGCATATTCCGTGTTAGACTGGTCCAGATAGTAGTCGGGAGAAGTCTCATAAATGGCGGAGATACAATAGTAGAAGGCCTCGGCCGTTCTTTCGCTGTTGGGATATCGACGCACATAGTCGCGGAAATGGAAGGCCGCCATCGTATAGTCTTTGTTCATGTAATACGAATGGGCGAATAAAAACAAGATGGTGTCGGCGCGAGTCGTGCCCAAGGAGATGGGATACAGCTCTTCAAAGAGACTGGCGGCGGAGAGGTACTGCTGCTTCTCATAAAAACGCATGGCCTTGGCATAGTTCTGCTCAAAGGTCTCAAAGGTCACCTTCTTAGACAACTTTTCCTGGGCCCTGTACTCTCGTTTGACTTTACGCAACGAGTCCTTCTTGCCGGGCACTTGTTCATACAACACCTTCAACGGCGCCAAAGACTCCGCGGAATAGGCGCACGAAACAGACGCCATCAGTATGATTATCAATATCTTAACGCTATTCTTAACCATAATACATACAAAGTGGCAAAGATATAAAAATTTTGCTAACGGCGACAAAGGTTCTTGAAATCGCAATATGAACATTTATGCTCGTCCGTTGTCTGGCAGAAAACCCCATCCGGATCGAAGATTCTGGCTATCATCTCCTGGAACGAGGTCTCAAACTGCGTCATCACGACATCGTCAAAATGGTGTTGCCCTTGGTCATAAATCATGGTGAACAGTCCACTGGAATTCCTATTCTTCAGACACTCTTTCGTGCTGATGATTCCGCAGACAGGATCGGAGATACCTCGGCTACGCTCTTCGGCAATGAGTCCACCAGCTGCATGCTTGCACAGGACAGCATACACGAACAGCTGCAGCAACTTGTCGTAATCGGGCTTTTGGAAGACCTTGGCCACATCTTCGGGCTTTATCCGAAGTTTCTTCTCATCCACAGAACCTGTTTTGTAATCCAGAATCATCAGATGACTCCCTTTCTTTTGCAGCCGGTCGATAGTGCCGTTCAGATAGATGAAGCCACTCGGGGAGGCCGTGCCACACGGATATTTACAAGAGACAGATTCTTCTAGCGAGAGAAGCGTCACATCTCCATCTTCAAACTCCTTCGGAGCTCTCTCCAGATAGGCTTTCACATGTTTTTTAACCATCTCTGTCAACAGCAGATAGCGACCGGTCTCCAAGTCTTTTTCCCCGACCATCGTTTCCTCGAGAATAGCCGGGATGATCCATTTGCAGTCCTGCTCAGTCTCATCGCTGGACAACTTCTGAAGAAAAACGTATGCCGATTTTTGGTTCTTAGCCTCTTGGAAAACTTGCTGGAAGACCTTGTGGACTATCGTTCCTATAGAATTGAAAGCCAACACATTGTCTTCTTCACCGCGAAGCTTGCAAATATGTTTCAAGTAAAACTTCAACGGGCATCTGACATAATCCGACAGGGAGGTGGCCGAAAATGAATAGTCCGACAGTTTGCTAATGATTTGATCGTTATTATGCACCGCTATGGGACGCATATTGCTTTGGATCGTCGGACTGACAGTCAGTTTCTGGATCACGATATTGTCAAGGCCCCGCTTAGTCTTCTCGAACTCCAGCTGGGAGATGAAGCGGCTCGGCTCGGCCAAGGAGTGCTGACTGGAGGTGTTGTACAGCAGGGTGACATGTTCCGCCCGCTGCAACAGACGGAAGAAATGGTATGCCGTAATTTTATCTTTATAGATATAGTTGGGAAAAATCGCAGCATCGTATTTATAGTCAAACGGAAGCAATGAGTTGTACTGCACCGGCCTCGGGAGTACCCTTTCATTGGCACCCAGCATGATCACATTTTTGAAATCCAGCGCACGCGTTTCCAAGAGACCCATCACCTGCAGTCCCTTCGTCGCATCCCCCTCCAACGGCATGGTGACAGCCTCTATCTGTTTCAGTATCAAGTTCCGGAGCACTGGGAAAGAGACCGCATCACCATCCACTGAATGCAAGAAATCAGACACCTTCTGCAACGTCTCTATCGACATGGAGACAGAAGGGTAATAGGAAGACTTGGAAGACAACGAATCCCGCAGACTGACCAGATACTGCACCATTGCGGCAAGCATCCCACATGTCTGTCCGGTGAAAGAGGGCAGCACAGAGGACAAGTCTGCTGTATCAGGTCCGAAATAGACATTCGGCTGTTGCAGAAGGCGCTTCCAATCCTTCATCATCGCACATTTGGCATCATCTGGCAACGTGCATTGCAACAATGGATTATCCAGCACTCTCTCCAGCACGGGATGGAACCAAGGGATCGGACGATCGGGATGGTCCTGAACCTGCACATAGCCATACTGATACAGGTCCAACAAATCATAGATCAGCTGATAGGTGCGGGTCTGCGTGAAGGAGACACCCATGGTCACATTGGCAGCGGAAGTGTCAAAGGCTTTCGCGAAAGGCAGCAACATAGACTCATCAGCCAACACCACAACCGTTTGGTCCAGTTCTTCCTTGTCCAGCTTTTGGAGACAATCTACCGCATAGAATACCTGGTTGATCTGTCCCATCGCGCCAACCACCTCCACTTTTTTGTCTATCGTCTCATACTCGGTTCCTTTAAAGTGCAGATTTTGAGTGTTCAAGGAGAGCGTGGTGCAGACCTCCTTCAAAAAATAGGAGGTTGAGAACAACGGCTCCTGATCAAAATCGCAGTAGAACGGGTCGAAGTCGAAATAGAAATGGGTGTTGAACGTATCTTTCAGATGCTTCACTATCTGTTGCTCCGAGATACTGAGCACATACAGGCCGGCGAAGACAATGTTCTTGCACTGGAGCGCCTGGGCATATTGGGCTATATTCTCCGCACAATCGCGGTACAGCAAGCCGGGATAGGCCGTCCTTTTCTGCAACAACAACCTGTTGAAGTCCACATAAAGCTCTTCCAACAGCTGGTAAAACTGGATGGTGGACTGTTGTCCTTTGGAAATGTCCTCTTGCCCAATACGGAATTCAAAGTTCTTGCTTTGAGCCACATCTCTCAAGATATGGCCCACCTGTTGCATCTGCATCTCCATATCGGAGAGATCCTTGATGAACGTGTCTGCCCAGCGCATGAAATCGTCCAACTTATCCTCCCGCATGACTTTAGGGCTATAGACCTCGTAGAGAGCACCCAACAATTCCAGGGGTTCCGCCTTGCGCAATGGCGACAGGAACTCCAGGAAATTCTCGATGGAGAGAATCTCGGGCAGAAAGAGCGGTTTGGGCAGCTCTTCACGTTGTTGGAGCTCCCGCAACAGCATTTTACGGGCACGCTGGTTAGGCAGCACGATGATGGTATCGGGATTGATCAACTTATGGCTGATGCATTCGTCCACAAGTTTGGAGAGAAAGGTTGACATGGCTTATAGTGGGTTTAATCTAACTTCAAGACAGCGAGGAATGCCGACTGAGGAACCTCCACATTGCCGATCTGGCGCATACGTCTCTTGCCCTTCTTCTGCTTCTCCAGCAGCTTGCGTTTACGGGTGATATCACCGCCGTAGCACTTGGCAGTCACATCCTTACGGACCTGCTTGACGGTCTCGCGGGCGATGATTTTGGACCCAATGGCCGCCTGGATGGCGATGTCGAACTGCTGGCGCGGGATGAGCTCTTTCAGCTTCTCGCAGATACGACGTCCGAAGGCGTAGGCGTTGTCCACATGGATCAGGGCCGACAGAGCGTCCACGGACTCTCCGTTGAGCAGGATATCGAGCTTCACCAGCTTGGCAGGTTTGAAATCGATGATATGGTAGTCAAAAGAGGCATATCCTTTGGAGATGCTCTTCAGCTTGTCGTAAAAGTCGAAGACGATCTCGCCGAGGGGCATGTCGAAGGTCAGCTCTATGCGGTTGGCGGCCACATACATCTGATTGATGAGCATACCGCGCTTGTCGATACAGAGCTTGATGATCGGGCCGATAAAGTCGTCCTTGGTGATGATCTGGGCGCGGATGAACGGTTCCTCCACATGGTCGATCTCGTTGGGGGCGGGCATACCGGAGGGGTTGTAGACATCCAGCCACTGCTTCTTGGTAGTCAGCACCTTATAGGAGACGTTGGGCACCGTGGCGATGACATCCTGATCGAACTCGCGGTCAAGGCGTTCCTGGATGATTTCCATGTGAAGCAGTCCGAGGAAGCCGCAGCGGAAGCCGAATCCCAGAGCGGCGGACGACTCCGGCACGAAGGTCAGAGAGGCATCGTTGAGCTGCAGTTTCTCAAGAGAAGAGCGCAGTTCTTCATACTGGTCCGCCTCGGTGGGATAGATACCGGCGAAGAGCATCGGCTTCACCTCTTGGAAGCCTTCGATGGCCGCCTCGCAGGGGTTGGCCACATGGGTGATGGTATCGCCCACCTTGACCTCAGCGGAAGCTTTGATGCCGGTGATGAGATAGCCCACGTCGCCAGCCGACAGCGTGTCGGTGGGCACGCGGTTCATCTTGAGGATGCCGATCTCGTCGGCGTCGTACTCGTGCTTGGTGGCATAAAACTTCACCATCTCATGGGTCTTGATGGTGCCGTTGAAGATGCGGAAGTACGCGATGATGCCACGGAAGGAGTTGAAGACGGAGTCGAAGATAAGGGCTTGCAGCGGGGCTTCCGGGTCGCCTTTGGGGGCGGGAATGCGCTCAATGATGGCCTGCAGGATCTGCTCTACACCCTGGCCGGTCTTGCCGCTGGCCTCGATGATGTCGTCGACATCACAGCCCAGCAGATCGATAATCTGGTCTTTTACCTCCTCGGGCATCGCGGCAGGCATGTCCATCTTGTTAAGGATCGGGATGATCTCCAGATCGTTGTCGATAGCCTGATATAGGTTGGAGATGGTCTGGGCCTGCACACCCTGGGTGGCATCCACCAGCAGGAGGGCGCCCTCGCAGGCGGCGATGGAGCGGGACACCTCGTAGGAGAAGTCCACGTGGCCCGGCGTGTCGATCAGGTTGAGAATATACTCTTCACCCTGATAGCGATAGCTCATCTGGATAGCATGACTCTTGATGGTGATGCCGCGCTCGCGCTCCAGGTCCATGTCGTCCAGCACCTGATCTTGGAACTCGCGGTCATTGACGGTCTTGGTAAACTGGAGAAGACGGTCGGCCAACGTACTCTTACCGTGGTCTATATGTGCGATGATGCAAAAATTTCGGATATTCTTCATAAGGCGGCAAAGATACAATTTTTATGCGAAATCAGGCGCCTGCCAACACGATGACGAACTCGCCCTTGACCTCCTGTTGGGAAAAGTGTTCCACGGCCTCGTGGATGGTGCCCCGGAAGGTGAACTCATAGATCTTGGTCAGCTCTTTGGAGATGGCGATCTGGCGGTCGGGACCGATGATCTCCTCCATCTTGGCGAGGGACTTGACGAGACGGTGGGGCGACTCGTAGAAGATGACGGTCTCTTCCATTTCGGCGAAGCGTTTCAGGAGGGTCTCCTTGCCCTTCTTGTGGGGCAGGAAGCCGTAGAAGTAGAAGCTGCTGCACGGGAGTCCCGACTGCACGAGAGCGGGGATGAGGGCTGTGGCGCCGGGGAGGCACTCGACGGGGATCTCCTGGCGCACGCACTCGCGGATGAGCAGGAAGCCCGGGTCGGAGATGCCCGGCGTGCCCGCATCGCTGACCAGCGCCACCGACTCGGCATCGCGGATCTGCTGCACATAGCCATCCACCTGCACATGTTCGTTGAAGATGTGGTAGGCCAGACAACGTTTGTCAATCTGATAGTGCTGCAGCAGATGCTTGGTGGTGCGGGTGTCCTCGGCGAGGATGAAATCGACACTCTTGAGCACGTTGAGGGCTCGCAGGGTGATGTCTTCCAGATTGCCGATGGGGGTTGGGACGATATAGAGTTTCATGTCAGCGGTATTAACAATAAAAAAGAGGAAGGCTGTTGAAGACCTTCCTCGTTGGTGCCCAGAACAAGAGTCGAACTTGCACATCCGTTCGGATACTACACCCTGAATGTAGCGCGTCTACCATTCCGCCACCTGGGCATTTTTCAATAGAGACCTTCTCTGATGAGATCGTGGATGTGAATCACCCCCAGGTATCTATTGTCAGCATCGACCACGAAAAGGTTGGTGATACTGTTGGTATTCATATAGTTGACGGCGTCTGCCGCCAAGGTCTCTTCGTGTATGGTCTTGGGTGATTTTGTCATCACCTCTTTGGCGGTCAGGTGCGCGTAGTCCGCAGACTTCTGCAGCATTCTTCGCAAGTCACCGTCCGTGATAGCCCCCACAATCCGATCGTCTTCCAACACGGCTGTCACGCCCAAACACTTGCCGGAGATTTCGAGGATAACCTCTTGGATAGAAGCATCCGGGGCAACAGCGGGTCTTTCGTTGAACTTGTAGAGATCCTTCACCTTCATGGTCAGGCGTTTGCCGAGTGCGCCGCCGGGGTGCAGCTTGGCGAAGTCCTGCGGGGTAAAGCCCCTCTCCACGATGAGTGCCGTCGCCAGCGCGTCGCCCATGGCCAACTGAGCGGTGGAACTCGTGGTCGGTGCCAGGTTGTTGGGCGTGGCCTCCTTCAGGACGCTGCAGTTCAGCACGTGGTCGGCCGACTGCGCCAGGAAGGAGTTCATATTGCCCACCATGGCAATCATCTTGTTCCCATTCTGTTTCAGGAATGGGGTCAACAGGGTTATCTCCGGCGTGTTGCCGCTCTTGGAGATGCAGAGCAGAACGTCGTCGGGCTGAATGATGCCCAGATCGCCGTGTACCGCATCGGCCGCGTGCATGAAGACTGCCGGTGTGCCGGTAGAGTTGAGTGTCGCCACTATCTTCTGCCCTATGATGGCACTTTTCCCGATACCCGTTACAATCAGCCGGCCCTTGGAGTTCAAGATGAGCTTGACGCTCTCCTCAAAGTCCTGGTCCAAGTATTGAATCAATCTCTCTACAGCCTCCGCCTCCTCTTTCAATACCCGCCCGGCGCATTGTAATATGTTGCTTTTCTCCGTCGTCAATATTTCAAAGTTGCGAGATTTCTCTCTCTTTATTTCAATAGCGTGATAGAATCTTGAATAGGTCCTCCGCGCTATTGCAGTGTCTCCAAAGTAAGACTTGAACTCCTCTTTCGTCAGGTTTTCAAAGTCCCGATTTTGGAGGCGCAAAAATACAGAAGTTTTTGACATCTTCAACACCTGCTGAAGATTTTTTTTGTTGCGGGGGCATTTTTCCTGACAGATGTCGCAGCCAAAGAGCAGCGGACTATCCTCTAACACACTATCATCCACCATCTTATTCTCCACAGTCTGATAGGCAAAACACTTCCGAGCATCGACCCTATACGGGGTGTCCAGCGCATGTGCGGGACAGCTTCTGACGCAGATGTCACAGTCGCCGCAGTCGGAGATTTTGGCGGAATCGTAAGCGTCAACCCGCGCAGTGGTCAGCAAAATGCCGAGGACGAAGAAGGAGCCCGACTCGTTGTGGATGAGTCCGTTTTTGCCATAGCACCCCACCCCGCTCTGCACGGCCCACTGCTTCTCGGAGATGCGGGAGCTGTCCACGGTGATGCGGCACTGCGCACCAGGGCATTCCTGCTCCACGAATTCGGCCAACGGCTGCAGCTGTCGCTTCACCGCCTGATGGTAGTCCTCCACCCATGTGTAGCGGGCGGTACGGTAGCGGTCGCTGACAGGCTGTGCATCCGTCAGGTAGCTCCATGTCACCACAATGACACTTCGACAGCCCTCCAAGAGGGATTCAGGATTGAAACGCTGGTCGATTTCCCGCTCCAGAAAATGCATGTCTGCCTGATAGCCATCCGACAAAGCTTCTTCAAAAAGCACCTGTTGCTCACACAGCGCGTGGGCGGGCGCGATGCCGCACTGCATGAAGCCCAACTCCAGGGCTTTGGCTTTGACCTGAGCAGCACTCAACAGAGCATCTTCCATCATGGCATCTTGATCTCTTTGAACTTGTCGGGAATACGGATGGAGGTGGGACCCGGCACGTCCAGACGCACCAGCTTCATCACGGCATCTATCTCTATCAGATGATTCAGGTCACGCAGCACCAGCTCTGTGAAGAACGACTGCGTGGAATCGAGCGCCACATACTCTTTTGGCTCCGCCTCCAGACCCTTAAAGCGCAGAGCGGCTTCATTCTCGGGCGTCATATTGCCGTTAAAAACCGACTGTATCAAATCAAAATCGATGGGGAGGCCCGTCAGCCTGCGGAACGGCTCGTAAGTGCCTCGATAGTATTCGTATTTTAATTTGTTGACATAGATGATGCTGTCGGGGGTGCAGACCACGCGGATGAACTCGATGCCGGACGCGTGGAGATTCAGGTAGAGGATGCTATCGACTCTGTTGACCATATAGAAGTTGCAGGTACGGGTGCCTTCGGGATCGGTCACATCGGCCTTGCCACGATAGGTAAGCCACTGATAGCCCTTTGCCACGGGTGGCAGCGTGTCCGTCATCGCCAAAGCACTGTCAGAGATCGAGACCTCCGACACGGCAGAAGTTCCCACAGTGGTCATTCCCACAATAGTATCCGCAGGAGAGATATCCTCGAAGTATGCGACGCCGTTATCGGGGCTTGCACTGACCACCTTGCGACTATGGACACAACCGGTCATCCACAACGCCAGCAAGAGAAGCCCCGCAATCTTAAGCCATTTCATCTACTTGATGAGCGTGATGGTGCCGTTGTACTCCTTCGGGTCACCATTCAACGTGTTGAAGATGATATAGTAAACATACACATCCGACGGCAGGCGTCTGCCCGTCTTGTCACGGCCATCCCAGTAATCATAAGGATTGTTGGTCTGGAAGAGCACATTGCCGTGACGGTCGTAAATCAGCATCTTATAGTTGTCAGGATCCACACCCTGTCCTTGCGGTGCCCAGGTCTCGTTCACACCGTCGCCATTCGGGGAGAAAGAGTTGGGGATGTAAAAGAAATAGGGCACCGTCACCTGCACGCGCGACTTGACGGAATCGACGCAGCCGTTGCTGTCGATGGCCGTCAGCGTTATGGCGTAGTAGCCTGGACGGGTATAGTCATGGGTCGGGTCGGTGACATTCTCCACGACATTGTCCAACGAAGAGATGTCGCCGAAATTCCAGATCAGGTGATTGCCTGCAGCGGTAAGACTGTTGCAATAGACCGTGCCGACGCCGTTCTCGACATAGATGTCGGTCGGGTTGGCGATAAAGGCAGGCACCGGCAGCGGCACCACCGTAACGGTGAAGGTGTCCGTTGTCACGCAGCCGCCCTCCATGGTGGCGCTCACCACGTAATCGGTCGTGGCCGTTGGGGAGACCGTGATGGTCGGGCCGACCTCGCCAGTACTCCATAGCATACCCTGGTTGTCAGGATGCGTGGCTGTGAGCGTGGAGGAGTAGCCTATGCAGATCGTGTCCTTGGTGGCCGTGATCTCCGGGAATGCCAGCTCTGTGACATCAACGGTGGTAGAGGCATAATTCCGGCAACCGTTGTTGAAGGTCACCGTCACTTGATAGGTGGAGGTGATCTCCGGCTCCACACCACAAGACTGTGTCGTGTCGCCCGTGCTCCACTGATAGTGTTCGGGGGTAATACCATAATAGCTGTTGTCAGCCGTGACATTCAAGAGAACGTGATCATTGGGGCAGATGTTGCCCATGGCTGTGTTGGTAGCCACCACCGGGGGAATAGAGACGTGTACCACGACCGTGTCTTTCAGGTCGAACACGTCGCCGCCGGCGTTGGTATAGTGATAGACGGCGATATATTGGGTGGTCACGGTAGGACTGACCACTTGGCGGAAGTTGCGTCCGACAATGCTGTCAGGATGGACAGAATTCTTATACCAGGTGATAGTGCCATCGGGATCCAGCGGCGTGATGGGAGTGAAGCGCCATGCCTCAGAAGGGGAGGCAGGGGTTTCCAGCACTTCCCAGCCAGTCATTCCACGCCCATTGGGAATCAAGATCTGCGAGGATGTCGTGTTCTGCAAGCCTATAATACCCTCATGGTTAGATGTATTGGTAGAAGCACAGCACTTTCTGTACTTCACATAGACATCGATAATGTTGGTACCCTCATAAATCACCATTTGGTAGGTGTTATACCATTGGTTGCCTTGGGAGTACTTGCCGTAAAGTCCCACCCGGTCGTAGTTGAAGACGAAGGCACGGCAGGGCGCGGTTCCTTGCACACCGACACGGATATCGCCTCCCGACAGATAATGGCCGGGGTAGATGTCTTCGTACACACCATAGATACAGTTAGCGTAATGATACGGCACTGCAGAATATGGCGGGGAGGTTGGCGGGGCGGAATAAGAGTATTGGCAATAGGTGGAGCTCGGCTGCGTCATGGAAATCAAGCCATTGGCACCGGGCCACACGCGGTCATAGATATTGCCAAAGAAAGCAAAGTGGAATGGCAACGAAGTACCACTCATATTGATCCAGTCATCATCCACAGAGGCCCCCAAGCTGTTGCCGATAGAGTACGGGAAAATCTGACTGGAATACGGGATGGAAGTCACCGTATAGTCGTAGGAGTATGGTCCCGTAGCCACCACATTGGCTTTCAAGATGGTGACAGGCTGGTCACAGTCAAACTCGATGTAGGAGACAGAGGTGTCTGCGGCAGTGATGTCGATACTCGGACACGCAGAGCCTTCAGGCGTCTCGAAGAGTTCGGAGATACATGTCACATCGGCAGCCCAGCCGGCCTTGTTCTGGTCACCGGAAGCAGCCACATATTCGATAGTGATGGTGGATCCGCTGGAGATAATCATCGGCGGACGGTTTTGCGTGGAGGCATTCAAGGTGCTGGTGCAGAACTGACCGATCAACCGCTTGTTGTTGTCATAATACTGTCCGTCGTAGATCTTCATGAGACCGTTCACGGAGAACTGGGTGAAGGTCATCTGGATATGAGAACCCACCGGAGAGGAAAACTCACACCATGAGGTGCCGCTGGTGGACTGCATATTGCCATTGGGACCGCCCTCGTCATAGAACTTGGCATTACAGGTCAGATAGGTCATACCATACGACATCAGACAGTTCTGAGGGTTGGTGATATAGGCATAAACCTGGGCTATCCAGCCTTCGCTCAACTCGGCATAGTCGTTCACATCGTCAGAGTGAAAGACGAAAGTAAGGGAACGTCCGGAGGCAAGGATCTCACCGGGATCGTTCACTGAGTTGTATGCACCTATCAAGGTGGCATTCACATCCTCCCCGTCGAAGACAAAGAGGGTGTCGTGAACACCCATGCTGAACAGTTCGAAGTTGATATAAAGCTGTGTGCCATTGACATTGGTCTTCAGTTTCATCGTATCGCGGATACCTGTGGCAAAATAGCCCTGCGGATGGGCATTGTCACCTTGATGTACAGCTGTGCCGCCAGGATCGTAAAAATACTTCGGATCCTCCCCAATCTGGGTATAAGCCGCTGATGAACCCATGATGATATAGTTCTGCGCCACCAGGCCCATGAAAGGCATCAGCAGAAGCATGAAGACGAATATCTTTTTCATATCGCGAATTTTCAAAACTTTATTAAGACGAATAATATCCTATTTTATTGCATTATAAACGTAAAAAACCTACAAAATCTTGGACCATCAAGTCAACCGCTCCTCTTTTTTCTTTCCTTGTCCATCAAAAAAGCCCACCACCACCGAGGCTGCCTTGTCGGAGGCAGATCCATCTCCAAGCTGCTGACACAAGGAATGATAATCATCCTTCATCCGTTGGATATTATCTGCATCTTCCGTGATTTTATAGAGTTCCTCTTTCAGGTGCCGCGTGTCGAAATCGTGCTGGATCAGCTCTTTGACAATGGGCTTGTCGGCGATCAGATTCGGCAGGGAGATGAAGTGGATGCCTTTGATGAGTTGCTTGGCGATGATATAGGAGACCTCGCTGCCGGCGTAGCAGACCACCTGGGGCACGCCGAAGAGGGCTGTCTCCAGGGTGGCTGTCCCCGACGTGACAATCGCGGCTTTGGCATTGGCTAGCAAGGGATAGACGGAGCCCGTGACACGCGTGACGGGCGTGTCGCCGATCATGCGGTCGTACAACTCCTTGGGCTGCCAGCTGACCGTAGAGACCACAAACTGATATTGCGGGAACAGCGGCACCATCTTCAGCATCTGCGGCAACAAGGCCATGATCTCCTGTCGCCGGCTGCCGGGCAACAGGGCAATGATCTCGCGTTCGTCCAGACGGTTGTCGGTCCTGAAATCCCTGAGTTCTTCGCTCTCCCGCACCTCGTGGGTGATGGCGTCCAAGAGCGGATGGCCCACATAGTGGACCTGCATCCCGTTTTTGGCATAGAACGCCTCCTCAAAAGGCAGGATGACCATCATCTCATCCACATGCTTCTTGATGGTGCGGATGCGGCCCTTCTTCCAGGCCCAGATCTGCGGTGAGATATAGTAGAAGACCGGTATCTGATGCTCCTTGGCAAATTTTGCGACACGCAGGTTGAAGCCGGGGTAATCGACCAGAATCAGCGCATCGGGCTTGTATTGGAGGATATCCTCTTTGCAGAAACGAAGCAGTCCCAAGATAGTCTTGAGGTGCACGAAGACCTCCCAGAAGCCCATGAAGGAGATATCCTTGTAGTGCTTCACGGAAGTGCCGCCCTCGGCAGACATCAGGTCGCCACCCCAGAAGCGGAACTCCGCCTGGGGGTCGCGACGGCGCAGCGCCTTCATCAGGTTGGAGGCGTGCAGGTCGCCGGAGGCCTCGCCAGCAATGAGGTAGTAGCGCATGTTATTGCTGGGAGAGCAAGCGTTTCACCATATCGGAGACCACCTTGTTGTCGGCCTTGCCAGCGAAGGTCTTGGTGGCCATGCCCATCACCTTGCCCATGTCCTTCATAGAGGTGCTGCCGGTGTCGGCAATGATCTGCCGGACCGTCTTCTCCACCTCCTCTTCGGACAGCATCTGCGGCAGGTAGGTCTGGATGATCTCCAGCTGGAATTGCTCCTCCTCGTAGAGGTCTTGGCGGTTCTGCTGCTGATACATCTCGGCAGAGTCCTGACGTTGTTTCACCAGCTGTTTGAGGATCTTGATCTCGGCTTCCTCGTTGAGGTCCGTGCCCCCACCCTTCTGGGTCTTGGCCAGCAAGATGGCTGATTTCACAGCGCGCAGGGCGTTCAGCTTCTGCGACTCGCGGGCCAGCATGGCGGCCTTGATATCATCGTTAATGCGTTGTTCTAAGGTCATAATACTTCTATTTTATAACAGCCTGCAAAAATACACAAAATTTCGGAATTCTTCATTTAGAGAATCCAGAAAAGAGGGGCTCGGATTCCCCGCACTTCCGTGCGGGGCAATTCATCCTTTCCAAATAGGGCAACGCACCCTTATCGGGCGGAGCTATTCCTTCTTCGCGAGCGGGGTAATTCCTTCTTTTCGGACCGGGGCTATTCCTTCTTCGCGGTCGGGGTTATTCGGAACGTTTCGTGCCCAAACGGAGGCCTCCCTCCGTCACCCCACACGGCAGTGTGGGGCCCTCCCCCTCCC
>JAFYNM010000016.1 GCA_017549765.1 Bacteroidales bacterium
CACGGTGAGCGGTCTGACGACGAGCGATCCCGCCAGCACGAACGTGTGCAGCCTGACGAACGCGATCAGCGGCACGGCTGTGGTTAAGGACGCCGCCGGCAACGACGTGACGGCCCAGTTCGACGTGACGACCACGGACGGTACGCTGGAGATTCTTCCTGCTGCCATCACTATCAAGGCTGACGATAAGACGAAAGTCTATGACAATGATCCGACTACGGATCCTGCATTGACGGCAACTGTGACGGGTGTTCCTGCTAACGGAGATGCTCCTGTTTACAGTCTGAGCCGCGAGCCGGGTCAGGATGTTGATGACTACACGATTACTGTGACGGCAGAGGCTGCCTCCAACCCGAACTACACGGTAACGGTACAGAGCGGCATCTTCTCAATCACTCCTGTCACCACCCAAGTTGCCGTCACCATCGTTGGCGCTATCGACACGGCGACCTACGACGGTGTCGCACACAGCGTGAACGGCTACACTATCAGCATCGATAACGAGCTGTATACGGTGAACGACTTCACGAAACCTGATCAGGATGCTACCGTGGCCACCGCGACCCGCACGGATTATGGTACCACGAATATGGCACTGAGCGACGCTAACTTCGCGAACATCAGCAATAATTTCAGCAATGTGGTCTTCAACGTGACTCCGGGTCATCAGACTATCGAGAAACGTGAAATCACCTTCACTGCCAACAGCACTTCTGTTGACTACGACGGTGCTGAGCATACCTACGCCGAGACGGCCACTCCGTACTACACCATATCTGGCGACGGCCTTGCCGCCAACCAGAACGTGTGTGCGATTACCCTGACCGGTGCCGGTACCATCGTGGGTGAATATCCGATCAACATCACCGCTGGCAGCGTACACATCTGTGCCGCTAACCAGGATGATGTGACACCCAACTACATCATCACCCTTGAGCCGGGTACCCTGACTATTGAATACGGTGAGCCGATCGCTATCACCATCACGGCTAATAGCGACAGCAAGACGTATGATGGCACTGCCCTGACCGCTGATGGCTACACCATCGAGTATACATGGGGTGGTACTGACTACAGCGTGAATGTGGGCACCGACGGTATCCATGAATTCCCGAACGGTGACAAGATCACAGTGAACGTGGACGGTACCCGCACCTTCATCGGTGACACCGCCAATGTTCCTACTGTGGTGTCCATCCTCCACGGCACCAACGATGTGCACGAGGCTTATGCTGTTACCAAGAACAACGGTACGCTGAGCATCACTTCCCGCACGTTGACCATCAAGGCCGCCAGCGATAATAAGATCTATGACGGTACTCCGTTGACCAACAGCAACTACGAGGTGATTAACGGTACCTCCGTGGCCTCTACCGACCATATCGAGAATGTGACCGTGACCGGTAGCCAGACCGATGTGGGCACCAGCAACAATGTGCCTTCCCAGACGGTTATTGTCCGCAATGCCGATGGTGAAGAGGTTACCTTCAACTACACGATCTCTTACCAGAACGGCACCTTGACCGTGACGGAGGACATGACGAACATCACCATCACCAGTGCTACCCACGAGTGGCCGTATGATGGTGCTACGCACACCGATCCGACCTACACCGTGGTCTATGGCAACACTACCTTGACCCCGGTGGAAGGCTCCAACGGTCTCAGATTCGCCTTGAATGTGCGCGACACCTTGATTGTCACGCCGACCTTCAACGGTATCACCTACGTGGGTGAGAATGCCGCTAACAACAACGTTTATGACTACACGTTGCAGCACGCTGATAACTACGGCGGCACCATTACCACCAATTATGGTACGTTGAGCATCACGCCGGTGACCCTGACGGTGACTGCAGCTTCTGATTCCAAGGTCTATGACGGTACAGCTTTGACCAACAGCAATGCTACTGCCGCCACCTTGATCGGCACCGATGTGTTGGCCTCCTGGACCAATACCGGTTCTCAAACCGTGGTGGGTAGCAGCAACAACGTGCCGAGCAATGCTAAGATTGAGAACGCTGCCGGTACAGACATCACCTCCAGTTACACCATCTCCTATGTGAATGGTACCTTGACGGTGACCAAGGCTCCGGCCGACAGTCTGCACCTGACCTGTCCTGCTGTGGCTAACACCACGAAGATGTACGATGGTAGTGTCTTGAATCCTGCTGCCAGCGCTTCCGGTATCTTGGCCACGGATGTGATCAAGATCGAGTACAGCATTGATGGCGGAGCATGGAGCACGGACGTTCCGAGCATCACGCATGTGGACACCATCGGTGTGAGTGTACGTGCTACCCACGCCGACTACGACACCGCATACTGTGACTACACGCTCTCTATTACGAAGCGTACGGTGGTCATGACCTCTGCCGACAGCACGAAGGTGTATGACGGCACGGCATTGACCAACAACACGGTGACGGTTACTGGCGACGGATTCGTTTCTGGCGAGGGTGCCACCTATAATGTGACGGGCACACAGACCAACATCGGATCCAGCGAGAACACGTTCACCTACACGCTGAACAGCAACACCTCTGCTGGAGACTACACCATCACGACCGTGAACGGTACGTTGAAGGTGACGAAGGCTCCTGCCGACAGTCTGCACTTGACCTGTCCTGCTGTGGCTAATACCACGAAGATGTACGACGGTGTGACGATGCAGCCTGCCGCCAACGCTTCCGGTATCCTGACCACGGATGTGATCAAGATCGAGTACAGCATCGATGGCGGAGTGTGGAGCACGGACGTTCCGAGCTTGACGCATGTTGACACCATCGCAGTGGATGTTCGCGCCAGCAGCCCGAACTACGACACCGCATACTGTGACTACACGCTCTCTATCACGAAGCGTACGGTGGTTATGACCTCTGCGGACAGCACGAAGGTTTACGATGGCACCCCGCTGACCAACAGCACGGTGACCCTGACGGGTGACGACTTCATCAGCGGCGAGGGCTATACGACCAACGTGACGGGCAGCCAGACCAACATCGGCAGCAGTGCCAACACGTTCACCTACACGCTGAACAACGGCACGCTGGCTGACGACTACTGCATCTCTACCGTGAACGGTACGTTGACGGTGACGAAGGCTCCGGCCGACAGTCTGCACTTGACCTGTCCTGCTGTGGCTAACACCACTAAGATGTACGATGGCAATGCCCTGAATCCTGCCGCCACGGCACAGGGCATCCAGACTACGGACGTGATCACCATTGAATACAGTGTCGATGGCGGAGCATGGAACACAACCGTTCCGAGCATCACGCACGTGGGTACTGTCGATGTGGACGTTCGCGCCACTAACCCGAACTACGACACGGCAACCTGCAACTACACGTTGACGGTGACCTGCCGTACCATCACCCTGACATCCGCTACGGATAGCAAGGTGTACAACGGCACCCCGCTGACCAACAGCACGGTGACCCTGACAGGTGACGGCTTCATCAGCGGCGAGGGCTACACCACCGATGTAACCGGTACGCAGACCAATGTGGGCAGCAGCGAGAACACGTTCACCTACACGCTGAACGAGGGCACGCTGGCTGACGACTACTGCATCGAGACTGCCAATGGTACATTGACGGTGACGAAGGCTCCGGCCGACAGTCTGCACCTGACGTGTCCTGCAGTGGCTAATACCACCAAGATGTACGATGGCAATGCCCTGAATCCTGCCGCCACGGCACAAGGCATTGTGGCTAACGATGTGATCAAGATCGAGTACCGCGTTGATGGTGGCGCATGGAGCGAGGCCGTTCCGAGCATCACGCACGTGGGCTCTGTCGATGTGGACGTTCGCGCCACTAACCCGAACTACGACACGGCAACCTGCAACTACACGTTGACGGTGACCTGTCGTACCATCACCCTGACATCCGCTACGGATAGCAAGGTGTACAACGGCACACCGCTGACCAACAGCACGGTGACCCTGACAGGTGACGGCTTCATCAGCGGCGAGGGCTACACCACCGACGTAACCGGTACGCAGACCAATGTGGGCAGCAGCGCGAACACGTTCACCTACACGCTGAACGAGGGCACGCTGGTTGACGACTACTGCATCGAGACTGCCAATGGTACGTTGACGGTGACGAAGGCTCCGGCCGACAGTCTGCACCTGACCTGTCCTGCTGTGGCTAACACCACTAAGATGTACGACGGCACTGCCTTGAATCCTGCCGCCACGGCACAAGGCATTGTGGCTAACGATGTGATCAAGGTCGAGTACAGTGTTGACGGTGGCGCATGGGTTGAGACCGTTCCGAGCATCACGCACGTGGGCACTGTCGATGTGGACGTTCGTGCCACGAACCCGAACTACGACACGGCAACCTGTGCATACACGTTGACGGTGACCTGCCGCAACATCACCCTGACCTCCGCCACGGATGAGAAGGTGTACGATGCAACACCGCTGACCAACAGCACGGTGACCCTGACGGGTGACGGCTTCATCAGCGGCGAGGGCTACACCACCAACGTGACGGGTAGTCAGACCAATGTCGGATCCAGCGACAACACGTTCACCTACACGCTGAACAACGGCACGCAGGCTAACGACTACTGCATCGAGACTGTCAAGGGTACGCTGACCGTCACCCCGGCCGCTCTGACCATTACTGCTAAGGATCAATCCTATGTATATAATGGTCTGGCCCAGGGTCCTGCCGGCACCTACACGACGGGCTTCGACACCTACGTGACGGTTGAGGGTCTCAAGGGCAACGACGCTCTGACGAGCATCACCCTCGCAGGCAGCAAGACCAATGTGGGTACCTACACCGACGAGATCGTGCCGAGCGCCGCTCAGATCGGCAACAACACGGGTAACTACAACATCACGTATGTGGAGGGTGATCTGACCATCACCAAGCGTAGCCTGACCATCACCATCAACGATACGAAGGTCTATGACGGCACTCCGTTGGTGACCAACTACAACAGCACGGCGGTTACCACCATCGGTTTGCAGAACAACGCCACCCTGACGGCTGGTGTGGTGACCACTCCGAGCAAGGATGTGAACACCTACACTGACAACACGGGTGCCAACATCACGACGGCCTTCGCCACCAGCGATGGTATCAGCAACTACGATGTACACTACAACTTCACGCAGACCATCACCAAACGTGACCTGTTGATTACGGTCAACGACACGAAGGTCTATGACGGCACGCCGTTAGTGACGAACTACAACAACACGACGGCTGTTACCGCCACGGGCTTGCAGAACGGTGCCACCCTGACGGCTGGTCAAGTGACGAGCAGCTCCAAGGATGTGGGTGTCTATGAGTACACCGGTACTACAGCACCGACCGCATCTGACGATATGACCATCACAACGGCCTTCGCCACCATCGACGGCATCAGCAACTACAATGTAAGCTACGATTTCACGCAGGAGATCACGCCGGCCGACCTCGTCATCACCATCAACGATGCGAAGGTCTATGACGGCACTCCGTTAGTGACCGACTACACCGAGGCTACCGCTACGGGTCTGCAGAACAACGCCACCCTGACGGCTGGTGTGGTGACCACTCCGAGCAAGGATGTGAACACTTACACCGACAACACGGGTGCCAACATCACGACAGCCTTCGCCACCAGCGACGGTATCAGCAACTACAATGTAAGCTACGACTTCACGCAGGAGATCACGCCTCGTGACCTGACCATCACCATCGGCAACGACACGAAGGTCTATGACGGTACGCCGTTAGTGACCAGCTACGACAATGCCACGGTGACGGTTGAGGGCTTGCAGAACGGTGCTGAGCTGACGGCTGGTGAGGTGACGAGCAATTCTGCGAATGCCGGTACCTATACCTATACAGGTGCTACTGCTCCGACAGCAGACGATGACATGACCATCACAACGCCGTTCGAGACCAGCGATGGTATAAGCAACTACAATGTGACCTACAACTTCACGCAGACCATCACGCGCAAGAATGCCGAGATCGACATTATGGCTTCCAAGATCTACGACGGCACCCCGCTCGTTGTCAACTACAACGATGCTACGGTGACCGTGACGGGTCTGGTGGATGGTGACGCGTTGAACGCCGGTAAGGCTACCACCGCTGTGGGCACCGAGCCGAGCTACAAGGTGGGTACCTACACGTACAACTACACGCCGAGCATGATGTCCTTGAGCTTCGCTCCGGTGGAGGGTACCGTACTCCTGGATCCTGAGTTCAACACCATCAACGGTATTGAGAACTACAACATGACCTACGCGCTCGAACTCGACATTACCTTGCGTACGCTGGACATTACCGCTGCTGATGCAGAGAAGGTCTATGACGGCACGCCGCTGACCAGCACCGACTACACCATCGCGGCTGTGGACGGTCTGGCTGACGGTGACGAGATCGCTACCATCATGCATGGCGGCTCCATCACCTGCGTGGGCTCTATCGCTCACACTGTCGAGAGCGCTGTCATCATGAAGGATGGTACCGAGGATGTGACCGACCAGTACACCATCATCTACCATAACGGTACGCTGACGGTGACCAACCACACCGACTTCACCTGTCCGACAGCTGAGGATATCACCCTCGACTTCGGCGAGTGCGAGACTGAGTACACATTGCAAGGTACTCCGGATGTGGGCACTGGTATGACGGATGGCACGTACACCATCACCAACGATCTGGCAACCCAGAATCCGTTGACGGTGGGTACGCACACCATCACCTGGACGCTGTCCGACGCTTGTGGCAACATCATGGCCACCTGCGAGCAGACGGTGACGGTGAACTATCCTGAGTGTCCGAACGCTACGGATGCCGACGGCAACACCTATGTGGGTGTACGTATCGGTTGCGACTGCTGGACGCAGACCAACTTGAGATCCGAGACCTATGCTGACGGCACGACGGCTATTCCTGATGTGATGACCTACCATGCTACGCCTTACTACAACAATGAGGCAGCCAACCTGGAGACCTACGGTCACCTGTACACATGGCAGGCAGCCATCAAGGATGGTTCCACCAACGCCTACGGTCATGTGCCGGGTATCTGTCCTACCGGTTGGTACTTGCCGACCAAGGAGCAGTATGACGGTCTGAGCGCTTACGGTCCTGACGCACTGCGTGCCGAGTCCACCTTGTGGGCTGACGGTGGCGGTACGAACACCACGGGCTTCACCGGTCTGCCGGGCGGCCGCTATGTGGGCAACATCGACCGTTATCGTGACATGACGCTGATGGATTACTACTGGGCAACCACGACTGATTCCGCTGGCAACATCACGGCCACGGAGGTCGAGTTGACAGTGAACTGTCTCCGTGTGAAGGAGGTTCTGAATACCAACCCGAACGGATACAGCATCAGATGTGTCAAGGAGCGCGAGAACTAGCCATTAGTTACTTGTGGACGAAAAAAGGAGCGCTGATGCGCTCCTTTTTTCGTAATTGAAAATGGAAAATTGAAAATGGAAAGGGCTGTTGTTTTTTTAAAGTTAATGGTTAAATAATAACTGAAAAAAATATTTTAATACTTCGTTGTTTATAAAATAAAAAAGTATATTTTTGCGGCGTTTGTTAAATTACTTGTAAATACTCGAAGAAGATGAAAGAAGAAATGACAGTCACACCGCAATTCCCCGATTTCGGAGCGTTGCTGGAGTCGGTAAAAGAGAATGGCCGGCTCATGCGGGAAGACCACGAACGTTATCGTCAGGCGATGGCGGAGCGCGAGGCCAAATGGGAAAAAGAAAAGGCAGAAAGGGATGCCAAATGGGAAAAGGAAAAAGCAGAGCGCGAGGCCAAATGGGAGAAAGACAGGGCAGACACGCGCCGGGCGATCCGGGAGATGAGGGAGTTGTTCACGACCCAGTGGGGCCGTCTGGTGGAGGCGTTGTGCAAACCGGCGGCATTGGCCCTGTTCAAGAAGGAAGGTGTCCAGATAGACCGCATATACGAGGGCATCCACAAGGCCAAGGTGGACGGCCAGGATGTGATGGAGATAGATGTGGCCTTGTGTGACACGACGACCGCGGTGATCGTGGAGGTGAAGTCGCGGTGCGACAACCACGACATCGACTATTTTCTGAGCCAAATGGGGCATTGTAAGGAGTGGTATCCCGATTTTGCGAACAAGCAGCTGTATGTGGCGGTGGCGGCTATCGAATATGCCGGGGGCGCGGACACCTATGCGAGCCGTCAGGGATTGTATGTGTTGCAGCTTGGCGGCGAAGATACCTATACGATGACGGCGCCCAGAGAGGCGAGGACGTACTAGGAATGGAAAATTGAAAATTGAAAATTGAAAATGAGGGGTGCCTCGTCACGTGTACTTTATTTGCATTTTTAATGCTATGGGATTTTCATGGATTGCAAAATAATGTTATTTTTGCCGTCCAATTTGAAGATATGAAATATACCGTTGCACAAATTGCAGAACTGCTTAATGCAGAGATTGTTGGTGATGCATCTTTGGAGATTTCCACCATCTGTAAAATTGAAGAGGGTGCGCCCGGCGGGCTCACTTTTCTCTCAAATCCGAAATACACCCACTATATTTATACCACCAAGGCGACGGCGGCCATCGTCAACAAGGACTTTGTGCCGGAGCATGAGGTGTCCTGCACTTTGATCAAAGTGGAGAACTCATATCTGGCCTTTGCCCAGCTGTTGAACTTCTACCAGGAGCAGCAGGCGGCGACGGCCAAGACGGGCATCTCGCCGTTGGCCTGCATCGCCGAGAGTGCCCAGATAGGGCAGAATGTCTTTATTGCCGAGTTCGTCAGTGTGGGCGAGCATGCCGTCATCGGCGACGGTGCTCGTCTCTATCCGCACGTTTGTGTGGGCGACCAGGCCCGTGTGGGCGCGCGCACCGTCCTGAACTCCGGCGTCAAGATATACACCCAGTGTGTGGTCGGTGACGACTGCATCCTGCACGCGGGCGCGGTCATCGGTGCCGACGGCTTCGGCTTCGCCAACCAAGACGGCCAGTATCTCAAGATCCCGCAGATCGGCAATGTGGTCGTCGGCAACCATGTGGAGATCGGTGCCAACACCTGCATCGACCGAGCCACCATGGGCTCCACCAAGATCGGCGACTATGTGAAGATCGACAACCTGGTGCAGATCGCCCACAATGTGGAAGTGGGGGAGGGCACTGCCTTCGCGGCCCAGTGCGGCGTGGCTGGCTCCACCAAGATCGGCAAGCACTGCATCTTCGCCGGACAGGTGGGTGTGGCCGGACATATCCACATCGACGACAACGTGGTCGTGGGGGCCCAGTCGGGCGTGACCCGTTCCCTCAAGCAGGGCGTCTATCTCGGCAGTCCTGCCATCCCCGCGGAGCGCGAGCGCGAGCTGATCGTCTATCGCCGCCGTCTGCCCGAGATGTATCAGCAGATCAGAGACCTAAAAGACAAACAATAACCATTTTTCCGACAGCAAACCTGTATGAATTTACAAACCACCATTCATTCACCTATATCAGTATCCGGCAAAGGGCTGCATACGGGTCAACAAGTGACGGTCACTTTTGAGCCCATGCCCGCCAACTCCGGCATTGTCTTCCTGCGCGACGACCTGCCTGGCAAACCCACCGTCAAGGCCACTCCGCTGACCGTTTTCGATACCTCCCGCGGCACCTCCATCAAGGATGGCGACGCGATGGTGCACACCATAGAGCATCTCATGGCCTCCCTAGCCGGACTCGGCATCGACAATGTGCTGGTCCGCACCCAAGGCATGGAGACGCCCATCCTCGACGGCAGTTCCCGTATCTATGTGGAGATGCTCAAAGAGGCCGGCATCCAGGAGCTGGACGAGAGAAAACGGGTCGGCATGGTCAAGAAGGAGATCTCCTTCTCCATTCCTGAGCAGCAGGTGGAGCTGACCATCCGTCCTGCCGATCATTTCAAGATGACTGTCAACGTCGATTACGGCACCAAGATCCTGTCTGCCCAGACGGCTGTGCTCGACAATCTTCAATATTTCTATCCGGAATTCTACAACTGCCGGACCTTCGTCTTCCTGCGTGAGCTGCAGTTTCTCATCGCCCACAACCTGGTGCGCGGCGGCGACCTCGACAACGCCATCGTCTTCGTCGATGAGGTGCCCGAGAAGCAGGTGCTCAAGCAGTTGGCGGAGTTTTTCCAGAAAGACAACATACAGGTAACCCCGGACCATGTGCTGAACAACACGGCCTTGCGTTATCCCAACGAGCCGGCGCGCCACAAGCTGCTGGACCTCGTGGGAGACCTCTATTTATTAGGGGTTCCGCTGCAGGCCGAGATCATCGCCAACCGTCCCGGACACCTGGCCAACACCTCCTTTGCGAAGAAAATTTTAGAAAGTGACGATTTTTTTGTAACTTTTTTGTAATTGCTTCGTAAGAACCTAATGATTTTGAAAATGGTAAATGTTTTCAAGTATCTTACATAGGTTAATGGTTTGAAAAAGCGCCTCCTCCCCGGAGGCGCTTTTTTTGTGGCTGGAAGGGAGCACGGATGAATTGAAAATTAAAAATTGAAAATTGAAAATTATTTAAGGATAGAGTGTTTCATTCTTTAATTTTAGGTAATTATATACATGATGGCACAAATATGATGGTGAAAAAAGAACATCTTTGTTTGAGAGTGTTATGCAAAAAGAGAACATCTTGCTTTGTGGCAAGTACCACTCTCTTAATTAATTATAGTGTTTAACTTTTCTCTTGATAGAAAAGTTACAAAAGATCAAGCCGACATGAATGCCACCCGCTCTGTCCGCACCGCATGTCGGCATTCCCGCCCGCGTGCTCCATGGCGAAGTGTTTCGGAGAAACACTATTTCAGTAACCCCACACGAGCGACGGAGGAGCGGAGTGTGGGGTATGGCATGTGCGCGGGATAAATCGCGGCGCGGGGAGCACCTGCCAAGATGCATGTGACGTACTCGCCGAGAAAGGGGAGTGTGTGCCATTAGGTATATAATTACCTAATTTTAAATCAATACAATATAATTTTATCGTTGTCGTTATTGCCATAACAGCAAAATATTTACCGATGAAAGAAAACATTATCAAAAACAAGTCTTACAGTTTTGCCATTCGTATTGTGCGGATGTATCAAACAATCAGCGAGAGAAACAGGGAATATGTATTGTCGAAGCAATGTCTTCGAAGCGGCACTGCTGTTGGGGCGTTGGTATATGAAAGCGAGCATGCGCAATCTGTCGCTGATTTCGTCAGCAAGATCAGCATAGCCTTGAAGGAAGCTAACGAGATAATCTATTGGCTGTCTCTGCTTCGAGATACAGGATATCTCACCAAAGAGGAACATCTTTCAATCCAGCACGATGCACTTGAGCTTGTGAAAATCTTGGCAGCGATCGTGAAAACAATTAAAAGTTGAATATTGAGAAAAAAGCACAAGTACGGGGTCACCCCTAATTTTCAATTTTTAATTTTCAATTCTACTTCCCTCTGCGGAAATCTAATCGACAAATCTCACCATGCGTATCGGTATTTTTTATATCTTTGCCGTTTCATATTTAGAATTGCCTACTTATGTTCACAAGTGTTAAAAGATATTTCCTGCGAAAATATATTCGTGAGAACAGGGTGGTGCGCCAACGTCAGGTCTCCTCTCTGAAACATGCCCGCACCGTGGGACTTCTGTGTGAAATCACCAATGAGGATTCCTATAAAAACATCTATGCTCTCTTCTCCAAACTGCAGATGGACAACAAGATCGTCAGGCTGGTAGGTTATGTGAACGACAAGGAGGTCCCCTTCTACTGTCTGCCGCAGCTGACCTGTGATTTCTATTCCAACAAGCATCTCAACTGGTACGGCAAGCCGATGATGCCGCAGCTGCTCGACTTCTCCAAGATAGAGTTCGACATCTTGATCGACTTCAACTATCGCGACAATGTGCCGGTGGAGTCGTTGCTGGCCCTGACGAAGGCCAAGTTCATCATCGGGCAGAATGAGGGTTCCGCCTCCTACTATGATCTGTTTATCAACGACAGCAACAAGGAATACGGCCATTTCTTGGAGGCTATCTATAAATATACCAGTAAATTGTCGGGCAATGAATAGCGAGTTGCAAAAATTCAAGGGTATGGGTGTCGCCATTGTGACGCCCTTCAAGCCGGATGAGAGCATCGACTTCCAGGCGTTGGAGTCGTTGGTGGAGAACCTCATCGGGAACCATGTGGACTATCTGGTGGCTTTGGGCACGACCAGTGAGTATCCCACCATCCCGCCGCAGGAGAAGGAGGAGGTGCTGCGCTGTATCTCAGAGACCAATGCCGGCCGGCTGCCGTTGATCATCGGGGTGGGCGGGCCGAACACCAAGGCCGTCCTGCGCCGTATGGAGTCGGTGGCACCCTTCAAGGCTGACGCCATCCTCTCGGTGACGCCCTACTACAACAACCCGACACAGGCAGGCCTGCTGGCTCACTATCAGCTGATTGCGCAGAACAGTCCGCTGCCCATCTTCCTCTACAATGTGCCGGGCCGTACCTCCTGCAACCTGAAGGCAGAGACTACCCTGCGCATCGCGGAGACCTGTCCCAACGTGTGGGGCATCAAGGAGGCCTCCGGCAACATGCATCAGATCCTCTACCTGCTGAACCACAAGCCCGACGACTTCCTCGTCATCTCCGGCGACGACCTGTTGACGCTTCCGCTGATGGCCGCCGGCATGGACGGACTCATCTCGGTGGTGGCCAACGCCTATCCTGCCGAAGTGGCCAACATGGTGCATCTGGCGCTCTCCGACCAGTTCATCAAGGCCCGTATCTACCACGACCGCTTGTTCGAGATCACGAAGGCTTGCTTCAAAGAGGGTAATCCCTGCGGCATCAAGGCTTTCCTGGCCGCACAGGGCCGTATCCACAATGTGCTCCGTCTGCCCCTCGTGCCCGTCTCCGAGACCTTGCAGAAGCAGATTGAGGCTATCGTGAAGAAATAACCCAGCATAACCATTTATACTATGATAAAGAAATTGATGTTGTTGACTTGCTGCTTGTTTGTCAGCATGTCGGCTTTTTCCCAGACCGCTGTTTTCAACCCCGAATGGCCGGAGACCTACGTGCAGGTGACCGTCAACGAGGCCCAGCTGCAGGATCTCTCGTTGCACTATTCCGTCGATAAGGTGGTGCATCATGGCGACGGCACCTTTGACGTGCGCCTCTGTGTGGGCCGCAACGAGTACAAAGCCTTCGCGGCTACGGGTATCCCATTCACAATAATGTCGTCCGAGAAGCCGCAGGTCAGCATGGCGTCGAGCTATGCCCAGCTGACGCAGTCGTGGAACCGCTATCCGACCTACAGCACCTATCTGGCCACGATGGATACTTTCCAGTCGCAGTTCCCGCAGCTTTGCGAGATCGACACCATCCTGGCGCAGACGCTGGGCGGCCATAAGATCTTGGTGGCCCATATCAGCAGTAGTCTGCAGGACCGTGGCACGCGTCCGGCGGTGTTCTACACCTCCACCATCCATGGCGACGAGCCGGTGGGCTACTACCTGATGTTGCGTCTCATCCACTATCTGCTCCACAACTACGCCACCGACGCCCGCGTGCAGCAGATGGTCGATAGTCTGGACATCTGGATCTGTCCCATCGAGAACCCTGACGGCACCTATCATACCAGCAACAGTCAGCTGAACAGCTCGCCCTATTCGACCCGTGCCAACTACAACGGCATCGACCTGAACCGTTCGTACCCGTTGGCGGGGGCGGCGACGGCCCTGCGCGATCTGGAACCCGAGGTGCAGGCGATGATCAGCTTCGGCCATGCGCATCCCTTTGTGCTGTCCGCCAACATGCATGGCGGCGCGGAGGTCTTCAACTACCCGTGGGACACCTGGACATCCTATCAGCGGCCGCACGCCGACGACGCCTGGTGGTACCATGTGGGCCGTAAGTTCGCCGACACCTGCCATCTCTATTCTTCCAACTATATGACTGAGGAGAACAACGGTGTCACCGAGGGCGGCGACTGGTACGTCATCACCGGCTCGCGGCAGGACTATTACAACTACTATCTCCAGTGCCGCGAGGTGACCATCGAGGTGAGCGACAACAAGGTGGCTCAATCCAACTATCTGCCGTACTACTGGAACTACATCTACCATTCCTATTTGAACTTCTTGAGGGAGGCGCAGCATGGCTTCCGGGGCGTGGTTACCGACAGTATTACCGGCGCTCCGCTGGAGGCGACGGTGGTGGTCGAGAGCCACGACGACAACGTCAGCTTTGTCTCCTCGCATCTGCCTGAGGGCGACTACCAGCGGCCTATCAAGGGCGGCACGTGGCAGGTCACCTATTCTTCAACGGGCTACTATCCCAAGACGCTCACGCTGACTGCCGTGGATGGTCAGACCACATGGCAGAATGTGCAGTTGGTGCCCATCGGCTATGGGGTTGAGGATGTGGAGAAGCCCTTGGTGGAGGTCTTTCCCAACCCGACGGCCGGAGAACTCCATGTGCGTATCCCTGCTGAGATGTCCGACGTTGTGATGACGCTATATGATGCCGCCGGACGTTGTCTTGGCCATCGTGTTGTGTCGCAGCCCGAGGAGGTGATCCCGATGCAGGGGTTGCCTTCCGGCGTCTATCTGTTGCGTCTTGTTGAAAACGGCAAGACAATCTTCCAGCAAAAGATCCTGCGATAAGGGGTTCGATCTGGATTCCATGTTGGTGCCATTTTTTTGCAAAAATAGAAGGCTAAATTAACTATTAATTGTAAAACATGGTCTTCTGATGATTATAACTTGTTGATGTTTAGTTATAAAAAAATAATTAAAAAACCTTGACATTTGTCTGTTTGTGTATTATTTTTGCCGTTGAAACCAATGATGTTAAAATAATACTAACCAATGGAAAAGAAAGATCCTATAGAAGAAGCCCGTAGATATGTGCTTAACGCGGAAGAGGTCATCAAGAAGGCAAATTATGACCCCGAGATGAACCGATACACGGACGGAAAGTACGTAAAGATGGCCGGGAACACTTTGTGGAATGGTTGCTTGTTAGCTCTTGACGCTTTGTTCGGCATCAACAAGAGAAAAGGCCGCCCCGACTTTCGCAAATATACGGAGGCTGCGGCCAAACGTGACAAAAAGCTGCTGGCCTTTATGGTAGATGGGTACAACACCATGCATCTATCCATGGGCTACGATGGCAGCAATCAAAAAAAAGTTTGTGATGCAGGGTTTGAAGTCGCCCATGCGATCATCGATCGTTGTGCCTTCTTGCGCCCGAATCCGGTGGGTGTATGACAAGGGAGTGGACGGATGGTGTTGTCCCAGTATTGTTGATGCTAAGCGAGTGCCAAGGATAGAAAAAGGCTAAAGCTTAGAGTCCCAGCTCTTTCAAGGAGATCATCTTGTACACTAATGTGGCGGCGAGCACGTCGGAGACCTTGTCGTCGGGCTGGGGGCATAGCTCCACCACGTCGAAGCCCACGACGGTGCGCTGGCGGAACACTTTCTCCAGAAATTCCAGGGTGGGGTACCATTGCAGACCGCCGGGCAGGGGTGTCCCTGTGGCGGGCAGGATGGCGGGGTCGAGGCCGTCGAGGTCGAAGGTGACATATACATGCTCTGTCAGCCGTTCCACGGCCTTGTCCATCCACGCGTTGTTGTCGTGGATGAGATGGGCGTAGAAGATGTTTTCGGGCACGACTGCGTCTTTTTCTTCGCTGCACACGTTGCGGATGCCCACCTGGACGACGCGGGCGTGTTCCTGTGCGCGACGCATGACACAGGCGTGGTTGTAGGGAGACCCGTGGTATGCGTCGCGCAGGTCGGCGTGTGCGTCAATCTGCAGCACCGTCAGGTCGGGATAGCGCTCGCTCATGGCCTGGATGGCGCCTGCCGAGATGGAGTGCTCGCCGCCGATGAGGACGGGTGTCTTGCCCATCTCCAGCATCTGGCGGGTGCGGGCATGGACGGAGGCCACCATGGCTTCCGGCGTGGAAAAGTCGTAGTCGTGACGGTCGGTATGGATGCCGGCAGTGCAGGCCTCGACGTCGTATTGGACATCGTAGAGCTCCAGGCTGTCGGAGGCGTCGAGGATGGCCTGCGGTCCTTTGTCGGCGCCCTTGACGAAGGTGCTGGTGCCGTCGTAGGGGACGCCCATCACCACGTAGCGGGCTGCATCCAGCGTGCAGACCTCGTCGGTGTCCAGAAAATGGTCCATTCGTTTGATCATAATGCGTGTGCTAGATATTGTGCGGTGTAACCTTTCTTTTTCTTCACGATCTGTTCGGGCGTGCCGGTGGCCAGGACCTCGCCGCCATAGCGACCGCCCTCCGGTCCCATATCGATGATATGGTCGGCCATCTTGATGACGTCCATGTTATGTTCGATGACGATGACGGTGTTGCCCTTGTCCACCAGCTTGTTGAGCACGTCGAGGAGGATGCTGATGTCGTGGAAGTGGAGTCCGGTGGTGGGCTCGTCGAGGATATAGACGGTGCGGCCGGTGTCTTTGCGGGCCAGCTCGGCGGCCAGCTTGACGCGCTGCGCCTCGCCGCCGGAGAGGGTGGTGGACGACTGCCCTAGATGCAGGTATCCGAGGCCCACATCGACCATCGTCTGCAGCTGGGTGGTGATGGCGGGGATGTTTTCGAAGAACTTCAGCGCCTGCTCGATGTCCATGTCGAGTACATCGTTGATGGACTTGCCCTTATAGCGGATCTCCAGGGTCTCGCGGTTGAAGCGTTTGCCCCCGCATTCGGAGCAGGTGACATAGACGTCGGGGAGGAAGTTCATCTCGATGGTCTCCACGCCCGTGCCCTTGCAGGTCTCGCAGCGGCCACCGGTGACGTTGAAGGAGAAGCGGCCGGGCTTGTAGCCGCGGATCTTGGACTCCGGCATGGAGGTGAAGAGTTTGCGGATATGGTCCAGCACTCCCACGTAGGTGGCGGGGTTGGAGCGCGGTGTGCGCCCGATGGGCTGCTGGTCGATCTCGATGATCTTGTCGATATGCTCCAAACCAAGGATGTCCCGATAGGGTAGCGGCTTCTTGTCGCTGCGATACACATAATGGTTCAGGATGGGGTAGAGGGTCTCGTTGATGAGGGTGGACTTGCCGCTGCCGGAGACGCCCGTGATGCATATCAGGGTGCCTAGGGGGAACTCGACGGTCACGTTCTTGAGGTTGTTGCCGGTGGCGCCGACGAGGGCCAGCGTCTCGCCGTTGCCCTTGCGCCGTCTCTTGGGCACAGCTATCTTCTGGCGTCCTGTCAGGTAGTCGGCGGTGATGCCCTTGCTCTTGAGGATCTGCTGGTAGGTGCCTGCCGCGATGATCTCGCCGCCCTCTTCGCCCGCGCGCGGCCCGACATCCACGATGTAGTCGGCGGCCTCCATGATGTCGCGGTCGTGCTCCACCACGATGACCGAGTTGCCCAGGTCGCGCAGGTTCTTCAAAGACTCTATCAGCAGATGATTGTCGCGCTGATGCAGGCCGATGCTGGGCTCGTCGAGGATGTACATGACGTTGACGAGCTGCGAGCTGATCTGGGTGGCCAGCCGGATGCGCTGGGCCTCCCCACCGGAGAGCGAGGCGGCAGAGCGGTCCAGGGAGAGATATTGGATGCCGACTTCGCAGAGGAAGTGCAGACGGAAGTTGATCTCGCGCAGGATCTCGGAGGCGATGGCCTTGTGCTGGGCGTTGAGATGCTTGGGCAGCGCCTCGGTCCAGGCCAGCAGGTCGGTGAGGTCCATGGCCGCGAGCTCGGCGATGTTCTTGTCTTGGATGCGGAAATGCAGCGACTCCTTGCGCAGGCGGGCCCCATGACAGTGGGGACACGCGGTCATGTTGACGAACTGGTTGAGCCACTTGCGCATGGAGGCGGGCAGCGCCTCGGCATTGAGGTTGGTCAGGTAGTTGACGACCCCGTCGAAGGTCTTCTTGATGGGGGCGAGACCCGCCACCTCCCGCTTGACACGCAGAATCTCGGTGGTGCCGTACAAGACCATGTTGAGGTTCTGCTCCGACAGGTCGCGGATGGGGTCGGAGAGGGAGAAGTGATACTTCTCCGCCAAGGCCTCCAACTCGCGGAATATCATGGTCTTCTTGTACTCTCCGATGGCGATGATGCCCCCGTCTTTAATCGACTTGCTGTCGTCGGGGATGATCTTCTGGAGGTCCAGCTCGGAGACATATCCGAGGCCGTTGCAGTGCTCGCAGGCGCCATACGGAGAGTTGAAGGAGAAGGTGTTGGGCTCGGGCTCTGGATAGGAGATGCCCGTGGTGGGGCACATCAGGAACTTACTGTAGGTCTTGATTTCGTTGGACTGGTTGTCCAAGACCATCACCGTGCCTTTGCCGTATTTCATCGCCAGGTGGATGCTGTGGTTGAGCCGTACCATCGACCGTTCGGAGACGTCGATGGTGTCGATGACCAGCTCGATGTCGTGGATCTTGTAGCGGTCCACCTGCATGTTGAGGGTGAGCTTGTGCAGGACGCCGTCCACGCGCACCCGGGTGAAGCCCTGGTTGCGGATGTTCTCGAAGAGCTCGCGGTAATGACCCTTGCGTCGTTTGACGATGGGTGACATGAGGGTGATGGTGCGCTTGTCGTAATGAGAGATCAGCAGGTCGATGAGCTCTTTCTCGGTGTAGTGGACCATCTTCTCCCCCGTGTTGTAGGAGTAGGCCTCGCCGATGCGGGCAAAGAGCAGGCGCAGGAAGTCATAGACCTCTGTGATGGTGCCCACGGTGGAGCGGGGGTTCTTGTTGACGGTCTTCTGTTCAATGGAGATGACGGGGTTCAGGCCCGTGATCTTGTCCACGTCGGGGTGTTCCAGGTTGCCGAGGAAATGGCGGGCGTAGGCGGAGAACGTCTCCATGTAACGGCGCTGGCCTTCGGCGTAGATGGTGTCGAAAGCCAGTGACGACTTGCCGCTGCCGCTCAACCCGGTGATGACGACCAGCTGCTGCTGCGGAATGGTGACGTCCACATTCTTCAGGTTGTTCTCACGCGCGCCGGTCACGATCAGCGCATCCTCTGCAAAGGAATTCTTGTCCATAGAAACCACGAAATACAAGCCATAAATTAAAGGCCGCAAATGTACACAATTTTTACGGAAGTAGATAGGGGATTGTATTGTGGTGACGTGCCCGCCGCGAAAGGGAAACGACAAGAAATTGAAAATTAAAAATTGAAAATTGAAAATGAGGATGGGTGGTGTTTTTTTACAGTTAATGTTTAAATAATATCTGAAAAAAATATTTTAATACATTGTTGTTTGTAAAATAAAAAAAGTATATTTTTGCAGTATTTATTAAACTACTTGTAAATACTCAGAAAAGATGAAAGAAGAAATGACAGTCACACCGCAATTTCCCGATTTCGGAGCGTTGCTGGAGTCGGTGAAAGAGAATGGCCGGCTCATGCGGGAAGATCACGAACGTTATCGTCAGGCTATGGCAGAAAGGGATGCTAAATGGGAAAAAGACAGAGCAGACACCCGACGGGCGATCCGGGAGATGCGCGAGTTGTTCACGACCCAGTGGGACTGTCTTGTAGATGCATTGCGAAAACCTGCGTCATTGGCTCTGTTCGAGAAGGAGGGGATTCATGTTGACTACATATACGAGGGCATCCACAAGGCCAAGGTGGACGGCCAGGATGTGATGGAGATAGATGTGGCCTTGTGCGACACGACGGCCGCGGTGATTGTGGAGGTGAAGTCGCGGTGCGACAACCACGACATAGACCATTTCCTGAGCCAGATGGGGCATTGCAAGGAGTGGTATCCCGATTTTGCGAACAAGCAGCTGTATGTGGCGGTGGCGGCCATCGAATATGCCGGGGGCGCGGACACCTATGCGAACCGTCAGGGGTTGTATGTGTTGCAGCTCGGCGGCGAGGACACCTATACGATGACGGCGCCCCGGGAAGCGAAGACGTTCTAGATATTGATAATAGAAAGATGAAGATCCCTTACTCTCTAATTTTCAATTTTTAATTTTCAATTTTTAATTTTCAATTTTCAATTCTCAAGTTAGTTCATCCCCCTTGCTTTCTTGATGCGGTCGTAGGCTTCGTTGACGCGGGCGAACTTCTCTTCGGCGGCCTTGCGCACATCCTCGCCCAGGTGTCCTACCTTGTCGGGATGGTGCTTCTTGGCAGCCTCGCGGTAAGCTTTCTTGACCTCTTCGTCGGTGGCGTCGGGCGATACCTCCAAGATCTTGTAGTCGTCTTCTATGTTGAGCGTCCGGGTGGAGGAACCGCCGCCCCCATATTGGTTCTGTTGGCTATAGCCGCCGTAGTCGTACTGGTATTCGTTTTGGTAACGTTGGCGGGCATAGAGGGAGTTGATGGCCTCGAAGCTGGCCCGGCTGATGCCGCAGAGGTCGGAGATGTGGCGGATGGCCTGGAACTCCAGATCGTTGAAGTTCGCATCCGAATAGCCGAAGCCGAAGAGGAAGTGGAGGATCATCAGCTTCTCGGAGGAGGTGGCGTGGTCGCGCACATCCTGGCAGACAGCGGTGATATCGACATTCTCGTCGAGGATGTCTCTGAAACGGAGCAGGGCAGCCTGGGCGCGGGTCTCGTCGAGGTTCTTGAGGAGGAACTGCTTCATGTATGTCAGTTCCGACTGCAGCAGCCGGTTGTTGTCGGCGCGGGCCACATAGGCGGCCAGCACCAGCTCGTGCTCCAAGAACATGTTGGCTTGGTAGTAGTGCGTTTTCTTCGTGACCTTGAAGAGGCCTCCGCTGCCGAGCACCGAACCCAGCAGGGCGCCGCCAATGGCTCCCGGGACGCCCAAGAAGGTGCCTCCAATCAGAAATCCTAAAAAAGCAAACAAACAACCCATGATTTTCTTTCTTTATCGGATTACCAAATAAAAGCGTCCTCGTTCATCCATTTGCCCTGCGCCTTCATCACCTGTTCGATGACGTCTCTCACCGCTCCGTTGCCGCCGTTGCGGGGCGAGATGTAGTCCACGATGGCCTTGATCTCGTCGGAGGCGTCTTGCGGGCAGCACTTGACAGCCGCCAGCTGCAGCATCGGATAGTCGGGGATGTCGTCGCCCATGACCAGCACCTGCTCGTTCGTGAGCTTGTGCTCGGCCAGATATTCGTTGAACTGGGCGATCTTGTCGCGTACCCGCATGTGGATCTCTATGCCGGGGAACGTCTTGAACCGCAAGGGTATGGACTGGGCGTAGCCGCCGGAGATGATGGCGATGTTATAGCCTTTGGTCAGTGCGTAATGCAGTGCATAGCCATCTTTGACGTTGGTGGCGCGCACTTGTTCCCCGTCGGCCATGGTATAGACCTTGCCATCGGAGAGCACCCCATCAAAGTCGAAGATGAAGGTGCTGATCTTTAGTAGTTTATCTTTTAAATGCTCCATGATGGTTAGGATTCGGGTAGGGCAACGGGTTCTGTCTCTTCGATGGCGGGCATCTCTTTCTGGCGGATGACGAACTCTTCCGTCAGCGTGTCGTAGTCGAGGGTGACGACGGTGCCGGCGGGCAGCGCCTGCATGAGGATCTCCTCGGCGAGCAGGTCTTCCACGTTCTTCTGGATGGCCCTGCGCAGCGGTCTTGCGCCGTAGTTGGCATCCCAGCCGGAGTCCACCAAGTACTCCTTGGCCTCGTCGGTGATGTTGACTGTGACGCCGATCTCTCTGACGCGGGAGAGCACCTTGTCGAGTTCAATGTTGACGATCTTGAGGATGTCTTCCTTGTTCAGCGAGTTGAAGTAGATGACGTCGTCCACACGGTTGAGGAACTCGGGCGAGAAGTTGGCCTTGAGAGCCTTTTCCAGAATGCCCTGTTCCACTTTGTGCTTGGCGTTGTCGGTGGCCTCCGTGTCGAAGCCGACGCCGGTGCCGAAGTCCTTCAGCTCGCGCGTGCCGATGTTGGAGGTCATGATGAGGATGGTGTTCTTGAAGTCCACCTTGCGGCCGATGCCGTCGGTGAGCTGGCCCTCGTCGAGCACCTGCAGCAAGACGTTATAGACGTCGTGATGCGCCTTCTCGATCTCGTCCAGGAGGACGATGGAGTAGGGCTTGCGGCGCACCTTCTCGGTCAGCTGGCCGCCCTCCTCGTAGCCCACATAGCCCGGAGGCGCGCCGATGAGGCGGGAGATGGTGTGTTTCTCCATGTATTCGCTCATGTCGATGCGGATGAGCGCGTCCTGGGAGTCGAAGAGGTACTCCGACAGTATCTTGGCGAGGTAGGTCTTGCCCACGCCGGTAGGTCCGAGGAAGAAGAAGGAGCCGATGGGTCTGTTGGGATCTTTGAGGCCGGCCCTGTTGCGGCGGATGGCCTTGGAGATCTTGACGATGGCCTCGTCTTGTCCGATGACCTTGCCCTTGAGCTCTTCCGACATCTGCATGAGGCGTTCGCCTTCGTTCTTGACGATGCGCTGCACGGGCACGCCAGTCATCATGGCGATGACCTCGGCGACGGTATCTTCCGTGACGACAGGGCGTTCCTGGTCGCTCTCCTGTTCCCAGCGGGTGCGGACATCTTCCAGGGTGGTTTCCAACTCCTTGATCTGGTCGCGGTAGCTGGATGCCATATTGTACTGTTTCTCTTTGATGGCCTCTGTCTTCAGCTTCTCCACCTTGGCGATCTCCTCCTCCAGCTGGGTGATGCCCTCGGGCACGTGGATGTTCTGGAGATGCAGGCGGGCGCCGGCCTCGTCCAAGGCGTCGATGGCCTTGTCGGGCAGACAGCGGTCGGAGATATAGCGGTTGCTCAGGGCGACGCATGCCTTGAGGGCTTCGTCGCTGTAGCGGACCACATGATGGTCTTCGTATTTGTCTTTGATGTTGTGCAGGATCTCGAGGGTCTCCTCGGTGGTCGTCGGCTCCATGATGATCTTCTGGAAGCGGCGCTCCAGGGCTCCGTCCTTCTCGATGTGCTCGCGGTACTCGTCGAGGGTGGTGGCGCCGATGCACTGGATCTCGCCACGCGCGAGGGCGGGCTTGAAGAGGTTGGAGGCGTCCATGCCGCCGGAGGGGTTGCCCGCGCCGACCATGGTGTGCAGCTCGTCGATGAAGAGGATGACGTTGGGGTTCTTCTGCAGTTCCGAGAGGATCGACTTGACACGCTCCTCGAACTGGCCGCGGTACTTGGTGCCTGCCACGAGGGAGGCCATGTCGAGGGTGACGACCCGCTTGTTGAGCAGGTTGCGCGATACACGGCCCTGCACGATGTTGGTGGCGAGGCCTTCCGCCAAGGCGGACTTGCCCACGCCGGGCTAGCCGATGAGGACAGGGTTGTTCTTCTTGCGGCGGCTCAGGATCTGGGCGATGCGCTCCAGCTCCTTCTGTCGGCCCACCACAGGGTCTAGCTTGCCCTTCATGGCGTATTGCGTCAGGTCCTTGCCGAAGCTGTCCAGGATGGGCGTGGCGGAGCCGCCCTTCTTGGGCCGTGCCGTCACGCGCTCGTCGTCATCGTCGTCGCCCACGCCGGCCATCTCGCCCTCCTCACTGTCCGTGGGGATGTTCAAGGCCCGCTGCACCTCGTTGAGGAAGGAGTTGTACGACAAGCCCGCACGCGTCAGCAAGGCCCGCGTGGCGTTGGTGTTGCTCAGCCGGTCCTCTTTCAAGACCGCCAAGACGAAGAAGTGGGCCTCCATCTTGTTGCTGCGGAACTTCTTGGACAGCAGATAGGTGACGCGGATGGTGTTCTCGGCCTGCACCGAGAGACGCGGGTTCTCCTCTGCGGGACCGTCAGCCTCTACCTGGCCTAACATCTCCTCGAACTTGCCGGCCAAAGCCTCTGTGTCCACCTGATACAGATCCATCAGCTTTTTGGTGATGCTCTGTTCGGGATAACGGAGGATGGCCAGCATGATGTGCTCCACCCCGATAAAGGGTGATTTATATTGTATGGCGATTTTTTTGGCCTCCTCAAAGGCAAAAACCATCTCCGGCGAGAAATTGTATTCCATAAAAAAAACGTTTTGTTTTAAAGGGTGCAAAAATAATAAAAAAATGCCTTTTGGCAACATTATTGCTGCAATTATCATGCCGAAAAATTGTAAGGGGGCAAGAAATGAAAAACTAAGAAATTAAGAAGCATACTTTCCAAAAAGTTGCTATCTTTGCGGCCTCAAAAAATACTTCAATGCCTCAGATTAGTTTTTTCTATGGAATAGTCATATTTATGAACTTTATGGACCATGCACCCGCTCATTTTCATGCTTGGTACGGCGAATATAAGATATCTGTTGAGATTGTGCATGGGGTTGTGAGAGGTGAAATGCCTGGCCGTGCCCTGCGTTTGATTTTGGAATGGTTGGATTTACATCGTGATGAATTAATGATGAATTGGGACCGGGCACAACGGGGAGAAGCTTTAACTGAAATAGAGCCTTTAAAATAGAAACAGTATGTTTTTGGAGATAGTAAAAGCAGAATACAGGTCATCGTATCGAATCAGATTGTGGTTCAATACAGGTGATGTGCGCGAGGTGAATCTGGAAGATTCGCTGCAGGGAAGTGTCTTTGAACCATTGAAAGATATCCAGGAATTTCAAAAATTTCATATTCGTTTTAATACTATAGAATGGGACAATGGGGCAGATTTCTCCCCAGAATATTTGTTTGATAGGGGGACGGCTGTATATGATACAACTTCCAACCCACTTCCTCAAGTGGCGGACGATGTATTGCCTTATAATACGAGATCATGAAAAAGGTTAGCATACGCAAAGGCAAGGAGCGCTCGTTGCAGCGCTTTCACCCGTGGGTCTTCTCGGGAGCCGTGGCCCGCAAGGACAAGGGCCTCCAAGATGGAGACATCGTGGAGGTGACCGACCAGGAGGGCCGCTTCCTGGCCATGGGCCACTATGCCGAAAGCTCTATCATGGTGCGTGTCTTCTCCTTCGAACCCGTTGAGCCCAACGATGACTTCTGGCGGGGCAAGATCCGGCAGGCGCTGGACTACCGTCATACGATCGGTCTTCCCGCCAGCCGTACGACCATGTTCCGCCTCGTCAATGGCGAGGGCGACGGCATGCCCGGACTCATCATCGACATCTATGGGGACCATGCGGTGGTGCAGTGCCACTCCTTGGGCATGTACCGGCTGCGCGACACCTTCGCTGGCATTCTGCAGGAACTGATTCCCAACCTGCGCTGCGTCTATAACAAGAGCAACCAGACGCTGAACAATGCCTGCGGTCTCGACGAACCCGACGGTGTCCTGTGGGGTGAGATGAGCGACGAGGTGATCGCCACGGAGAACGGTGTGCCCTACAAGATCGACATCGTTGGCGGGCAGAAGACGGGCTTCTTCCTCGACCAGCGCGACAGCCGGGCCATGGTGGAACAGTATGCCCAAGGCAAGTGCGTGCTCAATATGTTCTGCTACTCCGGCGGCTTCTCCTCCTACGCGTTGCGCGGCGGCGCCACCCATGTGGACTCCGTCGATATCTCCCGCGGCGCCATCGACCTGACCCGCCAGAATGTGCAATTGCTGGGTCCGGAGTACGAACAGCGCCACAATGCCTGCTGCGAGGATGTCTTTGCTTTCCTGGAGCAGCGTGAACAACCCTACGACCTGATCGTCCTCGACCCGCCCGCCTTTGCCAAACATCTGAAGGTGAAGGACCAGGGCATCAAGGGCTATAGGACCATCAACCGCAAGGCCATGCAACTGCTCAAGCCGGGCGGACTGCTCTTCACCTTCTCCTGCTCCCAAGCCATCAGCCTGGAAGACTTCAAGACCATCCTCTTCTCCGCTGCCGCCCTGGAACACAAAAACGTCCGGATCGTGCACCAGCTTCAACAGGCCCCCGACCATCCCGTCAACATCTATCACCCCGAAGGAGCTTACCTAAAGGGATTGCTGCTGGCCATTAGCTATTAGCCATTGACTTCAAACTTCAAACTTATAACTTCTAACTCCTAACTCCAAACTTCAAACTTCAAACTCCAAACTGACAACTGATAACTGACAACTGACAACTGACAACTATGCTATTCACGAACCCCCTATTGCTCATCGGTCTTGCCGGTATCGCCATACCCATTCTGATACATCTTTTCAATTTCAGAAGATACAAGACCATCCATTTCTCCAATGTGAAGATGTTGGAGGATATCGAGAAGAAGACCAAGCGCGAGTCGCAGATCATGCATCTCATCGTGCTGGCCTTGCGCGTGCTCGGCATCGCGGCACTTGTGCTCGCCTTTGCCCAGCCCTATATTCCGAATCCCAAGCACAAGAACGCGAAAGGCAACCTCGTCACCGTTTATCTGGACAACTCCTATTCCATGGAGAGCAACAGCAGGAGCGGCACCATGCTCAACGATGCCGTCGATGCCGCCAAGGCCATCGTCAACACCTTCAACTACGCCGACGACTTCGTGCTGACGACGCAGGACTTCTCCGGTGAGGAGTCGCGGGTCCTCAACAAAGACCAGATGCTGGAGCTGCTTGACAAGATAGAGGTGTCGCCCAACAGCCACACTTTTGACGAGATACTCACTTTCGAGAAGAACACCGCGGCCCAGTCGCAACACACCAACGTCGTCCATTATTATATCTCCGACTTCCAGAAGAACGGCTTCGATGCCACGGAACTCCGCCGCGACACTGCTGCGTTGACCTTCCTGATTCCGATGCCCGCTGAGGGCACCAACAATGTGAGCATCGACAGTTGCTGGTTTCTGTCACCCGTCTTCAAACTGGGCAACCAGGTGACGCTCTATGCGCGCATTTCCAACTATGGCGACAAGACACTGGAGAAGCTGCCCGTGAAACTCTATATCAACGACAAACAGAAGGCCATCTCCACCGTGGATCTGCAGCCGGGTGGCACCGTGGATTGCCGCATGGTCTATACCATCGATGCTGCCGGCATCCAGTACGCCCGTATCGCTATCGAAGATGCTCCCATCGTCTTTGACGACAACCTCTTCTTGACCTATACCGTCACCGACAACTCCAACATCGTGGCCATCACAGGCAAGCAGGGCAACCGCTTTGTGCAGGCCCTGTACGGCAAAGACTCGGTTTTCAACTACCATGGGATGCCCTACACACAGGTCAACTACACGGTGATGAAGAAGGCGGACGTGGTGGTGCTGAGCGATGTCCCGACGCTCTCCTCCGGCATGGCCGACGAGGTGGGCAAGTTTGTGCAGGGTGGGGGAACGCTGCTCGTGCTCCCCGGCACCGAGATGGACGCCTCCTGGTCCTCTTTCCTGTCGGGCCTTGGCGTGGGCCGCTACGGACAGCTGGTCAAGAACACCGTCAAGTGCAAGTCGGTGAACCGCGAGAGCCTCTACTTCAAGGGCGCTTTCAACAATAAGGACGAGAAACTCGACATGCCCGTCACGCTGCAGCACTACACCATCGGCGGCAGCACCAAGGGCGGCGAGGTCATCATGACGCTGGAGAACGGCGATGCGATGCTGACTGCCTACAATGTCGGCAAGGGCAAGGTCATCCTGTCGGCAGTGGGTATGGACGACGTCTTCGGCAATGCCCACCGTCACGCGCTCTTCTTCGTGCCGCTGCACAATGTCGGCATCATGAGCTCTATGCAGACCAAACTCTACAATGTCATCGGTCGCGACAACATGCAGACGGTCAGCCTGACGGGCGCGCACACCGAAGGCTCTGTCTCGCTGAAGGCTCACAACGGCCAGTTTGAGTTTATCCCCGAACAGCGTGCCTCCGGCAACGAGACGGCCCTCTATTTCCACAACCAGGTGACCGAGAGTGGCCTCTACGATGTACTCAACAACGGCGCCGTGGAAGGAGCCATAGCCTTCAACCAGGACCGCAAGGAGTCAGACCTCTCCTATTATGATGAGAAAGCCCTGCAGGATATGATCACCGAGGCGCCTGCCGATATCAAAATTGTGCCCGGCGACACCAAAGACATGGCCAAGGCTGCCACCGACAATATGAACGGCAAGCCACTCTGGCTTTGGTTCCTGCTCCTCGCTCTGCTCTGCTTCCTCGCCGAGGTCGCCATCCTCCGCTTCTGGGGTAAAGCGAAATTGAACGAAAAAGAATAGGGGACTGCAACCTTTGCAAGTTTCTGCATCTTATTCTATATATTTTATATCTTTGCCCATTCTTTGAGAAAAATAATTGTTAAACTAAATAAAGCCAAAATACTATGAAAAAAATCGTATTTGCATGCCTCTTGGCATTCCTCACTGCTTCTCTCTTCGGACAAAACGTCAATGTCTTGAAGGAAAACATCGTAAAGGCACAGTTGGCGCCATGGCTCGCAGCCGGACAGCTGGAGAGCGCCGACAACCATCTCTACCTCTATTACACCGACAATACCGTCTGGGCTGCCGGCAAACCGGTAAACGATGTGGTGTATGTCGTGGACAAAGACAACTTCTCCGTTTCCGAAATCCATCTGCAACACCTCAACTCCTATAACTTCGTTACCATGTACGAGGATGAAGCCAACTTGTATGTCCTGTACAGCGAATGGCAGAACAAGACGAAGACATACACGGTGTGCATGAATACGATAGACAAGAACGCCACTACGGCAAGATGGAATCCCGATGAGCTTCTGAGCGTGACTACTGAGAAACGTGACGGTATTTACCTTTTCTACTCGGTTTCTCCTGACAAGTCCAAGCTGGGCTTCGGTCTGCTTGTTGCCTCCAAGAAGAGTGATTTCAAGGGCTCTGTGGCGATGGCCTATGGCGAAGGCGGTGAGAAGTTGTGGGAGGATGAACTTGACCTGGACTTCTCCAACAAGACCTTCTCTGTGCTGGACTTCGTGATGGACAACAATGCTGTGGCGTATGCGGCCATCTCCTCCTACACCAACGTCACCAAGACTTCCCGCTCCAACGAGGCCTTGCAGTTTTTGACCATTACTGGTGACAACTCCCAGAGCTATAGCGAGGACATTGAGTTTGGCTATATCTCCTCTTCCAAGCTGAAGATGGCCAAGAACGGCAATGTGGTGTTGGGCGGTTATTATAACGAAAACCTGAACAAGAACGAGGCTGGCGCCTATATGGCTGTGTTTGACCCGCAGCGCGGCGATTTCACCATCGACAATATGAAGTTCCCGAGCGACTACTACGCTGGCAAGGCTATGTTCGGCATTCCCGCTCCCAGCAATTACGCCACCAACGTGCAGTATATCGAAGAGTTTGCTGACGGCACCTTGTTGCTGCTCGGGGAGATGAGAGCGATGGTTGCCTATACGGACAACAGAGGCATGACAACCTATCGTTTCTTCGCCCGCAACATCCCAGTGGTCTATGCCGATGCCACGGGCAAGATCAACGATTTCGCCCTCATCAAGAAGAACCAGATGGCTTCGGCCGGAACGCCCCAATCGACCCAATGGCTGCGCGGGCAAGGATTCTCCTATAAGCCTCTCATGCACAATAACAAGCTATATCTGTTCTTCAACGATGCTGTGGAGAACTACACCGGCAAGATAGATCAGATCAGCAAGCCTTCCTACGCGCCGGCCCACGCCTCTGCCTATTGTGTTATTGAACCTGGCAAAGAAATCGAGACCAAGGCCATCATGAACGGAAAGGTGACCAAATACCGCCTTGTCTATCCGCTGATCATGGATGATGACTATGTGTTGGGTGTTTGCACCAACAAGAAGAAAATGGGCGATATTTCCAAGATCAACTTTTCATTCTAACGGACTATGAAACGGTTGCTTGTTATCCTTGTGTGGATGGCCTGCGTGTGTGGCCACTCCGGACTTCTGGCCCAGACATCCGCGGTCTTCACCATGCCGGAGTGCCAGGGTGCATTCCCATCCGTGCTGACCAACGCCCTGAACACCCCTCGCTCTGCGAAGAGCTATAACTCCTTGCTGGTCCAGCTGGTCCAGGAAGGACGTGTCCTCTACGGGACCCCGATGAACGACTATGTGGACCAGATTGCGGAGAAACTGCTGGATGGTCATCCGCAGCTGCAAAACCAGATCCATTTCTACATCCTGCTCTCTCCGAAGGTCAATGCCATCGCGCTCAACAACGGGGTGATCCTGATCACAACAGGTCTGCTGGCCCAAGTGACCAATGAGGCGGAACTCGCCTTCGTGATGTCGCATGAGATTGCGCATATATACCTGCATCATGCCGACCAAGTGGAGAAGAAAAACTCCCGGAAGAAAAACTATGTCACCGACTACCTGAACTATCACCAGCATTCGCGTGAACAGGAGCTGGAGGCCGACCGTGTGGGCCTGACTACCTTCTACCAGAACTCCCCGTATAGCTACGAAGTGTTGGACGGGCTCTATGATGTGCTGAAGTATGCCCATCTTCCCTTCGATGAGATATCCTTCCCGCGCTCTGAGGTGGAGACCGACTTCTACCACTTTCCAGACAACTATTTCCTGTCTAATGTCAATCCGATCTCAGACCGTTCGGGCATTACGGATACCCTGTACACCCATCCCAACGTGGATAAGCGTCGTGAGGTCGCCAAGGCGTTGGCCTACTCGTTGTCCAACGAGGGACGTGTCAAGTTCTGGCAGGACAAGTCCAGTTTCGAGGAGGTCAACCGCACCGCCCGACTGATTTGTATTGATCTTTTCCTGCAGATTCATCAATACGACAAGGCTTACTACAATACCTTTGTGCTGCAGAAGATATATCCCGAGGATGCCTTCTTGAAGAGGGCGTCGGTGGCCTCTCTTTACGGCATGGCCAAACACAAGCTGGACGGCTCCGCCAACAATGTCTATTCTCCCTACAAGGAGGTGGAGGGCGAGATGCAACAGGTCAACTACTTCTTCACCAAGCTCACGCGCAACGAATGGTCGGTGCTGGCGCTTCGCAATGCCTGGAAAGCCTATCGCGAGAACCCTGGCGACGAGTATTACGAGCAGGTGGTTCTGGACCTGATGAAGGATGTCTTCGTGACCGAGAAGATGCAGTACAACGACTTCTGCGACTTTCCGCAGGGAATGCTGGCCGAGGATATCCATCTGGAACAGACCGCCGACACCACCCATTATGAGAGCAAGTACGACCGTCTGAAAAACAATCCCGCTGCCATGGTGTTGCCCAACAAGAAGTTCAAGACTGTCAACTATATGCTGGTGGACATCCACCGCGACTCGCTGTTCTTTGCCATGCTCAACAGGGCTCAAGCCGATGCTGTCAACGAGCAGATCATGGATGCCATTGCGCAGCCAAGCGCCAGTGCGGCCCCGAAAACGCTGCTGATTATCCCGCCGGAAGTGCATGTTTACAAGAAAAACGATCAAGAACGCGTCGAGGCCAGTCAACGGCAGTCGCAACATCTGCTCAAGACGATGACCCACACAGCCAAGAAATGCAAGGTGGAGACCATCGTGGGCGGACATCTGGAGGATGCCAAGCACCCGACCACTGCTCAGTACAACGACTTGATGAAATGGCAGCGCTGGCTCCGCGACTATGCCAACGCCAAAGCCATGTCGATGACCTACCTGACCGCTGCCGACCTGGAGGCGTTCATGGACTCCGTCGGCACCCAGCAGGTCTGCTATGTGGGCGCGGAACATCGTTTCTACAGTTTCAGCACCTTCAACAAGTACTTCTATCTATTGCTGACGCTCTCCCATCCGCTGATGATTCCGGTGGGCATCGCCGACTTCTGCGTGCCGGTCCGCACCACCCACGCCCAGTTCGTGGTGGCCGATGTCCAGTCCGGCAAGACCAAGATGTCGAGAGGCCTTAACGAACGGGAAGCCAGCAACCGCGTCCTGCTGGATAACTTTGTGTACACCCAATTGCGTTCCTATTTAGCCCGATGATTATGAAAAAGATAGTTTTGTTTTGCCTGATGATGGTGGCTGCCAGTGCCAGCTACGCACAATATTACGGACTCCTGGGCAAGAGGGTGATCTTCAACTTGGAAGGCACTACCTCGCCCGCCTATTTCCATTCCAACTTCATAGCAGAAGCCTTGGATAAAAAGTATGGCGAGGACCCGACCGCTGGATTCCTCAGTATGAATTTCTTTGCGACCCCGAGTGTGGAGGTCGCGGTGTGGAAAAAAGGTACCGTCGGAGTGGGCTACAACTTCTTCTCCTCTCCGTTTGAGGGGACGCAGCACAGCCTCTTTTATAGAAACGATCCCTCCAGCCAATATGTCGATTATGACTATAGAACCTATGACGGACATGTCACCGCCCATGGCTTTAACCTCTACTACAAGCAGTATCTGGGAGATGCCGGTGCGCCGATAGGCCATTATCTGAAGTTCAACCTGGACTGTTTCTTCACCAAGTATGTGATGGATGGTTCCCCCACTTACGAAAGGGATGCTGAGGGTAACCTTGTCATAGACCCGGAGACGGGCAAGCCTGTCGTACACATGCAGAATGGTCTTCCCGACTACACGATTGACAGTGTGCCGCCCAACCAGCACCTCTATTTTTATTGGCCTGATGAGAAATATGATCCCGAACATCCATACGCGCTCTCCGAAATCCGGAGCGGCAAATCAGTGCTGTTTGGTTTCAAGTTCGAGTATGGCTATGACTTCTGGCCGCTCTCTTTCATGAAGCTCTCGTTGGGGGTCTCGTTGGGAACCACCTTTGGCGGCTATCGTGGTATCATCGTCAAGCATGATGCCTTTACGGAGTGGTCCAAACGCACTTTCCAGGGCTACGCCAACGGCCGTATCCTGGGCGCCTACTGGCTGCAGTTCAAGCTGGGGATAGGGTTTAGTGGTTTCTAAAGATGACCAGAGAAGTGCTGCTTGGTTGCTTGCTTGCTTCAACCACTGCCACAGGTTCATCAAAGTACTGTAGAAAGACCAATTCATTTTTCCCACTTGTCGATTCACATAATTGTGTATCTTTGCGGCGTGAAACGATTACGAAAAATTTCGTAACGAAAAAATGCGAAATATGGAGAACCCTTTTAAATTCGGCACTATTGTGGAAGAAGAATACTTCACTGACAGAGTGGAGGAGGTGGCGTATATCTGCCAGTTTGTGAGAAGTGCCAATCATTTAGTTTTAATTAGTCCGAGACGATTCGGCAAGAGCAGTGTTGTGGCGAAAGCCGTGAAACAGACGGGACGCAAGCACATAACGGTGAATTTGCAGCAGGTGACATCGGTTGCTGATTTGTCCGCTAAGATCTTGAAAGAATTTTTCAAAGTACATCCATTGGAGCGAGTCCGACATCTCATCACACATTTTCGAATCATCCCCATGGTATCCACGAATCCTGTGACGGGTGCGATGGATGTTTCATTCCAGCCCGGAGTGGACGATGCGGTGCTGTTGGAGGATGTGCTGACGCTGATTGAAAGGGCGCATACAGAAAAGAACCGAATAATAGTCGTGTTGGACGAATTTCAGGACATTCTTGAAATTGCGCCGAAGTTGGACCGGCAGCTCCGCTCCATCATGCAAGAGCAGAAACACATCAATTACATTCTGCTTGGAAGCCAGGAGAGTATGATGACGGATATCTTTGAGAACAAAAAGTCCCCTTTCTACCATTTTGGAGAGCTAATGCGGTTGAGCAAGTTGCCGCGCGAGGATTTCCACCGTTATCTGTCTGAGCGTTTGGCAGGTTGTTTTAAAGGCAGAGAGGAAGCACTAGCGGACAAAATTTTGGATTATACGGGGTGTCATCCGTACTATTCGCAGCAGTTGGCGGCGAATGTGTGGCAGGTGGGAGTGCTGCAGCCCGAGACAGAAGATCCCATTGCGGCAGCTATCGACCATATTGTGAAGGCTCACGGACTGGACTACGAGCGGCTCTGGATGAATTTCAATCGGACGAACAAGTGGATTATGCAGCATTTGGCCTCAGACAGACCGATCCAATCGCGCCAATATCCCACAAGCACAATATATAGTGCCCTGAAACGCCTTCAGAAGGAAGGCTACGTGATTTATTCGGATCGTTACGAGCTGGAGGATCCGTTTTTCAAGCAGTGGATTGTCGAGGCGATGCAGTAGGAAAGACAGACATAAGATGTGCTACGGCAACAAAATCCCGTTGTTTTTTGTCATTGTACTAATGTGCAATTCTGTGCTTTTGTAGCCAGTTTCTCTATTTTATGTTTGTCAGCACGTTCAGCGCGTTGGGGATGATGCTGATCTGATAGTCTCCGTAGGGGAGCACTTCGCCTTCCACCTCTCCATAGACGCGGTCGGGGGAGGTGATGGTCAGGAAGCGGGTCTGCCAGTGCTCGACCACCTGTTTCATCTTCTCCACATGGTTGCCGCTTTTGAGGTCTTTGAGATGCCAAAGGACACGCAGTGTGCTGACATCTTTCACGATGATGATGTCCATCAGGCCGTCTTGAGGGTCGGCCGTCTTGGCCTCGCGCATGCCACCGCCGTTGTACTGGCATATGCAGCCCAGCGCCATGAAGATCTTGCCGCTGAAGGTTTTGTCGTCATCGCCGGTGATCTGCACGGTGGGAGCCTTTCGCTTCAACAGTGTGGTGATGAGACCGGACATATAGACGGAGAGCCCGGGCAGTTTCTTGGGACGATAGGTGACATTGTGGATCACCTCGCCGTCGAAGCCGAAGCCGGCGATGTTGATGAAGTGGCGCTCGCGGACGAGCTCTTCGCTCTCCATGACGCGCACCATGCCGATGTCATGCTTGAGGAAGTTGCCCTGTTGCAAGATGTTGACGCAGTCGCTGGTGTTTTTGGGGTATTGATGTGTGCGCACCATGTCGTTGCCGCGCCCCATGGGGAGAATGGCCAGATAGACATCGCGGGTCTCCACCCCGGAGGTGAAGATGCCGTTGACGACCTCGTTGATGGTGCCGTCACCGCCCGCCGCGATAAGGTGGCGCGCACCTTCACGGCACAAGCGAGCTGCTGTGGCTGTGCCCTCGCCAATGGCAGTGATGTGGTGCGTCTGATAACGAAAACCGGCTGCCTTCAGATGCTGGGCGATAGCAACCCACTTCTCCAAAAGCGTGTTCTCATTGGCATTGATGTTCAGTAATATCTGCCATTTCGGCTCTAAGGTATTGATATGGTGCGTTGTGGACATAGAGGAGGAGTTAAGAAACTAAGAAACTAAGAAGTTAAGAGGGGGCACTATTCCCCTTCTTGAGAAGGGGTGCCCGAAGGGCGGGGTAGTGGTGGAAGTTAAGAAACAAAGAAAGAGGGTGCGCCATACCTGGTTCACCCTCTTTCTTATATGAATGACTACTTGGTAGGCACGTTTTTGAGTACGGCTACTAAGAAATCGAAGAATTTGCCAACGGATTCGATGTTTACGCGCTCAACGGGGGAGTGCGGGTGCTCGATGGTCGGCCCGAAGGATACCATGTCCCAGTCGGGATAGCAGGCTCCGAAGAGACCGCACTCGAGGCCGGCGTGGATGGCCATTACCTTCGGGTCGTTGCCGAATTTCTTCTTATAGACCTTCATGCAGGTGTTCATGATCGGAGAATCCATGTTCGGCTTCCAGCCGGGATAGGCGCCGGTGAGCTCGATGTTGCACTCGGCGAGTTCCGCGATGGCGGTCATCTTGGCGCCGAGGGCGTCTTTGGCGCTATCCACGGAGCTGCGCAGCAGACAGCAGGCGCTCATCTTGCCATTCTCAGCCTTGATGTTGGCGAGGTTGTTGGAGGTCTCCACCAAGTCCTTCATGGAGTCGCTCATGCGGACCACACCGTTGGGAATGGCGAAGATCATGTTGAGGAATTGGTTCTGGGCCTTGGTGCGGATGACCTTCTTCGGGGTGTCCACAGCCTTGACGCTGACGGCGAGGTTCTCCTCAGTGGCGGCAAATTCGGCCTTCACGATGGCATCATATTTCTTGATGTAGTTCTTGAACGCGGTGGCTTTCTTGGCAGGCACGGCGATGATGGCCGTGGCCTCGCGCGGGATGGCGTTACGCAGACTGCCGCCGTTGACGGTGGCAACGCAGGCACCATACTCCTTCACGGCATGGGTGATGCAGCGTACCAGCAGTTTGTTGGCATTGGCACGGCCCAGGTTGATGTCCATGCCGGAGTGACCGCCATGCAGACCGCTGACGCAGACTTGGAAGCCCTTCATGTCGTCGGGCGTGGGCATCGTGGTGTAACTGCGCTCGAAGTTGGCGTCCAAACCGCCGGCACAACCCACGTACAATTCGCCCTCCGTCTCGGAGTCGAGGTTGATGAGGATCTTGCCCTTGACAAAGCCTTTCTTCAGGCCGAAGGCACCCGTCATGCCGGTCTCTTCGTCGATGGTGGCAAGAATCTCTAACGGACCGTGTTGCACGCCCTTGGTGGTGACGCAGGCCAAGGCGGCACACACGCCGATGCCGTTGTCGGCACCCAGCGTGGTATGGTTGGCACGCACCCAGCCATTGTCGATGATGGGCTCGATGGGGCTCTTCAGAAAGTCAAACTTGGGATCGTCAGCCTGGGGTACCATGTCGCAGTGGCCTTGCAGGATGACGGGGGTGAGCTTCTCCATGCCCTTGGTGGCAGGCACTGTGAAGAGCAGGTTGCCGGTCTTGTCTTGTTCGACCTTTACATTGTGCTCTTTAGCCCAGCTTTTCATCCAGTTGACGACAGCTGTCTCGTGTTTGGAAGGATGCGGGTTGTCGCAGAAGTGTGCAAAGTTCTCCCACAAGTCGTGTGGGTAGAGTTTTAATAATTCTTGATTCATTGCTTTTGTGTTTTGTTTGTTGTATAATTATTGATAGTATTATTTCTCGATTTGGTTGGCGACAATCTCCGCAATATCCTTTACGTTGGCTCCGGTGCCGTGGACAAAGGCTTTCTTGCACATCGGACAGGCGGTGGCGATGATGTCGGGGTTGGGCTCCGACAGGCAGGCCAGCGTGTTGTCACGGATGACCGTCTGCTGTTCCAAGGACAGGACGGTGTTGCCTAAGTTCATGCCGCAGCAGAGACTGTTCTCCTTTTCGTCGGAGATGTTGAGTAGCGTGGCGACGGCGGAGAGCACTTGTCGGGGCTGTTCGTAGATGTGTTGCCCGCGGCCTAACTCGCACGGGTCGTGATAGGTGACCTTCAGATCCCCTTTCTTGACTTTCAGCTTGCCACTGTCAATGAGCATCTTTAGATATTCGGTATGATGATAGACAGGGATGGATAGCTGATATTCGTCTTTGAATGATTTGTAACAAATTGGACAAGAGGTGATTAAAGCAGTTGCGCCGGATTGGCGAATGAGCTCGGTGTTTTTGCGCCGGAGCTCCGAGGCCTGGCTGTTGAAGCCCTGTTGCAGAAGCGGGCGTCCGCAGCAGATGGTCCCTTGCTCGTCCATATACCAGTAGTCTTGGCCCGCCGCCTGGAAGATGGTCTCCATGGCTTGGGTGATGCCGGGCGTCAGGTGTGACATACAACCACCGAAATAGGCGACACGGCCAATGGCGTTGAAAGAGTTGACATTTTTCAGATAGGAATAGCTGTCCGGCATATCTATTTTCCCTTTGTCGCGGGCAATACGACGGATGTTCATCAGGTCGATGTTGACGGGACAGTCTTCCACGCATCGGTTGCACATCAGGCAGTTCTTGGCTGCGGTGACGATGTCTTTATGATATTCAAGGTTTCTGAGGTTTCGTAAGAGATATACAGACTGCACCTCGGGGATGTCCAGGTCTTTGTATAGCGGACAGTGGTCGATGCACATGCCGCAGCGGGAACAAGAACTCAGTTCAAACTTGGTGAAGCCAGTCATGCGCGTGTGCTCCTGGACACCCAGCCTGCGGAAATAGATCAGGAAGATCTCGGTGAAGATGTGCATATAGCGGGTGAAGGGCAACAGCACGAAGAAGACGCAGAGGTCGATGGAGTAGAGGGACCAGAAGGGCAGCTCCAGGAACTGGGCCGCAGGGATGCTGAAGAGGTTGCCGATGGACTGGGTCAGGAAGCCGCCGTTGCCATAGATACAGGCCGTCACAGACTCGCTGAGAAGGCGCAACGGGAAGATGCCCCAGAGGGAGTAGCGGATGGCTTTGTCCATCAGGGAGTGCTTGGTGGCGCGCTGCATGCCCAGAAGGCTGGAACGGATCTTCTTGACAAGGGCCAGACATACTCCAGACAAGACATAGAGGAGCAGCAGGTCCATCAGGTTGGTGAAGAAGACCTCGGTGCCGTTGACGGGTGGGGTGTGGTGGAAGTAGCGGTAGAAGATGGCCACCCAGAAGTGGAAGTGTTCCTTGGTGCCGAGACGGCTCTCAATGGCACCCACCAGGATCAGCAGGAACCAGCCGAAGGCGATGCTGCGGTGCATGTAGCCTAACCGCCAGTTTTTCTTGGTGATGCGGAGGTGCAGGAGGCACTCGGTGAACATCTCCCAGAGGGCAGGTATGAACTTGACGCTGAAGATGTTCTTGTAGAGCGTCTTTTTCTGAGCCCGGTCGAACTGACGGACCCAGCGGACGTATTTGTATATGCAGATGCCAAGCAGCGCGAATGCTCCCAGCACGAAAGGCAGTACGAAAGGACTAAAATTTTCCATCTTCAAAAGGTTCGTTTGAGTTAGAGATGATTTGACGGATGTTGATGATGAGAGAGCGCAGGTTCACGCCGCGGGGACACACGAGGGTGCACTTGCCGCAGAGCATGCACTTCTGCAATTCTGTGGCTGCATTGTCATACAGTCCACGACGGATGGAGAAGTGGACCTTTCGGATGTTGAAGTCTGTGTATTGTCGCGCCGAGCAGGTGGCAGTGCAACCGCCGCAGCCAATGCAGTTCTTGTAGGAAGGGACCGCCTCGACAGCCTGCTTGAACTTGGTCAAAGAGGCTTCCGATAACTGTATGGAGCGAGTCTTTTTGATGATGAAACCGAAATCTGCCATAGTCTCTTATTCTTTGTCTAACACTTTTTTTCTGAGATCCATGCCACCGGTGACCTCGAAGATCTTGCGCACCTCTTCCATGTCTTCGTGAGGTATCTCGCGCAATGCTCCGGGACCTTTGCCGTGATAGTTGGCGCCCAATTTGGGGGCCAGGTCTTGGATGTTCTTGTGATACCATTCCCAGATAGGCCCCTGCTCAGGGTGATAGTCTGGGCTTACCTTGTCGGGGTGAACGCAGTATCCGATTTCCAGGATGTTGGATCCGATAGCGTTCATCAGGAACACCTGCTGGCGTCCCATCTCGCTGTCCATAAAGTAGCCGAACTTCTGGGATTCGTTGCGCAGGACGGAGATGATCTCGCCGGGGGCATTGCCTCTGGGACAGCGGGGCTTGCACGACATGCACTGGCCGCAAAACCAGATGGTGTCGGATCGTAACAGCTGTTCGAGGGAGCTTTCGTCCTTGCGTTGCACGATGTCGCAGATGCGGCGCGGGTCATACTCGTAGAATTCCGCTGCCGGGCATACGGCTGTGCACATGCCGCAGTTCATGCATGCCTTCAACGATTCCGCAAAGCGCACGTCTTTTTGAATGTCTTCTATCAGATTGCTCATGATTGTTTGAATTTTACCCGGTTGAATCTCATCAATTGGAAGAAAGCCTTGGGCAGTGGCTTGGAGCGGTCTTTTTTCATCAGGTTGATGCCGATGTTAAGTTTGTCGATGATGGGGATGCGGTGAATCTCCACGAATTCGATGAGGGTTCCATCGGGGTCTTCGATGTAGGTGAAGTGTCCGGAGGCTTTGCCCATGTCGAAGTTGGCATTCTGTTTGCAACTGTCCACGGTGAAGTGGATGCCCTTGCTCTCGCAATACTCCTCGAGAGCTTTCATGTTGACCACGTCCATGCATAGCTGTATGTAGCCGGGATCTCCCCAGAAGCGGTTTTCATAGATCTTGCGGGGTGTGCGGTCCAACGCCTGCACCAACTCGACGGTGCCCGTGCCGTACAATTGGGAGAAGGGACCCGTGAGGGGAGTGGAGCGTCCCAGCAGCACGCGTCGGTAAGCTTGGGAGCCGCCTTTGAGAGTCTGCCAGTCGGAGAAGACGCCGTTCTTGTCGTACAGGATGGTGTCGAAGCCGAGGATGTCCTGGTAGATAGGAAGGGAGCGCTCGATGTCGGTGACGCCGATCATGGCGCCGACGATGCCGCCTGAGTACCTGTTCTCGTCGATGAATATGTAGTTGTCTTCGACCACCTGGAAGGTGTTGCCGAAGGGGTCGTGCACGTAGAAGGTGGGAAGACCGCGCGGGTCGGTATAGACGGGAGTCACATCGTCATGCTTGGCGATCAGCTCGTCGTGATAAGCTTCTATGTTATGGGTTTTGATTTTGGCGATGAAGATGCCGAGGTCACCTATTTGGATGGGGAAATCCACTTTCAGGGGCTTCCGTTCCGAGTATTGCCAGATTTCGAATCCGCCGCCGCCTTGGAGGTTGGCGGCTATGCAGGCGTGTCGTTTTTGGGGTTGGTTTCCTGTATAGGGCAGCATGAATTCCGCGACGGTGTTGTCCTCGAGTATTCGGATGTTCATTTGGAACATATCAGCATACCATTTCCAAGAGAGGACCATGTCTTCGGTGCCGATACCTATTTGCTGAATTCCAACAATGTTGTAGTTTTTCATTGTAATAAATTTTGAACCTGCAAAAGTATGAAATTGTGGTATAAAAACAAAATAAAAAAAAAGAGGCTGCTTTCGCAACCTCTCTCATCCAGTGGAGCGTATGAGAATCGAACTCACGACCTCTTGACTGCCAGTCAAACGCTCTAGCCAACTGAGCTAACGCCCCGTTTGAAATCGGCGGCAAAAATATAAAAAATATCAATACGCCGCTCTTTTTGAATTAAAAAAATAATTAGTACCTTTGCAGCCTAAATTTGAAAACTATGGCAGAATCTGTTAAGTGCCTGATAATAGGCTCCGGACCGGCCGGATATACAGCCGGAATATACGCCGCTCGCGCCGACCTTAAACCTGTCCTCATCGAGGGCCTACAGCCTGGCGGCCAGCTGACCATCACCAACGAGGTGGAGAATTTCCCCGGCTATCCGCAGGGCGCCTCCGGTCCTGTCATCATGGAGGATATCCGCAACCAAGCCCTCCATGTGGGCGTCGAGATGCGCACCGGCATCGTCACCAAGGTCGATTTTTCCTCCCGTCCGTTCCACTGCTGGGTCGATGACAAGGACGAGATCCTCGCCGACACCGTCATCGTGGCTACGGGCGCACAGGCCCGCTGGCTCGGACTCCCCAGCGAGCAGAAGTTCCGCGGCTTCGGAGTCTCTACCTGCGCCACTTGCGACGGCAACTTCTTCCGCAAACGCACTACCGTCGTCATCGGCGGCGGCGACACCGCCCTCGAGGATGCCCTCTATCTGTCGCAACTCTGCACCAAGGTCTATATCGTGCACCGCCGCGACCAGTTCCGGGGCACCGCTGCCCTCCAGAAACTGGTGCTCCAGACCCCGAATATCGAGGTCCTCTGGAACCATGTGCCCGTGGATATCATAGGTCAACAGGAGGGCTTTATCAAGAAGGTGACAGGTCTCCAGATCCGCCATGTGGCGACGGGCGAGGAGCAGACCATCGAGGTCAACGGGGTCTTTGAGGCCATCGGCGTGACACCCCAAAGCGACCTCTTCAAAGGCCAGCTTGAGATGAACGAACAGGGCTACATCGTCACCCAACCCGGAACCTGCCGCACTAATGTGCCCGGCGTGTTCGCCGCAGGCGATGTGCAAGACCCCAACTACCGCCAAGGCATCGTGGCCGCTGGCTCCGGCGCCATCGCTGGCATCGAGGCGTCAAGGTTCCTGATGGAGAATTGAGAATTCGGCATAATAAGTGTGGGGTGAAGCATCATCCACCCCCGCTTTCTGAATGGAAGACCACAAAAAACTCAATACGAGATTTGCGGATTCAATTATTATTTTTATTTTTGCAGCCCATAAAAAGATCATTTTTATGGACACCAAATACATCTTCGTTACGGGCGGAGTGGTCTCCTCATTGGGAAAGGGCATCATCTCCGCCAGTATTGGCAAGCTGCTGCAAGCGCGCGGCTACAAAGTTACCATCCAGAAATTCGACCCCTATATCAATATCGACCCGGGTACTCTGAACCCCTACGAACACGGTGAGTGCTATGTGACAGTCGATGGTATGGAAACCGACCTCGACTTGGGACACTATGAACGGTTTACGGGCATACACACCACACGCAACAATTCGGTTACCACTGGACGCATCTATAAGACGGTGATTGACCGCGAGCGTCACGGCGACTATTTAGGCAAAACCATTCAGGTGGTGCCGCACATCACGGACGAGATCAAGCGCAGAATACTACGGGAGGACGAAAAGGACGAACAACTGGATTTCGTGATTACCGAAGTGGGCGGTACCATCGGCGACATCGAGAGTGCGCCGTTCATGGAGGCCATCCGTCAGTTACGTTGGCAGCTGGGGCGTAACGCTGTGTGTGTGCACCTGACCTACGTGCCCTATCTGAAGGCCGCCGATGAGCTGAAGACAAAGCCTACCCAGCACAGCGTGAAAGAGTTACAGGGAATGGGAATCCAACCTGACATCCTCGTGCTGCGGACAGAACGCCATCTGGACGACCACGTTCGTATGAAGGTGGCCTCGTTCTGCAATGTCGATCTGGAATGTGTGGTCCAGAGCGAGGACATGCCCAGCATCTATGAGGTGCCCGTGAGTATGCAGCACCAGGGACTTGACGCGGCCATTCTGCGAAAGATAGGCATCCCGGTAGGGGAGACTCCCGAGATGAAATCCTGGCATGATTTCCTCGACAAACAGCGTCATGCCACGCGTGAGGTCCACATCGGGTTGGTGGGCAAGTACGACCTGCAGGATGCCTACAAGAGCATCCGCGAGAGCCTGAATCTGGCCGGTGTCTATAATGATGTGAAAGCCAAAATCCATTTCGTCAACAGCGAAGAGATTTCCAAAGAGAATGTGGCTGAGAAACTTGACGGGCTGACAGGCATTGTCATCTGCCCTGGCTTCGGACAACGTGGCATAGAGGGTAAGATCATCGCCGCTGAATATACACGCACTCACAACATCCCCACCTTCGGCATCTGCCTGGGTATGCAGATGATGGTGATTGAGTTCGCCCGCAATGTGCTCGGTTATCAAGATGCCAATAGTGCCGAAATGGATGAGAAGACGCCCCATAACGTCATCGACATTATGGAAGAACAGAAGAACATCACCCAGATGGGAGGAACCATGCGGTTGGGCGCCTACGAGTGCGAACTGAAAGAAGGAAGCCGCGTTTATGAAGCATACGGGAAGGAAACGCTCATCAGGGAACGCCACCGTCATCGTTATGAGTTCAACAATGTATATAAAGAGGAATATGAGGCTCATGGAATGAAGTGTGTGGGTGTCAATCCCGCCGCCAATCTGGTGGAGATTGTAGAGATTCCGGAGAAGCGCTGGTACATCGGCACCCAGTTCCACCCGGAATACTCGTCGTCCGTGCTCCATCCTCATCCCCTCTTCATGAACTTTGTCAAGACTTGTCTCACCAATCATTAATCACCATTCACTGATCACTGTTCACTTATCACTTATATGGAACCGATGAAACATGAATGCGGCGTGGCGATGATCCGCCTGCTGAAGCCGCTGGAATACTACGAGAAAAAATACGGAACATGGGCTTACGGGTTTGACAAACTCTACCTTATGATGGAGAAGCAGCACAACCGGGGCCAAGAGGGAGCAGGTCTGGCATCCGTTTGTCTGAATAAAGAACCCGGCACGGAGTATATGTTCCGCGAGAAAGCTGAGGGCAAAGACGCTATCACGAAGATATTTTCTAAGGTGACGGAAGAGATGGCCGGGGAGTTGCTGATGGGACATCTCCGCTATTCCACCACAGGTAAGAGCGGACTGACGTTTGTGCATCCCTTCCTGCGCCGTAACAACTGGCGTGCCAAGAACCTCTGTCTGTGCGGCAACTTCAACATGACCAACGTTGAGGAGGTCTTCCAGCTCCTGACGGCCCAAGGACAGTCGCCGCGGGTCTATGGCGACACCTACATCACGCTCGAGCTGATGGGCCACCGTCTGGATCGCGAGGTGGAACGGCTGTTCGTCAAGGCCAAGGAACAAGGTCTGGAGGGCACCGACATCACACGGTACATCGAAGACCATGTGGAAATGGCCAATGTGCTGAAAACCACAATGAAGCATTACGATGGCGGTTACGTGATGTGCGGGCTGACGGGCAGCGGCGAGATGTTCTCCGTGCGCGATCCATGGGGTATCCGTCCTGCCTTCTATTATCGCGATGACGAGATCGTGGCGCTGGCTAGCGAACGGCCGGTTCTGCAAACCACCTTCAACCTCTCGGCCGACGATATTTGCGAGCTGAAACCCGGCCAGGCACTCATCGTGCGCAAGAGCGGGGAGAGTCATCTGGAACAGATTATGCCTGCCCAAAAGCATAGCGCCTGCTCTTTCGAGCGCATCTACTTCAGCCGAGGCTCCGACCGCGATATCTACCAGGAACGCAAACGGCTGGGCGAGCAACTGATTCCTGCCATCCTGAAAGCCATCGACGGCGATGTGGAAAACACCGTCTTCTCATACATTCCTAACACTGCCGAGGTGGCCTACTATGGCATGACAGACGGATTCCGCAAGCTTCATAACGAGATACGTACGGAGAAGGTGGTGTGGAAGGATATCAAAATGCGCACTTTCATCGCCGACAACAGTGAACGCAACGACCTCGCAGCCCATGTCTATGACATCAGCTACGGCTCGCTGCGGCCCTACGAGGACAACCTCGTCATCATAGACGACAGTATTGTTCGCGGTACCACCCTTCACGAGAGCATTTTCAAGATTCTCGACCGCCTGCACCCCAAGAAGATTGTGATGGTCAGCTCGTCTCCGCAAATCCGCTATCCCGACTACTACGGCATCGACATGGCCCGCCTCGAGGAGTTCTGCGCCTTTCGTGCCACCATAGCCCTGATAGAGGAGCAGGGGATGTGGCAATTGGTTACTGACACGTATCTGGCTTGCAAGCGTGAACTACAGAAACCCAAGGAAGAGATGCAGAACTGCGTCCGCGCTCTCTACGAGCCCTTCACCATTGAGGAAATCAACAGCATGATTGTGGCGATGCTCCGTCCGGACGGAATGCAAGCACCCGTGGAACTTGTTTTCCAGAGCATCGAGGGGTTGCATGAGGCATGTCCCAATCATCCCGGTGACTGGTACTTCACGGGCCATTACCCCACACCCGGCGGCACCCGGCTCGTCAACCAGGCGTTTGTGAACTATGTCGAATCAGAATGTAATAATATGCCATTTCGTCATGCGAAGTGATATTTTTTGTATTTTTGTGGCCGCTCAAAATCAGTAAACATCATTTATGATAAAGGATTACTCATCATTTGGTCCGGCGTATCGTGACTTCAAGGTCAGGGAAGAGGTGTATGTCCCTGAACCGACAGCCGAGTTTCCCGGCGACAATCCCTTCACGAGAATGACTCCCATCCGTGAAAAAACCAAGGATATCCAATTTGATGAGACCTATCCCTATCTGGACAAATCGCTGATATTCAAGATCTGGCATTTTCTCATCTATTGTGTCACATGGTTCTTGGCCTTCCCCTTGAACCGGATCCGCTATGGCCTCCAAATCGAGGGCCGTGAGAAAATACGAAAGAATCGCAAGCTCTTTGCCAACGGCGCGATGACCGTCTGCAACCACGTCCATCGATGGGATATGATCTGCGTGCTGCAGGCAATGCGCTACCGCAAATCCTGGATTCCAATGTATGCCCAGGCCTTCAACGGCAAGGACGGATTCCTGATGAAACATATCGGTGGCATCGCCATACCCGAAAGCGGCGGCGGACTCCGGAAGTTTTTGGAAGCGTTCAATGAGCTCCATGCCAACAGACAATGGATACACGTCTTCCCGGAGAGCTGCAGCTGGTACTACTATGCGCCGCTCCGACCTTTCAAGATAGGCGCTTTTAATATGGCTTATAGGTATGCTATTCCCGTAATCCCAATGATCATCACTTTCAGACCCCGCACAGGATGGCGTAGATTCTTCCACAAAGAGGAACCGTTGATTACCATCCATGTTGGAGACCCGATTATCCCTGACACCCAGGCTGCCCGCAAGGAGGAGGCGGCCCGCATGCGGGATGTGGCACACCAGACGATGCTTGAGATGGCCGGCATCGTGTCCAACCCCTGGCCGTCCAATATTGATTGACAAACACTGTGATATGAATACAATGAATACCATTATTGATCCGGTACCCGTCGAGCTGCTGAAAGCAGAACTTACCAAGTCCAAGAAGTTGGAAGACACCAACAAAGGGGGCAATGAGCTCTACATTGTCACCTGGCACGACTCTCCCCATGTCGTGACGGAGATAGGACGGTTGCGCGAGGTGACGTTCCGCGCGGCCGGCGGCTCCACAGGCAATGAGATAGATCTGGATGAGTATGACAAGATGGAAAAACCCTACAAGCAGCTGGTGGTATGGGATCCCGACAACGAGAAGATTATCGGTGGCTATCGCTTTTTTTATGGCTCTGATGCCGAATTTGACGAGAAAGGCCAGCCGATCCTGGCCAGCGCTCATCAGTTCCGCTTCTCCCAGAAGTATATCAAAGAGTACCTGCCCCACGTCTTGGAACTCGGACGCAACTTTGTGGTCCCGGAATACCAGAGCTCCAAGAAGGGCGCCAAGTCCCTGTTTGCCATGGATAACCTATGGGATGGCTTGGTGGCCATTATCATGAAGAATCCGAACCTCCTCTATTTCTTCGGCAAGATCACGCTGTACCCTTCCTACGACCATATCATGCGAGATCTGATCTATCATTTCCTCTGGAAACATTTCGGTGACGAGGAGGAACTTGTCCGCCCGTGGGATGAAATCTCTGTCATGCCTGACTCAGACCCCGAACTGATGAACCTGATCGTGAACCAGGAAGACTTGACGGAAGACTACAAGCTGCTGAAACAGGCGGCCAAAATGAGAGGAGTGCATGTTCCGCCGAATATGACGATGTATATCTCCATCACATCCCAGATGCTGATGTTCGGTACGGCAGTCAACCGCTTGATGCACAATATCGAAGATACTGCGGTCCTTCTTCCGTTCGACACCATCTATCATGAAAAGAAGAGACGTCATATAGGCGCATATCTTCGCTATTCCAACACCAGAAGGCGTAAGAATGAAATCCCGGATTTTATGGAAGTGGAAGATCAGATGGTGGAGACCTGGCTGAGCAGGCGAGGCCGCAAGGTGATGCGCTTCCTCAAGAAGGCGGGCCGCAAATTATAGCGCTAAGAGCAAAAAAAAATCGTACTTTTGCCGCCGATTTCAAATCCTGATCACCATTCACTGATCACTGTTCCCTACAAAAATGAAAGAAGAACCCGAGAAAAAGGACATATTAGAAGAGATCACCGAGCAAGATTACAAATACGGTTTCGTGTCGGATATCGATGTGGAAGAGTTTCCCAGAGGTCTTAGCGAGGACATCGTGCGGATGATCTCCGCTCGCAAGAACGAGCCTGAGTGGCTGCTGGAGTTCCGTCTCAAGGCCTACCGCCACTGGCTCACCCTCGAGGAGCCTCAGTGGGGTCACCTCGACTTCCCGCGTCCCGACTATCAGGACATCACCTATCTGGCTATCCCGAAGAAGAAAAAGCAACTTGCCAGTATGGACGAGGTGGATCCCGAGCTTGTCGATACCTTCAACAGGCTGGGCATCAACCTGGAGGAACAGAAAGTGCTGGCCGGTGTGGCCGTGGATGCGGTGATGGACTCCGTCTCCGTGAAGACCACCTTCTCGGAAACGCTGAAGAAGGAGGGCATCATCTTCTGCTCCTTTGGCGAGGCCATCCAGCAGTACCCCGACCTGGTGCGTCAGTATATCGGCTCGGTGGTGCCCTATACTGATAATTTCTATGCGGCCCTCAACTCCGCTGTCTTCAGCGAGGGCTCTTTCTGCTATATCCCCAAAGGCGTGCGTTGTCCGATAGAACTCTCCACCTACTTCCGTATCAACGCGGCCAAGACCGGACAGTTCGAGCGCACGCTGCTCATCGCCGACGAGGGCGCCTACGTGAGCTATATGGAGGGGTGTACCGCTCCGCAACGCGACGAGAACCAGCTGCACGCAGCCGTGGTCGAGCTCATCGCCATGAAGGATGCCGAGATCAAATACTCCACGGTGCAGAACTGGTACCCAGGCGACAAGAACGGCAACGGCGGCATCTACAACCTCGTCACCAAGCGCGGTCTCTGCAAGGGGGCCAACTCCAAGATCTCCTGGACGCAGGTAGAGACCGGCTCGGCCATCACCTGGAAATATCCCGGCTGCGTGCTCAAGGGCGACAACTCCGTGGGCGAGTTCTACTCCGTGGCTGTCACCAATAACTACCAGCAGGCCGATACGGGCACCAAGATGATCCACCTGGGCCGTAACACCCGCAGCCTCATCGTCTCCAAGGGCATCTCCGCTGGTCACAGCCAGAACAGCTACCGCGGTCTGGTGAAGGTGGGTAAAAATGCGGAAAACGCCCGCAACTTCTCGCAGTGCGACTCGTTGCTGATGGGCGACAAATGCGGTGCCCACACTTGGCCCGACATCCAATGCGCCAACTCTTCTTCCGTCTTGGAGCATGAAGCCACCACCTCCAAGATCTCCGACGACCAGCTCTTCTACTGCCAGCAGCGCGGCATCGACAAGGAGACCGCCATCGGCTTGATTGTCAACGGTTACGCCAAAGATGTGCTCAGCAAGCTGCCCATGGAGTTCGCCGTGGAAGCCCAGAAACTCCTTAGCCTGACATTGTCGGGGAGCGTGGGGTAGGAGAGAGCACAGCTTCTTACCAATCGATTTTTATACGCCATTGACCCGCAGGAAACTCCCTTTCTTGGGGCGTTCCCGGGAAAACGGTGGCCGTGGTGCCCACAGGAACGATGACCATCATCCTGTCATCCACAATCTTCACCCAGATGTCCCCGTAGGGCGTGGGCTTCGTGGCCTGCACCCAATCCACCCCGCTGACTGGCTGTGGGTCGATGAAGAAATGTCGGTAGCCAGGGGCGTTCTCGTCGGGACGGATGCCCACCACAGCCTGATAAAACCATGTGCCGATACCGTTGTAGCAGTTGTGCACGCGACTGCGCTTGCCATCCCACGACTCCCATGTGGAGGTCGCGCCGTGGAGGATCATGTCCCAGTAGCCGGGATAGTCGGTCTGGCGCAGGATGGTGGCCATCAACTCCGACTGCCGCTCGCGGATGCACCATTCGGTGAAGATGGGCACACCCATCAGACCCGCTGCAATATGGGCGTTGTACTTTCCGTAGCAGTCTTCTAACAGCTGCGCCTTCACTTGGTCTTCCGTGGCTCTGTCGGGCGGGATGCCCATCAGCAGGGCGTAACATTGGTCAATGGGCGTGCCGTTCGCGTAGGTGTGCGTCTCGGGATGATAGAACTGATGGTGAATGGCGGCTATGAGTTGCACTTTTCGTTCTGCAAACATTTGTGCATCACTGTCTTGATGTAATATCTTGGCCATTTTCTCCATGTCGCCATAACACTCGCTGAGGAAGCAGTTGTTGACGTGCAGGATGGATTTGCCACCCATATCGACTCCTTTCGGGGCGAGCCAGTCACCGAGAAACCACATCCGCTTCTTCGTGTCAGGCCACGGCTGCAACAGTCCATCTACGCAGTATTTCTCGACATAACTCAGCCACCGTTTCCCGTATTCGTAATAGGTTTCCACCATCTTAAGGTCGTCGTAGTTGAGGTAGGTGCGCCATGGGGCTTTGATGATGAAACCGCTCCAGTAGGGACCGCCTCCCGTGGGGAACGAGGGTGCCACGTAGGCCAGTCCGCCGTCCTCGTCCATAGATTCTGCCCACGCCCGCAGCCAGTTGTGGTAGGTTGGCAGCACGTCGTACATCGTCTGCAACGTCATCGTGGAGGAGTTGCCGTCGCCGCCGTAGCCCATCCGCTCCAAGTGTGGACAATCGACCATGTAGCCGCTGAACGTCAGATTCTGCAAAGTATATTGCACCAAATCATGAACCCCGTTGAGGCGCTCGTCGGAGCAGGCGAATGTGGAGGATGATTCTGGATTCAATGCGCTGATTTGTAATGCTTTTGATTCTTTTATTCTTGCTCCTGAAATGCGCACAAACCGAAAGGAATGGTGATGGAACATGTTTTGAAAATGTTCGAGCGAATCTGCGGAGAGCGGCTTTATACCGAATGCAGTTGCGTCCTCGGGTCCCTTCGCGATTATTACGTCACTTTCCCCCTGTGCGACAAAAAGGCCGTCGTCTGACACATGGTCAGCATACTCCATCAACACCGTGTCCCCTTTTTGCATCTTGTCAAATCGGACAGATAACCAGCCTGTTATCACGCGGCCAAAGTCTAAAAGGACGGCACTGTCGCCTTGAGGAATCTCCGTTTTGGGAAACAAGGTATCTATAATATGGTTCCCCTCAAACACTTGCGGGGTGGCAGTCATATCCCCGACTTCCAATATCTTTGCGCGGCTCCATTCGGGAATCACGCTCTGATCAACACATTCGCCGCCGAACTGCAACGGCAACCACGTCCCCGTATAGCTCAGATGAGTCGTCCAGGCATCCCAGCTGTTGTCTGTCTTGTCCACAGTCTGCCACTTGCCGTCCACCAGTTGACTGATTTCCGCTTTCACTAACGGTCCGTCGTAAGGGATGTTGAACACCTTCTGCCGACACCAGCCTTGTCCGCACCAAATGAGGATGGTGTTGTGATCTTTACGAAGATAGGGTGTTATGTCGTAGGTTACGATATAGGAATGCTTGTCCAGTTGGGAGACAGCGGGTTGCAGAACCTTGTCGCCCACCTTTTTGCCATTCACATACAAGATGTGGTATCCCAATGAGTTGACATGGGCAAAGACAGGCTGTCCCTTTTTTAAATCCACGAAGATATACTTGAAAAAATAGGGTGTCTTGGCCAGGCTGTCGTCCAGCTGATGACCGATATATTCCCCGTCTATCCCGTCAATCGGGCCGATGGCGAACCGTTCGACAGGGCTCCACGGGGAGGCTTTGCCGCGCTCATTCCACGTGCGCACGCGCCAGTAGCAGAGCTGCCGTGCGAGGAGGGGAGAGCCGTGATAGTCCACCCATACCTGTTCTGCGGACATCACCTTGCCGCTTGCCCAGAGATTTGCGCCGTTGCCGGCTGCCAGTGCTGCGCTGTCGCTGCCCACCTGTATCTCGTAAGCCGTCTGCCGTTGTCCATTGTGTTTTAGCGTGTTCTTCCAGCTGAACCGAGGCGCGGTGTTTTCAAGGCCGAGCGGCTGGCGCAGCCCGTTGCAGCGGAGGTCATAGACCTGCCCATGCAGCGGGAGGCGCAGAGTCAACAATAACAGCAGAAGTAATGGAAAGTGTTTCATCGTATGGGTTGTTGTTATGACGGCAAAGATATTAAATATTCTTTTGCAACATTCCACCTTTGAAAAAAACTCGCTTGGGAGGAGGGAAAGACCATTATTTTTTTAATTTTGTTACTTGTGCCAACCCATTCGTCTGCGAATATCTTGACAAACATCTTCAAAACGTTCTTGATCACGAATCCATGACGGTAAATCTTTATCCATCCAACTTGTCACTATCAGTATTTCATCATGAATTGCCTCAACTTTTGACAGATTCCAACAGATGGGTTCGTTATGATAAATTCTGTTTCTAAGTCGTCGAAATCTATTTAACGGTGATGATATAATCTTACGTTTGCGTAAAGGTTTGGGTAGGTGCGGAAATGCTCTTCTTAAGTCATGCCATAGCAGCGACTCATACTCGCTGTTCATCAAAGAAACCCAGAAACCAAAAGTTAATTCCGCCGTGATTTTCGAAGGTGTCGCCATTTCGTTGCGACTGGCTATTTTTTGCTTGGCATCTTCTATGTGCTGCTTGATGGAATGAAACATGGGATTTTCATAAAACAGTTGATACCATTGATGATTGTTGTTCAATCTGATGAGTTCCTCAACTAATGCATTTCTAAGTGTAATTTCGAAAATAGATAAGCAAGGATATAATGATTCAGACAATGAAAGATTACAACGATAGTGCTCTTTAGCGAGGTCAGGATTGGTCTGATGGAGTGCGAAATATTTATTCATTCGCTCAGGAGAAAATTTTTTTTCGAAAAAAAGTCTGTCGTATTTCATATTTTTATATTTTTGCACCGCAGTCCCGGTAGTTCCTCTCCCAGACTTAGTGCTGGTGATGAATCCGGGTTTTTTTTATGGCAAAAATACAATAAATAATCAAATTACCTACAGGTGTAAATATTTTTTAGCTAAAATTTGCATAATCATTTAAAAATACGCTCCTATTGGTGGCCGATGATTTGATAGCGTCCGCTGCCGAAGGTCTGCACTTCATAGCCTTTGTCGGTGGGGACATAGACGTCGGCTTCCGTATTGGCGGGAATGACGATGTCCCATAAGAAGGTGTCGCCCTCCCGTCTCCAGGAGCTCTCAATGCGGCCCGAGACGGATTCGTAGGTGCAGCGGACGGATTGCAGATTGCCTACGGGATAGGGTTTTAGCATGATCTTGTGGTAGCCGGGCTCCAGGGCGCGGATGCCGCCAAGGTATTCGTAGTCCCAGAGGATAAGGTCGCCAAGGAGCATGACGTGGTTGCCGGAGTTCATCGACGGGTCGGCGGTGTTTCCGTTCCAGAGCTCCCAGATGGTGGTGGCGCCGTTGCGTACCATGTAGCCCCAGCTGGGATAGGTGTCGTTGGTGGCGATTTTCAAGGCCAGGTCGCCGCGGCCGTGCTCGGTGAGCGTGCGCATCAGCTGCTGGATGCCCACCACGCCCGTGGAGACGTGTCCGTTGAAGTCCTGCTCGGTCTTTTCGACGATGTTGGCGAACACCTTCTTTTCCAGTTCTTTGGGCACCATGCCGAACCATAAGGGCAGGATGTTGGCCGTGACGGTGTTGTTGGCATACTGGCCAGTCTCCCAGTTGAGGTACTGGCGGTTGTAGGCGGCCGTGGAGAGGGCGACTTCATTCCGGAAGTAGGCGGCGTCTTCCGGCAACGCCAAGAGGTCCGCAAACCGGACCATCATGCCGGCAAGATGGCAGTAGAAAGGGGTGGAGATGGCCGCCGCCTCGGTGATGCGCGACGAGTCTTGCGAGTGGATCATCTCTGGACTCTCCGGCGGCATGCACCAGTCACCGTAGCAGTCGCGGGTGAGGATGCCGTCCACCATATAACTTCTCTTCATATAGCGCATCCACCGCTTCATGGCCTCGTAGTGCTGCCAGATGGGCTCGATGTCGCCGTAGCGCGTATAGAGCATGTCGGCCACCGTGATGATGGCGCCCGGCCAGGTCATATTGTCGGTGTAGCGCCGCCAGTAGTTCGGCCACACGTCGCTCAGAGAGCCGCTGTACCATTGACTGTCTTCGCCATCGATGAGCCACTTGGCATACAGCCGATGGTTGTCGAAGATGTAGGACTCTCCGTAGTTGCCCGTGGTGCGGTCTCCAGTCCAGCCCATGCGCTCGTCACGCTGCGGACAGTCGGTGGGCATGCTGCGGTAGTTGCTGCGGATACCCCAGTAGGCGTTGCGATAGACGGCATTGAGGATCTCGTCGGAGCTCTCGAAGGTGCCGGTGGTGGCCATCTCGTCGTACATGACCAGCCCTTGGAAGTCGTCGCTCCTGGGCTTCTCCCGCAGCCCCGTGATCTCCACGTACCGGAATCCATGGTATGAGAACGTGGCATGCCATTGTACAGTAGCCTTGGCGGTTTTGTCAGGGTGGCACACGATATAGCGATCCGTGACTTCGGCATAGCGGAGGTTCTCTGTGTAGAGTGTGCCGTCGGATGCGAGGGTCTCGGCAAAGCGCAAGGTGACAGTGTCGCCTTCCCGCAGTCCAAGTGCCGACATCTCCAGATAACCCACCATGTTCTGTCCCATATCCAAGATCCAGCTGTCGCCCTTGCGGAAGAGGGTGCGCGGTCTCACCGTGTCCTGTATGCAGATATTGGGGTTGGGCTGCGGCATCAGCCTTCCTTCGGGTGGATAGGTCGACTGCGCCCTTTGCCAGCGATAGTCGGTGTATCCGGCGGTGGTCCAGTCGCCCAGATCCATACGTCCGTCATAGGTTTCCCCGTCAAACTCGTTAGCTGTGCGTATCGGCCCTAAGTTGGTGATCTGCCAGCTCTCGTTGCTGACGATGCGCTCGGATGTGCCGTCCTGATAGGTGACCTCCAGCTGTAGGATCAGCCTGGGCGTGCCGTAGTGTATGATGTTCGTCAGTCCGCCCCAGTCTTCCTCTGCGGGGTCGTATCTCATGGTCATGTATCGTCCGCCCGCCAAGATGACCCCAATCGCGTTGTCCCCTTTCTGAAGCAGTCTCGTCACATCGTAGGCGTTGAAATAGACGCGCTTGCGAAAGTCGGAGAGGGCGGGCTTGAGAATCTCCTGCGGGGCAACCTCTGTGCCGTTGAGAAAAGCACTGTACTGCCCCAACCCGCTGATATAAAGCCGTGCCTCCCGAATCTCATCACGCAGGGGAAACTCCTTGCGCAGATAGCGGGCCGCAATACGGGTCTTCTGCACGAGACTGTCGTCGTCATAGTTGAAGCTGATCCATTGCGCATACCAGTCGTCGGCATCCAAAAGGCTGATCTCGAAATAGTTGACTTTGCTTTCAGTCTGGACGGTCTGCTGTTCCTCTTCGGAATTGCCGTATGTCAGGGTGGCGATGACCTTCCAATAGGCCTTGTCGCGGCTGTGCAGTGGCTTGCCCTCGTAGGGGATGAGCAACATGCGATCGGAGGGGACGGCCTGGGTATCCCAAAGGTCGCCGATGCCGTTGCGGACGTTCTCTTCGGTGGAGCCCACGATGATGCGGTAGGAGGTCTGCCGCACGTTCTGAAGCTGTGGAGCGGCATCGTATTTCCAGCTGAAGCGCGGCTGACTGGTGGCCAGTGGCTGCGAGCCGTCCTGGAACTCTACAGTGGGCTGCACGATGGTGATGACTTGGCCCTCGGCAGGCAGGACGGCGAGAACCAAAACGACGGACAAGAGGAAAAGGATGCGCTTCATATTTTCGGCTGTTTGAAAATAAAAGGTTGGTTGGCAGAGGACGATTCAGCTGTCTGCGAAAAACGATGGTGCAAATATGCAAAAAAAATTGTTACTTTTGCGGCTGGCATGCGTATAAATGTATAATCTTAAATATAGGTTATGTCTAACAAGAGAAATAATGTCAAGCTATTCCTCGACAGGGCGATGTCGCGCAGCTTCGGCCGGCAGATACTCATCCTGCTGGTTTTGTTTGTCGTCCTGCTGCTGATATCCTACCTGCTGCTCTCCTTCTCCGGTACTGACTGGAGAGCCTATTGTGCATACAAAGGCATCCCCGTATGGTCGTTGCCGTTGTTCCTGCTGATAGATACCAGCGCGTATAGCTATGTCTATTTTGGCGAGGGGACCCATGGATGGCTGCTGGTGGCCAGCGGTATCTCCTACGTCTTCGGTCTCATCATCTTCAACGGCATCATGATCGGTCTTATCACCAATGCCATCGACAATCGGGTGGATGCGCATCGCGACGGCTTGCTGCACTACGTTAAGAGCGGCCACTACATCGTCATGGGCTATGATGACATGGTGCCGTCCATCATCACCGAGATATTTGCCAAGACGCCCAAAGCCGATGTGGTGCTGCTGTCAGCCCTGGATGCCAAACAGGTGCACGAGAAACTCCTCCGCTCCGTGGCCCGCGACAAGATGGACCAGATATTCATTGCCTATGGTCACAGGATGGTGAAAGATGCCTACCAGGATATCCATTTGGAGTCCGCTGAGGCTATCTATATCGTCGGCAATCGCACCAGACCGGAACATGACGCTATCAACGTGGAATGCGTGGATAACATCTATATGTATCTGACAGAGCACCCATTCAAGAAGATGCCGAAGCGGATAGTCTGTGTCTTCGAAGACTTTGACACCTACGCTGCCTTCAAGACCACCGAGATATTCTCGCAGATCGGCACTCTGGGGGTTGAGTTCGTGCCGTATAACTTCTATGACGACTGGGCCACCCAGGTCTTTGTGCGCCGTTCCTATAAGGAGAAAAACAACGTGGCTGTGGAGATCCCGTATCCTTCGGTCTATGGCAAAGGGGTTCTCTATGAGGATGCGAAACGGGTGCATCTCGTCTTTGTCGGTATCACGAACTTCTCCGTCTCCATGGCGATGCAGGCAGCGCATCTGCTGCATTTTCCCAACTTCAACCGCGACAAGTCGTTGCGTACCCGCATCACGTTCATCGAGAAGAATGCCGACGAGGAGATGCGCTTGTTCGCCACCCGCAACCGGCATTATTTCGAGGTCCAGCCCTTCTACTACTGCGATATGTCGAAGGACGACGCGGCATATCTCCCTGTGAAAGTCGAGCAGCGTCTCTCCCGGGAGTTGCCGGACACAGACTTTCTGGACACCGAGTTTGAATTTATCAAAGGGGATGTCTATGCTGATGAGATCCAGGACCTCATCAAGAGCTGGGCGCAGGATGGGGAGCACGAGTATCTCTCCATCTTCGTCACCCGAACCGACCAGCGCCAGAATTTCATGACAGGCGTGAACATGCCCGACGAGGTGTACGACCAGGCAGTGCCTGTCTTCATTCGTCAGGATCGTGCCGACGACTTCGTCACCAACCTGCGGGCTGCCGACGACAAGGTATATGCCTACGGCAAGGTGGAAGAGGGAACGTTGGTGCAGGAGAACCGCCGACACCGTTATGCCAACATCTATCCTTTCGGCATGAATGACATGGCCTACCGTTCCGATGAGATCCCGCTGAAGCAAGCCAAGCTGTTGAACTACCTCTATGAAACTGCCGACTACAGCACCTTCCATTTCACCAGTCTGGCAGACCTGGACGCCATGCCTGCCACTGCATTATGGGCCGATGCCGACCGCCGTTGGCAAGCCCTGACCGTGGCCAAAAAGTGGTCGAATCTCTATTGCGCATACAGCATCTCCTGCAAACTGGACACGCTGAGGGCCATGCGGGGAATGGCGCCCGATGACCACACACGAGACCTCCAAGACCTCAGCGCCGAGGAGGTCGAGATGCTTGCCCGCGTGGAGCATAACCGTTGGAATACCGAGAAACTGCTGATGGGATTCCGCAAGCCCAAGCAGGCGGAGGACAAGTATGAGAACCCGTCCTACGACCGAGAACTGCAAAACAACAAGGAGTTGTTTGTCCATTATGATATTCGTCCATTTGAACAACTGCCCTCAGACGTGCGACAGCTGGATTATGAGATCTCGCAATATATCCCGTGGCTGTTGCGTATGACGACGAACTAAAACCTTAACAACGATGAATAGACCCCCCCATATACCGATATCTGTCGATACCTCCCATGTGGAACTGCCCGAAGAACTGCAGGCTGTCGCCGAGCAGATGGCTGAGCATGTCCACGAGGTGTGGGCGGCCGCGCGTGTCGCCCAAGGCTGGACCTACGGTCCCGAGCGCAATGATGCCAGCAAGAAGCATCCTTGTCTCGTCCCCTACGACCAGCTGTCAGAGGAGGAGAAGGCCTATGACCGGGAGACCAGCACTGAGACGCTGAAGTTTTTGATGGTCAGCGGCTTTGAGATAGTCCCTAAACACAAATAATCAATTGGAGCCCTTTTTCTTATGGAGCAGCAGTATAAATATTTTGCCTTTATCAGCTATAACTCCCATGATCTGAAGTGGGGGAAGTGCCTGCAGAAGAAGCTGGAGCACTACCGTATGCCGGCCACCTTGTGTAGCGAGCGCGGCTGGAAGCGTACGCCCATCCAGCCGGTCTTCTTCGCGCCTACCGACATCCAGCCGGGTGGCCTCTCTCAGGAGCTGCAGGAGCGGCTGAAGGCTTCCCGCCACCTGGTGGTGATCTGCTCGCCCCATTCGGCCAAGTCGGAGTGGGTGGGCCGCGAGATAGCCTTCTTCCACCAGCTGGGCAGAACCCGGGATATCCACTTCTTCATCGTGGAGGGCGAACCCCATAGCGGCGACCCCGACACGGAATGCTTCAACCCCATGGTGGAGACGCTGGGACTGCCGGAAATCCTCGCCGCCAACATCCATGAGGACGTACACCGCATCTCCTATCTGAACCGTGAGCGGGCCTACGTGCAACTTGTCTCCAAGCTGTTGGATGTGGAGTTCGACGCGATATGGAAACGCCACCGCCGACAGCTCATCCGTAAGGCCATTGCCTGGGTGCTCGGAATACTCGTCGTGCTCGCGGCGCTGGTCGGCGTATGGCGCCAGGGCCTGCCCGTGGATGTGGCCCTGCGGGTGAATGAGGTCTCGGACTATAATGCCAACCTGCCGGAGTTGCAGGATGCCGTGGTGACGCTGGCCCTTCCCAACAAGACCGAAACGGACACCCTCCGGACAATGGACGGGAGGGTGGTCTTCCGCAATATCCCCCACAAGTATCTTGACAAGCCGGTGCACGTGACTGTCTCCTGCCGCGACTTCCTGACCACCGACACGACGGTGGTGCTGGCTGAGACGGTGACGGTGAATGTGGCCCGCGACCCGGCAGTCTATGGCGACATCCGTTTCCGGATCTACGACCCGCAGACGGAACAATACCTGTCGGGTGTGGAGGTCTTGATAGAGGGCCAGACCGTGTGGTCGGACGAGACAGGACTGGTCACGCTGACTATCCCCTTGGCTGCACAGAAGAAGACCTATCCCATCATGGCATCTATCCCGCTGCATGAGGACAGTCTCTATCTGCCCTGCGGCGACACCTATTGCATTTTCAGACAATAATTTATCGTCATATCATTGTTGCGATTATTATGAAACGATTTATACTCACCGTCATAGTAAGCATAGCCGCCATCACGATGGTCTCAGCGCAGACCACCCAGAAGGGCTATGTGAAGACCAAGGGACGGCTGGACAGCAAAGGGCAGCTGATCCCCGGCCAGCGCATCGCCAGTGCGGCCATCCAGCTGACGGGCGGCCATTCCACCGTGAGCGATGCCAACGGCAACTTCACCCTGACGGTGCCCGACAAGAAATTCTTCCTGAGCGACGTGCGGAAGCAGGGCTATGTGCTCTCCGACCCCGACGTGCTGAAGAAACAGTATGCCTGCTCCTCCAACCCGCTGGTGATCACGATG
>JAFYNM010000002.1 GCA_017549765.1 Bacteroidales bacterium
GCGCTGGAGCGTCCGCAGGTGTATGTGCTGACGGTGTGGACAGCCCGGCAGCGGCAGAGCGCCAAGCTGGAGAACGCGGGCCGTGGGGGCCGTGACGGCATCGCCTACGCTGGCATGACGGACAACGGGCCGATGCTGAAGTTGACGCCGGCGCAGCCCTTCTACCTGGGCGACGAGATGCGCTACTCGGGCTATGCGGGGGTGCAGCGGAGCCAGACGGTGACACGCAGCCAAGGAGCGGACGAGACGGTGCAGCTGGTCTTCATCCAGGACGGCAGTCCCTGCCCGGGCTCCGCCACGGTGACGGACATTGACGGCAATGTCTATAACACGGTGCACATCGGCGACCAGTGCTGGATGCGGGAGAACCTGCGGGTGACGCGCTATGAGGACGGCAATATCATTCCTAATTATGGCTATAGCTACGACTTTCCTTGTCGCTATGCCCCTAACAACGATGACAGCCAAGTCCCCGTTTATGGCTATCTGTACAACTGGCCTGCTGCCATGGGTGGCGCCACATCTTCAGATGCCGTGCCCTCTGGTGTGCAGGGCGCTTGTCCTAATGGGTGGCATCTTCCCAGCGAAGAAGAGTGGGCAACGTTGTGGTATTATATGAACGGGCAAACACGCTATGCGTGTTACACCAATGGGGATAACTATTTCTCTAAGGCTTTGTCTTCCACATCCGGGTGGGATGTGACCACCTATCCCTGTTCTCCGGGAAACGACCAGAGTCAGAATAATGCCAGCGGCTTCAACGCCTATCCGGCTGGCTATTGTTATGAAGGAACTCCTATTTGCTTTGGCTATAACACCCTTTTCTGGTGTGCTACGCAAAGCGTATGTTTTGGCTTGGTGTGTGGTTCGAATCGTACCTATTGGACCCATCATGATAACAATTCGTCCGGCTTTTCCGTCCGTTGTGTGAAAGATTAATGCTGCCTTGTGCATTATTTTTCTACATAGTGCGCCTATTCCAAAATTTTGATGTACTTTTGCAGCCTAATTGTCAACAGGCTTATGCAAACATGTAAGATATACAACGCGTCGGGCAATGCGTTGCCGGCGTATGAGAGCGCGACAGCTGCGGGTATGGACCTGCGCGCCAACCTGACGGAGCCGGTCACCTTGCAGCCCGGCGAGCGCAAACTGATCCCCACAGGACTCTTTATGGAACTGCCCGAGGGCTATGAGGCCCAGGTGCGCCCGCGTAGCGGCCTTGCCATCAAACACGGCATCACCGTTCTCAACAGTCCCGGCACCATTGATCCCGACTACCGCGGCGAGGTGATGGTCATCCTCATCAACCACTCCGACGTGCCCTTCCAGATCCAGCATGGCGACCGCATCGCCCAGATGGTGATCGCCCAATACCAACAGATCCAATGGCAGCCCGTCGCCAGCGTGGAGGAACTCTCCTCGACGGAGCGCGGCGCCGGCGGGTTCGGCCATAGCGGTAAAAAATAGCGTATGAAGAGACTTGTATTATATCTGCTACTATCCATGGTCCTGTTTCTGCCTGCCTCCTATGGCCAGGCGAAGAAACAGCGTCAGGTGGCCGCCACCGATCAGGCCTCTGTGAGCGCCCGCAAGATCGCCGTTGCCTTTACAGAAGGCCTTAAAGCCTATTACACCGGCAACACCAACGAGGCCCTCAAGGTGTTCAACGGCATCCTGCTCGACAACCCCAAACATGACGCCTCCCACTTCATGCTGGCCAAGATCGATGCCGACAAGAAAGACTATCACTCCGCCATCAGCCACCTGCAGTCGGCGGCTAAAATCGACAAGAAGAATGTCTGGTACAAGGTCGAAATGGCGACCAACTACCAGGAACTCCAAGACTATGCCGCCGCCGCCAAGCTGTGGGAACAGATCTGCAAGGAGAAGAACAACAACGAATACTATCTGATGTCGTTGGCCGGCTGCTACTATGAAATGCAACGCTACGACAAGATGATACAGGTCTATGACCGCCTCGAGAATATCATTGGATACCAGGATGAGCTGACCCAGTATAAGGTGCAGGTCTATCTGGCCATGGACAAGGTGAAAGAGGCTGTGGGCGAGTACGACAAGCTCATCAAGATATATCCCAATAACGCGGATTACTATTTGAAGGCGGCGACCATCTATGCCAGCAACGACATGATAGAAAAGGCAATGCCCTATTTTGCCAAAGCCGCCGAGCTGGATCCTTCCAACGCGGAGATGCAGATCAACCTTTTCAGCTATTGGTTCTATCAAAAGGACCAACCGCAGACAGCACATTTCATGACCTTGGCTTTCCAGTCCCCCAAAGTCACCTGGCCCGAGAAACGGTCCATGGTGTCGCAGTTTCTGGCTACCTTCAACAATGTGGAGGCGGCAGAGACGGCCCGGCAACTGCTGGAAGAGGAGTTGAAGAACAGTCCCGATAATGCGGAGGTGTATGCCTATCTGGCGGGCGTCTATCTGGCAGAGAAAAAAATGCGTATGTGTGCCGACACCTTCGAACGCGCCTTCCAGCTGGACCCGTCCCTGTTGGCTGACTTCTTCAAGCCATACCTCGCCTCAGTGGAGTCGTTGAACGAGTGGACCCGCCTGATTCCTTTTGAGAACGAGCTGTTGGAACTCTACCCGCAAAATGCCCATGTCTATATGCTGCTGGGAAGCGCCTATTATGATGGGAAGAATTATGACAAGGCGATATCCCTGTTCCAGAAGGCCGAGTCGTTTGCCTTTGAGAAACAAGACATATATAATATATGTATATCTTTGAAGCAGGCTTATGAACAGAAAGGGAATACGGGAAAAGCCTTCGAGTACGACCGAAAAGCCCAAAAATACAAATAACGATCAGCTATGCAAGAGGAAGTTACCATTCTAGACAAGACATTTGTCAAATATATCCGGGATGAGGAGATTAATGCCGCCGTCGCGCATGTGGCCGCTCAGATCAACCACGACTACCAGGAGGAGCCGCCCCTGATTCTGATCACGCTCAACGGTGCCATCGTCTTTGCCGTCGATCTGCTCAAGCAGTTGACCGTCAACGCGCGCATCACCTGCGTGAAGATCTCGTCTTACCAAGGCACGCAATCTACCAACAAGATCAACCAGCTGATCGGCCTCTCCGATGATGTGCGCGGCAAGCGCGTGCTCATCGTGGAAGACATCGTGGACACCGGCCGCACCTACCAACATCTGTGGGATATGTTGCACGAGGCGGGTGTCAAGGAGGTGCGCATCGCCACCATGACGCTGAAGCCCGATGCTTACAAACTGGATCTGCCCGTCCATTATGTGGGCTTCTCCATCCCTAACAAGTTCGTCATCGGTCGCGGACTCGACTACGATGGCTACGGGAGACAACTTCCCGACATCTACCAGCTGAAAACGCAGGAAGTTTAACCTTTAACCTTGAACTCTATACTTTAAACTGATAACTGACAACTGATAACTGACAACTGATAACTATAAATAGCACAACAATGAATATCATTCTTTTCGGTGCCCCCGGTAGCGGGAAAGGCACGCAAGCCAAGCTTCTGACAGAAAAATACGGTTTCGACCACGTCTCCACCGGAGACCTTTTCCGTTATGAGATGTCCCATAACACACCTTTGGGCATCAAGGCCAAGGAGATCATCAACCGTGGCGACCTCTGTCCAGACGACATCACCATGGGTATGCTCAAGAACCATATCGTCAGCCATGCCGACAGCTGTGGTTTCATCTTCGACGGGGTGCCCCGCACCATTCATCAGGCCGAGATGCTGGATGATGAGAAGATGTTTGACACCACGAAAGTGGATATGGTCTTGTATCTCTTCGTCGAGATGGAGGAAGTTGAGCGTCGTATTCTGAGACGCGCTCAGATTGAGAATCGTGCTGACGACACGCCCGAAGCTATCAAGGTGCGTGTACAGAACTTCTTCGACCAGACCATGCCGTTGGTGGACTACTATCGCGAACAGGGCAAGCTGGTGCAGGTGGACGGCATGAGGACCATCGAGGAGGTCTTCGGCAGCCTGTGCGAAGAAATTGACCAGCGTTTGGCATAATGAACGCTGCTGAACACAAGAGAAGAATCGCCTTGCTGGGCTCCACGGGCTCCATGGGCGTGCAGTCCCTGGAGGTGATTGCACAATATCCCGATTTGTTGCAGCTGGAGGTCATTGCGGCCAACAGCAGTGCGGACCTGCTCATCCAGCAGGCGCGGACCTACAAGCCCAACATTGTGGTGGCGGTTCAGGAGGAGGCGTGGCGCAAGGTCAAGGAGGCGTTGCAAGACGAGGATGTCAAGGTCTTCTGCGGTGAACAGTCGTTGTGTGATGTCTGCGAGATGGAGTGTGTCGATATGGTGCTCTCCTGCATCGTGGGCGTTGCCGGCCTGCGTCCGGTATGGCACGCCATCGAGGCAGGCAAGCAGATAGCCCTGGCCAACAAGGAGACCCTTGTGGTGGCCGGCGAGCTGATGACCCGCCGGGCGGCCGAGAACAGAGTACCGCTCCTGCCCGTCGATTCCGAGCACTCCGCCATCTTCCAGTGTCTCGCTGGAGAACAATATAACGAGATCGAGAAGCTGCTCATCACCGCTTCCGGCGGTCCCTTCCGCGGACGTCGCAGAGAGGAGCTGGCGGAGGTCACCGTGGAGCAGGCCCTCAAACATCCTAACTGGAGCATGGGCCCCAAGATCACAGTCGATAGCGCCACCCTGATGAACAAGGGACTGGAGGTCATCGAGGCCAAATGGCTGTTTGGGGTCCCGTTGGAGAAGATCGAGGTGGTGGTGCATCCCCAGTCGATCATCCACTCGATGGTGCAGTTTGCCGACGGATCCGTCAAGGCGCAGCTCGGACTCCCCTCCATGAAGCTGCCCATCCAATATGCGCTGACCTATCCCTTCCGTCAGCCCAACCAACAGCCGCGGCTCTCTTTCGCCGACTACCCGAGCCTGACCTTCGAGAAGCCGGATATGGAAGTGTTCCCCTGTCTGGGCATTGCCTACGAATGTTCCCGGAAGGGCGGCAACCTGCCCTGTGTGATGAACGCCGCCAACGAGGTGGCGGTCGCCTGGTTCCTCCAAGGTCGCATCAAATTCCTGGAGATCGCCGAGATCATCCGCCAGACCGTGGAGTCGGCATCCTTCTGCGTGCCGCAAAGTGTGGACGAGTACCTGGCCATCGACCGGGAAGTCCGGAAGAAACTGCAAAAAGAGTACCGCTAATGGAAGGACTGGTGGTGAAATCGACGGGCAGCTGGTATGAGGTGCGCTGTGCGGACGGACAGGTCGTCACCTGCCGCATCCGGGGCAAGTTCCGCACGCAGGGCATCAAATACACCAACCCCGTGGTGGTGGGCGACACCGTGACCTTCGAGTTGGAGAAGGACGGCACGGGCACCATTGCCAAGATCGCTCCGCGCCATAACTACATCGAGCGGAAGTCCACCAATCTCTCCAAGGTCAGTCATCTGATAGCTTCTAATATAGATATTGTATTTCTGGTCGTCACCTTGAAGGAGCCCCGCACGTCGTTGGGCTTCATCGACCGTTTTCTGGTGGCGGCCGAGAGCTTCCGGATACCGGTGTGTCTCGTCTTCAACAAGATGGACTTGTATGATGAGGAGGGGCGTGCCGAGGTGGATGCGTTGGCAGCCATGTACCGTCAGATTGGTTATGATACGATGTGCACCTCCGTCGTCACGGGTCTGGGCATAGAAGAGCTACGGAAGCGTCTGGAGGGCAAGGTCGCGTTGTTCAGCGGCCACTCCGGCACGGGGAAGTCGGCACTGGTGAATGCCATAGAGCCCTCGTTGCAGCTGAGGGTGGGGGAGATCTCCCAGCAGCATCACAAGGGGAAACACACGACCACCTTCGCGGAGATGTTCCCCTTCGCCGGCGGTTACCTGATGGACACGCCCGGCATCAAGGAGTTCGGGCTCATCCGTTACGCCAAGGAGGAGGTGCGCGACTACTTCCCTGAGATTCGCGAAATCCAGCATCAATGCAAGTTCAGCAACTGCCTGCATGTGCAGGAGCCTGGTTGCGCGGTGCTGAAGGCGGTGGAGGAGGGTGCGATCCCCGCCAGCCGCTATCTGAACTACGTCTCCATCCTGGAAGACGAGGATATGTCGCTGACAGAGTGGCAACTCCGCTAAAAATTGTCCACTGCGGAGATGAGGTCTGCACCGCTTTTCGGGAGGGCGGAAATTGTCCACATAAAAGCCTCAAAAAAAAATATTTATAAACAATTGGTTGTATAAAAAAAATTATTACTTTTGCCGCCAATTTGATAATGAATGGACTATCAAAGGCGCAACGGTATATAACCCGTTGATTTTAAAGTAAATAAAAGAAAAATAAAGATTGATAAAACAATGAGTAAGAACAAGAAATTAGCCGCAAATGCGCGTAAAGAAGCAATGAAAACGGTGTACATGGCTCGATTAGTTGATAATCCGACCTCACCGCGCAAGACCAGAATCATGGCGAATGTGATTCGTGGAAAGAATGTGGACTATGCAATGAGCGTACTGAAGTACAGCCGCAGAGAGTCTGCTGAGAAACTGTTGAAATTATTAAAGTCTGCAGTGGCCAACTGGCAGGTTAAGAACGAAGGTGCCAGATTAGAGGATGCTGATTTGTATGTAAAGACCATCATGGTTGACGGAGGTCGCATGTTGAAGCGTATCCGTACGGCTCCCCAGGGTCGTGCCAACCGTATCCGCAAGCGTTCCAATCATGTGACGCTGATCATTGCCGACAGAAATACGGAAAATAACAATAATAATATAGAAGAATCACAAAATTAAAATTAGTATGGGTCAGAAAGTAAATCCGGTAGGCATTCGCCTGGGTATTGTCAGAGGTTGGGATTCTAATTGGTATGGCGGCAAAAATTTCGCCAGTAAGATTGTCGAGGACGACAAAATCAGAAAATATCTCAACGCCAAGTTTTCCAAAGCCGGTATCTCCAAAATTTACATTGAAAGAACACTGAAGGTAGTCACGGTGACTATCAGTACCGCTCGTCCGGGCCTTATCATCGGTCAAAAAGGTTCCGAGGTGGACAAACTGAGAGAAGAATTGAAGGTCCTCACGGGCAAAGAGATTCAGATCAACATTGTGGAAGTGAAGCGTCCGGATTTGGATGCACAGTTAGTGGCGCAGAACATCGCCCGTCAGATCGAGGGTCGTGTGGCATACAAGAAAGCCATCAAGACGGCCATCAGTTCCACGATGCGTGCGCAGGCACAGGGTATCAAGATCACGGCTTCCGGCCGTCTGGGCGGAGCTGAAATGGCCCGTGTCGAGCACTTCAAAGAGGGTCGTATCCCCTTGCACACGTTGAGAGCCGACATCGACTATGCATTGGTCGAGGCCAACACCACCTATGGTTGCATCGGTGTGAAGGTGTGGATCTGTCGTGAGATTGTCTATGGCAAGCGCGACCTCTTCGCCATCCAGGATGCAGGCAAGGACAGCAAGGCACCTCAGAGACGTATGTTCAGAGGTGGCAACCGCAAAGGTGGCAATGCTCCCCGCAACAACAACAGAAATAATAACTAAAAAGTACCGACGCCAAGATGCCGGTCATCAATAATAAATAAAAATCTAAACATTTAAAGCAATGTTACAACCGAAAAAAACCAAATACAGAAGGCCGCAGAAAGGCAGAATGAAATCCATCACCAAACGTGGTGCGGAGATTTCCTTCGGCTCTTTTGCTCTGAAAACGCTGGATCAATGTTGGATCAGCGCCCGCCAAATAGAGGCTGCCCGTCAGGCCATCACTCGTGAGATGAAGCGTGAGGGTCAGCTCTGGATTCGCATTTTCCCCGATCGTCCCGTGACCGCCAAGGGTTTGGGTGTACGTATGGGTAAAGGTAAAGGTACTCCCGAGTCTTGGGCCGCACGTGTCAGCCCGGGCCGCATCCTGTTCGAAGCCGACGGCATTCCATTGGAAGTCGCCCGTGAAGCTATGCGCCTCGGAGCCCAGAAACTCCCTGTACACACCAAGTTTATTATCAGAAGAGATTATTCAGCAGAAATTTAAGCGTTATGAAACAGTCAGTAATTAGAGAACTTACCACGGCCGAAGTGAAAGAAAGACTCGCCGTCGAGAAAGAGAACTTGGTGAAAATGAGACTCAATCACGCCATTTCTCCCCTGGAAAATCCCCACTCAATCAGAGATCAACGCAGAACAATCGCCAGATTGCACACTGAGTTGCGCCAACGTGAATTAAATGAAAATAAATAATATCACCGTAGTTATGGAAAGAAATACTAGAAAAGTGAGAGAAGGTGTCGTTGTAAGCGACAAAATGGATAAGTCTATCGTAATTAAGGTGGAACGCAAGATGAAACACCCGATCTACGGAAAGTTCCTGAAACGTTCAACCAAGTTTATGGCTCACGATGAGAAGAATGAATGCCATATTGGTGATAGAGTTAGAATTATGGAAACCAGACCCTTGAGCAAAAACAAGTGCTGGCGATTAGTAGAAATCTTAGAAAGAGCTAAATAGTTATGATACAACAAGAATCAAGATTAGCAGTTGCAGATAATAGCGGTGCGAAGGAAGTCCTCTGTATCCGCGTACTCGGTGGCACTAAGAAACGTTATGCAAGCGTGGGTGACAAGATCGTTGTCGCCATCAAGAGCGCCATCCCCTCCGGTCAGGTGAAGGCCGGTACCGTCTCCAAGGCCGTGGTGGTCCGCACGAAAAGACACGTCCGCAGAAGCGATGGTTCCTATATCCGCTTCGACGACAATGCCGTTGTGCTGCTTACCGCCGCCGACGAGTTGCGCGGTACCCGTATCTTCGGACCTGTGGCTCGTGAATTGCGTGAAAAACAATTTATGAAGATCGTGTCTTTGGCACCGGAAGTATTATAATGGTAAATAATCAATAAAGATACAATTGACAAAGACCAATTGGTAAACATTAAAAAAAGTTAGAACAATGAAATTGAAGATTAAGAAAGGCGACATCGTGAGAATCATTGCCGGTGATGACAAGGGTAAAGATCATCAGGGCAAGGTGCTCGAGGTGTTCCCGAAAGAGAACAAAGCCATCGTGGAAGGTTTCAACCTGATTTCCAAGGCCACGAAACCCAACGCCAAGAACCCGAACGGTGGTATCATTAAGAAAGAAGCTCCCATCCACATTTCGAATCTGATGCTCGTGGACGCTAAAGGTAACGCTACCCGTGTGGGCAGACGTTTGAACGATAAAGGTAAATTAGTTAGATATTCTAAAAAATCTGGAGAGGAGATCAAGTAATGTACACACCTAGATACAAAGAGAAATATTATAATGAGGTGCTTCCCGCCCTCAAGGAGCAATTCGGTTTCAAATCCGTTATGCGTGTTCCCCGCATCACCAAGATTTGCCTCAACCAAGGTCTCGGCAAATTCGGTATTGCAGACAAGAAAATCATTGACGCCGGTGTGCAGGAAATGACGATGATCGCCGGTCAGAAGGCTGTCCCCACCAAGTCCAAGAAGGATATCTCCAACTTCAAGTTGAGAAAAGGTATGCAGATTGGCGTGCGCGTGACCCTTCACGGCGACCGTATGTATGAATTCCTCGACCGCCTCGTGTCTGTCTCCATCCCCCGTATCCGCGACTTCCGCGGCATCAGCGACAAGGGCTTCGACGGCAGAGGTAACTACACCCTCGGTATTCCCGAACAGATTATTTTCCCCGAAATCGATATCGACAAGGTTGCCAAAATAAACGGTATGGACATCACCTTCGTGACGACCGCCCAAAATGATAAGGAGTGTTTAGCCTTGTTAAAAGAATTTGGTTTACCATTTAAAAATCAGAAATAGTTTATTATGGCAAAAGAATCTTTAAAAGCTAGAGAAGTTAAAAGAGCAAAGTTAGTTGCTAAATATAGCGCCAAACGCGCAGAACTGAAGAAGATTATGAACGGCACCGACTATGATGCTAAGAGAGCTGCCGATATCGCACTTCAAAAATTACCGCCCAACTCCAATCCTATCCGTTTGCACAACCGCTGCAAGCTGACCGGCCGTCCGAAAGGCTATATCCGCCAATTCGGTCTCTCCCGTATCAACTTCCGCGAGATGGCAATGAAGGGTCTCATCCCCGGTGTAAAGAAAGCTAGTTGGTAATTATTCACTTAAAGAGAAGATAAGATTATGAATACCGATCCAATATCAGATTATTTGACTCGTTTGAGAAACGCTATCCGCGCTAATCATAAGGTGGTGGAGATCCCCGCCTCCAACGAGAAGAGAGCTATCACCAAGATACTCTTCGAAAAAGGTTATATTTTGAACTATAAATTCGAGGATGATGTACACCCGAAGATGATCAAGATCGCTTTGAAATATCATCCCACAACCAAACAATCCGCTATCACGACGATCGAGCGCGCCAGCCGTCCCGGTCTCCGTAAGTATGTCAGCGTGAAGGAAATGCCCTCCGTGCTCAACGGCCTCGGCATCGCCATCATCTCTACATCCCACGGCATGATGACCGACAAGGAAGCGAAAGCCCAGAACGTAGGCGGTGAAGTTATTTGTTACATCAGCTAATAGGAGGAATCGTTATGTCAAGAATAGGAAAATTGCAAATCGCTATCCCCTCTGGGGTTGAAATCAAAAGAGACGAGAAATCTAACATCGTCACGGTGAAGGGACCTAAGGGCGAACTGACCCAATATGTGGATCCCCGCATCTCCCTCAATGTTGAAGACGGTCACCTCCATCTCACCCGTCCTTCCGACAACAAGCGCGACAAGGCTATGCACGGTCTCTACCGCGCCCTGCTGAACAACATGGTGACGGGCGTGTCCCAAGGATTCCAGAAGAAACTCGAAGTCATCGGCGTTGGTTACAAGGCTGAGGCTAAGGGCGACCACCAACTGGATCTCGGTCTGGGTTACTCCCACAACATCCTGTTCGACTTCCCGCAGGAGATTACCGTTCAGACCATCAATGAGAAAGGTAAGAACCCGATCATCATTCTGAGCTGTATCGACAAGCAATTGCTCGGTCAGGTGGCCACGAAGGTGCGCTCCTACAGAAAACCTGAACCTTACAAAGGCAAAGGTATCCGCTTCGAAGGCGAGTATGTTAGAAAGAAAGCTGGCAAGTCAGCTGAAAAATAACCTTTTAAATTTGTTATTATGGCTTACAATAGAAAAGAATATAGAAGAAAACGGATTAAAAACCGCATTCGTCGTATCGTCAGCGGTACGGCCGCCCGTCCGAGACTGTCAGTTTTCAGAAGCAACCGCGACATCTATGTGCAGTTGATTGACGATGTGGCAGGTGTGACCTTGGCTTCCGCCTCCTCCAAAATCGCCGGCATCGCCGAACAGAAGGTGACCAAGTGCGAGAAATCAGCCCTCGTAGGCAAGGAGATCGCCCAGCGCGCTCTCGCCGCCGGTATCAACGAGGTGGTGTTCGACCGTAACGGTTATCTGTATCATGGTAGAGTTAAATCATTGGCAGACGCAGCCCGCGAAGGTGGTCTTAAATTTTAAACATTAGAAGTATGGCAAACAATAATATCAAGAAAGTTAAAGCTACTGACATCGAACTCAAAGAGAGAATGGTGGCAGTCAACAGAGTTGTCAAAGTGACCAAGGGTGGTCGTATCTTCAGCTTCGCCGCCATCATGGTGGTAGGTAACGAGAACGGCATCGTAGGCTACGGCCTCGGTAAAGCCCGCGAAGTCTCCACGGCCATCTCCAAAGGTACGGAAGATGCCAAGAAGAACCTCATCCAAGTGCCCATCCTCAAAGGTACGATCCCTCACGCTCAAGAGGGTAAGTACAGTGGTGCTACTGTCTTCATGAAACCCGCCGCTCCTGGTACCGGTGTTATCGCCGGTGGTGCTATGCGTGCCGTGCTCGAGAGCGTGGGCGTGAAGAACGTGCTCGCCAAGTCCAAAGGCTCCTCCAACCCGCACAGCGTGGTGAAGGCTACCATCGACGCACTCTCCAAGATGCGCGATGCCTACACCGTGGCCCAAGTGCGCGGCGTCAGCCTCGACACCGTATTCAACGGATAATATCTGTTACCACAGTATATGCAAAAGCGGTTTGCCGACAACGGTGAACCGCTTTTTTTAGTTAAGAGTTAAAAGTTAAGAGTTAAAGTTAGGAGTTAGAAGTTGAAACCTGGACCTGCGACGGCACCCCTTAGTTTCTTGACTCTTAAGATCTTCTCATTTCTTCAGCGCGCACTTTCGCAAATGATAGAGCAACACGCCGGCGGTGACCAGAGCGGCGAGGAGGTCGGCGGCGGCCTGCGACATCCATACGCCGTCAGTGCCTAACCAAGAGGGCAATAACAGCAGACAGGGCACCAGGAACAAGAGCTGCCGGGTGGTGGACAGCAGAATGCTGACACCCGCTTTATTGACAGACTGGAACAGAATGGAGGTGACCACCTGGAAACCGGTGAAGAGGAACATGGACACATACAGCCGTAGTCCGCGAGCCGTGATCAGGGTGGTGTTGAGGTCTTTGGTGAAGATGCCGGTGATGGCTTTGGGGAAGACCATGCAAAGGGCGAAGGTGACGACCGAGACGGCTGTGGCCCATTTGACGGCGAGACCTAAAGCCTCCCGCACGCGGTCGATACGGCCGGCGCCGAAGTTGTAGCCGGCGATGGGCTGCAGACCGTTGGCTAAGCCGAAGATGACCATCACCATGAAGCCCACGATGCTGTTGATGATGCCGAAAGCTCCGATGGCTAGGTCGCCGCCCGCCACAGCCTTGCCGTCGATCAGGATGCCGGTGAAGTCTATGTCTCCATATCTCTTCAACTGCATATTGATGAGCATGATGACCACGCAGGCGCAGAGATGGATCAGGAACGGGGATAGCCCGATGGCGCACACCTCCTTGGTGATCTTCCAGTCGAAGCGGATGCTCTCTTTCGTGAACCGGACCTCCGTCTTGGGGTTCAGGAAGTGGGCCATCACCCAGACCAGGCCGCCCGACTGTGCCAGCAACGTGGCCCAGGCCGCCCCTTTGATGCCCCAGTGGAATCCGAAGATGAACAGGAGCGCCAAGACCAGGTTCAAGACCACGGTCAGCAAAATGGAGACCATGGCCTTCTTGGGATGGCCGGTGGCGCGCATCAGATTGTTGAGCTCATAGAAGAGATTGGAGATGAGAATGCCGTAGAGGATGATCTTTAGGAAGTCGCGGGCGTAGGGTAGGGTGTCAGGACTGGCCTTGAAAAAGATCAGGAGCGGGTCCAGGAAGAGGAGAAAGAACAACGTGGTGAGAAAGCTGAAGATAATGGTGAGTATCAGGCTGTTTCCCAACACTTTGTTGGCCTCTTGATAGCGATGCTCGCCGAGTCGGATGGAGGCGATGGCGCTGCTGCCGGAACCTATCAGGGAGCTGAAGGCTATGGAGAGATTCATGATGGGGAAGGTCAACGCCAGTCCGGAGATGGCCAGCGGTCCGACACCCTGTCCGATGATGATGCGGTCGATGATGTTATACAGCGAATTGGCCGCCGTCGCCAGGGTCGCCGGGATCGCGTAGGTGCGGAACAGACGGCGGACAGGCTGCCGCTCAAGAGCCAGGGAAGGGGTGTCGTTATAGCTGTTCATAACAAGAGCGCAAAAATAATAAAAATCGCGCTCACCTTTTCAGCCTTTTTACTATCTTTGCAACCCGAATGGAAACAACAGATCGTACCATACTGATTCACGATATCCTGAAACAATACTGGGGGTATCCGGCCTTCCGTCCTTTGCAGGAGGACATCATCCTCTCTGTGCTGGATGGTCGCGACACGCTGGCGTTGTTGCCCACGGGCGGTGGCAAGTCGGTCTGCTTCCAGGTGCCGGCACTCGCCTTGGGCGGTGTCTGCATCGTCGTCACCCCTTTGGTGTCGCTCATGAAGGACCAGGTAGCACACCTGAAGGCCAACGGCATCAAGGCGGCGGCCATCTATTCTGGCATGAACCGCGAAGACATCCTCGCGGTGATGAGCAACGCCCTCTATGACGAGGAATTCCGCTTTCTGTATGTCTCTCCGGAACGCCTGCGCACCGAGACCTTCCTGACGAACCTGCCCAAGATACCCGTCCGCATGATCGCGGTCGATGAGGCACACTGCATCTCCCAGTGGGGCTATGACTTCCGGCCGCCGTACCTGCAGATAGCAGAGATCCGTAAGTTCTTCCCTCAGGTGCCCGTTTTGGCTCTGACCGCCACAGCCACACCCGAGGTGGTGCGGGATATCCAGTGGAGACTCGACTTCAAAGAGGAGAACGTCTTCCAGAAGAGCTTCAAGCGTGACAATCTGACCTATTATGTGGTCAAGGAGCCCGACAAGAACGGGCGGATGTTGCGGATCATGCAGCGCTATCCCGGCACGGGGGTCGTCTATGTGCGCAACCGCCGCAAGACACAGGAGGTGGCCCAGTTCCTGAAAGAGAACGGGGTCTCCGCCGATTATTACCATGCGGGCGTCGAGGCACGGGAGCGCGACCGCAAGCAAGAGGCCTGGATGACCGGCAAGACGCGCGTCATCGTGGCGACCAATGCCTTCGGGATGGGCATCGACAAGCCCGATGTGCGCTTCGTGATCCATCTGGACATTCCTGACACGCTGGAAGCCTACTTTCAAGAGGCGGGTCGTGGAGGCCGCGACCTCAAGCCGTCAGTGGCCATCCTCCTCTATGATGAGTACGACATCCGCCAGCTGCGACGCAACTTCACCCTCTCATTTCCGCCCATCGAGCGAGTGCGTGAGGTCTATGACCATCTCTGCCAACACTATGATATCCCCATGGGGGAGGGGCGGAACTTGACCTTCCCCTTTTCGCTCTCACAGAACGCCAAAGAGCTCAAGATGGATGTGGGACAGTACTATAACGCCCTGAAACTCTTGGAGAAGACCGGCTCCATAGTCGTGTCGGAACATCTGCGGGAGACCTCCCAGATCCATTTCAAGATGGATGGGGACGCGTTAATGCGTTATTATGAGAATCAGCCTCAAAATGAGGAGTTTACCAAGCTAATACTGCGCTCCTATGCCGGCGTTTTCACCCAGTTTGTGAATATCCAGGAGGAGGTGCTGGCCTCCCGTTCCGGGATGACGGTGGCCCAGGTCGTGGAGATGTTGAAAATGCTCCATGCCGACAAGGTGCTGACCTATGAACCCCAGAGTGAGATCCCCCTGCTGATCTTCTTGGAAAATAGGATCGAGTCCCAGTATCTCTATTTTGATCCTCAGGACTATGACGACCGCAAGATACGGGCGGAGAAGCGGCTGGAGGCGGTCATCCAGTATGTGACCACCGACCATACCTGCCGTAGTCGTTTGTTACTCAGCTATTTCGGGGAGACCAAAAGCGAACCTTGCGGCTCTTGCGATGTCTGCCTCTCCCGACGCAAAAGGATGCGCAAGGAAGACAAGGAGGAGCAGATGCGGGCAGATATCAAGACTCTCTATGATCAAAATCTGTCCCTTCGTGATATCTTGGATCGCCTTGCCGCCCAATATGCCGAGGAGGAGACGGTGGAACTGATGCGCCGGATGGTGGAGGATGGGGAGTTTGGGAGTTAAAAGTTAAGAGTTAAGAGTTAAGAGTTAAAAGTTAAGAGTTAAAAGTGGGGAGGCAACCATTTTCCATTTTCAATTAGAATCCCCCCTGATGACTATGTACCACGTAGGCGCCCCTTAGTTTCTTAACCCCATTAACCTATCCCTCTGAAAAAAAATCTTATGGGTGAAATATCCTGCTGTAGTTTTTCGTCTATGAGTGTGGAAAATTTATCTTGTTCAGGGATTGGATTTTTCGTTGAAAAGATTATTTTTGCACTTTCTAAAAATATTGCAATATGAAAAAGATATTTGTTTTGATTTGTGTGTTAAGCCTTTGTATGGTGGGGTTTAGTCAGACCAGGATGCAAAAGTCTGATTTTCAAATCAATCCGCACATGTTGGAGACCTATACGCAGGCACAGATTGATCAGATGTATGCGAACGACTTTGCCCAATTGTTCACGTTGAATTTTTACATGACCAACTACGCTTGTGTGGCTGGCAAGTTGCCTGGCGACAATCACATAGAGATGAAGTCTCCCGACAACTACGCACATGCTGGCGTGGTGACCAATGAAGAGGAGATCATCCGTACGGGTTTCATCAACCCGAACCTGTATGATTTCCAGCAAGACAATTATCGTTCAACAGTATATCCGCTGAAGACGCCGGGTTACTACATCATTATCCCGCCGAAGAACCAGTACGACCGCGTATTGCAGGCCAATCTGGAGCAGTACATTTATTAATCAACAACTTAACCAAAGAATAATTATTTCCCAAGTATGAAAAAGATATTCACACTATTGGCTCTCATATGTTGTATGACGTTGTCGTACTCCCAGGTCATCACCATGGGTCAGGGCACCACGACTGTTTACACGGGTTGTATTTTCACCATCTACGATGATGGTGGTTTGAACAATCCTTACAGTGCAAACCAGGATTATTATGTGACCATCTATTCCAATGACCCGTCCAACGCGGCAGTCTCCGTGGAGATCCAGCTCAACGGCTTCGATGTGGATTCCACCGATACGCTGTATATCTATGATGGTCCTGTGATGGCTGACTCTCTGATCTTGGCCAAGCTGAACAATGACCTGGTCTCTTTGGTCAGTTCCCCTACCATCAAATATGCTGCAACCATTGCCAACACGACGGGTGCGTTGACACTGCGTTTTAAGTCTGACGGTGCAGGCGGTGGCGATGGCTGGGCCATGATGAGCTTGTGTGAAGCTCCATGCCAGCGTATCAATGTGATGTTCGACACTTTGCTGTCCAACAAATACCCCCAGATGGAAGATGATGGTTTCTACTATATCACCGTCTGTCCAGGGGAAACTTTGCACTTGGTGGCATACGGCGAGTATCCTGATAACAACTTCAGCTATAACCAGAATGACCAGACCTCCACATTCCACTGGGATTTGGGCGTGGAGGAGATCGACAGCGTGGGGTATAGCACCTTGGATTACCAGTTCCCTGGCGGACGTGGCTATGATGTCTCGTTAATGATCAGTGACAGCGCGGGATGTAGTTCCTTTATCCCGCAGGTTTTCAGGGTCAAAACTTCGGCGAACCCAATTTCCAGTTTGATACCTCTGCCACCTGCCTGTACGGGCGACTCGCTGAACCTGATTGCCGGTTACGACCAGGTGTCCAACCTTCAGTTGGATACCGTGCAGAGCTTGCAGGCAACCACCTTGTCTGTGTCGGATACCATCTTCCTGCCCGATGGTGTGGAATGCGGTAATGGCTGTTCTTATAGCTCTCCGGTGACATTCACAGCGTTCGCTCCTTCTGCCACTATCCAGAGCGCCAACGACATCTTGTATGTGCGTCTTGCCATAGAACACTCTTATATTGGTGATATTTGGATTCGTCTATCCTGTCCGAATGGTCAATATGTCTCTTTGATGAAGAAGTATGGCTCGTCAGGTTCATCAAGTTGCGCCAGTTATATTCCTGCCACTGAATATGGCTGGTTGACATCAGGATCTTCTTATGCTTTCTTTGGACTCTACTATGAGCCGGATGCGACCTCTTCCACTTCGGACAAATGTAACCCCAACTTGAACCCTATGGGCCAGTGCTGGAACTATTGTTGGTCCAATGCTACCAACCAGGGCTATCAGTATGCTTGTGGAACCTCAAAGGTTTACGAGGACTGCAACCACATATCTGCCTCCAATCCCAATGGAGTTGGTTCAGGATATGTGGATTCTACCAATACTGTCAACATGACCAATGTGTACCATCCCGATGGTCCTTTCACAAATTTGATCGGTTGTCCTATGAACGGTGTGTGGAGTATTGAGGTGGTGGATGCATGGGGTTCGGACAACGGCTATGTGTGCGGTTGGGAGATCGCTCTGGATCCGTCCCTGATGCCTGCTGACTGGGCCTACCAGATTGTGGTCGATACCACCTACCTCTATGGTCCTGGCGCCAATGGTACCGAGATTGTACCCGACACCGCCGGTATCTTGGAATATACCCTCTATGTTATCGATGACGCCGGCTGCGTGTTCGACACCATCATGCCTCTCGAAGTGCACCAGTCCCCGATGCCAAACCTTGGTGATGACCTCATGATTTGCCATGGCGACATGATCACCCTGGATGCCCATTATGATGACCCTAATGCCACTTATCAGTGGAATACGGGCGATAATACCCAGACCATCAATGTGCTGACGGATGGCGACTATATCTTGAAGGTTACTTCAGACTACTCCGAACCTGGCACGACCTTGTTCTGCACGGGCGCCGACACGGTACACGTGGGTGTCTATGAGAGTCCGCAGATAGACTACACCCATTCAGCCATCGAGGGCTGCGCGCCGTTGACGGTCCACATCAACAACCAATCGACCCCGGCCAATGCCGATTTTGAGTGGTATGTGTTGTACAGCAACGGTGCCGTGGCCATGAGCTCTCACCAGGTCAGTCCTACCTTCGAGATTGAGGAGCCCGGACACTATGCCCTCTATCTGAAGGTGACCACCCAGGATGGTTGTGTCGATTCCCTGATGCGTTGGGACTATATCCGTGTCAACGCGCAGCCCATCGCCGAGTTTGCCGCCACCCCGGAGATCTCTCTGATGTCCGAAAATGATGGTGAAGTGGTCTTCACCAACTACTCCGATGAGAATGTGATGACCCAGGCAGGCTCCTCCTTCTATTGGGATTTCGATGATGGTGAGATGGACTCCACCAACGTGGCTCCGACCCACGTTTTCTCTCAGTGGGGCGACTATAATGTAACCCTGCACATCGAGACCGAAGATGGCTGCGCTAGCGAGATTGCCCACACAGTCGTCATCGAGCAGGATCTGGTATTCCCGAATGTCATTACCCCGAATGGCGACGGCATCAACGATGTGTTCGCTATCGGTAACCTCAACACCAATATCAACTTGGAAGATCCGGACGAGTACCGTACCAACAAGCTCTATATCTACGACCGTTGGGGTAAGAAAGTCTATTCGGCCAAGAACTACGACACCTTCTCCCGCAACGGGCAGATTGAGCTGGGACAGCAAGTCTTTGATGCCTCCAATCTGAGCGACGGTGTCTATTACTTCAGTTTCTACTACAAAGGAAAGGCTAAGACAGTCAATTACAATGGCTCGCTTACCGTTGTGCGATAGTGGAAATCATAGTTGATTATGAAAAAAAAACATCGGTTTTGCCGATGTTTTTTTTTCATGGTGCGTATTTAAAAAAAATGTAAGTTTGCATGGCTTATTTTTTGCGTATGAAAGGGTTTGTATTCTTTTTGTCGTTTCTTCTTATAACACCTCTTCTGTGGGCTCAGAGTGAGGTGTTGATGGGTAGTCAGACTACGGTCACGAATTGCTCGTTTTTGATTCATGATGACGGAGGCTCTACCGGTGATTACTCTGCCAATGCACATCAGACGCTCACCATCTATTCCAACGATCCCTCCAATGCCAGTGTGATGGTGGAGGTTCAGACGTTGGACATTGACCCGTCAGACACCTTGATCTTTTACGATGGTATCGATACCAACGCCACGGTGTTGCATAAGATCAACAACAGCAATTATGATCCCACCGGCACGTTCCGTTATGCGGCCACCATCCAGAATACCTCGGGTGCGGTGACGGTCTATTTCAAGTCCGATGCCACTGCTGGCGGAGGCGGCTTCACCGTTTTTGCCTCCTGTATGGCACCCTGTCAGCGAGTATTCCTGGAGCTGGACAGCGCGCTCTGCTCCAAGATCCCGGAGATAGACACCGACGGTTACTATTATCTGAATGTCTGTCCGTACGACACGATCCATCTGGCTATCAAAGGTATTTATCCCGACAACAACTACAGCTATAACCAGAGCGATGCCACGACTACCTTCCATTGGGATTTCGGCTTGGAAGAGCTGGACTCCTTAGGTTGCAACCAGGTGGACTATTATTTCACTCCTGGTCGCGGTTATGACTTCTCCGTGACGGCCGAGGACCAGGCGCAATGTGTATCGCTGATCCCGATAGCCTTCCGTGTGCGTACCTCCCAGAACCCTATTGACAATGTGGTGCCGCCGTATCCTTTCTGCTCGGGAGACGAGATGATCCTCAGCTACGGCTATGATCAAGTGTCCAACGTCCAGCTGACCCCGGTGGGCAGCGAGCAGATCACCTCGTTAGGTGTCACCGACACGGTCTTCTTGCCCGATGGCGTGAGCTGTCCTCCGTATGGCTACTATTACCGTTCATACGTCAACTTCACCTCCTTCGCACCCAATGCCACCATCAACAATGCCAACGACATCCTCTATGTGCGTATCAAGATGGAACACTCGGCTATTGAGGATATCCGCATCACCTTTGTCTGTCCCACGGGCAATGTGTGCCGTATCGTGCCGGATTACCAGAATGACGGATGGGGTGGCATTACCCACTATTTCAGAACCAACTTGGGTGTCGCGAACCGTTTGCAGGAGGTGGCTACCTGCAATGCCGCCCAGAACCCGATGGGTATCCCTTGGAACTATGTGTGGTCCAACAACACCACGCTGGGTTATCAGTATGCCAACACCACTTATGGTTACTGCTATGAACCCGGTAATGTACAATATACTACCAATCCTTATTGGGACAGCGGCAATATGTCGTATAAGATTGACTCTACCGACGTAGCCAACATGACACAGGTCTATCATCCCAACCAGTCGTTCGCCGGCATGGTGGGGTGCCCGCTCAATGGAGCCTGGTATATCCAGGTGCAGGACTTGTGGACCAACGACAACGGCTATATCGTGGAGTGGGAGATGGCCTTGGATCCTTCCCTGCTGCCGCAGAACTGGTCCTATGAGGTGAATGTGGACACCACGTACGTCATCGGTCCCGGTGCCGATGGCACTAGCGTGAACCCCGACACCTCCGGCTCTATCCAATATACCTACCGTGTCATCGATGAGTTCGGTTGTATATATGATACGTTGGTCCCCCTGGAGATCTATCCTTCGCCCAATCCTAATATTGGACAGGATATCAGCATTTGCCATGGAGATCTGGTGATGTTGGAGCCCACGATGAATGTGGCGGACACCAGTACTACCTACCATTGGAGCACGGGCGATGAGACTGAGACTATCGCAGTGCTGACGGATGGCGACTATTCGGTGACTGTCACTTCTACATTCTACGATACCACTGGAGTACTCATTTGCTCCGGCATCGACACGATCCATGTGGATGTCTATGAGAGCCCGAGCCTCGACTATACGAACACTATCGTGGAGGGTTGCGCGCCGCTGACGGTCCATGTGACCAACCACTCCACGCCTCTCAATGCCGACTTCCAATGGATTGTCCTGGATGCCAACTTCGTCCCGATCCTGACTTCCCATCAGTATGATCCGACCTTCGAGATTGAGGAGCCCGGACATTATACCTTGTATTTGAAAGTGACAACACAAGACGGTTGTGTGGATTCAATCATCCGATGGAACTATATCCGGGTCAATGCGCAGCCGATAGCGGAGTTCGCTGCCACGCCGGAGATCTCGCTGATGTCGGAGAACAACGGCGAGGTGGTCTTCACGAACTATGCCGATGAGAACCTTCTGAATGATCCTGTCAACCATTTCTACTGGGACTTCGCGGATGGGGAGATTGATTCGTCCACCATCTCGCCCACCCACGTGTTTGCGCAGTGGGGCGACTACGATGTGGTGCTTCATATAGAGACGGAAGACGGTTGTGCCAGCGAGATCGCCCACACGGTTGTCGTCGAGCAGGATCTTGTGTTCCCGAATGTCATTACCCCGAATGGCGACGGCGTCAACGATGTGTTTGCCATTGGGAATTTGAACACCAATATCAACGAGGAGGATCCCGACCAGTACCGCACCAACAAACTCTACATTTACGATCGGTGGGGCAAGCAGGTCTATGCCGCCAAGAACTACGACACCTTCTCCCGCGACGGGCAGATCGAACTGGGACAGCAGGTCTTCGACGCCTCCAACCTGAGCGATGGAGTCTATTACTTCAGCTTCTACTACAAGGGAAAAGCCAAGACGGTGAACTACAACGGGTCGATCACGGTGGTGAGGTAGTTAATAGTTATCAGTTGTCAGTTATCAGTTAGAAGTTAGGAGTTAGGAATTAGAAGTTGAGAGTTGGGAGTTGGAAGTTGGGAGATAGTAATAAGGACGCTGGTTCCGAGATGGGAACTGGTGTCCTTTTTTCTTTGTGCCTTCCCCGCACGCCGGAGGTGTGCATGGGTCGGTAGCTGGGGACGTTGCGTGGCACCCCGTTCGCAGGCCGGAGGTCTGCGGGGATCGCCATGCCGTGAATAAATGATGAAAAATGTGGATGATTTCCGAAAATGTTCCGAAATTTGAGGGTTGTGGATGGATGCAACCAGAGCGACAATCCCGCCAAACAATGCTTATTTTATTGAAAAACAGCAAATTACCCCCCCCATATTTTTTGTAAAAAAGGGATATCCTATATAAATATTTTTTACTTTTGAAACTGATTTTTGGTGAGGGGTCCAGGCCCCGAGAGCAACGGGATTTATTGTTTAATTTAAAATAATTGCTATGATGAAAAAATTACTCTTTCTTTTAGGCTTGGTGAGCTTGCTGGCCTTCACGATAGAGACGCAGGCTCAGACAGAGTTATGTTCCCCCATCTCCAACCTGCAGGTAAACTATATTTATGGTACAAATGCAACGTTGTCGTGGAATTCTCCCATGGTGGGTACTCCCGACCAGTATTATCTGATCGTCACCGACTTGTCGCAGTCCACAAGCACATCTTTCACCACGACAGACACCACCTATTTGTTGACAGGTTTGTCGGAACAGACTCCCTATCAGGTCGGTGTTTACACTTATTGTACCAATGGCGAGATTAGTGACACCGTGTCGATTTCTTTCTCTACTATCTGTAATTCCTTGATGAGTGTTACCGTAGCCGATCCTAATAGCAGTTACAGTTTTGAGGATATGTATCCGTATTTGTATACTCAGCAAATCATTTCCGCATCCGATTTGGGCGGTGATTCTGCTTCGTTCACCACCATGTCCTTGCAGTTTACCTCTTCTTCGTCGGGAGTGAGACACTGGGATATCTATGCTGCCCAAGTGTCCGATTCCTATTTAACGACCTATATTCTTCCCTCTGCTTCCGTGGTCTACCATCATATCTTTTCCGGTGATGTGACTATTAACGGCAGCGGCACCGGTCCTGACCAGTGGTTTGATTTCCAGCTGGATTCTGTGCTTCAATATAATGGGACTGACAACCTGCTCCTCACCATTGTCTCTTCCAATGCTGGTTATTCTACTATTACGTATGTGTGCCGTATGGATGCTAATATGAACAACGTAATGTTAGCTGACATTAATATGAGCAACCCATATTCTTACACCAACCCCTCGGCCTCTTCTCAAGGTATGATGGCGGTGGTGCCTCTTGCCTACAACATACGCTTCAGCTCCTGTCTTCAGGAGAGTTGTGTGCGTCCCAATACGCTCATTGCGTCTAACGTGACCTCTAACTCTGTCGATGTCAGTTGGGTTTCTGTTGGCTCGGAGACTTCTTGGGAGTTGGAGTATAAAGCTTCAACAGACTCTGGTTGGACTTCTGTGGGAGCCCTTACCTCTACGCAGTATTCCTTTTCTTCTTTGCAACCGAATACGGATTATTCGATTCGGGTAAGAGCCCTTTGTTCCACCACCGATATCAGTTCGTGGAGCGATGAAACGAGTTTCCACACCGAATGCGGTGCGATCATGAATCTGCCTTACATTCAGAATTTTGACGGTAGTGATATCTATGGCTCCGGCACCGACGCTTACGTGTATTGCTGGGACCGTTACTCATCTATCCTTGGCTATCCATATTATGTGTCGACTTCTGTTGCGCATTCTCAACTTGGCATGTTGAGATTCAATCCTGGTGCCACTGCCATTATGCCGAAGGTGGATGAGAGCATCAACTTGAACGAATTGCAGATATCTTATTGGGTGAGAAGAACAATATCCTCTGATATCGTCTTTGAACTCGGTGTGATGACAGACGAGAGTGACCCGACCACCTTCGAGGTTATGGACACGGCTGCTTTGCTCGACGACTGGGCTTTGGCTGAATATTCTTTTGCGAATTATACGGGTAATGGTCACTATATAGCCTTCCGCGTGACGCAAGGTATTAGTGCCAGCTACATCTCTTTGGATGATATTATGCTGGACTACATTCCCGCTTGCCTCAATCCCACCAACCTGCATGCTTCCAACATCGGTCCTCATGAGGTGACCTTGACATGGGATGCCACCGGTAGTGCCAATGGGTATGGATTATATCTGATCAGCAACAACGACACGGTCTATTATGCTGTGTATGACACTACCATTACGATCAACAATCTCCTTTCTGCTACATCTTACAGTGCTGCTGTCCGTTCTCTTTGTGGAAATGATTCATCGGTTTTATCTTCAACGTGTAGCTTTATTTCAGACTGTGATGCCATTACCATTACGGCTGGGAACCCATGGTTTGAAGACTTCGCGTCTTATTATGCTGGGGCAGGCCTCCAGATACAGCCACTATCTGTCTGCTGGGATCGTCCTGTAGTGGACTACAACTACCAAGATGTTCCGTTTGTTGATTGTAACACATGGTATCCAGCTCACTCAGGCAGCACCTCAGTGGAATTCAAAGGCTCTTCCTCCATGCTCGCCCTTCCTGAATTCACCAATGACATTCATGGCTTGCGGCTTTCCTTTTGGGCTACAGCCACTGCCACTTCTATTGGCAATATAGAAGTGGGTGTCATCACCGATCTGGAAAATCCAGCCACCTTTGTGCCATTGGCAAATGCCGGAACACCAGGTCCGAGAAATCACATAGGAAATTATATGGGACCCTTTGATTTTGATACCATCAGCGTGGCAAATGGCAGAATTGCTTTGCGCTATAGCAGTACAAACCCGTCCCAATCCTGGAATCTTGACGACTTTACCGTGGAGCTGATTCCCGACTGTCCTTCCCCCTTAAAAGACAGTGTGACGGTTTCCAATATTGGAGGTCATTCGGCTACCGTTCATTTTGTGGATCACGATTCCACGCACACCGAATGGGTGGTCTATTACAGAGCCTCGAGTGACACGGTTTGGACCACCATGACCACAAACACGACTACCGTTGACCTGACCAACTTGGATGCACAGACCACCTATTATGTGTATGTGGAGACTGCTTGTACGCCGGGATTGTTGGCAGATGCGACCTTTACGGTTAGTTTCACCACTTTGGTTACCTGCCCAGCCCCGACGGGTCTAACAGTTTCCAATGTGAGCATGACCGCAGCCACACTCTCATGGCAGGGTGCTGCTGACAGCTACATCATCACTTGTGGCACTGACACTTTGACCTCTACGACCAACTCCATTGATCTCACGGGTCTTACTGCTGGCACAACCTACATCGTTACAGTTCAATCCGATTGTGGCACGGAAGGTACTTCCTCTGCGGCCACCTACACCTTTACCACTGCCTTATGCGATGTGGCTGACCAGTGTGCCTATACCTTATTTGTTTTAGGAGATGATTCTTGGAATTTCAATTCGCTGGCTATACAACAAAACGGTATCACTGTGGCCACTGTAACAAATGTTGTCCCCACATCGTCTACGGTTACCTTGAACCTTTGCAACAATGTCAGCACTTCCTTGGTCTTTACATCTGTAACTTATGCTGACGAAGTCGGATTCATACTGACTGCTCCGGATAACACTATAGTGTACGCCATTAACGATATGAGCAATTACTCTACCTTTACTTTCATACCTGACTGTAGTGCTTTTGCTCCTGACACCTGTGCTGTTCCTACAGCGTTGGCTGTGAATAATATCAATCAGATCGATGCCACGGCCACTTGGGTTGCAGGTGATGCCGAGACTACTTGGAATGTTGAGTACAAGGCTGCTTCCACCACCACATGGCAGAGCTCTACCGTCTCCATGCCTTCCTTCACAATGACCAACCTGACGCCGAACACCGCTTATCAGGTGCGTGTACAGGCTGTGTGCGACACCAACTTAACCAGTGACTGGACAGAGGCTGTGACCTTCACGACGGCTCAGGAACAGCAGACCTGCCCGGCTCCGACGAACCTGGCATACGCTATCGATGAGACGAGTCACACCACCGTGACGCTGACCTGGCAACAAGAGGCCAACACGGCCGACGAATGGCAAGTCAACTACCGTCAGACAACCGAGAGCGACTGGAATACAATAGCAACTACGGCTACCACCTACACACTAACCGACCTTGTGCCCAATGTGGACTACGAAGCCAACGTGGTGGCTCACTGCACCAACGGTCTGACGAGCGATCCTTCCAACACGGTGACCTGGCACACCGACGATGTGGGCATCCAAGGTTATTTGGAGAGAAACATCAACCTCTACCCGAACCCTGCCACAGAGATGATTGCTGTGGAGGTGAGCGACGCCAACATCATGATCACGGGCGTGGAGGTTTACAATGTGTATGGCCAGTTGATCAACACGATCGTTTCCACGGAGAATCCTTTGCGCATCAACATCAGCGGTCTCGCCAACGGCATGTACCACGTGCGTGTCACGACGGACGGCGGCGTGGTGACGAAGAGTTTCGTGAAGAGATAGGCGGAGGCGTTTAGCCATTGGCTATTAGCGATAAGGACGCTGGTTCCGGGATGGGGACTGGCGTCCTTTTTTCATCTTGCCCATCCCCGCACACCTCCGGCGTGCGATTGCTCGTGCCGTGCCGTTTCATGGCTACCGACCCATGCAGACCTCCGGCCTGCCGGGGTCACGCGGTCCGTTCATTCAATCAACAAATCAACACCCATTCCCCTTAACTTCTTGGTTTCTTCACTTCTTCTACTACCCCGCCCTTCGGGCACCCCTTCTCCAAAGAAGGGGAATCGCGCCCTGCCTCAACAAATCAACACTCTTCGTGTCCTTTGTGCCTTTGTGGTGTTTTTATGCTTTTCATCGGCATCGTATTTTTTTTGTTGAAGATAAGGCTAAAAATGTTACTTTTGCCACTTCTTTATACTTTACTATGGTGAAGAATAGTTTTAAGCATTCTATACTGTTTTTGCTGTCGTTTTTGATGGCTGTGACGCTCTCAGCGCAAGAGTATGTGACCCTGGAACAATGTCAGCAGTGGGCCATTTCCCAGACATCTGCCAACGTGCAGAAGGACCTGAACGAGCAGATTCTGAAGACAAACCTGAACAACGAATCCTCCTATCTATATCCGAAGCTCTCCATCAACGGCCGTTTCTCTTACGGCAATGTGGATGTGTCATATCCGCATCCCTGGGCAAATGATGTCAACATGGCGCGGATGCAGTACCATATCGGCCTCGATTTCGAGCAGGTGGTCTTTGAGGGTTTCCGCATGCACTTCGGTCGCCAGTTCGCCCGGTTGCAGAACGAGGCGGAGATTGCCAAGATAGACCTCTCCCTCAACGAGGTCAAGGACAAGATTGTCTCCATCTATCTCAACTTGCTCATCGTGGACAAGCAGATGGGCATCATCCAATCGGTGCAGAACACCTACGAAGAGCAGATCAAGCGGCTGAAGGTGATGTTGCAGGAGGGTGTCATCCCCCAGAACACCCTGTCGCAGCTGGAGGTGGAGGCGCTCAAGATGCAGCAGACTCACGACGAGCTGCAGGCCAACAAGGAGTCGCTGGTCTCCACGTTGGAGATTCTGACGGGCAAAGACTTCTCCAACACGGAGTTTCTGATTCCGGAGTTGCCGGATGTCGCCAATATGGACACCAACGCCCGTTTGGAATACAAGCTTTTTGACAACCAGATGCGCCAGATGGACTTCCAGCGCAAGATATATCTCTCCAACAGTCTTCCCAAAGTGGCGCTTTTTGCCACTGGTGGTTATGGTCGTCCCGACTATCAGTTCTACCTCAGTCGTCCCGACTGGTACTATCTGGCCGGGGTCACCTTGAAGGTCCCGTTGATCGACTGGGCCCGCAGTTCCGGTTTCGGCAAGGTTATAGATATCCAGAAGGAGGTGCTGGCGAGCCAGGAGGCCGACTTCAGGAAGTCCAATATGATCTCCATCCAGGAGAAGCAGAATGAGATTGTGCGTATTGAGAAGCTCTTGCAACTCGACTCGTCCATCACGGCCAAGTATGCGGATCTGACCAAGACCTATTCCGGACAGCTGGCGAACGGCACCATCACCGTTTTCGACTATATCAAACAGCATAATGACGAGTTGCAGTCGCGCATGAACCAGGAGGTGCATCACATCCAGCTGTTGAAGGCCAAGTATGAGCTGATGGCGTTGAAAGGTATTCTGTAGAAGATAATTCAATAATCAAAATAAAGAAAGATGAACAAACTGTTAAATGTTTCCGGTTCTCCACACGTCCACAGTGGCGAGTCCGTGCAGAAGATCATGTTGTCAGTGATTATAGCGCTGATGCCGGCATTTGTCGTGTCGATCTTCTACTTCGGTCTGCCGGTGATTGTCCTGACCTTGGTGTCGGTGGGCTGTTGTGTGCTTTTTGAGTATTTGATCCAGCGTTTTGTCATGAAGGTGCCGACCACGATCAGTGACGGCTCCGCCATCGTGACGGGTCTGTTGCTGGCCTTCAATGTGCCGGCCAATCTTCCTATCTGGATGATGGTGGTGGGTGCTTTGGTGGCGATAGGCATTGCCAAGATGCCCTTCGGCGGCTTGGGCCACAACCTCTTCAACCCGGCCTTGGTGGCGCGTGTCTTCATGTTGATCTCCTTCCCGGTGGCGATGACCACCTGGCCAGTGCCGTCTCCTGTCTGGAACTTCGCTGACGCGGTCACGGGTCCCACTCCGCTGGGCATCCTTAAGGAGAGCGCTGCGGTGAACATGGGTGAGATGCCCCGCTATCTGGATCTGCTGGTCGGCCAGATGGGCGGCAGTTTCGGCGAGATCTCCGCTATCGCCCTGCTGCTGGGTGCTGCCTATCTGCTCTGGAAGCGCGTCATTACCTGGCACATCCCCGTCGCCTTTGTCCTGACCGTCTTCATCTTCTCCGGCATCTTCTATCTCATAGATCCTACCCAATACGCCAACCCGTTCTTCCATATCCTGACGGGTGGTCTGTTGCTGGGTGCCTTCTTTATGGCTACCGATATGGTGACTTCGCCCACAACTCCGTCGGCGATGCTCGTCTTCGGTGCCGGCTGCGGTCTTATCACCATCATCATCCGTCTCTTCGGCGCCTACCCCGAGGGTGTATCCTTCTCCATTCTGCTGATGAACGCGATGGTGCCCCTGCTGAACCGCTGGTTCAAACCCAAAACCTACGCTAAATAACCCTTTAAAACCATTTCAATATGTCACAGAAAAAAGAACCGTCATTATTACGCCTGGTCTTGGTGCTGACCCTTATTGCTTTGGTTGCGGGGTTGGCATTGACCGGTGTCTATGCACTGACCAAAGAACCTATTGAACAGGCCCAGCTGCAGAAGAAGCAGCGCGCCCTTACCCTGGTCATCCCCGACTTCAAGGGAGAGATGATCGACACAGTCTTTCAAGATGAGACCGGCACCGACCTGCCCGTCCATATCGCTCTCAACGAGAACGGCGGCATCTATGGTGTGGCTGTCGAGACCTACACGAAGAAGGCCTTCTCCGGTCGCTTCGACCTGATGGTGGGCTTCAACAGCAACGGGACCATCACCAATACGGAGGTCATCAAAGCTAACGAGACCCCTGGTTTGGGAGACAAAATCAACAAAGACAAGAGCAATTTTGCCGAGCAGTTCAACCACAAGAACCCGAACGACTTCAAAATCATGGTCAAGAAGGACGGTGGCGATGTGGATGCCATCACCGCTGCCACCATCTCGTCCCGGGCCTATTGTGATGCGGTGAACCGCGCGGTCGCCATTTATAACGCAGTAAAGGAGGTCTATCATGAGTAAGCTGAAAATATTAACGAAAGGTTTCTTCAAAGAGAACCCGAGTTTGATTCTGGTGCTGGGCACTTGTCCCACACTGGCGGTCACCACGTCCGTCAACAATGCGCTCGGCATGGGCGCCGCCACCACGTTCGTCCTGCTGATGTCCAACATCCTGATATCGTTGTTGAAGAATGTGATTCCCGACAAGATCAGAATCCCGTGTTTCATCGTCATCATCGCCACCTTCGTGAGTATCATAGACCTTGTCATCCAGGGCTTCCTGCCGGCATTGTCGGCCAGTCTGGGTGTCTTCATCCCGTTGATTGTGGTCAACTGTATCGTGCTGGGTCGTGCGGAAGCCTTCGCCAGCAAGAACCCGGTCTGGGACTCCATACTGGACGGTCTGGGCATGGGCATCGGCTTCACCATCTCCTTGGTGCTTATCGCAGCTGTCAGAGAGATCCTCGGTGCCGGCTCCTTCATGGGGTTCTCCTTCATACCCTCAAACTACAATATGCTGCTGTTCGTGCTTGCCCCCGGAGCCTTTATCGTCTATGGCTTCGTGATGGCTGCGGTGCGTCAGATCCTGAACAATGTGGAAGCGAAACGCAAAGCCAAACAAGCCAACGCCTAAACCTGTTCGGAGTGATTATTAACATTGAAAAATAAACAGTTATGGAATATATCTTAATGATTATCGGTGCCGTTTTGGTGAATAACATCATTCTGGTGCAATTCCTCGGCATTTGTCCGTTTTTGGGTGTCTCCAGCAAGGTGAACACCGCCCTCGGCATGGGCGTGGCCGTCCTCTTCGTGATGACGCTGGCCACCCTGGTGACCTCCGCCCTGCAGATGTATGTGCTGGTGCCTCTCAACATCACCTACCTGCAGACTATCCTTTTCATCTTGGTCATCGCTTCCCTCGTGCAGATGGTGGAGATCGTCCTCAAGAAGATGAGTCCGTCGCTTTACAAGGCGTTGGGCGTTTTCCTTCCGCTGATCACGACCAACTGTGCTGTGCTGGGTATCGCCATCAAGGTGACCGAGCAGCCCGTCATCGCCAGCCATGGGTTTTCCATTCTGGACAGCACGTTGTATGCGGTGGCTATCTCCATCGGCTTCATCGTGGCTATCGTCATCTTCGCCGGCCTGCGTGAGCAGCTGGAACTGGTGGAGGTGCCGAAAGGCATGAAGGGTGTGCCCATCGCACTCCTGACCGCCGGTATCCTTGCCATGGCCTTCATGGGCTTCTCCAATCTTGTATAACTGCTCAACAAGCTGTCAGAAACTTCCAATCTCCTATGCGACAAAAAATATTGGCCTTTGCTGGAGCTGTTTGTCTGATCTTTTCTCTGTGGACGGCGCAGGCTCAATCAGAATCCCCTTTCAAACTGACCAAGTTCTCTTTGGAAGCGCGGGCCGATTTCGATTATTTGTATTCGCAGAACTCACCGGTCCCGGACAGTGTCGCCCCCACGCACCACTTCGGCTTCAACGGCAAATATTTCAATCTGTTGTTGGGCGGAGACCTTGGACATAATTTCTCGTTCTTCTTCCGCCAGCGCATCATCGCGCACCCAGGCAGCGTGAGCCTGTTCGACAACACCGATTTTCTATATGTGCAATACCAGTTCAACCCGCGCTGGCGCATCCGCGTCGGAAAAGAGGCACTGCCCGTCGGCGGCTTTGAATATGACGCACCCCCGATCGATGTCTATTACTATACCCAGTACTGGGGCGACTTCTACTGCTTCCAGCTGGGTACCTCCGTCTCTTATACGGACAAGAAAGAGAAAAACACCCTGACATTTGGTTTCGGCAACTCTCCCTATGTGCGTACCGCCGCCGACTGGAAGGACGGCCTGATCGGTTTCAACTTCCTCTGGAACGGCAACTATAAGCACTTCAAGACGTTGTATTCTGCGAATCTCTATCGCCGGAATACGCAAAACCAATGGGTTAGTTTTATCGTATTGGGTAACAAACTCGATTTCGAGAAGGTGAGCTGGTATGTGGATTTTATTCATAAGACCTACGACTTCAAGGAGTGGTTCCAGTATTATTTGTTGGTCAGCCGCCTCGATGTGCCGTTGTGTAAAGGGTTGAATCTTTTTGCCAAAGGTGGTTATGAGTATAATCATGGTGATGATCCATGGACGATGACTTTCATGAACGAGAGCTTCCCCTCCTTCGGAACCCATTACTTCTATGGCTTGGGACTGGAGTACAGTCCGCTGAAGGCCCCTGGGTTGCGGTTGCACGGTTATGTGGCCATGGCGAATATGATTGACACACAACTTCCGACAGAGAGACAGAGCAGAACTTTGAATGTGAATGCAGGTGTGACATGGAAGATAGATTTTCTCAAGTTCTTCAAACATTATTATTCGGTGCCGAGTGGAAAAGATTGATTTTAGCAAAGTGAAGAAATTTGACCTTGGCAAGGTCAAGGACATTGATTTTGACAAGGTGAAAAAGGATCTCCGGATGACTCCTCACCGGAGAAAATTACTCAAAGAGATGATCATTTTCTCAGTCATCTTCTTTGGCTTCTTCGGCATTTTGGCTTCGAGGATGACGTTGCCGAAGATGTTGAACTCCTTTTTGCAGACGGCCTACCACCTGTTGATGGAGACAGTGTTGTACATCATGGCCATCACCGTGATGATGGGCGCTGTCAGCAAGTTGTTTATGGAGTACGGCATTGTGAAACTGATGGAAAAACTGCTGCGGCCGCTCATGAAGCCGTTGTTCAATCTGCCTGGCGTGGCCTCTTTGGGTGCGGTGATGACATTCTTGAGTGACAATCCTGCCATCATCACATTGTCGAAGGACAGGAGTTTCAGCCAGTATTTCAAAAAGTACCAGCTCGTGTCGTTGACCAACTTCGGCACGTCTTTTGGCATGGGACTGGTGGTGTTGGCGTTCATGATAGGTCAGGGCTTCAGTGCCGGTGCCGGCGTGGGCTTCCTGGGCGCCTTCATCGGCTGTATTGTCTCCACCCGTCTGATGCAGCATTTCACCTTGAAGAACTATCCGGAGTTGGACGCGCCGGTATTTGATGCCATAGAGCAGAAGGAGAAGAAGCAGGACGAGAAAGCCGAGAAGCAGGGGGTGTTCATTCGCACGCTCAATGCCATTCTGGATGGAGGTATGAGCGGCGTCGAGATAGGTGTCTCCATCATCCCGGGCGTGTTGGTTATCTCCACCATCGTGATGATGCTGACCTTCGGTCCCAGTGCCGACGGCACCTATACGGGTGGCGCTTTCGAAGGTGTCCCTGTCATCACCTATCTGGTCGGCAAGATCAACTTCATCTTCAAATGGCTCTTCGGCTTCACGCATGCGGAGCTGATAGCATTCCCGATCACTGCGTTGGGTGCGGTGGGTGCCGCCTTGGGTCTGATCCCCAAGTTTGTCTCTTCCGGCATCATCGACAATAATGCGATTGCCGTATGCACCGCCATGGGCATGTGCTGGAGCGGTTTCTTGAGCACACATGCCGCCATGCTGGACTCGCTGGGCTACCGCAAGCTGATCTCCAAAGCCATCACGGCACACACCATCGGCGGCCTCTGTGCCGGTATTGCCGCCCACTGGCTCTATGTGCTGTTTACCCTGTTTTAATATTCTGGTATTTATAAATCATATATTTTTTATCTTTGCACCCACCTAATGATATTGTTGTGAACGAGCAAGATATTTCCAAGATAAAAGAAGCGCTGCAACGTACTCGTAAGATATGCGTGGTGTTCCACTTTAATCCCGATGGAGATGCGATAGGATGTGCCTTGGCCTTGTACCATTATTTTAAAGAAGATGGTTATGAAATGTCGGTGGTGTCTCCGAATGCTTTTCCGGACTTCCTGAATTGGATGGAGGGCAGCGACCGGATAGTGGTGGCGCAGGATGACCTGGTGAAGGCGCGGAAGGCCATCAAGGAGGCCGACATGCTCTATGTGGTGGATATGAATGCCCCGCATCGTGCCGGACAGGATCTCCAGAACAGCATCTCCAAGTCCAAAGCCTTCAAGGTTCTCATCGACCATCATGTACAGCCCGAGATCAACTGCGATGTGATGTACACTACCCATCTTACCAGTTCGGCCAGTGAGCTGGTTTTTAATTTCCTTTACCGTTTCATGACCCCGGAGAGACCGGTCGCCAAAGCCATTGCCGAGGCACTTTATGTCGGCATCATCACCGACACGGGCTCCATGTCGTATGCTTGTGACTATCCGGGTACCTATGAGGTGCTGGGCAAGCTCATAGCCTCCGGCATCAACGGGGAGGGAATCCACCAGAAGGTCTATAGCAACTATACGGAGAGCAGGCTGCGCCTGATGGGCGTCGCGCTCACCCACCTTAAAATCATGCCCGAATACGGCGCCTCCTATATGTACCTCACCAGACAGGAGTTGATAGACAATCACTTCCAGATTGGAGATTCGGAGGGCTTTGTCAACTACGGCATGACTATCAAAGGGGTGGAGTTCACCGCTTTCTTCATGGAACGGGAATCCCGCATCAGGGTCTCCTTCCGTTCAAAAGGGAAGGTCGATGTGAACCGATTTGCCCGTGACCATTACAATGGGGGCGGGCATCATAACGCTGCCGGCGCCTTCTTTGACGGTACCGTCGAAGAGGCGGTTGCCCATTTTGAAAAGGTGGTCCGGGAGGGAAAATACTAATCTGTCATGAAAGCATTTCTGCCATATTTCTTGTTGACGGTGCTGCTGCTCACGGGCGGCTGCCATAAGTCAAAGCCCACCGGCGCGGTGGTGACGAGCTCCAAAGAACCTGTAGAAGACGTGGAGGCCCCCTATGTGGAGGGCAACAAGCGTATCATCCATCTGGAAAACGAGGAGATAGAACTCTTCATCCAACGTTATGGGTGGAAGATGGAGAAGACAGGTACGGGTCTCTATATCCAGATTCTGGAGGAAGGCAAGGGCGACCTGTTCCAAGAAGATGACATGGTGCATCTGCAATATCAGACATTTCTATTGTCCGGCGAGAAGATATACGACTCCAAAGAAGACGGCGAGAAAGTCTTCAAGGTTGCCAAGTCTGAGGAGATCAACGGGTTGCACGAGGCCGTGCGCATGTTGCGCCCGGGAGGCAAGGCCCGTCTGGTGATCCCTTCCTATATGGCCTATGGCGTGGCGGGCGATGGCGACAAGGTCAACGGCCGCGAACCCGTGGTGATGATTGTGGAGGTGGAGTGATCAGTGACAGTGATCAGTGAACAGGGAAGGGGAGAGCTTTTTTAGTTAAAAATCAATGGTTGATAACTATTTTTAGTGAGGATGAAAAGTCATCTTCACATTCCGTATTTTTGCCACTTTAGAATAGTTTCCTTTTTTAGAAACATAATAATCAGGGAATTTTAGAGTTATTCATTGACATAAAAATTGCAGATATGAAAAAGTTAATGCTTCTTTTGGCTTGTTTCCTTTTTGCCGGTGCCGCTTTTGCACAGGTGGACAAAGCGAAATACTATATCGAAGGTGATTACTCTATCACGAAAGATAGCCGTGGCCAGTTTGTCTATCAGCTGACTAACATCACATCCAAGGGCATCTATTTCACTCCCAAGGAGGTCATCTATGGCAAGGTGGAAAAGGACGAGTCCATCTCGTTCACCTTCGACAAGGCCACGACAGACTGTCCCGAAGGTTTCGAGGGAGGCCTCAAGTTCTGGAAATGGCAATATAACGGCAAAGACTACAGCTGGCAGCGCGACAGCGAGGTGAAGGATGCCCAGCAGAATTTCGAGACCGACAAGGTGATGGTGGTGATGCTGGTGCTGGACTGCAGTAACTCCTTGGGCGAGGCCAACTTCGAAAAGCTGAAAAACAGCGCCACCAAGTTCATCAACATCCTCTACAACGCCTCTCCCGACGGCGGCATCCGTTTGGGTGTGGTGGGCTTTAACACCATGGGCAATGCCGACAAGATGGTCTATAACATCGAGCCGCTGACCATGAACACCCGCGACGACATGATCAAGTTCATCCAAGGACTTACGCTGTATAACAATACGGCTTTGTATTATGCCATGCGCAAGGGTGCCGACATGATCTCCAACTATGTCAACCGTCTTCCCAACAAAGACAAAGAGAAATTCGACTATGCCTGCATGGTCTCCTTCACGGATGGTTATGACAACCACTCCACCGATCCTGACTTGGGCTTGCCGGAGAAGGGTCTGGAGAATCCTTATTTCAAGTATGTCCGCGATCAGGTGGTGAACAGACCCATCCAAGGCGCGCCGCTCAAGAGCTATGTCATCGCTATCAAGGGCAACGATGTGGCGGAAGACAACCAACTCTACAAGGCTGTCTTTGAGGGTATCTCCTCTGAGGCGCCCTTCCTCTTGAACGACTTCACCCAGGTGGAGGCGCAGTTTGAGACGATGGCCCAGGAGCTCATCAAGCGTTGGCAAAACCTGACCTGTTATGTGCCGAGTGCCCACCAAGGCAAGGTGCGTTGGACGATTGGCGACTATACGGATAATAGTATCCCCAAGGTTACGGAGGTGAAGGAGAAGATCGTCACTGCCCATCGTACTGTCTTCATGGGAATCAATGCCGGTCTGGATTTGGAGATCAGCCACCGCAGTTCCTTTGGTTTGGGCGTGGGCTTCGACTTTGCCGTCCCGTTGAAGAGTGCTTCCAATGTGGCGCTGGGTGGCCTGACCGCTTTGAAATACGATTTTGCGGGACCGCTGCACTTGGATCTTGGTGCTTTGCTGGTGGCTGGCGACTATGTGCACAAGTGTGCCTTCATGGGCGGTCTCGGATTGGATTTGCGCTTTGCCACAGCCACGAAAGGCAATCCGTATTCATATGAGAATATGACCTATTATTGGGTGCGCGGGGAGAGCGACCGGTTCTCCATGGGCGGATTATTGCGTTTAGGCGTGACCACCCCTGTGAAGAATCTCTATTTCTTCACCGACATAGTCTTCGGCAGATACAAGGCGATGTATTATGTGAATGAGAATCCGCTGCCCGACACTCCGGCACAGCTGGCCCGCCATCCTTACTGGAATGTGTCGCTGAATGTAGGTTATCGTTTCGGCAACTAGGAAGCCATTGGCTGTTGGCTTTAGAAAAACCTTAACTTCTAACTTCTAACTCCTAACTTCTAACTGACAACTGACAACTGTTAACTTTAAATAAAGGCGTTGCCGGCGATGCCGTCGGCGAACCATAGACCGGCTTCTGTCAGACAGAGCCGGTTTTTTGTTAGCTCGTAGTGCTCGCTGGGAACCTCTTTCTCGAAGTAGGAGAGCAGCTCTTGGCGGCGTTGTGGACCAAACCGGGCTTGCAGCGCGTCCAGGTCGAGGCCCACGCGGGTGCGCAGACGCAGGAGAAGGGTCTCGTTGTACAGGTTGGCAGGGGAGAGCGTCTCCTTCTCGGCGCAGGTCTGACCATCGGCGATGTCTCGTAGATATTGGTTCAGGTTGCCGGCGTTCCACTGGCGGGAGGTGCCGTCGAAGGAGTGGGCGGCGGCGCCAAGGCCCAGGTAGGGCGTGCCGTCCCAGTAGGCGCTGTTGTGGTGGGAGTGAAAGCCCTGTCGCGCGAAGTTGGAGACCTCGTAGTGCTCGAAGCCGTGCTCGCGGGCGAAGTCGGTGAGCATGGCGTACTGGCGGGTGGCCATCTCCTCATCGACGGGGGCGTGGCGACCGTGCTGGATCTGTTTGTAGAGGAGGGAGTTCTCCTCGGGGGTGAGAGCGTAGGCGGAGAAGTGGGTGATGGGCAGCTCCGGAAGGTGTCGCAGTTCGTCTGCCCACTGCTCGTCTGTGCGCTCGGAGACGCCGTAGATGAGGTCGATGGAGAGGTTGTGGATGCCGGCGGCGGCAGCGTTGTGCACGGCCTCCATGGCTTCGGCAGCCGTGTGCCGCCGCCCCATGAAACGCAACACATGGTCGTGAAACGACTGCACCCCGATGCTGAGCCGGTTGACGCCCAGCGTGTGGAGCTCTCGGCAGTACGCCTCTGTGAGTTGTTCGGGGTTGCCCTCCAGGGTGATCTCCGCGTCAGGGACGATGGGGAAGTGCCGGCGGAGGTCGGCAAGCAGCGAGGCCAGCTCGTCAGGGGTGAGCAGGGTGGGGGTGCCGCCGCCAAGGTAGAGCGTGCGGATGTCAGCACCCCCAAGGTAGTCTTGCCGCAGTGACATCTCCCGGGCCAGCGCCGTCAGGTACTCCTCGCGGCGGGCCGTGGAGACCACCGAGTAGAAGCCGCAATAGACACACTTGCTCGCGCAGAAGGGGATATGGACGTAGATGCCCGCCATGCGTGGTCTGGATGCGCTATTCGTACTTCAAATATTGGTTGTATTCAAAAGCGCCCTTCTCCTCGTTCCATTCCAGCTTGTGGATGTCCCAGCTGCGGCCCGCAGCCGGCTTCTCCAACTTTTGGGCGATGATGACCTTCTCGCCGTCGGTGCGCACGTTGATCATGCCATACACCGTCACCGTGCGCTCACGCTTTTTCGTGGAGTTGGACTTCTGAAGCTCGACAAACTCTTTGCTCGAGCGGGCGAGTTCGGTGGAGAATATCAGGGAACGCTCTCCACGGCTGAACTTGCCGATGGTGCCCAAAGTGTCGGGACGCGGGTGTACGTGCGGCTCCTCGTCGCCACTGGAGATGACGGTGACGATGGGATTCAGCACCTGCAAGAACTCGCTGGTGAAGTCGGCGCTGCCATGGTGGCACGACTTGGCGATGTCGGCGCCCAGGCTCTCCCTGGCTTTGAGGATGGCCTCCTCCAGTTGCGCCTCCAGCTCTTTCCGCTTGTTCTCCTTGAGCGATTTGCCTTTCAGTTTTTTCTTGATATCGTTTACATCGATACCGGAGTAGTGGTGAATGAGGTGGTATTCCGATTCGGTGTTGAGGTCGCCGCCCAGGAAGAGTCTCAGATGGCCAATGGTCAGCTTGATGATGACGGAATGGCCGTTCTTGGTCTTGCCCTTGTTGCTGTCGATGACGGGTAGCGCGTCTTTGCCATCGATATTGATTGCCACAGGACCCATGATTTCCATCTTCATGTTGTTTTTGTCGTAGATGGGCTTGGAGCCGAGGCGCAATGCTTCTTTGGGAGCTGACGTTTTTTCCAATAAGGTGATGTAGTTGCCCGCTTTCTCAATCTTCTTGAGCCGGTTCTGGTAATCCTTGTCGGTGTCGCACAGGTCGGTGATATATTTGTGCTTGTTGTAGGTGATCTCGGTGCCTAAGGAGTCGAGTTTCGACCCGCTGGCCTCCACCATGCCGTTGTGATACACCTTCTTGATGGAAAACTGCTGGGCCGTGCCATCGGTCTTGTTGAATATCTGGCCAAACCCGCCATAGTGGTCAGCGTCGGAGTGCGATATGACAATCGAGAAGGGTGGCGGGGCGACCTTGGCCGTCTTGAGGTTGAATCTCCATTTAAGATACCGGTACATGTTGTCGGAACCGCCGGCGTCGATGAGGAAATGCTTGTCGTCGGGCGTCACGACGTGGCATCCGTCGCCTTGTCCCACATCGATGAAGTTGACCTCCAGGATTCTCTCGGCCTGCATCTCCGATTCTTTGATGTAGCCGTCGGCATTCCGGCAACGCACTTTGACGTACTCAACCTCCTCGTTTTTCTCCGTGACCTTTATCCTCACATAGTCGTTATTCTCAATGTAAGGTTTGATATAGTCGCCAAACAAGAGTTCTTTGATGAAGGAGAATTTCTTCTTTTTGGTTTTGGAATCGATTTTGAAACCCATTAAAGAAACCGATGGATAAACAGCGTATCCAGTTCTCAATATGGCAGCCATGATGTTTGAATTTTTATGAAATGAATAAATAGGATTGATTGGCAAAACTACAATTAATTGTCATACAAAACGCAGGGAGGGGAAATTTTTAGTTGTCAGTTGTCAGTTGTCAGTTGTCAGTTAGAAGTTTGGAGTTAGACGTTTGGAGTTAGAAGTTTGGAGTTAGAAGTTAATCGCCTAATCTCCTCCTTTCTCCTCTAATCGTCTCATCGCATAATCGCCTCATCGGTAAACTATAAACCGTAAACCCTCTTAACTTCTTAACTCCATAGTTCCTTAACCCCATAATTTAATAGCTTCATAATTTCATAACTTAATAGAAAAAATGTATCTTTGCCCCGTATTAAATCTAACGCGATCATGAAAAGAATCTACACGCTCGTTGTCCTATTGATTGGTCTGTCTGTAGCTGCCGGGGCGCAGAATCAGTACTGGAACTATTATTCTGTCAATGTTCCGTGCCCCAAAAGCGCAGTTTCCATTGTGCACGAGAATGAAAACATTTATTATTTTCAATCAGACCCTACAGCCCTGTCAGTTATGAAAATCAATCCTTTAACCATGACACCAACGGGAATGCCAAAGTTCTCCTATGTTAATTCAGAATTGATCATGGATGGTGGGTTTGAAGATTTAAATGGGGACTGTGTTGTGTTTGGGCATATATTGCCAGGAACAGGTGCCATCCCTGCCTATGCTATAGTGGATCCATCCCTGAACACCTTGTCAATATATAGTGGCCTGTCCAATGCTGGAACGATTGTGGACGGATGTGTGGGATATGACAAATTTGATAATCAGGCATATATGTTTGTGTTGGATAATGGGAAACTTTTAGCGATAGGCCCAAATGATCAAGTGAGCATTACACCTGATAATGCAGAATATTATACTGATATTTCTTGGGACGATCATCATCATTGCTTCGTGGCAACAGGTACGTGGGCATACGGACAAACTCATCCTGGGATTATTGTCGATTTGTTTGAATTTATACCTTCTGATCCAAATATGGGTACGCCAGCAATGGTTAGTCATAATGAAACATATTTCCTTAACAACAATACGATCAGTGATGTGGCGGAACACCAAGCCATGCATGTTCAGTTGGATGAAGGACATCTTCTTGTTTGTCGTGACTTGCGTGTGGAAAAACAAGATATTCTATGGATGACACGAATTTATGATTATTGGAATTCAAGCCATACTGTCCAAGAAAGCTATTTATATTTCTTTCCGACACACAAGCTATTTGCATTAGATTTGTTGTATGATCCTTATCATTCGAGAGTTAACTTTCTTGGTGAACTTATTTATTGTTCGACTTCTTACCCAAAATTGTTATCACAGGTAAATCCATTCAAGTTGTCACTTGGCATGAACGTAGGGCAATTGGATGGTACTTTTGCCTTGTTGCCAAGTTGTTCCAGCATATTTGATCCTTCTATCAATATTTATGGAAATGTATTGACAGTCAGTAATCTATCCTTAAATATTTTTCACGAATGCATTCCCGTAATGATTGCAGGGGTGGAACCTGGTACCACAAATCGTATTCTGACGGAAACGTACGACATCTCTCAACTCACATGTGATGATTCTCTTCCTATAAAGAAAAAGCCTGCTGACCCTTATATAGTACTATATCCATTGACTACCACAGTGGATGATTTTCCTTTTTCTAAACAACCGTACACACTTTCTCTGGATGTTGTAAATAGTAGTATTCACTGTTATGGGTGGGATGCATGTCCGCCATTACCCAGAGACACGACAGAGGCCAGAGCGGCAAACATATTGCATGGTGTTGTTCCGGAAATTACCATTATGAGTTCTCGTCAGTTCGTTTGCCATGGCTTTGATGGGAAAATTCAATATGCTCTTTATGACATGACAGGTAGATCCCTGGCACACGGCACAACCTATAACGATATCCAAAATTTCTTACCAGACTTGCAAGGTGTTTTTATTTTAAATGCCACCGATAATGTTGGCGAATGTGCAACCCGAAAAATCATATTGTTCCGATAACCATGCGCAGGCTTGTTCTCTTTGTAATATTCAATATGGCGCTTTGGGTCTCACAAGCGTTGTTTGCCCAACTGGAAGGAAAGGAGTTTTGGTACACATTAGGGAGACGGGGAGATAGATTCTATCTTTGCAATCAGGATACGATCTACTACAATAATGATAGTCTTTTTGTGTATATTCTTGGTGATCAAGCTTGTACTGGATACATAGAAAATCCGGCGACTGCTTTTCATGTGGATTTCACCGTTCAACCAGGGGTGTTGACGACTGTCAAGGTCCCCGATACCGAAATTTCGGACAGTTTTGATGTGTACCCGACATTGCTTCAGGGGAAAACCATCGTGATTCGGACAACGGAGAATGTTCAAGCATGGGCTCAGATCCCTAATTATAGGAAAGGAATCTGCAATGAAGGTATTGCTGAAAAAACACGATTGTATCCTACTGAATCTGCCATCGTTTCATACGTCAGTCCTGGTGTCGTAAATCCTGGTGGTGATTATGTGCTGTTGTGGGTTATAGCACTGGAAGATGGTACCTATGTTTACTCGAACGAGGATACAGTGCCGATGAATCGAGGTGATGCGCTATTTATAGGTGGGGATATCCATACGAATTGCAAGAAGATTTTGGTTTATCAAGGAAGTTCGTCTTATATTGCCATGGAACGTATGGATTTTCAGACTCATGGAGGACTTGATTTCTTGCTGCGTAACCCCCAAAACCCTGCGCTTCATTTTTCAATTAGTAATCCTCAGCCAGCCACGTTTTTTCCCGATATTCCCCTGCAATATGGCAGCCAACA
>JAFYNM010000010.1 GCA_017549765.1 Bacteroidales bacterium
GCCGTCCAGGGTGTTGCAGAGTGTTCTGACCGAGAAACCGGCATTCTCGGCGTATATACCATGCTTGCGGTCTGGATAGTATCCCGTGGTGAGGTTCTCGAAGGTGCAGCCCTCGAAGGAGACGCCCTTCACGTCCCACAGGGTGACATGGTTGAGAAACTCCATGTTCTGGGAGAGGAAGAGGTTGTCGTTGTTGAGGGTGAAGGTGCAGTCCTTGAACCAGCTCTTGTTGTCGCCGATGTTGCCGGAGGCAAGCGTGTCGGCGTAGGAGTAGAAGGAGACGGCGCGGCGGTTGTTGCGGAAGGTGGAGCCGGAGCACTGGACGATGCCGCCGGCAGTGAGCCATTCGTTCCCCTCGAGGCCGGTCCTGATGGCACAGTGGGCGTTCTCTATGGTGGCCCCGTTGCGGAGGATGACGGTGCCCTGGATGACGGTGCCCTGGTTGGTGGAAGTCTGGTGCTTGGTGCGGTCGCCCGCCACCTCGATGCCCTGCCACATCTCGCCGGCACAGGCGGAGGTCAGCGTACCACCATCCAGGATGAGCGTGCCCCCGGGACGGACAATAATGTGGGTGTTTGGAGAACAATACAGTGTGCCTGAAACAGTCAGGGTCTTGCCATTTTCTACACAAAAGGTATCGGTGGTGAGATATCTGGCGTCGTTAATTACAAGAGTTTGTCCTTGTATTGTCGTCCCGTCCACCATGGGTGTCATTAGTTCGTTATTACTGATATGGATTGGATAACGGGCTATATTCTTATGGTGCTTTAATGTGGAAACTTCTGCGTTTATCCATGCGTTTCCTGTGGAAAGAGGCACAACAATGACTTCGTAAGGATTGTTTGTGGGTTGAATACGAATGCTGTCACTACAAGTCCAAACGACAGTGGCTGTGGAGTCTTGGGGAAGATGTAGGGTGTAAGAGGATTGAGTACACATTTTTATTTCCCGAGGACCTTGGATATAGGTCTCCACTTCATTAATTAGATAGTCAACCATGTTTTGATTGAGCGTTGCATGATACATGTTACTATCCATCACACCTATATAACTGTCAAAAGGTGTCAACCCTTCTGCCACGAGATCTCTGGAGGATATGTTTGTTGCATAGTTCATATTGCCCCTGATATCCAAGGTGCTGGTGATGGGCATGAAACAATGTGAACTTCTTGTCATTGTTATTTGCTTGATCTGCTCATTGGTTTGTGCAGCATCTTCTATCATCTGAAAAGTGTTAAAAGCTCCACCTGGTGCAGCATCTATACTGAAATTATTGTCAGAAGGGGCAAACAACCAGAATTTGTTTCTATTTCCTATAAAATAACCCATTTTTCCTGGAGTATACATCCCATAAAACATCTCGCAAACGCCAGATGTTGGAAAGAGTTGAATTTTAGAAACCCTAATGTTGTACTTAGCATCAAGTTCAATGGCTTCAGAACAGCCTGATCCAAAAGTGATCGAATTCAAACTTCCATTGACTATTGATAGATTTCTGCAATTTCTAGGATATTCAAGACTTTCGATAGCTTGATAAAAATGTGTAAAATATGGATGAGGAACGTACTGGTTAATTGTTAATGAACATGTTTGAAAAGGCTGAACGGGTGCATAGATATTAAATTGGTGTTTTAACATTTGCTTTGCTGCGGGGCAATTGATCACATTGTCCCAAACATATAAAGCATCTTCTTTATTTCCGACAGAACCAAAAAAATACATAAAAGCTTGGGCGCCGAGATTGATGTTTGCACCCTGTTGCGGTGAGTCAAAAGCAATCCACAATCTACAGTTATGGTCTCCATAATTAGTTGTCTCTGAAGGATTGTTTTCGATATATGACAATGCATAATGAGTCACGGGACCTCCCATGCTTGGCCCAACAACCACTATTTGTTCTTGGCTCTGATTTTGCTTCAACATCTTGTTCAGCGTATCTATGACTGTCACAAAAACCATGGCATTTCGCTCAATGTATTCTCCACCATCGTCATAATCAACAAAGACAATGTCATAGTCATAAACACTTATCAATGTGTCACCTAAATGCTTGTTGTTGTAAGCCAACATGTTCCAGAGAGACTCTTTCCCTTCCTCACCCGATTCAAAACACCTGGCATTTTGCGGATCAAAACCATCGGATACAATAATTGGTTTTCTCAGGAGTTTATCGCTATGTGCATAACAGATGCACATTTTTCCTGTTGCACACAACGAAGTATCCCCTTCGTAATCCATAAAAGGGATTTTTGCACGGATGGGAATAATATCTTTGGGATAGGGAATCTCATTTGTTTTTTTCTGAAAACATACTATCTTTGAAAAGGCATCATATACGCGACTATCGGGTAAAAATAATCTAAAATGTAAAACATGCGTACCTGTATCCGAATAATTCACGGGAATTATCTCATCAAAATGTACATTTTGAAATCCGAGGCCATCTCCAAAATCAATAAAAACATTCTCTATTTCATCTCCCGTATTGTTAAAGACAGTTGAACCTGCAACTTTATAATACAGAAGGCCTTTTTCAACTCTGTCAACAAGTGGTGAGGCAAAGAAAATCGTATCCTCTACAAACAATGAAGCCGCTATGGATTTATCTTCCCGCAACACACTATCTTCATCAAAATATAATTTTTGTACGGCTACATTACTGTCTATAGTATTATAACGATAGTGAACAATCCCAATATTAATCAGGTTAGTATCTTTGGGAATCATATTTCTAAGCTCATCGACTGTGTATGGAGGTCTTTCTGTAGGTACAATTGCTGCATTGTATAGTTCAAAATAACCTTGCATGAATAAGTTCGCATTTGTTGTATCCACAACCGGATTCCGAAGCGAATTGAATCCTGGCAAGTTAGCAAAAGGCACCACCCGGTCATAAAGTAGTCCTGTTGTTGCATCAGTCATGCTGATATTTGCAAAAAGGCTGTCAAATAACCTTGTAAAAGACGGCCCCGTCTGAGAAAAGGCTGTAGAACAACAAATGATTGTTAGAAAATACAACAAACTCTTTTTCATACTACAATAAGCATTTCAAAATCATCTAAAAATTATATGAATAACCGACTTCCAGTATTCCTTCAGGACCGAATCCCAATTCAATGTTGGCAGCTTTTGCTTTTCCCACGCGCATGCCAAGCAGTGTCAACTGAGCTGTCGGTCCCACGAAAAACCGGTCAGTAATACCGTCGTCACCAAGCCAGATTGTCCGGGTGAACTCATTGATCTCTTTCGCTTCGATTCCAAAAGTGGCACCTATTCCAACTCCCAGGTAGAAATCAATATTTGGAAAACTCTTATATGTGAATTTATATGTTGCATTTAATGTCATATAAGTGTTTATACCACGATAGTCTCTTGAGGATGTAGGTATTGTCACCTTTAACAATGTGGTGGACACGACGGCCCCCACACTATGCTTGCGGGTAATGTTATAGAAATAATGGAAATTGAACGCACCGACTTTATATGATTGGTTGGGAGAATCAGGAGTTGTTCTGTAATGAAAGAAATCTGGTTCATAAATAGGTCCCATAAGAGAGGCTGGCCTCCAGAAATCTTCTCCTTCGGGCATTATTCCGATAGAAAATCCAATTTCATGATGCTTGAAACTCTCATTGGTATTCAAATTCGTTTCCTGACCTCTCGCCACTTTGCCGCATAGTAGCAATAATATGAATAAAGGGAATAGACTCTTTTTCATGATAATATTGTTTTTTATATTCAATTATTATTTTAGACCCTCTTCAACAAAAGATCAAGACAACAATTAAGCGGCAAAGATATTATTTTTTCAGCAAAGCGTTGGCTTCGGCGACAGTGATTTTCTTGTCGCCTTGGAAGGCGATGAGGAAGGCGTCTCCATACACTTTTTTCACCTCTTGGAGGATGGCGGCGGCACCGGCCTGCGTGGGCTCGTCGCCGGCGGTGTACTTCCAAAGGTTGTTTTCATAATAACATCCGACCTCCGGGATGTTCTTGAATTGCGGGTCGGTGAGCGCGATCTTCTTGGGCGAACTTAAAAACTGGACTTTGAAGTGGACATCGTTCTGGAAGGTCTTCTCGGGGATGAGCGGAGAGGGTGGGACAATCACGGAGTCCGGCTGGCTTTTGGGCTCTGCAGGTGCCGTCGCCACAGGGGTCTCCGTGACGGGCAGGGGAGTTGCGGGGGTTGTCTCCAAGTTCTTGTTCATCACGGTGTTGTAATAATCTACAAAGCCGCTGTAGATGGCGGTAGCCATGGCATTCTGGTTGGCGTCCTTGATCAGATACCGTTCATCGTCCAGGTTGCTGAGGAAGCCGAGCTCGATGAGGATGCTGGGCATGGCTACTTTGTACAATACCCAGAATCCGGCCTGCTTGATGCCCCGGTTGATGAAATGGTTGGTGTTGACCATGTTTTTCTGCACCTTGTTAGCCAGCAGGATGGAGTTGGAGAGGTAGGCGTTGGAGTAGAGGGAGAAGATGATGCTGGCCTCCGGGGAGTTGGGGTTGTAGCCTTCGTAGTTGTTCTCGAAGTTTTTCTCCTTCAAGATGGCCGCGTTCTCGGCACGCGCTACCGCCAGGTTGGCTTCGCTCTTATGCAAGCCCATGACCCAGGTCTCCGTGCCGTTGGCGGAGGTGTTCTCGGCCGCGTTGCAGTGGATGGAGATGAAGAGGTCCGCCTTGTTGGTGTTCGCAATCTGTGCCCGGCGGTATAGCTCTACAAAGACATCGGTCCGGCGTGTGTAGATGACCTTCACGTTCGGGCAGTTGTCGGTGATGAGCTTGCCCAGCTTCAAAGCCGTGGAGAGACAGACATCCTTCTCCTGCGAGTTCTTGCCCCTGCAGCCCGGGTCATGTCCGCCATGACCGGCATCGATCACCACCTTGAAGGTCTTCGGGTCTGTCTGGGCGTTCATCGTGCCGCCGACAAAAAAAATCATCAAACACAATAAGAGCCCTATTTTTTTGTTCATAATTCTGAAACTTTAAGTATTTTTGCAGATTTAAATATTTTAGCAAAAGTATATTAATTACTTTAATAAACTTGTTCTTGGAGAAAAAATTATACACACCCGATTTTTTATATTTCAGAGGGGCGCTCTGCTGCCTTCTACTGATATTTTTGACATCGGTGGTGTATGCCCAGCGCCCGAACGTCAGGAAGCGCCCCCAACAGCAAGACACTTCCCTGGTGGCTCCCACACTGGACAGTCTCCAGCTGGACTCCCTTCTCCGCGCCGCTCACACCCCCAAGAAGATATCCCCCAACGCCATCGACCAGATCGTATATTATAGTGCCGCCGACTCCACTGTCAACGACCTGCAGCGCCGCTATACCTACCTCTTCGGCGATGCGGTGGTGAAGTATGACGACATGGAGCTCCGTGCCGACTATATCGAGATCGATTTCCGCAACAACGAGCTCTACGCCTCCGGGGTCATCGACACCTCCGGCAATCTGAAGGGGAACCCTGTCTTCAAACAGGGGGAGATGGAGTACAAGGCCCGCGAGATCAAGTATAACTTCACCACCCACAAGGGCAAGATCTCCCATGTCATCACCACCGAGGACGAGGGCTTCATCCATGGAGAACAGGTGAAGAAGATGGGCGACAAGGAGGCCTTTATCAAGAACGGCAAATATACGACCTGCGATCTGGAGAACCCGCACTATGAGATCGCCTTCACCAAGGCCAAGATCATCCAGCACGACAAGATCGTCATCGGTCCGGCCTACCTGAGCTTCACGGGTGTGCCGACCCCGCTGGCGCTGCCCTTCGGCTTCTTCCCGCTGGAGAAGGCCCGTCGCTCCGGTCTCGTGATGCCCAGCATCGGCGAGTCTTCCTCGTTGGGCTTCTATCTCCAAGACCTGGGCTTCTACTTCGGCATCAACGACAATATCGACCTCCTGCTCTCTGCCGACATCTACACCCGAGGCAGCTGGGCTGTCAAGGCCAAGTCCGACTATGTGTATCGCTACAAATGCAAGGGAGTGGTCCAGGCCGCCTTCTCCCAGACCTATCTGGGCGAGCGACTCATAGACTCCTCTTTCTATCATTCCAACGACTTCAAGATCTACTGGGATCATCAGCAGGATGTCAAGTCGCACCCGACCACCCGCTTCAATGCCCATGTGGACATCGTGAGCTCCAACTACTCCAAATACAACATGACCTCGGCAAACGACTATCTTTCAAATCAATATACCTCCTCCATCAACGTCTCGACCTCTGCGCGCGACATCTTCTTCCTGGATGCCACCCTTTCGTACTCGCAGAATACGGGCACCAAGGCCATCAACCTGAAACTGCCCGACATCAGCATGTCGGTCATCCAGTTCTATCCTTTCCGGAAGAAAAACAAGGCGGGCGCGCTGAAGTGGTACGACAATATCTCTATGAAGTGGACGTCCCAGTTTACGGGACAGGTGGACACCTACGATTCTCTCTTCTTCAAGCCGCAGACATGGAATGATATGAACTTCGGCATGATGCACACGGTGCCCCTCACCATTCCCATCAAGATTGCCAAGCTGATCAACTGGAACACCACGGTCACGTTGACGGAGAAGTGGTATCTGCAGAACTATACCCGCGATATGACCATCGACACGGTGGATGACGTCGCCTATGGTGTCGTCAACCGCTATTTTCACCGTGGCTTCAATGCGCTGCACGACCTGCGCGTCTCCTCCGACCTGACCACGAAGATATATGTCATGTACTCCTTCAAGAAGGGAGGACTCTATGCCATCCGCCATGTTGTCACGCCCGTGCTGAACATGACCTACCAGCCGGCCTTCAGTAAGGGCATCAACGACCGGTACTATAACCCTGTCACCGGCGAATATGTGGAATACTCCTATTACGACGGCGCCATCTTCGGGACCGTCACCCAGCATACCCAGGCCTTGGTTCGGCTCTCTTTCGGCAACAACCTGGAAATCAAGGTGCGCTCCAAACGCGACACGGTGACGGGCTTCAAGAAGATCTCCATCTTCGACAACCTGAACGTGTCGATGAACTACAATATCGCCGCCGACTCCCTGAACTGGTCCAAGCTGACGGTCACGGGCAGAAGCACCATCTTCAAACAGTTGTATCTGACCTACAACTTTGTCTTTGACCCCTACATCATCAACGAGAACGGCGTGCGCTGCAACACTACCGAATGGAAGGCCAACCACCGGCTCTTCCGTATGTCTTCCACCGACTTCAGCATAGCCCTTAACTGGCGCATCGACCAAAACACTTTCAAGAAGAAATCCGTGGATCAGAAAAATGACGCCAACAAGAAACGGCTTCCGTGGTCGTTCACCTTCAACTATACCTTCTCCTACGGTCTTGCCGACAACATCTACTACTACCGACTGCAGGACTCCCTTCTATATACCCGCAACATGATCCACACCATCAATGTCGTGGGCAATTTTTATGTGACGGAGAAATGGAAGATCGGGTTCACCACGGGCTATGATTTCGTGCAGAAGGACTTCTCCTACACTTCGGTGGATGTCTATCGCGACATGCACTGCTGGGAGATGGCCTTCAGCTGGATACCGTTTGGATATCGCAAGGGCTGGAGTTTCCAGATCAATGTGAAGGCCAATGTCTTGAAGAATGTGTTGAAGTTGCCGCTGCATGACGACTTCAGGAACCATCTGTGATAATTTTACGACAATAAAAACTTTAACTGTAATAACGATATGAAGCATTTCTATTCACTGTTAGTCATGATGACAGTCGCGTTGTGCGGGTTTGCGCAGCCGGCTGCGCAACGCTTGGCGCAGGTCAAGGACGCCGATTTTGAGTCTTACGACATCGTGACGGTCTTCGACAGCACCTCCGTGATGATGGAGGAGAGCGGTCTGAGTCACGTGTATGGTCACAAGTTATGGAAGATTCTCACCGATGACGGGGCTCGCGATTTCAACACGGTCAAGATGGACTACGATCCGCAGTCGGCCTACGTGGAGATCCGCGAGGTGACCATTTATCGTAAAGACGGCACCAAAGAGGTGTTGGACAATCCGGTCTTTGACTATCCCGCCCCGGCGTACATGATCTACTGGGGTGCACGTCAGAAGATGGTGGCGTTGGGCCGTCTGGAGACTGGCGATGCTGTGGAGGTGCACACCTACAGGAAGGGCTTCACCTATGCGCTGCTCCAGGGCGGCGAGGACCCCGACGCCAAATATATCCCGCCCATGCGGGGGCATTTCTACGACATTGTGCCTTTCTGGAGCGACCAGCCCGTGATGGAGAAGGTGTATCAGGTCAATGTGTTGGCATCCAAGAACCTGCGCTATGCAGTCTATAATGGACAGTTGGAAGAGAGGCAGCAGCTGGCCGACGGCGGGCGTGTGCTTTATACCTTTGTGAAGAAAAACATCTTCCCGATAGAGACTCCTCGCTATACGTTGGCTGCCAACGATATACAGACCAAACTGCTGCTCTCCACCGCCCAAGACTGGGAGTCCAAGTCGCGCTGGTTCTATGGCGTCAACGAGGATTACGGCAGTTTTGTGCCCACCGAGGAGGTGAAGGAGAAGGTCAACAGTCTGCTCAAGAAGGCCAAGACCGAGAACGACAGCATCTTCATCCTGACGCACTGGGTGGCCGACAATATGCGCTACTCCGGCATCTCGATGGGGGAGGGTGAGGGCTTCACGCTCCACAAGTGCGAGATGAACTACACCGACCGTTGCGGGGTCTGCAAGGACAAGGCGGGCATGCTCATCAGCATGTTGCGGGCAGCGGGCTTCGAGGCTTTCGCTGCCATGACGATGGCGGGTGAGCGTATCGACGACATCCCTGCCGACCAGTTCAACCACTGTGTGACGGTCGTCAAGCGGCGCAACGGCAACTACCAGCTGCTGGACCCCACCTGGGTGCCCGGTGTGCGCGAGCTGTGGTCCAGCGCCGAGCAGCAGCAGAACTACCTGATGGGACTGCCCCAAGGCGCCACGCTCGGCAAGACCCCCGTCTCCCGTCCCGAGAACCACTACCTCAAGATGATCGCCAACACCAAAGTCAAGAAGGACGGCACCCTCTCCGGCACGGTGACCATCACCGCCGAGGGACAGTCGGACCGCACCGTGCGCTATCTCTTCAGCGGCCGCAAGTCGGAGTGGCGCGACAACGTGGAGGCCCAGATGCGCTCCCTCTATCCCAACATCAAGCTCCGCTCGGTGAAGTACTCCGACGAGGAGACCTACCTGGAGCATCCGGTGACCATCACCTATAAGTTCGACATCCCGCACTATGCCACTGTCAGCGACCGCGAGGTCGTCGTCACCCCGCTGCTGGCCCGCGGCATCTATAAGTTCGCCATGCGTGAGCTCTATTATGACACCAGCCTGGAGAAACGCGACTATCCCTTCAGCGACCGCTGCTCCCGACTGGTCATCCTGCAGGAGACGATGAGCCTCCCTGCCGGCTATACCTCTGCCAAGATGCCCAAAGCCAGAACCCTCGAAGGCACGGACATCTCCTTCCATGGTGGCTATAAGTTTGAGAATAACAAGTTCGTCTTCCATGAACGCATCCGGCTGGGCAAACGCGTCTATGAGGCTGCCGACTGGCCCGCCTACCGGACTGCCGTCGAGAACCAGAAGTTTTATCAGAACACCCCGCTGATTGTGGTGAAGCCTGTTGTACAATAATCTAAAATCATGAACCTCAAAAAGATACAGATATGAAAAAGATAGCAATCCTGATCTCTATATTCCTGCTTGCCCTTACCTGCTGTTGGGCCGGCGAGCAACCCGATGCCGTCTATCATAAAATCCTCCGCAGCTACAAACTCCACGAGGATGGCACCATGGATGTGCGCTTCCGCAAGGAGCTGCAGCTCTTCTCGCTGGACGCCTTTTACAACACCTACGGAGAGACCTTCATCCCGTATAATTCAGACTTCCAGACGTTGACCATCAACGAGGCCTACACTGTCCGCAAGGACGGCAGCATCGTACAAACGCCTGCCAATGCCTTCAACCCTTCATTGCCTTATGGATGCACTGATTGTGACCGCTTGAACTCCATGCGGGAGATGGTGGTCACGCATACGGCACTCGAATATGACGCCACCATCGTGCTGGACTATACCATCCACACCCAGACCATCTTCTTTGCCCAGATCATGGAGCAGATCGCCTTGTATGAGGATGCGCCCATTGAGTTGTACGAGATCATGGTGGAGGTGCCCGACGAGTTTCCCCTTCACATCTTCAAGAACTATGATGAGTCCATTGAGCAATATTCGGAAAAGCGCACCGACACCAACACGATGGTGGCAAGTTGGACCTTCCGCAATCTTCCCCAGAAGCCTGCCGAAGCCTATGTAGCCCCTGGCTATCTGCCCAGCCTGCTGGTGACCACCGTGCCCAGTCCTGCCTTTTTTGGGGATCTGATGATGAACCAGACGGGATTCTTGTATCACAATCCGGATCTCTACAAAGAGGTGATGGCGGAGATTGTCAAGCCTGAGGATTCCAAAATAGAGCAGGTCTTGGCCATCCGTGACTATGTGGCCAATCGGATCCACACCAACGATCTCTCCATCCGTCACCTCAACTATCTGGTGGCTTCGTCTTATACTGTATGGATGAGCAACTGCGGCACCCCCTTCGAGAAGGATATGCTCTTGGCTGACATGCTACGCTCGGCGGGCTTTACCTGCGATTTTGGTGTCTGGTATGAGAGTCTGATGAGTGAGGTGGAGAGCACCGTCCGTGTCTTTGTTGACGGTAGTCCCTATTATATCTCCACCGCCTATACCGACAATGTGCCCATGGACCAGCGCAAGGCTCCCGACAGTTTCATTGCCATGACCGGGGAGGTGACCCAAGTCTCAATGCCGCCTGTCAAGGTGGACCTCTCTGCGGTTGTCTCCTTGGACCTGAAGTCAACATCGTCGATTCGCAAGGCGGAAGCGGAGCAGCACACGTTGCTCCCGGCCAAAGAGCTGAAGCTGAACACGAATGTCTCCCCGCTGCATAATGGTTACTACCAACTGTATCTGCGTCCTTCTGTGGCTGGAACCCCTGTCAAGGCTGCCAGTCTGAACGAGCGCCGTATCAGTCCGCTGGCAACCCCGCTGGTGGAGGAGCGTTACGAATACGACCTCCTTCTGCCCGCCGGTGCCCGCTGGGTGACACAGCCTTACGAGGTCTCCAAAGAGTATCCTTTCGGCAAGATATACATCCGTTATTCCATCGACGGCAACACCATGCATGTGCTCCGGAAGCTCTCTGTGACCCAGAATATCATCAGCACAAAGGACTACCCCGCCTTCAAGACGATGATGTCATTGTGGGATGAGCAATATGACCTGATTTATACTACAAACCGATAAAATGAATACGGTGAACAGATTCTCGGTAGAGCTGGTGAAGAAGGATCCCTATTTGAAGCCCTTCACCCGCCAGTTGCAGAAACGGCGCGAGCGTGCCCTGTTGCGGGAGTTGTCGTTGACCGACGGCACCTGCCCGCTCTCGGATGTCGCCAACGGACATCTTTACTATGGCCTTCACAAGACAGAGAAGGGGTGGGTGTTTCGCGAGAAGGCCCCCAACGCCAAGGCTATCTATCTCTACGGTGACTTCTCCCGTTGGGAGATACAGCCCTCTTTTGCCCTTACATCGTTGGGCAACGGCGACTGGGAGATCCAACTGCCCGGGTTCGCACTGAAACACGGAATGCTATACAAGCTGTGGATGGTCTGGTCCTCAGGCGCGGATGAACGCCTCCCTGCCTACGCCACCCGTGTGGTGCAGGACGAGCAGACCAAGGTCTTCTGCGCCCAGGTGTGGGATCCTGAACCGTATGACTGGAAGCATGCAGTTCCCGAGAAGCCTGCCCATCCGCTGATCTACGAGGCGCACGTGGGCATGTCGTCCGCAGAGGCGAAGGTCTCTACCTATTGGGAGTTCAAGGAGGCGGTTATTCCCCGGATCAAAGAGCTGGGCTATAATACCATCCAGTTGATGGCCATCCAGGAGCATCCCTACTATGGCTCCTTCGGCTATCAGGTCTCCAACTTCTTTGCCCCCTCCTCGCGCTTCGGTACGCCTGAGGAGCTTAAGGAGCTGATAGATACTGCCCATGGCGCCGGCATCTCCGTCATCCTAGACGTGATACACTCCCACTCTGTCAGCAATGAGAAAGAGGGCCTCTCCCTTTTCGACGGCAGCGACCATCTCTACTTCCATAGCGGTGAGAAAGGGCAGCACCCTGTCTGGGACTCCCGCTGCTTTGATTACGGCAAGACAGAGACGATCCAGTTCCTGCTCTCCAACCTCAAATACTGGCTGGAGGAGTTCCGCTTCGACGGTTTCCGCTTCGATGGCGTGACGAGCATGAGCTACTGGGATCATGGCTTGGGCGTGGACTTCCTGGAATATAGCCAATATTTTGATGACAATGTAGATGAGGACGCGCTTGTCTATCTGACGCTGGCCAACAATCTGGTCCGCTCGGTGCGGCAGGATGCCATGACGATTGCGGAGGATGTGAGCGGTATGCCTGGCATGGCGTTCCCCACCGCCCAGGGTGGTATCGGCTTCGACTATCGCATGTCGATGGGCATCGCCGACTACTGGGTCAAGACCGTCAAGAAACTCCCAGACGAGCAATGGGGCGTGGGCGATATCTATTTCCACCTGACCAATAAAAGGAGCGAAGAGGAGACCATCAGTTATGTGGAGTGCCACGACCAGGCGATGGTGGGTGACAAGACGTTGATATTTAGATTGATAGATAAGGAGATGTACGACAAAATGTCGGTGCTGGAGCACAGTCTGGTGGTAGATAGGGGCGTGGCGTTGCACAAGATGATAAGGCTCATCACACTCACGCTGGCCTCAGGGGGCTACTTGAACTTCATGGGCAATGAGTTCGGCCATCCCGAGTGGATCGACTTCCCGAGGGAGGGCAATGGCTGGTCGTACTATTATGCCCGCCGCCAGTGGAACTTGGCCGATGACAACTTGTTGAAATATGCAGGTTTGAACCGCTTTGACCGCGACATGGTGCATCTGGTGACGCAATATCGTCTGCTGGATGCGTTGCCGCAGAAGATCTATGAGCAAGGACAGGACCAGGTCCTCGTCTATGAGCGCAACGGCTTGCTCTTTGTCTTCAACTTCAATCCGACCCAGTCGTTTGCCGACTATGAGATTCCCTGTATGGAGCAAGACTATCGCTTGTTGCTCAGCAGTGACGACAAGCGGTATAATGGCTTTGGCAATGTGGAGGAGGGCACAACCTATCCGTCTCGCAAGCGCGGAGGTCAGCGCACCCTGAAGTTGTACATCCCTTCGAGGACGGCGTTGGTACTGGCTGATTGTGGGCTCTATGCGTAGCTGTGCAGGCCTCCCAATAGCAGGTTGACGCCGAAGTAGGTGATGACTACGCTCAGGAATGCCAGGATGCTGTAGAGGTGGAAGAACAGGGGCTTGCGGAAGGCAGGCCATACCGACTGGTGCAGCGGGAAGGCGTAGATCAGAAGGGTGATGAGCGCCCACACCTCTTTGGGATCCCACGACCAGTAGTTGCCCCAGGTGATGTTGGCCCACACAGCCCCGATGAAGATGCCGGCCGCCAACAAGGCCACGGCGGGATACAACATGATCATGCTGATGTTTTGCAGCCGCTCGAGATAAGCGGTGTTGCCTGGTTGGGAGAACCGCACCAATATGGCACTGATGCCGTTCAGCATGATGAAGAACAGCAGTGCGTATGCGATCATGATGACCGTGACGTGCAGACTTAGCAGCGGTGACAGGAGTACGGGCATCAGATTGGTGATGGGCGGATTGGAGCCCCCGATCATTTGCACCAGCAAGACAAAGCCGGTGATCAGCAGCCCAGCGGGCAGCGCCATCTCGTATCTCTTGCTCAAGAGCAGCGTGAGGATGCATACACTGAGGGCCAGCAGGTTCATGGAGTCGAAGCTGCCTGCCATCGGCACGTGGCCGCCCGCAATCCATCGGAGGATGAACAGCAGGGCGAGGAAGGCGCACAGCAAGACCATCCACACGGTGGCTGCCCAATGCAGGGGTCTGTAGAGAGCTCTGCCTTTCCCCAGACAGATCAAGGAGATGGCAAAACAGAGAATGCCTAAGGTGATGTTGGTGAACGCCAGCCAGCGCCCCGCTGTCAGCCGGTTGTAGATTCGTTCGGCACGATACTGCGCTACGGGCTGCACGTGGCCAAGGGCGTACTTCTCCTGATAGATCTTGGTCTTCTCCAGTACCTCGTCCAATGCCTTGATGTCTTCCGTTACCACATACTCCTGGCAGAGGCTCTGTTGCTTGCGGATGAAGAGATATTCTTCGTCAGAGATCTCTAGCGGCAGTTGGTCGTTTTGCGAGTACCAGGTGATGTTGCCGAGTGAGTCGGCGTGCGGGAACATCTTCAGCAGCTGCCCGTCTTGCAGTATCTGGATGAGTTGCAGCTTTTCATCTTTCTTTTTGGTGTCATCGGTCAAGGTGGAGTTCCAATCGCTGGTGTAGAACAGCCAACCGCCGAGAACCTGTTCCGGGGAATAGCCATGATAACGGGCCTTCCCGTAGAGTTTGGTGGTGAAGTCCTTGGCTAACGTTTGCATAGGACACACACGCCCTTTGTACATGACGTACATCTGCCCCATCTTGTCTGCGCTCTCCTTGGGCAGCGTGCGTGGCTTGCTGGCAGCCTGCATGGACAAGGCACTGCCGAGGGTGAGGATGGCCACCAGCAAGACGGCTTTGCCCGCCGTCTGTCGGAGCAGTGCCCGGAATGGTCCTCCGCGCTGGACAAACAGCCACGCCAGGGAGACGAACAGCAGGATGTAGCCTGCGTAGGTCACGCCGACACCCCAGGGGTCGTGTGCCACCGCAAGCACCGAGTTGCCCTCCTCGTCGTAGTCGCTCTGGTAGAAACGGTAGTGGCGGAACTTCAGGATGTGGTTCATGGAGATATTGGCATCTGTGGTGTTGCCTCTGTCTGAGATCTGCAGGTGGCTCACAAAGTCCATGGGCGAACGCGTGCCCGGGTAGGTCACCACTTCGAAGTGGTCAAGAGTGAGTTGGAAGGGCAACTTGGCGGTGCTCTTCTCGCCGTGTTTCTCGATGGTGTACTGACCAGTGGGCACGCCGGGTTGCAGCGTCATCTCGCCGTGTTGGCCGGTGAGCATGGTCAGCAGGGCACCGAGCAAGATCAGCAGGATGGAGGTGTGCAGGAGGCAGACGACAGGCCGTTTCCATGTTTTTCGCCGAAACAGCGCGATCACCATGCCGAGGGCGGCCAAGCCCCATAGGGCGACGAACCACCAGGAGCCATAGACGTGGCCCAGCGCATAGTCGGAGCCGTGGTACTTCTCCACGATGGTGCCGCCGGCCATGGCCGCTATCAAGGCAATCATCAAGACAGAGAGGAGGTGTCGGATATTTTTCATATTGGATTCTGATACAAAAGATGAGGTGCAAAGATATTAAAAATGATAGAAAAGGGTGTGCAGTGCCAACCGATAAGCTATATGGGCATGATGGCTGAATACCCAATAGTGATGAATCCTGCCAAGATTCTAATAAATAATGAGGATAGAAGAAGAGTGCGTAGATTATTCTCTCAATAGGATGCATGTTTTATTTTTTTACTGTATCTATGCAACTCGGTTTTTAATATTTTTATCATGATGACAACTCGTTCAACTACAGACACTCAGACTACTTTTGTGAATCAGAAACTATGCTTTGTGGAGGACTTGGTCTTGCGCACACAGGCGCACATCTTCCTCACGGGGCGTGCCGGCATGGGCAAGACCACCTTTTTGAGAAGCTTGCCAGCCAAAACGCCAAAGCGCTCAAAGCCCAAGAAGAGCACCTGTCAGATCACCTACGAGATGCTGGAAGATGGAATGTCGGCTGAGGAGATTGCTGCTGAGTGGGAGCGAGAGCATGTCCGCTCCGAGAAGAACTAACACCAGAAAAAGTTGGCGTTACAATATGATGTCGTCCAGATAACGCTCAATGGGGATGCCGTTGTCCGGTGTGGGGTAGTTCTTGTTGACCTCAATCATGTGCGACACGAAATTCATGGCCTTCAGAACGCTGTCTTCCAACGATGCCCCATGCAGGAAATGTCCGATCAGGATAGAGGAGAACATGTCGCCTGTGCCGGAGAACTGAACAGGGATCAGCTGGTAGGGGAGGATGCTCATTTTGGCCGTCTGAGCATCATAGAGCATGGTGCAGGTGGTGCCGTCCATGACCATACTGGAGATGACCACGGAATTATCGCCCATATAATGCAACAACATGATGAGCTCGTCGGCCTCTTCACGGGTGAGGGAGGTCTTGCCCTCATAGCGGCCTGCCAGGAAGGTGGCCTCTGTCATGTTGGGCACGATGACGTCAGCGACTTTGCACATGCTGCGCATGTATTCCACCGTCTTGGTGGTGACGCCGTTGTAGAGCTTGCCGTCATCGGCCATGATGGGGTCCACGAAGATCTTGGCTCCCCGGCTTTTCAACTTCCGACAGTAATCGGCCACGATGCGGGTCTGCTCCTCCGACACCAAAAATCCCGTGCTGACCGCGTCAATGTGGAAAGCCTCCTGCTCCCAGATCTCAATGCACTGGCGCATGTAGTCGGTGGTGTCCATGACCGCAAAACGCTCGTAGCAGAAGTTGTTGGATACCAGTGAGGAGGGCAGGCGGAGAATCTCGTATTTCATCTTCGACAAGATGGGAATCATCGCGGACATCCCCAGGTTGCCGTATCCTACCATATCGCCGATTAACAGTATGTTGCTCATAGTCAGATTATTCCAAACAGTTGTCCAATTCTCTGATGATTTGCTCTTTATCCATATTCTGACCGATGAAGACGATCTTGATCATGCGGTCACCGTACTCTGGATCCCAGTCGTGCATGAAGTTGGGATCCTGCATCATCAGCTGCATGAGTTCCTCTTCGGGGGCGGTGGCGTACCAGAGGCCCGCCTCGGTCAGCTTCTGCTGCACGCCGGCCTGCTCGTAGAGGTACGACATATCGCGGTACTCTTTGAAGTAGAGCACGCCCTTGGAGCGGATGATGTTCTTGGGACGGTCCTTCGACAAATACTTGTTGAATTCCACTATCTTAAAGGGTTCTCTGCGGTAATAGACGAAGGTGGAGATGCCGTATTCCTCCGCTTCGCCTTCCTCGTGATGGTGGTGATGATGATGGTGCCCGTGCTCTTCCTCGTCCTCATCTTCATGCTCGTGATGATGGTGTTCGTGTTCCTCTTCATCGTGGTCGTGATGATGATGGTCGGCGCGTGCCTCGCGCTCCTCTTCCTCCGTGGTGGCGCGTTCCAGCTCGCGTACCCAACCCGTGGAGATGGAGACCCGCTCGTAGTCAAAGGCGTCCGTATGGATGATCTTGGCCAGATCGACCTGCGTGTAGTCGGTCTCGATAATCTCTGCCCCAGGGTTCAGATGCTTGATGATCTGCTTGATGCGATTCACCTCTTCGGGTTGCACTTCCGAGACTTTGTTCAACAGCACGATGTTGCAGAATTCGATCTGCTGCACGAGGAGGTTTTCGATGTCTTCTTCGTCCAGATTCTTCCGCTCGAGGTCATCGCCGCAGGAGAACTCGCTCTGCATGCGCAGGGCGTCCACCACCGTGACGATGCAGTCGAGGGTCGGCGTGCCGTATTCCGTGTATTTGGCATTCATCCGGGGGATGGAGCAGATGGTGCGGGCGATGGGCTCGGGCTCGCAGATGCCACTGGCCTCGATGACGATATAGTCGAAGCACTGCATCTTGACGAGGTCGGTGAGCTGGTCCACCAAGTCCATCTTGAGGGTGCAGCAGATGCAGCCGTTCTGCAGAGCTACCAGACTGTCGTCCTTCTCCGCCACCACGCCGCCTTTCTGAATCAACGACGCATCGATGTTCACCTCGCCGATGTCGTTGACAATCACCGCGAAGCGGGTGCCCTGACGGTTGGTGAGGATGTGGTTTACCAAGGTGGTCTTGCCACTGCCTAAATAGCCTGTGAGCAGTAAAACGGGTATGTCATTTTTGATCATAATATCTCCTTTTTTTTCGGGGTGCAAAAGTACACTTTATTACAAGGTTTGGTCTTGATGAATAATTAATAAATGGGATATTTGGCGATGTCGTTATCTCAGGTATCTTACGGAGGTGCCCTTTTCAATCAGCGGCCATGTGGTGGATGTGAAAGTCACTACGGCGGTATCACCTTCTAGTGTGATCAATCCACCGATAGGGTTTCCGGCAGCATCAGTGGCGGTAAATTCCAGCCCGTCATCACCCATTACTGCCATGCCGTCATCCAGTGTGGTGAGTCGTGGAATTCCGATCTGGACATTGTATTTTCCATCATTTCTTCGATAGGAAATCTCCAGGTTTGGTTCGCCATAATCCTCATCCTTGAAACTGCCTTCAAATGGCCAGATAATAGAGTTCTCGTCAGACAGGGTGAACCTGCCATCTTTGTCTATCGTAATTCTGGCCTTTAGAGTGGGCATATTTTCATAGGAAAGCACCAAGCCAGTCACAAATTTCAAACCGGGTACAAAATAGACAGATACGTCATCGCCGCTGATATCGTAAAATAACTGTTCGCCAATCCATATCGCATCCTCGTCAATGTCGCCCATATTCTTCTCCTTGTTCTCACAACTATACAGTTGTCTGTTCCCGGCATAAAAGGTAATTATATCATCTTTGATGGAATATCCAAACTTCTTGCAGAGTTCATCTTGCATCAGATACGGGTCTATATCCCCAGCGATGTAGGCTTTGCCATCATCATGAAACTTGATATGATATAATTTTTCCACCAGAACGCCAGTACCTTCCAAGACACCTCCTGTCAGCCAAAGGGAGTTGCTTTTCGCATCATATCTGGCCAGAGGGTTTTTCCCATGACAAATCTGCGGAAATGCAGACCAAACACCATCTTTATGAATCAGAATCCCATATCCTTCCGAGGAGGTGCCATCGGCAAAGCCTAGAATACTGTAAACACCTACAAGGTCTTTCTCTTCGTCCAAGAGTTTCTCATATTGTTCATCAAATCCGAATTCAGAAGCTATCCTATTGACTATTTCAGGGGCCTCAGACTTGATAACGGAATCCAGAACCCCGTTGAAAGGTTTGATATGATTTTGGTTGCATGAGGATAAGGCGAATCCTAAGAATGACAAAAAAGCCATGACGCCAGCAAAAAACTTCTTGTTCATAGTGATGTATCTAAAAAGGGCTGCAAAAGTACGAAAAAAAAAGAGCCGTCGGTAGGACAGCTCTTACTATATATAAATATGGTATATCCTATTTGAAGATGATCATGTTGCGGCTGGTGTCCACGTCGTAGGCGCCCCAGGAATCCTTGATGAAGCCGTCGCCGATCACGAAAGCGGCGGGCAGGCCTTTCTTCACGATCACTTTTACATTCTCTTCATAGTCGTCACCCACACGCAACTCTTCCAGATAGAGGACTGCACCTTCAATGATGCTGCCGTCTTCCTGCTTGATGGCACCGGACTTCTCTTCAAAGTCGTTCAGGTTGATGATGGACTCTTTCAAGAAGCGGGTAGCGTCGGTGTAGTTCATGAAGATCTCTTCGGAGTTGTTGCCAATCTGGAACTCCATGGACTTGTTGTTGGCAAAGCAGGTGCCTTTCACCACGTCCCCGGCGATGGTCACGGGCACGGTGCGCTCTGTGACAATGGCGATGCCAGACTGGGCAGCGGCCAAAGACTCGGCGCTTGGCACGTAGTCGTCACGCAGGATAATGAATTCGGTACGACGGTTCAGCTGGTGGGCAGCCTCCTGTTCGGGTTTGGATGACAAGCTGTTGATGTAGTCATCGGTCAGGTAGGTACCTTTGGCGAAGAAGTATTTCTTGCCGTTGTAGGTGGAGTACATGTCTTTCTCCAGTCTGCGCGGCACACGCTCGCCATAACCCTTAGCCACGATACGGTCGGCAGCGATGCCTTTCTCGTTGACGAGGAAGTCCACACAGGATTGGGCACGTTTCTGAGACAACACAAGGTTCTTATCGTCGTCGTCACGGGTATCGGTGTGGGAACGCAACTCGATGACGATGGTCGGGTTCTTGATCATGATGTTGTAAAGGTACATCAGGGAGTCTTTGTATTGCGGTTTCAGATCCCATTTAGCCAAGTCGTAGAGGATCTCAGGCAGTGGGATAGGATCAACAGGGATAGGCTCGAGGGTAAAGTCTTGTTTGAGGTCGGTGTTCTCCGTCAGGCCGATGGTCGTTTGCTTGGCGGTGTTGCCCTGCTCCCAGTAGCCTTTCTTCACAACCTTGATGTCGTATGAGGTGTTGCCTAAGATTTTGGCCTTGTCGAAATGATAGTAGCCCTTCACGTCCGTGGTGGTCTTGTAGAGGGTGCCGTCGGTGCCTTGGATCTCTACTTCGACACCGTCCATGTACTGGCCGTTGTTCTTGTCGCGGACATAGCCAGAGAGGGTATAGACGAGCGGACGGAGGAGGAAGTAGTAGATGTCGTCGCCGCCGCGGCCGCCTTCACGGTTGGAGGAGAAGTAGCCCTTGGCCAGATACGGAGACTTGGACTGCGGGTCGATAGCTTCGTTCTCGTCGAAAATGATGCCGATATCGTCGCCGTTGGAGTTGATGGGCACCATCAGGTTCTCGGCTTGTTGGAACTGGCCGTCCTTGATGTAGGACACGAAGATGTCGAGACCACCCATGCCAGGCCAGCCGTCAGAGGAGAAGTAGAACTCCTGGTCGTTGCGGAGACAGGGGAACACCTCCTGGCCGGCAGTATTGATGTTGGGACCCAGGTTGGTGATGTCGGTGAACTTGGCAGATTTTTTGGAACGGGTGGCCATGTAGATGTCGTAGCCGCCGTAGCCGCCCGGTTTGTTGGAGGCGAAGTAGATGGTCAGTTCATCGCCGCTGATGAAGGGGTGCACGTAGTTGTAGGAGGAGTCGCCCAGTTCGACGATCTCGGCCTCGCCCCACGCTTTGCCTTTCTTCATGGACTTATAGATGTAGCAGCCTTGTACTTTCTTCTTGTCTTGCGGACATTTGGTGAAATAATAGACAGTGCCTTTGCGGTTGGAGCAGGCCTCGCCCTCATTGACACCGGTGTTGAGTGTGCCGCCTTCGTCGAGGGTGGTCACAGGAGACCACTCGCCCGGCCAGTCGGTGTTCTTGCTCTTCGGCTTGTTGGTGATGTAGATGTCGGAGAAGGAGATGCCCGTCCATTGGTCGGTGCCCTTGCCTACAGAACCTTCGCGGTTGGAGGAGAAGATGATGCAGTTGCGCTTCTCATCGTTGCCCCAGCGCGGTGCCCACTCGTCGTCACGGGTGTTGAACTTCTTGAGGTTCTCCACCTCGTAGCGGGTCGGGTTCTCCGTCCACATCTTGGCATTCTGACAACCCTGGATGCGCTCCTCGACACGGGAATCTTCCGGGGCACGCTTCTTGTAGTTGTTGTAGTACTTCAACGCCAGGTCGTAATCACCCCGCGTGTTGTAGATGCTGGCCAGATGGAAGAGGATCATCGGGTTGTCCTTCTGGTAGTTTTTCTTCTCCAACCGGATGTACTGTTGCTCCGCCTTTTTCAGGTCGCCCATGATACGATAGCATTCGGCAATCTGGAAAGTGGCGCGCTGAATCTCCACACGGTTGGACTGCAACTTCTTGATTCCTTTCTTATATTGCTCCAAGGCGTTCTCATATTGACAATCACGGAAAAGGTTGTCAGCTTCTCGGAGAATCTGAGCATTAATCGTGCAAATGCTTGCTAATAAGATAGATACAAAAAGCAGAATATGTTTATATACCTTCATATAGATTTAGATTTATCCATGTAAATAAAAGCCCGCTAAAATAAAAAAAATATTCGGATTGAGAGCCAATCCGAATATTTTTTTATTTGGGTAATTATATGGTACGGAATATTACTTCTTCTCCATTTTGACGGTCTTCACTTTGCCGCCGCCGAGACGGATGAGGTCGTAGGCGAACGGGCTGGAGATGAGGATACCGGAGTAGGTACCGAAGAGGATACCTACGAACATGGCGAAGATGAAGCCGCGGATAACCTCGCCGCCGAAGATGAAGATCACCAACAGGGTCACCAACGTAGTACCGGCGGTGTTGATGTTACGGCCGAGGGTCTGGTTGATGGCGGCGTTGAAGTTGTCGTAGTTCTCACGTTTCGGATAGAGGGCCAAGTTCTCACGAACACGGTCGAAGATCACCACGTTGTTGTTGATGGAGTAACCGATCACCGTCAGGATGGCGGCGATGAAGTTCTGGTCGATCTCCATGGAGAACGGCATGATCTTATAGAGCAGGGAGAACATACCGATGGTGAGGAAGGTATCGTGGAACAGGGCGAAGATACCGGCCATACCGAACTGCCAGTTTCTGAAACGGATGGCGATATAGATGAAGATCAGCACCAAGGAGGCGAGCACGGCCCAGATGGACTTGGCCAGCAATTCGCGGGCGATGGTGGGTTGGATCTTCTGGGAGGACTGGATACCACGTTGGTCGAGGGTCAGGTTTGTGAAATCCTTCTCCGTGAGGTCTTGCTTTGCGTAGAAGCCCTTCAATGCGTTGTACAGCTTGCTCTCGCACTCTTTGTCATCTTGCGTGTCGTTGCTCTCGATCTTGTAGTTGGTGACGATACGGATCTGGTCGTTGCTACCGAAGGTCTTGACCTCGGGATTGCCGCCGAACTCTTTGGCGACGGCTGCACGGACCTCCTTCGTGGTCACATCCTTGTCGAAGCGCACCACATAGCAACGGCCACCGGTGAAGTCGATACCGGGTTGCAACTTGAGGGTGCAGAAGGAGATGATGGAGATGATGAAGAGAATGCCGGAGAGGATGTAGAAATACTTTCTCTTGGCGAGGAAATCGATATGGGTGTTGGTGAAGGCGTTGATGGTGACCTTGTTGCCCACTTCGATGGATTTGCCTTTCTTCAGGCGTGACTCGATGATCATACGGGACATCAGGATGGCCGTGAAGAGGGAGGAAACGATACCGATGATCAACGTGGTGGCGAAGCCTTGGATAGGACCGCTGCCGAAGATGTACAGCACGATGGCGGTGATCAAGGTCGTCACGTTACCGTCGATGATGGCGGAGTAGGAGTTCTTGAAACCTTCGTCGATGGCGACGCGGATGCCCTTGCCGGCGCGCACCTCTTCGCGTACACGCTCGTAGATAATCACGTTGGCGTCAACGGCCATACCGAGGGTCAGGACGATACCGGCGATACCGGGCAACGTCAGGACAGCGCCCATGGAGGCGAGCACACCGAAGATGAAGAATACGTTTGCAAACAAGGCGATGTCGGCCACCAGACCGGCGCGGCTGTAGTACAAGAACATGTAGATGACAACCAAGAGGAAGGCACCCAAGAAGGAAAGCATACCGGAACGGATGGACTCCTTACCGAGGGTAGGTCCCACGATCTCGGATTGGACGATGTTGACGCGGGCCTCCAGGTTACCGGAGTTCAACACGGTGGCAAGGTCCTTGGCCTCTTCAATGGTGAAGTTACCGGAGATCTCAGAGTTGCCGTTCGGAATCTCGCTTCTCACAGAAGGAGCAGAATAAACGAACTCATCCAATACGATAGCGATGCAGGTGACACCCTTGGAAGCGGTGTTGTCGGCAGCCTCTTTGGTGATCTTGCGCCACTCGTCGGAGGCTTGGTCTTCCATAGACATGTTCACGACGATACGGTTGTTCTGATCCACATCCTGGCGGGCGTTGCGTACCACGCGGGCGCCACCGATGGTCTCGGAACTCAACAACGGTCCGATACGGTCGTTTTTCTTCTTCAAAGGATACAACGGATAGGCGTTGTCGTGGCTTTTCTCAGGAGAACCCCAATAGAAAACGACATTGTTGTCGCCCAGGATCTTCTGCAGCTCGGGGAGCATCTGGTTGATGGCGGGCATGTCAGACTCTTTGAAGTAGCCGATCACGAAGCCGTCCATGGCCACTGCCTTGCTGAGGATGGCGCCTTGGCTCTCATCGACAAGCTCGTCGTCCTCGTCTTCTTCATCATTTGCTGCGATGGCGTCGATAGCGGCGGCGGCACTGTCAACAGCAGTGCTGTCGGCCACCTGCTCTGTCGGCTCGTTTTTCTTGTTCTGCAACTGCTGCGCCAACTGATTGTCGGCGATGGCGAAACGCTGTTGGATGGTACGTCCACCCACCACTTCGTTATAGACCTGCCAGAACTCCAGCTTGGCGGTGGTCTTCAACAGGTCGGTCACACGCTCGGGCTCCTTGACACCAGGAAGCTCGACGAGGATACGGCCACCCTGCAAACGCTGCAAGTTGGGCTGTGCCACACCGAAACGGTCGATACGGGTGCGGAGGATCTTGAAGGTGCGGTCCACAATCTCGCTGGACTCAGTCTTCAACCAGCTGATGATCTGTTGGTCGGAAGCGTTCTTGATGCCGGAACGCTCGCCGAAATAGGTGCGGAGGTTGGCATTGTTCATGTTCAACGCTTTCTTCTGCGCATTGAAATTGTTTACAAACAGATCTATGAAGTCGTTGTCACTGTTCTTCTCGAAGTCTGCTACAGACTTCTCAAAAGTGGTGGTGAATAATTGGTCTTCTTTGTTGGTGGCCAAGCTTTGAACCACATCGGGAAGGGAGATCTCCAAGGTGACGTTCATACCGCCCTTCAGGTCCAGACCCAGGTTCAACTCTTTGTACTTACACTCTTTGTAAGTGTTGCCTAAATACACTTTTTTGTCGTTGTGCTCGGTCAGGTACTCACGGGTTCTCGCATCGATGATGGAGTCTGTCAGGTGCTTCTCGAGCATCAAGTCGCCATTTGCCAACGTCTTTACCTGCTCCAAGGCTTGCGGATCATTCGCGTACTGCTCGGCCTTTTTCTCTACACGCCAGGAGGCGAAAGAGAAGGAGAGACAATACAAACATACCAACGCGAGTAGGATGGTAAAGAATAAAATCAGTCCTTTGTTGTTTTTCATCTTTCTACTTACTTATTTGATTTTTAAATAATTATATAATTTCAAGCCTAAATTTTTTAAGGTTGCAAATATACATTTTTTATGATATCAAACAACACTATTTTTTCGGGCTGTTTAATTCCATAAAATGATAGCCATTGGTCATCGGCCATTAGCTATTAGCCATTGGCTGTTAGCTGTTGGCCGTAGAACAACCATCAACTTCTAACTCCTAACTTCTAACTCCTAACTGAAAACTGATAACTGACAACTGCCAACTTTTAAAGAATGTCTTTCTCTTCGATGAGGTTGTGGAGGATGGCATAGACGGTGAGGGCGGCGACCGATTTGATGCCAGTCTTCTTGATGATGTTCTTCCGGTGGGTGATGACGGTGTGGACGCTGATGTTTAACGCGTCGGCAATCTCGCTGTTTTTCTTGCCCTTGGAAAGGCATATCAGCACCTCTTTCTCGCGGTCCGACAACATGGGCGATTCGCTCTCTTCTTGGTCTTTTTGCGTCGTCCGGATGACTTGGTGCAGGGTGGACTTGATGCGCTGCAGGTTGTCGTTGATCTCGATGACACCGTCGTATTGCTTCAGCAACTGGCTCTCGAAATAGAGGGAGGTCAGCGCCACGACCTTCATCTTCGGCAGGTCGCGGAAGACATCGCGGAGCATCATCCGCTTGCTGTAGTCCAGCATGACCGGGTTGATGATGAGCATGTCCGGATTGGTGAGGTGGATGCGCGTCATCACCGTGTGCATGTCGGTGGACTTCAACACGACCTCGAACTCCGGCAACTCCTTGATCATATAGGCCAGACCGATCAGGGTGATGGGGGAGGGGTCAGCCAATACTATTTTATAATTATGAGGCATGGCTTTCCAGATATTTGATGTAGGGAATTAAAATCTTATCTTCCATAATAGTGTGGTTCTCAATGTCTTCTGCTAACATGAAGATGTCCACCAGCATGTTGATCAGGTCTCTTTGTCGGGCATCGGACGGGATGTATTTCATCAGCAGGTTGGTGAAGTCCTGCAACTTGTCTTCGATGTCGCTGTGTTGTTTGTCGAAGTTGGTGCTCCGGGTGCGGCCCTTGCCTCCTTTTTTGTCACTCAGCAGCTGGATGTAGGGAAATACCACATCCTCTTCGTGTTTGAAGTGTTGCACAACCTCCTGCTTGTATTGGGTGTAGAAATTGGTGATGAGGGTCTTGTATTTCGGAGCCCAGTCCTGCATGATTCTTTCCAGATGGGCCTCTATGTGCGGGAAATTGTAGGTCAGGTAGTCTTCGTGGGAGGCCTTCAGATAGTGGACGATGTTGATGATGGGGCAAGCGGTCAGCGTCTCGATGTCGGGAGTGTAGTCCTTCTGTGCATATACGTTGCAGACCAGCAGGAAGAGCGGGATGGAGACGTGGCTCTCCTCGCAGACCTGACGTACGGTTTTGTCGCCGAATCCCAGAGAGATGCCCAGGCGCGGGAAGAGGGTGATCAGGTTGTTGTACTGCGCCACGGCATCGGCCAGTTTTATGTTGGCATTCACGAAAGAATAGGTGTCGTCTTTTTTCATTTTTCGCTGTAAATAATTCGGTGGCAAAAGTACATTAAAATTCTTTATTTTTTGTATTTTTGCGCTCTTTATTTTACAATGTATAATATGACGATGAAAAGACTGATTATCGCTTTTTGGGCGATTTGCGTGACCATCCTGGCATTACAGGCCCAGGAATCCCCCGTAAAATGGACCTATACTACTACAAAGATCAACGATTCGGTGGCGGAGTTGCAATTCAAGGCCAACATACAGCCTGAGTGGCACCTCTATGCCCAGAAAAAAGGAGAGGGCCAGATTGAGTTGCCCATGGTTTTCAATTTCACGGCATCGCCGCAATACGAGCGCATAGGAAAGGTCAGTGAGCCCACCCCGCAGAGCGAATATGATGATTTGCTTGATGCGCGCTCCAATTTCTATACCAAACAGGTCATCTTCAAGCAACGTGTCAAGGTGAAGGACAGCGAGCCTTTCACCATCAAGGGCAAGTTGGAGGGACAGGCCTGCAAGGAGGGCCGCTGCACGCCCGTGGAGGAGAAGTTTTCCTTTGAGCTGAAGGACTTCCATCCTGCCGTGACGGCCACTGCCGAGGTTGAGGAGCCCGTGGAAGATACGGCCACAGCCACCATCACGCCCGCCCCCGAGAATCAGGATCCTGCCAAGTCAGAGCCCGACAAGGAAGAGTCGCTGTTGCTCTACTTCCTGATCGCCATTGGCGGCGGTCTGGCCGGTCTGGTGATGCCGTGCGTCTTCCCGATGATCCCCATGACGGTCTCCTTCTTCTCCAAAGAGGGACACAAGGGCAAACGCGACGCCCTGCTCTACGGTCTCTTCATCATCTTGATATTCCTCACCATCGGGCTGGTGTTGTCGGCTATCTTCGGTGCCGATCTGGGCAACATCATGAGTACCCACTGGATTCCGAACCTGCTCTTTGCAGTCATCTTCCTGATATTCGCCTTCTCGTTGCTGGGCTATTTTGAGATCACCCTGCCCAGCTCTTGGGTCAACGGTTCCGCCAAGCGCCAACGCCAGGGCGGTGTCGCTGGCATCTTCTTCATGGCCCTGACCCTGGTGCTGGTCTCCTTCTCTTGCACGCTGCCCATCGCGGGTGCCGTCGCCCTCAACGCCGCGGGCGGCTCGTTCCTCAAGCCCATCATCGGCATGCTGGGCTTCTCTTTGGGCATCGCCGTGCCGTTCACCCTCTTCGCCCTCTTCCCGGGACTGCTGAAGAAACTGCCCAAGTCGGGCGGCTGGATGAACACGCTGAAGGTCATCCTCGCCTTCGTCGAGTTGGCTTTCGCCCTGAAGTTCATCAACGTGCCCGACCAGACCTATCACTGGGGTATCCTCGACCGCGAGGTCTATCTGGCCTTCTGGATCGTGATCTTCTCCCTCTTGGGTCTCTACCTGATGGGCAAGATCCGCTTCCCGCTCGACGACGAATACCCCGTACAGAAGAGCTGGTTCCGTTTCACACTCGCTATCTTCGTCTTCACCTTTGTGGTCTATATGATCCCCGGCATGTTCGGTGCCCCGCTGAAGGCCATCTCCGGCTGGCTGCCGCCGATGACGACCCAGGATTTCGATATCTCCACCATCGTCCGTAACGAGAGCGGCAACGCCACCTACCAGCTGGATGAGGATCCGTTGTACGCCGACAAGCTTCATATCCCCTTCGGCATCAAGGGCTATTTCGACTACGACCAAGCCCTGCGCGTGGCCAAGAAAGAGGGCAAGCCGGTATTCCTGGACTTCACCGGCCACGGCTGCACCAACTGCCGCAACGTGGAGAACGCCGTCTGGATAGATCCCGAGGTGCGCCGCATCTTCGCCGAGGAGCTCATCGTCTGCACCCTCTACGCCGATGATAAGACGATAGAGTTGCCCAAGGACGAACAAGGCAAGCTGAAAGATGCCGACGGCGACCCCATCACGATGCTGGGTGCCAAGAACCGCTTCATCGAGCAGACCAAATATCACGAGAACTCACAGCCTTGCTATTTCGTCGTGGATCCCGACGGCAACATCCTCTCCGGCCCTACCTACTATGAGCGTAACGTGGACACCTACATCAAGTTCCTGCGGGAGGGCATCGACAAGTTCAACAAGAAATAATCATCCTAACTCCATTCTCCTATGAAATGGTATAGACTTTTGCTTCTTAGTATCCTTGGAGGACTGCTGATGGGCGTGGCATGGTATCCGTATGGATTGCCTTTCCTGGTCTTTTTTGGCTTGATACCGTTCTTCTTTGTCAGTGACCATCTGCTGAAGAAGAAAAGCAAGGTGGCTTTCTGGAAAGGGTTTATCTTCTCATATCCTGGCTTTGTGGTCTGGAATGCCATCACCACCTACTGGATCTCTTATGTCAGTGTGCCTGGCGGACTGTTCGCAGTCTTCGTCAATGCCCTGCTGATGGCGTTGGTGTTTGGCCTATGGCATGGATGTCGCAAATGGGTGCCCCAGACCTGGATACACCCCATCATGCTCACCAGCTTCTGGATTTCTTTTGAGTATCTGCATCTGAACTGGGAACTCACCTGGCCATGGCTGAACCTCGGCAATGTCTTTGCCGTATGCCCTCAGATGGTGCAATGGTATTCTGTGACGGGCGCTCTGGGAGGCACCTTGTGGATATTCATCGTCAATTTCCTGCTCTATTATTTGATTAAAGCAACGGTAAACAAGGAGAAAAAAAGGATCTGGTCGTTTTCCATCGCCTCGTTCCTCTTGCTGTTTGTTCCGATGCTGATTTCCGGCATCCAGTATAAGAGTTTTCAGAAGCGGATAGATCACTCCACTCCCGTGTCGGTGGTGGTGGTACAGCCCAACACCGACAATTTTGAAGAGGAATTTGTAATGACCAACCTGGAGCACGCGAAAAGGGTGGACTCCCTCATCGCACCGTTTCTGAGCCCGAAAATCAATCTTGTGGTGTGTCCTGAAGATGTCTTTCCTCACACCCTCTCGTTGAAGTCGCTCACTGCCAATCAGCTGCCTCCCTCTCCCTCCGCTTATGGATGTTTCAAGATATTAGACAGCTTGATGCTGAAGTATCCCCAGCTGACCATGCTGGTAGGCCTCTCTACCTTTGACATTCTCGACCATCCGACCCACACATCCACAAAGATCAGCAATAATGTCTATGGGGAGAATTACAATACCGTGATGTGCTGGAACCGTGATGGTTATAATGGTCATTATCATAAGAGTCGTTTAGTCCCTGGAACGGAAGCCTTCCCATATCCGCAGGTGTTCGGATTCTTGTCTGATCTGATGATTGAGTTGGGAGGCTACAACGGCACGCTGGGCCGTGATACATCGCAACGTGTCTTTACGATGGATGTGGACGGCAAACAGCTGAAGGTGGGTACGGCCATTTGCTATGAGTCCATTTATGGCGACTTGGTCCGTAAGTTCACCAAGGCGGGTGCCAACCTGCTGACAGTGATTACCAACGACTCTTGGTGGGGCGACAGTCCCGGCCATTTCCAGCATTATGAGATGTCGCGGCTGCGGGCGGTGGAGAACCGTCGTTATGTGGTGCGCTCCGCCAATGGAGGCAACTCCGGATTGATTGACCCGATGGGTAATGCGCTGAAAATGACAGACTATAACACCAGACTAGCATTTTTAACCACTGTTTTTGCACAGAACAATCTCACTTTCTACACAAAGCACGGGGATTATCTGGGTTGGCTGGCAGTTGACTTGATGGCCATTTGCCTCCTCTGGTTTATCATCTACATCGCTGCAGCACTTAGTGTAAAATTCGGTTCAAAATAGGCGTCGAATGAAAAGACTATTCCTCCTATCCGTTTTTCTGCTTACTCTGCTGGTGGGAACAAGCCCATCGTTGAGAGGAGCACCGATAGATACCAGTGTGGCGAAGCGGGTGGCTGGACATTTCTTTCAGAATAAAATGAATGCACCTGCAGAGCCCGAACTGGTCTATGTGGCCATGGGGATCGGAACGGTGAAAGGGCAGGTGCCGATGCTATATATATATAATGTAGCGGATAACTTTGTGATTCTTTCTGGCGACGACCGGGTCAAGCCGGTGTTGGGCTATTCCACCGAGTCTGCCTTTGATCCGGCAAATATCCCGGATGCTCTGCAGGAATGGTTGGAAGAGACTCGACAACAGATCAGCGGGGTGATGTCTTCAGGAACCGCCCCCGTGCCTGCCAACTTGGCACAATGGGAGTCGCTGTATCAGACTGCCCCGACACAAAACCGCTCGGTGGTGATCGGACCACTACTATCGACCCAATGGGACCAGAACGCCTATTACAACAACCTTTGTCCGGCAGACTCGCTAGGGCCTAATGGACATGTATATGCGGGATGTGTCGCCACCATGATGGCTCAGGTGATCCGCTATTGGCAGTATCCCACGACCGGAATGGGAAGCAGGTCTTATTACTTGACGAAATATGGATGGCAGAACGTGGACTATTCAGCTGCCCAATATAATTATGTGATCATGCCGGACAAGTTGACTGCCTCTACTCCCACCAATATGGTCAACGAGACAGCCAAGCTGATCTACCATTGCGCAGTCAGCGTTAAGATGCAGTTCAATTATAATGCAAGTGGTGCTTCTTTGGAGGATGTCAACGGTGCGCTGCAAAACTATTTCGGCTATGCATCCGGACAATATGTTTACCGCGATAACAATACCACTGATGCAGCCTGGATTGCAACGATGAAGAGTGAACTGGATTTGCTGCATCCCATCATGTATAGGGGAGCTGGTTCCCAAGGCGGGCACGCTTTTGTGTGCGATGGCTATGATAGCGACAATCTGTTCCATTTCAATTGGGGATGGAATGGGGCCTATAACGGGTATTACAATGTCAACAACCTGAACCCGTATGCTTATGTTTTCTCCACACAGCATGCAATGTTGATAGGCATCCAGGCCGCCACCCCTATCTTGATTGTGGACCAAGAGAGCCTCTTTTTTCAAACACCTTCCGGGGTGGAGAGCCATGCCCAACCGGTCCAAGTCCATACCCACCTCATCACAGACTCCATACAGATCACTTCATCTGGTAGCTTTTTGGTCGGGTCAGATACAGTCAATATGTCACATTATGCAAAAATCAGTCCGGCAGGACAGACCTTTTATGTGCGCTACAATCCTGTCTGGTCGGATCATGTGGTTATGGAGAATGCCCAGATTGCGATTCAGGCAGATGCCTTGTCGGACACCATTGCCTTGTCAGGTATTGCATTCGCATGTCCATTACCGCAGACACTCACGCTGACACAAGTAATGGACACTGTCATGCTCCAATGGACTGCCCCATCGTCCCCTTCAAACACATATACGATCTCGAAAGATTCCTCGAATACCGTTTTTGGTTTTTCTATGGGCAACTTGCCGTTGGAGGCGATACAACGGTTTTTGCCCTCAGATTTGTCTAGTTATCACTTGAAAGCGCTGACCCAAGTCTCCTTTATCCCTCTTTCGGGCATTGATTCCTGTGCCGTCAGAGTCTATATGGGTGGCAGTCTCGTGGATAATGCGCTGGATCCAGGGACGCTGGTTCTGCATCAGCCGGTCAATGTGAGTGACTTGAATATGGGGGTATGGAATACTATTGACTTGGATAGTACGGTAATAGTGGATGCTACTCAAGAGATGTGGATAGGGGTGTTGTACAAATGCCAAGCGGGACAGCTTAGTTTCCCGTTTTCTACTTCAGGAGATACCATACAGTATGAAAATAATATTGTGGGACTGCATGTGTCTAGCACCAAGACTCTCTGGTACACCTATAATTATCCTGCCGGAGTGATGAAAGCCACCATAGAGGACTTGCCAGTCTCGGTGGTTTCCCATGTTGTGCAACGAGACCATCTGCCTATTGCTGAAGTCTTGGGCTCTGGATATCACGACGCTCCAGTTTTGTCGGGACATTACGTTTATGATGTGATAACCAACTGGGATAATGGGTGTATGGTTGTCGCCACGGATAGTATTGATGTAGTTGTATCCACTGTCAGCCTAGATACGGCCGTATGCTCGAATGCGTTCCCGTTGGTGTGGCATGGCGTCACCTTTATGGGGGCTGACACACAGTATGTTGTTGTTTCTAATCAGATACTCGTTTTGCATGTCGCCGTCAACCCTACGGTCCTTACCGACATTAATGACACCATCTGCTCCACCTCCCTCCCATATCTCTGGCACTCCCACGCCCTCACCCAGTCGGGCTCCTACACCGACACCCTCGACACCGTCCACGGCTGCGACAGCATCGTCACGCTCCACCTGACGGTCCTCCCAGGCACACACAATGCCGTCAACGTCGAGGAGTGCGAGCAGTACACGTGGCACGTCACGACCTACACCGCCTCGGGCACCTACACCCACGACTACACCAACGCCCAGGGCTGTCCCAGCACCGACACCCTCCACCTCACCATACACCCTAAAGTCTTTACCGACCTTACCGACACTGTCTGCTCCTCAAGCCTGCCCTACCTCTGGCACTCCCACGCCCTCACCCAGTCGGGCTCCTGCACCGACACCCTCGCCACCGTCCACGGCTGCGACAGCATCGTCACGCTCCACCTGACCGTCCTCCCAGGCACACACAATGCCGTCACCGTCGAGGAGTGCGAGCAGTACACGTGGCACGGCACGACCTACACCGCCTCGGGCACCTACACCCACGACTACACCAACGCCCAGGGCTGTCCCAGCACCGATACCCTCCACCTCACCATATTCCCTAAGGCCGTTAAAGACCTTAATGACACTATCTGCTCCTCCGAGCTTCCCTACCTCTGGCACTCCCACGCCCTCACCCAGTCGGGCTCCTGCACCGACACCCTCGCCACCGTCCACGGCTGCGACAGCATCGTCACGCTGCACCTGACCGTCAATCCAACTGCAGTGACGTATGACACGCTGTTGCTTTCGGTACACGATTTGCCTTACGAGATTGAGGATGTGCAAGTGGTCGTCGCCTCGGATTCGTTAGAAACGATGGAATTTCAGTACCTGCTGGAGACAATGGAAGGCTGCGACAGTCTGGTATATCTGTATGTTCACCTCGTAGATGTTGGGGTGGATGACCCTCAACCTATCACACTGAAGATATATCCTGTCCCCGCATCTTCGGTTCTCTATATTGAACATGAAGATCTGGAATCCATACTTATCTACGATATGAATGGCCGGTTGTTGAAAATGATCGAGTGCCATGGCACCGCGCTCCAACAGGTGCAGGTGACAGATCTAGCCGATGGTGTATATCTTCTCTCCGTTCGTTTGAAGGACGGTTCTATGTCAAGAAAATTATTTAATATTATAAATCAATAAAACATGAAAAAGATTTTTTGTTTGATGACCATTGTTCTGATGAGCGTATCGATGTTTTCTCAGACGAATGAGGAGCTCACGCAGATGCTGGCCGAGTTAAACAGCGATTCCATCCAAGCCACCATGCTGGAACTGCAGCAATATCAACGATGTGCGTTCTTTAACAATAGAGATGCGGCCCAATATCTTGTGGGAAAGATGCAGCAATATGGCCTGCAAAATGTCAGGATTGACTCTTTCTACACATGGCTTTATGATGCTCATATTTATAATGTAAGAGGTACTATCCCTGGTAGTTTGTCTCCTGATTCCGTGGTTTTGGTGGGGGCGCATTACGATAAATTGACCGTAGGTACTACAGGTGATACGCTTATGACCACGCTGGGTGGTGCCGATAATAATGCGGCGGGTGTGGCTCTTATCTTGGAAGTGGCTCGCGTTCTGAACAATCATCAGTTTTCCCCGCGCACTACGGTGGAATTTATTGCGTTGGATGCTAATGAAATCAGCATGCTTGGCAGTGACATGGATGCCGTGGACCGATCTTCACATCAAGAATATGTCAAATTGATGCTGAATAATGATCGGATAGCCTATGATCCTCAAAATATGCATATGATGACGATTCTGTGGTATGAGAATGCTATGCAGGAACGCTCCGATGCGGCGCTGATGTTTGAAAGCTTCTCCCAATTGATGCCTGTTATGATGGATGTGGCTGGCAATCTTCCTGAAAGTCAGGAAGTGGATGCCTATTCCTATTCTCGATATGGATTTCCTGCTGTGTCCTTCCGTGAAACGACTCTCTCTCCCTATCATCACACAGAAAACGACCTGATGGAGACTTGTAATCTCTCGAATGTGGTGGAACTGGCCAAGGTCAACATGACGATGATCATCCATTATGCTTATCACGATGTCTTCTCCCTGCCGGATGGGGTTGCTTCCTATTCTCAAAAGTTGTTGGAGGTTAAACCTAACCCAACGACTGATTTGGTCTGGCTGGATCTGACGGATATGGCTGACGAGGTGATGGTGGATGTAATCAGCGCACAAGGCCAGGTGCTGTCACATCAAATTGTTTCCGCGAGTAACCCTACTATATCCATGTGTTCATTGCCTTCCGGATTCTATTTTCTGAAGGTGTATGATGGAAATAAATCAATAGGTACTTCTAAAATCATCAAATGGTAATGAAAAAGTCGCTGCTGATCGGATGTTTGCTGTTGCTGGCGTGTGGATTGAGCGCCCAAGACAGCAGCAGGGTCCGCAACCACATGGAGACATTGACGTCCCGTGCCATGTATGGGCGAGGCTACGCGTACCATGGCGATAGCCTGGCAGCCAACTATATCCTCCAAGTTCTACGGAATCTGAATTTGAATCCACAGGAACAGACGTACAGTTTCCGGGTTCATGCGATGGAAGGCCCTGTGGTCGTAGAGCTGAATGGCAGGAAGTTGACAGGCTGGGAGGACTATGTCATAGGTCCCTATTCTCCCAGCACCCATGCCAATATGCAGATTATCCCGTTGGACTATAGGACTCTTCTGGATCAGACGGCGCTGAACAATTTTTTTGCCACCCATAAGAAGTCTAAAAATGCTTTGTTGTACGTGGATAAGACCTTGTGTACGAATACGGATACGCTGAAAATCTTGGACAAGCTGTTCGGATCTTTACATTTTTTCAATAATGCCTTTCCGTGTAATGGATTCTTGGTGGGGGTGGACGAGATGTCGGCTTGGACCGTCGGTCTGGGTGTCGGGAATTCCCAATATGTTCTGATGTATATAAAAAGAGATTTGATGTCCGGACAGAAGAATAAGATGAAGGTCTCTTTTAACAACGATGTGCGGATGCACCATACCCGCAATATCTGCGCAGTCATTCCCGGTACGGGACATACCGATAGCCTGATAGTCCTGACTGCCCATTATGACCATGTGGGGATGATGGGGGAGGAGGTGATGTTTCCGGGCTGCCACGATAATGCTTCCGGGACAAGCGCCGTGCTGGACTTGGCCAACTATTTCTGCCAGCATCCGCTGAAAGATGATGTTGCCGTTGTCTTCTTCAGTGGGGAAGAGGCTGGATTGAGAGGTTCCATCTATTTTACCAAACATCCGCTGTTTGACTTGGAGAAGGTGAAGCTTTTGGTAAACCTGGATATGCTGACGGGCGGTGATGAGGGTATTATGATGGTGAACGCCAAAGACTCCATGACCCATTGGTTCTATAACTCACTGGTACAACATAATGAAACCAATCATTGGGTGAAAGAGGTCAAGGCGCGCGACAATGCTGCCAACAGCGACCATTTTCCTTTTACTGAAAAAGGGGTTCCGGCCGTCTTTGTCTATACGCTGGGAAAGTATGGTGGTTATCATGATCCTTACGACACAGCGGAAAGAGCCACCCTCTTTGCCTATTCCGGTATTGCCCGTCTCTTGATTCAGGCAATGGAAGAAATCCGATAAGGTTGTTATAGTAGTGTCTGATAGACGATGACCACCCCAGACCCATGGAGGGTGACGGTAAAGCTGTCGCTGGTGGCTTCATTCAGCGATCCTTCCCAAAGATGCAGGAAACAACGCTCTCTGACGGGATACTTTAATCCTTCAAAAGAGAGCGGGAGATGTGGATCTTTGCTAAAAATAGAAACCTGCTGCCCATTAAAGGAGGATAGGGTGGCATTCTCTCTGATGACTTGGAAGATGCCGTGTCTGGTCAGCATGGCCAAATCCATCTTCTCGCTATAGGTGACTAGGATGCTGAGGTTGGCGATGAAATGATCCTCCCGTTTGCCCTCACAACCCAACAACAAAACACGATCGTATTTTCTCTTCTGACAACATTTCAGCGCTTTCTGCAAGTCGTTGTACTCCGTACTTTTATCACAAATGAAAGATTCACCGCAGCGTGCAATAAGCTCCTGAGACAGCGAATCTCCGTCCCCCGTGACGACAATGTCGGCGGAGGTCTCTATCTTTTGTCGTAGAAAAGAGTCGTATGCACCATCGCAGCAGACGATGACCTTGGCGCGGCGTAGGATGTCCAAGGCTGGCTCATAGGACGGAAACTCCCCATTGGCGATGATTACAACAGGGTAGGTTTTCAATATGCTCGTGAATGGCTGGCCCATAGGGGTTAGAACCATTTCACCAGGTTGAAGTCCAGGTCGTGCGGCAAAAGAGGATTGGCGGGGATCACACGGACCGCATAGGACCAGTTGCCCACCTTCTTGGCATCCACTTCGCACTTGTAAACAGCCAATCCATTGTCTTGATGCTGGAGCACAAAGGGATACTTGACGACGAGCTTGGGAGTGCTTCCGTGCTCGTTGTCCACCACGACAAGCTCAACCTTCAATTCGTCGGGTGACAGCACGCCGCACTCCATCGTGAGCTCCATGCAGAACTTCTCGCCAATGTAGTAGGTGCTGTCGGAATTCTTCTCGCTGGTCAGGGAGCGGCAAGCCAGGCCGTCCCAGCCGGTGATGACATGCTCTTTCCACTTGATGAGCTGGCGGGTCTTCTTCAAGTCGTCGGCGCTGATCTCTAGATAGCGGTCTTCCAGTTTGTGGTAGAACTTGCTGTAATAGTCGTCCAGCTGCCGTTTCATTGTATAGATGGGAGAGATCTCGGCGAAGCACTTCTTCATCATGGCTACCCATGTCTCGGGGATGTTCTCTTTGTTGCGGTTGTAGAAGGCAGGGGCGATTTCTTCTTCCAGGGTGCTGTAAAGCGTGGAAGCGTCCAGCTCATCCTGCAGCCGGTTGTCTTGATAGGTGATCTCCTCCTTGATGGCCCAGCCGGCGCCGGGCACATAGCCCTCTGCCCACCAGCCGTCCAAGACGCTGAAGTTGAGCACGCCGTTCATCACCGCCTTCTCGCCGGAAGTGCCGGAAGCCTCCAGCGGACGGGTGGGCATGTTGAGCCACAGGTCACAGCCTGAGATGAGCTTCTTGGAGAGGATCATATCGTAATTCTCCACGAAGATGATCTTCCCGATAAACTCGGGCTTGTGCGACAAACGGATGATGTTGGTGATGATGTCCTGACCGGCTTTGTCGTGCGGGTGCGCTTTGCCGGCAAAGATGAACTGTACGGGCATCTTCTCGTTGCAGAGGATCTGGCGCAGACGCTCTTCGTTAGTGAACAGCAGGTGTGCGCGCTTATAGGTGGCAAAACGACGGGCAAAGCCAATGGTGAGCACGTCGGTGCGTATCTGTTTCAAAGTGGCCGTGATGAAGGCCGGAGACTCGTTGCGGCGGCGCAACTGCTCGCTCAACATCTCTTTGACCGCTAAGATCATCTCCTTGCGGAGGTCCTGTTTGAGATTCCAGATCTCCTCGTCGGCGACCTCATAAATCTTCTGCCATTGTGCCGGGTTGGACTGGTCAGAGAGGAAGTCGGCGCCGAACACCCTGTGATGCAAGGCTTGCCAACGCTTGTGCGCCCAGGTGGGGTAGTGTACGCCGTTGGTGACGTAGCCGATGTGCGACTCCGCCGCAAAACGACCTTCGTACAGATTGGCGAACATCTCCTGCGACACGCGCCCGTGAATGCGGCTGACACCATTGACCTCCTGCGAGAAATGACAGGCCAGGATGCTCATAGAGAACTTGTCGTTGAGACAGTCGTCATGTCGACGGCCAAAGCCCATGAAGGTCTCCCAAGAGATGTTGAAACGATCCGGATAGGTGGCGAAGTAGGTGCGCATGAGGTCCTCGTGGAAGGCGTCATGTCCTGCCGGCACCGGCGTATGGGTTGTGTAGAGGGAGGAACTGCGCACCAGCTCGATGGCAACCGACATGTTGACGTGCTTCTCTTGCATGGTCTGATAGATGCGCTCCAGATTGACGAAGGCGGCATGACCTTCGTTGAGGTGGAAGAGCGTGGGCTCTTCTCCCAACAACTTGAGCATGCGCAAGCCGCCAATACCTAATAACATCTCCTGCTTGAGACGGTTTTCCTGGTCGCCACCGTAAAGAGTGGCGGTGACACCACGGTCTTCGTCCCAGTTGGCGGCAAAGTCCGTGTCCATCAGATAAAGCGGGATGCGGCCGACATCCACACGCCAGATGCGTGCGTAGAGGTTGCGCCCCGGAAGCGACAGACAGATGGTGAGCCAGTTGCCCTCCTGGTCTTTGATCGGCGTGATGGGCAGCTTGGAGAAGCTCTGCGGCGGGTATAGGTTGACCTGCTCGCCATAGCTGGAGATCTGCTGGGTGAAATAGCCATATCGATATAACAAACCGACACCGATCATGTTGACATTGGAGTCGGAAGCCTCTTTGAGATAGTCGCCTGCCAACATGCCCAGACCGCCGGAATAGATCTTCAACTCGTTGCTGATGCCGAACTCCATGCTGAAGTAGGCAATCTTCTGTTCGGATCTGGTGCGGGGCGTGTCCATGTACTGATGGAAAGCGGCATATACACGATCCAACTTGGCCAGGAAGTTATGGTTCTGGGTGAAGGATTCCAGACGTTCGTAGGGCAAAACCTGCAAGAGATAGACGGGATTCTGCTGACAACGCTCCCAGAGCTCTGCGCCGGCAATCTCTTCAAAAAGCTCCCGGGCTTCATAATTCCAACTCCACCAAAGGTTTTCAGACAATAGTTCTAATTTTTCGAGACTCTTGGGAAGATGTGATTTGATGGAGATCTGTCTCCATTCGGGCTGTTGAATGTTGGAGTGTTTCACAATTTGGCTGATATTAGAGGTTTTAGTTTGATATTGGTCGTAACGGCTGTCACTCTTGGCTAATGCGATGTCGTAAGCTTGCAGATAGTGGTCGTACAGACTGCTCCACAGTGCCTGCTGTGACATTTCAGCCGCTTTTTGGTCCAGCTGGGCTTTTTCTTCTGCAGAACAACCACTGTAGAAGCCAATGGCACTGGAGATGTTTGCCACCACTTCGTCATCGTTGTGGTCTGTGCGGGGCACCACGGTCACGCTGCGCTGGTTGGAGAAGTTTTTGTTGACCCACAAGCCAAACCCTGCCAACGAGGTGGTGATGGTGGGGATGCCGAAGGCAATGCTCTCCAAAGGCGTGTAGCCCCAGGGTTCGTAGTAGGAGGGGAAGGCCGACAAGTCGAAGCCGAGAAGGAAGTCATAGTAGGGAAGGTCGAAGATGCCGTCCTGGCCGTCGAGATAGACGGGGACAAAGACCACCTTGACCTTCTGCTCGGGGGCGTTGTGCAATCCGTATTGCTTGCAGGCGCGGATGATGGGGTCGTTGTAGGGATCGTGCAGCACATGGGTGGAGAAGTCGTCCAGAATAGGGGTGGAGGAGATCGGATGGCTCATGCGTTGCAGGAGGTCTTCTCGTTTGCCGCTATGACCGGCGGGTACGGCGATGAAGGCGCATACCGTGCGGTCGGGGTTCTGTTCCGAGTAGTGAGCCAGACTGCGGATGAAGACGTCGATACCTTTGTTTTTGAACTCATAACGACCGCTGTTGATGACGAGCAGCGTGTCGTTAGGCAGTTGTTGCTGCATCAAGGCGGAGGCGACGCGCAACAGTTTCTCGCGGGCGGCCTGATGGCGCTGTACCCGCTCGTCGCCCTGTGGCACGAAGCCGTTCTCAAAGCCGTTGATGGTGATGACGTCGGCAGGATGCGGGAAGAAGGCCGCACACTCCTCGTTGGTGATGTCGCTCACCGTGGTGTAGGCGTCCGCCACCTCCGCGGAGAGGGACTCCAAGGAGTACTTCGACTGGACTCCAAAACGCTGGGCAGTCTCGGCCGGAGGATATTGGCGGATGTTCTCGTATAAGGGCAGACCGTTGCCTGCGATGCAACGTCCCAAGACGGTGGCGTGGGTGGTGAAGACCGTTGCGATCTGCGGGGCTACCGTTTCCAGATGCAGGATGCCCGTGCCCGTCATCCATTCGTGGAAGTGGGCGATGATCTTGTCCATGGAGTTGCAGTAGTAGTTGTAGAAACTCTCGATGACCTTGCCGGCGGCATAGCCGAACAGGGCCGGCTCGATGTAGTCCCACTGTCCCGAGATGGAGTCCAACTTGTAGTTGATCCAGAATGTGGTTAGGATGTCGTTCTTGTGCTCAAAGAAAGGGGTGAAGTTGACGAGGATGACAACCGGAGACCCGCAGATCTGCCAGCGTCCGACACGGATTCTCAATCCTTCCTGCTGCGCTATCTCCCGCCAGTTGCGGAAAAGCGTCGGGTCCTCCACAAAATCCCCCTGATACTCTTTGGAGATGTCAGGGCCAATGCAGATGTAATGGTCCCCGAATTGTTGCACGGCCGTCGATGCTTTGGAAGAGAGAACGGTGTAAATGCCGCCCACTTTGTTGCAAACCTCCCACGAGGTTTCGAAAATATAGTCTGCACTCATAGATTTCTGCTTAGGAAAATAAAGATGCAAAAATACAAAAAAACCTCGTGAAAACCAAAACCGAAGAGGCTTTAAAATATTTTTTTCCGCAGCCGTTGCCGATAATGAAAAAAAATGTATTTTTGCGGCCTCAAAAGCGGCGGGGTAGCTCAGTCGGTTAGAGCGTCGGATTCATAACCCGGAGGTCACGAGTTCAATTCCCGTTCCCGCCACTCAACAGCAGGATGTCTTGACGGCATCCTGTTTTTTTGTCCCCGTTGTTTTAAAAATCGTATCTTCGCCGCCACAAACATCGTCACCACCATGACCGCTGATCTTCTACCAAAAGTTGTCATCTTTGACCTGGACGGAACCCTCTACGACAAGCACGCCCTGGCCCGCCGGCTCATCCTCTCTTCGCTAGCGCATGGCGACCTGCGCCTCCTGGGCCGCGAACGACAGGTGCGCAAGAAACTGCGCGGCACCCCTTTCGACTCCGAGGAGCAGTTCTACGAGGCCTTCTTCGCTGAGTTTCCCCATCCCGACAAGGCCCGCCGCTGGTATTTCCAGCGCTATATGCCCCTGATGGTCCGCACACTGCAGAAAAAATATACCCTTTATCCATGGGTGGAAGACACTTTTAAAACACTGAGAGAAAAACAGATACATACTGTCGTCTTCTCCGACTACGGCTGTGTGCGGGAGAAGCTGGAAGCCATCGGTTTTGACCCCCAATGGGCCGATTTTCTCTTCGATGCCCCCGCGCTGGGAGGCCTGAAGCCTTGTAGGGAGTCTTTTGCCAAAATATGTACGCTTTTGGACGTCCGTCCCGAAGAGTGCCTCATGGTCGGCGACCGGCGCGACACCGACGGACTGGGCGCTGCCGCTGTGGGGATGCCCTTCTCACTCTACATCCGGGGCAGCCGGCCAGGGATTGACCTCGATGCCGGCCATCTCTAACATCATGCTGTGCGCTGTCGCCCGCAGACGATCCAACTCCTCTTTCCGGTTTCCCTCTTTGTTGATCAAGATAGGTGTGCCCACATGGATGGTCATGCAGGGTAGCTCCTTCTTGCCAAACAGCCGGTATAACCCCTTGCGCTCCCGATAGTTGATGACGGTCGGGATGATGGGGAGGTCGAATTTGTAAGCCATGGAGAAGGCGCCCCGCTTGAAGGGACGCAGCGGCTTGTAGAAGTTCCAGCGCGTGGTCTCGGGGAAGAGCAATATCCAGTCCTTGCGCCGATGATATTCGTCAAAAGCCTCGTTGAACTTCTTCATGCCCCCTAAGGTCTCGGGAATGGGAATGCCGCCGACATATCGCATGAACCAGCTCATCTTGCCGTTGAAATGCTTGGCATACATCGGAATCCGAAGCTTCCGGAACTTGCGGACAGCCTGGTAAACACACAGGGCGTCAAATACATAGATATGGTTGCAAAGGCACATCGCCCCGTTCTTCAATGCGTCTCTATATCCTCTCAGATTCTTCTTTCCCCGAACCTTTAACCCGAAATGGGTCCGGTTCCAAAAGGTGGCCGCAATCCACTGGACAAAGAAGCCGAAGAAGTTGTTCACTTTGTACTTCCATGAGTTGTCAAGGTAGGGATAGGTCTCGTCGAATTGGTACTTCCCCTGGGCGGAGTCCTCGACCTGCACGGTCAAGAGCCTGACATAAGGGTCGTCAGTGGGGTATTGGATGCCCATGTCGGGGACATAGACCCCCTCCTTCACTTTGAATTCTCCATATTGCATATCCCAGGATTATTTTTTGACGGATATGTTGCTGAACGTGTAATGCGTGGTGTTGCCGTTGAATTCCTCTAACAACATGTCTATCACCATATTGTCGGACTTTCGGTAGGTGACGGTGATCTTGGAATAACCTCTGGCCGCGGCTTTCTTGGCGGTGATGGTGACCACTCGGTTGCTGCCTATCTCCTTCACGGAACACTCCGCGTCATTGTCGGTCGCCACCTGTTTGTAGTTGCCCTTGATGCAGTTCAGCAGAGTGTTTTTCTGAACCTTCATGGTCGCGTTTTTTGTGACATCCACCGTCGATTTTTTGCCGTTCATATTCAGTTTGATGGTGTTGCCCTCGATGATGAAATAGTCGCCGGCGGGTTGCGTGTAGTTCATCTTCAAGGTCTCCGGCGACTGGTACAGCACCGTGCCTTTGGACTCAATCTTTTTGCCCGAGGCTTTGATGAACTTGCTCTGCGTAAAGGAGGCGTTGATTTGCGACTGGGCGCCCAAGGAGAGCACCATGCCAATGACCAAGAATAGGGTGAGGATTCTTTTCATAAGGGTTGATTATGAGATTTTTAATGATTTTCTGATAAATGGGACTTTGATCATCCAGCGGAACAATAGCGGCTGCAGGGTGTAGGTGATCAAGATGGTGGAGGCCATGCCGATGAGCGTACAGATGCCGATGGATTTGATGGCCGGGTGTGTGGCGAAGATCATGGCGCAGACCACGATGATGAGCACCAGGGCGGAGAAGAAAATGGCCACCTTGTGGTACGACAGCAGATGGGTGTCTTCACCGCGAGCCTCTGCCAACAGTCCCTGCACCACGAAGATGCTGTAGTCCACACCGATACCGAAGATAAAGGTGGAGATGACGATGTTGATGAGGTTGAACTGCAACCCGAAGATGGCCATCCAGCCCTGCACCACATACCAGCTCAGGAACATGGGCAGGAAGGCAAGCAACGCTACGGAGACCCTGCGGAAGGAGAGGAATAACACCGCCAAGACAAATAGGGAGGAGATGAGCAGGATGGATTTGAAATCCTTGTGTATCAAGGAGATCATATTGCCCGTGTAGTAGAAGGGGTCCACCACGACAGCGTGCGGCATGGCAGCGATTTGCTCATCCACATCGGCCTTGTGCTCTTCGCTCATCTCGGTGGCGTTGAAGATGAGAAAGCTGCCGTCAGACTCCTCAATAAAGTTGCAGAGCAGTCCGTCTGGAACAAGACTGTCGCCATAGAGGTCGCCCACCTCATAGTCGTTTTCCACCATGGCGCGGAAGGGGACGAAGATGGAGGGGTCGAGGTCGTGCGCGCGGGCGGCCTGCTGGACCGCTCGTACCGCTTCGTCCAGCTTCTCGGGTGTCCAATAGTCGCGCCACGCCTGGATGCGTCGTTCCTGCTCGGCTGCCGACTGGAACAGCATCGAGACGACCGGGGTGTATTTGGTCAGCACCTTGGCGTCCCGCAAAGAGTCGAGGGTGCGGGAGAGCCGACGGTTGGCGTCCAGGGCCTCGTCCAAGGTCGGCGCCACGACGGCATAGTAGCGCTGGATGCCACCGCTGGTGCACTTCTCGGCATAAAGGTTCTCGGAAGCATGCAAGGCATCGCTCTCATAGCCGATGTGCTTCAGATTGTTGTCAAACTGTACTTTGGGGGTAAAGATGAAACCGACCACGATGATGAGAAGCAAGGCGATGATCAACACAGGATTGCGGTCGTATGCATAATGGTTGACGCGCTGGATGAGATGGAAGATCTTGTCATGATGCGAAGTTTTGCCATCTTTCAAGAAATGGGGCAGGAAGACCAACGCGAACAACGTGTTGCCTATCAGCATGAAGGTGGCGAAAAGGCCGAAGTCCTGCAGCAACTCGCTCTTGGTGAACAAGAGTCCTAAGAAAGCACCTATGGTGGTGATGCATCCTAAGCAGACCGGCTTGGCCTCGTCGGAAAGCATCTTCTCCACATCGCCGACAAAGTGGTGGTGGATGATGACATGCAGGCAGTAGCTGACAGCTACGCCCAGGACCACCGAGCCGATGCCCAGGGCCATCAGCGACATGCCGCCCTTGATCCAGTACATGCAAGCCAAGGCGAAGAAGGTGCCGTAAGCTACTGGCAACACGTTCTGCCAAAGGATCCGCACACTCTTGAAGCAGATGCAGAGCAGAATCAGGATGACCGCCAGCGACAGGCAGATGGTCAGTGCGATGTCGCGGTGCATCATGTGCGAGTTGCCGGCGGAGCGGACAGGCGAGCCGTGGAAGAGCACATGGGCATCCGGGTGCGCCTGCTCGAACTGCTGGATCCGCTTGTCGAGATAATGGACAACCTCGCTGCTGATATGAGAGTCGAAAGACTGGGCGTTGGGCGAGATGAACATCAAGGCCACAGTGCTGTCGGTGGAGAACAGATGGCCATCGATGAGGGTGTAGCCCATGCCTTCGGAGATCTCGGGCATCAGGTACTGGCGCAGGTTGAGGGGGTCGGTGGTGACCATCTGGGTCACAGAGCCTGTCTCGTCGTTCATCACCAACTCATAGTTCTGGGCCATGGTCTCGTCCGCCTGGGCGATGGCCTCGTCAAAACGGGGGTACAGGTCGGGGGAGACGAAGGAGGGCACGTGCGCCAGCGCATAGTCCAACGCGTTGATGGCGACATCCACATCCAGCTTGTAGAGGGTGTTGGCAATATGGTCGGGCTGCGTCAGGATGGAGTCCATCAGCTCATCGACGTAGGCCGTCATCACCTCGGGTGCCGCCCCGGTCATCTCCAGGAAGATCTTGTCCTTCACCTTCAGATTGCCGAAGACCAGGCCGCTCTCTTTCTCATCGCCGGAAGGTAATAGCTGCGACAGGTCCTCCTCGTAGCGCACCTTGGTGCCGAAGAAGACAAAGACCACGCTGGTGACAATCAAGAGGGTGTATAATAAGGGCTTACGCTTCTGAAAAAATCTATATAACGATATAAAAAACATATCAGATCTGTCGGCTTTCTTTCAACAATAGTGTTTTGAAACAAAGCGGCAAAAGTATAAAAAAATGCAATAAGCGCCCTACTTATACGCAAATAGTCAAGACGTTTTTCTTAGACCGCGAATTTATGATGCACATGTGATAGGGTTGCCTGGATACAGTTTTGCACACAGATTGATGATGGAGTTTGCTAATTCAAAACCCCCTTCACAAGTCTTTTTGTTCTTCGTGCCATCATAACCCATGTGTAGGTGCATGGTTTCATAGCCGGAGTTTACAAGCTGCAATAATTTCCCGTCTCGCTGAGCGGCCGCTTTCTTGTATTTTTCGATAGATGGGCGCCCCTTGCCCTGTCGTACATTCAGAACCGCATCCAGGGCAATCAGACAGCCCTTCCACAAGGTGTCGCCAGCAATGCGGACATATTTCTTATCTTTAAACAATTTTGTTTCAGGATCATATTTGGATTTTTCTATGATCTCCTGCGCATTGGCCATATATCTTCTGGCCTCATCAAAAGGATTACTTTGTTCCATAACTTTAGGTTTTATTATTCGCGGCAAAGATATAAAATTTTGTGATATAAAAACAGATTTGCTAAATATTTTCAATAATATTTTCTGTAAATTAACAGTCGAGAATTAAAAGATAGTGATAATATGCAGGATGGTACTCTTTTGGTTAGCCGACATGAATGCCGCCCGCTCTGTCCGCCCTCTGACAGCGGCATCTTTTCCGCACCGCATGTCGGCCTTCCCACCCGCGTGCTCTATGGCGAAGTGTCTCGGAGAGACACTATCCAAATAACCCCACACAAGCGACTGGAAGGAGCGAGTGTGGGGTATGGCATGTGCGCAAGGAGAAACTCGCGGCGCAGGTGACACCTGCTAAGGTGCATGTGGTGCGCCCGCCGCGAAAGGGGAATCTGTGCATAATCACCAAAAAATAAGGAAGAATATGAAAATTCCGATGGTTTTTGTATCTTTGCCGCCCGTTAATCATTAATAAGAATTACAATGAGTCAGATTATTAAAGTTTTAGGAAGAGAGATTTTAGACTCTCGTGGCAATCCCACAGTTGAAGTTGATGTTTATACCGCTGCTGGCGCGATGGGTCGCGCTGCTGTGCCCTCCGGCGCCTCTACCGGCGTGCATGAGGCCGTGGAGCTTCGCGATGGCGACGAGTCCAGATTTTTAGGCAAAGGCGTTTTGAAGGCAGTCCAGAACGTGAACAACGTGCTGGCTGAACAGATAGAAGGCATGGAAGTCAGCGACCAGGCCGAGATCGACAACCGCATGATTGAGATCGACGGCACCGACAACAAGGGCGAGATGGGCGCCAATGCCATCCTCGGCATCTCCCTCGCCGCCGCCAAGGCCGCCGCTCAGGAGACAGGCCAAGACCTCTACCGCTATGTGGGCGGCTGCAACGCCACCGTGCTGCCTGTGCCGATGATGAACATCCTCAACGGCGGCTCCCACGCCGACAACTGCGTGGATTTCCAAGAGTTCATGGTCATGCCTGTCGGCGCTCCCACATTCGCCGAAGCTGTGCGTATGGGCGCCGAGGTGTTCCACAACCTCAAGAAGGTCCTCAAAGGCAAAGGCTACTCCACTAACGTGGGCGACGAGGGCGGCTTCGCACCGAACCTCAAATCCAACGAGGAGGCTGTGGAGGTGATCCTGCAAGCCATCGAGAAGGCCGGCTACAAGCCCGGTGTGGATGTGTGCATGGCACTCGACCCCGCCGCTTCCGAATTCTTTGATACCGAAAAACAACTGTACCGCCTCAAATGGTCCACCAACGAGGAACTCACCCCCGCCCAGATGGTTGATTACTGGAAAAACTGGACTTCCAAATACCCGATCATCTCCATCGAAGACGGTATGGCCGAAGACGACTGGGACGGCTGGAAGCTGCTCACCGACACCATCGGCGACAAGGTGCAACTCGTGGGAGACGACCTCTTCGTCACCAACGTGAAGCGCCTCCAGATGGGCCTCGACAAAGGCGTGGCTAACTCTATCCTCATCAAGGTCAACCAGATCGGCACGCTCACCGAGACCATCAACGCTGTCTCCCTGGCGCAGAAGAACCGCTACACGGCCGTGATGTCGCACCGCTCCGGCGAGACGGAGGACACCACCATCGCCGACCTGGCCGTGGCCCTCGGCACAGGCCAAATCAAGACCGGCTCCGCCAGCCGTACCGACCGTATCTGCAAGTACAACCAACTGATGCGTATCGAGCAGATGCTCGGCAGCCAAGCCATCTACCCGGGCAAGAACTTCCCGTTCAGAGGATAGTTTCTTCCTGATAGAACCATAGCTAGGGAGAGGATGTTGTTTGACTTCCTCTCCCTTCTTTTTGAATTCATGCGAACTTGCTCGGATTGTGCAAGTTTGGGGTCTGCGCCTATTTCGCCTAATCTATAGGAGAACCAATAATAATGTCAGGAGCAGCGCCACGCCGAGACCACCCAGCGTGACACCTAGGATGGTACTGTTCTGATCCACCACTGTCACCACAGCATCGGGATTGTTAATCGTGTTCTGCATGTTGCTCTGCACAATCCCATTCATTCCGCATATTGTATTGTAGTCTTTGCTCGCACTACAATTGCTCACACTCAGGTCTTGCACATATTCCTGTCCCTTGGAATCCTTCTTCAACTGGAACTTCACCGTGTATGAGACGCTGTTGTTGTCGGAATCCAGATAGCTGTATTCCTGATATTGCCAGTAGTTGTTCTTCATGGCACTGCCATAGCCGGTATAATAGGAATAGGAAGTGCCAGACACGGACACCTCGTTTTTTGTCTCATTGGCAGTTCCGCTCAGGGTAAAGCCCTTTTCAGACAATTGCTCCGAGATCGTAGCCACGGTACTGTCGTAATAAGAAGAGGAGACAGCACGGAAAGTGGTGGTGCAACTCATAGCCAACAATGCGGCCACAGCGAAAAATGATAGGAGAAAACAAAATCTTCTCATAAGATGATTATTTTTGTGTTGCATTTTTAGCTACGAGGTTCTTTACCCATAAAGATTCCGAAGAAAGTTTCAATAATCCATGCGATTCCGCCGATGATGATTAAAAGGCCCATATTTCTTTGTTTTTAGCGTGTTTAATAATTACTTGTATTCCAATAATCGGAGAGTTTTCTTTCCTGATTATTGCAAGTGCAAAAAAACAAACCAAGCATGACATCTCTTGTCTTTCACCATTTTTTATTTTGTGACAGGATTTGTCACTAAGATATAGTACTTTTGCCGCATGATTATGATATCATGAATAAAATAGAATGAATATGGATCAGCCAAGAATTGTACGGGAGCTACAACTGCTAATGGCTTTAGCCAACAATCGATACGCCACCAACGAGGAGATATGCGATCGGTTCGAGTTCACCCCACGGACATTGTATCGGTATATTGACTCTTTCCGGGAAGCCGGTTTTGTGGTCAAAAAAAACGAACATGGCGTGTATCGGCTGGAAACTGCCACTAACAAATTGACCAGACACCTCAGTGAATTACTGCATTTCTCGGAAGAAGAGGAAGTTATTCTGAACTACGCCATTGACTCTATAGAGCCAACCACCAGAACCAGAGAACTGCTCAAGAAGAAACTGTATGCGCTGTATGACTATAAAGCCATCGCCAAAGTGGCTTTTGAAAAAAAAGACATGAAACATATCCAACTGTTGATAGATGCCATTGGAATGCGCAAACAGGTAATCCTGAAAAATTACCGTTCCTCACATAGCAACACCACCTCTGACCGGTTGGTTGAACCCTATGCCTTCACCGACACATTGGATCAAATCTGGTGCTATGAGATCAGCAGCAAGACAGTCAAAATATTCAAAATCGCCAGGATTGGCGATGTGGAAACCACTCTCCAATCTTGGAAATATGAAAAAAAACACAAGACAGGCTTTGTGGATATTTTCCGCATTCACAGCACCCAAAGATTCCCTGTTCAGCTCAAATTGTCGCTCAGGGCTGCCAACCTCTTAATGGAAGAATATCCCCTTTCCACCAAGTACCTCACTGAGATTGAAGGGAATCGCTATCTTCTCCAGACAGATGTCTGCAGTTTTGACGGTATCACCCGGTTTATTTTGGGCCTCTATGACGATATTGAAATATTGGGAAGTCCAGACCTTAAAAGTTTTGTGCAGTATAAAATCAAAATGTTGAACAGATAATACAAAAAAAACGGACTGACGATCGTCAGTCCGTTTTTCAAAGCAGTGGATTATGAATTATACCACTTGATCCGGCTCGTGATGAACATCGCCACCGCGAGAATGATGAACAGTCCGATGCTGCCGGCGAGCAGGGCGTAAGTCTCCATCTGCATCAGGATATAGATGAAGCCGTACAGGACGGCCAGCAGTCCGCCGACCAGCAAAGCCGGTTTCTTCTCCTTGAGGATGGCCGCCATGAAGATGGTGATGAGCGCGATGGTCATCACCGATGCGATGAGGTAGGCGCCCCAGAAGACCACATGCTCGCTGAACGACAGCAGCAAGGTATAGTAGAGCAACAGCGCGACACCTACCAACAAGTACTGCACCGGATGGATGCGCACGCCCGTGCGGATCTCCACGAAGAAGACAGTCGCGAAGGTCAGCACGATGATCAGGAAGGCGTACTTGATGGAACGCTCGTTCTGCTGGTACTGTTCCACCGGCAGGCGCACCTCCACCCCGAAACTCTCCCCGTTCTCGTTGTCGTACCAAAAACTCCGACTCCAGTCCGTCATCACTTCGCGCAGACTGGTGTTGAGGGAGAGCACTTTCCATGTGGCCTCGAACCCTTGGTCGCTCACCTCGCGTGTGACGGGCAGGAAGTTGCCTTGGAAATTGGGTGTCGCGCAGTTGGAGACCAGATGCACACTCGTGGCCCCGCCCACTGGGAAGAAATGCAGATTACGGGATCCTTTCAACCCCAATTTCACTCGGTACTCTGCACTGTCATGGGTCATCAATTCGGCGAGACTGATGGGACTGACGATGACTGCCCCCAACTCCTTGTCTTGGCCCGATCCCATCTTGTAATCCTTGCCTCCCAAGGTGAAGACCACATTGTCGGTCAAGCCCCGCAAGTCGCCCAGACCGACGAGCAGGCGCGCTCCGTCAAAATCGTATTGGTCGGGATGAATGCCCATTTCCTCCAACTTCGACCACTGGAAGTTGCCATGCATGTCAAGATCGGACGTGAAGACCGCAACGTCAAAGATGCCTTTATGCAGCTTTTGCGTCTGAACGTCCCCGTTGACTGTCAACTCCTCCGGCAACAGATAGGCGTCCGGTATTTTTTCTGTCCTGCCCGGAATGAGGACGACAGGTCCCACGATCGTCTGCTCACGGCTCCACATACGGCCCACCTCTGACTCCGCATCGCGGGAGCTGGTGTTGCGCTCTCGGATAAGACTTAGGATCATGTGCTGGGGGATGAGCATCAGGAGGCCCATTACCACGATAATGATGATTTTCAAGCCCAACTTGGCCTGACTGAGTTTGGAATTGCCTTTCTGGGCAACTCCCCGTTGGTTGCGATTGGATGACGGCTGTGCGTCATACGGTTGATTTTCTTCTGAAAAATTGTTCATGATGTTGAAATTTAAAAGGGTTTATACTGATTTTTTCTTTAGCTGTCGGCCTTTGGCTATTGGCTGAATTTCTGTTTATAAAGAACTTTGCATTTCAAAGTGGAAAGGTCAAAAAAAAATTATTTGTTCAGTTGGAGAAGGTTTTCGAGGGCTTGGAGGTGCTGGGTGAAAGCTGCTCGTCCCGCCTCCGTGACGGAGAAGAGGGTGTTGGGCTTGCGGCCGATGAACTTCTTCTCGCAGCGGATGTAGCCAGCCTCCTCCAGGTAGCGGGTGTGACTGGCCAGGTTGCCGTCGGTGACCTCCAACAACGTCTTCAGTGTGGTGAAGTCGGCGGCACCGTTGGCCATCAGGATGGACATGACGCCCAGTCGCACCTTGTTCTCGAAAGCTTTGTTCAGTCCGTCTATGAACGTCATGTTAGCGGGATTTTTTTTCGTACAACATGATATATAGGATGCCGAAGAGGATATGGAGCACGCCGAAGCCGAGGAACCAAAAAAGGAGGGCTTGATGGACCACGAAGCAGTCGATGAGGCCGAGCAGGATTTCACCATAGCCCAGAAAGCGCATGGCGGGGTAGGTGTAGTGCTGGCATTCCACGAGGGCAAGGCCGTAGAAGATGAGCATGATGGAGGAGGTGAGTCCGTAATGGCCTTGCAGAATCATGGCCAACGAGAGAAGACCGCCCGCCACCATGGGGATCATGAAGCTGAACATCATCTTACGCATCCGGCTGTCGAAGCCAAAAGGCAGATGGTGACGTTTGGCTTTGGCGTAAGCCATGATAGTCACGGTAGCTGACGAGATGACAAGCAGAACCAGTGCCGCCACAATGGCCGTGGTGATCCGGATGCCGAGAGGCGCGAGTCCCATATCGCGGTGCAGGAAGGGAATTTCCAATCCGATGATGCCCGCTGCGATGACCGCCGCCACGCATGCATACAGTCCCACGATGACGATAGACCATCCGCTAATAGCCTGAAACTGAGACGACTTACTCATCATCTCTTTAATGTCGGTCAGTGTTTTTTCAATCTCTTTTCGCTCCATATTTCAAAAGTACTTTGCGCCGCAAAGATAATAATTTTTTGAATATGCAAGACATTTTTGTAAAAAAAAAGAGTGGGCCCTTGAGTCCACTCTTTTTTGTGTTCGAGAGAGAAGGATTATTTTCTTCTCTTTCTCGGTTTGAGGTTGTGTGCTTTGATGAAATCATCCAAAACATCCTTCAAGGTCGGGGTGCCGATCTCCTGAAGCTCATAACCAACCTTCACAACGGGTTGTTTGATCTTGATGAAGCGCGGCAGGTCGATAGGAGTACCGATGACCACAGCGTCGCACGGAGTGTTGGCGATGGTCTTCTCGAGGTCCTTCATCTGTTTAGCACCGTAGCCCATAGCAGGCAGCAAGGTGCCGATGTTCGGATATTTCTCATACGTGGTGGTGAGCTCGCCAACGGTGTAAGGACGAGGATCGATCAGCTCGGCAGCGCCATACTTCTGGGCGGCAACCGTACCGGCACCGATCTTCATCTCGCCGTGGGTCAAGGTCGGACCGTCTTCCACTACGAGCACTTTCTTGCCCTTGAGCAGTTCAGGTTTGTCAACGGTGAGGATGGAAGCAGCGTCGATCTGCTTGGCAGTCGGGTTGATCTCACGCAGGTTGTTACGAACGATGTTGATGTTCTCCAAAGAAGCGGAGTCGATCTTGTTGATGACGATGACGTCAGCAATACGAGCGACCACCTCGCCAGGATAGTAGCTGACCTCTGCGCCGGGACGCAACGGGTCGGCAACACCGATGGTGAGGTCCGGTTTGTAGAACGGGAAGTCGTTGTTACCACCATCCCACAATACGATATCGCAACCGTCGGGATCTTTCTCGGCACCAGCCATCTCAATCCACTTGCCGGTTTGAGGATCTTTGGTCTTGCCACCTTTGAGGATAGCCTCATAGTCAACACCGGCGTAGATGACGTTGCGTTTGGTCACCACGTGCGGTTCATACTCTTCCATCTCCTCGATGGTGCAGTTCTGATATTTGAGGTCATCCACGCAAGCGAAGCGTTGGACGATTTGTTTGTTCAGATCGGGATCGTACGGCATCGGGTGACGAACGGCGACCACTCTGAAGCCCATACCAACGAGGTATTCAATGATTTTGCGGGAAGTCTGGGACTTGCCACAGCCTGTACGGGTAGCGCCAACAGCGATGACCGGTTTCTTGGAGGGGATCATCGTGTCTTTCGGGCCCATCAACCAGAAGTTAGCGCCGGCAGCGTTCACGATAGCACTGATCTTCATCACGTAAGCATAGGGCTTGTCGCTGTATGCGAACACGCACTCGTCCACGTTGAATTCCTTGATGAGTTCGGTCAACTTGGATTCTGGATAGATCTTAATGCCCTTCGGATACAAATCCTCACCGGCCAGCTCCTTCGGATACCAACGGTCGTCGATGCCGGGGATCTGCTCAGCGGTAAAAGCTACCACGTTGTAGTTTTTGTTGTGGCGGAAAAAGGTGTTGAAATTGTGGAAGTCTCTTCCTGCAGCACCAATAATGATTACATTTCTTCTTTTTTGTGGCATAATCAAAAAGGTTTTAAGTGATTAATTATTTTGATGAATGATGAAATAAATATCTTTCAAAAAACGAGCGCAAAGATAATAAAAATGTTGAAATGTTGAGTTGTTTATTTGTAGAATTGTTGTTTTTTGTCGAAAAAAAGTAAAAAAATGAAGAAATAAAGGGGTGTCAAGGTCATGCTTTCGTCTGATTGGCGACTCCTTCTTGTCTTGCTTTGAGTTCCTCTTCTGTCACGCCCAGATACTGGTCGCTAACCACCTGCATGTCATCGTCCAGCTCCATCAGATAGGGGATGCCGGTAGGGATGTTGAGTTTGACAATCTCCTCATTGGAAATGTTCTTCATGAACTTGATGATGCCGCGGAGCGAATTGCCGTGTGCGACGACCATCACTTGCTTGTATTGGCGGAGTTTTTGCACGATATCGACGTTCCAGAGGGGGATGATACGGCGGGTGGCGTCCGAAAGAGACTCGGTGCCGGGACGTGCCTCCTTGTATTTGATGCTTTGGTAGCGGATGTCGTTCTTGGGATGCCGCGGATCGTCCTCCGGCAGCGGCTCCGGGGCCACATCATAGCTGCGGCGCCACAAAGTGACTTGCTCTGCTCCATACACCGCCACGGCCTCTTTCTTGTTCTGGCCTTGCAACATGCCGTAATGTTTCTCGTTCAACCGCCAGGTCTTCTCCACCGGCAGCCACATGCGGTCCATCTCTTCCAGTACGTAATTGAGCGTCTTGATGGCTCTCTTGAGATAGGATGTATAGGTGTAACGGATGTCCAAATCCGAGTTTCTCAGTATGCGGCCGGCTTCTTTCGCCTCTTCAATGCCTTGCGGGGTAAGGTCCACGTCTGTCCAACCGGTGAACTGGTTCGACAGGTTCCACTCACTCTGCCCGTGCCGTATAAGTATCAATTTGTACATAGTATCTTAACTTCTTAACTTCTTATTTTCTTAACCAAAAACATATCAGATATGATTGTCTTTGTCTGGGAAAATCACCCAGGGCTTGAACTGCTTGGCCTCTTCAAAGTCAAGGGAGGCGTAGGAGATGATGACCACGATGTCGCCCACGCAGGCTTTGCGTGCGGCGGGACCGTTCAGGCAGATGACGCCGGAACCGTACGCTCCTTTGATGACGTAGGTCTCCAACCGCTCGCCGTTATTGACGTTCAGCACCTGCACCTTCTCATTCTCGATCAGATGAGCAGCTTCCATCAACTGCTCGTCGATGGTGATGCTTCCGACATAGTCCAAGTTGGCCTCGGTGACCTTGACTCTATGTATTTTGGATTTTAAAAGCTCTATAGTCATACTCTTTGGATGTTTTTTGTGCCAAAAAATAGCCCTAAATGATTGAAATATACCTTTTGAAGGAAATTCAAAAGGTTATTTTTAACGGCGGCAAATATACAAAAACAATTGGTACGAAAAACGTTCAAAAATAAGTTTCGGAATCTGGAAACCTGATCTTAGACCTAAGCTATCTCAATTCTTCCACTGGAAACTCAAAAAAAGTCTTCGGATATGGCTCGTCTTGCAGGGTGAAGTGCCACCACTCGCTATCGACGGGTTTGAATCCGTGTTTCAACATTACCTTCCGCAAAATCATGCGGTTGCGGAACTGCTCTTCCGTGATGGTGCGGCCGGCGGGAGACGGTTTCCCGTTATAGACACCCGTTTCCGGGTCTCCGCCGAAGTCGGGGTGGCTCTCCTCGCCGAACCAGTCGAAGGTGCCGCCCATATCGACCTCCTTCTCCGTGGTCATGTCGAAAAGGGTGAGATCGACGGTGGAGCCACGCGTGTGGCCGCTCTTCGCCGCAATGTAGCCTTGTTCGAACAACAGGCTCTTATCGACTTCAGGATAGAAATACTGTCGCATCAAGGTGTCGGGAATGTCGGCAGCCCAGCGCACAAAATGATCGACGGCCATCTGGGGACGGTAGGCGTCGTAGATCTTGAGCCTGTAGCCCATGCGCATCACCTCGTCGCTTACCACTTTCAGACTGTCGGCGGCACGCTTGGTCATCAGAGCGGTAGGCTGCAGGTAACCGTCAATGCGTGAGCCTACGAAGTTATAGGTGCTGAAGTAGCGGATCTCTAAGATGGCGTCGGGCACCACGTCGGTGAGGTTTACAAATTGACTGGCATCATGCACATCGGGAGCGGTACGCAATTGTGCACGTGCCGATTGCCCCATCATGGAAGGCCAGGAAATAAAACTCAATGCGATAAAAAGAATCGTGATTTTGATGTTGTATTTGCTCATATTATTAGTTGTTAGTTGTCAGTTATCAGTTATCAGTTGATGCTTTGAACTACGACAGGGACTATGATTTACGGTGGCGCTTCTTAGTTTCTTAACTTCATCACTTTGTTGAGCAACTTGATGAGTTTCAAGCTGAGTTTAGTCTATCTCGTACACGATGCCACCCATCAGCTTGTGCTCGGGGTTCTTGACCTGCACCTCGTCAGACAGACGCAGGAAGAAGTCCAGGGTGTGGTGTTTCTTGATGGTGTACTTCACACCCACCGTGGTGCGCAGTTCGTCGATGATGTTCTTGCCCGGGTGGTAGAGTCTCCACCAGAACTCTTCGGAGACGTAGATTTTGACGGGCTTTTCGGGAATGCTGAAGGTGCATTGCAGCCGGTTGCGCATGTAGGTCTTGGGGTTGAACTTGTAATTGCCTCGCTTCTCGTCGCGGAAAGTGCTCTGAAAGGCGGCGCGATAGCTGAGCTTGGCGATGCCAAACTTCTGGCTGATGGAGAGCGAGCCCGTGATGCGATGGCGCCAGTCGAAATAGCCATAGTCGTCCTGATAGTTCATGAGACTATAGGTGGCGCCAATTTTGAGACGTTTCTTCCAGAAGGTGTAGTCGGTGCCCACGGCAATCTTCCACCGGTCGTAATGGGTGAAGTTGTGGTCGAAACGCACTTGCGTCTCTGCATTGAAATGCCAGCCCTTCAGTATCTTCTGGTCGTATTCCACCCCGACGATGCCTCCTGTCTCGAAGGTCTGAGCGCGGAGGCAGGTGACGGACAGTGTCACGCAGCAAAGGAATAGCAGTGTTTTTTTCAGGCTCATGCGTTGAAGTATTTATCTGATTTCACCTTGGTGAGATGGTTGATGGTGTTGGCTTGGGAGGAGGCGGGCTTGTAATAGACCTTCACATAGGCGGTGTCTTTCAAGAAGTTGATGTGACCCACTTCCACGTCCAGAATATCCAAGCCGGTACGCTCCACGAGGTCGGCTTTCAGCTCTTCCTCGCGTCCAGCCTTGATGAGCTCGATTTTCTCATAGAGGATGATCTTGGTCTCCATCCGTTGTTTTCGCCCTTGGATGAACTCGAAGAACCAGACGGCCAGCACCACAAAGATGTTGGTGAAGAACAGCTCTGCATAGCTGGTGGTCATGGCCAAACCGTTGATGACAGAGATGCCGATGGTGACGAACAGATAGGTCATCTCCCGGATGGGGATGGTCTCGGTCCGGTACCGGATCATGCCGAAGATGGCGAAGAGTCCTAATGCAAAGCCGATTTGCACTTTCACATTGTCCATCAGGAAGATCATGAAGAAGATGGTGATGCTGAAGAGCATGAAGGTGAAGTAGTAGTCTTTGCGGTGACTCTTGCGATAGTAGAAGAGGCCTATGATGATCCAGCACACAATCAGGTTGATGGCAAAGCGGAAGAGCAGTTGCCACAGGGAGGGGCCGTCGAACCAGGGGATGCCGAAGAGCTGGCTGCTGTCCATCTCGTTAACGCCGAACTGCCGGGCTATTTCAGGATCATAATCTGGGAAATCTGATTGAAACATAATATGTCGTTTTGTTAATGAATATTCTTTTCGCTGCAAATCTGGAGCGGCTGGCCGATCAGTTTGCTCACATAACGCACTTTATCTTTGAAACGGTTGTATTTGATCTGTTCATCGGTGAGAAGCATGCCGAGGCAGTATTTGCTCAGGCCGCGTTGCGGCACGCGGGCGTTGAGCAACAGCTCTTTGAAGTCGGAGGACTTGTTGCCGTCCTGCTTCACCTCTACAATGACGAGATCGGAGACATCCGCTTCGCATTGGGACACCTTGTTCTGGAACCGGATGCCGCTGTCGATGGTGATGCGCTCGGTGCGTGCTCTGTTGACGAGGGTGACACGTTGGAAGTGGTTCTGCAGTCGCGGTGTCAGCGGCTCGTCGGTCACCCACACCTTTTGGCGGAGGAACTCTGCCGTCTCGGGATGTTCGTATAACGTGCCCCACGCGTGCTCCGGGATCTCGATGCGCTTTTTCTTGGTGCGCCCGGTGTTGATCTTGTTCTTGACTTCCAAAAAGATACTGCCAGTGTCCAGATAGTGGCGCTGGCGTATCTTCTGACGATGCAGGCGCTGGTTGTGATGGATGGTATAGGTCAGCGCGTCGCGAGTGTCGAAGTAGAGCGTGGTGTAGCGTGCGGAGCGAAGCCCGTCGATGTCCTGCACATAGAATAACGACTCCCAATGTTGCGCCATCTCCCGAAGCGTCTGCCGGTTGGTCAGATACTTGGTGTCGGTGCGGTTCATCAGCTTGACGGTCTTCATCTCCTCCAGGGTGATAGGTTGCATGCCAGACAGGATACTGTCCAGAAACGCGAAGTGGTTGTCGTTGAAAGTCTCCTCACTCATGGCACACAAGGACTGTCTTATCGGATATATTCGAACTCCTTGACAGATATCAATTTGCCGTCGGGAGAGTAGTTGTACTGCTTGTGTTTGGTGCCGTCACTGTTGTACTCGAACTTGCGGATGCGGATTGCTTTGTTGCGCTCGTCGTACACCACCTCTTGCTTCACTTTGCCGTTTTCGTTATAGGTGTATGTGCAGCGGCTGACCATCTTGGAAGAGGAGTTGTACTCAATCTCCTCGATTTTGCGGCCTTGGGCGTCATATTTGGTCACGTGGTCCAGATAGCGGGCGCCTTTGCCGGCGTTGCCACGCTTCCACTCCTTGACGGTCAGGTTCTTGCGGTTCTCCTGTTTGGAAGATTGTGCAGATGCCACACCCAAAGAGAGGGTGAGCAGGCACACAATTATCAATAACTTTTTCATTGTCTTGTTTTTTTAGAATGAGTTACAATGAGTGGTATTCACGCTTAAGGTTTAATGGTGACCTCAAATCTGTCGGGGATCTCCACGATGGCGTCGGGTTCGATGACGGAGACGGTCTTTTGGACGATGAGCGGAATCTCGTCTTCATTGTAGATGCTGGTGGTGAAGACGATATAGTCGCCAGGGGTCACTTTCTGGAACATGAAGACGCCGTCCAGTCCGGCGCGCACGTCGTCGCAGGGGAACGCCTCGCCCACGCGCTGCAGGTACATGCGGTGGTTGTAGGCTGGTCCGGTGCTTAATACGTTCCCGTTTTTATCGATGTAGGTGGCATACACCTGCCCTTTGACGATAGAGGTACCGTAGGCCTTGCCGTCATGAATGTAGATGTCGGGAACCGTGACGGTCTCCCCCTTGCCCAACGTGACAGTCTGCGCCACCGCTACCCGCTCGCCTGAGGGCTTGGTGGAGTAGGCATATACGGTATAGTTGCCGGGTCGAAGGTATCTGAAGATATAATGGCCAGTATGGTCGGTCTCCACATCATCACCGTAGAAAGAGTCATTGCCATAGACGATGAAGACGTCCTCCTTGGCGGCCAAGACAGTGTCCTTGTCCAGGTTATAGTTGTCGTCGGGGTGCAATACCAGATAGACATTGCCCTCGATGGTGCCGCGACCGCCGGTGCCTTCCCCTTTGTTACAGGAGGAGAAAGAGAACAGTGTGGCCGTCAACAGTAGAAAAGTCAGTATTTTTTTCATTGTGATATGATTGTTTTTTTCGTTGATGATTAGGCATACAGGTCGATCCATTCGTAGGTGTTGCCTTGGTGGTCGAGGAAACGGATGAGGTCTTCCCGACGGATGATGAGCGAAGCGGTGTTGATGCAGGGGTGGAAGCTCACCTTCTCTGCCTCTTGCAGTTTCTTGTCGATGAAGACGTGCACATGATGTTCGGTGTCGTTGATGAGGCCGAAGGGGGTGACGGAGCCGGGATGTACGCCCAAGTACTTCATGAGCCGTGGCTCTGAGGCGAAGCTCAGCTTCCCTTGGTGCAGTTGCTTCTCGATGGCGTGGATGTCCATGTTCTGGTCACAGTCCAGCAGCACAAGATAGTGCCTGTTTCCTTTGTGGTTTCGGAAGAACAGGTTCTTGCAGTGCTTGGCATCATGGCCGGCCCAGTATTGCTTGGCAATTTCAATGGTGGGTGCCTCCGGGTGTTCCAGATATTCAAACGAGATGTCGAGTTGCTCTAAAAGCTGATATAACCGAGGGTCTCCGTTCATCGGGCAGGATTTTATTGAACCATGACCTTGCGGATGGTCTTGCCGGAAGGGGTGCTGATCTCCAGCATGTAGAAACCCTTGGCCAGAGAGGAGGTCTGGATGGTGTGGGTGTTCTCGCCACTGAAAGTCTCGAGCTGATCTACGGCGATCACCTTGCCGGTAGCGTCCATCAGCCGACAGGTAACATCTGTGGACTCCTCCATGGAGAACTTGATGAAGATATGGTCGGTGGCGGGGTTCGGATAGACGGTCAGGTCTTCGATGCCGCTGTTCTCTTCCACACTGGTGATGGTGAAATAGCGCATGGCGAAACCGTCGCGCTGGTCGTAGTTGTCGGAGACGAACTGCACTCTCATACGGCGGAAGGGCACGATATAGTTGCCGTTCGGCATGTTGCTGATGTCGAAACGTTTGTAAAAAGTGGGCGGATTGGTAGTGTTGTTGTAGATGTCCACGAAATCGCCAATGCCGAGGTCGAACTTCTCAAAGTTGAAGGCATATCCATTGCAGAAATTCTGATTGACATTGAACTGGCAGGAGGTCTGCGGTCTATAGTCGGTGCCTGTCTGGGAGCCGTCCGTGATGAGGGTGGTCCATTCGTTGATGTTGGTGATGTTGTTGCAGTAACGGGCAAGCAGAGCGGTGTTGTAGCTGAGCATGAAGCCGTAGTATTGGGTGTTGGTGTCGACGGTGGTGTTGCTCGTGAAGGTGATCAGCACACTGTCGGCGTCGATGTTCAGGGTGTTGGTGGGTACCTCTTGGCCGGTGAAGGTGCCGGCGACACCGGAGGCAGTGGTCGGTCCATTATAGACAGTCACGTAGTCCACGCCAGGGTTGAGGTCCAAGCGGTCGAAATGGATGGAGTAGCTGATGGCGTCGGGGACGGCGATCATCCAGGAGCAGTCGGGGTTGGCCTTATAAGGCAAAGCGGTGTGAGAGCCGTCGGTGATGGTGCCGAAAGAGGGTGTCACCCGTTGCAGTCCTTGACATTGCGGTGCGGGGAAAGCTCTGGAGGGGAAGATGTTGAACAAGGCCTCTGCGTTGTAGTCATAGTGGGAATAGCCTGCCACGAAGTTGTCGATGGCGTAGTTGCCGTTGGAGGCTCCGCCCCATCCATAGTTGATGTGGAAGAGGTCATCCTCGTCAAAGCCGTCCACCACGTATGCGTGGCAGGAGTTGAGCTGTTGTGTGCAGCCGGAGTAATATACCGGCAGACGACGTTGCAGCTGGTCTTTCAGGGCGATGATGTACTCGGAAACCAGTGTGTCTATGTAGTTGCCACGATAGTAGGTGGTGATGGATGGGTCGTAGTAGAAGGTCTGGCGGAGACGGTCTTTGGCATCTTCCGTCTGGGCGCCGGAGCCGTCAGCGTTGTAGTTCATGCGGATGGCCACGCCGAAGTGATAGGCCAAACGGGAAATCTGGTTGGCGTAGCTTGTCGGCTGGTTGCACATGGCGTCGTAGTTGTAGTGCTCGTTGGTGAAGTGGACCGTCTGCATACCATAACCTTGGGGAATGTAGGAGGTGAGTCCGGTGCCGTGCTCGGGCCAGCGATGGTAGTACATGAGTTGTGCGGAGGCCAGCGCCACACAGCCGTTGGGAACCCGGAAGTCATAGTACGCACCAGCATCGACATCCCAGGGGCAGTAGGTGTTGTAGTATTTGTTCTGGTTCCAGAAAGAGGTCAGCAGAGGGTCCACCTTCGTGTCTTTCTCGGCAGGGGGAGCGTACTCGGCGGCCAGATAACGGTCCCAGTTGGCGGCGGCCTTGGGCAGCGCCTTCAGTTGCTGGCTCTCGGCAAAGGCAATCTCCTGCTCATAGAGCCAGAGAAGGTCGCGTACCGGCGGAATCATCTCAAAAGGCCCTTCGAAAGAATAGGCCAGCACCGGGGGCGTCGTTGTGGAGGCGGAAACGAGGACAAATCCCTCGTCGTTGAGGTTGTAACGGTAGAGATAGCTTTCGCCGTCCTTGTTCAGCATGACCTCTGCCAGCTGGAAGGTGGGCGTGTCGCCCGCTTTCATCTTTTGTTTGTCCATCAGAAAGCGCTGACATACTTGGTCGGCTTCTGACCGGGTGACGGATTGAGCCATGCCCTGGACGCCTGCAAACAGACAGACGAAGGCGAATATCAAGGTGGTGAAATTCTTTTTCATGTATGGTGTCTTTAAAATTTTTAAAATGAGGGCGCAAAGATATAAAAAATCGCGTAATTACATCCATGGAAATGGAGAAAATAAGGACTATGACTTTAGCTGTTGGCTATTAGCTGTTAGCCATTAGCTATTGGCCATTGGCTGTTGGCTTGAAACTTTGACTTTGAACTTTGACTTTGACGCTTGCCACCGCAATTCTTAGTTCCTTAATTTCTTAGTTTCTTAGTTTCTTAGTTTTTCATCGGATTCATGACCCCATAGGGCACGGCACGAACGAACCCCCGCTAACGCATCAACGCCTCCACAATCATCTCGGCGGTATGTCCGTCGCCGTATAGGTCGTCGGAAAAGAGGTCCGGCATCTCCGTCATGATCTCTGCCATCCGGATGATGTCGGTGGGTTGTTGCCCTACGATGAAATTGTAGTGCCGGTTTACGAGCTCCATCCACTCTGTCTCCCGGCGCAAGGTGAGACAGTATTTGTGGGCGAAGTAGGCCTCTTTCTGGAGCCCGCCGCTATCGGTGAGCACCAGCCGGCAATGATGAAGCAGGTACAGCATCTCGAGATAGCCCACGGGCTCGATGAAACGGATGGCTGACTGCTCAAAGGGGAACCCCTGTGCGGTCAGCACCTGGCGGGTGCGCGGGTGCAGGGGCAACACGACAGGATATTTCGTGCTGAGGATCTCCAGTGCCTTCATCAGCTGTCGCAGAATGTCGGGATCGTCAGTGTTTTCGGCGCGGTGCAGGGTGCAGAGCATGAACTCTTCGGGCAATGCCACCTGCGGTGCGACGGCCTGGGCGCGGTAATAGAGGGTCGCGTCTTTCATGATGTCGCCTGTGAGAAGCATCCGTTCGCCCGGGATGCCTTCATGGCGGAGGTGCAGGATGGCACTTTCGGTGGGACAGCACAAAAGGTCGCTGATGCGGTCGGTCTCCTTGCGGTTGTACTCCTCGCGCATGGCGTTGTTGAAGGAGCGGAGACCCGCCTCGATATGGCAGAGCCGGACGCCGCACGCCTTGGCAGACAAAGCACCCGCGAGCGTGGAGTCGGTGTCGCCAAAGACGACCACCCAGTCGGGCCGCTCGTCAGAGAGGATGCCTTCTAACCGTGAGCGCATGGCGGCGACCATTTCCTCATGCCCCAGGCTGTGGATGCCGAGGTTGTATTTCGGCTTCCGCATGCCTAACTGGTCGAAGAAGAGCTGCGACATGTTGGCATCGAAGTGCTGGCCGGTATGCACCACCACCTCATCCACACCTGCGGCGCGGTCCACGGCATGGCTGAAGACCGCCGCTTTCACAAACTGCGGCCGCGCCCCGATGATCGTGACTATCTTCATGTCGGCAGCGGGAACGGATGGTTAGCGATAACGGATGTTGTCGATGAGCCGCACGGCGCCAATATAGACGGTGATGAAGCCCATCACGCCCTTGGCCTCGCTGAAGCTATGGACGGTCTGCAAGGTCTCGGCATCGGCCATCTCGAAGTAGTCGAGGGTGAAGGCCGGCACCTGGGCGATGGCCTCTTCCACGAAGGCTTTCACCTCGGGCACATCTCCCTCTATCTCGGTGGATTTGAGGAGGATCTGGTGGATCTGTGCGGCAGTCTCGAACTCTTCGGGGGTGAGCCGGCGGTTGCGGGAGCTCATGGCTAACCCGTTGGGCTCTCTGACGATGGGGCAGGGGACGATCTCCGTAGAGTATTGGCCAATGCGCACCAACTCGCGGATGACGGCGATCTGCTGGTAGTCCTTCTCGCCGAAGTAGGACTTGTGCGGGTTCACCCAGCGGAAGAGACGGCCTACGATGACGCCCACGCCGTTGAAGTGGCCGGGTCTCGCCGCACCCTCCATGACGTTGGCCACCGGCCCGAAGTCGTATTCCTCCTCAGGCGGGGTGGGAAAGACCTCTTCGACCGTCGGGGCGAAGATGAAGTCTGCAAAGTCGCCGATCAAAGCCACATCGTTCTCCAGCGTGCGTGGGTATTTCACCAGGTCCTCTTTGTTGTTGAACTGTACCGGGTTGACGAAGATGGAGACGAACACGACGTCGTTCTCTGCTCTTGCGCGACGGATCAGGGAGAGATGTCCCTCGTGCAACGCACCCATGGTGGGCACCAGACCGATGGTCTTGCCATCAGCACGCACACCCTGCGCGATTTTTGAAAGTCCTTCTACCGTATTGATTATCATTGCCATATTCTTCAATTTAAAAGGTTGCCAAAATTTAATAACTTAATAGTTTCATTGTATATTCTCTTGCACCATCTCTTTGAGGTACTCAATGATCTCCGGGGAGTTGATGGACATGCCGTCCAGTGCCTCGTAGATCTCGTTGGTGTCGAGGAGATAGTCCACTTCTTCATCGCGTTTGTAGTGGAAGAGGAAGCGGATGTCCGGGTAGGCGGAGATGGTCAGCACGAGCGTGCCGGCGAGGTCGCCCATGGGCGGACGGTCGATGTGGGTGAGTCCGAAGATGGCGGTGACCACCGTGCCCACGCCCACCTCAGACTGGATGTCGAGGGAACCGCCGGTCATCTCGGTGTTCTGCTTCAGCAGGGGCAGTCCCAAGCCGACCTTGCGGGTGGTGCGGGTGGTGAAGAAGGGGTTGATGACCTTCTCGACCATCTCAGGCGACATGCCGCAGCCGTTGTCCTTGAAGATGATGGTCAGCGAGTCGGCGGCATGGTCCTCCAGCACCTCCAGGGTGATCTCCGTGGCCTTGGCGCGCGTGGAGTTCTGGAGGATGTCCATTATGTGCATGGAGAGATCTTTCATGACTTACGCATTTAGCATCATGTACAGCTGTCCGGCCACCTCGAAGGTCTGTTCCGTGGTGCCCAATACAGGAATCTCCTCCTCTTTGGCCTGCTCCAGCATGTCTTCGTCTGGCTCGTTGCCCTTGACGAGAATGACACAGGCGAGCTCCTTCAGAGAGGCGATGGCGATGACGTTCTTGTGCGTCTGCAGGGTGACCCACGCGTGTCCCTCCTGGGCAAAGCCCATCACGTCGCTCAAAAGGTCGGATACATACCCGCCCTTGATCTCGTTGCCCAAATTGTTCTCACCAGAGTAAACCTTCAGGTTCATTTTCTCAATAATGTCTTTTACGGTCATGTTTGTTGTTGTTTATTTGTTTATTCGTATATTTGTTGAATATGTTTGTCGAAAAAAAACTGATAACTGACAACTGATAACTTCTAACTTCTAACTTCTAACTCTAATATCACCTCTCTCCCGTTCTCGTGGTGCAGTGCCATGCGGAACTCGTCGAAGCTGCGGGTCTCCATGCGGAGCCAGCAGGGCGAGAAGGCGATGCGGTCGGGGAAGTGTGCGTCTGAGCTGCGGGTGAAAGTTTTGTTTTTCAGATATTTGTGTATTTTCAGAATCTCTTCTTTGTTGCCCTTGTCGGAGAGCTCCACGGCATCGTAGTCCAGGTCGAAGGGGATGAAGCCGAGTTGTCCGATGAGACTGTTCTTCTGCTTGTCGATGTGCGCGGGCACGAAGAGGCCGCCCAAGGAGTGTACCTTGTCGGCGATCTGGTTGACGGTCTGGTCGATGGAGGAGGTGAGCAGACGGGGCTCCTCATAGACGATGTTCATCTCTTCGTCAATCTGCACCTGGTCGCCGAAGAAGTCTGGGTCGTTGGGGATGTCGGGGAGATGTTCGTCGAGGTAGGATTGGAAGGCATCGAGGGTCTCGTAGTCGGGGAAGTAGCCTAAACAGTGGGCCTCCTCCTTGGTGGTGACCTCTGCGCCGAAAATGACGAAGATGTCGCGGTTGTGGGAGTAGTACTCCGCCAGCCGGCAGTGTCGGGTCGCATTATGGTCGGTGATGGCGATGACGTCCAGACCGCGTTGCTTGGCAATATCGATGATATTGTCGGGCGTCATCTCCAGGTCCCCGCAGGGGGAGAAGAGCGTGTGCGTATGGAGGTCTGCCTTGAAGAGGTTCACGATCTTTGCGGTTTTATCGGGCGGCAAAGATACATTTTTTTAGTTATCAGTTGTCAGTTGTCAGTTATCAGTTAGAAGTTGGAGTTAGGAGTAGAGGAATAGTTGTTTGCTTTTTGTGAAAAGACCACATAGTGTTTCAGTCGTTCCATCAGTTCGGGGTAGGCGTGGGTGATCTGCTGCAGCTCCGACAGGGAGTGGATGGCTCCGTGCTTTTCGCGGTAGGCGAGGATGGTCTTGGTGAGGTAGGCGTCGAAGTAGGGGTGCTGGATCAGCTCCTTGTAGGTGGCGGTGTTGATGTTGATCTTGCGCACGTCTTCCGCGCGGAGGAAGAAGTATTGGCGTAGCAGGGCCGTGTCGATGCTCTGCAGCACATAGACCTCCTTCAGCTGCTCGAAGCTGTAGAATCCGCCCAGCTTGTCGCGGTACTCCACCAGTTTGGCGGCGCGCTTGCTGCCGAACTGCGGCACCGTCTTGATGGCATCGGTGTCGCAATGGTTGAGGTCGAGACGGACGATTTCGTACATCGGCTTCTTCTCGTATTTTCCCTGGCGGGGTGTCGTGTCCCCGTAGGTGTAGGAGCGGTATTTGTAGGTCTGTCCCTGCGCCCGTGCCGTCTCAATAGAGTCCGCCAAGCGCTGCTGCTCCGCCTCGAAGGCCGCCACCTGTGCCTCGAAAGCGGTGAAGTCGTAGGGAGTCTTCTTCTTGCCATCGTACAGATAGTAAATGAGATAGCTGCTCAATATCAGGGCTGCCAGTGCCATCGCCCCGATCCATTCGCCTTTCGTGAAGTTGAAGTTCATTTTCATGCTGCAAAAGTAAAAATAATTTTAATAAATCACAAATATTTATATATATTTACAATCATTTGTAAAACCCAACCTTTAACTTCTTTACTCCTCTCCACTACCCCGCCCTGCGGGCACCCCTTCTCAAGAAGGGGAATGGTGCGCCCCCTTAATTTCTTAACTTCTTCGTTCCTTAACCCCATAATTTTATAGCTTCATAACTTCATGACTTAATAAAAAAATGTATCTTCGCCGCCTATTCTTTGAAATGGTTGTCCTATGATACATAACCCGTTATCTTTTAAATCACATCTGAAAGTCGTCTGGATCATGGCTCTTTTGCTGTTCTGTGGCGTGCTCCGCGGACAGAACATTACCGTGAGCGGCCATATATACGAAAAAGGAAGCCGCGAGTCGCTGCCCGGCGGACTCGTCTATGACCCCGTGTCGCAGAAGTTCACCAACACCAACAACTACGGATTCTATTCCCTCACTTTGCCCTATCACGAAGGTCTTTTCTTGGTCTTCAACAACTTCGGATATGTGAACGACACACTGTGGGTCACCACTCCCGAAGACCGCGAGTATGACGCCTATCTGGCCAAGTACCAGTTCCTGGAGACGGTGGAGATTACGGCGGAGAAGTCCAATACCGAGCAGGTGCAGATGAGTTCCATCAAGTTGTCCACCAAGGAGATACAACAGGTGCCCATGCTCTTTGGCGAGAAGGATGTCTTCAAGACGCTGCTGCTGATGCCCGGTGTGCAGTCGGCCTCCGAGGGCACCTCTGGCATCTATGTGCGCGGCGGCGGTCCCGACCAGAACCTCATCATCTTGGACGAGGCCACCATCTACAACGCCAGCCATCTGCTGGGCTTCTTCTCCATCTTCAACGGCGATGCCATCAAGTCGGTGGAACTGGTGAAGGGCGGCTTCCCGGCGCGCTACGGCGGACGGCTCTCCTCTGTCATCGACATCAACATGAAAGACGGCAACAAAGAGAGCTACCATTGCGAGGGTGGCGTGGGCCTCATCTCCTCCAATGTGATGGCGGAGGGGCCGATCATCAAAGACAAGGCCTCCTTTATGATCTCCGGGCGCACCACCTATATGGACCTGTTCATCGTTCCGATCATGAAGATCGTGAGCCAAGGCTCGTCTGCCGGGTACTACTTCTTCGATTTGAACGGCAAATTCAACTTCAATCTCGGCAAGAAAGACAAACTTTACCTCAGCGCCTACTACGGACGCGACAAATTCCACCTGGCCCAAAGCGACGGCTACGTGGGGAACTCTGACAAATACCGGATGGGTCTTTTCTGGCAGAATGCTACCGCCACTGCCCGATGGAACCACTTGTTTACCAATAAGATATTCTCCAATCTGTCGTTCGTCTTCAGCGACTACAAGATGAATACCTATATGAGGTACAAATATTATTATGGTCCGAACGACCCTGACAATGAGTCCTTCAGTTCCGACTTCAACTCTGGCATCCGCGACTACACGTTGAAATATGACATCGCCTATCATCCCAATGCCTCGCACCATCTCCTTGCGGGCGCGGCGGTCACCTATCATGAGGCGCGTCCCAACGCCATGACCGTGAAGGCAGATACCCTCACGCTGCGGCAGGCGGAGAAGGAGCGCGGACTGGAATATGCTGTCTATGTGGAAGATGAGATCAACATCCGCAATCGTTTCCGCATCAATCCGGGTATCCGGCTGGTGGCATTTTCGGTGCCGCACAAGACCTGGTTCTCGCCCGAGCCCCGACTCTCCATGAGCTACAACTTCCTGCCGAATCTGGCCCTGAAAGCCTCTTACGCTATGATGAGCCAGAATATGATTTTGTTGAGTACCAGTACGATAGGACTGCCGACGGACTTGTGGGTGCCTGTCACGGACCGAGTTCGCCCGCAACGCTCGCAGCAGGTGGCCCTCGGCCTCCATTACGACTTGAAGAAGCCGAGACTCTCTTTCTCCCTGGAGGGATATTACAAGCGGATGAACAACATTCTGGCCTACAAGGAAGGCACTTCCTACTTTACCGATCTGATCGGACAGGTCTTGGAAGAGAGCTTTGAGGAGCAGCCCCAGGGTCAGTGGGAGGACAATGTGACCGCTGGCAGGGGTTGGTCGTACGGTGTGGAATTTCTGGTGCGCAAGGAGGTTGGCAAGTTTACCGGCTGGATCGGCTACACGCTGTCGTGGACCAAACAGCAGTTTGACGAGCTGAACTTCGGTGAGCCTTTCTTCGCCCGCTACGACCGCCGACACGATGTCTCTATCGTGCTGATGTACAGCCCGACCAAGAAGATCAACCTTTCGCTGTCGTGGGTCTTCGCGACCGGCAATGCCGTCACGTTGCCTACTTCGGTTTACGAGGCCGAAACCCTGGAAGGCAGCCTCAATCAACTTCTGTCGTCGCAAGAGGATTTCATTTTTTACTCCTCCGGATTTGTCGAGAACTACGGCAAGAAGAACGATTTCCGCATGAAGCCGTTCCATCATTTGGACATCGGGGTGCAGTTCATCAAGCCGCATAAGAAAAATAACGGACAAAGCATTTTTGAGATCAGCGTGTACAACCTGTACAACCACCATAATCCATTCTTCTACTACACCGAGCAGGTGTTCGTCAATGGGAAGGCCGAATATCAACTCAAACAAATCAGCATTTTCCCGATCATACCCACGTTCACTTATCATTTCAAATTCTAAATCGTCGTTGCCATGAGTATCAAAACACTATTCCGAATGCTTGTGATGATCGTTGCCATCACCCTCTCTCTGCTCTTCACCGCTTGTGTTGACGAGGTGCAGATTGACCGGGAATTTGACGAGGCGCAGAAGCTGGTGCTCTACAGCCGCCTTTGTCCGCAGCTGGACACCACCTACATCTTGCTGACCAACACCACGTTGCTATACACCAGTGCCCCTCAGGAGACCTTGCATCCTGAAAACGGAGTGGTGGAGCTCTCTGCCGATGGAAGCCACTGGGTGCGGGCGGGCTATTTGCCTGATAAGCAACGCTTTTTCCTTACAAAGCAGGAGTTCCCCATTGAAGAGGGCGGCACCTACTACATCCGTGCCTCCTATCCCGGATACGAGGATGTGTCAGCCTTCTGCACGGTGCCGCGCTCGCATGATGTCGGTTTCCGTTTCGACACGGTGTCGGCCAACGGAGACGTGCATCTGGGCGAGATCTACAACTGGCCTCACCGTGACGTCTATGCCGAGTGGCGAGACGTGCCTGGCGAGGCGAACTATTACGCGCTGATGCAAAAAACGCTGTTCACCCATCATTATTTTGGAGACGGAGACGATCCTGTGATCACTTTCTATTACTGGGATTATTATACGGTCTGGATGTATCGTAACAACAAGGACTACCAATATGTCTCCGACGAAGGTTGTGACGGTGCACTCATGCGGTTCATGGTGGAGGAAAACCTGCCCGAAGAGGGTAGCGACTACTGGGACGATGACGATGAGGAAGACGATGACGATGACGAGGAAGAAACCTATTATTTGGTTTTCCTGGACCGCGGCTGTTATTTGTATGAGAAGACCTTGAACGACAATGATCTGGGTTTGGATATGAACTTCCTGTTATTGGAGCCTGTACATATCTACACCAATATCGAGAATGGCTTCGGACTGTTCGGGGCGTTCTGCATGGTGCCTGTCCCGGCGCGATGAACATTTTTTTATTTTTGCCGATCTTTTTTCAGGAATAATAAATATTGAAGATAATGAAGAAAACCGTATTTCTGACTGGCGCCACTGGCGTGATGGGGTGGGCCGGTCTGCAGGAGCTGCTCAAGAAGGGCGACCAATATAATATAGTAGTGCTGGCGCGCAAGAGCGAGAAGAATGTCAGGAAGCTGTCGCCGCTCATGGACAAGATCAAGGTGGTCTGGGGCGACCTGACCCGCTATGAGGATGTTCTCGCGGGCGTCACGGGTGCCGACTATGTGCTCCATGTGGGCGGCATGGTCTCCCCGTCGGCCGACTACTACCCCAAGAAGACGATGCATGTCAATGTGACTGCCGCAGAGAATGTGGTGAAGGCCATCCTGGCGCAGCCCAATGCCGATGACATCAAGGCTGTCTATATCGGCTCGGTGGCGCAGACCTCCGACCGCAACGCCCCGATACACTGGGGCCGCACCGGCGACCCGGTATGTGCCAGCGTCTATGACCACTACGGCATCAGTAAGATCAAGGCGGAGCGGCTCTTCGCCGACTCCGGACTCAAGCACTGGGTCTCCCTGCGCCAGTCGGGCATCCTCTATCCCGGCATCCTCAAGAACTTCGACCCCATCATGTTCCATGTGCCCATCAAAGGAGTGCTGGAGTGGGCCACTGTGGAGGACTCCGGCCGCCTCCTGGCCAACGTGTGCGGCGACGACGTGCCCGAGGAGTTCTGGAACCGCTTCTACAACATCAGCAGTGGTCCCGACTACCGCATGACCAACTACGAGTTCGAATGCAAGATCCTGAAGACCTGCTACTGCCCCAAACCGGAGAAGATCTTCAACAGCCGGTGGTTCGTGCTCCGCAACTTCCATGGGCAGTACTACCTGGATGCCGATGTGCTGGAGCATTATCTGCACTTCCGTGAATATATGCCGGTGGACGACTACTTTGCCAAGATGCAGCAGTCGTTGCCTGGCTTCTTCAAGCTGGCCAAACTGGCGCCCGCCTGTCTCATCAAGGGGGCTATGCTGCCCGTTGCCTACAAGAAGCAGTGGGGCACGCAGTGGTGGATCAAGCACCAGGACATGAACCGTATCCATGCCTATTACGGCAGCGTGGAGGCGTGGCGCAACATCCCCGACTGGAAAGACATGGACCTCTCCGACAGCAAGGATCCTCAAGAGGCGGTCCACATCGACCATGGTTATGACGAGTCCAAGCCGCTGTCGGTGCTGACCGTCGAGGAATTGCAGCAGGCAGCTGCCTTCCGTGGTGGCGAGCTGCTCTCCACCTCCTATTCCGGCGACCCTGCCGAGAAGCTGCAGTGGCGTTGCCATAAAGGCCACACCTTCGAGGCCTCGCCCAAGCTGGTGCTGGAGGGCGGTCACTGGTGCCCCGAGTGCCTGCCGCCGGCGTGGGACTACGACGACCTCAGCGAACACAGCCCCTTCTTCGCGCAGGTGTGGGCCCTGCATCACCAAGGCGAACACAATATCTACGGCCCGGAAATCTTTGACGGATGGGAATAAAATAAAATCCCGCTACCGACGTTATCCATACTGTTGTATGTCTTTTGTGAAAATATGAGACGCCATCTGCTAACGATACTGCTGATAGCCATCCTGCTCGGGTTCGGTGCTCCGGAAAGAGCCTCCGCCCAGGTTGCCTTTGGCGTCAAGGTGGCGGGCAATGCGGTGTCGCTGGACAACTTCCAGGACTTCCAGGGAGGCTTCGATATAGGCCTTTTCCTCCGTCTGGGCAAGGCCTTCTATGTGCAGCCTGAACTCTGCTATTCGTTGCGCAACACCAACTTCCGGGATATCGTCGGGGAGATCCACGACAATTGCCAGATGCGCCAGCATTTTCTGGATGTGCCGGTGCTCCTGGGATGCCATTTCGTGAACAAAAACCTCTTCAAGATGCATGTGGTCTTGGGTCCGCGCGTGGCAGTGCTCGTCAACAACCAGTTTGTGGAGGCAGTCCACAACCGGGAAGTCAACTCGCATCTGCAATGGGGTGCCCAGATCGGCCTCGGGATCGATGTCTGGCGTTTCACCCTGGACGGCCGGTATGACATCGCGGCGGACAGGACCACTTCCAACGATCCCAGAGCCCGTATCCAGAATATGTTTGTGCTGTCGCTGGGATTTAAATTGATAAAATAATCACTTTTTTTGACCATAGAACCCAAGATTTCGTTTTTCAATTTCGTTATCTATTATGAGTGAACGTGAAAATGCCAAAGTAGCCCGCTGGATTGAGGAGAGCCGACAAGGCCGTCCGCGTGCCCAGCATAAGCTGTTCAGGCATTTCTACAGTCCGATGTTCGCGATCTGCATGCGCTATGCCGGCAGCACCGAGGAGGCGGAGGACATGCTCAACGAAGGTTTCTTGAAAGTGTTTTCCAACCTTGACAAATATGAAGACACGGGTTCTTTCTCAGCTTGGATGCGGAAGGTGATGACCAATGCCGCGCTGGACTATCGACGCAAGTATGGGTTGAAGTTCGACACTGCCGACTTGGAGTTGGTTGCCAATACCACCCTGGTCAGCGTGGAGACCAACGACGCTATCTCAAGGATGTCGGTGGACGAGTTGGTGCGGTTGGTGCAGCAGTTGCCGCCCACCATGCGGACGGTCTTCAACCTGTTCATTATGGAGGGCTATTCCCACGCGGAGATCGCCACGGAACTGGGCATCTCCGAGAGCACTTCCGCCTGGCATCTGAACCACGCCCGCAACCGGCTGAAAAAGGAGATTATGAAATTGTATAACGAATAGGAAGTTATGACGAACGACTTTGACCAATTGATACAACAAAAACTGGATGATACGCACTATGCATACAAGGCATCCGCATGGCGCAAGTTCCGCCGCTTTGCCGGACTTAAGAACCTGGCCCCGTGGATATGCACGATAGGCTCTGTGTCCGTGGTGGGCGTGGGCGTGCTGCTGTGGACGTTGCTGCACACCCCGAAGACTGTGGAGCCGGCATCCACCCCGGAGGTCATGCTTGTGGCTGAGGACACCGCGTCGCTGGCCGAAGAAAGTGAGGCACCAGTGGCTGAGATGACCTCATCGGAGCCCCGCGTGCCTGTGGCAGTTGCGCAATCGCATAGCCATGCGGCTGGAGAGGTGGAGACCCCTGAGGCTGACCCTAAGCCGGCCCCAGTACCCGAGGCTAAGAAGACTTCCGCGCCTGTCTATGGCATCCCCGTGGTCATCGATGTGGACACCATCACCCAGATGTGGCCCACCGACGAGCAACTCAAAGAGGGGAACAGCAGGCTGTACTAACGCTTTGACGGACAACCAATAAAAAAATAGAAACGGATTTTTTTCGTTTCTATTTTTTTTTTACTTTTGCCTTCGCGGAGTGAGCAGTGAACAGTGAGCAGGGGGAGGCGGTTGCAAAGAGAGGATCTGCGTGAATCTGCGAAATCTGCGTGAGCAATCATGCCGCAAAGAAATAGAATAATGTAACAACTTAAAAAAGATGAAGAAATTCCTTATATTGATGAC
>JAFYNM010000017.1 GCA_017549765.1 Bacteroidales bacterium
GTCATTCAGCGAGCCCGACACCACCGTGCCGGAGCCCACCTCGAGGGTCATCAGGCCGTTCGTGTTGGTCATCACCGTGTGGTTCTCCACATACACCGGCGCGCCCGTGACGCTCCCCTGGAGGATCGAGATGCGCGCCGAAACGCTCTGGTTCGCCACCAGCGTGTTGTTGGCGTTGCGCACCACAGCCTGGTAGCTCATCCGCTGCGGGGCCTGCGCAAACACGGCCGCCAAGGAGAGCACCATGAAGGTCAAAACAAGTAAAAGCTTTTTCATTATGTTGTTTTTTCAGGATTAAACATTCATTTCAACCCTGCAAAACTAAACAAATAAAGTAAAACGGAAAATGAGTAAATTTACTCATTTTCCAGAAAATTTTCAACAAGTGTTAATAGAACTTCTATCCTTGACGGGCAAAGGAAAGAGTATAGATACTCTTTCCTACATGCCACCACCCTGTTGGCCGCCGCCTTGGGCTTGGGCCTGGGCTCCCTCCAGCTCCATCTTGCCGAACTTGAAGGTGATGCCGCCGCGGATGCTGCGGCCCATCCAACTGTTCCAAGAGGTGCTGCTGGACGTATAATAGGGATTGTTGATGTCAGTGCCCATCCGGTTCCAGTTGAAGATATCGTGCACATCCAAATGAACGGAGATGCGGCGTTTCCAGAACTCAGCACGCAAGCCCGCATCGATGCTGTAGCGCGGACGCGTGATCCTGAACATATCCACGCTCTTGGAACGGTAGTTGGCGGAAGCATTGATCTCCAAGAAATTCCACGCCTTAGCCCAGAAGTTCAGACGAAAACTGTAGCCCAGATTGTCCACGACATGAGGTTCCTCCTGATCGCGGAACTGAAAGGAGGATTTCATATAGTACATATTGGCGTAGAAACGGATGTTCATGAAGGCCTTGAGTCGGTACATCACATTGAGCTCCGCGCCCGTGTTGAGTGACTTGCCCGCATTGATCGGCATGGAGAACGTGACAATACGCCCGAAGAAATCGCTGTAGGCTACATCCTCCTGCTGGCTAAACTCATCTTTGCTGTTCTTGAAGTAGGCGTTGATACCCACATTGCCGAACTTGTTGATATACTTCGTCCAGCCCGCCTCAATGGAGTTGGTGAAGGTCTGTAGCAAGTCCGGATTGCCGATGGAATACCCGTCCTCTCCGTAATCAATACGGGTACAAAGGTCATCGCCACTAGGATTGTTCACGCGGCGCGTGTAGCTGAGTTTGAAGTTATGCATGTTCTTGGTGCGGTAGCTCAGGTGCAAGGAGGGATAGAACCCCAAATATCCTTTGTGCACATCGTATGCGGGATCGTTGAGTATCAACAAATTGTAGATCTCATATTCTGTACGCAAACCTCCTTTCAGCGTGAAGCCGCCGAAGCGGTGTTGCAACGTGACATAGGCATCCACGCTGCCATCCCGGGTGCGCACATCCTTGGAGCGGATTTCGTCCAGCACAAACTCATTCGTGGTGAATACCAGCGTGTCGAGACGGTAATAATTCTTCCCTGGGTCGAAATCGCCGGACACGCCCAACTCGATTTCCCCATCCTTGTGATAAGGAATGGTGTAGTCCAACGAAGCATTCAAACTCGACATACGGTACTTGGATTGCTGTTTCTCCTCTTTGTCCAGATAATCCAAATAGAGGTAATCTCGCGTGGAGCCTCCATACTGATTACGACCCCAGGCCCAGAAGCCCACGTCGGCGCTGATCTTGTGGCCCTTGCTGTTGAACTTGTGCTCGTACCACAAGCCGCCGTAGCCGCCCCCGCCTAAGAGGTCTTGTTGGGTACTATTGAAAAAGGAACGGTCGCTGGGATTATATATGTACTCCAGATAATAGGTAGAATCCACATACGTGTAGCCGCCAAAACTGGGATAGGTGCCCGCCCAGAAGTAGATGCTGTTCATCGTATCGGGCGTGTAGGATCCGTTGATGTAGAGACCGAAGCTATGGTCTGGTTGATTCCACTTGCTGGTACCATGAATTACGGCCGAGGTGTCGCCCTCATCATTCAACATCGTGGCAAAGGATTCGTTGCTGTTCTTGTTGATGCTATAGGAATAGTTGAGGTATGTGCTGATGGAGAACTTCTCATTGGCATAGACATAAGAGATGAAGGGGGAGATGTCGGGGGTGGAGGAGCCGCGCACGCCGAAGCTGAGGAAGCTGTTCTTCTTGATTTTGGAGGTGGTGATGATGTTGATGATGCCGCCGCTGCCCTGGGCACTGTAGCGTGCGGAGGGGTTGGTGATGACCTCGATTTTCTCGATACTGCCCGCGGGCATCTGCTGGATGAAGTTCTTGAGCGCCTCGGCATTCATATTGGAGGGTTTGTTGTTGATCCATATCTCTACGGAGGAGACGCCTCGCAGGGTCACATTACCCTCCACATCGACCTCCACGCCGGGCGCGTTCTGCAAAGCGTCCGCCGCCGTTCCCGACTGTATCGTGGGGTCTTCCGAGACATTATAGAGCGTCTTCTCGCCATCCACCATATACAAAGGCTTCTCCCCGACAATCTGGACCTCCTCGAGATCGGTGCTGCTCTTCTTCATATATATGTCGCCCATATCGATGGTCTTTTGGTCGCCGGTCACGGAAAACGGCATGTCAATATCCTCATAGCCCAGCAACGTGGCCCTGAAACGATATTCTCCCGCCGGGATATTCGACATCTGGAAAATGCCTTTCGTGTCCGAGAGAGAATGTCCCACCACCTGGGCGGTAGTGTCCGGCGTCATCAAGCCGATGGTGACGAACATCACCTTTTCTTTGTTCAAGGAATCCACCATCGTACCTGTGATGGTGTAACGGCTTTGGGCCATCAGGGCCGAGAAATTGGCAAGAAGAAGGGCCAAAAAGAGCAATCGTTTCATAACTTCGCGAAGCATATTATAAATACTACTACAATAGACAACCTACATATCAATTCCTTACACTAGAAAATCAAGATTATCAAATCTGCTATAAATAAAGGACGCAAAAATAGAAAAAAGTGCCATAGAGAGCACCTTTAAATCAACACGCATCTTTTATGAAACGGCTAATGCAATTTAATATTGCACTCCCCTTTCTGATATCAAAAAAAAAAATTATTTTTGCCAAGTTATTCACATATAAAAATATCTGTCATGAGTGCTTCAGCCATCATTATAGGATTATGCATCACCCTACCCTTCTTCGCCGGGATGTGTTATTTCATATACCGCTATCAGCTGTCCAAGCAACGGGGTGTCCGCGAGCACAGCTACGACTTGTCGGGCATGATTTTTCTCATGATAACCTTTTGGGGTGGTGGCTCCAGCATGGTGGGAAGGTGCCTGGAAGGTGTCATACCCAATGCCAATCCTCGACTATTGACAGCCTCCGCCATCATTCTCTTTGTAATCTTGCTGACCTTCGTCATCATACGACACATCGTCAAGCGCAAGGTGGCACGGGAAAAACAAGCCTAGCTATTCGTCACCCAGTATTTGCCGGATCTCCTCCACAGGAAAGCAGACCTTGATCATCCTGGGCGAGCGATGACGTTTTTTGGCTTTTTTGCCCGTATAGACCCTTTCCCTTTCTGAAAAACGGTAACAGATGCCACAACCTGCATCTATACACATCTTCAACAAGGCCATATCCGCTGGATTGCCCCTCATATACTGCATACGATATAACTCTTTGATATTGTCTTTTCCTTGCATAAAGAAAGGATCCGTCATTTCTTCAATCAGCGTGAAATTGATAATCAGGTGTTGATTTGACACAACAAATGAGTCCACGGTTCCAAAACCTTCCTCGAACCTGGGACAATCTTTATTCATATTCTGTACAAACAGTTCCAGCAAAGCCTCTGCTTGCTTTTTCAACACTAAAGAATCGTCCATATTGGCATAGAGATCTTTAAGCTCTTGCGGTGTGTATTGAATCTCTGCCAAAGTATCGTAAAATTGGAAATGGAAAACCACACCGGAACCAAGTTCAACCAGTTTCGTAAACAAGACAGCATCGTATGAGGTGGACAACTGCAATGACATAATCTCACGAAACTGATCCAGATCGTTTCTGGCCATGGCAGTGGAGTCCATCGTGGCATACACTTGCAAATAGTTGTCCTGATAAACAGCGTCCGTGAACGTCAGTATTCCTTGCTGTACAGGACAAGCATTTGAAAACTCTTTCACTAACTGTTTGTATTCTTCCAACACATAGTTTCTGGCTATGAGTGTCTCATAATCCTCATCAGCAGGCATCTCCATATCCGAAGCGGCCATAATCTCTTCTAGCGGAAGTGTAAATTCAATGGTTTTTCTAGATTTCTCTCCGATATAGTAATAGCGGAACCCTTTCATATAGCGGTAGAAGAGTTCGGGCGTAACTACCGTATCGCCATACACTTCCGGACTGTCATCCTCGTTAAAGATATCTTGCTTGAGGACTGGCAGCATCGATTGCTTAAGCAATTCCGCATCCCGGGGCGACAATTCCAAAAAGTGCGAATCATCCACGACCGTAAAGACAAAATTGGTATATCCGTTCTCAAAATGGACATCCACATCCAGAATATCGTCTTCTAACTTTTCGTCCCGAGCGAATAACTTGAGTTCTTTGGCATATTGCACCATATAGCGCTGCATGAAGGCATCATCGGCCAGCACCAGACGATTGGCATGATTCCAGATATCCTTCAACTCTTTATACGGGATTTCCATCTTGACACAATCGGTATGATCTGGATTGTAAAACCAATAATACAGCGCATATTCGGATTTTACGACACCCTCATATCTGGCAGGTTCAAGCAAGATTCCCATTTCAACCTGTTCTCTGATATCTTCAACCGAATAAGAGATTGAATCAAAATATGCATCACTAAAAACCGTATAGAAATACGTATCCGCATCATTCAATACGACAGCAGAATCCTGACGGAAATAGCTGTTTTCTGGCTTGGTGCTGTTTTCAAAAGCATTGTTATTAAAAATAGAGAGTCGGGCTTGCCACTTGGTTATGGACTGATAGGGTGCCGTGTTGCGGGCAGCTATGAACTTTTTCAGTTCGGTAGGCGAATAGCGGATATTGAAGAATCTATCACTTTCTTTAATCTGGATATGATATACCAGACCCGCGCCGATGTCAGAAGCCCCTTCATACAATGGATTGATATAGCTGTTTATACCGAAATTGAACCTGATACGATCTGCCAGAAGGAGTTTCCATTGAGACACACTCAGGCCAGGGAACAACTCGGGAGGAACTTTCACATAGACATGAAGGTAGTTGTCCTCGAAGGTCGCCCGCTGGCAAGTCACATTCGTAGTAGTGGTGAAAGGACACACCTTGTTACTGTTATTTTTCACCATCTGGGGAAAATACTCGCGACTGGCATAGGGATTCTGGGCATTCCCCCACCCCATCATGCCACAGAGCAACAAAACCAGCCAACCACGCCACAGAACTTGTTGTTTGAATTTTAACATCGATTAGACGATTAGCCTCTTAGTTCCTTAACTTTTTAGTTCCTTAACGTTACAGGTTCACATTCCGGTCTTTCGGATACTTCACGCTGTAGGTGACACTGAAGGTTCTGGTCTCGCCGGCCTTCAGCTCCACATCCCACGTCAAGACACCGATGTCGGTCTTGTTGTAGGTGGCGGACGGGACCACATCGCCCAACTTGACTTCGATATCCTTGTTGTTGGAGATCGGGTACTGCTCTTTCAACGTCAGCTTAACCGTCTTGTTCTGGTTGTTCTTGACCGTGATGAGATACGACTGGGTGACGGTAGTCGTGCTGCCCACATGCTTGGTGCTGCAGTAGTCGCTCTGCTTCTCCCGCTTGACGGAGATTCTGGGGTCGGTGGTCAGAGTGAGCGTCACATGCTCCTCGGTAGCATTGGGCCGCAGGAAGGTACTGCCCACAAAGGTATTGTCGAATGTCACCGTGGCATAGCCGGGCAGCAGGTTGTACTGCTCATAATCGGACAAAGTGGCGATGAGGTAGGTCTCGTCCGACAGTTTGGGGATGCTGTAGTATTTGTATTCGGCCTTGATGTCGTAGCTCTTCAGGTCGATGAGTTGCTCCTTGCCGTTACCGGGGATATCGTATGGCACGGAGATGTTGTAGTTGACGGCCACCTCCTGCATATCCACCTCCACATATTCGTCCATGAGTATCGGGGCGACATTGCTTTGAGCAGAGGCCATCTCGCCATCAACGGCAGACACTCCTTCGAGGGACGTTGTAGCATAGGAAACAGAGTTACTGCGGGCCAGCTGGACTCCCTCCACCATGTTTTTTCTGGAATACTGCGGGCGGTAGAAGTTGAGGAACCACGTCTTGAACACGGGAGCCTCCTTCGTGCGGTTGGGGGTGGCATTGGAGAGGGTCAGCTTCACGTTGTTCCAGTCGAGGCCCGTGACCTGCGTCACCTGCGCCTTGGACTTCAGCACCACGGGCTTGTCCATGGAGGCGATGTTGATGTCGTAACAGGGCACCCAGCCGGCCATATCGGTGAAGTAGGTGATGGTGAACTCCGTATTGACGGTCTGGGGCACGCTCACGGAGAGGCGCAGCACACCGGTGCGCTGCTTGTCCTTGGCCATATCCTGCGTAAGCTGTTTCTGGATACGGTTGACTGTCTCCTGCAGTTTGGCCACATTGCGGCTATCCTGGTCGATGCTGCGCTGCAACGCGCCCGCCTTTGACTTGTAGAGCTCCATATTGGCGTTGATGTCGGCCACAGAGACGGTGCCTTCCTTCTGCTGCATGTTGTAGAGTGTACCGTCGGTGAGCAGCTTGAGCAGATGGGTATGGACCGTCAGCTCATCCCTGGCCTCCTGCAGCTGTCGCTTATAGGTTTCCAAAGAGTCCTGCAGCTTTTGGATGCGGGCGTTCTCCTCCTTGGGGGTAATGAAGTCGTTGGAGAACTCGGAGGCGGAGATGAGCACCCCGTTGGCCGTGACCTTCAGGCTGGAGACTTCGATATCGGGACTCAATCCGTTGATGAGGATGTCATAGGTGCCACTCTTGAGGTTGGCGGTGGCGGTATGCGTCAGGGCTGCACCTTGCAGATAGACAGTGGCGTGATTGATTTTGGCGGTGAACTCCTTCTGGGCAAAGAGAGTGGATCCCGTCCAGACAACAATCATCAATAACAAAAACAACTTTTTCATATTCAAGCTCTTAATAAAAACAATAAAACAATCTAAAAAAACGGCTAAAGCCAGAATAAGCAACGGCAAAAACAGGAAATTATTATCCTGTCCTCTACTCTTTCCGCATCTTCTCTTGGACAATATCTATACTATTCATCACATATTGCGTGTCGGGATGATCTTCCCCATACACAGACTTCAAGATCTCCAACGACTTCTGGAAATACTCCAGGGCCTGCGGGTATTGATCCTGATAATAGTAAGCCATGCCAATGTTATTGTAGCAGGCCGCCACATCGGGATGATTCTCTCCATACACCGAGCGGTAAATGGCCAAGGCCTTCCGGTAATACTGCAACGCCTGGGAATAATCGCCTTGAAGCCTATACAATCCGCCCACGTTAAGGTAATTGGTCGCCACGTCAGGATGATCGTCGCCATACACGGATTGGAGAATGGTCAAAGCCTTTTGGAAATACTCGATTGCTAAGGGAAAATCGCCTTGGAGATAACACACCAAGCCAATATTGTTATAGCTGGTGGCCACATCGGGATGATTCTCGCCATACACCGACTTGCAGATAGCCATAGATTTCAGATAGTACTCTTTTGCCTGGTCATACTCTTTCTGTGAGTAGAATACGACCCCCATATTGTTATAGCTGGTCGCCACGTCGGGGTGGTTTTCGCCATATACCAAGTTCCTAATATCGAGAGATTTCCGATAGCAATCCATCGCTTGGGCATAATTCCCTTGCGCATAATGGGAAAGACCTATGTTGTTATAGCAGGTGGCCACATCGGGATGGTTCTCTCCATAAATGGATTCATATATGTTCATAGCTTTTTGGAAGCACTCCATCGCTTGGGCGTAATCGCCCTGGCTATAGTACACCCCACCGATATTGTTGTAGTTGGTCGCCACGTCGGGGTGTTGCTTGCCGTAAAAGTTCTTTCTGATCTCCAAGGATTTCTTATAGCACTCCATAGCTTGTGCATATTCCCCTTGGTTTTTATATACATAGCCGACATTGTTGTAGAAGGTGGCTATGTCGGGATGGTTCTCACCATAGTTCTCTTTCAGGATATTCATGGATTCCTGGTAGTACTCCAAGGCCCGGGGATATTCCCCTTGGCCCATATAGACGCTTCCGATGTCGTTATAGCAGGTGGCCACGGAAGGGTGGCGGGGGCCGTTTTGAGCCATTGTCTGGCGCAAGGCGCGCTCGTAATAGTGGATAGCCTTATGGTAGTCAGCCAGATAGTCATCGACAAAGTTGCCGGCTGCCAGCTGCCAGTCCACCTTCGTCGTGTCGAGTTCCGCCCTCAGCTCGAGGTAGTAGGCGGCGGAGTCGTTCTGGAACTGGGCGGAGAACCTCTCAAAGTAGCCATAGCAGCGGCGGGCGATCTCCTCATTGTCGGCGGCAAAGACAGCCTCGGCGCGGCGCAGCTGTTTTTTGCGCTCTTGCAAGGCCTGGCCTTTCTGCTGCTGTTCCAGCACCGCCTGACGGACATCGCCACGGGAGGCCAGGAGCGAGTCGGCTTTCAGCAGGTCACCATTCTCAATGCAGAAAGAGACCTGACGGTAGAACTCGTCCAACAGGTCATAGTCGAGTTCCGCATAGCGTCTGGACATGTCGGAGATGAGCTTCTCGTTATTCTCCTGCTCGGCATAGAGTTGCTGGAGGGCCTGGCGGTACTCCTCTTCGGTCAGTTTGTTATGCTCTTTGAGGGAGTCTATCTCCTGTTCCCGTTGTTGCAGTTTCGCCTGTAGCTGACGGCGGAGTTTCCGCTCTGCGGCCAGCTGGTCGTCGGCCTGTTTGTCGGGCGTCTCCATCGTGATCACCAGCGGGTTGGAGGAGCAGGCATACTGTTTCTTCAGCACGTCGGGGTCGGAGAGCACATAGCCCTGCTTCCGCACGTCGCTCAGGAAGAATTTCTTGTCGGGCACCGTCAGGGTGA
>JAFYNM010000003.1 GCA_017549765.1 Bacteroidales bacterium
ACAGATGGCCACAAGCAATTACTACGCGGCGGTGCGCGGCATTATGCGCGACAGCGTGGAGAATCTGCAGACGCTGGCGGCATGGCACTCGGCCGCAGGCATCTACGCCGACCCCTACTCGCTGACGGAAGTCGCCACGGCATTGGGCACTGCGGACGTGTCGAATATATCCTCCGCGCAACTGTCCCAGCCGGAGCTCGACAATTTCATAGCTTTCCGCACACTGGCGGCCACCCTGCGCCCCAATGCGAACAACCCCGCCGTCAACTGGCCCGCGGCCACGCCCGCGCAAGTGGTGGAGCTGCAGCGCATAGCCGAGGCCAACACGGGCCGTTCCTCCGCCATGGCCAAGGGCGTGCTCTGCTTCTTCTTCGACATCTGCTACGAGGAGGATGAGACCAAGGGACTCCTCGTGGAGACGTTCCATGGAACGTCTCCACAGAACGGCACCGACGGCGGCCTGCTGGTATATCCGAACCCCACGGACGGCACCATATATGTAGAATTATCAGCTGCTGATATACAATACATAACCATTTTCAATTTACAAGGAGAAGTGATGAAATATATCTCAACGCCACAAGGAAAGAATTCTTTTATAAGCATCAAAGATTTACCCTCAGGAATCTATATGATACGTGTTACTGGCAGCAATGGACACATCTATCATCACAAACTGATAAAGAGATAACAATAATATAAACTTAATTATTAACCCATAATCACACAACATCTATGAAAGACATTTTCGAAAGAATCAAAGAGTCCTCCGGTGGTCCGATCGGACAATACCGTGAGAAGATAGACGGTTATTTTGCATTCCCGAAGCTGGAAGGCGAGCTCGGTCCGCACATGCGTTTCAACGGCAAGGATGTGCTCTGCTGGAGCATCAACAACTACCTCGGCCTGGCCAACCATCCTGAGGTCCGCAAGGCTGACGCGGAAGGTGCCGCCCGCTGGGGCATGGCCTACCCGATGGGCAGCCGTATGATGACCGGCCAGACCGCCCTCCACGAGCAATTAGAGAGAGAACTGGCTGAGTTCGAGCACAAAGAGGCCGCCTTCGAGTTCAACTTCGGCTACCAGGGTATCATGTCCACCATCGATTCTCTCGTATCGCCCCATGATGTCATCGTATATGACGCGGAGGCCCACGCCTGTCTGCGCGACGGTATCCGTATGCACATCGGCAAGAAAATCAAATTCCGCCACAACGACATCCAAGACTGTGACAAAGTGCTGGCCAAAGCCTGCAAGATGGCTGACGAGCAGAACGGCGGCGTGCTGTTGATCACGGAAGGTGTCTTCGGCATGACCGGTGCCCTCGGCATCCTGGATCAGATCGCGGCCCTCAAGAAGAAATACCAGTTCCGCATCCTCATTGACGACGCACACGGCTTCGGCGCCATGGGTCCTCACGGAAGAGGCACCTCTGAACATTTCGGCGTCATGGACGACATCGATGTCTATATCGGCGCGTACGCCAAGTCCATGGCCACCATCGGCGGCTTCGTAGCCTCCGAGAAGAGCATCATCAACTTCCTGCGCTACAACATGCGCTCCCAGATGTATGCCAAATCGCTCCCGATGCCCATTGTGGTCGGCTGTCTGAAACGTCTGGAGATCATCCGCAGCGAAGAAGGCGACCGTCTCAGGGCCCATCTGTGGGAAGTCACCCGCGCCCTACAGAAAGGATTCCGCGAACTCGGCTACGAGATCGGACCTGCTGAGGCATGCGTCACCCCCGTACACCTGTACTGCGGTGTAGATCAGGCCGCCAACATCGCCGTCGATCTGCGCGAGAACTACAACATCTTCTGCTCCATCGTCACCTACCCCGTCATCCCTCCAGGAATGCTCATCTTCCGCATCATCCCCACGGCTGCCCACAGCATGGAGGACGTGAATTACACGCTGAACGCCTTCCGCGACATCAAAGAGAGACTGGCCAAGGGAGACTACGACAAGCCCATGCCGGATATGGCGCTCATTAAATAGTTAGGAGTTAGAAGTTAAGAATTAAGAGTTAAAAGTTAAGAGTTAAGAGTTACATGAGCAAATACGAACTTAAATGTACCCAATGCGGCAAGGTCATCCCCGACTTTGCCATTTGGTTTGATATGAACCAGGAGTGTTCCTGCGGCTGCAAGCGCGCCGAGGTCGTCTATAGTGCCGACTACCACCAGATTACCGAGCTCACCAAGCCCGAGCACAAGCCGAGCAATTTCTACCATTACTTCGACTTCCTGCCTGTCATGGACAAGCAGAACATCGTCTCCTTCGGCGAGGGTGCCATTCCCATTGAGGAGTGGGACTTCCTGGAGAAGTTGGCGAAGGAGAAGTACGGTATCGACTGTCGGGTGATGGTCTATCGCAACGACCTGAACGGTGGCAGCAACACCTTCAAGGACATTGCCGCCTCGCTGGCCGCCTCCCTCTTCAAGGAGAACGGCGTGAAGGAGTTCTGTGTCGCCTCCACAGGCAACACCGCCACCGCCTACGCCCGCTATCTGGCCGAGGCCGGCATCAAATTTACGGTCTTCATGCCTTCTGACGCCTGCGAGGACACCGTCAAGGCCATCAAATCCTACGGCCAGACGGTAGTCGTATGCGACGGCAACTACGGTTTTGCCAAGAAAGAGGCCAACGACTTCCACGAGAAGAACCACGTGCTCATCTCCACGGGCAACATCGATCCCATCCGTGTGGAGGCCAAGAAGACGATGGTCTTCGAGTACCTGCGCCAGTTGGGCAAGATGCCCGATGTGTATATGCAGGCTGTCGCGGGTGGCACCGGTCCCATCGCCTTGGACAAGGGCATCCGTGATCTGCAGACCGCCTTCCCGGAGACCAAGCTGCCCCGCATGCTGCTGGTCCAGCAGGACACCTGCGACCCGATGGTGCAGGCCTGGAGCAAAGCGGTCGCCGCTGGCTTCCCTGAGGGCTATGAGAAGGACTATCCCATCATCGCGGATCCCAAGACCTTCGTGTCCATCCTTACGGCCGGCAACCCGGGCATGTACCCCATCGTGGCACCCATCGTGCGCAAGAGCGGGGGCACCTTCCTGCGGGTCAAGGAGAGCGAGCTGGCAAGATACGGCAAGATCGTCAAGGACGAACGCGGCATCTACCTCGGACCCGCCTCCATCGTCTGCTTCGCCGGCTTCTACAAAGCACTCGAAGAGGGACAGATCCGCAACGGCGAGACCGTCCTCCTCAACACGGGCGAGGGAGCCGCACGGGCCACTTTCTTCAAGAAGATGATAGACGAGATCCGTTAGAAGTTTGGAATTAGAAGTTAGAAGTTTCTAGTTTTTAGTTTTGAAGAATTATATACTATGGGCACTTCCTGAAGGAGGTGTCCATTTTTTAAGTATCTTTGCCGCCGATTATTCATACTTCGTTTTAAAAGAGAAAAGATTATGAACGACTATACCCATAAAGTAGTCTGGATCACGGGGACCTCCTCCGGCATTGGCAAGGAGACGGCCTTCCGTTTTGCGGAGGCGGGTGCGCGGCTCATTCTCACGGCCTTGGAGCCCGACCTCTTGGAGCAGGTGCGTGAGGAGTGCCTGCAGCGCGGTGCCGAGACGGTGACCAACCTCCCCTTCGACCTTTCGCAGACCGATGCGCTGATGCAGTTGGCAGAGGACGCCTGGAACGCCTACGGGCGCATCGACCTCTTCTACAACAATGCCGGCATCAGCCAGCGGGGCACCACCGTGGAGACCGACATGGCCGTCATCCGCAAGGTGATGGACATCGACTACTACGCACCTGTCATCCTCACAAAATCCGTTTTGCCCAAGATGATCGAGCAGGGCGGCGGTCAGCTGGCCGTCACCACCAGCATCGCCGGGCTCTTCGGGTTCCCCTTGCGCTGCGCCTACTCGTCGGCCAAGCATGCCCTTTACGGATTCTTCGAGACCGTGGCGGCGGAGAACTACAAGGACAACATCCGAGTGACCATCCTCACGCCGGGGCGCGTGCAGACCAACATATCCGTCAACTCGTTGGAGAAAGACGGCAGCCGGCACGGCAAGATGGACGCGGGCCAGGCGGGCGGCATCACACCCGAGAAGGCCTCACACATCATCTTCAAAGCCATCGCCAAGGAGAAACGGGAACAGCTGGTGGGCAGCTCCGAACTGATCATGGCCCACATCAAGCGCTTCTTCCCAGGACTCTGCGCCAGACTGGCCCGCAAAATCAAACCTATGTAATTTGACCATTCTATGACCAAACATTTCTTTGAATATTTCAACGACGTCTTCCCAGCACGCTGGAACGAGCACGCCCTCACCGACTATAATGGTGATATAGATTACACCTTCGGCGATGTGGCGGCGCAGATACAGCGTATCGGCAACTATTTCAGGGCCATCGGCATCCAGCCAGGCGACAAGATCGCCATCTGCGGCCGTAACTGCGCCAACTGGGCCGTTGCCTACCTGGCCATCGCCAACTACGGTGGCATCATCGTCTCCATCCTGCAGGACTTCCACGGAGACGACATCCGCGACCTCCTCAACCACTCCGATGCCAAAGTCCTCTTCATCGGTCCATACGTGCTGAAAAACATCCTGGAAGAGGAGACCTACAAAAACATACTGGTGGATAACGGGACTATCCCGGAGATGCTTCCGCAGATGAAAGCCATCATCTCCCTGACCGACTTCGCCACCCTCTACTCCACCGCCGACACAGAGTCGCTGGCCAACTTCGACATACCCTCTTTGGATCCGGAGGAGTTCTCCTTCCCCATCCGTAATATCGACAACCAGCTACTCATCAACTACACCTCTGGGTCCATGGGCGCGCCCAAGGGGGTGATGCTCTCCTACCGCTCGCTCTCTTCCAACATTGCCGCAGGTCTGAAGTTCCTGCCCAACAAGCCGGGCTGGAAGGTCGTCTCCATGCTACCCCTTGCGCACATGTACGGACAATTGGCCGAGTTCCTGTACCCGCTGGCCAACGGCTGCCATATCTACTTCCTGACGAAGACCCCCACCCCCACCCTGCTGATGAAGGCCTTCTCGGACGTACATCCCTACGAGGTTGTCACCGTTCCGATGGTCATCGAGAAGATCTACAAACGCAGTCTGGCGCCTGTGCTGGACAAGAAAGTGATCAAAAGCATCATGCACGTGCCCTTTTTCAACCGTGTCATCAAACAGGTCATCAAGAGCAAGCTGATGAAGGCCTTCGGTGGCGAGTTGAAATACTTCATGGTAGGGGGTGCCGCGCTGAACGAGGATGTAGAGCGCAACCTGCTGAAAGTCGGTTTTCCCTTGGTAGTGGGCTACGGCATGACCGAATGCGGCCCGCTGATTGGCGGCTGCCATATCAAAGACTTCGTGCCCCGTTCCAGCGGCCATATCCTGCCCAACAACGAGATCCGCATCGACTCTGCCGACCCATACCATGAGGTTGGCGAGATCCTGGTCCGCGGCGAGCACGTCATGATGGGCTACTACAAGAACGAAGAGGCCACCAAGGCCACCTTCACCGAGGACGGCTGGCTCCGCACCGGCGACCTCGGCATCATCGACAAGCACAACAACATCTTCATCAGAGGGCGCAACAAGAACATGATCCTGGGCGCCTCCGGCCAGAATATCTACCCCGAGGAGATCGAAGACAAACTCAACAACATGGAGGGAGTCGTCGAGTCCGTCGTGGTGGAGCGCGAAGGCAAGCTCGTGGCGCTGGTGTTCCCCGACTATGCCAAGAGTGGCGAGCTGGAGTTCGACTCCCGCATCGTAGCCTTGATGAAGGAAAACCTGCAGAAGATCAACAAACTGCTGCCCAAATACAGCCAGATCTCCAAGATCGAACTTCAGAAAGACGAGTTCGACAAGACTCCCAAGAAGAGTATCAAACGTTTCTTATACAAATAAACAACAACCTTTGCCATGTCCGATTTTTCATCCGTTGAAAAGAGTTTCTTAAAAGAGAAGACGAACCATTTTGCCACCAACATCCCCTATATCACGGTGGAGAACTTCCCGACCTTGGGTCTGCTCACCGCGCTGCGATTCTTGGAGTGGGTGGCCGACAATCCCGACGGTGTCATCAGCCTGCCGACGGGCAAGACACCTGAATACTTCATCACCTGGGTCAAGCGGATCCTGGCGGAATGGGACACGCCCGAGGGTACTACCTTCCGGGAGAAACACGGTTTGCATCTGTCTCGTAAACCAGACCTGTCGGGGCTTCATTTTGTGCAGATCGACGAGTTCTACCCCATCAGTCCGAGTCAGCACAACAGCTTCTACAACTATGTGCAGAAGTTCTATGTGGAAGGATTTGGCTTGGATGCCAGCAAGGGCATCTTCATCAACTGCGACGAGATACCCCTGGCAGACGGCATGAGTTTCAAGGAGGTCTTCCCCGACTACAAAGTGGATCTCTCCTTGCGTTATCGCGAGGCCAAGACGCCGGAAGAGGTGTTGAAGCAGCGCTCCATCTTCCTGATTGACGAGTGGTGCAGCCAGTATGAGCAGAAAATCCAGAACATGGGCGGCATCGGCTTTTTCTTGGGTGGCATCGGTCCTGATGGCCACATCGCCTTCAACGTGCGGGGCAGCGACTTCCACAGCACCACGCGGCTGACGGCCACTAACTTTGAGACGCAGGCAGCCTCTGCCGGCGACTTAGGCGGCATTGAGGTGTCGCGCTTTAGACCGGTCATCACCATCGGCCTGCACACCATCAGCTACAAGAAAGACGCGGTGGCCATCATCTTCGCCGCTGGCGAGGCCAAGGCCGAGATGGTGCAGTTGGCCTTGGAGGAGGAACCTTCCAACCGCTATCCTGCCTCCGTGCTCAGCACAATGCCCAACGCACGCTTCTATCTGACCAACGGCGCCGCCTCCATGCTGCACGACGCTGTCCACCAATACTACACGGGCACCCCTTGGTCGCAAGAGAAGAGCGACCGCGCCATCATGAACCTCTGCAAGAGAATCGACAAGTTCAGCGACAAGCTCTCCTTGGCGGACTTGCAAGACGACCCCTACTGCCCGATGATCCCGAACCTATCGATGGACTCCATCCAAGACTCCATCGACTCTATCGTCCAAAAGATCGACAAGGGCATGGAGCCCGTTCATGGCAAGGTCATCTACAATACGGCACCGCATCACGACGACATCCTCTTGGGCATGCTGCCCTACCTCCAGCATATCGCCGCCGACCCGACCAACGAGATGCACTGCTCCATCATGACCTCCGGCTTCAACGCCGTCACCAACCGCTTCCTGATCCTGCATCTCAGCAATACGCTCCGGCTGCTACGCAAAGGACTCATCCAGATGGTCTATTATCCGAACTTCTTCACGGAAGGATACAAGATGAAACGGGTGAAGGACGTGTATCACTCCCTCATCAAGATCGCCTCGCAGCAGAAGTCCGAGTTTATGCGAGGTTTTGCGCACCGTCTGGTACGCGACATCGTTGAGATCTGGAACATCCAGTCCGTAGAGGAGTTGGACGCCAAGCTGGTCAAGCTGATTGAGTTCACCCGCAAATGCTACGACGGGGAGAAGATGCCCCCTGCCATTCAGAAGTTGAAGGGCATGATCCGCGAATTTGAGGAAGAGCTGGTGTGGGCCCACTTCGGCATGACGGAAGACCGGGTGCACCATCTGCGCTTGGGTTTCTACAAAGGCGACATCTTCACCGAGAATCCGAACCGCGAGCGCGACGTGATGCCCATTTTAGAGGAGTTGCGCACCATCAAGCCCGACATCATCTCCTTGGCCTTCGACCCCGAGGGCAGCGGTCCCGACACCCACTACAAGGTGTTGCAGGCCATCGCCGACGCCATCCGCTTGTGGGGACAGGAGTACGACACCTCCCGATTGAAAATATGGGGTTATCGTAATGTGTGGTACAAGTTCCATCCTGCGGAGGCCACACATATCATCCCTGTTTCCTTGAACGACATGAGTGCCTTCAGTCATGCCTTCAAGCACTGCTATCTGAGTCAGGTCGATGCCTCCTTCCCGAGCTACAAGCTGGACGGCAAGTTCAGCGTGCTGGCGCAGAGCATCTGGGTGGAACAGCTGCGCAATGTGCAGTTGCTCTTGGGCAAGCCCTTCTTCTTCGAGCACAGCAACCCCATCCTGCGCGCCACCCACGGGCTGATGTTCCTACGGGAGATGACCACCGAGGAGTTCTTGCAGAACGCCCGCGAGCTGGAGAAGTCGATGCAAGGTTTTTAATGAAAAAGCAGGTATTATGAGAATCGCACTATTTGCCGCCGTAGAAGACGAGGTGAAACCCATCGCATCGAGAGTTCACCTTACCGGCATCGGGCGTGAGAACGCCACCATGGCGATGATACGTTTTATGGAACAGCATAAGGACGAGGCGTTCACCATGGTGAACGTCGGCACAGCGGGAGCGCACACACTTCCCGTGGGCAGTATTGTCAACATCCGGGAGATCACCACCGGCGGGGCCTCTTTCCTGCAAGAACCCATGTTGCTGGATCAGCTGCCCGGGGCTCCCACAATGCCCGGCGCCACGCTCTTCTCCTCCGACTGCTTCGTATCGCCCCGCGTCTATAGCGCCGACTTCTTACTGAATCTGGCCCAAAAGGCCGACTGCTTCGACATGGAATCATCGGTGCTCTATACCTTCGCCAAGCAATATGGCAAACCATTCGTCTCGTACAAGATCATCACCGACCATCTGGATGTGGACATCACAGAGTGGCAACGCCGTGTGGGAGAGCTGAACAAAGAACTGGCACAATTCGTTACAAAGTTGATTGAAGGTATGGAATTGGTGCCCCTGAAATAAAAAATTTCAATGGTGTAAAACCGAAAGAAAAAAAGTGTATTTTTGCGGCCTCAAACGTTCGGGGTGTGGCGCAGTTGGCTTAGCGCACTTGCATGGGGTGCAAGGGGTCGTCCGTTCGAGTCGGATCACCCCGACGAACTAAAAAAAAGGATGTCTTTCGACATCCTTTTTTTGTTGGTCATCATCCGTCCATACTGCTATTTGGGGCTCACGGTGACAGAAGCTGACGGCTGCGAGCGTTTGCCCTTGCCCAAGTACATCCGGATATAATAGGTCACCTCCTCGCCAGCCTTCAGATCGCAATCTGTATAGGTGGTCTCTCCCCTCTTGAAACTGGCGCAGGCGTATGGCGGATCGTCACCCACCTGTTTGAAGATCACACCATAGTAGTCGTTTCTGGAGTTGTACTCATAGGTAAAATTCAAAACGGCACACTTCTTGTCTTTGTTGAGGGACGCCTTGAGTGTCAGCGGGATCTCGATGACAGAGGCACCCCTGAAGCGCACCGTGGTCTGGCCCGTCTTGCCGGAGGAGAGCCGGCTGTTGTCAAAGACCTCAATGCAGTAGTTATAGTTGACGGCAGAAGGCTCTGGGAAATCGGTAAGGAAGAAGGGCGCCTCAGGTTCCAACTCATCCGGATAGATGACGCGGATAGCCTTCCACTGTTTTTCGTTGTCCTTCTTGCGATAGACCACGTAAGCAACCACGTCATCGGAGACGCTCTGTAGCCAGGTGAAGGTGACCGACTCGTCAGTCTGGGTATAGTCCTGGAGCAATGCCACACCGGGCGGAACAATATCAGGTACTGGAATAGCCAAAGTATCGGAAGGATCCGACATATTGTGACTGTAGTCTTCCGCCACGACATAGTAGTAGATATACTTTGTCAGGGTATGCAGCGAGAGCGTATCCCAGAAGAAGAGATCCTCTCTGCACTGGCTGGTCTTCTGGATGAAATCGTGGTCGAGCTGGTTGGCAAAATAGACGCGGTAGCCGATCACATCCTTCTCGGGATTCTTGTCCCACTGCAGATAGACCACGCCGGCGGTATCGACCACGCCACCCAGGTTCTTGGGTGCGGAGGGATCCACATCATCCTCAATGTTGTTGCTTTGGGAAAGGGAGTAGGAAACGTTGTTGGATTTATCCACGGCGAAGACTCGGTAAAAACCGCGCCCGCGGTCATGGGCATTCTTGTCGGTCCATTTGCGCGTCTTGGGCGGCAGCAGATCAGAGGCCTCGGTCCAAGGACCTTCCGGCTCATCGGCAAAGGTAACCACAAAGCCTTTGAGGTCCTCGTCCTGATAGTCCATGTACCACTCCAGATAGCAGATCTTGTTGTCTTCGGGGATGACAAAATCGAGCACGGGTGTGCAGGGTGGGATAAGGTCAGCCATCTCAAAGGGCTCCGACTGCTGGTACGGGGCATAGTCGCCGAAGGCATCGAAGGCCTTCACCCGATAGAGATATTTCTTGTTCAACTCCAGGGAGTCGAAGGTTCCGACGTTCCCTTCCAGAATTTCACCGATGGTCTGGCCGAACACCTCGTAGGTGCCCTCGTCAGGATCGTAGGCGAAGATGGGGGCGTCGTTCAAGGCCTTCCAGCTCTTGCCATTGTCATCGCTACGCTCCACAAAGTAGCCCGACAGCTTACCCTTACCCCAATAGACGAGAACGGTATAGGGAGAGTTCTGGTAGAATTGAATCTCAGGAACGAGGTCTTCAGCGGTTCGTTCGAATGGAATATTCTCGACATCAAAGATTTTGGTGGGCAACTGAATAATCTCCGGCGGGATAAGGCTCTCAATGGTATAGGAGTATATCTCACCCTTTTTGAGATTCTTGTCCACGATACGGAGGCCGAGGGCATCGGCAGCGTCGGTATGTCCTTCGGCAGCGATGTAGGCCATCATCTGACGCTGGGTCTGCTCCTGATCCTTGCGGAAGACATAGTTCTCAAAGCCGTCAGACTCGCGGGGGTTATAGTAGGACTCCCCATAGAGAGCCTGTGCGGCAACACCGACATAGAAATGCGTGGAGTCGTACCTCTCCTTCATCTCATCCAGCGTCAGGGCCCGGACGGGATTCGGGGTGAGGAAGATGTCCAGATTGCTACTATCCGACGGGTTGGCGTCCAGTTCCTCTTCTGTCTTGAGACGGGAAACGCGCCATCCGTAATTGCTGGCCACGCGCCACACACCTGCATCATGCGGGAGCCAGCGGATGACAATGCTGTCGCCATAACTGCGCGCCATCACCGTATATTGGTACAACGACTGCGGGGAATCATCCTCCGTCTCCACCTCCTGCGCTATTGCCGAAGGCATCGTGAAAAGGAAGAAAACAAATCCTAAAAGGATATATATGCTAAAAAATTGAATGTTTTTTTTCATCATAGTTCCTGTTTTTTTTTACGTTAGTCGTTGCTTAATGCATCACTGCTCATGGTACATATAATTCCTTTGGTGAATTTGTCCCGGAAAGTGCTTCCCATATTTTGTATGCCAACAAAATAGAAGTTGCCTGGCGCAGAATTGCCTATCTGGGCATTGGGGAAGAAAATGAGATTGTTCTGTACGTTACTCTTCTTGATAGCATCGGCAATCTTCATCAGATTCTCAGTAAAGTTGTCGTTCTGGGAGGTTAAGAAATAAATCTTCACAAAGTTATAGTTGCCGTTTGCATAGGCATTCAGCATGTCACCATCGCCATTATACCAACTTCCCAACATTGTCAAGTAATTGTCGTACACATTATGTTTGCCTCCGGCATTGAGGGGCTCCAAGGTGTTGTAATACCTCTTCTTATCCTCAATATAGAAGGTTCTGTCAAAGCCTTGGTGCTCCAGATCCAGATTCTGCGCATTGGTATGCCACCAATATTTGGCCCAATAACGATCCTGGAATTGTAGCTGATCGACAGGAATGTAGTCGTTGTCGTGATTGTAGAAGCGGCAGTAGGTACCTGATGTGGTGAGATAGTTTAGCTCCTTGCGGGTATAATAGACCACCTGGTCGATGATTCTCATGAAGTGGTTGACGCGAAAGACCTCCGGCATATCGTATGGGAATTCCGTGTAGGTCATGAATGAATTCAAGTGGTCAGCGTCAGTAAACTTATTGATAATCTTACGTTTATAACTCCATCCTCTCTGATCCAAAGCCTTGGCATGTCGTTGCATGTCATTCATGAAGCCACGAATCTTCTTGATATCGTCCACAATAGCCACCGTGGCATAGTCTTTAATGGTCCATTTCCAATTTTCAGTGGCATTCGGTTTGTAAGAAGGAGCGGCGTAGGCATACTGTGATTGGAAGAATAAATCAGTCAGTGGCTCACGCTGCTGGTTGCTTGCCATTTCAACTTCCAAAATGCAAGGCGCATCCCAGGTATTGGGGTGATAATTCGCCGCTGTGCACTGCGTGAATGAAGTGTTGCCTTTGATTCGATGATTGACGCTCAGAAAATCGTTGGCACCGCTGCTGGATAGAATCAGACCGTTCCTGATAATCTTTCCATATTCGGAAGCAAGATTGCCTTGGAACTTCGGAGAACCATCTTCTTTATACTTGATCTGGTCATCATTGCAATAGCTATGGAACATCGTCACCAATTGGGTCTGTTTAAAGTCTTTCTCCAGATCGAGCAGGTATTGGAAGATACGTTTGTGACTTGCCATAAGACTATTGCCGGCATCTCTGTCAAGGGCGAAATAACAGATGGGAGGCATCACACAGCTAGTGTTGTAGCGACCGGGATCTTGCGGATCATATTTTGCAAAGAGGAATCCAAGTGTCCCTATAACATCATGGGACTCTCCAGGGTTGCTTACTTGGATATAAGAACCTTTGTCAGTGACAGTGCTATACTGCAGAGGATAAGCTAAATACTCCATGTTGTTGCCAAACTTGCCTACGAGCATCTCTTGGTAGGTGTTGTAATACGGATCGACAAACCACGTCCACTGATAAATCTCCCTACCGATAGAGGAGCTGATCTTATAGCCCTCCCTCAGTTTGGTGCGGATATAGGTCATGGAATCCTTGCCATCCTCCTGCATCTCCATATAGATCTCATCCAGCATCTCGTTCTGGATATTGAGTTGGTCGTTCGAAGAGTATGTCTGGAGGACCATCTGTTCAGTATGTGAATTATATCTGTTATGCTTACTGAGAGTAAGAGACGATGAGCTGGAAGAACCTCTGATTCTGCGGTTGTTAGCGAGGTTGGAAGTGCTGCTGCCGGAGTTGCTGGAAGAGCTCGTTCTGATTCTCCTGCCCGACGAAGAGGATGTAGTAGTAGTGGTACTGCTGCTGGAGCCGCGGGAGGTGACCACGGTACCGGAGAGCATGTTGGTACTACTGTTACCATTGCCAGCCAGGCCTTGCAAAGCACGACCGCTCAAAGAAGCCACCGTGCCGGAGCTACTGCCACCGCTGTTGCTGCTGGAGTTAGCGGCGACTCCTCTAGGAGCTCTGATAGCGGTGCCACTACTGCCGCTGGAACTGCCACTACCGCTGCTGCTACCTGCCAGATGAATGCCAGAGGTGCCACCAGACAAGGAGCCCACCACGATTTGGTTGCTGCCACTGCCGGAACTTGAGCTGCTACCGCCGCTCCCAACTTTACCAGCCAAGTGCATACCAGAGGAGCCTGGCGCGCCATTTACGAGATTCAGATTACCACCTCCGCCACCTGAGTTGGTATTGCCTCTTCTGCCCCGTCCAGATGCCTGCGCATGAGCCTGCGCAGCCATGTCATAGGTTTGGTCACTGATACGGCTGCTGTACTCAGACTGTCTCATGGTGATGTCGGCAGCCTCCATGGCTGCGGCCAAGGCATTGTCGTATGCATCCTTTTCCACAATAAAGAATTTCAGCATGCGGGCGCCGAAACCTCCTTCAAGGCCATACTCCTTGGCGGGCAGCTGGACAGACATATAGGGCACCGTAGTGGTGTTGTAGTATGTGTAATCACACTCTGCCAACTCACCGTCTTCCATACCAGCCTTCAGGAGATAGATTTTCAACTCGAAACCGTTCTTTGCCAGCGTGTACTTATCTAATATGTCTTGGCGTTGCTTGAAGAGATACATGTTGCAAGACGGAATAGGACCCGAATTGGTATTACCTGAGGAGTGGTATTGATTATAGAGCAGACCGCTGGCGTTGCTGTTGCCATAACCTGAGGAGTGGGCATATTCTTTAGCGGGGAAGTGGGTCTCGCCATTGTAAGGCCAGGAGAACACCACCTGGTCTCTCAAACTGGTATCCATCGCGTTGGTCTTGAAATAGAAGACGGAGTCCTTAACGAACGGTCTGACATCATAACGGTTGGTATTGTCGTTGAAGAAGACGGGGTCAAACCAGCCATAATAAGTGTTGCTCGGATTCGTTTGGTCAACTGCGCCGGTGAGGGGATTATAGGTGACATCCTTTTTCGAGGCATTCTCAAACTTGCCCACATCCTTGGTGAGCTTGGTACGGTACTCAAAAGCGCGAGCGTTCAAGGTCAGCCTGTTGAATGCGTTAGGGACCAGACCGCCCTCTTGGCTTTCGAAGAGCATCACGTTGGCATCCTTGTTGCTGTAAGTGAATGTGAGCGCCTGACTACTGGTTACATTCGTATAATTACCATTGGCGGTAGCTTTTGTATTGTATTTGCATTTGCTACCCATCAGTTGGAAGCGGAATCTACGGGCATTTTTTCCATCCTGGTCGGCCAAAAAGACATCCCGGTTCCAAGGCATATTGGAAACGATGGTACCGATCTGGAGCGGGGACTGCAGATTCTCTTTCTCTGATGCTATCTTTTCCGTCTCGAAGCCGGGCGTGACATTTTCGAAGAGTTTCACGTTGGCCAACGGATCGCCAGCACCGGGCACGCACACATCGCCCAACTTGAAGTCGCAGGAAGTACTGAACTTAACCAGGCCGTTGAGCAAGCTCACCTTGAAGCGCAGCAGACCATAACAATAAGATGGGTTGGGACCACCGCCTTGTAACAGGGCACCGACACCCGCGCTGAAGAGCGAGAACTTGCCTTTCCAGAATCCTAAGTTGATCTTGAGACCCACATCGCCCTGCAAAGCTGCATAGAGACGGCCCAATGCGTAGAAGTCGTTCTGACCGATCCTTGGATAGCCCGGACAGCCTAAACCGTTGACATCCAGCAAGGCCACGTCGAAGCCCAAATCAGCGGAGATGTCGATGTAGAGGAAGAAGTTCAACTCCATGGCGGCATGGAAGGTGGCACCCAGACAAAAGCCGCCGGCCTTGTCAATCTTCAGCCAGTCGGTGTTGCTGATCCTTCGGCTGTTGGACACCTGCTCCTTATTGGCATCCAGTTTCTTGTCACCATTAGAGATACCAAAAAAGTCCTGAAGAGCTTGACTCAACGGAGGCATCTCATACGCAAAGGCATTACCGGTCTGCATGTAGAAAGTAAACTCAGATTCAGCTTTTACAACTACCAGGTCTAATTCTGCCTTGAGCAACAGACGATCTTCGTATTTAGGCTTGCCGAGGGCAAGATACCAATCCACAGCACCCTTCTTGTTTCCTTCGTAGTTCTTCTTGTAGTGCTTTAGCTCGAAATCGAAAGGAATCCGGATTTCCAAAGAGGCACTGATTTTGGGCTTTTTGGTAGATGCACCTGAATTGCCGGCATTGGCGGCAGCCTCTCGCTCGCCCTCATCGTGAGACGACAGGTCGGAACCGCTCTCATCCACTGCATTAACAAGAGCAGTGGCTATGTTCGGGGTAGTCACCATGGCGACACCCGAGTGGATAGCGCCTTTGACTTTACCTGCCAATCCATCTAGTTCGGAAGTGTTGGTGCCCGCCAACAAGTCGGACAAACTCATTTTTGCCCTGAGACATACGGAGAATCGGAAGTAGTGGTAGTTGGGCGTATTCTCAAAGCCGATAATGGTCTTCGCCTTGACGAGGGTACCTTTATTATTACCACCGTCACCCGGGGTGGCTCCCTTGTCCATCTTGGTTACCATATAGGCGTTGGCCTCGATGAGGATGCCGGCGAAGTGACTATCGACAAAGCGTACCGTCACCAGACCATCGGCATTCATCGTATTCTCGGCACCGGTCAGAATCAGACTGATACCTGCGTTGGCCACCCAGCAGTCGCGCGCCGGATCAAAGTCCATGCCCGAGGTCTGCAGCGTTTCTTTGTCGTCATTTTTACTAGCCACTTCCAACAGTCCTTTGGCACTGTATTTGTCGCTGGTAAGATCCACATTGGACTTCATATTGTAGGCGAAGCCACCGGAGAAGCCGTTGATGCTGACGACACCACCTAACGGAATGCCACCGGGGAACTTGCAAGCTCCGTCGAAGAACCACCACGAGAACTCGCCCTTGCTGTCCTTTTGTTTACCAAAACCAGCAGCCATGGTAAGGTCTATCACATCCATGACGGTAACGGAGAGATTGCCTTTGAAGCCGGTCACTTTCGTACAGGTTGCGCACTCATAGGTAAAGTTCAGCACACCGCTCATCTTGAAGATCATGAAGTCGATCTTGTCCAAACGAATAGAGTCCAAGCGGGCTTTCACTTCTTTGACATGGAACTTGTTCTTGGGTTCGCAGATGCCCCAGATGGCGAAGCCTGTCGAGGCGCCGAAATCACAGTCTCCCGAGGCAAACTTCATTTTGCCAGCCAAGGAGACACCTAGTTTGAGATCATCACCCATATATTCAACCACCGGTTCGATATTGGTGAGACTGAAGGTGAAGCCGCCGATATCGATAGAGCCCAGGGCGTCATCACCGCCTTTGCCCTTGTCAAGGGTCTCGGGAATGGTGCCGCCAATGTATTTCTGCGGAGAGGCGAACGACCATTCGCCGATGTCGAACTCAAATTTGTCGATAGAGGCGGTGCCCTTGCCAGGCTTGCCAGACAGGTTGTAGTTGCGCATGCCCATGTGCTCGAACTTCATGAAGCTGAAATCGCCAGGCAAACCTATATTGCTGCCGTTGATGGTTATATGTCCGTTCAGGGTCAGATCCACGCGGGTGCCTGACTCTTTGTAAACCTTCTGCACGCGGAAATAAGACGACTCCTTTAAGAAGTTGACAGAAGCGGCCCACAGGTCAAGCTCCATGGTGTCTTTGCGCGGTTGCACGTTGAAAGTCAGGCTGTCGGCACCGATGGAGCACTCATAGACAAAGCCGCCCTTGAACAACGGCACGCCCATACCGCCCTTGATGATCGAGTTTTTGTATTTGTTTTTCACGAACTTGATGGAGATGGTGTCCAGGGAGAACGCCCAGCCCCACCCTTCTTTGGTACTGGCACTGAGGATATCGTGTACAAAGATGTCCGTGGTGAAACCATATTTGTCGATGATCAATCCCTTGGCACCGAAATTGATACGGGAGCCTGGATAGTTATAGTGTACGGAGTCCGTGATCGTATTGTTAAGTCCGTATTTGTACACCACCATAGAGTCTTTACGGTCCACGGTATCGGTAAAGGTATTGCTGATCTCATCGGAGAGGAAGACCTTGACCTCGTCCCAATAGAAGCCCGTCCACTCTCCGGTCGCCTTAGTGAGTTTCTTCTTGTCCTCATCAGACATCTCGGAGGGTGCCGGGGTGCCGAAGAGATATTCATAGGTAAGGGAGACCTCATTCGGTGTTTGTTTCTCGGAATGGTCATAGTAAATGCCTCTGCCGGTCGGGAAGAAGGTATAACGTTCGGAGCCGGCGATTGCGAACGGGTCCATGCTGATCTTGACCACCCAGTTGCTCCAACTGGCAATGTTCGCCTGCATATTGGCATGCACGATGATGCCCTTCTGCGGGAGACCGTCTTTGCTAAGACCCACCAGATCGTTATTGTCAAAGTCAATCTCTATCTCAGCGCGCAAATAAGAGAACTTGCCCGTGTCGATGGAGATGAGGGTGCCGTCCTTCGGATTGGCGAAATCGGAAGAGGCTTTGAAGCGCAACACGTAGTCGTCGTTAAGCTTTGTCTCGTAACTACGGGCCATGAAGAGATCGATATGCTGGTCTATCTTGCCAAAGAAAGACTTTTGGTCCATACAGATATTATTGGCCACAAAAGGCACATAATAGTCATCCTCCTGTGCCGCAAAGATAGCCCACATGTTCATGAGTGCCGTAACGGGCGAGAAGAACATATTGTTAACGGAGAAGATGACGTTCTCTGAACCGGTGATATCCTTGTCGGTGATGCTCACGGGGAAGGTCAGCACCTCGGTCGCGACATTGCCTCCCGTCAACGGTCCCGCCAGTCCGCCGTATTTCTTGCCATACTTCTCACCATATTTCTTGAATTTGTCATAGTAATCCTTCACCTCTTCTTCTGCACCGAACTGCGAGGCCAAACGATTGATGTCGTCCTCGGTCCAGTCTCCCAGATCCAGATCATTCATCAATGCCGACAGATAGGTGCTGGAGTCAGTAGCTGTGCTCACCGCCGTACCATTGATGATCTGGTAGTCCTTGTTGATCTGGATGGTGTCCACCTTGACTTTCAGCCGGACATCCACATCCATGGGACGCCAGATGATGTATCCATCGCCGCTATAGCGCTTCTTGTCCTTGTCGAGGGTACCTTCCTGCAACACCAGCGGGAAATCGCCCATCTTGAGTTCCACCCGATGAGTGATCAAGCTGTCCACCGATGGCGTGATGATATCTTTGCTCAGATCATCTAACGCCTTGGGGTTACACTTGTATTTGGTGTTGAGGTCGGCCGTATAGGCGCGCGGCTCCACCAGCTTAAAGGTGGTGTAAATAGATTTGCCGTTGTTGATGAAATTATAATGCTGGCTCTGGTCATCCGTCTGTTTGACATACACCCACAGCACTGCCATATACTGCTCGCCCGTCTTGAGTGAGTCTCTGAGGACGGTATCCATATAGGAAGTGGTGGCGATGGAGTCCTTGAAGTAGAAGGTATCCTTCACCTGTTGGGGCGTCTTACCGCTGGGCAACTTGGCGACCAGCAACTTGTAATAGACGGAGTCCTGATAATCGACACCGGTGGCTGCCTTCCACTTGAACTTGAAATCGCTATGTTTCTCCACTGAAGGGATGTCGAACATGAGGGTGTCGTCCCACTGTTTGGTAGTGAGGTTCTGCGGATAGAGGAACTGCGGCGGATATACCTGGTCGAGGGCGCCGGAGTCGATACCCCACGAGAAGACCACGTCGGAGAACATCTCCTGGGAGCCGAAAGCCACCGTATAGACCACGCTGTCTCGATCCACCGGCACATTGTGGATGTAGTCGGTGATAGTATAGGTAGTGGTCTTTCGGTAGCTGTAGTAGGTCTCAGCCTTGAGATGAACGAGATACTTGTAGCCCTCCTGCAGTGAGGAGGCCCAGTCGTTGCCGGCTACCGACATCAGTTCGGTGGCCGACGGTGAGAAGTCGTGCACCTGCTGCACGCTGGTGGTGTACGATTTCAGCGGGAGCCCGATCATGGAGTTGTTCACGGCACCGCCGTTATATTCATAGAGTTCTGCGGTATAGTCAACCTTCAGCACTGAGTCGCCACGCACGGGCATCCAGCTGATTCCTAACGTGTCCGCGACGGGCACCTGGTAGTAAGGCATATCGCCATGATCCACACCAGTCACGTATGGGTTCGTACCTTCGGCAGGCACCAAGGCACTCTCCGAGGCGATGGCTGCCTTCAGCGCATCCACGGTGTTCTTGTCCTGTCCCGGAGAAACGATATAGGGGTTGCGCAGCAGCGACACAATGTCATCGTGATTATCGCTGACCACCGAGTTCTGTTGCGTCTCATCGCCACCGCCCATGATGATGGGGCCCGTCTCGCCCCATACGAAGGTGATGATCTGGCTCTTGCCTTCATTGCTGAGCTGTATCTTGGTCATCAGGTTTTTCTTCAAGACCGCCTGCACCTGCGCGGCATAGACATGCCCCGGCTGCAGACGGAAATGGCGGTTCGCAATGGTGTCGTGAATATAGGTGGTACTCGACTGGTTGTTGTAGGTGGTCACCGTGCCGTTCTGGTCGATCGCCTCCTGCACATTCTGGTTGGTTGTCACCTCTACAATCTTGAAATAATAGTCAAAATCATTGGGATTCAAACAGTTGGAAATAACGCCAGTCCAATTGAAAATCAACTGGCGGGTTAACGGAAGACGTGTATATTGTGAGTTTTCACGGATATCGGAACTACCGGCCATAAATCTATTGCGGTCAATATCACCAAAATTATTGCTGGGAGTAAGACTATTGGTAGTAGCACTGTTATTGGTGCCCGCGGGTCTGAAGCGGCCTGAGGTAGGCTGCAGCAAGTTGTTGGTAGGATTGCTGTTATTGAGGTTATTGGAACTCAAGCCGCTGATGGGGGCGGTGAACTCAGGCGCCGAGCCAGTGTAGCAGATGGTGAACGTGAAACACGTCCGCTCACCCACCTGCAGAGGATTCGGGTTGTTGTAGCCGTCCCACTGGTAAGGCGTGATACAGAAACTGTACTGTCCTTCCGGCAGCGACAACAGGTCCTGTACCAACTTGTTACGGTCATAGTTGGTCTCGTAGGCCGATGAGTTGAGATGGCCCACCACCTGATCGAAGATCGCCCGGTTGATGATCACCGGGGCCGCTCCGACCGACAGAGGCGTCAACGGTTGGATCTCCTTCTTCGTGCGGATGAAGTAGTTCTGGTTCGTGGCGGTGAACTCTGCCGTCAGCTCGATGGTGAAGAAGACATCCATAGGGGTGCCGGTGGTGTTCACCATCTGGATAGTAAAGTATCGGGCCGGGTCATCCACATAGCTCAGTCCCGTATTAGGGAACTGACTCACCTTGGGCGATATGGTGGTGATGATCTGATTCTGCGCCCATATCGACTGGCACAAGAGAATCGCTGCTATTAGGTAAAAGTACTTTTTCATACCTATATATATATTATGTTCAACTTCAAAGATAATTCGTATTGGTATTGTTATGGTTGATCGACGTGTTGCTTCTTGTCCAGTTTCTTGGCAGCGCGCTCCACACGGTTGGCGGTTCTTTGCTCTTTGGTCTTCTTCTTGATGACGCGCGCAGCGAACGTATAGGAGTACGAGAAGGTGAAACGGGTGTCCAAGTTGGTGTGCACCCGCTGTCCGATGCGCTCCATATCGCTGAAATTACTCAACGAGAGATACAGCGAGGCTGAATGCTTCTTGTAGCTGAAGTTGCTGCCGATACTGTTACTCAGTGAGAAGTCGTTCTTCACACCTTCGTCTTTCTGGATATTATAGGCAGCATAGCCGTTGTAGTTGATGGTCCAGTTGAGCTTTTCCTTCTGCATGATGCGGTAATTGAGTCCAAAATTCAGGCCGTGGGAGTTGTAGTGGGAGAACCTGGACGATGACATGGAGAAGTCGTAGCCCGTGTTGATACTCATGCGTATGTCTGACAAGTCGATGCCGTAAATAGCACCGATGGTCAATGTCTGCGCATCCATACCGTTATGGTTCAGCTTGTTGAGATTTTTGTTTTGGATAAAGTTGGCGGTCAGGCCGATAGAGTGAGTATTGGCTCTCTCAATGGTGAAGGTGGGAGACAGGGAGATTGTATGCACGATAGAGTTGATTCGCAGGGAGTCCACGACTGCGGCGCTGCCGTCATATTGGTTTTGCTTGATACCGCTGTAGAGGATGCCCATGTTGAAGAGGTTGCCGATGGAGTTGTGCCAGTTGAGGGAGTATGTAGCCACCTGGTTGGTGTACATCTGCTTATGATTCATATTGTCGCGCTGTACATAGCCCACAAGACCGAGGTTGGAGCGGCCCTTGAACATATTGAAGTTCATCACGGCACCGAGGCTGTGGGCATTCTGGTTGAAGTTCTGGGCGCCAAGAGAGACGTAGTCGGGCTGGATAAAACGGTAGGTAAGGGAACCGTTGAAGTGTTTGGACATGAAGTTCATGGCGGCATCGCCGGCAAAGCGCACCTTAAAGCCGTTGCCCGGCGTGAAGAGCCAGTTGATGTAGCGCTCATATTTCTGGTATCCCTCTATATGGATAGAGTCGAGCAGGTCGGGGTTGTGCAAGCTGGCACCGACATTGGCGGTGAAGGCAAACCAGCGACCGATGGCAAAACGTCCCGACAGGCCGATGGCAAAGTTGTCCTGCGGCTTAATGGTGTCCCGCCACTCCTCCGGCAACGTCTTGATCCGGTCTTTGGCCTTCAAAAAGCTGATGTCGATAAAATTGCGAGTATTGCCGACACCCAGTTTCACGCCGACAGCATCACGGCGATACTGGGGCAGTGTGGACTGGGGCACATTGAGACCCAACAAGGAGTCGGCCAGCTGCTGGATGGCGTTACGGTCATCATAGCCTTTCATGCGGGTGGCCTGTTGCAACAAACCTCCGAAGGCACCCATGCGGAAGAGCTTGCCCTGGTACTCCGCACCAGCACCAAGGAAGGTCAGCCCCGAATAGGTATAGTTGGAGAAATGCATGCTGCTACTGCCGAGGTGAAACTTCCAGTTGCGCCAAGTGGGCATAAAACCAAGATGGAAAGTAGGCATCTGCGGATAGTTAAAGGAGGTGGTGTTGTTGGCGAAATAGAAGGAGAAAGGGAGTTGGAAACTATAGAAAGAGAGATTCAGACTGGCATAGATGCTGCCTGAGAACGGGGTGCAGGAAGGATAGTTGGAGTTGTAGGAAAGACCTACAGCCGTACCCACGGTGCCACTGATGGCAAAAGGATCCGCATTTTTGATGCTTTGGATCCTTCCTTTTATACCACTCTGTCCGAAAACATGCAGGACACTGACACTCAAAAGGAGCAACAAGACCCAGAGTTTTAAAAATCTATTCTTCATAAACACCCTATTAAAGAAAAAACAAAAACACCCCCAAAAAAGCACGCTACATCATCCTTGCAAAACTAAAAAGAAAAAAATAATAAACCAAAAAAATAATCATTTTTAATCCATGGCGCGGTATTCCAACTATATATTGCGATAGCCTTATTTTAGAGAGATTTTGGAATAGTGTTTTCGGCAGCAAATCCATAAGTAAATTTACTCATGCCACTCTTTTTTTTCGGAGGATTGGGGTGCTTTTTCGGGAAAAGTCACAACTTCCGATCTCACCACATGGCAACAAAAAAATGTGGGGGCAGAACCCTCACATTTTCCATATGTAAAATCGACAATCCGTTTACTTCTCTATACGGATGCGGGCATCCACGGCGGTCACGTAGCGCGGGTTGCCGAGCAGCGGGTTGAGGTCCATCTCCACGATCTCGGGAGCAGCCTGCACCAACGCGCTCACGCGGGCGATCTGGTCGGCATAGAGGTCGATGTTGACAGGCTCCTGGCCACGCACGCCTTGCAGGATCTTGTAGCCGCGCAGCTTGGTGAGCATCTGCTTGGCCTCATCGGCGGTAATAGGTGCCAACGCGCTCTGCACGTCTTTCAGCACCTCAATGAAGATGCCACCCAGACCGAAGAAGATCTGATGGCCGAACTTGTCGTCGCGGATGGCTCCGATATAGACATCGGTACCGTCCAACATGGGGTACATCTCCACAGCGTAGGTCTCGGGGATGACAATCAGACGGTCGAACTCCTTGGCCACGGTGTCCAAGTCCTTGACTCCCAGGGTCACACCGCCCACATCGGACTTGTGAAGCGGACCCACGACCTTCATCACCAGCGGTACATCCTTGCTGCAGCCGACCTCCTTGGCGAATGCCAACGCATCTTCCTTTTTGGAAACCTCCACAGATTTCTTGCGGCTGATGCCGGCAGCATCCAGCAGCTCGTTGTAGTCGGCGATCTCCAGATAGCCGCTCTCGCACTTGTCGATGGTCTTGCGGATGCGGGCCACGTCAACTTGCGGCAGCTCCACATGCTCAGGCTGCGGCTTGGGCGTATTATATACTTTCACGAGGGCATTGCCCAAGACACACTCTTCCGGGAAGTTGATGCGGCCTTTGGCGATGAAGTCCTCGATTTCCTGCTTCACATTGATAATGGAAGGCAGCACCGGGAAGATGGGCTTCTTGCAGGTCTTCATCTTCTCGTCCAAGAGGTCATAGACCTCCTTGTTGCTGAACAATCCGGGCGAACCGAAAATAACAACGGAGAAGTCGATTTCGTCGTACTCGTTCTCCACAGTGTCGATGATATAGCCGAGTTGTTCGGCGGTGCCGGTGGCGAGGAAGTCGATGGGGTTGCCCACGGAGGAGCCGCCGAAGAGCTTCGCCAAGAGGGCGGGACTGGCGGGGTGATCCTTGAGAGGTGGAACCTCCATGCCACCGTTGCTGAGCACGTCGGTGAGCATCACGGCAGGACCGCCGGCGTGGGTGATGACCGCGCAGCGCTTGCCCTTGATCTCAGGATACATGAAGACACCGCAGACAGTGGTCAGCTCCTGACGGTTGTGGCAGCGCACGATGCCTGCCTTCTGGAAGAGAGCATCCACAGCGGCGTCGTTGGTGGCCAGGGCGCCGGTATGCGACGAGGCGGCGCGGGAGCCGGCAGCACTGCCACCGCTCTTGATGGCCGCGATGTGGCAGCCCTTGTTGATGAGCGAGCGGCTATGCTTGAGCAGACGCTGCGGATCGCCGATTTTCTCCATGTAGAGCATGATGACGTGCGAGGACTTCTCAGGGTCGAAGGTCTCGTCCAAGTGCTCGAGCACATCTTCAATGCCCAGTTGGGCGCTGTTGCCGACTGCCCATACACTGTTGAACTTCAGCCCGTTGCTCATACCATATTCTTTGATAAAGACAGCCGTGGCACCGGAACCGGTGATGAAATCGACACCCTTGGGGTCGAGTTTCGGAATCGGCGTGTCGAAACAGCCGCTGTAGTTGGTGTTCAGGAAGCCCGTGCAGTTGGGGCCGATGAGCGAACCGCCGACACTGTTGATGGTATCGACGATGTGCTTTTCAACTTCAGCACCCTCATGGCTCTCTTCCGAGAAGCCGGCACTGACGATGATGAAGCCCTTGCAGCCCTTCTCCTTGGCCAACACGTCAACCGTCTGGGCGCAGAACTTGGCCGCGATGCAGAGGATGGCGCAATCGACCTGCGGCAGGTCATCGACCTTGGCGTAGCATTTCACGCCCTGCACTTCGGTCTCTTTCGGGTTGACGGCGTAAATCTGGCCTTTGAAGGGACTCTCCAAAAGGTTCTTCAGCGACTTGCCGCCGGGTTTGTGAATGTCACTGGATGCACCGCACACGACGATGCTTTGAGGGTTTAATAATTTGGGGTTTATCATAACAGTTATTAATTGATTATTCTCGATTATTAGAAAGCCAGCATGGCCTCTTTGAGCATTTCGATCTTCTTTTGCAGTTCCTCCTTGACGAGAGCCACCTCGCTGCGCTTCTTGGCGCGGGCGGTCACGCTGAAGTAGAACTTGATCTTGGGTTCGGTACCGGAGGGTCGCACGGTCACCTTGCTGCCGTCTTTCAAGAAGAACTGCAGCACATTGGAGGTGGGCAGATTGAGCGGACCATTGGTGCCATATCGATAGTCGAAATACTTCTGCAACTGCACGTCGTGCATCTTCACCACCTCTATCTTGGCAATGCTCTTGGGCGGTTGGGTGCGGAACTTCTCCATCATCTGACGGATTTCGTTCAAGCCGTCCTGGCCTTTCTTGGTCAGGGAGAGCAGACCCTCTTGATAGACGCCGTAACGATAATAGATATCGTCGAGCACTTCGGTGAGCAGTTTATGATGTTCGCGATGGGTCACCAGATAGCAGGCGGCCATCTCGGCGATGAGGCAGCAGGCGGAGACAGCGTCTTTGTCGCGCACAAAGTCGCCCACCAGATAGCCATAGCTCTCCTCGCCACCCACGAGATAGGTGGCCTTCTGCTCGTATTGGCGGATAGTCTCGGCGATATACTTGAAGCCTGTCAGCACCTCGTGGCACTCGATATTGTAGTCCAGGGCGATCTCCCTGAGCAGGTCGGTGGTCACGATCGTCTTTACCACAAAAGGATTCAGGATCTCATGACCAGCCTTGAGGCGGTTCTCCAGCACATAGTTGAACAGCAGCGTGGCGGTCTGGTTGCCGTTGAGCAGTTGCATCTTGCCTTCTGCGTTGCGCACGGCGATACCCACACGGTCAGCGTCCGGGTCGGTGGCCAGCACCAGGTCGGCCTGGATCTCATCAGCACGTTCCAGCGCCAATTTGAGGGCCTCGTGCTCCTCGGGGTTCGGATAGACCACCGTGGGGAAGGTACCGTCGGGAATGGCCTGTTTCTCCACAATGGTCACGTTGTTGAAGCCATAGCGTTTCAGCGCCTGGGGCACCAAGGCGATGCCGGTACCATGGAGAGGAGTATAGACGATCTTCATACTCTTGGCCCGTTCGGATTTGGGGATATGAAGCGACAACGCACGTACCTTCTTGAGATAGACCTCGTCGATCTTGGCACCGATGACCGTCACCAGCTTGGGATTGCGTTTCCACTGGATCTGATCTATGTCGGTCACCTTCTGGACCTCATTCATCACCTGTTTGTCATAAGGTGCCACCAGCTGTCCGCCGTCGTCGCCATACACCTTGTAGCCATTGTACTCTTTGGGGTTATGGGAGGCGGTGATCATGACGCCGGCATTGCATCCCAGCTCACGGACAGCGAAGGAGAGCTCCGGTGTCGGGCGGATGCCATCGAAGAGATAGGTCTTGATGCCATTGGCAGAGAATATGTCGGCGGAGATCTGGGCGAACTCCTGACTCATGATGCGGGAATCATAGGAGATGACGATCTTGCGGGTCCCGTGCACGTTGGCTTTCATGAAGTTCGCGATACCTTGCGCTGCGGCACCGACCGTATATTTGTTCATTCGGTTCGTGCCGACCCCGATGATGCCTCGCATGCCGCCGGTTCCGAACTCCAGATCACAGTAGAAAGCATCCTCCAAAGCCTTGGGGTCCTCTTTCTGCAGTCGCTTGATCTCTTTTTTTGTCGCTTGATCATACGCTCCGTTGAGCCATTTCTCAATTCTACGTGTAGTTTTATCGTCCATAGTGAAAGATTTTAAAATCAAGATTGCAAAAGTAATATTTTTATATGATAAAAACAAGTTGCAAAAAACAACCCGATGCCTTTGAAAAAATAAAAAAAAGAGTATTTTTGCACCTGTCATTCACACGTGTGAACAACGGAGGAGGCTGAAAATCCGAAAAAGAGTAAGCGAAACCTTATTAAAAACTATTAAATGTCCTATAAAATCATCCAAATCGAAGGTGTCGGCGACACTTATGCCGAGAAATTAAGCCAAGCAGGCATCAACACCACCGAAGAGCTGTTGGCCAAATGCGCCAAGCCCGCCGGCCGTAACGCACTCGCCGAGTCCACCGGCATCAGCCCCAAGCTCATCCTGAAGTGGACCAACCATGCCGACCTGTTCCGCATCAAGGGTGTGGCCGGTCAGTTTGCCGAGCTGTTGGAAGCCTCCGGCGTGGACACCGTCAAGGAGTTCCGTCACCGCGTGGCCGCCAACCTGCATCCCAAAATGGTCGAGGTGAACAACGTCAAGAATCTCTGCAACCGCGTTCCTTCCGTCTCCGAACTGGAGAAAATGATCGACCAAGCCAAGGCTCTCGACCCCATGATGGAGTACTAAAACCTCCTCACAAACAAGCCCTCTTGGGCGCATTATTCACATACGGAGACACCAAAAAAGGTGTCTCCGTTCATTTCCACCCAACCCAAGAGGCCACACAACCTCTTGATTTCCAGCATGGAAAAATAAATCTTGAGAGATGTTGACTATTTGAAAAAAAAATGTACTTTTGCCGCTCTAAAATATTAGCATAAAAATCAATAACAAATCAAGTAAGAAATGGCAAATCATAAGTCATCTATCAAAAGAATTAGAGCAAACGAGAAAAAGAGACTGGCTAACCGTTATTATTCCAAGACCATGCGCAATGCCTTGAAGGACATCCGCAACACGGAAGACAAGAACGAAGCCACCCAGAAGTTGTCTGCTATGACATCCATGATTGACAAACTTGCCAAGAAGGGTATGATTCATAAAAATAAAGCAGCCAACCTCAAGTCTGGTTTGATGAAGAAAATCAACGCGCTCTAATCGAACAACGAAGGCTCCACGGCCTTCTTTTTTTTTATAATCCCATGGCACCGCACTTTCAGTTCTCCGTCCCGATACAGGTCCGTATGAGCGACTTGGACCCGTTTGTGCATGTCAACAACGGTGCGCAATGCCATTACTTCGACTATGGACGGAGCAACTATCTGGAGCATGTTTTGCAGATGACCATTGACTGGGCCACCTTCGACCTCGTGCTGGTGCATGTGGGCATGGATTTCAAAGACAGCATCGGCTTTCACGACCAGCTCGTCTGCGAATCCAGAGTCTCGGCCATCGGCAACAAGAGCTTCCGGATGGAGCAGCAGCTGCGCGACACCCGCACCGACAAGGTCAAGACCACCTGCGAGTGTGTGTTGGCGGGCTTGGACCGCACCACCGGATGCGGCATTCCCATTCAGGAAGCATACAAGGAGAGATTCCGCACTTTTGAGCATTTAGATGATTAGCAAACAGAGAATTTCCGACATCCGCAAGCTGCATCAGAAGAAATATCGTGATGCAGAGGGTCTCTTCATCGTGGAGGGCCGCAAAAGCGTGGAGATGCTGCTATCGTCAGATTTTGTGGTGGAGGAGATCCTGGCCACCGAAGAGTTCCTATCGCATTATCCCAAGCTGTTGTCTGGACGTGCCATCACGACAGGCTCCCCGACCGATTTGGAGCGCGTCAGCACCATGAGCACGCCGCCGGAAGTGCTGGCTGTTGCGCGACAGAAGCGCCCCACCCCACCCGCGCCATCCAGCAACCAGCCATTGCTTGTCCTCGACCGCATCTCAGATCCCGGCAATATGGGCACCATCATCCGCACCGCCGACTGGTACCACATCCAGCATATCGTCTGCTCCCCCGACAGTGTGGAGTTTTACAATCCCAAGACCATCCAGGCCACCATGGGCTCCTTCTGTTTTGTGGAGGTCTCGTATCTTCCGCTTGTGCCTTTCTTGCAGGAGGCCTCGCGCACGCGCCGCGTCTTGGGCACCTTCATGGACGGTCAGCCGCTGGCGACCTTCGTCCCGCAAAGTGGAGACATCCTCGTCATCGGCAACGAAGCCAACGGCATCACCCCGGAGGTCGCCGCGCTCGTCACCGACCGTGTCTCCATCCCCAAGGTGGACCCCGCGCGCCCCTCGGCTGAGTCGCTCAACGCCGCCATCGCCGCCGGGATTACGATGAACCAGCTATTTGGGAGATAGTTATTTCCCGCTTTTCTTTCGATTACAATCACGACACAGCATCTGGCAGTTCTCAGCCACGGTGCGGCCTCCCGCGTGCCACGGCGTGATGTGGTCGGCCTCCATCTGCGAAAGTTCAAAATGATGGCCGCAGTCTGCACAATAGCCTCCCTGCCGCTCGTAGGCCGCCAACTTCTGCGCATCGGTGAAAGCCCTGATAGACAGATATTTCTCTTTTCGAGTTAAGATGTAAGGATAGATGCCCGTCTTCTTGGTCACGTCATCATCCAGAATCAGCCGTTTTACCTCATTATCAATCTCTTGAAAATCAAACACTTTGTCCTTATACTGCTTGTAAAGCCAACCCCAATCCACTCCTTTCATGATCTTCTTGCGCTCCTTGGTAGGACGGAAGGAGGTCTCCACCCAGGTAATGACGGCTTGGAAAAACTGCCACAAGGGAGCCGCACTCGCATCGTGCTGATGGTTTGACATATACACCTCGATATTACCGTCCGAAATCCAAGAGATGGCAGTCTCCAGATAATCCTGGCGGATGGCCGATCCAGCAAGGTAGTCGCCGCCGATCTTGGCCGCCGGGGCACCGTTCTTGCTGAAATAGCGTTTCGCATCGCTCACCCACGAGCCCGCATATACCGCGTTGCGCAGCTCCTGCTCTGTCAGTTCTTCACCAGCTATATTGATGGTCTTGAACCACTTGAGCTTTTCGCTGTCGGTGCCGCTGCAAATGTAGATCTGGAGCTCGTAATTGAGAATCTTCTCCTGTTCGTCATCCTGCAAATTGTGAAAAGCTCGGTATGTCGGGACATTGAAGCATACCGCCGAGAATTCTCCAAGCACGTACTGGCAGATGGAGATGGTGCGCTGCTGCCCGTCTATGATCTCGTAGGTGCCGTCCTCGCGCACCGCCCAATACATCACATTGAGCGGAAAGCCCTGCGTGAGGGTATCAATGACGGCATCGCGCTGTTTCTCCTTATAGACGAACTCGCGCTGGTATGGCGGGCGCACATCCAAGCGGCCACCGTAGGCGCGCACGCCATTCTCGTTGTTGTCCTCGTAGCCCGCCGCCAACTCGCGGACCGTGATTTTGTGTAGTTCGATTTGCATAATATGTCTTTTTATTCGTTAATCCTAGTTATTCGACTCATATTTTGAAGTGATTGTCGTCATCTTTTGCCGCAGAAACATAAAAACATTATAAGCCATTGGCGATGACGTGAAAAAACGCCGTAATCACCTCATTTTTTGATACGATTAATCAATCCTCTTTGTTTACGGGATTATACGATTCAGGGTCTTCCGCCGCCATGGGCAGTGGGATTTCGGGTAGTTTGTAGGATGTTGGTTGGCCGACCTGTAGGGGCGAATAATGATTCGCCCCTACAACGTCACCTATTCGTTTGCGCCGGCGAATGAGGATGCGGGAATAAACACGTTTGTTATTCAATACTGCACAACCTCCTCTATCTTCAACATGAGGAGAATACGGAACTATTCCATAAAACTTGTTCAACCTGCTATTCCCAGCACATATTCCTAATATTTCAAATTGGTCTGGACTATATTTATCCATGAAAGTGATAGGCACGCCCATAAAACCATCATAATCAATGGGTATATCTGCTGTTTTATCTATATTGATTGCATCATAGTTGTCATATTTTGGATATTCCTCCTCATTATACATTTTATAGAGAATCATATCTTCATGGCGTTTGGGTATCTCCAAATTGGTAAACCAATTCACACCAGAGACACGAATCATTCCTTCTCTATGATCGCCTGCGGTTGCTGTATCTTCATATTTACTGATAAAATGCGCTGCTCCACCCTTAAACCCATATCCTAACCATACTTTGTTGTCTCTGATGAGAGGGAAAAAATCTTTATTAGTAATTGCATTTTGATTACCAATTATCACAAACTTCTTCTCATATTTCATCAATTGCGCCACATATTCCCGAAATAGCGAGAACGGCGGATTGGTCACCACAATGTCAGCTTCTTTCAGCAATTCAACGCATTCTTTTGAACGAAAGTCACCGTCTCCTTCAAAATAATGGATTCCGATTTCTTCAGGATCGGGTACACGATTACCGTTACGGTCGCCGAAGTACTCCAACCAAATTGCCCTCTCGCTATCGTTCTGACTAAATAGGTCTCTATTTTGGCTTTTGTAACAGGTGGTAATCAGTTTTTTTAAGCCCAACTGTTCGAAATTGTAACTGAAATAGTGAAAAAAATTGCTAACACGCGGGTCGTCGCAGTTACAAAGCACTGTTTTGCCTTTAAAATGCGCCTTGTAATGCCTCAATTCGTTTTCAATATCTACAAGCTGAGTGTAAAACTCATCTTTCTTGTTTTTATTTGCTGCATGAAGATTAACATTCCCAGCCATAGTGATTGATAGTTTGTTGCAATGCTATCAATCACTTATCGGCAAAAAGAAAGGTGCAGGCCTTTCTATCGCATTCACGAGGAGCGTCGGAGAACCCCGCTGTACTAGTAGTCAAGCCCACACCTATTGGTGCGAGCATTGCTTTTACCTAGTACAACAGAACTACGCGCTTCCGTGAGCTTGCTTTATCCGATAATTCTAAATCATCAGTTTCCGACGCTTTTGATTTGAATGCGAATAATAGCTAATGCTTTGGTTTATACTATGTTATTAAAATCTTACTTTTTACTATCTCTATTAGTTTTAAATTCTTTTTCTAAAACGTCATATATGTACACCGGGCTTTGGAAATAAAGGCCGGTTTCTTTATTGCTCAAATTTTCGAAGGTCCTGGAATTGTAAAACGCATCCATCGCCTCCAGAATGGACATATTCCTCTTTTCCACCAGCATGGTGATAACATCCCGTGCCGTACATTCATTCATATAGTCCATCTCGCTCATATCCGCACCAATTTTGAAATTGCTTTTTCCGTGCCAAAGAAATACTGGAATGTGATTCCATGCATATACTTGAGTCTTTCCAAAAAGACTTCCATATCTATATTATGCTCCAATAGATTACGAACCTGAACACCCACCTTGTCATTTGCAATGGGGCCATAGACCACATCATAGGAATGAACATTAATGTCTTGATCATTTGTCCTGTTTTTCAAGATGAACTCTGCCCATTCTTTTGAATACTCGTCAAATCTTAAAAAGGACAATGTGCCATCCGTCAACAAATCCTCCTCAAATTGGTATGGAAGAACCACAGGTGCAGCCTTGAACTGCAAGGCTTTAAATATTGCTAATTTATACGCTTGTTCATAATTGTCTGACAAATAAAAGCCTTTGCCAAAATCCTTTCCCTTATGGGATTTTGACAAATCAATGACATCAAAATCAGCATATGTTCCGTGATACAGCCTCATGATAGATAACCTCCGTTCCTTTTGCAGTAATCTGTCATGGTAGCAACCATATAGGGGAAACTCATCGTATGGGCTATTTCATACTGATTCTCCAGAAAATCCAAAGCCTTGTACTGCCGCAGATAACAATACGTCTGCCGGATATTCAAATGATGATGTTGTGCAAACTCACTAATGAAAATCACGAGGTATTCTATTCTGTCACGAAAGTTCATAATAGCCAATGCTTTGATTTAAAATAAGTTCATATGATTGTTTTATACCAATTCTCCATGATGGATTTGACGTTCAAAAAACAAGGGCAAAGATAAAATTTATTCTGAAACAATCCACACCAAATCAAGATGTTTTTCCTATCTTTGCAGCCCTCAAAAAAGAGCCTTATCAAATAATGAAAGCGTACCGCGTCCTGATATTTATCGTCTTAATACTCACCGCTTTGGGAGCATTATGCTATTTCTTCCCGAAGAAGGGGGTGAAGATCGGAAATACGGAATTGCACTTCCCTTCCATCGAAGAGGTGCTGGTGGGTGACACGACTGTGAAGGACATCAAGGAGCTGGTACCGGAAAAAGACTCCGTTGAACTGGCCCATCTGAACAGTCTGCGCGACACGCTGGAGCAGTACGAAGAGGCCATCACCGAGGGGGTGGGCCACTTCTACCTACCTAACAACGACGCCACCTTCTTCGATCCTTTGTTTCGCAAGCTGGCCAGCGCCAAGTCTAAAGGTGAGGTGGTGCGCATCCTGCATTACGGCGACTCGCAGATCGAGATGGACCGCATCTCGTGCAACATCCGTCGTTTCTTCCAGCGCACCTTCGGCGGCGGCGGTCCGGGACTCGTGCCCGTCATCCAATCGATACCTTCCTTTGCTGTCAGCCAGTATGCCTCCGGAGACCTTGTATTGCACACCTCCTACGGCGAGGGCGCGCGGGCCAAGGGCAACTACGGACTCATGTGCAAGTGCTACCAGCTGACGGGCGCCGCCACCTTCAACGCGGTGGCTTCCCGGCACAAGGACACCGACGGGCGCGTCAAGCGTTTCTCGACCATCACCATGCTCTACAACGACCGCAACGGCAACTTGACGGCCACGCTCAGCGACCGCAACAGTACCTACCGCGACACGGCCACCTCCACGCAGACGGGCATTCACGCCTTCCGTTGGCAAATGGACAGTGCCACTGCCTCGTTGCGTATCTCCATGAAGGGAAACGCCGACATCTACGGCATCTTCCTCGACGACGGTCCCGGCGTGGCTGTCGATAACATCCCGCTGCGTGCATCTTCCGGCGACCAGTTCACCTTGATCACCGACACCCTGCTGAAGGCCTGCTACCGCGAGTCCAACGTGGGCATGATCATCCTGCAATTCGGCGGAAACTCCGTGCCAGTCATCTATAATGACAAGTCCTTGAACAACTACCTCACCCGTATCGAGCAACAGATCCGGTACGTCAAGCGGTCGTGTCCACAGGCCACCATCCTGTTCATCGGTCCGTCCGACATGAGCAAGAGTCAGGGCGGCGCCATGCGCACCTACCCGATGCTGCCGCGGCTCATCGACAGTCTGCGCACCATAGCCCTGCGCAACAACACCGCCTACTGGGACCTCTACGAGGTGATGGGCGGACAGAACTCCATGGTCTCCTGGGTCCGCAACGGACTCGCAGGCCCCGACTATGTGCACTTCACCCCCGCAGGCGCCAGAAAGGTGGGCAACATCCTCGCCGAGAACTTTGCTACAATGTACGAGTATTACCGCACCCGCCGAAGCATCCCTAAAGAACAATACGAAACGTTATGGAACGAGTCCGGACAATAATCCTACTGATCATCGGCTTGTGTGTGGCCATGTGTTGCCAGGCTCAGGTGGACATCACCCAGGAGGACTCCATCCCGCAGATTCCGACGTACACCGATACGCTGCTGACCATCGACAGTTCCAACGTCATTATCAGCGACACGGACATCGTGGAGGACACTGGCATCGAAGACCCCTTCATCCGTTACGATCTCAACCATCTCGACTGGGGGCGCGACAGCATGAGTCTGGTTCGTTTCTTCGACAAGCTGGCACAGGTAATGGAGACCAAAGAGGGCAACCTCCACATCCTCCATATCGGCGCCTCCCATGTGCAGGCGGGCACGATGACACACCGCTTCCGCACACGGCTGTTAGACGAATATGGGGAGGTCGCCGCCCGTGGCTTCATCTTCCCCTACTCTGCCGCGTCCAACTGCAACAACCCCAGCGACTACCGTGTCAGCAAGCGCGCCACCTTCAACCTGATCCGCAATGTCTATCAGAACTACACCTTCCCTCTGGGTGGCAGCGGCATCGCCGTCTGGTGCTCTGATACCGCCAACAGCATCACCATCAAGATGAATGCTCCCGGTTACGACTTCTTTGCAGACACCATCATCCTGCTGGGCGAAGCGCACGGCTGGCCCATAGACCCCATCCTGCAATACGACACCATCTACCATTTTCCAGACAGTGAGGACTTGGACCATGGCCGTTACTTCTTCTATTTCGACCAACCCGTGCAAGACTTCACCATCCACATCCCCTGCAGTGCACGAGACACCTTTGCCGTCAACGGCATCCTGCTGCGCAATGGACGCACAGGCATCACCGTCTCCTCCATCGGCGTCAACGGGGCACAGGTCACCTCGTACCTGCGCTGTCAGAACTTCGTCCGCGACATGGAACTGCTGAAACCAGACCTCGTCATCTTCGGCATCGGCGTCAACGACGCCTATGGTTCCACCTTCGACTCCTTAGCCTTCAAGAACAATTACCTGAAGCTGGTGGCCCGTATCCGCGAGGCCAGTCCCGACTGCGCCTTCATCTTCCTGTCCAACAACGACACCTGGAAGAAGGGCAAGAAAGGCAAGTACTACGTCAACCCCACAGGCCCTGCGGTCAGCGACGTGATGCACCGGCTCGCCGACCTTACCGGTGGCGCCGTGTGGGATCAGTTCCACATCATGGGCGGCCTGCGCTCCATGAACACCTGGCGCAAGAAAGGGCTGGCACAGAAAGACCATGTCCACTTCACCGCCGCCGGCTACCAGAAGATGGGCGACCTGCTATATGAGGCTTTTATCAACGAAATAAAGAAACGATAGCAGATGACCTGGGAGAACTTGAAGATATTTCTGCACAACATTTTCTCCTTCAACGAGGAGTACCCGCTGTTGTTCACACAGTTCAACTTCTGGGCTTTCTTCGCCCTCGTGTTCGCCCTCTTCGCCGTCTTCCACCGCAAGCGGCTTCTGCGCAACAGCTTCCTCTTCTTCGCCAGCGTCTTCTTCTACTACAAGACCAGCGGCCTCTTCGTGCTCATCCTCATCTTCGACATGTTCTACAACTACCTCATCGGCATCCGGCTGGACAAGTCGCCGAGGCAGTGGGCGCGCAAGACCTATATGATCGTCGGTGTGGTGCTCAACCTCGCCATCCTCTGCTATTTCAAATACGCCTACTTCTTCACCGACGCCTACAACACCATAGTGGGCAGTCAGCACGAAGTCATCAACTGGCTGGCCCAATGGACAAACGACTGGACAGGAAAAAACTATTTTGACGCCTCCAAGATCCTCTTGCCCGTGGGCATCTCCTTCTACACCTTCCAGAATATCAGCTATGTGGTGGATGTCTATCGCAAGAAGGTGGCACACGTCAGCAACATCCTGGATTTCGGCTTCTACGTCTCCTTCTTCCCGCAGCTGGTGGCCGGTCCCATCGTGCGTGCCGACAGCTTCGTGCCGCAGTTGTACAAGCCCTTCTCTTTGAGCAAGCGCCAGTTCGGCATCGCCGTCTTCTGGATCCTCAACGGCCTGACCAAGAAACTGATCATGAGCGACTACCTGGCCGTCAACTTCGTAGACCGCGTCTTCAACAACCCCTCGTTGTTCACGCCTTTTGAGAACTTGTCGGCACTGTTTATCTACTCGTTGCAGGTCTATGCCGACTTTTCCGGCTATACGGACATCGCCATCGGCGTGGCCATGCTGATGGGCTTCCATCTGCCCAAGAACTTCAACTCGCCCTATAAGGCCACCAACGCCGGCAACTTCTGGAAACGGTGGCATATCTCTCTGTCCAACTGGCTGAAAGACTACCTCTACATCCCGTTGGGAGGCAACCGGAATGCCACTTTCGGCACCTATTTCTGCATCCTGTTCATCGCCTTCGTCATCATCATGCTCACCAAGAGCGCGGCCATCACCATCATCATCGCGACTATAACGGTCATCCTGACTGTCTTCTCTATCGCGTCCAAGAAGGCACGTTTAAAGATCAGCACCAACCTCAACAACATGAACACCATGCTGTTGGGCGGTCTGTGGCACGGTGCCTCCTGGAACTTCATGATCTGGGGCGGTCTCAACGGACTCGGCATCCTGGGCTACAAGATCTGGCGGCACTGCAACAACTGGGTGAAACCACTCGTCATAGGACTCATCTTCACGGGCTTTATGGTCAGCAACTATTTCTTCCCCGCCCCCATCCTGCGCATCGCCTGCGTCTGGACCGGCGCTATAGCAGCAGGCACCTTGATCAAGTCGATCTATACCGCTATCTGCCCGAAGCATGATGTGCCATGGCTCGACAAAGTGTGGGGGATCACGCAGACCTTCGTCTTCATCACCTTCACGCGGTTGTTCTTCCGTTCCGGCTCCAACCTCGATCCCGCAGTGGCCAACGAGACCGCCTGGAACACCGCCAAGAGCATGGTCAACAGCATCGGCAGCACGTGGAATGTGAGCGTCATCCCCAACATCCTGAACAACTACCGAACCGTCTTCATCCTCTTCGCCCTCGGCATGATCATCCATTGGCTACCCGACCGATGGAAGAGATGGTACCGCATGAACTTCGCCTTGCTGCCTGTGTGGGTCATCGGCATCATCGTGGTGGTAGCCGTCTTCGTGCTCTACCAGTTCGTCACCGCGGACCTGCAGCCGTTCATCTATTTTCAGTTCTAACTTATCGGCTGCTGTTTGTTGCCTTTTTCTTACCGGAAAACTTGATTTAGGGGCCAAGACTGTAATAACGAGTCAGAAAGTTTCGTCTACCTTAGTGATTATTCAGTGATGGCTTTTTATCCAAGGCCCCAACAACAACTTCTATCAACGTAAAAAAGTAAGACAATGAAAAGAACCTATCTCTTAAGCATGGTGTCAGCATGCCTCTTGCTGCTTTTCTCCTGCGATCCGAATCCAAACCCTGCCCCTATTCCGGAACCTTCTGAACTTCCCGGCGCTCTTGGCGGTGAATTTTCGGTCAGTTCTACCCAAAAGGTGGTTTTCGCACAGGGCAATCTGCAATACCAGGCGAGCACAGGAATGTGGCGTTTTGCAGACGAACAGTATCAGATGTTAGGCGAGAGCAACACGCACATCTCCGCCACCTACAGTGGATGGATTGATCTCTTTGGCTTTGCCACCAGCGGCTGGGATAACGGGAATACCTACTATCATCCTTACGATATCGCAACATGCGGTTGCAACTCCTGTGGATACGAATATGGTCCCACGGATGCTGACCACAACTACGACCTCGACCTGGTGGGCGACTATGCCAATGCCGACTGGGGTGTCTACAATGCCATCAGCAATGGCGGTAATCGTACCGGTCTATGGCGTTGCCTAACAGAAGAGGAAGTCAAATATCTCATTACACAGCGTCCCAACGCCCAAGAGTATTGCTTCCACGCATCCGTGGACACCATCCACGGCATCGTACTCCTACCCGACAATTGGGTCAGACCGACAGACATTGACATCTCGGGCCACCAGTACTCCACGGAGCAATGGAAGAAGATGGAGCAGGCAGGGGCGGTATTCTTGCCTGCTGCTGGCTTGAGGCACGAACAGTCCGTATGGGTCTTCAACCAAACCGGCGACTATTGGACCTCTACTGCCATCGGCGGATTTACCCCTGAAGCCGCTTACTCGCTTTATTTCAACCACAATAACGGGGTCATCTCCTACTATGGAAGGCCCACTCGCTATTATGGATGCAGCGTGCGGTTGGTGCACGATCTGCGCTAGCGGAATCCTCTGCAGTCATTCTTCCCTATAAAGCTCTGTTCACTGCGCGTCTCAGGAGTGAACTGCGTCAGCACGGATCATTAAACAGGATTGACATAATCCACCTTTCTTTGTGACGATTCTATTTCATTGCAAGCAATTGACTTTATATAAAAAATATTACTTTTGCCGACAATTAATACTTGTAACGATGAAAAGAATTGTACAAGCACTTTTCCTTATCGCCGGTTTTGCTGCCACCCTCTCCGCGCAGGAACGCGACACCACGCTCTCATCCTCCACACCATTCCGATTGGAACCCTACGGAGGCCATTTTGAATACGCCGGAACCAATCAGGAAGTGGATGCCAGCACGCTGCAGATATTGCTCACGCCCGACCAGTTCAGAACCTATCAGCGGGCACACAAAGAGTTCATCGCGAGCATCGTATTATGGAGTATCGCCGGGGCTTCGGTTTTGAATGCCCTGACCTGTTTGAGCCTTTCCGAGCTACTTTACGGAGACATAGACTTCTCTAACATAGGGATAGGGGTCAGCGCTTACTGTTTCGTGATGTCCATGATCCCCGCCATCGTGCTGACGGTGGACAGCCAGCGCAAGCTGCATCGGGTGGCCAATGCTTACAACCAGAACCTATCGCTCCGCATCGGAGGCACTCCCAACGGCTTCGGACTGACACTGAATTTCTGACAGAAATCCCAAAGGCTCACCAGTTCCAGACCATATCAGTGCCGAACAAAACACAATAATAATCATCCAACAATTCCAGCTTTTCCAATAAAAAAACTATTTTTGCAGCAAATATCAAACAGTAATATGATGAAAAGCTATTTAAAAACCTTGATAATAACCTGTTTGTGTGCCATAGCCACTTCTTGGTGCCTTGGGCAGAACGTGAAAACATACGACACCTCCAATTCGGGTCTCGTGGACAACGACCTTCGTGCCGTGGTGGTGGACAATCACGGCAACAAATGGCTGGGAACCACGAAAAGCGGGCTGATCAAATTCGACGGCAAGACATTCACCGTTTTCAACAAGGAAAACTCTGTCATCAAAGGCGATTGCGTGACGACACTGTTTGTGGACTCCAAAGGAAACCTGTGGGCGGAGTTCTCTCGTCCGGAAGAAGGCATCGTCAAATATGACGGCACCAACTGGACGGTCTTCACCGCCGCCGATCTGGGTGTTGACAGCATCGATGTGCGCGACATCCGCGAAACGCCCGACGGCACCCTGTGGTTTGCCTTCCCCGGCAAAGCGGTGTCTTTCAAAGATGGAAATATATCCACCAGCAATATCTCCTCCATAAAAATCCCCAACAGCAACATTCTCTGCATGGATGTGCGGGAGGACGGCGCCATCGCGGTGGGTTGTAGCGGGCAATTGCTCATCTATTCGAACGGGAAATGGAAAAAAAATACGGAGAAAAACTCCGAGCTACAGCTGGGCACCATCCGCGGTCTGAAGTTCCGTCCCGACGGCTCCTTAATGATCGGTTATGGCGGCGGTTTCGGCAACGGCGGTCTTTCCGTGTTGAGCAAAGACTTCACCGCGTGGACCCACTACAACAAATTGAACTCGCGAATGCCCGACCACATGATCCGAGACATCGAGTATGACGGTCATGTCTATTGGATGGCTTCCAACAACGGATTGGTAAAAATGGACGGCACCGAAATATCTGCCGTATTTTTCAGAACCGGGATGTATAAGAATGTGATCACCGACATTGCCATGGAAGGCAACACCTTATGGGTGGCCACCAATTTCGGCTTGGTCCGGTACAAACCGTGAATCCGTTTCTTTTCGTCTTTTCTCTGAATGCGTATGGTATATGTGAACGACCACACCGACCAGTTGGACATTGCAACAGCACTGAACATGGTGTCCATGCAACGACGCGAGCAGGCGTTGAGATTCCGCTTCGAGGCAGGGAGACGCCTTTGTTTGGCCGCATACCTACTGTTAATGGAAGGATTGGAAAAAGAGTACGGAATCACAGAACCCCCCATATTCGACTACACTCCAGAGGGGAAACCTTTTCTCGCCCACCATCCCGACATCCACTTTAGCTTCAGTCATTCTGGGACTGTAGCTCTGTGCGCCATCAGCAATCAGCCTGTAGGGGCAGATGTGGAAACACCTCGCAAAATCTCCCCCGAGTTGATCAGACATACGATGAACGACGAGGAAGTAGGGCTTATCAACTCCTCTCCAGACCCCACCATGCAGTTTCTCTATTTCTGGACACGCAAAGAGGCCTTCCTCAAGCTCATCTCCAAAGGAATTCTCAACGACATGAAAATGGTATTGACAGAAGCGGAGAACTATCTTTTTGAAACCATTCAATCAGACCATTACATTTATTCCATTGCGAGGCATAGACATCTAACTTGATTTTTAATAGCTCCCGCATAACAAGCATACTTACTTGACAATCCGCCACTCCCCTGGCTGGAGTGAGCCCAAGTCGAGGTCGCCGATTTGAACACGGATGAGCCGAAGGGTTGGGAAGCCCACCGCTGCAGTCATGTGGCGCACCTGGCGGTTCTTGCCTTCGGTGAGGGTAAGGCGGACCCAACTGGTGGGGATATTGGCGCGGTAACGGATAGGCGGCACGCGCTCCCAGAGGTCTTCCGGCGGCAGTGCCCGCTCGGCCTTGCAAGGTCGAGTATGATACCCTTTGATGACGACCCCCTTCCTCAGCTTTTGCAGAGCCTCATCGGTAATTTCCCCATCCACTTGGGCGAGATAGGTGCGCGGGTGGGCATTCTTCGGATCCAGCAGTCGCTTGACCAGCCGTCCGTCGTCCGTTAGCAGCAACGCCCCCTCGCTGTCGTGGTCCAGCCGTCCCGCGGCATAGACTCCGGGAGGAAATCCGAACTCGTCGAGGGCTCGATGCCCCGCCTCGGGGGTGAACTGGCTCAGCACGCCGTAGGGTTTGTTGAAGAGAATTATCATCTTTGCAAGGATACTATAAGGACTTATTCAACTGGACTCAGTGAAGAAAGTGCATACAACGGAACAACTTTGACCAATCTGTCATTATGCGTGTAGGACGAAACGTTTTCGAGCGAAGTGCGGATGCCGTAAGCGGAATGGCGGTCGGCAATGAAATTATAGAGACTTTGCATTTTGCCTTGTGTGCCGGCCTTTACTTCAACTGGTATGATGTGACCGTCTATAACGGTAAGATAGTCAATCTCGCCACTGGTTCCTTTGTCCGTATTTTGCCAGTAGAACATCTCTGCCTTGACAAAGCAGTCGCTGTTCTTCAGCAATTCCAACCCCGCAAACATCTCAGAGGCAGCTCCTTTGTTCACAAAGTCCACATCAGAAGCCAGCAGGATATCGGAGGCGGGCAACGACAGCATGGTTTGCATCAAACCCAAGTCGAGAAACAGATACTTGATGTACTTCTCGTTTTCTTCAGCGCCTAAGGGAAGCCCATTGGCAACCGTATGCTTGACAGGGGTGATGAGTCCTGCCAAGGCGAGAAGGTGCAGTGCCTCTTTCACTGATGCCGCTGGAATGTCACGGCTGACCTGGGCGAAGACGAATTTTTTGCCCGCCTGAAGCGCAACAGAACGAAGAACCTGCCGCAAAAGGACAGGCGACACACGCTTCTTGTATTTGGCAAAGTCTTGTTGATAGGTGTCCAGTATGTCATTATGTACTCGTTGGCAGTCCAAAAAACTATGGCTGTCAATCCATTTGCTAACCGCTTCCGGCATTCCCCCTACCAAGTAAAATGTGCGCAGCTGGTCTTTCAGTTGATTGTAGATCGGTTCAGGCAAGGCCTGCCCATCTCTGACGGATTGCGACTTGAATTCCACCAATGTATCCAAGCCTTGAGCGGACAGAAAATCATCAAAGGAGAATGGGTACAGGTAGAACGAGCGTATACGCCCTACAGCAAAAGAGGGAAGCTCTTCGAGAGCAAACTCCAAAAGGGAACCGGCAGCTATTACGTGTAAATCAGGATAATCCTCGCGGAAATAGCGCAAGGCCTTTATAGCATTTGGACATTCTTGTATTTCATCAATGAAGAGCAAGGTTTCTCCCGGAATGATAGGTATGCCTGTGAAGAGACTCAACAATTGGCAGGTCCGCTTGACATCAATGTTTTCAAAAAATAACTGGTGCAAGTCTGGCTGTTTTTCCAAATTGAGTTCTATGTAATACTTGAAAGTTTTGCCCAACTGTCGTACAGCAGTCGATTTGCCAACTTGACGGGCACCTCGGATAAGCAAGGGCTTATGATCTGCAGATTGATGCCAAAGTTCCAACTGGTGGTCTATGTTTCTCTTATAATATGCCATATTTCAAGGGGATTATATTCTTGGCAAAAATACAAAAAATAAAATACAGAGCAAAAAGCAATTGATTTTTGATAAAATACAGAGCAAAACACATTTGTTGTTTGACAAAAGAAAGAGCAAATCATGAAACAAAAGTACCATACTACTTGCCCCCAAAATTATGATCAGCAGCTTCGGTGCATTTTTGGTGCATTTTTTTAGGCATAAAAAATCTCATAAGTCTGTTTTACAGCAACTTATGAGACAATATCAGCGGAGAGAGAGGGATTGCAGATCCCTTCGCTGCCGCTGGCGACCTGGCGAGAAAAAAGCCCTTGCACCGCAAGACCCTTTTTGTTCGCTTCCAGCCTTTTGCCTGCAAGCAGTCAACGGCTTTCAGCAAACAAAAAAGACGACACTTCGTATGTCGTCTTTTTTCTCGCGGAGAGAGAGGGATTCGAACCCCCGGAGGTGTGACCCTCAACGGTTTTCAAGACCGCCGCATTCGACCGCTCTGCCATCTCTCCGTTTTGAGGCCGCAAAAGTACATTTTTTTTTCACATTCCCTAACAGCCAACGGTAAATAACAATAACCCATTATATACAAGACCGTTACTCTACGATCCTCGTTACCAACCCCTGTTCTGTGACCTGCAACGAATCATCCAATGCAAAGCATTCCCGAAGACTGTCAGGCGTGAGGACCGCACGCACATCATCATGGGCCAGCACCCTGCCCGACTGCATCAGCAATGCCTGACGGGCATACTCAATGGCCATGGTGAAGTCGTGAATCACGATGACGATGGTAACCTTCTCGGCAGTATTCAACTCCGCCAAGATGTCCATGATCTCGAACTTATGAGACACGTCCAGATTGGAGAGCGGCTCGTCAAGCAACATGACGGGGGTCTGCTGCGCCATGGCACGGGCAATGAGCGTACGCTGCAACTCGCCACCACTCAAAGCACTGATATTGCGGTCTTTATATTGAGCAATGTGACACTTTTCCAGCATTTCCATCACGACATCCTCGTCTTCCGCCGACTGCATCTGCCAGTGCTTCTGATAAGGATTTCGTCCCATCATGACCATCTCAAAAACCGACATGTCGAAGATAGTATCCTGATGTTGCGGCACAAAGGAGACCTTTCGGGCAAACTCCATATGGTTGTACTGCCTAAGATCCTGACCACCAACCAGAATGTGACCCGACGCGGGATTCAGCAGTCCTGCTATGCATTTGAGCAAGGTAGTCTTGCCAGAACCATTGGGACCGACTACTGCACAAAACTCGCCCTCCTCCAACGTCACTGACAGATCTTGAAAGATAGGCTGCTGATTGTATTGAAAATCAATATGTTCTACTTCTATTCGATGCATCTATGCAAAAAGGGCGTTCAAAGACTCTGGATCAAAATAGTGGATGATCTTCTTCTGGGAAGGAGTTACGGTAGGGCAGTCGCAGCTGAAGAGCTGATGGAGGAGTTCGGAGACAGCCGCACTCGTCTGCAAAGCAGGTTGCCGATGGCGGAACTGTTTGGCTGTACAGAGGGCAATATTCTGATATTTGTCAGCCTTATGAAGGAAAGCGTTGCTTTTGAAGTCATCCAAGATGCTGGTGATGATCATCTGGAGGTCACCTTCCACATCCTCGTCGTTCGGGGTCCCGTTCACCGCGAAATGGGTCATATCAATCTTCTCCAGCTCATAGCCCATCTGCAGGAACTCGTTCTTGAGTGAATCGGCCAGATCGGCCTGGGCTGGGGTCAGCGACACGGTGATGGGAAAGAGACTTTGTTGCACCCGGATAGGGGTCTCCATCAAGGCTTTCATATTCCGCTCATAAAGGATGCGCTCACGGGCATTGGGGACATGGATCACCATGGCCTGGTTGTTCAGCTGCAGGAAGAGGTAGCAATCGCCCATCATAAAGAAGGGAAAAGACTCCGGCAGTTCCCATTGGGACTGCTCCTGCGGTATGAGGTTGGCTGCCAGCTGTTCAGGCTCCTGACGTTCTATCTGTTCTGTCTTGAGACCTTGCAGAAAATTGTTCCAAGCAGAGGTGTCCACGCGCTCATTCCACTGAAAGGCTTTCGTGCCTCCATATTTCTGCCGGCTGTACTGAGGCACCGTGTCAAAGGGGTTGTAGTTGGGGTCGTGATCCACTGTGGGCAGGACGATGGGACGGTCGGCAGGACGTTGTGGCATCTGTTCGAAAATCGGATCCAGATCGAAGTCAATCTGCGGCGACAGTGCCATGGTGCCGAGACTCTTCTTTACGGCAGCCATCACAAAGCCGAAGAGCAGTTTGTCGTCTTGCAGTTTCACCTCCACCTTTGTCGGACTCACATTGACGTCGATATTGGCAGGGTCCACCTCCACCGTGATAAAATAGGCCGGACGATAGCCTTGAGGAATCAGCTGGGCATAGGCTTGTTCCACCGCATAGTTCAGCAGCGGATGGCGCACAAAGCGGTCGTTGATGAACATATACTGCTCGCTTTTCTTCTTCTTGGCATTCTCAGGCTTGGCGATGAAGCCGTGGATATTCACGATGTCGGATTCCTGATCCACGGGGTACAACTTGTCCTTAAAGGAGTTTCCGAAGATATTGATAATCCGTTGTTTCAGATTGGAAGGAGGCAGATGATAGACTGTCTTGCCGTTATGATACAGTGAGAAGGCCAGGTCGTGATGGATGAGCGCCACACGGTAGAACTCCTCCTCCACGTGGGTCATCTCCACATTGTCGGACTTGAGGAAGTTGCGGCGGGCGGGCACATTGAAGAACAAATTCTTGACAGCAATGGAGGTTCCATCCTGAGTGGCGCAGTGCTCATGGCTTTTGACCTCGGCACCTTCAATAGACACCACTGTGCCCACAGTCTCTTCCGCCTGCTTGGTCTTCAGCTCCACATAGGCGATGGCAGCGATAGAGGCGAGGGCCTCTCCGCGGAAGCCTTTGGTCCGGATACGATAGAGGTCGTCGGCCACCTGCAGTTTGGAGGTGGCGTGCCGCTCAAAGCAGAGACGGGCATCGTTGAAAGACATGCCCTTGCCGTTATCGATCACCTGTATCAGCGTCCGTCCGGCATCCTTCACGATGAGCTGTATCTCCGTAGCTCCCGCATCCACAGCATTCTCCAGCAACTCCTTCACGACAGAAGCGGGCCGTTGGATCACCTCTCCGGCTGCAATCTGATTCGCCACCGCCTCCGGCAACAACTTGATAATGTCACTCATACGTTTCTATATGCTCAGTTATGCAAAAAACTTGAAGAAAACGAATGCCAACACGAGCGTAAAGAAGACGATGGTAATGATCGGCAACCAGGCAAATTTGTTGTCATTTGCCCGATGATGACGCTTGCTGTCCCACTCTCGGTGCAACTTGTTGGCAAAATCCGTCTGCTTGTCGCCCGTGGATTGCTCCTTGTCCGGATCATAAAAACGGGGTTTGTAGTTGAACTCCCGCGGTTCCTGTTTTTCAAATCCAAAAAAACTCATAACATCAATTTTTAGAGACTGCAAAGATACATATTTAATTTTAGGTGGCTGAATGTTCCTTGAAAAAAACAACGCTTTCCTAAAAAAACATTCCACCAAGCTCTTCTCTTCCTTCTTTTTTATACTTTTGCAGCCTGAATTGTTTAATAGATAAAAACTTTGACAATGAAAAACCTCACTCGCACCATGCTGACTTGGTTGTTCCTGTCTGCGCTGCTCTGCCTGCAGGCACAGATACCCGATCTTGACGAAAAGTACGCCGCCGAGCTGCTGAGACCCGGCGCCCTCGCCCCCGACTTCCAACTGCAGACCCCAGAAGGCAAGACTCTCAAATTCAGTGATTTTGCCAAAGGAAAGTATGTCGTCATTGACTTCTGGGCATCGTGGTGTCCCGACTGCCGCAAGGATGCGCCGGAGATCATCCGCCTCTACAACAAATTCCACGACAAAGGGGTGGAGTTCCTCGGGGTCTCTTTTGACACAGATAAGGAGAGTTGGGTAAAATGCATCGAAAAGCTGGGCATCCCCTACGCGCAGGTAAGCGAACTGAAACGCATGGCGCAGTCAGACGTGGCCAAGGCATACGGGATCAGATGGATTCCTTCACTCTATCTCATCGGTCCAGACGGCAAGGTGCTGGTGAGCACGGTACTGTCGTATAAGATAGAGAATACACTATATGAACTTTTTGAAAAAACTCCATCGACAATTGTGGGAGACACGGAGGTGCCAATCTCCATAGACGGCAGCAAAGGAAAGTTGTCGGCGCTTCTGTATGTGCCCAACACCCATCCTGGCGGAAGCAGTGATCTGGTGATCCTGTGCCACGGCTTGAATTGCGACCACAACTTCGACTTGATGCACAGGATTGAGGAGCAGCTACATGCGAATGGCTTTGCCACATTGACATTCGACTTCAACGGGCACGGCAAAAGTGAAGGCAAGTTTGTAGATATGACCATCCCCAATGAAATAGAGGACTTGGAGCAGGTGCTGGCCTATGCGCGCGACCTGCGCTTTGTGGACGATATCGCGCTGGTGGGCCACTCGCAGGGCGCGGTGGTGGCGGCCATGGTGGCAGGCAAGCATCCTGAAGATATCAAGGCGGTGGTGCTCTTGGCACCGGCCTCCTCCGTACGCGACGACGTGGTGCGCGGTAACCTCTTCGGCATTGAATTCAACCCCCTGGACCTGCCCGACAGTCTCGTGCTGAGCAACGGCATAGCCCTCGGCTACCGGTATCTGAAGACCGCATCGCACCTGCCCATTTTCGAGACCTCCGCCAACTATCACGGCAACGCCTGTATCATCCACGGCACTGGCGACCGCCTCGTTCCTTATACCTGCGGGGAGCGCTTCCACCAGACCTGGTCAGGCAGCGAATACTATGAGCTTGAATACTACGACCACAACTTCACCGTGTGTCCGTACCGTCCCGTGGAGATCACGACAGGATTTCTATCAAGGGTGTTGCGGTAGTCTTACAGTGCCATATTCTCACTGGCACTTCTCTTACTCGGTATAGATGACGGCGCCTCCGCCCGGGGCCAGCTCCAAGGTCAACACGTCTGCTTGACGGATGCTGTAGCTCTTTTTCTGATAATCCATCCCTTTTTTATGGGCGTTAGGCCCGTCCGTGAAGGTGGTGACACGTCCCCCTTGGACGCCCAGAGCGGAGAGGTCAACCTTGACCTGACGCCGCTCCCAGTCATTGATGGCACCAACATACCACATATTGCCTTTGCGGCGTGCGATGACGACATAGTGACCGACTTCGCCATCCAAGACTCGCGTCTCGTCCCAGACGGTGGGCACTTGGGCAATAAACTCCGTACATTCCGGCTCCTGCAGGTAGGCGGTCGGAGCGTCGCAGAGCATGGCAAACGGCGCCTCGAAAATGATGTACTCGGCCAGTTGGCGGCAGCGTGTGCCCTGACTCATCGGCTCGCTCCAGACAGGCGCATAACAGCCCTTGGCAGCATTGCGCATCGCCCCCTGGGTGAAGTCCATCGGTCCCGCCAACATCCGGATGAAGGGAATGGTGACCTCGTAAGTGACCATATCAATCTCGGCGCCAGCCCACTTGCACTGCTCCAGTCCGAACACACCCTCATAGTTCAGCACATTGGGATAGGTCCGGCTCAAGCCCGTCGGCTTGTAGGCCCCGTGAAAGTCGATGAAGAGATGATATTTGGCCGCCATGGCTGCCATCCGTTCATAAAAGTTCACCACGATCTGGTCATCACGGTCCATGAAATCGACCTTAAAACCCTTCACACCCATCTCGGAATAGTGACGGCACACCTTTTCCATATCCTTGTCCATGGCCGCATAGCCCGCCCACAAGACAATGCCCACGCCCTTGGAGTCGGCATATTTCACCAACTCGGGCAGGTCTATCTCCGGCACCACCTGGAAGAGGTCGGCCTGCTTGTTGACGGCCCAGCCTTCGTCCAAGATGACATACTCGATACCCTTCTCCGCCGCAAAGTCGATGTAATACTTATACGTCTCGTTGTTGATGCCGGCCTTGAAGTCCACGCCCCAGATGTTCCAGTTGTTCCACCAGTCCCAGGCCACCTTGCCCGGTTTGATCCAGGACAGATCGGTCACCTTGGAGGGTTCGGACAGCAGATAGACGAGGTCGTTGTCGGCCAGCTCTTTCTCTTCGGTGGCGATGGCGATCACGCGCCACGGGAAGGCCCGTGTGCCAACTGTCTTGGCGATGTAATTCTCACGCTCCTTCACCACATACTGCAGGTTGTTGTGACCACCCTGTTCCCACTTTTTGGGGAGCCGCGCAAATACGCCCTCCATGGAATGGTCATACACATGATGCAGATACATGCCTGGGTAGTCGTGCAGGTCGGCCTCGGTGATCACGGCCATACGAGTGTGCAATTTGTCGAGGGTTCTTTCCCATAATGGCACATATCCCTGTGCCACCAACATCGGGAGGAATGCCAACCGATGGTCATCCATCTCTTTCAGCGGGATCTTCGTGTAGGTGTTTTCAAAAGAGGTGCAGAACTGCTCCGAGAAGTCGAAGCCTTGAGCTGCCGGACGGTTCACATAGGGGACAAAAGCCTCTGTCTCCCGATAGGGACCTTCCAACGGTTCCGTCCATCCAGACGAGAAGTTGAAGCCCGCCATTTCTTTTTTCACCACGATAGAGTCCTGTATCTTGGTCACAAAGCGGTATGCTACGCCGGAGTTATAGGCACGGAAGACCACCTGATAGTTACCTTTAAAACTGATGGCCAGCTCGTTATAACGGTCTTGGACCTTCGCTTTCTTGTAAAAAGGGGCAGCCACCTCCCTATCTACAGACTTCCGCTCTGTCTTGACGACCTTGGGATGTTCGCCCAGCATGATACCGTTGCCCAGCTCCATGCCGATATAGGAAGGTGTGATGAATGGGTATTTATTATTATCGGAGGTATAGACCGAATAACCGAGCATGTCCGAGCAGTTGATTTCCACAATCAAGTTGCCGCTCGGAGAGAGCAGCTTGTACTGCTGTGCATGAGTGGTAATGGCTGTAAGCAACAGCAGGGACAGGGTGATGATAAAGGATCTCATAATGTGATGATATTGGTTGATATGGTATGATTTTCTATTCGCTCAGCTCCAGCCATTCCATCTCCTTCTCTTCCAGCTGCTGCTTGGCCTCCTCGTATGCCCGATACAGTTCACCGGAGGCTATCTCGGCAGCATACTGGTCAGGCTGGGCCAGTTTCTCCTCGATGTCGGCCACCTGCTGCTGCAACTGCTCCACCTCATCCTCCAACTTGCGCAGGCGGTTCTTCTTTTTCCGGTCGGCAGCCTCCTGGGCCTTGCGCTGCTCATAGCTCTCCTTGTTGCTGGAGACGGTCTTGTCGCCCGCTCCGGAAGTTGACGCCTGATTGCGTTGCAACTCGTTGAGCGACTCTATCTTGCGCTGTTGCAGAAAGTCATAGACATCACCCATATAGCCGCGCAGCTGTTTGTCTTTGAATTCGTAAGTCTTGGTGGACAGTCCTTGCAGGAAGTCACGGTCGTGGGAGACCAGGATCAGACTGCCCTCATATTGCAGCAGGGCGTTCTTGAGCACATCCTTGGAGGGCATGTCGAGATGGTTGGTGGGCTCGTCGAGGATAAGAAGGTTGAAAGGCGAAAGCAGCAACTTGGCCAATGCCAGACGGGCCTTCTCGCCGCCGGAGAGCACCTTCACCTTCTTCTCGGTGGCCTCTGTGTCGAACAAGAAACTGCCGAGGATGGTCCGTATCTTGGGTCGGATGTCGCCTACGGCCACATCGTCGATGGTCTCAAACACTGTCTTCTCAGGATCCAGCAGTTTGGCCTGGTTCTGGGCGTAGTAGCCGATGACGACCTGATAGCCCAGCTCCAACTTGCCGCCCTGCGGGGCCAGCTCGCCCACGATGGCCTTCACCATGGTGGATTTGCCTTCGCCATTGCGCCCCACAAAGGCCACGCGCTCGCCACGCTCCAGATGGAAATCTATCTTGTCCAACACATTCAGCGTGCCGTAGCCCAACGAGAGCTGCTGGGCATCCACCACCATACGGCCGGAGTGCGGCGCCGGCGGGAACTTGAAGGTGATGGAACTGCTGTCGTAATCGTCAATCTCCACCCTATCCATCTTCTCCAGCATCTTGATGCGACTCTGCACCTGCCGCGCCTTGGTGGCCTTGTAGCGGAAACGCTCGATGAAACGCTCGATCTGTGCAATCTGCTGCTGCTGGTTTTCGTAGGCAGCCTGCTGATGCTCAATACGCTCCAGCCGCTGCTCCACATATTGCGAATAACTGCATTTGTAGTCCTGGATGGTGCCACAGGTAATCTCGACCGTCCGGTTCGTCACCCGGTCCAGGAAGGCACGGTCGTGGGAGACCAATATGACACAGCCGCTATAGTTGGCCAGATAGTCTTCCAGCCACTGGATGGATTCGATGTCGAGATGGTTGGTGGGCTCGTCGAGGAGGACAATCTCCGGCTTCTGCAACAGGATCTTGGTCAGGCAGACACGCATCTGCCAGCCGTTGCTGAACTCGGCCATGGGCCGTTGGAAGTCGGTGCGCTTGAAGCCCATGCCCATGAGCACCTTCTCCGCCTCGCCCTCGATGGTGTTGCCGCCGAGATGCTGATGGCGGTCGTTGGCATCCGACAGCTGCTGGGCCAGCTGGGCATATTCGTCCGATTCATAGTCGGTACGTTCCGACAGCTGGTTGGTGAGGCGCTGTATCTTGCTCTCCAACTGTTTCACCTCCACAAAGGCCGACATGGTCTCCTCCCAGACGGTCTTGTAGGAGGTCTCCGCCAGCTCTTGCGGCAGATAGCCGGTCTTGTAGCCAGTGGTGATGACCATCGTGCCGGAGGCAGGCTCCATCTCCCGATGGATAATCTTGAGCAACGTGGACTTTCCCGCCCCGTTGTGCCCGACCAAACCGATGCGGTCACGGTCGCCCGCCACAAAGGAGATGTCGCGGAATAGAAAATCACCCGTGAAGTTGACAGAGAGCTTGTTGATCTGAATCATCGTCCGTAGATAGTTTTAGAAGAGCAGTGTATCCATCGTTTCCTCAATCTCCCCATTGAGTTCAGAGAGCCGCTTGTAGTCGTCCGAATGACGGATATAGCGGGCACGGAAGATGGCCAAAAGTTTTTTGAGTTGTATCTTATAATGATGGACCAGAAAGGCGGTTCCAAAAGTGAGCAGGATATAGAGCAACGCTATCCAAAAATGCTTGCTGACAATCCAGACCACCGCGATGAGCAGCAGATACCAGATGGGGAAGGTGAGCAGCGTGCCGATGACGTATTGGAAGGAAGAGTGCAGCATCGGGTCCTTCACCTTGTCGGTGAAATGTTTGGTGACATAGCGCGGCACGAAGTTGTTGATGCATCCGAACAGGAAGAAGGGGAGCGTCACCAACAGGAAGAGGATACGCAAGCAGATGGAAGGGATATGGAGTTTCCGGTTGATGACCCAGTGGTTCAGATTGGTCTTCTTGAGCAGCGACAGATAGTCGCGCGTCTGGTTCATCAGGTGCGTAAATGCCTCCGGAGCAGTCTCCTTGTACTGCTTGATCTTGGCGATGATGGTCATGGCAGCGTCCTTCTGGTTGGGCAGATAGTTCACCTTCAGCTTCTTCTTGCGGAGCAGCGGCACGCTCATCATCTGGGTCAGCGACTCTATCTCGTTGTAATATTCGGGGATGTCAATATCGGGAGTCAACTCCTTGACACGGGCACGGGCCTTGTCGATGAGGGCATGATAGGCGGTGTCGTGGTTCTCCTTGTACATATCCAGAAACTCTTCAAAGGTGAAGGGTTCTCCGATGGTGACCATCAGGTCGCTCTGAAAAGAGAAGTAATTGGAGTAGTGGATGTTGACGGGCAGAATCTTCACCCCGAGGTTATAGTCTTTCATCTCCTCAGCGGCGAAGGCGATACGGGCGAAACCCTTCTTGAAGGTGCTCATGTAGTGGCCATGTTGATGGGCCGCCTCGGGAAAGATGACGATAGTGCCTCCATCGGCCAGCACCTTGGCAGCGCGGTTGAAGAGGCCCAGGTTACTGCGCACGTCGTCCACGTTGCCGTCTCTGGTACGGAAAGTGGGCATGATCTTGAGGAAACGGAGGATCTTGGCCACACGGTCCTTCTTGAAGATGTCGCCACGCGCGATGAAGACGGGCTGGCGGCGGTCTTTGAACATCGTATGCAGGAGCGCCATCGCATCCATGAGGCCATTCTGATGGTTCGCGATGACCAAGGTGGGCTCGCCCTTGGGCGGGATATTCTCCTGATTCAGGATGTAGAAGTTACGATAGTAGATATGGTTATGAACCAGACAGAGGTAGTTCATATACAGATCATACTGTCGGTCGTATTTGTCTATATCGTCAAAAGAGATCATGGCGTGAAGGAATTAATCTTCTACAATGGTCATCTCATCGATGAGGTTCTGGGCGTTGGCGAACTTGTCCACAATGAAGAGGAAGTAGCGCGCGTCGAGACTGATGTTGCGGCAGCGGTTCACGTCGTAGTGGATGTCACTCATGGTGCCTTCCCACACGCGGTCGAAGTTGGTGCCGATGAGATGGCCGTTGGCGTTGATGACCGGACTGCCGGAGTTGCCGCCCGTGGTATGGTTGCTGGCGATGAAGGCGACCGGCAGTTCTCCCTTGCTGTTGGCATAGCGGCCATAGTCCTTCTTCTCCCACAGCTGCTTCAGCTTCGGATCTACCTTGTAGTCATACACATCCGGATCCTCTTTGGCGATGATGCCGTCCAAGGTGGTGTAGTAACCATACTGCACCCCGTCGGCAGGCTCAAAGCCGTTGACCTGTCCGTAGGTGACACGCATTGTCAGGTTGGCATCTGGATAGAAGACTTTGTCTTTCTCTTTGACCATCAAGGCATTCACATAATCGCGATAATGCTTGTCCAATGCTTTTTCGGTCTCCCGAGACTTGTTGTATGTATCAACATAAACCTTGAAAAGCTCATTATAGAGCGTCACAATCTCGCTGTTGGCGATCTTGGCGACCTTCTTATAGTTGGCCTTGGAGAGAAAATCCAAGAACTTGTCTGGGTCAGTGAAATAGGGTGCCGTAGTGGACATTTTCTCCCAAAGTTGCTCCATTTTAGCCTTGACCTCCGATTCGGCGCCACAATAATCACCGCCACAATACTTCTGCAGTGCGGTGGGTATTTGGCTGATATCCTGGGAGGTGAAATAGTAGGTCAGCAGGTTCACAAAGCACTCCTTGTCGATGGGCTGGTAATAGCTTTCACAGAATTTCTGGTAGTTGGCCATGATTTTGTCGCGATTGGCGGCAAAATTGGCCTCATCACCCTGCACGAGGGTACGCACGAAGGGATGCACCACTTTCTGGATCATCTCAACACCAAAGAGGCACTCTGAGATGTAGGTAGTGGTTTGAACTTGTGAACGATAATCCTTGTACAGACTCTTCATCTCGGGGATCAGGTTACCCAGTTCGCTTTTCAGGGAGGGATCGGCGTTGACCCATCGGATGAAGTCCTGTTCTTCCTTTTGTTTCATCTCCACCACATTACACTCGCGGATGCCCTTGCTCTCGCCCTGCCATTTCTTCCAACCGTTGGAGATGCTGTTGGCCTTGGCGGAATACATGAGACGGATGCGGGGATCCTGGTTCATATAGCGTTTCATCGCATCCAGACGGATGGTGCGGGCCTGGATGGCGATGGGGTTCTGCACGTTGGCCACAATATCGACTGCATCGGAAGTGTAGAACTGATGGGTGGTGCCCGGATAGCCAAAGACGAGCGTGAAGTCGTTCTCTTTCACCCCGCCGATGGAGATGGGGAACCACTTGGCCGGCTTCATCGGCACATTGTCGGGTGAGTAGTCGGCGGGCTGGCCGTTCTTGTCGGTGTAGATACGCCACAAGGAGAAGTCGCCGGTATGGCGGGGCCACATCCAGTTGTCGCTGTCGCCGCCGAACTTGCCGATGCTCTCCGGAGGCACGCCGACCAAGCGGACATCGCGATAGGTCTGTGTCACGAACATGAAGTATTGGTTGCCATAGTAGAACGGCTTGATGGCCGCCTTGAAGGGCGTGGTTTTCTCTATCCTGGCAATGATGGCATCTATATTGCGCTTCACCAACTCCTGACGCTCTTTCTCGCCAGTGTTGCTGTTGACATCCTCCAGCACCTGCTTGGTCACATCCTCCATGAAGATGAGAAAGGTGACGATAAGCCCGGGCGTGGGGATCTCCTCGGCCATCGTCTTGGCCCAGAAGCCGTCTTGCAGATAGTTGTGCTCCATCGTGCTGTGCGCCTGCACATTGGAATAGCCGCAGTGATGGTTGGTCAACAGCAGCCCTTGGGAAGAGATGAGCTCGCCGGTACAACCACCGCCAAAGAGGACGATGGCATCCTTCATGCTGTGATGGTTGACACTATAGACATCTTCCGCAGTCAGCTTGAAGCCGAGCGACTGCATCTCTGCCTCATTATATTTCAGAAAAAGTGGCAGCCACATGCCCTCGTCAGCGCGGGCAATGCTGAAAATAGCTGCGAATAAAAGAGTGAAAAGTAAAGACTTACGCATAATCGTTAATTAAGATTTTAAGGTGCAAAGATAAAAAAAAAGATACACGGAGACATCTACTATCAGCAACCAAAAAAATTTGTACTTTTGCTACTCTATTTAAAACTTCAAAATTATGGCAGAAAATTACAATTCAGATTCCGAAAAGAAATCTTGCTTCCAAAGATTTTTGGATCTCTTCAGAAAAACTTCGAAAGAGGTGAAAGAAAAAGTACAAGACACCGTGGAAGATGTCAAGAATTCCGACTTTGGCGGAAAAGTGGCGGATGTCGCTGAGAAGGCCCGCGACAAAGCCAAAGACATGGTGGAGGACATCAAAGACAGCAAGTTCGCCGAGAAGGTGGGCGACGTGGCCGAGAATGTCCGTGACAAGGCCAAAGACATGGTCGATGACATCAAAGACAGCAAGTTCGCCGAGAAGGTAGGCGACGCTGCCGACAAGGCCAAGGAGATGAGCGGCAAGGCTCTCGAGAAACTGGGCACACTGGCAAATCTCCCTGTGCTGATCAAGGCCGGCAAGAAACTCCAGGAGTCTCCGGAAGACACCACCGAGAAAGAGAATCTGCTCAACGCCCTTGACACCAAGGTGGCAGCCATCCTGGAAGACGGCGTCATCACGCCCGAAGAGGAGGCAACCCTCGTGGAAGAGGCCAAGGCCATCGGCATCGATGTGGATGAATTCCTGGCAGAAGTGCGCGGAAGACTAGAGAAGAAAGAGTAGTCCGCAACAGCACGCCTTCCCTGAATCTCCAGCCAAACTCCATTTTGGCTGGAGATTTTTTTTGGTGATTATATACCTGATGGCCCACATTCCCCTTTCGCGGCGGGCACGTTACATGCATCATGGCTGGTGTTCCCCGCGCCGCGAGTTTCATCCCACGCACATGCCACACCCCACACTCAGCTCCTTCGTCGCTCGTGTGGGGTTACTGAAATAGTGTTTCTCCGAGACACCTCCCCATAGAGCACGCGGGTGGGAAGGCCGACATGGTGAGGCGGACGCGGCGTGAATGGCCGGCCTCCAACAGCGGCGTGCAAAGGCGCTTGCGTTTACAAAAATGCAAAGCCTCCGGAGTCTTTTCCCCTTTTGCATTAGCCGGCATTTTTGTTCACGTTTGCCGCCGCTGTCAGAGGGCGGACAGAGCGGGCGGCTTTCATGTCGGCTTGATCTTTTGTAACTTTTCTATCAAGAGAAAAGTTAAGGAAACATCTTGAAACTTGGCATGTATCTTGCAAAGAAGCACAATACCACCAATTAACAAAAAACATTTAAACACAACTATCATGGTGCCATCATGCACCTATGTTGCAAAAAAAATCGGCCTGCTGCAACCATTGACTATTTCTGCATCCTTTTATTATATGAAATGTGCAAAAGCAGATGTTGGTTTTTTAGTATTTTTGCGCCCCCTAGCAACATACCAGGATTAAGGCAATATGACGAAATCGTTTTGGACAAGGCAATATCAGCGGCACATCGACGAGATGATCGGGTTGTGTTACCGCTATGTGGCGAACCGCGAGACGGCGGAGGACTTGGCGCACAATGCTTTCCTGAAGGCCATCGAGAAGGCTGACACTTTCAAGGGGCTGGGCAGTTTCCGTCAGTGGCTCAACCGCATCACCATCAACACGGTGCTGATGCACTTGCGCGAGCACGAGCGAAAGAATCTCAGCGACGGACAGCGGCGTGTGGAAGAGCTGGCGGACACCATGGCCGACTATGAGGAGATGGATGGCGAAGGGGTGATGGAGGCCATAAGGAGTGCCCACTTCACACAGGAGGAGATCATGGAGGCCATCTCGGAGCTACCGGAGCACCATCGGGTCGTGCTGAACCTCTTCGTCTTCGACCATTTCACCCACAAGCAGATAGCCGAGCTCCAGGGGATCTCCGTCAACACCTCGAAGTCGCATCTGCTGCGCGCCCGCAAAGAGTTGCAACAGATATTATTCAACAAATCCAAAGATAAAAAGAGACCGCTTATGACCTGGTTTATCCTCTTTCCCCATTCCCTGGCTTTCGACCGCTATTGCCGTCAGCAGATGCAAGGGTTTTCGATGGCGCCGCTGCATCCTCTTTCCGATGCCGACCTGATGGCTGCCTCGCAGCAGCAGATCCCACTGGGCCTCCGATTCCACGACATGCGTGCTCCCATCGCGGCGAGCCTGGGCACTGTCGCGGTAGGATCCCTGCTTTTCACCGCACTACCCCACTCCCCCGGCACCAGCGCCTCCCCGGGACCAGCCTCTCTGCCTGTCACGGAGACCATCGACACCCTACGACAGGACCTCGCCACCACTATCGTGGCCCCGCAGGAGTCCGAGACTCCCCAGACAGTCCCCGCCACCGCACCATCAAGACACAAACCCGAAGGACCGGCCGAGACCATGGCCGTCGACTCGCTCCAGCCTTCGGAGGACCCCACCCCTGTGGTGGTCAAGAAGATCGTGCGCAAACGACAACAGACCGTCATCATCCAAGACACCACCAAACAGTAACGCTATGATTCACAGACTATCACTGACTGTCATTCTGACCTTGTCGGGTCTTTTCGCCGGATCGGCGCTCTTCGGACAGGTGGACGAGCCCGTCACTGGGCAAGACACGCTCTATATCATCGAGGAAGAAATCGTGTATGACACACTCTATCTCTACGACTCCCTCCCACAGCCCTCCCTGCTGACCAAGGAAGATCTGATAGAGGCTTTCAAACATGATCGCGGCGTCGGGGAACTCTACTATCACAGAGGCAAGATGCACCTCACGGGTCCTGACGGGCTCTACAAGCTGGGGAACAACGATTTGCAGTCATTGTTCTCCGCTTCCGAGTATGAGGAATACCGCAAAGCCAAACGAAACATCTACGGCAGCATCCCCCTTTATGTGCTTGGCACTGGGGCTGCCGTCTGTGCAGGCGTCGGGCTATACCAGTTCGCCTCCTCCTTCTGGCTGATGTCCAAAGCCGGGGACCACATGCTGGACAGCGACAATCTAGGGCATGACATCTGGATGAGTGCCATGGGTGGCTTCTTCGTGCTTGCGGGGAGCGCCATCGTGGCCACGGGCTGTTTCACGCCCGCCATCATCATGACTATCAGAAGCAAAGTGCGGATCAACAACCTCGTCAACGGCTACAACGCCCCCTCCACTACCGCACGGCTGAGCTTCGGCCCGGCACCCGGAGGCACCGGCATCACCCTCTCCTTCTAAAAAAGTATCATCATAATACCATCACGAAATATGAGAAAACCAATCATCCCCATAACCGCCCTCCTGCTGTTAGCCGCCCTGACTACTTCCTGCAACCGGACAGGCTGCCAGTGCTACGTCAAGAGCGACATCGCCCACACCCATGCGATCTTCGAAGACGACAACATGAGCGAAGAAGACTGCATGGCCAAGGAAGCAGAGCTGAACGACGAGGTCAGCATGGACGTTTACCGGTGCCGCTAGAGGCTTACAGATTTTCCAAGATATACTTCGCTAACTTGTTATAGAGGTAGGTGCGGGTGATCTCTTGCTCTTTCATTCATTATCTTTTGCCATACAACTTCTGTAATCAAAGAATTGCCATCCAAAAAGATACACAAATTGTGTCTATATTGGATATTGTTATCTTGTTGATAATGAGCTTTCATTGTCTATTTTTGCGTTTCGTGAATTGAAAAACAGAATGCATATGGCAATAATTGATGTTGTAAAATGTGAGATGAATGATTCGGAATTGTGCAAGAAATTCCACTCCGAAGATTTAAGGCTTGGTTCACAATTAGTTGTATATCCTTCGCAAGTAGCTATCTTTGTCAAAGGCGGACAAATCTTTGACATGTTTGAATCAGGAACACACACCCTGAAAACCAGTAATATTCCATTACTCAACAAAATAATCAACTTGCCTTTTGGAGGGAATTCCCCTTTTCAAGCAGAGGTTTGGTTTTTAAATCTTACAGCTAAATTGGATGTAAAGTGGGGCACAATGACCCCAATCCAACTGGAAGACCCTAAATATGAGATAATTGTCCCTGTGAGAGCTTATGGCCAATATGGAATGAAAGTAACAGATCCACAACACTTTCTAAAAACCTTGATTGGTAACATGACCTCTTTTTCTTCCGAGAAAGTCAACAGTTATTTCAAAGGGAAAATGCTTTCGCTATTAAATTCCACTCTGGCAAAGAAGATCGCCAATGATAAAATTTCCATCTTGGACATCAACACGCATTTGGTAGATACTTCCGAGTTTTGCGAGGTGGAAATGAACAAGCAATTTAAAAAATATGGTCTTCAGTTGCTTGATTTTGCCATCATATCAATTAATGTTCCTGAAGATGATCCGAGCATTGTCAAGTTAAAGGAGGCTAAGGACTTGGCTGCCAGACTGAAAATCACAGGAAGGGATGTTTACCAGATGGAAAGAAGTTTCGATGTTCTTGAAACTGCAGCAGGCAACGAAGGAGCGGGAGGTCAAATGATTGGCATGGGCGCAGGTATTGGTGCAGGGATAGGGCTTGGCTCCACTATGGGTAACATGACCAACCAGTTTATGAACACCAATCCCAACACTCCGCCTCCATTGCCACAGGAATCTACCTATTTCATTTATATAAATGGCCAACAATTGAGCGGCCAAACCATGCAGAACATGGTTGTTTACATCCAAAACGGCATGATGAACGGAGACACTTTAGTTTGGCAACAAGGAATGCCACAGTGGACAAAGGCTTCTCAAGTTCCTCAACTAGCCTCGTTGTTCAACACACAGACACCACCACCTATTCCAGCAATGTAAAATGTATTTATTATGAAAAAAGGCTTGTATTTATTCGGTGCTATTTTGCTTGTTGCCAATATTTTGGTTGGCTTAATCGTCACTTCATACGAACCCTTCAACTGGATTCTTTCCAGTGTGGTTATCATCGCTACCATCCTGCTCTTAGGATGGCTATCATCCTCGTCACTCAAGGATGCTTTCAAAATCTCCTTGTCTTTCTTATTCTCATTTCTCGGGCTGGTAGAGTACATTTTGGCCATTGTTGCCCCAAGCCAATTTGCCGACAACTGGTATCTTATTGTGATTATTGGCCTGATTATCATAGAATCCTTGTTTGTCATTGCAAGCAATCAAGCTTCAAAACATTAAATAATAAAAACAATAACTATGGATGTTAAAACTATCGTTTGCCCCAATTGCGGTGCCAGTGCAACAAACTTTCACAATTGTGAATATTGCGGTTCTTTTCTCGTGCAAAGAGCTCATGAAGATGTTGATTTAACAGACTATGTTAAATCTTCCAGCAAATATGTCAATGAAGGTATCTTAAAGGAAGTTAAAAAGTTTATTGAGTTTGTGAAAAACAATCCAGATTCTGATTCTTCTTTAAATATATTGTACAAAGATCGTGATATTATATCTCTGGAATCAAATTCTAACCCAATTCTCATGGAAGCTTATGATTTGGAAATTCCAGGGGTTTGTATTTGTTTATTACCAGAAGAATATGAAGGTATATTAAACAAAAAAATGACAGAACGATTTGAGAACAGCAGTTTGTACAATACATTTAAGAAAGAATCATGTTATGCGGATGACAATCGCCTTCCCTCTGAGATACCATGGAATGAGAGTCAGTACTACGTAGATTTTGGCTTTGACCACCAAGGGGCAGCTTTAGTTGTCAGTCAATTTTTAGAAGATGTGGTTCAACTAAAATACGAATACATTAAATATAGTTTTGAGGGTCTTGAATATTCTCCAAAAGATGCTGACAACATAGATTTTAATAGTATATATTTGAATAGATTAAATACCCGTACAACCAAGGAGAAAAAAAAGTCTTGGATATGGTATGTTGTTGCGGCAATTATACTCATAATTTACTTAATCTTAGATTTATTATAGGACATTATACAAACATTTACGTTATCAAATTCATACAATCATGGTTTTACTTTCTATAGGTGTAACAGAATACACACAAATTGTATCTGTAACAATTGCATTTGTTGTGTGCATATTCACGTGTGTCCAGATTTGGAAGAAAATAGAAATGTCACATGCTGAGCAAGTGGCAAAAATGCTGGATAAGGTGTGGTCAAATCCAGAAATGGTGAAACTATATTATCAGATAGAGTACGGTGGCGCTGCTACGTGGTATAACGGTTCTTTTCATAATAGCGATATGGAGAAGACTATGGATGAATTTCTCCGCCAGTACGAGTATATTATGTTACTTCGAAAGAGAGGTTTGCTTAGGAAAGGAGAATTTCATTTTTTCGAATACTACATACAACGTATTGTTAAAGATAGAGGTATGCAAAACTATTTCTGTACCATTTCTTTGATTTCCAAAAACGCCGGTCTAAAGTTTCCATACCCAAAGTTACTAAAGTATATGAAAAAGAATGGCAATGTAGATCCCAATATATTTAAGGATTAGTTTTTCTCACGAGCCAGAAAAGATGTGTTAAACGTATTTACAATCGAAACATACAAATAGGAATTCGGTCTGTGATTTGAAAAAGAAACGATAAATTCCCATTAAAAATCAAACCGAAGGCCATTTTTTGTATTTTTGCCACCTGATATTTTGTTTCACCAAACAGACGATAAATAGAATAGTAAAAGATAGATTATAGACATATTAACGGCGTTTTCGCTTTTCATCGGTCGCCCGAAATCAGGAAAATTTCAAAGGCACACCACCAAGAAAGTAGAAACGCTCACGGTTAAACCGTGGGCTTTCTTGTTTGTGGTGTGGGTCTTTCCTGAACCTCGGGCTTCAACAAAAAGTTCGCGGTTTTTTTATGGGAACAAAGAGCACCAATTCGGGAAACATCCACATCGGCAGCCTCATCGAGGCGCAGCTCAAGCGCGACGAGCGCAGTGCTAGCTGGCTCGCCAGGCAAATTCCCTGCACCCGCAACCACGTCTATAAAATCTTCCGCAAATCCTCCATTGACTGCGCCCTGCTCCTGCGCATCTCCAAAGCCATGCAGTTCAACTTCTTCCAGTATTATGCCGCAAACGTTGGGGAAGCCATGGCTGAACGGCTAGGAACGCATCATGACTGAGAATAAGATGGTTAATCACCCCGTTATCCCTTTACAGCCAGATGTGGCAATTGGAAAAAATGTGTATTTTTGCGCAAAATTAAACACATAATGAGTAGGAACGAAATTATCAGTTCAGTTAGTGAATATTTCAGGAGCCAACCCGTAGAGCGGGCTTGGATTTTCGGCTCTTATGCAAGAGGCGAAGAGACACCTGACAGCGACATTGATTTATTGGTGGTTTTTGACCATCACAATGCGGAAATTGGTCTCATGGAATACGCACGAATGATTAACGACCTTACAAATAGGTTGGGCCGACCCGTGGATCTTGTGGAAGAGGGTACGTTATTGCCCTTTGCTGAAAAATCCGTCGAACAAGACAAACAATTAATCTATGAGAGAATCAATTAAGGATCCGGGCCGCCTTGAGCATATTCTGATGGCCATAGATAACGTCTTTGAATTTCTTCAAGGGAAGAACTATGAGGACTTGGTAAATGATAAATTGCTATTTTTTGGTGTTGTGAAAAATATTGAAATCGTTGGTGAGGCCGCGAATCATATCACCAAAGAATTACAGAATAAGCATCCTGAAATAGATTGGCCTTCTGTGGTGGGAATGCGCAATGTTCTTGTGCATGACTATTACCATATCAATCCCCGAATCGCATGGCTTACCGCCACAAAGAATCTACCCCAATTGCGTGAGCAAATTGAGGCGATTCTGGCAGATATGAATAATCAATAAAACAGTTTTGTGGATAATACGTTGAATTACGTATTATCACTCTCTCCTCTTACAGATTCTCCAAGATATACTTCGCTAACTTGTTATAGAGGTAGGTGCGGGTATTACCGCCCATGATGAAGTGGTTCTTGTTGGGGAAGAAGAACTGGTCGTACTCTTTACCCGCCTCGTTGAGGCCTTTCACCAGCTCCATGGCATTCTGAAAGTGCACGTTGTCATCGGCAGTGCCGTGGATGAGGAAATACTTGCCGTTGAGCTGGTCGGCGTAAGTGGTCGGTGAGTTGAGGTCATAACCGTCCGGGTTCTCCTGCGGGGTGCGCATGAAACGCTCGGTGTAGATGTTGTCATAGTAGCGCCAGTTGGTCACCGGAGCCACGGAGATGGCCATCTTGAAGGCACCGTCGCCACGGAACATGGAGAGCGCGGAGAGATAGCCGCCAAAGCTCCAGCCCCAGATGCCGATACGGTCGCCATCCACAAAGGGCAACGTCTTGAGGTAGTTGGCCGCCGCTATTTGGTCGATAGCTTCATATTTGCCCATCTGCTGGTAGATGACCTTCTTGAAGGCATCGCCACGAGTGGCTGTGCCGCGACCATCGACACAGACGGAGATGTAGCCATGCTGCGCCAACATCTGATAGAAAGCCAGATCCTGGGCACTGCTGTAGGCGTTCATCACCTGCTGGCTGCCCGGACCACCGTAACAGTTCATCATCACCGGATAGCGCTTGTTGGGGTTGAAGTTGGCGGGCTTCAGCATCCAGCCGTACAGCACGGTGCCGTCAGCCGTGGTGAAGCTGATGATCTCCCGAGGCTGGAAGCCGTACTCGTCCATCGTCTCCTTCACGGCATGGTTGTCGTTCAGTACGCGCAACTGCTTGCCGGAGGCGTTGCAGATGGTATAGACGGGCAACGTGTTCAAATTGGAATACTGGTTGCGGTAGTAGTTGCCGGTAGGACAGAAGGAGCTCTCGTTCCAGCCGTCGCCGGTGCTGAGCATCTTCTTTTTCTTGCCGTCGAAGTTGATGACGTAGAGGTCGCGGTTGAGCACGCCCGACTCGTTGGACTGGTAGTAGATGAGCTTTTTCTTCTCATTGACGAACTTGATACCGTTCACCTCCCAGTTGCCGGAGGTCAGCTGCATACGCCCGCCGCCGAGCGTCACCTTGTAGATATGGTTGAAGCCGTCGCGCTCGGAGGTGACAATCATCGTCTTGCCGTCGCTGAGGAAATAGTAGTCATCGGTGATGTCAAGCCACTTGTCGTTCTCGTCGGTATAGACCACATCCTGCTGTTTGGTGAGGGTGTTATAGCGGATGAAGTCGAGGCGGTCCTGATGGCGGTTCAGCTTGAGGATGATGGCATCACGGCTGTTCGGCTGCCAATAGACACGCGGGAAGTAGCAGTTGGTGTTGTCGCCCAGGTCCACGCGCGTAAGGCTCTTGCTGGCCACATCGTAGATATAGACGTCCACCAGGGAGTTGTCCTCGCCGGCCTTCGGATACTTGTAGGTGAAGTCGGTGGGATAGAGCCCGTCGTAGATGGGCATGGTGAACTCCTTGACGCGGCGCTCGTCGAAGCGCAGGAATGCCACCTTGCTGCCGTCGGGCGACCAGGAAGCGGCCTGCGACATGTCGAGTTCCTCCTCATAGACCCAGTCGGCATAGCCGTTCAGGATGGCGTTGGGCTCTCCGTCGTGGGTGATCTGGGTGATGGCGCCCGTATTCATATCTTGAATGAAAAGATCGCAGTCACGGGCGAAGAGCACGCGCTGGCCGTCTTCGGAAAGCTCGGCAAAGTGCAACTTCGTGTTGGTGTCCGCCACCATCTTCAAGGTCTTGTCCGCGATGTTATAGACATAGTAGAACGCCAATGACGAACGGCGCCAGATGCTCTCCTCGTCAAAGGAGAGGATGATGTTCTTCTCGTCGTTGGAGAAGGAGTAGCCGCTGAGACGGCCGGTGTTGAGCTCGCCATCACTGAGCTTGCTGAGCGTCTCGTTGGACAACAGCATGTCGATGCGGTCGCCCGTCTCAAAGGAGTAGCGCTCGATACCGCCACGCTTCACGACCGTGTAGTAGTCGCTGGCAGGCATCGCCGTATAGCCGGAGACCCCGCGGGGGTAGAACTTGAAATCATCCCAGATGCTCTCCACGCTGATCTTCTGAACCTGGCCAAAAGCACAAAGCGTGGCCACTAACACGATGGTAAACAGTACAATCTTTTTCATATAGTATGCTTTTTTAATGATTATCCATGATATCACAACAAAGGTGCAAAGGTAGGAAAATTGTTGATTTGTTGAACTGCTGATTTGCAGCGATTGACTCGACAGCAAAAGAGGACTGTCGCTACGGCAGGGTGCAATGCTCCACCCCTATGAGCTTGTCGTAAGGAGTACCCTCCTCGCGGAAATAGACCAGGATCGTATATTGGTTGCGCGTCTCGTAATGACTGCCCTCCACATAGGTGGCGTCGATATCCTGCTTGCCATGAGGGACATAGACGTATTGGTAGTTATAGCGCCCCTGTTTGATGAAGAAACAGGTCTCCCAATAGTTCTGCTCCCGGTTGTAATGGAGCTTGGCATCGTCGATGATCTGCCAGTCGGTCAGCTCGCCAAAGACATACACATCGCCGTCGGTAAAGGGATACTTGCTCTCCAGCGTGAAATAGGTGTTCACATAATCCTCGGAATAGGGATTCGGCAGGTCGCGGTTGTAATAGACGCACTCGCCGTTCATGGTGCTGCGACTCTCATAGGCGCTGTAGGGACGGGCTTCGTCCAACAGCACATAGGCCTGGTTGCGGCGGTGGGCAAAGTCGATGCTGACAATCCGGTCGCCATTGGATCGCAAAGTGCTGATGTCAAAGGTGCGGAACTCGGCGCCGCCGGGGAAGGTGTTGCGCCCGTCGTCATAGTCGAAGCTGAAGACGTTGTTCATGAACGAGTGATAGGTGAGCCCATACTTGGCATTGTCCCAGCGGCCGTTCTGCTTGATGGTGGCGTGAAGGGTCATGGCCGGGTTGCGGACTACGAAGGAGCCGGGGATCACCTCAAAGTCCACCTCCTGATGGGTGAAGTGGTTGTTCACATCCGTGGGGCGGTGCACCTGCCCGTTCACCTTGGCGGCATTGGCTTCCACGACCATAAAACGGCGTGTCAGCACAGGGTTGTCCGGCGTGTCGTCATAGACCAGCAGGATGTAGTTGCCACTCTTGGTGAAAGACATATTCTGGTTGGGGAATGAGAGGGTGTAGTGTGTATAATGGACGATCGTGTTGAAGGAATAGTCGTACTTCTCAATCATATCCTCGGGGAAACCCTCCAGATACTCCACCTGGTTCATGTCGGAGATCTGCCAGTCGTGGGTACAATGGATGAAGGTGTATTTGAGATAGTGGTCGTCGGTCTCCACATCGTCGAACTCGAGGGTCAGTTGCTCGTCGCCACCACCCAGACGGGCGATAGGCTCGCCAAGGCGCACCTCCTTGGGGTGGAAGTCCACACTGCGGATGCCCGGGGCATATACATAGTTGTCCGTACGGAAGTGCATGTCCCACTGCGCGTGCAGCTGCGTGCCGAGGAGCAGGAGCATTATATACATAAGGTATCGCTTCATCATAAAAATATTACTAGACGGCAAAAATACACAAAACGGAATGAAAACGCAAAGGGAGGCCTCGTTATTGTCTTGGGCAACGCCGAAAAAACACCCCCGCGGAAGCCCAAAATTTTCCATTTTTTTCCATAAAACGACGACAAAAATCCAAAAATGGAGACTTATCAACAATACGTTGTTACCATGACAAATGTATCTAATTGTATTTCAATATATTAACAACATTTATAAAAAATAGATTGTAAATATCACGTTATCAGCATTTTATTGTTTATAAGTAACATTGTTAATAAAAAAATCCAAAATTTTCCAAACTGATATTCAAATAGTTAGATGAAGAAAAACGGGTTTCAAAAAAAAATTTTTGTGATTTATGGAAATCTATTTAAAAAAAGTATATTTTTGTCCCGTTTTATACAAGCAACTATGTCAAATCTGGGTTACGGATATTGGGAAGTATCGATCGAGAAGAGCGGGCGGCTGAAGCTGCCGACGGCTCTCCTGCGCGCTTTGCCGGAGGACAGCCGGGATGCTTTCTATGTGACGCATGGATTTGGCGAGCACATCATGTTGTGGTCGGAAGATGCCTACAAGCAGCAGATGGAGTTCCTGAACTCGCTGGACCGCAACCTCACCCGTGTCAAGAAGTACCGCAACGCCTTCCTGCGCAACACCGCCTTTCTGGAGGGGGACGCGCAGCACCGCATTGTCATCCCCAAGCCGTTGATGGAGTTGTACCAGATTGACAAGGAGGTGGTGCTCTTGTTGGACAACGGCAAGATCGAACTCTGGAACAGCCAGCGTTACCATGAGAAGTTCGACATGACGCCTGACGCTTTAGAACAGTTGAACGAAGAGATTCATTTAGGCCGTTTTGAGGCAGAAAAGGAGGTGTCGGATGAGTTATCATGATCCGGTGCTGCTGAAAGAGTCTGTTGATCTTCTCATTACCAATCCTTCCGGAACATACGTGGACCTGACCTTCGGGGGCGGCGGCCATTCCCGCGCCATCTTGGAGCGTCTGTCCGATTCCGGCCGGCTCATCGCCTTCGACCAGGACGCCGACAGTGCCGCCAACCGCATCGAGGACCCCCGTTTCTGCTTCGTCCCCTCCAACTTCAAGAACCTGACGCGTTTTCTGCAGTACCACCAGGCCTACCCTGCCGACGGTATCTTGGCCGACCTAGGCATCTCCTCGCACCAGATCGACACGGCGGAGCGCGGCTTCTCGTATCGTCAGGACGGTCTCCTGGACATGCGCATGAACCAGCAGCAGGCGTTGACGGCCAAAGAGGTGGTCAACCATTACGACGAGGCACAGCTCAGCAAGCTCTTCTACACCTACGGAGAGCTCGCCAACGGCCGTCAGCTGGCGCGCAGCATCCTGCGCGCACGCGAAGCGAAGGAGATCGAGACCACCTTCGGACTGGTAGAAGCCCTGGAGCCCTGTCTGCCCAAAGGCAAATCCTCCAAGGTGCTGTCCAAGATCTTCCAAGCCCTGCGCATCGAGGTGAACCATGAGATGGAGGTGCTGGAGTCGATGCTGACGCAGACGGCAGACGCGCTGAAAGAGGGCGGCCGGCTGGTCGTCATCGCCTATCATTCCCTGGAAGACCGCTTAGTGAAGAACATCATGCGCTCCGGCCGCCTGGACGGCGAGGTGGAGAAGGACTTCTACGGCAACCCGCAGACCCCCTTCAAGCTCGTCACCCGCAAAGCCGTGGCGCCCAGCGAAGAAGAAATCAACACCAACCCCCGCGCCCGCAGCGGCAAACTGCGCGCCGCGGAGAAGATAACCCCCATAACGCGATGAGAACCACCAGCAACATACCGGAGAGAAAAAGAAACCCCAAGTCGGAGAGTTTCTTCAACAAGGTGTTCGGCGGCGAGTACCTCACCAACCCGCGCATGCGCCCCTGGTACCTCTATATCGTCGTCCTGATGCTCCTCGTCGGCATCGCCATCCTGAGCGAGCAGCGCATCGTGCAGAAACAGAAAAAAATCAACCGACTGGAACAAGAATACAAGGCGGAGATCAGCAAACTGAAAGCCAACAACCAGTTCATCCCCTACGAGGAGAACAAAGCACTCATCGAGATGCTCAAGGAACGGGGCTTTGTCTTTGACGAGAAGTCCGACTACACGGTCACCGTCACCACTCCCAAAGAGGAGAAGTTCTTGTGGCTGAAAAAAATATTCAAAAAAGAGAAAAAAGATGCGGAGAAGAAATCAAAATAGCGACGATATCATGAAGTCCTTCAAGATCCGCACCTTTGTAATCTTCGGCTTGATGATGCTTTTGGGGGCGGCGTGTCTGATCATGATCCTCAAGTTGGGGATCTCGGAGGGCGCCATGGCCAACGGCACCGGCTCGAAGGTGCTGGACACCACCGACTCCTCCTATGTGCCCTCGCCGGGAGACAGCGTCTTCAACTGCTTCGTGCTCAACAACGACCTCTCCCCTATCCGCGGCGAGATCTACGACGACCACGGCCGTCTGCTGGTGGGCAATTTCTCCGTCTTCGAGGTCGCCTTCGACGGACGCCGTTTCGCCACCGAGTACAAAGACACCCTGGCCCACAATCCCAAAGCCTTCGACGAGCTCTTCCAGCAACTCTCCAAAGCCCTGCACACCCAGTTCAAGGACCGTTATCCTCAGAACACGGAACAGTATTACTTTGACTTCTTCACAAAGGCAGTCCAGAACCGAAAATACAAGACGCTGTTCGCCGTCAAAGAGTGGGATGAGAAGTCCTGGGTCAGCGGGCGCGACACCTCCTATATCAAGAATCTGAAGTGCTGGCGTCAAGACAAGGGCGACGGCACCACCCGCAAGATCCACGCGCATCTCAGCTACGTGCCGACCTCCGTGCGTATCAACCCGTACGGGGACATTGCACGCCGCACGCTCGGCATGAACGTGGAGGGCAAGCACTACGGTATGGAGTTTTTCATGGACAAGCTGCTGGCCGGCCAACAGGGCAGCAAGAAGTTCCTGCGCCTCAACAAGACCGTGGTGCCGCTCAAAGACCGTGTCGAACCTATCGACGGCTACAACCTCCACACCACCATCGATGCGGAGATACAAAACTACGTTCACAACGAGCTGGCCTTGAAGCTCAGCGAGCTGGGCGCCCACTGGGGCTGTGCCATCGTCATGGAGACCAAGACCGGCGAGATCAAGGCCATCTCCAACCTGAAGCGCGACGCCAACGGCCATTACGATGAAAGCATGGAGTACGCCTTCAACGCCAAGGTAGAGCCCGGCTCCACCTTCAAGCTGGCTTCGCTGCTCTCCTTCCTGGAGAAACGCTCCGACGATACCACCTGCACCTATCCTATGTTCGTGCACACCTTCCAGTTCCCGCTCAAGTCGGGCAGCTACCGCAACTATTACAAGCAGGATTCCAAGGTGCACGGCGAGACCTTGGGCACGGTGAGCGAGATCATCCAACGCTCCTCCAACATCGGTGTCGCCTCCATGATCTTCGACGCCTACGGCATGAAGAACTTCGCCGACTACCGCAAGCAGCTCATCAAACTGGGCATCATGGACACCATCCATACGCAGCTGGGAGACATCCTGCCGGCCACCATCCGCAACGACGGCCGCTTCGACAACTACTATGGTGTCTGCTTCGGCGCAGGCTTCGACATCCCCATCCTCCACACCCTCGTCTATTACAACGCCATCGCCAACAACGGCAAGATGGTGGCGCCCCTCTTTGTCAAATATGTGACCAACAACTACGACACCATCCAGCGTTTCGAGGCGGAGGTCCTCAACGAGCAGTTGGTCTCCCCCGCCAACGTCGCCAAGGCCAAGAAATACCTGGAAGGCGTGGTCTGGGGCAAATACGGCACGGGGCGTCGCTACAAAGACTCAACCTGCCGCTTTGCCGGCAAGACGGGCACCCGCGACATCTGGGATCCTGTACGCAAAGGCTACGACTACGACCACAATGCGGTCTCTTTCTGCGGCTACTTCCCCATGGAGGATCCCCAATACACGATGATCATCTACATCTACTATGTGCCGCAACATAGCGAGGTGGCGGTGGACGCCTTTGCCCGCATCGCCCGTGCCATGATGAACCGCTCCAACTACAGCGCCATGCGCAACACGCTGGAACTGCCATTCAACCCCTCTTTGGAAAACTATCCCGTCAACCGCAAATACTACAACGCCCTTTTCAGCACGCTGGGCTTCGACACCACGGCCTTGAGTCCTACCGCCAATTTCTACATCCCTCTGCGCGACACCATCCCCACGCTGCAATCGAAAGAGTGGACCTTGAAGAAGGAGGGAGGGATGCCGGATGTGCGGCGGATGATCGCCTCCGACGCCGTCGTTGAGCTGAACAGGGCCGGCTACAAGGTGCGGCTGACCGGACGAGGCGTTGTCAGGGAGCAGACCCTGGACCCTGCCACCAAGACCGTCACCCTGACCCTGGCACCCTAGAGCAAGATCACGAACCTAAAACCTATAACCTACTTGAAACCATTAAAAGACATATTAAAAGCGCTAAAGAAGTACCAGCTTACCGGAGAGCCGGAGCGCATGATCACAGCCATCTGCTTTGACTCACGCAAGATCTCCCGCCATGCGGGAGGGGAAGGCACCGACCTATATGTGGCCCAGCGCGGCACCCAGACCGACGGGCACCGTTTTATCGGCCAGGTGATCGACAACGGCTGTTCCGTCATCGTATGCGAAGAGCTCCCTGAAGAGATCGACGAGCGGGTCACCTACATCCAGGTTCCCGACAGCATGGCGGCACTGGGGCATCTCGCCTCCGCCTTCTATGACTACCCCAGCAAGCAGCTGCGACTGGTGGGCATCACCGGCACCAACGGCAAGACCACGACCGTCACCCTGCTGCACCGTCTCTTCAACGAGATGGGGCACAAGGCCGGGTTGCTCTCCACCATCGTCAACAAGATAGGGGCTGAAGAGGTGCCCGCCACCCACACGACCCCCGACGCAGTGGAACTCAACAGTCTGCTCGCCCGCATGGTGGAGGCCGGCTGCGAATACGCCTTCATGGAGGTCAGCTCCCACGCCATCTGCCAACACCGCATCGACGGACTGCAGTTCGCCGGCGGCATCTTCAGCAACATCACCCACGACCATCTCGACTTCCACAAGACCTTCGCCAACTACATCGCGGCCAAGAAGGCCTTCTTCGACCATCTGCCCTCGTCCGCCTTCGCCCTGACCAACATCGACGACAAGAACGGACTGGTAATGACCCAGAACAGCAAAGCAAAAGTGAGCACCTACAGCCTGCGCTCCTTGGCCACCTTCAAAGGGCAGATTCTGGACAACAACTTCGAGGGGTTGCAGATGCGCATCAACGGCTTTGAGGTCTTCTTCAAGCTGGTGGGCAAGTTCAACGCCTACAACCTGCTGGCCATCTACGGGGCGGCCGTCCTGCTGGGCATGCCGCAAGAGGAGGTGTTGCGCCACATGAGCATGCTGGACAGTGCCTCCGGGCGTTTCCAGATCGTCCGGCGTGGCGACGGCTGCGTGGCGGTGGTGGACTACGCCCACACTCCCGATGCCCTGCAGAATGTGTTGGAGACCATCGTCGATGTGACCGACCACAAAAAAGAGGTCATCACCATCGTCGGCTGTGGCGGCGACCGCGACCGCACCAAACGTCCGGAGATGGCCGAGATCGCCTGCAAATACAGCGACAAGGTCATCCTGACCTCCGACAACCCCCGCACGGAAGACCCCGCCGCCATCCTCGAAGAGATGATAGCCGGCGTGCCCGACAACAAAAGGAAGATGGTCTCCGTCATCGAGAACCGTCACGAGGCCATCAAGACTGGCAACATGCTGCTCAACAACGGAGGCGTCCTGCTCATTGCAGGCAAAGGACATGAAACCTATCAGGAGATCAACCATGTCAAACACCATTTTGACGACATGGAAGAGATCACAAACTGTTTTAACCAATAATGTAAGATTATGCTGTACTATTTATTCACTTGGCTACATAAGATCGGCTTACCGGGATCGGGAATGTTCCAGTACATCTCCTTCCGGTCTGCCTTGGCTTTTGTCATTGCCCTGATCATCTCGATTTGGATAGGCAAATACTTCATCAATTTTCTGAGAAGGAAACAGATCGGCGAATCGGTGCGGGAGCTAGGCTTGGAGGGCCAGAGCCAGAAAGCCGGCACCCCGACGATGGGCGGCATCATCATCATTGCCGCCATCCTCATCCCCGTGCTCTTGCTCTGCAAACTGCATAACATCTACGTGCTGCTCATGATCTTCACCACGGTATGGCTGGGCATCCTGGGCTTCGCCGACGACTATATCAAGGTCTTCAAGAAGAACAAGGAGGGTCTCTCCCCGCGCACCAAGCTGATGGGACAGATCCTGCTGGGCATCCTCGTGGGCGCAGTGGTCTATTTCCATCCCGACGCGAAGATCTGCGAGAAATCGAATGCCAAGAACGCCAGCACCCCCGTGGAGTCGGCCATCCAGATCTCCAACTCCGACGTGGTGAACACCCACAACGTCTTCGACGCCCCGCACCACTCTACCAAGACGACAATCCCCTTCGTCAAGAACAATGAGTTCGACTACGCATGGTTCACCCGTTGGCTGGGCGACACCACCGGCAAGTGGTCTTTCATCATCTATATCCTCATCGTGGTCTTCATCATCGCCGCCGTCTCCAACGGTGCCAACCTGACGGACGGTCTCGACGGGTTGGCGACGGGCACTACCTCCGTCATCGCTGTGGGCATCGCCCTGCTCGCCTACGTGTCAGGCAACGTCATCTTCGCCAACTACCTGAACATTATGTATCTGCCCAATATCGGAGAGCTGGTGATCTTCATCTCCGCCGTCATCGGGGCCTGTATCGGCTTCTACTGGTGGAACTGCTTCCCAGCCCAGGTCTTCATGGGCGACACCGGCAGCCTTACCCTGGGAGGCATCGTGGCCGTATCCTGCATCATCATCCGCAAGGAATTCCTCATCCCCATACTGTGCGGCATATACCTCGCAGAGGCTGTCTCCGTGCTGATGCAGACCTCCTATTTCAAATACACCAAGAAACGCTATGGCGAAGGCCGACGCATATTCCTCATGTCGCCGCTGCACCATCACTACCAGAAGAAAGGGGTGCCGGAGCCCAAGATCGTACAACACTTCATCGTCATCGGACTCCTGCTGGCGGTCCTGACCTTGGTAACCTTAAAAGTAAGATAATCATCAAACCATCAAAAAAATCACCTATGGCAAACAATAAAACCAACAATTTCAAAATCTTCGAACTGGAACAGGAGTTCAACAACCCGATGGTCGCCTCCGTCAACGAGCGTCTCATCGAGATCCGCAAGAGAAACATCGCCCAGCAGCTCGCCGCCTTCCAAGGCTGCGGTCACAAGCTGGAGCAGGTCAAGACCTTGAGCGGCATCGAGTTCATCGACGATGCCAGTTCCACGAACCCCGATGCGACCTGGTTCTCCTTGCAGCGGATGAACAAACCGACGGTGTGGATCACCAACATCAGCAATGTCAGCAACATGAGCGACGACCTCCTCAAGGCTGTGTATGAGAAGGTGAAGTTCATCATCATCCAAGGGGTGTACAACTCCGACGTCTATGACCTCATGGCCGACCTGGAGATTCCCTACTCTGTGGAGATGAACATGGAAGATGCCGTCAGACAGGCCTTCTATGCTTCTGAGAAAGGCTACACAGTCCTCTATTCTCCCTGTGCCGAAGGAACTGCCGAGGAGCGTGGCCGGAATTTCCAAAATGCGGTAGCACAATTATAGACTTATGATGCGCAAACTAAACCTGAAATGGCAGTTTAAAGGGGACAAGATCATGCTCATGATCGTGATCTTCCTCTCTTTTCTATCCATCTTGATGGTCTTCAGCACCAGCAACATGCGCGTGTTGAACCATCTGACACACCTGGCGTTCTGCTTCGGTATGATGATTGCATGCTACGTGATCGACTACCGCAAGATCGCCATCTTAACGCCATTGATGCTTCTCTTTGCGCTGGCACTACTGATCATGACCATCGTCTCGCAGGCGGTCCGCGGCGTCACCATCTTCGGGCATGACGTGCAGACCTTCTACCTGATCGGGTTCATGGTGCTGTTCTACATCACCAACTATATCGCCCACAAGTACAATGCCGGACAGACGCTCACCACCCAGAACATAATGTATCTCTTCGGGGTGGTAGGGATCTTCACCCTGGGCATGGCCAAACTCAACATGTCCACCGCCATCATCTTCTTCATCACCTGCACAGTGATCTTCTTCATTGCGCATGTAGAGATGAAATGGGTGATGATGCTCTTCGGTGTCGGTGTCTTTGCCGCCGTGTTGCTGGCCAGCATCGTGCTGATAGGGATGAAGTCCGACAAAGGCATTGAGATCGGTCGTATGACCACCTTCGTGAACCGTATCACCTATTACATCACCAAAGACAATGTCAATGGCTACGGTGACCAGATGGTGCTGTCGCGTGCCGCCATAGCGCGCGGTGGTTTCCACCCCACGGGACCGGGCAAAGGGGTCATCAAATACCGTCTGCCTGAAAACTCCACCGACTATGCCTTTGCCTCTTTGTATGAGGAGGTCGGCATCACCGTCGGCATCCTCATCATCATGTCATACCTGATCTTCTTCTATCGGGCCAGGGAGATCTCCAAGGAGTCGGGAGGGCCCTTCGGGAAGCTCTTCGCCTTCGCCATCGGCTTCTGGCTTACCTGCCAGGCGCTGGTCCATATCGGCGTCAACTGCGACCTGCTGCCGGCCACCGGCCAAACGTTGCCCTTCATCAGCAGCGGTGGCGCCTCCCTCGCCGTCTCGGGCATAGCCGTCGGCATCCTACTCAACATCAGCAAGGTGAACAATATCCGAAAAGAGAACGAAGGACGCTAACCAGACCCCGTCCGTTTATCCTCTAATGCACCAACACTACCGTGCCGCGCTTCTCCTGCCTCGTCTCTCCCAAGAAAGAATAACGGATGATGTAGGGATAGACCCCGTCGGGACAACCTCCGCCATCCCACCCCACGTCTTTCCTGCGCGTGGCAAAGATCATGCTACCTATCCTGTCGTAAATCTCCAGTCTGTAAGCATCCACCCGCTCCGGATAGGCAAAGACGGGCATGAAGACATCGTTGAGGCCGTCTCCGTTGGGCGTGAAGGCACTCGGCACCCAGATGGAATTCTCCACCCCTTGCCAGTCGTACGAGATGTGCAGAATGACCACGGAGTCGCAGCCGTTGAAACCTGTATAGTTGAAAGTATAACTGCCCGCTTCCGTGAAGGTGGAGTCCTCAAAGAAGACAGTCTCCCCGGGAGAGATGGTGTAGGAAAAATAACTCGTCTTCCGCGTTTTCACCGTCAAGGTCAGCTGATGCAAAATGGATCTGTTGCCGACACACTCCCATTGCTCGAAGACAAAGGTGCCGGGGTTCAGGATCGTTGGAAGGGAAAAACCATATCCCTCATACGACGAACCCGCACAGATGGTGTCTTTGTGAGCCACCATGCTGTCAGGCGACATGTAGTCGCCATATATCGTAAGACTGTCCAACTGGAACATCACATCCACGCTGTCGGGCATACATGCTTTGAAAACGAGACGACTATTGGGTGGCACCGTGATCCCTTTGCAGATAAAGTTGGAACGGCAATCATCATAATGCAAATAGTTCATACTGTAAACCGTAATGGTATCGATAGGCACAAAATTATGAGCAGGATCATAATTGGTTACCATATAAGACAATGGATCCCAGCTGGTGCTTATGTAATCTATCCCATCATGATGAGGATTGGGCACAACTTGAAGAGGTTCATCTTGCACGGTATAGCCTACCACCATTTGAGCACCCTCGGAAGTAGAGTCCCCATTCGGCCCTGTCATACCAAAGTAGTAGCATGCCTTAAACGAAATCCCCGACGGCGAACTTGCCAGAACGGGGGTGGATGAAATGGCAATTTTAGAATAAATGGCGGAACATTTGTGACGTTGGCCAAAACGCAGGAAAACGTTACGAATCGGGCCAGGGAAATAATATTCCCAACTACACATACTATTCCATCCGCAATCATGCTTCCTGTATTGCAACCAGCAATTATCAACAAGCACATAGCTGGTGTCAAGGCTTGTTATATTTGTCCAACCATTATTCAAGACAAAACCATTCTCAAAGTCCTCATAATAGGGCAATGATAGGGGCGAACAGCCCGGCTGGGCACACAGCTGCATCTTCGAGAAGATCAGTATGCCCACTATGATCGACAACCGCCACAGGGACTGCTTCATTCTATAGCGTTGAATATTCAAACTAAAATAACACTATAATAACGAACAATGGGGCGAAATGTCACACTCGCCCAGAAAAAAAAGAGGACAACACCTTTCGGCATCGCCCTCTTGCAAAATATAGCAATTTGAACGTATTCACTATGCTAAGCCTTGTCCGCCAGTCAGCGGGGGAAAGCCTTGCGGTGCGCCTTCGTCGATCACACCCATCTTGCTCTCGTAAGCACTGAGGTTCTCGGTCAAGGCACGCAACAGACGCTTGGTGTTCTTAGGGGTCATAATGACGCGGGAACGTACCTGTCCTTTGTTGACACCCGGCATCATCTGCACAAAGTCCAGAATGAACTCATTGTCGGAATGCGTGATGATGGTCAGGTTGGAATAATGGCCCTGAGCCACCTCGTCTGTCAAGTTAATATCAATTTTCTGTTCTTCCATAGCGTTAGGATTCTATTGTTCTGTTATTCCATCTCCTTGGAGGCCATCAGAGACTCATACTCTTCCATGGAACCGACCTCCATATGCTGATAAGCACGGATACCAGTACCGGCAGGAATCTTCTGACCCACGATGACGTTCTCCTTCATACCGATCAAGTCGTCGGATTTGGCGTTGATGGCAGCCTCCGTGAGCACCTTGGTGGTCTCCTGGAAGGATGCAGCGGAGATGAAGCTGTGCGTCTGCAGGGAAGCGCGGGTGATACCTTGCAGGATCGGCTTACCGGTGGCAGGACGTGCATCACGCACCTGCACCAGTTTGAGGTCCTTGCGCTTCAGTGCGGAGTTGACATCACGCAGCTTCTTGGCGGTGATGATCTGACCGACGCGGACATCTTCGGAATCGCCACTGTCTTCCACCACTTTCTTCTCCCAGATAGCATCGTTCTCCTCTTGGAAGTCAATCTTGTTGATCAACTCGCCTTGGAGGAACTTGGTGTCACCGGGATCGTCGATCTCCATCTTACGCATCATCTGGCGCACGATCACCTCAAAGTGCTTGTCGTTGATCTTCACACCTTGGAGACGATACACCTCCTGGATCTCGTTGATGATGTACTCTTGCACCTTCTGGGCACCCTTGATGTTCAAGATGTCCATAGGAGTGAGAGAACCTTCGGACAACGGGGTGCCGGCTTTCACAAAGTCGTTCTCCTGAGCCAGGATCTGCTTGGATGTCGGGATGAGATATACTTTGGCGCCTTCGCCAGAGTCGTTACGCGGCGTGATCTTGACGACACGGTTACCACGTTTGAGCTTCTTCTCGAAGGAAACCACACCGTCGATTTCAGAGACCACGGCAGGATCTGACGGGTTACGGGCCTCGAACAGCTCCGTGACGCGCGGCAGACCGCCGGTGATATCGCCAGACTTACCGAAGGAACGCAGGATCTTAACCAGGATTTCACCAGAGTCGATCTTCTGTCCTTCATCAACGGCCAGACGGGCACCCACGGGCACATCGAAGCTCTTCAGCACCTCGCCGGAATCGTCCAAAACGGAGATACTCGGGTTCTTGGTCTTCAGACGGCTCTCGATGATGACCTTGTCGTGGATGTTGGTCTGCTCGTCAGTCTCCACACGGTAGGTAACACCCTCGATGATATCATTGAAATGGATGGTACCGGGCACGTCGGAGAGGATGACAGCGTTGAATGGATCCCAGTCGGCAATGAGGTCGCCCTTCTTGACGGAATCGCCATGTTTGAAGTAGAGGTTAGAACCGTAAGGCACGTTGGAAGATGCCAACGCGATACCAGTTGTGACGTCGATGATCTTGATTTCTGCGGTACGGCCGATGACCTTGTAATAGACCTTGCCGAGCGCATCTTTCTTCTCCAGAGCACGAAGCTCGTCGATGCTCAGGATACCATCATAGGTAGCCTGGATGCTACTGTTGGCGGCCACGTTACCAGCCACACCACCGACGTGGAACGTACGGAGGGTCAGCTGTGTACCAGGCTCACCGATGGACTGTGCCGCGATCACGCCGACAGCCTCACCGATCTGAACCATCTTACCGGTAGCCAGGTTACGGCCGTAGCACTTGCGGCAGATACCATGCTTGGCTTCGCAGGTAGGCACTGAACGGATCTCCACCTCCTCGATGGGGGATTCTTCGATAATCTGACAATATTTCTCGGTCAGCTCTTCACCAGCCTTGATGATCAGCTCACCGGTCTGAGGATGATAGACATCGTGGAGGGTCACACGGCCCAGCAGACGGTCGTAGAGGGTCTCCACCACCTCTTCATTTTTCTTCAAAGCGCTGACGGTCATACCGCGCAGCGTGCCGCAGTCTTCCTCCGTGATGATGACATCGTGGGAGACATCGACCAGACGACGGGTCAGATAACCAGCGTCAGCAGTCTTCAAAGCGGTATCGGCCAAACCCTTACGGGCACCGTGCGTGGAGATGAAGTACTCTTGCACGGACAAGCCCTCCTTGAAGTTGGAGAGAATGGGGTTCTCGATGATCTCGCCACCGGAGGAACCAGCCTTGGACGGCTTCGCCATCAAACCACGCATACCGGACAGCTGACGAATCTGCTCCGCAGAACCACGAGCACCGGAGTCGCGCATCATGTGCACCGGGTTGAAACCCTGACGGTCGGCCTCGATCTCTTTCATCAAGATCTTGGACAGACGGGCATTGCACTGTGACCAGACATCGATAACCTGGTTGTAACGCTCGGTGTTGGTGATGAAACCCATGTTGTAGTTCATCGTGATCTCGTCGATCTGGGCGTTCGCCTCTTCGATGAGCTTGGGTTTCTCCGCCGGTATGATCACATCGCCCAAGTTGAAGGACATACCGCCTTCGAAAGCCATACGATAACCAAGGGTCATGATGTCGTCCAGGAACTGGGCACAGGCCTTGTTACCGCACTTGGCGAGGATGTCACCGATGATGTCACGCAACGCCTTCTTGGTCAGCAGCATGTTCACGAAACCGTAATCCTCGGGAACCACCTGGTTGAACATCACACGACCCACGGTGGTGTCAATGAGCTGACGGGTACCCTGGCCATCGATGTTCACACGGCATTTGATCTTGGCGTTCAGATGCACTTTCTTCTCGTTATAGGCAATCATCACCTCCTCGGGACCGTAGAAGATCCGGCCTTCGCCCTGTACTTGATGGTCAGGGGTGGAGGGTAACTCTTTCGTGATATAATACAGACCCAACACCATGTCCTGGGAAGGCACGGTGACAGGAGCACCGTTGGCCGGATTCAAGATGTTGTGGGATGCCATCATGAGCATCTGGGCCTCCAGAATGGCGGCGTTGCCCAGGGGCACGTGCACAGCCATCTGGTCACCATCGAAGTCGGCGTTGAAAGCGGTACAGCACAACGGGTGCAGACGGATAGCCTTACCCTCCACCAAACGAGGCTGGAAGGCCTGGATACCCAGACGGTGCAACGTAGGAGCACGGTTCAACAAGACAGGGTGACCCTTCAGGATGTTCTCCAGAATCTCCCATACAACAGGATCCTTGCGATCCACAATCTTCTTGGCAGACTTCACCGTCTTGACGATGCCTCTTTCCAAAATCTTGCGGATGACGAACGGCTTGAACAGCTCGGCAGCCATGTCCTTCGGCAGACCGCACTCGTTGAGGTGCAGCTCGGGACCGACGACGATGACGGAACGACCGGAGTAGTCAACACGCTTACCCAACAAGTTCTGACGGAAACGGCCTTGTTTACCCTTCAAGCTGTCGGAGAGGGACTTCAACGCACGGTTGGAGTCGGTCTTCACGGCGCTGGACTTCTTGGAATTGTCCAGCAGGGAATCGACAGCCTCCTGGAGCATACGTTTCTCGTTACGCATGATCACGTCGGGGGCCTTGATCTCGATGAGGCGTTTCAGACGGTTGTTGCGGATGATGACACGACGGTAGAGGTCGTTGAGGTCGGAGGTGGCGAAACGACCGCCATCCAGGGGCACGAGAGGACGCAACTCCGGCGGGATCACCGGCAACATGTTGATGATCATCCATTCAGGACGATTCTCGGCACGCTTACGGCTGTCTCTGAAAGCCTCAAAGACATGCAGACGTTTGAGATACTCTTTCTTACGCTGCTGGGAGGTCTCGTGGTTGGCACGGTCGCGCAACTCGTAAGACTCGGCATCCAGATCCACCTTGCAAAGCAGATCGTAGAGCGCCTCGGCACCCATCTTGGCGATGAACTTGTCAGGATCGGAGTCGTCCAGCTGACGGTTCTCCGCCGGCAAGTTCTCGGTCAACTCGAAATACTCCTCCTCGGTGAGCAGGGTATTCTTCTTGACAGAGTCACTTTCCAAGATACCGGGTTGGATCACGATATATTTCTCGTAATAGACAATGGCATCCACCTCTTTGGAGGAGAGACCCAGCAATGCGGCGATCTTGTTAGGCAACGACTTGAAAAACCAAATGTGGGCGACGGGCACCACCAGTTGGATGTGGCCCATTCTCTCACGACGCACTTTGCGCTCGGTGACCTCCACGCCACAACGATCGCAGACCACGCCTTTATAACGTATTCTCTTGTATTTACCACAATGGCATTCCCAGTCCTTGGTAGGTCCGAAAATCTTTTCGCAGAACAAACCGTCACGCTCAGGCTTGTATGTCCTGTAGTTGATCGTCTCCGGCTTCACCACCTCGCCATGAGATTGCTCAAAGATGGTCTGAGGAGAAGCCAGACTGATGGTGATTCTTTGAAACTCTTTTCTTGTATTATTATCTTTTTTGTTAAAAGATGCCATAATTTCGATTATTTATCTTTCTTATTCAAATTTAATATCTAAGCACAGACCACGCAATTCGTGAACGAGCACGTTGAAGGACTCAGGGATACCGGCTATCGGCATATTGTCACCCTTCACGATAGACTCGTAGGTCTTGGCACGGCCGATGACATCGTCGGACTTCACTGTCAGGATCTCCTGCAGCACGTTGGATGCACCGTAGGCCTCGATAGCCCAGACCTCCATCTCACCGAAACGCTGACCACCGAATTGGGCTTTACCACCTAACGGCTGTTGCGTAATCAAGGAGTACGGTCCGATAGAACGAGCGTGCATCTTGTCGTCCACCATGTGGTGCAGTTTCAGATAGTAGATGTAGCCCACCGTGGCTTTCTGATGGAACGGCTCACCCGTCTCGCCATCATAGAGCTGCGTGCTACCGTTCTCCGGCAGACCGGCCTGCTTCATATAGTCGTTGATCTGGTCAATAGAGGCACCGTCGAAAATCGGGGTGGCGAACTTGCAACCCAGTTGTTTGCCAGCCCAGCCCAAGACAGTCTCGTAGATCTGTCCCAAGTTCATACGGGAAGGCACACCCAGCGGGTTCAGCACCACATCCACAGGACGTCCGTCGGCCAAGAACGGCAGGTCTTCCTGCTTCACAATCTTAGCCACACAACCCTTGTTACCGTGACGACCAGCCATCTTGTCACCGATACGCAGTTTACGCTTGTCGGCGATATAGACTTTGGCCAGCTCTACAATACCGCTCGGAAGCTCCGTGCCGATGGTGACATCAAAGCACTCGCGGGTCTTCTTCGCGTGGATGTCTCGATATTGAATTTGATAGTTACGGATGATCTGGGCCACAATCGTGTTCAACTTCGCATCGTTGGTCCACTTGGACAGGGTCACATTGTTGAGGTCAACACGCTCGCCGCGCAACAACTTCAACGAGAACTTGGAACCCTTGGGGATGACCACCTCCTTGACGTTGTTGTAGATATTCGTGGAGATCTTGCCCTCCAGCACCTTGTACAACTTGGCGATAGCCTTCTCACGCAATGCATCGAATTGAACTTGATAGCGGGCTTCGATCTCCGCCACTTGCTCTTTGTCTTTTGCTTTGGAGTTTCTGTTCTTCAACGGACGTTGGAGAGACTTGGCTCCGATGACGACACCCTTCATGGATGGGGGTGCCTTGAGGGAAGCGTCCTTGACATCGCCGGCCTTGTCGCCGAAGATGGCACGGAGCAGTTTCTCCTCGGGAGTCGGATAAGACTCGCCCTTAGGCGTGATCTTACCGATCAGGATGTCTCCCTCCGTCACCTCGGCACCGACACGGATCAAACCGTTCTCGTTGAGGTCCTTGGTGGCTTCATTGGAGACGTTGGGGATATCGTTGGTGAGCACCTCGACACCGCGCTTGGTGTCGCGAACCTCCAACGTGAAGGACTCGATATGGATGGAGGTGTAGAGATCCTCCGTCACAGCCTTCTCAGAAATCACGACGGCATCCTCGAAGTTGTAGCCCTTCCAAGGCATGAAGGCGACCATCAGGTTGCGGCCCAGGGCCAGCTCGCCGTTGTCGGTGGCATAACCGTCGGTCAGCACGTCGCCCTTCTTGACCTTCTGCCCCTTCACCACGATAGGACGCTGGTTGAAGCAGGAGTTCTGGTTGGTTCTTCTGAACTTGAGAAGGTCGTAGCGTTTCACGTTGGACTCGAAGCTGATGAGCTCTTCGAGTTCGGTGCGCTCATAATCGATCTCGATATGGAGGGCGTCCACAGAGGTCACCACACCATTACCCTCGGCCACGAGCACCACGCGGGAGTCAACGGCCACCTGATGTTCCAGACCGGTACCTACGATAGGCGCCTCGGGGCGCAACAACGGCACGGCCTGACGCATCATGTTGGAGCCCATCAACGCACGGTTGGCGTCGTCATTCTCCAAGAACGGAATCAAGGAGGCTGCCAAAGAGGCAATCTGGTTGGGGGCGATGTCGATCATGTCAATATCCTCACGCGGCAGGATCGGGTAGTCGGCCAAACGACGGGCCTTCACCTTCTCACCCAACAGGCCGTTCTCATCCATCGGGGTGTTGGCCTGGGCGATACGCAGGTTGTCCTCCTCCTCCGCAGTCAGGAATACGGGCGCCTCGTCAAACTGCACCTGGCCGTTGACCACTCGACGGTACGGAGTGGCGATGAAGCCGAGGTTGTTGATCTTGGCAAACACACACAATGAAGAGATCAAACCGATGTTCGGTCCTTCAGGGGTCTCGATGGTACAGAGACGACCATAGTGTGTGTAGTGTACGTCACGCACCTCGAAACCGGCGCGCTCACGTGACAGACCGCCAGGACCCAAAGCGGAGATACGGCGCTTGTGCGTAATCTCGGACAACGGGTTGGTCTGGTCCATGAATTGGCTCAGCTGGTTGGTGCCGAAGAAGGAGTTCACCACGGAGGAGAGCGTCTTGGCATTGATCAAATCCACCGGTGCGAACAACTCGTGGTCACGCACGTTCATCTTCTCACGGATGGTGCGGGACATACGGTTCAAACCTAAGCTGAACTGGTTATATAATTGTTCTCCGACAGTACGGACACGACGGTTGCTCAAGTGGTCGATATCGTCCACCTCCGTGCGGGAGTTGATCAACTCGATGAGGTAGCGGATAATGGAGATGATGTCCTCGTTGGTCAACACGCCCGTCGTGATCGGAATGTCGAGATTCAGTTTTTTGTTGATACGGTAGCGGCCGACCTCACCCAGGTCATAGCGGTTCTCGGAGAAGAAGAGCTTCTCGAGGGTGGCGCGGGCTGTCTCCTCATCGGGCGGAATGGTGCTCTTGAGCTGTTGGTAGATATACTCGATGGCACCTTTGCCCGTATGGGTCGGGTCCTTCTGCAACGTATTGAAGATCACAGAGTAGTCCAGCTGCTTCGGGTCCTCCTTGTGGAAGAGGACAGACTTGATATTGGAACTCGTGATCAAGTTGATGTGCTCTTTCTCCAACACCGTCTCGCGGTCGATGATGACCTCGGAACGTTCAATGTTGGAAATCTCACCGGTCTCCTCGTCGCCGAACTCCTCGTTCCAGGTCTTGGTGACGGCGGCGGCGAACTTCTCACCGATGTGTTTCTTCAGGTTAGCCTTGGTGGCTTTCACCTCGTAGGCGATGTCGAAAATACTGAGGATGTCCTTGTCGGTCTCATAACCGATGGCACGCAGCAACGTTGTGACCGGCAATTTCTTCTTGCGGTCGATGTAGGCGTACATCACGTTGTTGATGTCGGTCGTGAACTCCATCCAGGAACCTTTGAACGGGATGATACGGGCTGAATAGAGCATCGTGCCGTTCGTGTGGTAGGAGAAGCCGAAGAAGACGCCCGGGGAGCGGTGCAGCTGGGAAACCACGACGCGCTCGGCACCGTTGATGATGAAGGTGCCGCTGGGGGTCATATACGGGATCATGCCCAGATAGACATCTTGGATGCGGGTCTCAAAATCCTCATGCTCCTGATCCGTGCAGGAAAGTTTCAGTTTTGCCTTGAGGGGGACGCTGTAGGTCAGACCTCTCTCCAGACACTCGTCCATGGAGTAGCGGGGGCCTTCGATGGCATAGTCTAAAAACTCGAGGACGAACGTGCCTCTTGCATCCGTGATCGGGAAGTTCTCCGCGAAGGCACGGTAAAGGCCCTCGTTCTGACGGCACTCCGCATCGGTGTCGATCTGGAAGAACTCCTGAAAAGATTTAAGTTGAATGTCCAGAAAGTCCGGAAATTCAACAGGTCTTGTGGTTGCAAAACTTATTCTTTGATTAGTATTATTTGCCAAGGCTGTAAGTTTTTCGTGAAAAAATGATGCTGACTGAGATTGGAATGCCAATCAGCGGGCATTATAAACAACAATAAGTACAATACTTCCACCGAAGTGGAAGTGTTGTACTATTGGAATAAAAGTTGAAATAACTATTTAATTTCTACTTCAGCGCCAGCTTCTTCGAGAGATTTCTTCAAAGACTCGGCCTCATCTTTAGAAATGCCTTCTTTGACGGCTTTAGGAGCGCCATCCACTAATTCCTTGGCTTCTTTCAGTCCGAGGCTGGTGAGTTCCTTCACCAACTTCACGACCTGCAATTTCTGAGCGCCAGCGGCTTTCAGGATAACGTCGAACTCGGTCTTCTCCTCAGCGGCAGGACCAGCGCCTGCGGCGGGACCAGCGGCTACTGCAACTGCGGCTGCAGCGGGCTCAATGCCGTATTCATCTTTCAAAATCTGAGCTAATTCGTTAACTTCTTTAACGGTTAAGTTCACTAATTGTTCTGCAAATGCTTTTAAATCTGCCATAATGGTATTTTTTAAATGTTTTTACTTAATTAATTATTCTATTGATTTTTTTATCTTTCAGATAATGTTTTCACAATACCTGCTAACTTGCCACCGCCAGACTGCAATGCAGAAACAACGTTCTTTGCAGGGGATTGCAAGAGCCCGATGATGTCACCGAGCAATTCGTCGCGAGACTTGATGCTGCAGAGAGCCTCGAGGTTCTCATCGCCAATGTAGGCGGTCTCCTCGATGAAAGCACCCTTCACGATCGGTTTCGCATTCTTGGCACGGAATTCCTTGATCAGCTTCGCCGGCACATTGCCAGTGTTGCAAAGCATGATGGCGGAAGAACCATGCAAAGTCTCATAAAGCTCGGAATAATCGGATGCAGACTGCTCCATCGCACGCTTCAAAAGGGTGTTCTTCACCACTTTCAACTTCACATCGCGCTTGAAGCAGTTTCTGCGCAACTGATTAACTGTACTAACGGTGAAACCGGCAATATCGATTACATATACATTAGCATAGTTAGCCAAGTCCTGAGCAATTTCTTCAATTATTTGACCTTTTTGTTCTTTTTTCATACTAACTAAACTTTAGATTATAATGTAACTGTTTTGGGATCCACCTGTACACCAGGACTCATGGTCGTGGAGAGGTAAATGCTCTTGATGTACGTACCTTTTGCGGAGGTAGGTTTCAACTTGATAATGGTACCCATCATCTCGCGGACGTTCTCGGTCAGCTGCTCCACCGTGAAGCGGTTCTTGCCCACGGAAGAGTGGATGATACCATACTTGTCAACCTTGAAGTCGATCTTACCGGCCTTCACCTCAGTCACGGCCTTACCGATTTCCATCGTCACCGTGCCGGATTTGGGGTTCGGCATCAAACCACGGGGACCCAACACTCTACCCAGGGCACCGATCTTCGGCATCACACTCGGCATCGTGATGATCACGTCCACGTCTGTCCAGCCTTGCTTGATCTTGTCAACGTACTCTTCCAGACCAACGTAATCTGCACCCGCAGCCTTTGCCTCTTCCTCCTTGTCCGGAGTACAAAGGACCAGCACTCTCACTTCCTTGCCCGTTCCGTGCGGCAGGGTGACGATACCACGCACCATCTGGTTGGCCTTTCGAGGATCCACGCCCAAACGGACGTCGATGTCGAAAGAGGCGTCAAACTTGGTGTAGGTAAGGTCCTTGACCACCTGAACAGCCTCCGGCAAAGCATAGAGCTTGCTCTTGTCATATTTAGCAAAAGCCTCTTTGCGTTTTTTGGATATTTTAGCCATTTGATTTGATTTTACGAGTTATTAATTCTTTTCAAAGGGATTCTGACCACCCTTCACAACGACACCCATACTGCGAGCGGTACCTGCGACCATGGACATGGCGGACTCGATCTCGAAACAGTTCAAATCCGGCATCTTCAACTCCGCAATAGCACGTACCTGATCCCACGTGATGGTGCCCACCTTGGAACGGTTAGGCTCACCGGAACCCTTCTGAAGTTTGGCAGCCTCCTTAACCTGGACAGCCACCGGCGGCGTCTTCGTGATGAAGTCAAAGGATTTATCCTTGTAAACCGTAATCACAACAGGGATGATCTTGCCAGCTAAATCCTGCGTACGAGAATTGAACTGCTTGCAAAACTCCATGATGTTCACACCCTTGGAACCTAACGCAGGTCCTACTGGGGGTGACGGATTGGCGGCGCCTCCCTTAATTTGTAACTTAATTAAGCCAGCTACTTCTTTTGCCATTGTTTAAAAAATTTTTATTGTTTGTAACTATTCCGTTGGCTCTATATTTTTTCAACCTGCATAAAATTCAGCTCGACTGGAGTTTTACGGCCAAAGATCTTCACCATGATCTTCAGCTTCTTCCGCTCAGTATCAATGCTCTCAATGATACCGTTGAAAGTGTTGAAAGGCCCGTCAATAACCCTGATCTCCTCACCCTCGACAAACGGCTGGATGTAAGCACTGTCCTCAGACATCAACTCATCCACCTTGCCCAACAAGCGGGAAACCTCGGCCGGACGCAACGCAACCGGTGGATCCGTCTTGCGCTTGCACCCCACAAAACCTAAAACGCCAGGAACATTCAACAACAAACCGCGAATCTCCCCCGTCATCTCCGCCTCAACGAAAATGTAACTCGGAAAATAATTGCGCTCCGTGTAAACCTTCTTGCCACTCTTGGTGGTGTGGTAAACCTTCTCTGTGGGTATCAAAACACGCGTGACCATGTCCGTCTTTCCAGTGAGCTCCAACTCGATCTCGATGTTGTTCTTCACCTTCTTCTCCGTACCCGTCACAGCTTTGATGACATACCACTTGCGATCAGCTTCAGCCATAATAAGTTATTTAAGGATATATTACCAACTACAAAGAAATTAAATAGCAGGGAACATGAGATTCATGCCCACATTGAAAATGAAATCCATCAAAAACACGATTAACGCGATTATAAGGGAAGCAATGGATACCACAATCACACTATTTCCAAGCTCCTGCATGGTTGGCCACGTCGTCTTGTGAACCAATTCTTCATACATTTCCTTAAAATAATTCACTATTTTCATCTCTTTGTATTTTTTTATTATTCCTCGATTTTAGAAATTTTCTTATCAAAAAATGACATTTTCAACACCTCGTACCAACATGCGATTGTTTAAAATATCAACACGCAACTTATTGTCAATGACGTGCTTACAACACTTTTCAACCACACACAATCACTTCATTCGCCTATTCTTCAATAAGTTGGCAAATATAGTATTTTTTTTATTCCACAAAATAATTCAAAAAAATTTTTTTCAGCCCCAAAAACACACCCCCTCAAGGGCCCGTCAAACCCTCATTTTGACGTACGAAATGATGCGCCCCTCCGACAACCACATACGCTCATAAAAGGTCTGCACCTCAGTCAAAATGGGATCGCAAGGCTGCTCATAGACATTCTCCACCGTCTCCAACATGGTCCAGCCGTAACCCTCCGCACTCTCACAGACATAAGCATACAGCTCTCTGCTGTCAGTCTTCAGGTTCAACAGCCCTCCCCCATCCTTCATGATGGCTTTGTAATATCCTACAAAACGCGGGGAGACCAGCCGCTTGCGCTCGCTCTTCAGCTGCGGGTCCGGGAAAGTGACCCATATCTCGTCAACCTCACCCGCCGCGAAATAGTCCGACAGCTTGTCTATGGTGATGCGCAGGAAAGCCACATTGGACAATCCCTCTTCCAGGGCATCCTTGCAGCCGCGCCACAAACGCGCACCCTTCCGGTCTATGCCGATATAGTTGACCTCCGGATGCCGCCGCGCCAACGCCAAGGTGTAGTCGCCCTTGCCACAACCCAACTCCAACACGATGGGATGGTCGTTGTGGAAATAGTCTTCACGCCAGCGCCCCTTCAATGGGAAGTTGGGCTGCTCGCGGTCGTAATCGGTATGTTGAAAGAGATTGCCGAAGGTCTTGTTCTCGGCAAATCGCTGCAGTTTGTGTTTAGCCATATTTATAATTGATTGATATTTAACAACATCTGATATTTCCCAGGCTGGTCTTTCAGGGTCTCATGGTCGCCAGACTGCACCACCCTGCCGTTTTCCAACACATAGATGCAGTCGGCATGGCGGATGGTGGAGAGCCGATGGGCGATGACCAGCAGGGTATGTTCTTTCCTCAGATTCGACAGCGCCTCAATGAAGGCCTGCTCCGACTGCGTGTCCATCGCCGAGGTGGCCTCGTCCAGGATCAAGATGGGCGCGCCGCGCAACACGGCCCGCGCAATGCTGATGCGCTGCCGCTGTCCTCCCGACAAATTAAGGCCCCGGTCTGTCAACGCATATTGCAGCCCTCCGGGCAACGACTGTACATACTCTTCGATGTTCGCCACGCGCAAGGCTTCCCACACCCGCTCTTCCGAAACATCAGATCTGCCCATCGTGAGATTGTTGAACAAGGTGTCGTTGAAAAGGATGACGTCCTGCGACACCAACGCGAAGAGCGAACGGTAGGCTGCGAGCGACAAATGGTCGATGTCGTGACCGTCCATCATGATCTTGCCGGCAGTGGGATCATAAAACCGCATGACCAGATCCGTCAAGGTGGTCTTGCCCGACCCCGACTCACCGACCAACGCGACAAACTGACCCTTCGAAATTTTCATATCGACATGCGAGAGCACGTCACCCTCATCGTAACGGAAGGAGACGTCATGCAAGATGATCTGATGCTGGAAAGTGGATATAGGCAAGGCATCCGGCAACTCGCTTACAGTCTCTTTCATGGAGAGTATCTCATCGATACGGTCCAGCGCAGAAAGTCCGCGCTTATAGTGCGTCATCGCGGTGGAGAGATTCTTGACCGGCGTGATCAGCATCGACACCAGCGCGATGTAAGTGATAAAGAGCGATGGGGTCAGCGTCGAATGGGCATTCAAAGCCATCGTGCCACCGACCACCAAGACAATCATGACAGCCACCACACTGAGGAACTCACTAAGCGGGGAGGCCAGATCCGACTGACGATAGATTCGCTTCTGCGTCTTGGTAAACTCATCATTGAGCTCGTCAAACTTATCGTGTGCCGTCTGGAATGCATGTAGGGACTTGATGATGCGGAGGCCAGAAACAGACTGTTCCACATGGGAAAGCAGCGAGCCAAGACGCTGCTTGGAGGTCCGGGCATTCTTCCGCAAAGGAGCCGTCGCCCATCCGATAAGGAGGAACGACAAGGGCAGCAGCACCAAAGAGAGCAAAGTCAAGGGAACGGAGATGTAGAACAAGATCAGCAGGTAGAGGACAATGGTGATGGGCTCAGTGAGAAACTGCCGGATGGCGTGCAAGATGGTGAACTCGACCTCCTGGGTGTCGCTGACCGCTCTCGAGACCAAATCGCCCCGACGCTGTTGCGACAGGTTGGCCAACGATAGCGTCAGGATCTTGGAGTACATCTCCATACGCAAATCCGCAATGACGCGGCTGCGCACATGCGCCATCACCCACTGCGAGGCATAGTAAAAAAGGCTCTTCAAGAAATAGAGTACCAAGACGAAGAGGATCAAGGCCAGCACCGAGACGAAGGTGGTCTGCAGGATCCCGAAACGGGAGAGCTGGCCGACAACGAAAGAAGAGATCGGACTCAGCTGATCCAAGTTCCCATAAAACAAAAGTCGCGTGAAGGGCTCGATCATCATGAAGATGAAAATGGAGACCGCCACCGACAAAACATTAAAAAGAAATACAGCAATCAGTCTCCCGGGATAGGGTTTCACGAAACGGTGAAAAAGATTGCTGTATTTCTTCATGACAATAAAAAAGGGAGTTGCAGGCACAACTCCCTTACATATTCAGAGGTTAAAATTAACGTCTTACAACTAACTTCTTGGAGAGAGTAGCGTTGTCGTTGATGATGTACATGAAGTACACACCAGGAGCGAGGTTCTTAGCAGTGCTACGATAGAGGTACTTGCCGGTAGCCGGGATGTTAACCTTATCAGTAGAGAGAACAGAACCTGTCAGGTTGACAATTTGGATCGTGGTCTCACCAGTGATACCACTGATCTCAGCATTGATCTCCTCAGAAGTCGGGTTAGGATAGATGTTCAAGGTAGCATTATCCTCGTAAGAAGGAGTCATAGGAGCAGGAGCAGGAGGATTAACATCCATGTTGCCGCTGTCTTCGCCCACAACGGAGATCATGATAGAGTCAACATTGAGGAGGGTCTGAGTAGCGGAAGCCACGAGGGAGTTCCAACCACCGATGATACGGGACTGGTTCTGATACTCATTAGCATCAATGCTCTCGCTGTAGTAAGGATAGTTATGCGTGTTGGTATTGCTGGTAGCATACAGCTTGTAGATGATCTTATAGTCACCGGCAATTCTGAACGGACGGATGGTCTGAGTATAGACGTTGTCAGCCAAGAAGTGCAAGTAGAAGTCATCGAAGGTAGCACTACCGTAAACCTTGGTGTACGGGAAGTGGTTATCATACTGGTTGGTGGTACCAGCCTGAGCCTTATTGTAACGAGTCAACGGAGTGGAAGTGGTGTGGGAAATAGCACTACCATACTCGTAGGAGAACTCGATAGAGGTGTTCCAGAACTCATTGTATGAATTCGGGATAGCAGCGTTGGTCAGGTAATCACCAATTCTGTTGTTATCAATCAAAGTATCGTTGTGATAGATATCGAAGGTAACATATACCAGGGTATCTTCTTCGAAGCAAGGATTGTAAACTTCCCAAGTGTAAACGAGGTTGTTGTTCAGAGAAGCAGGATCGTTCACGTCAACCGTGTTGATACCGTCGATGTAGTGAGTCTCAACGCCTTCATACTTGAAGATGAATCTCGGAGAGTTGGTCACTTGAACCGTCACAGCGTTGGCATCGATCGGTTGATAGCCACCATTGACATTCGTCGTAGAAACACAACCCTTGCTATCGGTTACGACAACCGTGTAGGTGTAGATTGCATCCTCAGCAGCCAGTTCACTGGCATCAACGGTGTAGGTTTGATCAGAAGCATTAGAGATAGATTCACCGTCCATGTACCATTGATAAGAGTCGAACTCTTGGGTCACAGACAAGGTGGTAGTACCGTCATGACAGATGATTGTGTCTTGCAGCACAACAGGAACAGGAAGAGTATCCACGGTGAGCGTCCAGGTGAACGGGAAGGTACCGCAGGTGGTCTCAATGGTGTACGTAATGGTAGCACCATTGTAGTTAGCATAGTCGTAATTTGCGGTCCAATCAATCTCTTCACCGTTGACAGTCCAGGTCTCGGATACAACCGTAGCACCGCCGTAGTCAACAAGCATATCATAATTGATAGTAGGTTGAGGAATAGGATTGTTATCACACATCTCGAAGTAGTCATCCTCGAGATAAACATCAGGATCATTGTAAGCCTCGACAATAACTTCGTTGGAAGTGTAGATGTCGCACTGAGTCTCCACATAGTAGTAAACGATAGCAATATCACCGGCAGCGAGGGTGGAGTCAGCAGTGAACTCAACTTCACCGTTTCCACGATCTACCATCCAGCCTTCGCTCAGAACCTCAGTAGCGCCATAGAGCGTGTACTCAGGAGCCGGCACATAGGTAGCGATAGAGAGATCGCGACAAGAGTCAACACCCGTGATTTCGAGCTCAACAGGAGCGGAAACATTGATATCGATAATTTGATCAACAGTACCACAATCGTTGGTAACAGAAATCTTGACTCTCAAGTTGGTATCTGCAAGCGTGATGTTGTACGGGAAGACAATCGCAGTTTCTTCGTCGCCATGGAGAGCATAGAAGTCAGGACCATCATTAGAACCAGAACCATAAGAAGTGATAGAGTAAGAAACTGTCAAATCTTCACCAACACAATAGAGATCTTCATCAGCCTCAAAGAAGTGGATGACAGGAACAGAGTATATGGTGATAGTCAAAGTCTCTTCAACGTTATCGCAAACATCGGCATCGGTAGTCAAGGTTACCTCATACTCGCCAGGTTCGATGGAAGTATTCGGAGTAATCACGATAGCGCCATCACCCAAGGTGACCCAGTCATACTCGCTGGAGAGCACAACATTGTAGTTGGATTCAAACTCAACTTCAGTAGGCTGTGCATTGTTACAGATGGTGATCTCAGTATCATCGAGTTCGATGTACGGAGTCGGGTCAACTACAACAGTCACTACATTGGAGATGACACCGTCAGGAGCACAGTCATTCTGAGCAATTACTCTGAAGTAGTAAGTGCCAGCAACTTCACCGGTCCAGGAAGTACCGTCAAGCGTTACTTCAGACCAAGTAGTTTGATCGGCGCTGATCTCGAAGGTGAGAGAACCTTGAGCGTTAGCCCAGTTGGTCGTAGCGGTAAAGGTCACAACCTCATCCTCGCAAATCTGATCATAATCAACGGCCAAGGTAACCTCAGGAACGTCGATGACGGCGATTTGGATAGCCTCGGAAACGGCAGAACCGCATTCGTTCTCAGCATAGAGACGTACATAGACACCGTTCATCTCAACATCGGCCAGGTCATTGACATCGTCAACATCTACCCAGTTGTTGCCATCCAGCATTTGCAAGGTAGAATCAACCATAGTACCGTTGTTCCAGTTGATAGCCGGGATATTCAGGGCGAAGTTCTCCACGCAAGTACCAGTCTGGGAAATCTCAGGCATGGTAGGAACGTCCTTCACGAGGAGGGTAGCGTGGTTGGTCTCAGAAGAACCGCACTTGTTAGAGAGGATCATATAGACCTCATACTCACCAGCGGTCAACTCTACATCATCGTCAAATTGATAACCAAGTTCATTGGCAGGAACGATCATGATTTGAGCGGTTACAGGAGCAGTAGCGGTAGCAGGAGTCGTCAAAGCGAAGTTCAGGTCAGTACCCGTAATACCATCGGCAGCGCAGATCACGCCGTCCTCGATCGTACCGGTCGGGATGGTATCGACGGTGATTTGGATAGCGTTGGAAGCAGTATCACCACAATCGTTGGTTACTTGGTAAGCTACATACATGCCGTTCATAGCATAGGTGACAGTGCCGTCGAACTCGGTCCAAGGACCTTCAGCAGAAGCACCATATACCCAAGCAGTGGTACAAGCATCGTGGTTGCACACGTAATCAGGAGTAGCGAACTTATCCGTGATGTTGTCACCATGGCAGAATTCGGCAACACACTCGGTAGTAGTTTGAGCATCGATAGGACGATAAGTCACAGTTAAACTACGTACGCGGAATTGAGAGGCATCACCAGAAGCATTAGAATGATTACGGTAAGTAACATAAACTGCACCGAACGGATCAGCTTGGAAATCAGGAGAAGTAGTGAAGTAAGAAGCGACACCTTGTGTGTTGTTATAGATGATTTCCAATTCAGGAGTGTTATCAGCTTCAATATCTATATCTGTTATAACATAACCATTTGCAGCATCAACAAGAAGTTCATTACCTTGTTGATTGGTACCTTTATAGAAACGAGCAGAACCATTCCAGAATGCAGGAGAATTCTGAGAAGAACCTTGGTTAACAATTAAAGTAATAACATTGTCAACAATAGTAGAACTAGCAATGTATGTAGGATTATTTTGAGTGCCAGTGGTATAATTATCTGCATACGTGTAAGTAACAGTAATAGGAGATTGGCAATCAAGCGTCAGCTCTTCAATGTCAGCCTTGTCGTTGATGGTCAAAGTGATAGGATCACTCCAGGCCTCACCGCAAGAATTTTCAGCATAACCCCAAACAATACGACCATCCCATGCGCGGGTGAAGACAACAGTGTCAGGATCGAAAGGAATATCTACACCTTCTTCCCAAGAAGTATAATAGGTAAATCCAGAATCAGTACCTTCATTGTTGTTCCAATTGATAATCAGATTGAGGTTCTCAAACGTATCACCAACACAATATTCGGTCACAACATCCTCGTCAATCTCAACGTCTGGACTAGCCATGAGAACGATATGGTGAATCATCACACTGTCGCAACCATAGATAGATTGGAGAGAATCGATGACGTCGAAATGCGTGCTTGCAGAATCGAAAGGATGAGGTCTAGGATACCAGAGCACCGTACCGTCGCCAAGTTCAAGGGTGTAATCACCATTGTTATTTAAGTAAGAAACACAGAGAGAATCCTGAACTTCGATCTCGTAGGTCGGCATGGAGAAGACACCGATGGAGTCAACGTTCTGACAACCGTACTCGTCGGTAACCGTCACCTTGTAGAAGCAGTAGTTGCCGTTCGGGAGGGTTACGTCGAAGTTGGACTCGGTCACTTGGTTAGACCACTGGAAGGCAACCAGGCCAGCAGGATCAACACCGAGGTTGATCGGGAAGTCGTTGTGGCAGATATTCACCTCAGGCTCATAGTAAGGCTCTTGATCAACCAAGAAGGTGATGGTCGGGTTCGGCTCAACCTCAACATTGATAGAGTCGATGCTCGTACAACCCGTGAGCTCGCTCACTACGGTGATGTAGTACGTACAGATGCCCGTGTGGCCAGTGTAGATGTCGAGGATCGGACCGTCAACCGTACCGGTACATACAGAATACCAAGAGTAGTGGAATACGGTGTCGCCAGGAAGCGTGCTGGTTGCAGAAGCAATCAGTTGGCCCTCAGCGTTCAGACAGTAAACCGTGTTGCCCTCGATCTCGATGATCGGTTTGAACTCGGTGCTGTCTTCCACGATAATGTTGGTAGCCTCATAGCTACAGCCAAGGTCGAGGTCTTTCACGTAGATGGTGTAAGTACCAGCGGCCAGCTGTTGGAACATATTGTTGCTGCCGTAGTTCACACCGTCGATGGAGTAAACAAAGTCAGCATCAGGATTCTCGCTGGAAGCGTGAAGGATGATGATACCCGTGTAAGGTCCTTCGCAGTTCACGTTGTCGATAACTTCAGGATCGAAGGTGATGTGAACGGTGTCGTAAGGAACGTAAGCGGTATCCTCCAAGGAACAGCCAGTGAGAGGATCATATACGTGGATGGTGTAGAGGTCGTGAGTCAACCAGTACATCACGTAAGAATCAGGAGTGAAGTAACCAACGGTATCCAAAACGTTCGGCTCATTGCTGTTCTCGAAGTAATAGATGTAGTTGGTGTCCATAGGAGCCGTCACCACGATAGTACCGTTACCCGGTTTCTCGAAGGTAGGAGCACACATGGTGTTAGGAGTGGAATAATGTACAAGTTGCGGCAAGAAGGCGCTGTCCACAACATGATGCTCAATCACGTCGGAGCAGTTCATGGCGCTGATAGCCTCGATGATATAGTCACCGGAGTTAACACCTTCGAAGATGCCAGTGGTGTTGGAAGCAACCAACTCTAACTCTTCATCGTACAAGTTATAGGTGATAGGAAGAACAGCGTTGCCGGTATTGGTAACCGTGATCACACCGTCTTTCTCTTCTTTACAATTGTGGTTAGCCGTAGAGGTAGCTGTGATGTTAGGATATGCAGGAGCGAAATCAATGTGAATAACGGTGTCATACATACAAGTGGTATTGACATTGGTAGCAGCGAGATAGTAATCGCCAGTATTCAAACCAGCGAACACACCCGTCATATTCTGACCAATGGCTTCCATATCTTCATTAGTAAGTAAGAACATGAAGTTCTCAGTAGCGCTGGTCACCGTGATGGTACCGTTACCCAGTTCAGGGTCGCAGTTCTGATCCGGAGTCAAATTGACAGCCCAGATATAAGGAGCCTTTTCGAACTTGATAGTCACAACGGTGTCCTTAGAACAACCGGTAGCGTCGTTAACCTTCACGATACGATATTGACCGGCCGGCAGGTTGGTGGTAGCGGCCAACAACATCGGAGTGCTGCTAGCAAGTGTATAGGTATAATAGGTATAACCAGTCTCAGCAGCGATGGTGATAGCACCGTTCGGCGTAGTGCCTTCGCAGTTCACGTTCGGAGTGAGGGTGATCTCGTTGTTGAATTCAACCTCGAAAGGAACGGAAGTCACAGGGATGGTGAATACGGAGGTACAACCGAGATCAGAAGTGATGGTCAGGGTGTAGTACGTGGTATCTTGACCCGTAGTGCCGAGTTCGTTGAAGATGAAGTGGGTGCCGTCATAAACAACCGTCTGATCGTTCATAGCGTAGGTGTAGCCGATGATAGGATTGAGGATAGCCACAGAACCATTGGCGGTGATAGCCTGGTCGCAAACAGAGTTCGGAGTGATGTTCATGTTCGGGAGAACAGGATCCTCAGTGGTGGAACCAACAGTGATCATGAAGTTCTTGGCACAACCGAAATCGGTAACGGCGGTCAGGGTGTAGGTACCGTTGTTCAAACCGGTGAAGGCAGCAGGAGTACCCACGATGGTGGTCTCACCGATAGTGTAAGTGTAGCCAGCCATAGCGTTGGTGATCGTGATAGTACCATCGGGCTCGTCGCAACGAGTCTTAGGAGTCGTGATCGTGGCAACGATAGGATAAACACGTGCACTGTCAACGATGATGTCTTCCTTCACATAGGTACAATATTTGTCAGTAGTCACGTGGATAGAGTAGTGACCGTAGATCAAGTTGTCATAAATGAGGTCGCCACCTTGATAGAGAACGTCGGAGTTCGGGAGGTTGATGATCTCATAGGTGTAACCCAGTTGCGGGTTGGTGATGGTGATAGTACCATCGTAAGGAGGAATACACCATGCGTTCGGCGTAGTAACGGTAGCCGGGATCACCACGTTGGTGTCACGCTCCACGACCACGCTGGCGATATGGTTGGACTGACAATCGTAAGAGGTCAAGAGGTCGAACCAATAGGTGCCTTCCTGGAGACCAGTGTAAACGTAGGTCAGATCTTGCCATTGAGTCTCGCCGTTCATTCTCCAAGCGACGATGTCAGGATGGATAGCAGCGATGGAGATGGTACCGTCATAGATACCGTCCTCATTCTCGCAATAGGTGTTGGCGGTCTGAATCAAGTTGACGTCAGCGGCAACAGGAGTATGGTGTACGAGAATGTCGATAGAACCGGCGGCGCTACAACCGATGCTGTCGGTGACAGTCACGGTGTAAACATGAGCAGCCTCGGTAGGATAAACGGTGATGTTAGCGTCGTGGTTGTTGTTCACGCTCCAGGTGTAGATAACCGGAACGACAGCGTTCTCCACGGTGGTGGTCAAGTTCACCTCCTCGCCTTGGCAGATCTCCGGTTCGTCAGCCGTGATGGTGACGGTCAGAGGAGCGCTGGACTTGAGGGTGATGATATGGGTGGTAGCGTTACCACAACGGTCGGTGATGGTCACGGTGACAGGAGTCTCCACAGCGATCAAGCTGCCAGCGGCAACATTCTGCGTGATGGTGAGGTTACCGAAACCGTAGCAGTTATCCGTTACATTGTCATTATTGAAATAAGGTTGCAAGTTAGGAACCGTCATCATACAGTTGGCACCCGGATCGAGGATAACCTCGGAAACAACGTTACCAACAACAGGAGCGATGCTATCAACCACGTCGAAGGAGTAGGAGGTGGAAGCTTTACAGCCAGCATCGTTGAAAACGGTCAGGTAAGCAGTATAAGTCTTGTTACAGCTGTCCGGAAGGATGGTCACGAAGGTGGTGTCCATGTTGACTTCGAGAGGCAGGTTCACACTCTCGCCGCTCCAGATGTGACGTACGATTTCGCCACCGTTACCCGGATCCGTGATGGAGTGGATGGTGAGGTTACCGTAGTTAGGACACAACGGGAAGGTAGAGCCGTTGAGGATGATCTCTTCGATAGCAACAGTAGGAAGACCGCTCACGTGAACAGGAGCAGCGCTGATAGAATCCACACAACCGTAGTAGTCGGTCACATGAATAGTATAGGTATAATCCATATTGCCAGTAGCGGGAACGCCGTATGCGTCGGCACTGGTGTGATAGATGATGGAACCGTCGTTCGGATTAGCAGTCCACTCAAGTTGATAGTAGCTTTCGCCATTACCGTCGATCAGCGGAGTAGCATTGTGTACGAAGGAGGTGTCGAAGTGCAAGAAGATGGTGTCGTGGAGACAGATAGCTTCAGGAAGGGCGGAGATACCACCGTCGATGAGCATACGAGGAGGACGTACCAAGGAGAAGACCTCGGTCACGACAGAGTTGTTACCGCAGTTGTCGGTTACGACAGCGTAAACGGAAGCATAGTCAGACTCTTCGAAGATCAGGTGCTCAGGAGCGAGGATCGTACCAGCGGCATCCAAGTAGAATACCACATTGGTGACGGTCGTGCCGGTGCACTCGAAGGAAACGGTATGGTCAGCATTGAAGGCTGCCAACAAAACTTCGTAGGTAGGAACGCGGAACTGGCAGTTTTGAACCGGAACAGGATTTACGCTGGAGATAGCGCCACCGACAACGGGTTTGTAGTCGTTCTTGATGGTCCAGTTCTCAACATAAGGATTGGAAACGTTGCCGCACTCATCCTCGAGGATATAAGTTCTGGTCACATAAACCTCACAATCAGTAGTGGTCACTACAGCAGAATAATGAACCTTCTCAAGGTTCTCGCAGTGATCGTTGATGTCCAGGAGGTTCTGGAGATCGGCCACGGTACGACGGCCAGCCACGAAAGCAGCGGCGGTGGTGTCGCAACCGGAAACCGTGATATTGGTGATCGTAGTCGGCTTCGGAGCCACCACGATAGCGTTGGTGTCTTGAGCAGTCAGGATGAAGGTACGATAGAGAGTGTCCATACATCCAGCATCGCTGGTAGCGATAGCCATGACTACATAGGTATTGGAACCCGTACAAGCATTAGGAGCCACGCCCGTGATAGAAGCAGTGTTCTCATTGATGGACGTGCCATTCAAAGTCCAGTAGTAAGCAATGGTGCTGTTGGTCTGGGCGATGTTGGCATCCGTGAATTGGGTCTTCAGCAGTTCTTCGCCGCGCGGACAGATGGTGTCGTCCACGGTGGAGTTGTCGCCAACCAATTCAGGAGAAGCATGCATCACGATCGTGACAACAGTCGGGGTGGAGTTAGCATAACCATTCGTGGTGAACACGTTGAAGGTGATGGTCTTGTTAACATTGCTGGTGAAGTAGGTGGTCATAGGCACAGGATAGGAAGCGCCGTCAGCAACGGTGTCCAGGTTGGTGGTGCCATATTGCCATACGATACCAGTAGCACACTCCTCGAGGTCATCGAATTCAGCAAGGATCGGGTAGGTGGTCGGCATCTGGCTGTAGCAGAACTCATGAACAGGTTCAACTACAGGAGGATAGAGCGGCTTCACCGTAATAGTCAAAGTGTCAACTGCACCCTCGCAATAGAAATCATCGGGAGTGACAGAATCATAATGGTTGATTTGTTTCACAAACCAGGTGTAGGTACCCACCTCGACGGCGGCATAGCTCGGAGTGGTGGTAGTCCATGTGGTACCATCCTGAGACCACCAGATAGCGTAGTCGATGATGCCAGGAGCGTCGGTGTCAACAGCAGGTGTGTGGGCCAGAACCTCAGAAGCGGGAAGAGGAAGACCTACACAGATATCGAAATCGTTGGCAACGATGTCCGGATTGATACGGGTATAGAAATCAAGATGTACCAAGCTGTCAACTCTGAAGTGACCACATACGGAGTCACCGAAGATCACGAGGTAAGGATTCTCAACGGAGTAAGTAGCGATAGGGCTACCGAAGTCCCAGGTCTCGCCGTCGCAAACAGCTTTCTTGAAATTAGTCTCTACGAGATAGTGGATAGAGTCTTGGGCCAGGAGGGCGCCGCAGCAGCTCTGGTGACCACCGATGGAGAGTTGTTGGTTCTCATCCCAATAAAGGGAAGGCCAGTCGGTACCACCGGTACGCTCACGAAGACCAACCACTAAAGAATAATTACCAACTTGTTTCCAGCAAATAACAATCACATGATCCGTAGACTCGAAGAAAGGCAGGTTGAAATAATCCAATGCCATTTCATTAAAGAAATAGGTATAACCCCAAGCATCCGGAGAAATGTTAGCATAAGGATTCGGTTGAGGTTCTACCTGAAGAGCGCCAGGATAACCACCCACGCAGTAGGTCAGGTTAGTTTCAGTTGCAGTGTTTTCAAAACACTCACCCAAATTACCAACAGTACCACCGATCCAAGGAAGGGTGTCACAGTTAGGATAACCAGGGTTGAACGGAATCGGACTATTGTTCAATCTCTGATAACGAGTGTAAATGCGGAACTCCGCATAGTCAGAGATGTTGTCCACAAGCTGTCCGTCGCGATACAATTTCCATTCCAGGGACACTTTCGTGTTGGCCGGAAGGTTACATGTGTTCGAGAAACGGATCTTGTAGTAGTCCGTCTGTTGGCATTGACCAGTAGCCGGATCAATACCTTGCAACACCGGATTCATGGTGTTGTTCAACACAACATCGCCACCAGTGCCAGGCAGATGGGCAGCGCCACCACCGGGAACGTTGGAGATATCATGCAACGTTTGGGGTTGAAGATTCTCCAACCAGAAGCAGCATGATTGTGTTGTCTGCGCGTGAACGGGGACGTTCATCAGCGCCAGCAGAATGCTTAAAAAGCAAATTGATAATAGTTTTTTCATACTGTTTTTTATTGTTTGTTATTATTAATTATTATTATTTTCTTCTATATCGTTCGTATCGTCTTACTTTATAGCATACTACATAACTATACATTACACTAAAAATTCAACTTGCAAAAATACATTTTTTTTTAATTCTTATACTCCTATCAAATTTTTTTTTCAACAATTCTGAAAAAAAGTTTTTCCACTATTATACTCCAAAAAGGGCATCATTGTTACATGATGCCCTTAATTTATTGTAAATCTGATTATTGTATGAAAGAGAAGCGGAAATTGGCCCCCGACTTATCAACACGCCATTATGGAATAATAGTGAATTCCGTGCGTCTATTATTGGCCCTACCCTCCTCTGTATCGTTACTATCAATGGGTTTTTGCATGCCATAACCGCGATATTGGAGCCGGGATTCTGCAATTCCGTGCGCTACGAGGTAGTCGTAAACTGCCTTGGCACGGTCTTGGGAGAGCTTCTCATTGTACTCGCGGGAGCCTGTGTTGTCAGTATGTCCGCCAATCTCGATCTTGACCTTGTTATGCTGCAGGTACTCCACCAGCTTGTCGAGCTCCACATAAGACTCAGGCTTCAAGTCGCTGCGGTCGAAGTCGAAGAAGATGTTCTTCAGGATGACAACGGTGCCCACATCGGCACGGCGAAGGGTGATGTCTTTGAGATATGGCTGCAGCTGGTTGTAGGACTGCTCCACCTGAAAGTTCTCGGAGTAGAAGGGATAGCCGGGATGGGAAACATTCAGCAGAACGTTCTTGCCGGTATGCACGCAGGCCAGGTACTCGCCCGTCTCCGCATCGGAGGTGGTGCCGGTAAGCAGCTGATGGCTCTCCAAGTCTATCATCTGCAGTTCAGCCTGCAACGGCGCACCCGACTCGGCATCCTTGACCGTACCTTTTATATAGGTGACGGGACTGGGCCGCAGGTTGTCGTCCAGGTCGAAGCTGTAGAGGTCGAGGCCACCGAGACCGCCCTCTTTGTCGGAGGCGATATAGGCGGTGGTGCCTTGCGCATTGATGAAGATATTGATCTCGTCATTCCAGGTGTTGATGGGGTAGCCAAGGTTGCGGGGCTCGCTCCAGCTGCCATCGGGTTGCAGCGTGGAGTAGTAGAGGTCGTAACCGCCCATGCCCACACGTCCGTTGGAGGCGAAGTAAAGAGTATGGCCGTCGCTATGGATGAAGGGGGCCGCATCGTCATCAGGCGTATTGATGGTGGCACCCAGATTCTCGGGAGCCGTAAAGGCACCCTCGGAGGTCATCGTGGTCTTCCAGATGTCCATGCCGCCGAAACCGCCGGGCCTGCTGGAGGCAAAGTAGATCGTCACCCCATCGGCAGCCATGGAGGGCTGGCTCTCCCAAGCGTTGGAATTGACGGGCGTGCCGAAGTTGCGGGGACGCGACCAGCGGTCGCCAATACGCTTGGCCCAATAGAGGTCGCAACTGCCAATGCCATAGTCAGCATTGCACATCGTATAGAGCAGATAGTTGCCGTCGGGGGAGATGCTTTGCGCACCCTCGTTGTAGCCAGTGGTGACCGGGGCGGCCAGCACCTTGCGGGCAGCCCACTCCCCTCCCCTGCGCTCGGAACTGTACAGGTCTTCTTCATTCACGCAGAAAGCACACACCGTATGGGCATCCTTGGGCCTGCGCACCGTGAAGATGACTGTCTCATCATCCGCTGTCAAAGCAGCCAACGACTCGTCCCAGGCAGAGTTGATGTTCGGGCCCATGTTGCGAAGCTCGTAGGTGACGGGCGATTTCATAGCCTCGATGGCAAACTTGCAATTGGCCTGAGCCCTCTGAGCATCGGTCAGCACGTCTGTATATTGAAGACCTTTCTGCAGGAAGAGTTCATAGTAACGCAAGGCCTTCTCATACTGACCACACTTCACATACTCGTCGGCAGCGATATTGTACAACAAGGGATCCGGCTCGCCAATCAACTCGATGGCCCGATGATAACAAGCGGCCGCCGAGTCCGACTTCAACGTGAAATTATAGACATCGCCCATCAAAATGTAGGTGTCTGCATAGGAAGGATCCTTCTGGGCAGCCTGCTTCAGATAGCCTAAAGCTTTGTCAAAATCACGTAGGTTGAGCGCCTTTTCAGCCTTCTCACAATAGTCAGCCGCCTTGGAACGCTTCTGGGAAAAAACCTCCGCAGGTGCAAAGGACAATAACAACATTAATATATATACTATTATTTTATTATTCATAAGGCACATTATTAGGGGGTTACACGTTGGTCTTGGCTTGTTGCCAATAAGCCTCCATCTCTTCCAACGTCAAGTCGGTGATTTTACGATTGTTAGCCTTGGCCTGCTGCTCAATATATTGAAAACGACGGATGAATTTACGGTTGGTCTTCTCCAAGGCATCTTCTGGATTCAAGTCCAAAAAACGACAATAGTTGATGAGCGCGAAGAAGACATCACCCATTTCATCTTCCACTTTGTCAGACTCTTGCGCCACCTCTTGCTGAAGCTCGCCCAGCTCCTCCTGAACTTTGTCCCACACTTCGTCCCGGTTGTTCCAGTCGAATCCGACGCCGCTGACCTTCTCTTGGATCCGGTAAGCCTTGATAAGGGCGGGCAAGGAATGAGGGACACCTCCCAACACAGAACGGTTGCCCTCTTTCTGCAACTTGATCTTCTCCCAATTCTGGAGCACCTCGGTAGCTGTATTCGACTCCACATCACCGTAGATATGAGGATGACGACGAATCAATTTATCGCATAACTGATTGATAACCTGTTTAATATCAAATCTCTCCTCCTCTTCGGCAATCTTGGCATAAAAGACCACATGCAGGAGCAGGTCACCCAGTTCCTTGCACATATCGTTATAGTCTTTTTCCACTATCGCATCGGACAACTCGTAGGTCTCCTCAATGGTCAGGCAGCGCAGGGAATCATACGTCTGGACGCGGTCCCACGGGCACTTGGCGCGCAGGTCATCCATAATCTTCAAAAGGTGCTCAAAAGCTTGCAGTCTCTCATCCATATATACCATATATTAATAAGCACGAGCGAAAAGCACTCGTTGGGTGGACGGTTTGCCCGTCAGGATGCACTTGCCTTCCTCTTGAGGATTGTTGAACGGGATGCAACGGATTGTCGCCTTGGCGAGTTCCTTGATCTTCTCCTCCGTCTCGGCCGTGCCGTCCCAATGGGCATACACAAAACCGGGTTTGTTGTCCAGCAGATCCACAAATTCCTCCCATGTATCCGCCTTGTACGTGTGCGTTTCACGGAAAGATAACGCTTTTTGGAAGAGATTATTTTGAATATCGACTAATAATTTCTGGATATAGGCGGCCAGACCATCGAACGAGACATTCTCCTTCTCGAGCGTGTCGCGGCGGGCAACCTCTGCCTGGTTGTTTTCAAGATCACGAGGTCCTATGGCAACACGAACCGGCACACCCTTTTGCTCGTACTCGTTGAACTTCCAGCCGGAACGCTTGGTATCGTCATCGTCAAACTTGACCGTGATGTTCAACGCTTTCAACTCTTGCACCAGAGAGGCAACCTTGTCGGCAATGGCCTGACGTTGCTCGTCAGTCTTGTAGATCGGAATGACAACGACCTGTGTAGGAGCAAGTTTCGGAGGAAGCACCAGGCCATGGTCATCGGAGTGGGTCATGATCAAGGCACCAATCAGACGGGTGGAAACGCCCCAGGAGGTAGCCCATACATACTCAAGTTGGTTGTCCTTGTTGAGGAACTTCACGTCGAAAGCCTTGGCGAAGTTCTGGCCCAGGAAGTGGGAGGTGCCGGCCTGCAGCGCCTTGCCATCCTGCATCAGAGCCTCGATACAATAGGTGTCGAGGGCACCAGCGAAACGCTCATTGGGCGATTTCACCCCCTTGACGACCGGAATGGCCATGAAATTCTCCACAAAATCGGCATACACATGCAACATACGCTCGGTCTCGGCCACGGCCTCCTCGCGGGTGGCGTGGGCGGTATGGCCCTCTTGCCACAGGAACTCGGCAGTACGCAGGAACAGACGGGTACGCATCTCCCAGCGCACCACATTAGCCCACTGATTACAGAGAATCGGCAGGTCGCGGTACGACTGGATCCAATTTTTATAGGTATTCCAAATGATCGTTTCGGAAGTGGGGCGCACAATCAACTCCTCCTCCAGCTTCGCTTCGGGGTCAACCACCACGCCGGAGCCGTCTTCGGCATTCTTGAGACGGTAGTGGGTCACCACGGCGCACTCCTTGGCAAAGCCCTCCACATGACTGGCCTCCCGACTGAAGAAAGATTTCGGGATGAACAACGGGAAATAGGCATTCACATGCCCTGTATCCTTAAACATTTTATCCAAAGATGACTGCACCTTCTCCCAAATGGCATATCCATAAGGCTTGATGACCATACATCCGCGGACGGAAGAATTCTCGGCCAAATCCGCATTTTTCACAATATCATTGTACCATTGGGAATAGTTCTCTTCACGAGTCGTAGAATTTTTTGCCATACTAATTAGTGTTTATCTATTAAGGTTTTTTAATGAATAATCCAAGATTTTTTTCCTGCAAAGAATTAACTTTTTAGTATCTTTGCCGTCTATAAACTTTGTTTGCAAAAATACTAAATTTCAAAATACACGGAGGCTTTTATGAAAAAACAATTTCTTATCGCATCAGTATTGCTGGCATTAATCCTTTCCTCTTGCATGACAGGAAATTACGCCTTCTATGATGACATCTATTCATCCTCTGGGGACACCCAATACAAGGCGGCGGCCGTGGCGCAAAACAGCACTGAGACCGTCACCCTGCAACCCGATTCCATCGTTTATGAATACGACGAAGACGGAAATTTATTGAGAACCATGAGTTTTTACCCCGGCTCCACGGAGCCCGTGGTGCAAAACTATCTGGTGGAAAGTCCTAAATACGCCCTCTCATCCTACGATGACGACGATTATTACGACTACTACTACACCTCCCGTCTGCGCAGATTCCACACCTGCGTCAACTACGGGTGGGGTTATTATGATCCTTGGTACACCAACACCTATTGGTATGACTACAACCCCTACAACTGGGGCTACAGCATCTATCTAGGTTACAACTGGTGGTGGCCGAGCTACTACTCCCGTCCTTACTACTATGGTTATGATTACTATGGCTTTAACTATGGTTGGGGTTGGGGTTACTACGACCCGTTCCACTACCATCACTTCCACCCGTGGTATCATCATCATGGCCACTTCGGTCCGTTCGACTATTGGAACCATGGCGGACACCTCTGGGCCAGCAACTTCTATCACAACAACCACGACCAGAACAACACCTACCACTATGGTCATCGCGAGAGCATCGGACCTTCTGTAGGCAATGGCGGCGGCCGCAGCAAAGACATGGAGCATGACATCTTCGCTGCCAACTACATCAACAACGACAACAACAACCACTACTCTGTCAGCAGTTCCCCCACCTCCTTCAACCAACAGTATTCCACGATGGCCAACACCTACACCTCTGCTGGAGCGGCTTCCACGGCCACTTCCCGCACTGCCAACACTCCCGCGACGAACAGCACCACCACCTCCCGGACCACGGTGACACCTTCCACTCCTGCCCGCACCACGACTACCCCCACTAATCCTACTACCACTACGCCGTCCAGAACCACCACGACCACTCCGGCTACGACACCGGCCAGAACGACGACCACTCCGGCGACGACCACTCCTTCCAGAACAACCACTCCCGCTACGCAATCCACAAGCAGACCTGCCAGCGCCTCGACCACGCGCCCTGCCACCACGACGATCATCCGCTCCTCTGACGGCAGCACCCGCACCACCAACTCCAGACCCACTCCGACCTACAATAGTGGCTCCAACAGCTCCAGAAGCGGCTATACACCCAGCAGCTCCTCTAGCTCAAGAGGCACCTACAACAATTCCTCTTCCAGCCAGAGAAGTGGCTACACGCCGAGCTCTTCATCCAGCCAGAGAAGTGGTTACACACCCAGCAGCTCCTCCAGTTCAAGAGGCTCCTACAACAGTTCCTCTTCCAACTCCCGAAGCAGCTATTCGCCCAGCAGCTCCTCACATAGCGGCAGCTACAATAGCGGAAGTTCTTCCAGAAGCAGTTACAGCGGCTCCTCCCACAGTAGCAGCTCCTCCTCTCACAGCAGTAGCAGCAGCTCCTCCTCCAGGAGCAGCGGCGGTCACCGTTAATCGTTCATCTTAGAATTTTAGAATCAATTATCGTATTTAAAGCATAAAGAAATGAAAAAAATCCTTGTTTTCGCCATCTGTCTAAGCTTTTTCAGCGCCATGATGGGACAAAATGATTATGATGCATTCCTTTTCTCACAGACTGACTACGTTGGCACGGCCCGTTATATGGGTGCCGGACGCGCTTTCGGCGCTGTGGGCGGCGACTTCTCCGCTCTGATCAGCAACCCCGCAGCCATCGGTCTCTATAAAAAATCCGAAGTCTCCTTCACCCCGATGTCGCTCTCCATTCTGCAAAACGGGGCCACCTATTACGGCAGCCATCGCGACAGCAAAAAGATGAAATATGCCGTACCGCAAGTCGGATTGGTCCTCAGCTCCACCATCAACCGCGAGAACTCCAACTGGCGCTACTGGCACTTCGGCTTCGGCTACAATAGGCTGAAAGACTTCAACAACTCCTACGGCGTGGAGGGCATCGCCAATTCCTCCTTCTCTGACCCGTTGCTGGATGCCGCCAACAACTCCGCCTCCCTTGGTCTCGATGCCCAGCTGGCCTACGACACCTGGGTGCTGAACCCCAAACCTGACAACAACGGCTATTACAGCTCCTTCCACAACCAGGACATCTCCCAAACGGCAACTGTCCGCAACTCCGGCGCCATGGATGAAATCGCCATCAACTTCGGCGGCAACTACAACGACCAACTCTTTATCGGTGCCGGCCTCGGAATCCCCGTCCTGGATATCACGCAACATACGACTATCAATGAATCATTAGCCAGTGGAGCTCCCGCCGACAGCGTCCTTGACTACACCGTGGTGACCAAACAACGCAACACCGGCGCGGGCATCAACTTCCGACTGGGCTTGATCTATCAACCTGTCAGCTTCTTCCGCTTCGGCGTAAGCTTCCAGACCCCTTCCTTCTTCTGGAAAATCAAGGACTCTTTCTACCGCTCCTTCTCCTCCAACTGGATTGACTCCAAAGATGACAAATTCTCAGAATACAACAACCTCTACCACTTCTCCTTGACGACCCCGCTGAAGGCTAACGTCAGCGCCGCTTTCATCATCAACAAGCGCGCTTTCGTGTCCGCCGAATACGAACTGACCGACTACTCACTGGCCAAACTCTCCGCCGACGACTATAGCTTCAACACGGAGAACGACAACATCGTCAGCAAATACGGACTCAGCCACTCCTTCCGCATCGGCGGCGAAGTGTCTCTCTCCCAGATGCTCTACCTGCGCGCTGGCTATAACTTCAAGACCTCTTCCTATAAACTGGTTGACGACAAAAAACTGGGCAGCGCACACTACGGTTCCCTCGGCTTCGGCATCCGTGCCAAAAGAGTCTTCTTCGACATGGCTTACGTCCTGGGATACTCCAAAGACGATGTCTGGCTCTACAACTCCTACTACGTAGATCCCGCCCGCGTGAGCAGCACCTATCACAGAGTGCTGGCCACCATCGGCTTCAAATTCTAATCCGATGACACGCCGTATCTTCTGCATATTCCTAACTATCATAGTCGCTCTTAACGCTTTGGCGCAAGGGCGACATTATTTTATACCGCGAAGATACGACCATTTCACCACCGACATCCAAGAAAACGTCTACGGATGGACAAACGACCGGCTCGACCAATACTCTTCAGAGGGGAAACTCCTCTACCACTACAGCAATCCATCCATGGGCTACATTTCCAAAGTGGATGCCTCCATCCCGACCAAGATCATGGTCTATTACGAAGAGTCGAACAGCATCGTATTGCTTAACAACAAATTGGCCCCTATCGGCAACCCGATCAACCTGTTTGATTTAGAGATTCAGAATCCTGTATTGGTATGCATGTTCGGCATCAACAGATTGGCTTGCTACAATGAGCAAAACCAAAAACTCATCTTGATAGACCTGGATCTGAACCAGACCCAGGTCATCAACTGCCAGTTCGACATGGAGTTTCATCCCCAACATATCGTGTCAGACCACAACTTCGAGCGACTGGTCTTGTCGGATTCGGCCGCCGGGCTGGCTTTCTACGATCGCTTTGGCACATTCCAGAAATGGATTCCATATAAAGGCATACAATATCTCCAAATTCAAAACAACCTCCTCTGTTTCTTGCAAGACCCTTGGATATATGTCAACAATTTAGACGCTCTTTGGTCCCCCAGCAAAGTAGTGGGGTTTGACCATATCGTATCCTTCTCAAAGGCATTGAGTAACTGGTATATTTTATTCTCAAACGGCACAATTGATCAAATTTCCATCAGAAGATGAAAAAAAGTAACTTCAAAAAAACGATTGTTTTAGTCATTATCTTCATCCAGAGCCTTTTCAGTGCTCAGGCATCCTACCTTCTCATCCCGATGGATATGGAGCAGAGCAATCATCTGAAGGCCTATGGCATTGCCTATTATGCCGTTGCCCATCAGATTGACATGAGCTGGCTGCTCAATTACCGAGGCGGCAGCTTCATGTGCGTCTATAACAGCGATGTAGAGAACGAGTGCGTGGTGCGCGGTGTCTCCTACCAAGTGATTGCCGACCTCTCCGCCCAGCAGATCCTGAACGAGATTGCCGCCGTGGAGAACAACATGAATGAAATTCGTCTGACCAAAGAGCCTAAGATAGCAGTATATTCGCCCAAGAACAAGTTGCCCTGGGATGACGCCGTGACGCTGGTGCTCACCTATGCGGAGATCCCCTACACTGTCCTCTATGATGAAGAGGTGATTCAAGGCGAACTGCCCAAATACGACTGGCTGCACCTGCACCATGAAGACTTCACGGGACAATATGGCAAGTTCTGGGCACACTACCGCAGCGCGCAATGGTATATGCAAGACGTGCAAGAGAATGAGAGCCGTGCTGCGCAGTTAGGCTATGCCAAGGTGTCTCAGATGAAACTGGCCGTAGCTAAAGGCATCCGCGACTTCGTGGCAGGCGGCGGCTACCTCTTCGCCATGTGCTCCGGACCCGACAGTTTTGACATCGCCCTCGCTGCCGAAGGCGTCGATATCTGCGACGTCATGTTCGACGGAGACCCCATGGACCCCCAGGCACAAGACAAACTCAATTACGACAACTGCTTTGCCTTCACCGACTTCCACATCGTCACCAACCCCTACGAATACGAAGTCTCCGACATCGATGTAGATCCCACCACCCATCTGACCAACAAATCCAATGACTTTTTTACCCTCTTTGAATTCTCAGCCAAATGGGATCCAGTACCAACGATGCTCTGCCAGAACCACATGTCGGTAATCCCGGGCTTCATGGGCCAAACCACCGCTTTCCGGAAAGATCTCATCAAACCCACTGTGACCATCATGGGTGAAACACAAATCTTCGATGAGGCACGATACATCCACGGAGAGTTTGGAAAAGGCACATGGACCTTCTATTCCGGACATGACCCGGAAGACTACCAACATCTCATCAACGACCCAGCCACCAACTTGGATCTATTCCCCAACTCGGCAGGCTATCGACTGATACTGAACAACGTGCTATTCCCCGCTGCTAAAAAACAAGAACAGAAGACCTAAGCGTTCATGGCTTTCTCAATGACATGCTGAATCTTAGTCGTCAGGATGTCAATGCCTTTTTCATTTTCCCCACCTATCGGGATGATAATGTCGGCCTGACGTTTCGTCGGCTCGATGAACAACTCGTGCATGGGTTTCACAAAATGTTTGTAGTGACGGATGGACTTGTCCAAGCCCCTGCCCCGCTGCTGCACATCCCGCTGGATAATGCGGATCAGACGCTCGTCAGCATCCGTGTCCACAAAGACTTTCAAATCCAGCAGTTCACATAAAGCTGGGTTGGTGAAGATCAGGATGCCCTCCACGATCAAGACACTGCTCGGCTTCACCGGGATTGTCTCCTCACCACGCGCACACGTCACATATGAATAGGTCGGCATCTGTATCGTATGCCCAGCCTTCAAAGCCTGTATGTGATTGTTCAACAAGGAAAACTCAATCGCAGATGGATGGTCGAAGTTGAAATTCTCCTTCTCCTCTTGCGACAAGTCTCCATTATCTTTATAATAGGAATCCTGGGACAGGACGCTGACACAATCATTCGGGAATTTCTCAATGATTTTATTGACGATGGAGGTCTTGCCCGATCCTGAACCTCCCGCTATACCTACTACTAACATGACGATGAATTTTAGCGCGCAAACTTACATAAAAAAATGAGAAAAAAACCGACATCCTCTGAAATAATGCACTTTTTCCTCATCCTTCTCCCGTCATGCCAAACCCCTTAATCCTCTTTCTTTACTGTTAATAGTCAAAATATGCATCTTTCAGTCTTGATTATCAATAAAATAAATTATTTTTTATAAAATAATAAAAAACTATTGACAAACGGTTCGTTTTGTACTATCTTTGCTCTCGACTAACAAACAAAAAGAACTCGTATGAAGACAAGGTTATCGCTCCCAAGAACCATGACGTTGGGCATAGTGTGGATGGTTTCTCTCTTGACCTCCTCATTGTTTGCCCAAGGAAACGGAAGTCCTGAAACTGGCCGCCAAGAGCAGCTGCATCGAGATTACAAACTGATAGCCCCTTATTTTGAAGAGGCATACCTGTCGTTCCCCTCCATCCCGAGAGGCATCTTGGAAGCCATCTCCTATCAGTACCGGAGGTTCTCGTCTTTAGAACCGGAGGTGATAGAAGAAGGTGCACACTCCATCCCCACGAACTACACCGTCATGGGATTGACGTTGGATGGGAAGGGTGTGTTTCGGGAGAATCTGCGACTTGTGGAGCGATTGTCTTCTTACGAAATCCCAGAGATCCTGTCGGATCCTCGCATGGCCATCCTCGCGTACGCTAAGGCTTTTGCCTCTTTGCAGGCCTCGCGAGATTATTTTTCGGAAAACATCACCGACTACTGCCCCATTTTAATTGCCTTGTCGGAGCTACCCTACGATCCGGAGGCGATCTCTTGGGAAACAAACTACCCGATCCATTGTTTCCTATACGAAGTATTCCGCTTCCTGGCAGACCCTGACATGGCAGAGTTCACACATCATGTCTGGGAGGTGGATTTTGAGCGACTCTTTGGTCCAACGTTAGTCCGACTGCGACAAAAACAGCTGGGCATTCAGATCAAAGGAACAGAGAATGTCACAGGGGCGGACTACGGCGGGGCCAGCTGGCTGCCGGCGGCCAGCTGCAACTACACCCAAGGACGCAACGGCACAACAGTCACCGGTATAACCATTCACTACACCCAAGGCACCTATGCCGGCACATTGGCCTGGTTTCAGAACTGCAATGCCAATGCTTCTGCCCACTACATCATCCGTTCCTCCGACGGGCAAGTGACCCAGATGGTGCGGGAGCAAGACAAAGCCTGGCATGTAGGCGTGGCCAACAGCTACACTATCGGGGTGGAACACGAAGCGTACGGCAACATTGTAAGTTACTTCACCGAAGCTATGTACCAATCCTCTGCAGCGTTGGTCCGCGACATCTGTCAACGACATCCCAACATCAATCCCCACCGGACCTTCTACCGAGACACGCTGGATGACGGCACGATACTAAACAGCGGCGTTCACAGTCTGGGTGGCAGCACGGCCTGCACACAGATTCGTGGGCATCAGCACTACCCCAGCCAGACACATACCGACCCCGGGCCATACTGGAATTGGAACCATTATTACCATCTGATTAACAGTCAGACGAGCATCACCACGGACACGGCCATCTCCGGCACATGGCACGATTCCGGAGGCCCTGGCGGACCCTATGGAGCCAACGAGCACCAACTCTTCCTCATCCAACGACCGGACGCCGACAGTATCACCCTGGATTTCTCCCAGTTTGACGTAGAGACAAACTATGATTTCCTCTGGATCTACGATGGAAACAGTCTCTCCGCCCCACTCTTGGGCAGATGGAACACCATGTCGCCAGGGCACATCGTCTCCTCCGGACCCGCCATGCTGATAGAGTTCCGCTCGGATTGTGCCACTCAAGATGCAGGATGGGAGGCGCATTGGAATTGCCACCAACAGAACACTCCGCCAGCCATTCAAGACTCCCTACCTCCCGCCACAGCCATCCTGCATGACGATTCCACTTGGATAACCAAGGACTTCGTCTTGCACTTTGCTGACACCGACGACCAACAGATCCTACACCGTTTTTGGCAGGTAATGGAACTGACTGACTATGGCTGGCAAGGAGACCCTTCGCACGGATTTCTTTGCGACAACTTCGACACAGGCTTGGATATGGACATCTGGCAACAGGATGGGCATTGGTTCATCGACAATCAGAAACTGACCTGTTCCGGTAGCACGAGCACTCCCCGGCGCATCTTTGCCCGACACTGCGATGGCTCTGCCGACTGTTTCCTGTACGACTTCTATCTGACCATGGCGGGAGGCGACAGCTGTTCCTTCTACTTCCATCTTCAAAAAGATGCGGTCATGAATCCTTGGCAGGGGTTTGAGATATGCTTTGAAAATAGCCGTCACCGGGTATCCATCTATCAAATAACTGACGGCTCACGCACATTGCTTGGCAGCAGCAACCCCATATATTTCTCCGACAACACCAGCTACCTGTTCCGTGTGCTTTGGGACACCGCTCATCACAGAATATCCCTGTTCCGACATCAGAACCTGCTGGCCGAGTGTCACACCGGATCTTCCGAGACGGGAAGTCACGAGAGGCATATAGGCTTCCGCTGTCATGAGCCCATACTCATCGACAATCTGCGCATATATGCTGGAAGAGGCGACTCCATCGTTGTATCGGTAGGCAGCGCCGACACCTGCCTGATGCACGCGCAGGCTTCTCAAGGAGTGGCAAGATGCAAAGTCAAATCTGTCATCGTGGACGAGGCGCTCCATTTCTCCAGCCTGGCAGAGAAATCCGTCAGTATCGACTACACCCCGCCACCAGCACCAACCAGAATAGAGACCCCTTTGATGACTGACAATACCGCCCGGATTAAGGGAATCCCCGTCTATGCTCAATGGGAAGATGTCGTGGACGAGCAGTCCGGGCTAGCCAACTACGAATATATCCTGAATCTCACCATGGGGAATAGCACCTGTTTACGGGAAACTATCTATACCACAACATCTCCACACACAGAGGTGGGGTTGCAGGTATCTCAACAATGTTTATCATGTACCATAACCATACGGAGCCGCGATCATGCAGGCAACCTGTCTGGAAGCAGCCATTTCACTTTTCCTTTGAGGCAGTGAGGCTCCCTATCTGTTCTATCAGCATGGTAGCAGCCATATAGGGGGAAATCTGCTTGTCACGAATCATCGGCACAAGGCGTTCAATCTCCTTTTCAGTCTGTGATTGGTTATAGAAGTTGTTCTGTAAGGTAAACTGTATCCAGTTATGGAAGATATTAATCAATTGTTCGGACCTGTTACGCTCGAAATAGCCATTGGCCTTGGTGTGTTTCTCATAGCGGAGGATCATCTCCCACACCTTGTCAATCGCGAAGTTCTCTAAGGCGGAGCACACCTCCACGGGCACGGTCCACTGGCTTTCCGTCTGCGGGAAGAGTTTCAAAGCCGCGCGATACTGGGTCTGGGCGCGTATGGCCTTATGTTTGTTATCCCCATCGGCCTTGTTGATAATCAGGGCGTCGGCCATCTCCATGATGCCACGTTTGATACCTTGCAGCTCATCGCCGGCACCTGCCAGCATCAAGAGCAGGAAGAAATCGACCATCGACTTGACAGCCGTCTCCGACTGGCCCACGCCGACCGTCTCCACGATGATGACATCATAACCAGCGGCCTCGCACAGGATAATGGACTCGCGGGTCTTGCGAGCCACACCGCCCAGCGTGCTGCCCGACGGCGAAGGACGGATGAAAGCTTTAGGATTCACGGAGAGAGACTCCATACGGGTCTTGTCACCCAGGATGCTGCCCTTGGTGCGCTCACTGCTGGGGTCTATCGCCAATACCGCGACCTTGTGACCCTGCTCGGTCAGCAACGTGCCAAAAGCCTCTATGAAGGTGCTCTTGCCAACGCCGGGGACTCCCGTGATGCCAATGCGCAACGAATGGCCCGAATGCGGCAGACAACGTTCTATGATGGCTTGCGCCATCTCCAAATGCTCCGGGCGCGCACTCTCAATCATCGTGATGGCCTGACTCAACGTCACCCAGTCACCCGCAAGCACACCCTGCACATATTCGTCCAACGACAACTCGCGGCGTTTGCGACGCACCAAGTTGGGGTTCACAGATACCGGCTGGTCCACTCCCGGACGCTCCTCCAACGCTGACTTAAACTCCTTATCCATTAAACTGACCGTTAAAGTTAAACAAAACCGCCTCTTTCATAGATGAGAAATAGTGGAAAGACATCCCGTCCAGATATATCTCCTCAATCTCGTCCACATCTTTCTTGTTATCCGCAGGTAACACAATATGATGGATATGCTGACGCTTGGCAGCCAATATCTTATCCTTGATGCCGCCAACAGGCAGGATCTGCCCCCGCAATGTAATCTCTCCCGTCATGGCCACATCACCCCGCACAATCTTCTTCGTGAAGGCAGAGATCAACGCCGTCAGAATCGTCACACCCGCTGAAGGACCGTCTTTAGGGGTCGCTCCCTCCGGCACGTGAATGTGGACCTTGTTCTGCTCAAACATCTTGGCGTCGATATCATATTCTGACGCATGGGCTTTGAGATACTCATAGGCGATGGTGGCAGACTCCTTCATCACATCTCCTAGCTGTCCCGTCATCGTCAGGCCCTCCTTGCCCGGGCTGGTGATAGCCTCCACAAAGAGGATCTCACCGCCCACTGCCGTCCAGGCCAAGCCCGTGGCCACCCCAGGGACTGTATGGTCGATCTGCTTGTCCGACTGGAATCTGGGAGAACCCAACATCTCTTGGAGATCAGACACCTCAATAGACTTTTTCAGATCGGGAGTCTTCTTCACAATCTCCACCGTATGCTTGCGGATTACTTTGGCAATGTCACGCTCCAGGTTGCGCACACCCGCCTCCCGTGTGTAAGACTTGATGATCTCTTGGATAGTCTCATCGGGGATCTGTAGCTGACGGTTCTTGAGGCCGTGCTCTTTCAGCTGTTTCGGGATCAGATGGTGTTTCGCAATCTGCAACTTCTCCTCGGCCACATAGCCTGACAGCTCGATAATCTCCATACGGTCCAAGAGAGCCGGGTGTATATTGTTCAAGGAGTTGGCGGTGGCAATAAAGAGCACTTTGGAGAGATCGAAGGAGGTCTCCAGGTAATTATCGTAAAAAGTGCTGTTCTGTTCAGGGTCCATCACCTCCAGCAAAGCGGCGGAGGGATCCCCCTGCACGTTGGCGCCAATCACCTTGTCGATCTCATCCAACACAAACACCGGGTTGGCATAGCCTGCCTTGCGCAGATTCTGGATGATACGGCCCGGCATGGCTCCGATATAGGTCTTTCGGTGACCCCGGATCTCCGACTCGTCGCGCAGACCGCCCAGAGAGATACGCACATACTTACGGCCGATGGCATTGGCAATGGAACGGCCCAAGGAGGTCTTGCCCACACCCGGAGGTCCCACCAGACACAAGATGGGCGCCCGCATATCTTTGCGCATAGACAACACCGCCAGATGCTCAAGCACACGGTCTTTGACTTTATAGAGACCATAATGATCCTTGTCCAGGATCTTGCGGGCCTTCACCAAGTCGAAGTTGTCTTTGCTGTATTCATTCCATGGCAGCTCCACAAAGAGCTCCAGATAGTTCAATTGGATGGCGTAGTCGGGAGCCATCACATTGGTGCGCTGCAACTTCTCCAACTCCTTGTAGAAAATATCGGCGGTCTCCTTACCCCATCTCTTCTTCTTGGCTCGCTCCATCAGTGACTGGTAGTCCTTCTCCACGGGAGAGCCCCCCAACTCCTCTTGGATGGTCTTGATCTGCTGGTTCAGGAAATACTCGCGCTGCTGCTTGTCCAACTCACGGCGCGACTTGTCCTGAATCTGGTTCTTCAACTCCAGCATCTGCAGGTCGCGTTGCAGATAGGACAACAACTGGGAGGCACGCGCCTCAATATCGGGAGTTTCCAACAACCGCTGCTTCTCCTCCAAGGAAATCGAGAGGTTGGTGGCCAGAAAATTCAGCAGGAAGACATGACTTTCAATGTTCCGGAGTGCAAAAGCCGCCTCACGAGGCATATTGTTGCTCACATGCACCATCCGCTTCGCCACATCCTTGATGGATGACAAAAGAGCTTGGAAGTTTTTGTCATTAAGCAGCTTATGGTCAAAGTCATTGGACTCGAAAGGGGTGACCCTGCATCTGTAATACGGCTCTATCTGGGTCAACGCCTCCACATTGAAGCACTTGATGCCCTGCACGATGATGGTCACACCCCCGTCAGGCATGGAGATATATTTGAGGATATGAGCCAAGGTGCCGACACGGTACAGATCCTGAATGTCAGGCTCCTCCACATCGTTGACGCGCTGGGCTATCACGCCGATAGGCTCCTGTTTGTGCGCATACTCCTGCGCCAACCGGATAGACTTGGTACGACCCACGTTGATGGGGATGACCATGCCCGGGAAAAGAAGGGTGTTCCGCAAAGGAAGTAACGCTATATCGTCAGGGACCTGCTCATCCCGGATCTTCTTCTCGTCCTCCAAAGAGAACAAAGGGATGAAATTGGCCTCACTGTTCATCAACTCATCAAGCAAAGATATCTCTTTCATTTTTCGTATATTAGAAAAAAAACTGACCTTTTCTCCTTAACAGAAAAAAGGTCAGCAAAGATATAAAATTTATTGTGGATTTCTTATTTCTTGCCACCATCCAAATGACGGGCATATTTGTTGCGGAATTTATCCACACGACCGGCGGTGTCAACCAACTTCATCTTACCGGTGAAGAAAGGATGAGAGGTGTTGGAAATCTCTAATTTTACTAACGGATATTCATTTCCGTCTTCCCATTGAATGGTATCTTTCGTGCTGACGGTGGACTTGGTCAGGAATGCATAATCATTCGACATGTCTTTGAAAACCACCGTTCTATACTCCTTAGGATGGATATCTTTTTTCATATTCTTTTGATTTTTATTTGCTTTGAAATTTGGACGGCAAAAATACATTTTTTTCTCAATAAAAATATACCTCCCGACAAAAAAATATTTTATACCTTTGCAGCCTATAATTCTTGTGTATGAACATCGCCCGGATTTCGACTATCGTCAACGCCATCAAATCAGAGATTCCAAGTCCGGAATCTCTCGTAAACAGCCTCTGCATGGACAGTCGCAAGGTATCCTCCCCCAACGGTGTTCTCTTCTTCGCCATCAAGACGACCCACAATGACGGCCACCGTTACATCCCCGAATTGTACCAGAAAGGGGTGCGGAATTTCATCATCACCGCCCCTGTATCCGACTTTTCATCGTTAAAAAATGGGAATTTTATCCAAGTCTTAGACGCAATCGAGGCCCTGCAGACCATCGCCCGCGCACACCGTGAAGAATTCCACTATCCCGTCATCGGCATCACAGGCAGCAACGGCAAGACCATCGTCAAGGAGTGGTTGAACATGATGCTGAACATGGAATACCATATTGTGAAGAGTCCCGACAGCTACAACTCCCAGATTGGGGTCCCCCTGTCGGTGTGGCAGATGCGTCCCGAACACAACCTCGGCATCTTCGAGGCCGGCATCTCCCGTCCGGGCGAGATGGCCCGCATCGCCGACATCATCCGACCCTCCATCGGCATCCTGACAAACATCGGCATGGCCCACGCCCAGTTCTTCCAGTCGATGGAGCAGAAGCTGAACGAGAAGCTCCTGCTGTTCCGCCATGCCGAGAAGCTCATCTTCAACAACGACAACCCACTGATACGGGAGACCTTGGACAGCGATGCTTATTCACACATCCAAAAGATCTCCTGGGGATATAATGATGCTGAATACCTGATCACCTCTCAGGAGCGCCGAGGCAACTCCACACTGGTCGCCATCCGCACCTTCACCTATCACATACCCTTCGTGGATGCCGCTTCCGTGGAGAATGCTGTCCACGTCATCGTCACCATGCTGACACTCGGCTACCAACCCGAAGTCATCGACGATCGGCTGTCGGCGCTGACGCCCATCCACATGCGCATGGCCATCCAGGAAGGACGCCAGCACTCCCTGATTCTCGACGACGCCTACAGCTTGGACTGGACCTCCCTCGCCGTGGCCCTCAACTATCTGGACACTCAAACGCAGATGCCCGACAAGGCGCTCATCATATCAGACTTTGATCAAGCGGGCACCCTGCAACAAGATGACTACGTGCGCCTTAACGACCTCCTGCTCGCCCATCATATCGGCAAACTCATCGCAGTGGGCATGGATTTCTTTCAGCACCGGCAGGCATTCACCATCCCCAACGCCTACTTCTACCCAGACACGGAATCCCTCATCTCCGACCTCTCCACCTTCAACTTCGCATACAATGCCATCCTCATCAAAGGAGCGCGAAACTTCCATTTTGAGGATGTCGTCCACCGCCTGCTGCACAAAACGCATCTGACCACCCTCAATGTCAACCTGCCTGCCCTCGTGCACAACCTCCACTATTTCCGCTCGCTGACAAAGCCGGAGACCAAGATGGTGGCCATGGTCAAGGCCTTGTCCTACGGCTTGGGCGATGCAGAGATCATCAACGAGCTAATCAACCAGAAAATCGATTATCTGGCGGTGGCCTACACCGACGAGGGCGTGCGCCTGCGCAAACGGCACATCAAGACTCCCATCATCGTCCTGGGTGCCGAAGCGCACAGTTTCGAGTCCATGGTGCTGAACCAGCTGGAACCGGAGATCTTCAACTTCTACTATCTTCAAGAGTTGATGGGCGTCCTCAAAGAGCATCCCGAGATCTCCCGGTTCCCCATCCATATAAAACTGGACACCGGCATGCACCGGCTGGGCTTCGACGAAGAGGACCTCCCGCGCCTGCTGAACCTCCTGAGCGACAACCCCTGTCTGCGCGTGGCCTCCGTCTTCTCCCATCTCGCCGCTGCCGACGACCCTGAGGAAGATGACTTCACCCGCCAGCAAATCCAGCTGTTCACCCGCATGACCGACACTCTAAGGGTAGGCCTTGGATATCCATTCCTCCGGCACATCCTCAACACGGCGGGCATCGTGCGCTTCCCGGAGGCGCAGTTCGAAATGGTCCGACTGGGCATCGGCCTCTACGGCTTCTTCGACCAGCCCGAAGTGCAAGCCAACCTGCAGAACGTGGCCACGCTGAAGACGCTCATCACACAGGTCAAGACCATCCGGGCGGGCGAGACCATCGGTTACAGCCGCAGCTACAAGGTGGAACACGACATGCAGGTGGCCATCATCCCCATCGGCTATGCCGACGGCTACCCCCGCGAGTTCAGCAACGGAAAAGGACTCGTGATGGTGCGAGGCCAACTGGTGCCCGTGGTGGGCAAGATCTGCATGGACATGTGCATGCTGGATGTGACAGGGCTCTCCGTGCACGAAGGCGACGAAGTCATCGTCTATGGCGAAGGCAACACCGCCCAAGACGCCGCACGCCGCATCGGGCACATCAGCTACGACCTGCTCACCTCCCTCTCCAACCGCGTACCGAGAATATATGTTAAAGAATAACCCTTGATATGAAAAATTTCGCCATAATAGGAGTCGGTGGCTTCGTCGCCCCGCGCCACCTCAAAGCCATTGCAGAGACGGGCAACCGCATGGTCGCCGCCTACGACAAGTCCGACAGCGTGGGCATCATCGACAGCTACTTCCCTGATGCCTCCTTCTTCACCGAGATGGAGCTCTTCGACCGCCACTGCTCCAAACTCAAGAACACCGACCAGCAACTCGACATGGTCTCCGTCTGCACCCCCAACTTCCTCCACGACTCGCACACGCGCTACGCCCTGCGCCTCGGTGCCGATGTCATCTGCGAGAAACCGCTGGTCCTCAACCCTTGGAACATCGACGGACTCGCCCAAGTGGAAAAAGAGACCGGCCATCATATCTACAACATCCTCCAACTCCGCCTCCATCCCACCGTCATCGCCCTCAAAGAGCAAATCGAAAACGGCGACCCAGATAAGATCTACGATGTGGACCTCACCTATATCACCTCCCGTGGCTATTGGTACTATGCCTCCTGGAAAGGCGATGTGCATAAGAGCGGCGGCATCGCCACCAACATCGGCATCCACTTCTACGACATGCTCAGCTATATCTTCGGGCCTGTGGAGGAGAACCTCGTCCATGTGGCTACCCACGACCGCGTGGCTGGCTTCCTGCGACTGAAACGCGCCCGCGTGCGCTACTTCCTCAGCATCAACAGCGAGACACTGCCCGCCGACATCGCCCAGCAAGGACAACACACCTACCGCTCTATCACCATCGGCGATGAACAACTGGAGTTCAGCCAAGGCTTCACGGATCTCCACACGGAAAGCTATCGGAAAATACTGGCAGGCAAAGGATATGGCCTCGACGAGGTACGCTCCTGCATCCAGACGGTATATGATATCCGCAACGCGACGCCCGTTGGACTGAAAGGCGACTACCACCCGTTGGCCAAACTGCCCACCACCAACCACCCATTCGGCTGGTAAACAGGTCTCTTCTTATCGCACCCGCAACTTCTGCCCCTCCTGTATCTGGTCGGGATTGCTGATGTTATTGAGCTTCATCAGCTTGTCCACCGTCGTCTTATGGTTAAGGGCAATCCTATACAAGCCCTCTCCCTTCTTGACCACATAATACTCCGCCTCTTCTCGGTCCGGAGCACTTGGGACAGAAACCGGAGCGGCGGATTCCTCTTTCACTGCATTGTCCATCGGCTGATCCACTGAAGCAGGCACCTCCACAGGCTTCACCGGCTTCGGAACCGGTATAGGCTCCGGCTTGGGCACCACTGCCTTGGGAGGCTTGTTAATAGGAGTAACCTTGGGGCCACATTGATCCAACGGCAAGACATTAAAATCAGCCGATTGCAGAACCAACGTATTCTTTATCAGATTCTCGTATTCAAAATCAATCACCTGCTCGGGATTCAGGCACTCATTCATAAAACGAACCTCAAAATGCAGGATATCGTCATTGGCATGACCGCTTCTGCCCGTCTGGCCAATAACATCTCCAGCCTTGACCATCTGCCCGGGCTTCACACACACCTTGTCCAGATGGGCATAGACCGTTTCCAGACCATTATAGTGACGCACCACCACCAAGAGTCCATAATCCCCATACTGCGCCGCCATGCGCACCACGCCGTCAAAACAACTTTTCACCAACGATTGGGGAGTCACCTTCAGATCCACGCCAGGATGGAAAATCCCTTTCTTGGTCATGCCATAACGCAAGGTGATCTCGTCAGAGACACACGGAATGGTAAAGGGAGCATTGTCCGACTGCACCAAAATTAGCATCAAACGGTCATCTGCAAAGGGGATCTCTAACATCCGGCTTCTTAGATTACGGACGTCCCAATACTTATCGTACAGGTCATAACAAGGTATCTGATACACCTCGGAAATAGTAGGATAAGTGTTTACCCGCTGATTGTCTTCGGTGGGATTCAACACAAGCGTATCCCGTAATGCAATGTTCTGGGAATAGTCTGTAATATCCACATACTGCGAGAATGCATTGACTGTGAAGAATATAAAAACGACAACTCCTAGTATCTTCTTCATGATGCTCATTTTAACTTTTCAATAATAGTAGTGGATGAGAAACCTTCCACAAAGGGTAATACGACCACTTTGCCATTCCGTTGTTTAACGATATCGCCCCCGACAATATTCTCTATGGCATAGTCGCCGCCTTTCACCAAAATGTCGGGTTGCACGGCAGAGACAAGATCATAGGGAGTATCCTCATCGAAGAGGCACACGTAATCGACCATTTCCAGAGCGGCCAGCACATAGGCACGGGCCTGTTCCGGATTGATGGGACGGCCTTCCCCTTTCAAGCGCCGCACGGAGGCATCGCTGTTGAGGCCCACCACCAGAATGTCGCCCAGCTCCTTGGCCTGTGCCAGGTAGTGGACATGGCCGTAATGGAGCACATCGAAACAGCCATTGGTAAAGACGATCTTCTGCTGATGCAACGCTTCTGATTGCTGCTTGAAGAAGTCCTTGGTCACTATTTTCTGTTGTATCTTATCCATCATATCTGTTCCTCATTTTCTGTCAAAACCATAGAATCTCTTTTGCGGGTGAAGGATGCCAGCACTAGGGAGACGAACCCGCCGGCAAGCGCCACCACCGTCTGTAGGATCCAGCCCACCCATCCGGCAGCCAAGCCGCTGGTGTATTCAACACCGTAGAGCATCAGCACACCCGCGACTATCAGCGGGTAGGCTCCGATGCCGCCCTGCGCCACCATAAAGGCTATCGTGCCGAATATCAGAACCGAATAGCCTGCGGACGGACTGACATCGGCCAAGCAAGGCATGGCAAAGAAGAAGGTGTATGTCCCAAAGAAATAGGCCACCCACATCATCACCGTCCAGAACCAATATCGCCATGGTCTCCGCACATCCTTGATGGAGATAAAGCCTTGCCACATACCCTGACAGAAGTGCCAGACCTTAAGAAAGAACCTGTTCTTCTTCCACCAGTTACGGGTTGCCCATAGCAGCAGCGCCACCAACAATGCCAAGCCGACCAAGATCAGCAACAGATGGTTACCCAGCAACGACAAGCCTTTGGCCTCCATCCATTGGCGCACGGTGAGACCGGCATCCGCATCCACCACCAGATTGTTCAGCAAGTCCGTATTAATCATGATGGCTATCACCAACATCACCAGCCAAAAGACCATATCCACGGCCCGCTCCGTGAGAACCGTTCCCAGGGATTTTTGGAACGGCACCTTCTCGTACCGTTGAAGGAACGTGCATCTTAGCACCTCCCCGAGACGCGGCAAGGCCAGGTTGGCCATAAAACAGACCATTACGGAATAGAACATCATGGAAGTGCGGACCTCATAATGCAGTGGCTGGAGCAAGATCTTGCCTCTCCAAGCCCGGAAATAATCAGCCAGCAAGGCAAAGAAGGCTGCCAGACCCAGCATGAGCCATCCCTTCAGCGTGTTCACCGAACCGATGACCGCCACAATCGTTTTCCGATCCTCCACATTCAAATGCCGCAGCGACAACCAGACAAAAAAGAGACCCAACCCAACAAACAAGACGAGTTGGGGGATTCTTTTGTACCATTTGCGGACATCCGATGTACCTTCCGTTGGTTCCAAATCATGCATAACGGCTGCAAAAATACAATTTATTATATTTGGGGAAAGGACATTTTTTATATTTTTGCAGTTTGTTTGAAAAATTGATAACATGTCCATATTAGTAAAAAACGTAACGAAAGTTTTTGGCAAGCAATACGCCTTAAACGATGTTAGTTTTGAAGCCAAAAAAGGCGAGATTGTCGGCTTCCTAGGCCCTAACGGCGCCGGCAAGACCACCATGATGAAGATCATCACCTGCCTGATACCACCCACCTCCGGAGAAGTCTCCGTGTGCGGACTGGACATCTGGCGCGATTCCTTGGAGCTTAGAAAGAAAATCGGATACCTCTCCGAGGCAAATCCTCTGTACTACGACATGTATGTCAGCGAGTTCCTGGAGTTTACAGGAGGCATCTACCATCTCAAAAACTTGAAGGCCAAGGTAAACGACATGATTGAGCGCACAGGTCTGACACCCGAGAAGCACAAAAAGATCGGTGCCCTGTCGCGCGGCTACAAACAACGCGTGGGCATCGCCCAAGCCCTCATCCATGATCCGGAAGTGCTCATCCTCGACGAGCCCACCACGGGCTTGGACCCTAACCAACTGGTGGAAATCCGCTCCCTGATCAAGACCTACGGCAAAGACAAGACGGTGCTGCTCTCCACCCACATCATGCAGGAGGTTAGCGCCATGTGCGACCATGTGGTCATCATCAACAAGGGAGTGCTGGTGGCTGACGAGCCTGTCAAGAATCTCCCCAACCTGGCAAGAGCGAAAGGCATCAAATGCACCGACCATCTGGATGCCGCCGCCATGGAGGAACTGTTCCAAGTATTAACCCGATAGGATCGCCCATGTCCCGACTGCTCCAACCTATAGTCAAAGAAGGATCATCCTACCGCCCTGTCTCTTTTGAGGAGGCTTATGCCATGGTCGCTGCTCAATGCGCCCCCGCAGAGCCGAACAAGACGCTGGTCATGCTGACAGGCGACTATAGCAACGAGGAGCTCTATCTACTGCAACGGCTCTCCCGGGCAGGCCTTCGCTCCAACGCCATCTCCTCCCTGGAGTACCTCCACAAAGGCACCGACTTCTTCTGGGACAAAAACGACATCCTCCCCTTCGCCGAGATCGCCGGGAGCAACCGCATCTTCATCGCCTGGGACCCGCTTGCCGATACCCCGTCCGCTCTTGCCACTATGCATCTGCTGGAATCCCTGAAGGAGATCCCCCAATACTGGTTCAACCAGCCCGACACCCTGCACATCCAAGACTATGCCGCTTTCTTCCGAAGCCTCAACTACTACCTCGTCCAGCACCATCTCGCGGAAGGCATCTACGTCAACGGCCTCGGCAAAGGCTATGACACCTACAAACAACAGTTGCTGGAGGAAGATTTCAAACTTCTTCTGAAGAAAAACCAACTGGATGAAACTCAACTCACCGACTTCATACACCTCATTCGTCTCGACAAGGCCGAAGCCTTTGTGGTCTGGGAGCCGCTGCTGGACAACCGTGCAGCCTACGAGCTGGAGAATCTCTGCATGTTGCTGGACATCCAAGCCAAGCCGACATCCGGATTCCTTTGCATCAAGCCCTCCCTCAATGCCCAAGGATTGTACGACATGGGCTGTTTTCCCCAGCTCACCGTCGGAGGAGAACAATGGGACGATGCCGCCCAACAACGCATGGAACAGCTCTGCCAAAAACCTGTCAACACCCAGCCGGTGGATGTGGCATCGGAAATCTCCCGACAAAACTTCACCCATTGTCTGGTCTTCAATTCGACAGGACAAGCGCTGCCACAGGATCTGAAGAAACAGGTTCTCAACAGCGCCTTCTCCATGCTCCATACTGCAGAATGGGATGAGCAAGACACCTCCTTCGACCTGATTATACCGGCAGCCCGCCCGGAAGAGATTACCGGCAGCTTCACCGATTCGGCCAGAATACCCCATCAAAGCATCCCCGACACTTCATGTCCACTACCATATAATAATATTGCTCAGTTCAACCTTCTCAACCGACTGCTAGACCTGCCAACGTTGAACAGCCCAACCGATATCTTTTTGGAATACATCTCCTTCTTTCAGGCTGGCTGTCATAGCCAAAGAAGGCATTTCTTCAGATAATCAATAAATTACAATCATAATGAGTACTGACAATCAATCAACTTGCAAAAAAGAGAGCCGTAGCCGTAAGTTCTGGCGTATCGTGCTCGGTTCCATGGTGGGATTCGTCTTGGCCATGATCATCATCAGCATATTCTACATTTTGTTTATGCTGGGAATTATCGCCTCGGTATCCTCCAAAGACAAAACAGACGTACAAAACAATAGCGTGCTGAAACTGGACCTCAACCAGCAAATCTCAGAACGGGCCGTGGATATGCCTTTTGACTTGAGCAGTTATGGCTATAGCCAGTTAGGGCTGAACGACATCTTGGATGCCATCAACCATGCCGCCGGCGACAGCAAGATCAAGGGCATCTACATCAACAGTTCCAACGCCGCCGCTTCTCCTGCATCGCTCAAAGAGATTCACAACGCCTTGGTGGAATTCAAAAAATCCGGCAAGTTCATCTATGCTTACTGTGATAGCTATGGCCAGAATGGCTATTATATCGCCACCGTTGCCGACAGTATCCTGCTCAACCCCACCGGCTCCATCGACCTGCGGGGATATGCCTTCCAGGTGATGTTCTACAAAGGCCTGCTGGACAAATACAATGTGGACGTTCAGGTGATTCGCCACGGCCAGTTCAAGAGCGCCGTCGAACCCTACATGCTGGACAAGATGAGCGAGGCCAACCGCACCCAGCTGAGCGTCCTGGCAGAGACCCTCTGGTCAACCCTTGCCAATGACATCGCCGCTGCCAGGAAGATCTCTTTGGACTCCCTCAACCTGATGACCAACCAACTGACTGGATACCTGGCCGAAGATGCACTCTCCCATGGACTGGTGGACCGTCTTGCCTATGCCTCCGACGCGGAATCCGCCCTGCGCAGGAAACTGGATATCGGAGAAGACAAAAATATCCATTTCGTCTCCATCTCCCAATACAAGTCCTCCATCCCCGAGACTAAATCCAAAGGCGACCGCATAGCCGTAGTCTATGCCGTGGGAAACATCTCCGATGGTAAAGGCGACGAGAGTCGCGGCATCTACTCCGACACCTTCATCAAATCCCTGCGCAAGGCTTACAAGTCTGACAAAGTCAAAGCCATTGTGCTGAGAATCAACTCCCCCGGCGGAAGCGCCATGGCCTCAGAAAACATCTGGCACGAGATCGAGGCTGCCAAGAAAGCCGGCAAAATCGTGGTCACCTCCATGGGCGACTATGCAGCTTCCGGCGGATACTATATCGCCTGCAACTCCGACTATATCATTGCCCAGCCCAACACCATCACCGGCTCTATCGGCGTTTTCGGCATGATACCCTCCTTCCAGAACGCCCTCAAGTCCAACCTCGGCATCACCATTGATGTGGCCAAAACCCACGAGCACTCCGATGCCATCACGGGCTTCCGCGCACTCAACCAGGCAGAACTGGACATCATGCAACAATCGATAGAAAACACGTACAGCACCTTCATGACACGTGTGGCCAACGGCCGAAAAATGACAATCGCCCAAGTGGACAGCATCGGTCAAGGACGCGTCTGGGCGGGCGCTGACGCCATCAAGATCGGACTTGTGGATAAACTCGGCTCCATGGACGACGCCATCGCAAAAGCCGCCGAACTGGCCAACCTCTCAACTTACACACTGGAATACTACCCTAAAGAAAAGACCTTCATGGAGCTCATCCTCAACAACATGAACGATACCGACAGCAAAATCGCCGCCAGACTCGGCCGACTTTACTTCACCTATCAAGGCCTCGAGCAAGTCGTTCAAATGGAAGGTGTCCAAGCCCGTCTGCCTTTCACCCTTAACATTCAGTAATCATTTTAAAATTAATGAAATATGTCACCGGATTTCTTAACCTCCGCTTTTAACATATACCTCTGGGTCATGATTGCCATGGGGGTAGTGGTTTTCATCTCCCTCTATTTTGTCAATGCAGGCTATGGAATGTTCCTGAACAACAAATGGGGTAAGACTATCAACAACAAACTGGCTTGGTTCCTGATGGAGTTCCCCATATTCCTGGCCATGATCATCATCTGGCTGGCCTCCCCGCACCGATTCGACATTGTGCCTATGGTCTTCCTGCTCATCTTCGAGATTCACTATTTCCAGCGCTCCATCATCTTCCCCTGGATAATGAAAGGAAACAGCCAGATGTCGTTGGCCGTGATGTTCATGGGTATCGCCTTCAACATCCTCAACGCCATGATGCAGGGCTACTGGATCTTCTTCGAGTCCTATAACGCAAACTATCAGGTGTTCGGCCTCTCTTACACTGACATTGAGTGGCTATGGTCTCCGCATTTCATCATCGGCACCTGTATCTTCATCTTCGGTTTTATCGTCAACCTGCGTTCCGACTATATCATCCGCCATCTCCGGAAAGATGAGAACGACACTAAGCACTATCTCCCTTCGGGCTTTCTGTTCGAGTATGTGACCAGTGCCAACTATCTTGGCGAGCTGCTGGAGTGGCTCGGTTTCGCCATCCTGACGTGGTCGCTGCCTGGCCTGGTGTTCTTCTGGTGGACCTTCGCCAACCTCGTGCCCAGAGCTCACAATATCTACAAGCGCTACAAAGCAGAGTTTGGCGAAGAGATGGAAGCCAAACATCTGAAACGCGTCTTCCCGTTTATCTACTAAAAAGTTGCGATGCGCATCAAAGTCACCAACATCCGGACGCCTGTCACCGCCCAGCCAGACCTGCGGGCCAAGGTCTGCCGGATGTTACGGCTGGACCCATCGGAGATTTCGGATTTCAGAATCCTCCGACAGGCTGTTGACGCGCGCAAGAAGCCGAATGTCTTTTACGATTACCAGATAAGCATGGAAGTTCCCGACGGGCGACAGGACCTGTTGCAATCAGCACAGGTATCCTTGCTCCCGGAAGCAGTCCCGATGCACTATCTCACATGGTCGTACCCCCACCGTCCCGTGGTGGTCGGTTTCGGGCCCGCCGGCATGTTCGCCACCCTCTACCTCGCCCGCTGCCATGCCCGTCCCATCATCCTGGAACGCGGCCAGAAAATTGAGGAGCGCAAAAAATCCGTGGCCCGCTTTTTGAAAGAGAAGATATTAGACCCCGAATCCAACGTCCAGTTTGGAGAAGGAGGCGCCGGCACCTTCTCCGACGGCAAGCTGACCACCAATGTCCATAGCGAACACAACGCCTTCGTGCTGAGAGAGTTCTTCTTGCACGGAGCAGACGAAGATGTCACCTACCTCCAAAACCCCCACGTGGGCACCGATTACCTTGAGGAAGTGGTCCGGAACATACGATTGGAGATTGAATCTCTGGGCGGAGAGTTCCACTTCAACACCTGTTTCACTGGTTTTCATCAAGAAGAGAATGGGGTTCTGCACATCACCGGGAAACCGGAAATTCATTTCCAGACCCAACATCTCTTCTTGGGCATCGGCCATTCCGCCCGCGACACGATACGCTCCCTGTACGGGCAAGGCTTGGCCATGGAGGCCAAAGGCTTCTCCATGGGCGTCCGCATCGAACATCCCCAGAAGCTCATCAACAAGATGCAGTACGGCGATGCCGCCCGCTTCCTGCCCCCAGCTTCATACAAAGGGGTCGTTCACCTGCCGGAGCGGAGTGTCTATACCTTCTGCATGTGCCCCGGCGGAACCGTCATGGCCTCCACCAACGATCCGGAGACCATCGTCACCAATGGCATGAGCGAACACAGCCGCGACAAAGTCAACGCCAACAGCGCCCTGCTGGTTACCGTGCGCCCCGAAGACTTCCTGCACGACAGTCCGCTCGATGGACTAGCCTACCAAGAGTTCTATGAACGGAAAGCATTTCAGATCGGTGGCGACTACCGCGCCCCAGGCAACCTGATGAAGGAATTCCTGCAGAAAACCATTGCTAGCGAAGTACGAAGCATCCACCCCTCCTATCCGCACGGCATCGTCTTCTGCGATTTGCAACGCTGTCTGCCCGACTTTGTGGTGGACTCTCTGAGAGACGCCCTTCCTCTTTTTGACAAGAAGATGCACGGCTTCACCCACCCCGACGCCGTCCTGACCGGCATCGAGAGCCGCTCCTCCTCCCCCGTGCGCATCCTGCGGGAATCTGACCGGATGTGCCAGACCAAGGGCATCTACCCCATCGGCGAGGGCGCCGGATACGCGGGCGGAATCATGAGCGCCGCTATCGATGGCCTCAAAAGTGCCATCGCCGCCGTTAATCCCCGATAGCAATTCCTCTTCATCATAATCTTTTTTTTCCTATTTTTGCACCCTGCATAGATTTAGTACCAACTATTTATGAATGAGTTTGTTAGGGGTATAAAGAAAGGCCTTCCGATCTGTCTGGGATACATTCCAGTATCCTTCACCTTCGGATTGATCGCCGTCAAGATGGGCTTCTCGCCCCTTGAGGCCACCATCATCTCATTCTCCAACATGGCTTCCGCAGGGCAGTTTGCCGGCATCCGACTCATCGAAGGCGGTGCCCCTTACATTGAGTTGATCGTCACCACCTTTGTCATCAATCTCCGCTACTTCCTGATGTCACTCTCTCTGTCGCAAAAGGTAGCGCCTGAGATGCCCTTCTACAAACGTGCCGTAATGGCTTATTGCATCACCGACGAGGTCTTCGCTATCGCAGCATTGGAACCCGATGAAGTCTCGTTCCCCTTCTTTGGAGGACTGATGGCCACCCCGATCTTCGGATGGACTGTCGGAACGCTTTTAGGCGCTGTAGCCTCCAGCATGCTCTCGCCCATGATGCAGGGCTGCATGGGCATTGCGCTTTACTGTATGTTCATCGCCATCATCATCCCGCCGGCACGCAAGAGCCGCAAGGTGACACTTGCCGTCGTGGTCTCCATAGTACTCTCCTGCCTCTTCAAGTACATGCCGGGACTTAATGTGCTGACCACCAAGGGCGGCGGCGGATGGGCCATCATCATCTCCGCCATCCTCGGCGCCGCTATCTGCGCTTCCATCAAAGAGGTGAAACGCCACCGCAAAATGCGCCTGGCAGAAAGGAGGTCCGCATGAAATACGCTGTCATCTGCATGATTCTGATGTTCCTGACCACCTACCTGATCCGAGTCATCCCCATCGGGTTCGTCCGCAGGAAAATGGAAAACGAATGGATACAGGACTTTTTGTTCTACATCCCCTATTGCGTGCTGGCTGCCATGACCTTCCCTTACGTCTTCTACTCCACCTCTCCCACCGGCACCGAGCCGCACATCACCCTCTCGGCCGTATTGGCCACGATCGTAGCCTTGCTGCTGGCCTGGCGCAACAAAGGCCTCCTGCGTGTTGCCATCGTGGCTGTGCTCGTGGCTATTCTGGTGGAACTATCCCTGACCTACCTGCCCTTCTTCTCGTAAGCCAAATCGCACCTCGCTGATTTTCGGCCCAATAATCATAAAAAAGATATCCCTGCTTTTGAATATTTTCATATCTTTGCCGCCTTTAACATATATCGTAACAATGCATAAAATTAAATCCCTTTTGACAGCTCTGTCGCTGCTTTTGTTCTTTGTCCCGTTGGTGGAATCTTCCGCTAATCCCATCCCTAAAGACAAGCTTATCGATTTAGGACAAGAGGCTTTCCGACAGAAACTCTGCGCCATCCAGGACCAGCCCACCCTTCCTGCGGTAAAGTCGTATTTCTTCATTGAAGAGAATGACGAGACCTATATGGCGGTGCTGAATTTCGGCCAAGGTTTCATCATCATGGCTGCCGACGACGCTTCCATACCAGTACTGGCTTACTCCTTTGAGGGCAACTTCGAACTGGAAACTGCCGCTCCAGGCGCCAAGATGTTTTTGGAGCAATATCAAAAGGAAATTGCCGCCATCCGGAATCTGGGACTTCAACCTGCCGCTGACGTGCAAAGTGCATGGCAGGAACTGCAAAACCATCAAGCCAAAGGTATCTTGGAAGTGGTGGTCTCCCCCTTGCTCACATCCACCTGGAACCAGACAAAATTCTACAATCAATATTCTCCGCAAGACGCAGATTCTCCTCAAGGTTATGACGGCCGCACGCCTAACGGATGCGTGGCAGTTGCCATGGCACAAATCATGTACTACTACCGTTTCCCGGAACAGGGTACTGGCCAACACACCAACTATACTGACTATGGCAACTTCACTGTCAACTTCGGCGAAGAGACCTACAACTATGAAGTGATGGAAGATGCTTTATCCGGATATAACAACGAAGTCGCCAAATTGATTTTCGATTGTGCGACCTCTGTGGATATGATGTATGCTCCCGACGGTTCCGGAGCCTATTCCGAAAATGTTCCCAATGCACTCACCACCTACTTCTTCTACTCTCCTGATGCCCAACGATCCAGCAAATGGGGAACGAACAACTCTCAGTGGCGCAACTATCTGAAGACTGACTTGAACGAGAACCATCCGCTGTACTACTCCGGCTACTCCGATGACGGCGGGCACGCCTTCGTTTGCGACGGATATAACAGCGACAACCATTTCCACTTCAATTTCGGCTGGGGTGGTTCCTCCAACGGATTCTACGCCCTGAGCAACTCCGACACCTATTCCAATGCCGTGGGCGGCTTCAGCAGCGGACAAAGTTGCATCCGACATATCTACCCCAACAGCCCCGACTACCCCTTCTTCTGCTCGGGAAAGACCGTCACCAGCAAGTCCGGCACTCTGGAAGATGGCAGCCAACATCTGAACTATCTGGACAACCAGTCTTGCACGTACATCCTCACTGCAGACGATTCGTACATGACCACTATTTATATAGACCGTTTTTTCACTCAACTAGGCCATGACTCCTTAAGTTTCTGGGACGGCCATCCTTCCCAAGGACAATTGCTGCAAACACTCTCTGGACATATCTCCAACAATCCTTCCTTTAACTTCTACACAGACAGTCTATACATCACTTTTATCACTGACGACTCCATCACAGACGCCGGATGGCATCTGTCCTTCTACACCTATCGCGACGTACCCAATTGCACCACAAGCATCTTTCATGAAGCTTCTGGAACCATCACCGATGGCAGTGGTAATGCCCAATATCGCGATAATGCCAACTGCTATTGGAGCATTCGCGTTCACGATGCAGAATTTATTGACATCACCTTTGACGACTTTGATGTCAGCCCTGAGGATCATCTCTATTTCTACGATCTACACAACGGAAACAATTTGTTGGCTGACTTTACCGGGAGCACCATCCCCGATCCCGTCACGTACTTCACCAAGAGTCTAAGGATTGTCTTCTGTTCAGACAACTATCTTCATGGCGATGGTTTCACCTTCCACTGGAATGCTTTTGTGCCGGAAGGCTTACTAGATTACGAAGACTCCCACAACTTAACACTCCTCCCCAACCCAGCCCAAAACTATGTCACGGTAAACACCTCCAAGCTTTCAGAACCGAGCACCATCACCATTTTCGACCTCTCGGGAAAAGCAGTCTTGACTGCCAATGCAGCACTGGATGGGAACACCATTCTTGACATCAGCAGGCTGAACAGCGGCGTGTACATGGTCCGCCTCCAAGGACAGTATAGCCAGGAGACTCAAAAATTAATTATCACCCGTTAAACTTTGACGGGTCTTAGGGAGTCTTACGTTTCGTATTGTTTCACAATCAAAAATACTATCGCTATGAAAAAGTTAATTGCAATGTTGTGCGTACTCTGCATGGTAGGTTTGGCCACGACAGAGGTCATGGGTCAGAATCCCGCCGCACGGCAAACTACTTCTTCCAGTAGTCGGACTCAAACCACATCCAGCGCGTCGAGCCAGGCTGCGCGTCAGGTGAAGAAAGGCGATGTACAGCTGAATAAAGCCAACAGCAGCTATCAAAGAGCTCAGACTATTTCCAGAACCCCTAATACTACGACGGCAAGACCAACCACGGTTCCGGCCAACAACTCCTCCAGAACTACTACGACGACGACCAGACCCGCCACTTCTTCTTCTGCAAGACCTGCCTCCTCTACCACGGCAAGACCTGCTTCCTCCACGACTGCCAGACCTGCCACGACGACCAAACCGGTAACCTCCAGTTCTTCCAACACTACGACCAAGCCGGTATCTACGAGCACTTCTTCCAACACGAACACTTCTCGTGTCACCACGGGCACACCGGCCGCCAACGCGACTTCTGCCAGAGAGAGCAACTCCACCGCTCACACCAGCAACCCCAGAGGTTCCAGCAACAGCAACGGCAACACTCCCGAGCCTCCCAGAGGCTACAACGAGCAAGGTCATCCGCAGCCGCAACCCGCTCCCGCTCCCAACCATCACTCCAACGGCCCGAAACCGCATCCCTACATGCACCCGAACTACCACAACTTTGGCCACTACATGAACATCCCTCCGCGCATTCGTCCTGTTTACTATCACGGTGTTCCTTACTACTTCTACAACAGCATCTTCTGCCGCTACATCAATGGCCGCTACATCATCTGCCGCCCGCCTATCGGAGCCGTGATCGCCTACAGCATCTTCAACACCTGGAGACCCGTGATCATAGTCTATAACAACGTGAACTACTACTACGACGATGGAACCTTCTACAGACGCCACGCTAACAAAATCGACTACGAAGTTGTAGCACCTCCCATCGGAGCCCGCGTGGCAGAACTCCCCAGCACTTACGAGGAAATCGTCCTGGACGGCAACCTCTACTACAAAGTGGATAACGTTTATTACAAGGAAGTTGTCGTAAGTGGATACCTCTGGTACGAAGTGGTCTTCGTCTCATAAAGAAAAAAAATAAAAAAAATAACGCCAAGGTGCGCAGGAATACAAAAAAAGTGTATTTTTGCGCACCTTTTCACGCTTGCCCTGTTGTGTAATGGTAGCACCGCAGATTCTGGTTCTGTTTGTATGGGTTCGAATCCTATCGGGGCAACTGACATAATGGAAGATGACGCATCACAAGTGCGTCATCTTTCGTTTTTTAGCTTCCATACCAACCACCCTATGACAATATTTATTATCTTTGCCGATTGTCAGTTTTAGCGTAATAGACACTATGAAAAAGTATATACTCTTCGCAGCGACAATATGGCTGCTTGCGGCGTGCCATGCTCCGGCACCTGCCCCTTATGGTCCTGTGCCAACGCCCCAACAACTGGCTTGGCAGCGGATGGAGATGAATATGTTCGTGCACTTCGGTCCTAACACCTTCACAGGTCTGGAATGGGGAACCGGCGAAGAGCCCGAGGACATCTTCAACCCTACTGATCTAAACTGTATGCAGTGGGTGGAAACCGCCGAAAAGGCTGGTTTCAAAGGCATCATCCTCACCGCCAAACATCACGATGGCTTCTGTCTGTGGCCGAATCCTGCAAGCCAGCATACCGTTAGGGAATGTTCGTGGCGCAACGGCCAAGGCGATGTCTTGAAAGAGCTGTCCGATGCCTGCGCCGAAAGAGGACTGAAATTCGGCATCTACATCTCCCCCTGGGACCGGCACGATCCTCATTACGGTACCTCCGCCTACAACAATGTCTTCTTACAAACATTAGAGAGTGCGCTTACCGGCTATGGCCCCATCTTCGAGCAATGGTTCGACGGGGCCTGCGGCGAAGGACCCAACGGCAAAAAACAGGAATACAACTGGCCTGCTTTTTTCAGCAAGGTCACACAGCTGCAACCCGATGCCATCATGTTCAGCAACATCGGGCCTGGATGCCGCTGGGTAGGCAATGAAGAGGGACACGCCGGGGAGACTTGCTGGTCTATGATGACCATCGACGGATACTCCCCATCTCATTCGCCGGAAATTGAAATCCTCAACACTGGAGAACAAAATGGACATAGCTGGGTGCCGGCCGAAACCGACATCTCTCTGCACAACGGTTGGTTTTATCGAGAAGGTGAGGAACCAAAAAGTTTGGGACAGCTCCTCGACATCTATTACAACAGCGTGGGACGTAACTCTTTACTGCTACTTAACGTACCACCCGACACTCGCGGCCATATTGCTTACAAGGATTCGCTACGACTCATGGAATTCCGGAACGCCCTCGACAGCATATTCGCTCACAACCTCGCCCACAAGGGTACCATTCAGGCAGACCACACACGCGGATTTGGCCAAAAGTTTGCGGCTGGAAATATGCTACGCAATACCTACCACAGCTACTGGGCTCCCAGAGATCAAGACACCACGGCCGTAATCACCATATCTTTCCCAGAAAAACAATGCTTTAACCGTATCGTCCTGCAAGAATACATCCCACTCGGGCAACGCATCCGTGATTTTGATGTGGACATAAAAGACAATGACGGGACTTGGCAAACCATTGCCCACGGCACCACAATAGGCTATAAAAGGATTCTCTGCACAAAGGAAATAACGACAGAGCAAGTACGTATTAGGATCAACAAGTCAATGGCGTGCCCTGTGCTGAACGGCATCGGATTGTTCCTGGATGATATAGAGAGATAGGCATTCCTAACACAGATTTACACAGATTTACACAGATTGCACAGCGTTTGTTCCATATAGCCAAAAGAAAACGTGCACACACTATGATAGGCAAGGACATGTTTGGCGGAGAAATTTCGTACTTTTGCGCCCTCAAATGCTCATCATAATATGAAACAGAAAAACTCAGCTAAGGAATTGATCCTAGCCTATTTAATGCTAATCATTGGCAGTTTTCTCTTTGCCGTTGGCGACGTGATGTTCGTAAACCCGTACCTTCTTGCTCCTGGTGGCACCTATGGTCTTTCCAACGTTCTGAACACCGTATGGCCTTGGAAGATCAGTTATTACGCCATCTGCATGGACATTCCTTTGTTGTTGATTGGCACTTGGATATTGGGGCCAAAATTCGGCTTCAAGACCATTCTTTCAACCATCCTGATTTTTGCCTTCACTTGGATCATCGAGACTTTCTGGGGATACAACCCCGTCATTCATGAAGGCATCGTCTCCGCCTCCGAGCACCTGCCCAACATGGTGCAGATCCCGCATAGCGAGATGTTCTTCATGCCGGATTATTTTCTCAACACCGTAGTGGCAGGCCTCATCTATGGTATCGCTATCGGCTTGATATTCAAGTCTGGCGCCACCTCCGGAGGCAGCGACATCATCTCCATGATCATCCATAAATACACTAAGATTTCCTTGGGCACGTTGGTCATGGTGGTGGACTCCATCATCACACTTACCACACTCATAGCTTTCAAGCAGATTCGTCTTCCCATCTATTCCATCATCTTGATATTCATTGAAGGAAAGATCATAGACCTTATCGTTGAGGGCGTGAAATCCTACAAGACAGCCTTCATTGTCACTGACGAGGTGGACAAAATGCGCGAATATATCATTCATGAGATAAAACGGGGCGGCACTTTGTTTGTGGGAAAAGGTCTGTATGCCGGTGCCGAGCGCAACATGATCTACGTTTCGCTTGACCGTGCCGATTTGATCAAATTAAAAGACAACCTCCATCGCATCGACCCCACCGCTTTTGTCAACCTGATTGACAGTGCAGAGATCATGGGAAAGGGTTTCAAAGCATTGCCCACCGAAGAGTAGTCTGATTTTCACAGCAGATAGCGCCACACTCCGACAAACTGTATCAACACCCCGAGTAATACGAAGATGTGAAACACAGCGTGTCGGTAGGGTTTCTTTTTTCCGATCAAGTATAGCACTGCGCCTATCGTATAAGCTACACCACCGCCTAAAATCCACATAAAGCCGGGTAGCGTCATGGCTTGTATGGCAGGCTTGAGGCTAATGATGACGCACCAGCCCATCCCCAGATAACAGGCCATCGAGAATTTGGCGTACTTCTGCAAATCTATCGCGTTGAGCGTGACGCCGACGATGGCCAGCACCCATTCGACAGCCAGGATAGACCAAGCCATAACGGGATTTAGCAGACGAATGCCCAACAATGTGATCGGCGTATAGGTGCCGGCTATGGTGAAGAAAATGACGCAGTGATCCACCACACGCATCACCTGTTTAGGCATCCCTTTGGGAAGACCATGGTAAATGCTGGAGACCACCAACATCAACAATACCGACAACACATATACGACGCTACTCGTCATGGCATAGGGTTGTGGATGGCGCAGACAGGCAACGACCACGACTGCCAACATCGCCAAGGCACATAGCACACCGAAGAGATGACTGAACATGTTCATCCGCTCTTCCTTATAGGAATAGTTCGGTAATGGCCGTTGTGACAAAGGTGTACGTTTTTGACGTGTCATGTGCAGGTATTTTTGAGCTGGCAAAAATACTAAATAATTTGGTCTCGGATAGACTCTGAATAAAGAGGAGCCCGGATGTATTTGAAATTTATGTACATTTGCCAAAATTTATGAAAGGGCTTTTAACAACCCTGACAGGATGAAGAAACGATCATTCAGCAATGGTTTTTAGCAGCATAGAGTTCATCTTCTATTTTCTACCCTTAGTACTATTGGTATATTATATTGTACCCAAAAGTGCCAAGAACATTGTGCTGCTGATCGCCTCTTTGGTGTTCTATGCCTGGGGCGCGCCCGACTTCTTTCCTGTCTTCATCCTTTCGATGTTTTTCAATTTCTTCATCACAAAGAAAATGCATCGAACGATGGAAACGAAAACCAGGAAACTGTGGCTTGCTCTATCCTTAATCCTTAATTTAGGGCTGTTGGCTTACTTCAAGTACATGAACTTCTTCATGGACAACTTGAATACCTTGCTGGAAGTTTCACATCACTCCACGCTCCAATTCATGCGGGTGGCATTGCCCATTGGTATCTCCTTCTTCACCTTCCAATCCATCAGCTACACCGTGGACGTGTATCGCAAGGTGTCGGAACCATTGCAACGTTGGTACGACTACATGCTCTACATCTCGCTCTTCCCACAATTGATAGCGGGTCCCATCATCCGATACAACACCATCGCAGACCAACTTGTCAACAGAAGCATCCCGATGGAAGGACGCGTGGAAGGATTCCGGCGCTTCACCCTTGGATTGGCCAAAAAAGTACTGATTGCCAACACCTTGGCCGTCTTGGCGGATGAAGTCTTTGCGATGGACTTTCACTCCATGTCGTCGGGAAGCGCTTGGATTGGAATCCTCGCCTATACCTTCCAGATTTACTTCGACTTCTCGGGTTACTCCGACATGGCCATCGGTATTGGACGAATGTTGGGATTCCGTTTCAGCGAAAACTTCAATGTACCCTATATCAGTCAGAGCATCAGCGAATTCTGGAGACGGTGGCATATCACATTGGGTGGTTTCATGAAGGAATACCTATACATCCCGCTGGGAGGCAACCGGGGTTCCAAGTGGCGTACATTCTTCAATCTATGGTTTGTATTCCTCGTCTCGGGTCTCTGGCACGGTGCTTCCTGGACTTTTGTCTTGTGGGGTGTTTTTCATGGCATCTTCCTGATTCTGGACCGGCTTTTTATGCTGGATGTCTTGAAAAAGATCGGCCGTTTGCCTTCTATCCTGTTAACCTTTCTTGTGGTAGTATTAGGATGGGTGGTTTTCCGTGCCGATACCGTCGGAGGAGCCATCGACTACTACCAAGCCTTGTTTGCATTCCGGCCAGGCGACGCTGTGACTGTTTCCAACCAAGGCTATCTATTCTTCGCGTTGGCCATCCTCTTCTCGTTTGTCCCTGCCCTGAAAATCGGCGACAGATGGATGGGGTTGTTTTATCATGATGCCACCTCCAAAGGCGCTTCCATCGCATTGTTCATTGTATCCATCCTACTATTCTTCCTGTCTGTCGGTGCGCTTGCCGTCACGGATTTCAACCCCTTTATCTATTTCCGATTCTGATGAGAAAGCCCCGTTTACATATCATCCTTTTTGTGGTTCTGATGACCATCCTGTGCCTTCCCATGGTTCAGCAGGTAAGTCTTGTTTTCAAAATCAAGCAACTGGACGGATATACGGCGCCCATAGAACCCGTGCAATTCAGTCTGAAGAGTTTTCGTGACCAAAGCTACCAGCAATATGTGCAGAAATATCTTCAGCAGAACTTCGGTTTCAGGAACATATTCATCAGAACCTATAATCAATTTGTATATAACTGTTTTCATCAGACGACCAATGACAACATCATCATAGGCAAACAGAACGAACTTTATTTGAGGCAATACACGGATGTATATACCGGCAAGACCCTTCGCGACCATTACGGCACCGAGGACAGCGCCCGGGTAGCCATGCGGCAGAATGTGAAGGAGACGCTACGTATCATCGACACGCTCAAGCAATTCGGGACTGACATTATCGTTGTCTTAGCCCCATCCAAGCCACTCATTTATCCTGAATATCTGCCCGACAACATCCAAAAGGAGCATTGTTCATTTTCTATTCAGGAAGAATATGCGAGACTATACGAGGAAGCGGGTGTCGAGCACATCGACTTCATCCCTATATTCCGAGATCTGAAGAAGACGGCCCCTTACCCTATTTACACGAAATTCGGAACGCACTGGGCGCACTCCACCATTCCCTTCGTAGCGGACACCATCTTGCAGAAAATCGCATCTGTCAAAGGATACCCCATGCCGCACGCGGTGTGCTCCGACAGCAATCTCACCACGCGCTACAGGAACAGTGACAAAGAGGTTGAATCCCAGCTGAACCTATTGTTCCCGCTGCAGCACGACCGAATCCCGATGCCGGACATTTCTTTACGAGGAAACAGCGACACGCGCAAGCCCCATCTGTTAGTCGTGGGTGACAGTTATTACACGCAACTGGCAAACACAGCCTTCGAAGAGGCTTTCGGGGAGGTTGATTATTGGAAATACAATGAAACGGCCTACTCCTCCCTGTCGAAGCGAAACGGCAGGATAGCGTTTCTCAATCGTTATGAAATCATCACGGAGGCGGATGTCATTCTGGTGGTTTTCACCGACATGCACGCCTTTTCCTATTTCTTTGGTTTTCTCCAGACTGTCGAGCAAGCATTACAGGACGGCCCCAACTTCAACGAAATCAACCGGGAAGAAGTCATTCAGGACATCATCACCCGAATCAAAGGAACTCCGGAGTGGTACGAGAATGTCAAGAAACAGGCCAAAGAGAAGAGAATAAGCTTGGAACAGTGCTTGCGCGACAATGCCGAGTGGGTCTTTGAGCAAGAGCACAAATAGCGGAACTGCTTCGCAATTTTTTGGAACAAGAAACAAAAAAAGCACCGATTGCTCGGTGCTTTTCTGTTGCGCTCCCTCAAGGACTTGAACCTTGGACCCTCTGATTAACAGTCAGATGCTCTAACCAACTGAGCTAAGGAAGCGGGTTTGTTAACCTCTGTCGTTAACGGCGGCAAAAATACATTTTTTTTCAATATGTACACCAGCCCGAAAAAAATTTTTACTTTTGCCGTGTCTATTCGACGACCTCTCATTTTAGTAATTTGAAAATCAAGGCAATAAAAACATACCCTCTATGAAAATCACCTTCAAGGACATCCTCAAAGAAGCCAAGAACTACCTTTTTATCACTATCGGTTTAGCGATTTTTGTGTTAGGGTGGTCCGCATTTATGACACCTTTCGAAGTCACGGGCGGTGGCGTGGCAGGTATCGCCTCCATCCTCTATTTCGCCACCAAGATACCCATCGGTATCACCACTTTTGCGCTCAACGCCATCCTCATTGCCATCGCATGGAAGATCTTGGGGCCCAAGTTCTGCATCAACTCCTTGATCTGCACTGCCATCATCTCCATCTTCTTCTACATCGGCCAGCGCATCTTCACCCATCCTATCGTTGACGACATGTTCATGAGTGTCATCATCGGCGCCTCTCTCGGCGCATTGGGGGCCGGCATCTCCATCAACTGGGGAGGCAACACCGGCGGACTGGACATCATCGCCCTGATGATTGGCAAATACCGGAATATCTCATACGGCAAAGTCAATATGATGTGCAATCTTCTCATTGTAGGATCCTCCTTTTTTATCTTGCATGACATCCAAAAACTGGTCTATAGTTTTGTAGTTCTGTTTGTCAGCATGTTGGTAGCCGACACCGTGATTGATGGTTTCCATCAGACCTATCAGTTCATGGTTTTTTCAAAGAAAAATGACGAGATTTCTCATCGCATCAACGAAGAACTGCATCGAGGAGCCACCTTCCTGAAAGGTTACGGATCCTACAACCGTCAAGAGAGCGACGTGTTGCTCATCATTGCCCACCGAAGCGACAAAGTGCGCGTCACCCGCATCATCAAGGAGATTGACAACACCGCCTTTGTCACCATAACCAAGACCTCCAGTGTGTTCGGCAAGAATTTTGACACCTTGAAACTATAGAACATTGGCTATTAGCCATTAGCCGTTAGCTTTTCCCCATTTTTCATTCCTAATTTTCCATTTCCCATGCCCACCTCCCTCGTCAATTGTAAAATAAATCTCGGCTTGAATATCATCCGCAAACGCGCGGACGGGTACCATGATCTGCAGACCGTTTTCTATCCGACTGATGCGTTTACCGACCATCTGTCGGTGGAAGCGATTGAGGAGGACTTCGATTTCGTGTGTCGCAGTGCAGAGGACATTGGCTCTTCGGAAAACAACCTGTGCGTGAAGGCTTTCCGGTTGTTGCAGCGCGACTATGACATCCGTGGCGCACGACTGGTTCTTGACAAGCACATTCCTACCGGCGCGGGACTTGGCGGCGGCTCCGCAGATGCGGCGTTCACCCTCAAACTGTTGACACAACACTTTGACCTGCAGATTGATCAAGCAACTCTGAAAGAATACGCCGAGCAATTGGGCAGCGATGTGCCCTTTTTCGTGGACAATGTGCCCGTGTACGCCCAGGGCCGTGGCGAAATCATGACCCCCGTGGAAATCAACCTCGCTTCCTACAATATTGTAGTAGTGAAACCCGAAGTGTCCGTCTCCACTCGTGAGGCGTACGCGAATGTACGCCCTCATGAGTCGAGTGTGAACTTCGCGGAGGTGGTGCGCAATGTGCCCGTACCTGAATGGAGGAACTATCTCTTTAACGACTTTGAGGATTCCGTTTTCGAACTTTATCCGCAGTTGGCAGACATCAAACAACAATTCTACGAAGACGGGGCCGTCTATGCCGCCATGTCGGGCAGCGGATCCGCCATTTTCGGACTCTTCCCAAAATAGCCGCTTCCAAACGATTGAAAAAAGCCCAGACCGGGATTTTCCTCCGAAAAAAGATTTACAAATAATTGCAAAGAAAAGTTGTAATTTGCTGATTATCAATTAGTAAATAGTGTATATTTTTACTATTAAGGGTTAAATATCGCACTAAATCATAAAGAAAAAAAACGTATCTTTGCGGTCTTATTAATCCACTAAAACAAAACCTATGGCAAAAGAAGATACGAAAAGCAGCATCAATGCTGAAAAACTGAAAGTGCTCAACACCACTTTGGAAAAACTGGAAAAGACCTTTGGCAAGGGCGCCATCATGAGAATGGGGGAAACGGAGATCGAGGCGATGGACGTCATCTCCACCGGTTCCATCGGATTGGACGTCGCGTTGGGCGTGGGCGGTTTCCCGCGCGGGCGCGTGATTGAGATATATGGTCCGGAGTCCTCCGGTAAGACGACGTTAGCCATCTCGGCCATCGCCCAGGCGCAGAAGCAGGGTGGCATTGCCGCCTTCATCGATGCGGAGCATGCCTTCGACCGTTTCTATGCTGAAAAACTGGGCGTGAACACCAACGACCTCCTCATCTCGCAACCCGACAATGGCGAGCAAGCCTTGGAGATTGCCGACAACCTGATCCGTTCCGGCGCCATTGACATCATCGTCATCGACTCTGTCGCCGCATTGACACCCAAGAGTGAGATCGAGGGCGACATGGGCGACTCCAAAGTAGGTCTGCAGGCACGTCTGATGTCGCAGGCGCTCCGCAAGCTGACTGCGACCATCAACAAGACGGGTTGCTGCTGCATCTTTATCAACCAGTTGCGTGAAAAGATCGGCATCATGTTCGGCAATCCGGAGACCACCACGGGCGGTAACGCTTTGAAATTCTACGCATCCGTTCGGTTGGACATCCGTCGCCAGACACAGATCAAAGACGGCGACCAGTCCATCGGCAACCACGTCAAGGTGAAGGTCGTCAAGAACAAAGTGGCGCCTCCATTCCGTTTTGCGGAGTTTGACATCATGTTTGGCGAGGGCATCTCCAAGACGGGCGAAATCATCGACCTTGGCGTAGAATACAACGTCATCAAGAAGTCCGGCTCCTGGTTCTCTTACGGCGACAGCAAGTTGGCGCAAGGAAGGGAAGGTGTCAAGCAGTTGTTGGCCGACAACCCTGAGTTGTGCGACGAATTAGAGGCCAAGATTCGGGAAGCGATCAAAGAAAACCAACATTAAAATGATGAGATACAGACTATTATTATGGTGTTGCGTGGGGCTCCTCTGTTGGGGATGCCACTCTGGAAAGCAGTACGCCGACCTGCCTGAGGAGCTGGCCAAGTTGTGTGTCAGCATCGACAAGCATCCGAAAAATTCAGAGTTGTACTATCAGCGGGCCGACTACTACTATCTTCACGAAGAGATCCAGAAAGGCATTGAAGACATGCAGAAAGCCATCCAGCTGGAGCCTGACAGCAGCAAATACTACGTCAAGTTGTCGGATCTCTATTTCGCGCAACGGGAGACAGACCTGGCAGAAGAGATGCTGTTGAAAGCGCTGCAGAAGGCATCCAACAACAACGAAGCCCGTTTGAAATTGGCGGAGTTGTATTTTCATCAGCGAATGTTCAACGAGTGTGACAAGACGCTCCAAGAGGCTTTGGAGCAGCAGCGGCACAACCCCAAGGCGTACCTCATCAAAGCCTTCATGCTCAAAGAGCAACGGGACACCACCAACTACCTGCGTATGTTACAGATGGTCATAGACCAAGATCCCAAGGAGATCAAAGCATATTTGGAGTTGGGTTATTACTACCAGCAACGGATGAACCCGATGGCCATCGACTATTACACCAACGCCCTCAATGTGGATCCCAACAATGTGGAGATCCACTACAATCTTGGCAAGATGTACCAAGACATGGGCCGTCCTGAAGAGGCCATCCAGGAATACAAGACCGCTATCGGGTTAGACCCCAAGCACGTTCCTTCGCTCAACAATTTGGGCTACATGTATTTAGATGACGAGACCAAATATGAGGAGGCGGCACAGTTGTTCACGCAGGCCATCCAAGCCAACCCTGACTTTGTGTATTCTTATTGTAACCGAGGTGTCGCCTACGAGTATCTTCAAGAGTATGACAAAGCGCGTGCCGACTACAAGAAGGCCTTGACATTGAAAACCAATTTTGAGCCGGCCATCAAAGGATTGAACCGGATTGACGAGAAACAGAAGTAAAGGTTATGAACGAGCATTTAGATCCATCCAGCCAACGGTTGTCGTCCACCGACAAAGAGTTTGAGCGTGCCATACGGCCTGCCTTGTTCCAGGAGTTTCAGGGGCAGCAGCAGGTCATTGACAACATCATGGTCTTTGTGCACGCTGCCAAGGCGCGTGGGGAAGCGTTGGACCACGTCCTGCTGCACGGCCCTCCAGGTCTGGGCAAGACCACCTTGTCACACATCATCGGCAACGAGATGGGGGTCAACGTACGGACCACCTCCGGGCCGGTCATCGACAAACCTGGGGATTTGGCCGGACTGCTGACCAATCTGGAACCTAACGATGTGCTCTTCATCGACGAGATACACCGACTCTCCCCGGTGGTGGAAGAGTATTTGTATTCGGCCATGGAGGACTACAAGATTGACATTATGATAGACAGTGGTCCCAGTGCCCGGAGCGTCCAGATAGCCATCAACCCTTTCACTTTGGTAGGAGCCACCACGCGATCGGGCCTGCTGACTTCTCCCCTTCGATCCCGTTTCGGTATCAACTTGCGGTTGCAGTACTATGACACGGCCACGTTGGGGAACATCATCAAGCGGTCGGCAGCCATTCTCAAGATACCCATCAACGATGAGTCTGCCTATGAGATTGCGTCCCGCAGCAGAGGCACGCCCCGTATTGCGAACTTGTTGCTGCGTCGTGTCCGTGACTTCGCACAGGTCAAAGGCGACGGAGCCATCACCCTGCCCATCACCCAGATAGCCTTGGAGGCGCTGAATGTGGACAAGCATGGCTTGGACGAGATGGACAACCGCATCCTCAGCACCATCATTGACAAATTCAAGGGCGGGCCCGTTGGTTTGACGACCATCGCCACTGCCGTCAGCGAAGATGCCGGCACCATCGAGGAGGTCTATGAGCCCTTCCTCATCCAAGAAGGCTACCTGATGCGCACCCCTCGAGGACGAGAAGTCACGGCACTGGCATACGAACACCTAGGCAAATCGCGTTATCATTCTGATCAACCAGCATTGTTTTAAAAAATCAACTTATATGAAAAAAAGATTGTTGACTGTCATCCTCTTAGTATTATCCTTTGCGATAGGAGCCTCGGCACAGAGGCCACCCCGGGGGCACCATCGTCCACCCCAAGAGATCCCTGCAGACCTCTTGGAAAAAGATGACGGTTACGGCGCCAAACTCAACGTCGGTGTTTGTTTCGCCCCGTCATTCTCTTGGATGTATCCCGAGACGAATGGCTATGAGCGCAATGGGGCAGTGCTCCACTTCCATACCGGCATCAACCTCAACATCAATCTGACGGAACGCAAGAACTTCTACTTCACCACCGGCATCCTGTACGAACGGCTGGGTGGCAAACTGACCTACGTGGACAATGTGGAAATTCCCGGATTGATTGTCACTCCAGGCACCACGACCAACCGAACCTACACCTCGCAGTACATGACCATCCCCATAGGTGTCACGCTCAAAACCAGTCCGTTACACAACTTCAGTTTTGGAGGCAATGTAGGTCTGTACAACAGTTTCCTGATCGGAGCCACCAACCGCGACGGCTATTTCTTCATGAGCGGACAAGCGGGTGAGGAGCCTGAATTATGGGAGCGTCAGAAAACCAAATACAACGAGTGTGCCTTGCTGAAAGAGGCTGTCTATGGTGGCATTGGTATGGAATACATCATCACCAAAAACACCAGAGCGAGTTTGTATCTCAACTATGCCCATACTTTCACCAACTTCTTCAAGGGCAGAGGTCAGGCCGTCAACAGCATGACCGGAGAAGCCTTGAAATCGAAGATGGGATATGTGGAGATTGTTTTAGGATTTAACTTCTTCTAGACTGACATGAAATTCATCTGTATTGGTCGCAACTATGCGGAGCACATCGCTGAATTGCAACACTCCATCCCCGAGAATCCGGTCTTCTTCATGAAACCGGAGTCGGCCATTACACGATGCAACCGGCCTTTTTTCATCCCGGATTTCTCCAAAGAAGTCCATTACGAAACAGAGGTAATCGTCAAGATCAATCGTTTAGGACGGCACATTCAAGAGAAGTTTGCACACCTTTACTACGACGAGATTGGCTTAGGGGTGGACTTCACGGCCAGGGACCTGCAGCGGGCGTGCATCCGCGACGGGGAGCCATGGGAGATTGCCAAGGCATTCGACGGTTCTGCCGTGGTGGGCAAGTTCTTCCCCAAGACCGAATTGCCCGATGTACAGGATCTACACTTCCATCTGTTACTCAATGGAACACAAGTGCAGACAGGTCACACTCATGACATGCTCTTCTCTATTGACCAGCTCATCTCCTATGTCTCGCGCTTTGTCACCCTCAAGATGGGAGACATACTCTTCACCGGCACGCCTGTCGGTGTCGGTCCTGTCCACATCAACGACCGTCTGGAGGGTTTTCTGGAAGGCCATAAAGCCTTTGACTTTAAGGTAAAATGATTTTGTTTCGCTGTCATGGGCTCCCTATATCGCTATATTTTGTTTTTAGCAATCTGCGTAACATTTCCACTCTTCTGTCATGGGCAGGATGACACGGTATCCTTCTCGCGGCGCGGCGGCGTGTATGCCAACGCTTTTTCTGTTTCCTTGTCATGCCAATCCCCGACCCATCACATCCGCTATACCCTCAACGGATCCACCCCCGACCAGAACTCCATCCTTTACACATCGCCTGTCATGCTGAGCACCAAGCTCTGCACGACTTCTGACATCTACAAGATCCCGATTTCGCCGGCGGATGAATTCTATCTTCCAGACTCTGTGACCAAAGCCATTGTGATCCGTGCCGCCGCCTTTGACGATATGGGAAACCGCGTCAGCCGCGTGGTCACACAGTCCTATTTCATCAGCTCCTTGGGCTGCACCCTCCATGGGCTCCCCGTCGTGTCCATCTGCGCTGACTCGCTGGCGTTGTTCGACCATGACACCGGCATCTTGGTGCCAGGCGTCCATCTTGACCCCGACGATCCCAAGATGACCGGAAATTATGCGCAGGAAGGCAGAGCCTGGGAGCGGTTGATAAACATAGAGTACTATACGGACGGCAACAATGGTTTCAACCAAGCGGCAGGATTGCGCACACATGGAGGCATCCTCGCACGACGTGCCCAACAGAAAGGTCTTAAAATCTATGCCAGAGAGGAATATGGAAAAAAGAACTTCAAGTACAGGATTTTCGAAGAGACGGATCTAAAAAAGTTCAAGCACCTAATACTCAAGCCTTTCAGGAACGCATGTACACCTGCTGGCGTGCATGATTGGCTGGCCAACCACATCGCCTCGGAACTTGACATGGAATTCACAGCCACCCGCCCCGTCACCCTTTTCTTGAACGGAGAATACTGGGGCATTTATTTCATTCAGGAAAAAATCGACGACCGATACATAGAGGGACACTTCGACATAGACCACGACAGCGTCAACGTCATCAACTGTTGGGGCGAATTGGAGAGTGGATCCTCAGACTCCTGGTATTCCCTCTATTATAGTCTATGGGCGTCGGACCTGTCGGATCCTGACCAATACTATCATTACTCCCGACAAATCGACCTCCACAATTTTATCGATTACTACATTTTCGAACTCTTCTCTGCCAACTGGGACTGGCCATGCAACAATGTCAGGTGCTGGCAGACCAGTGACGGCAGCCCTTGGAGATGGGTCTTTTATGATGGCGACTGCTGCTTCGACTCCTCTAATCCAGACATGTATGGTTACGCCACCTACACAGGCCCACAGTATTGGCCTTCCTGTACATGGAGCACCCTGTTCTTCCGCAAGTTTCTTGAAAACGAGTCTTTCAAGAACCAATTCCTCCACCGTTTAGAAGCAGTCAACAGTAATCATTTCTCCTATAAACACACCAAAAAATATCTGGATAAGATCCGGAACCTCCTTCGTGAAGAAATCCCGCAGCAATCACAACGATTCAACAATCCTAAAAACATGAATGAATGGGAACAGGCTTGCCAGTATATCGACGACTTCCTTGCGAGAAGGGAAAACCAGTTCTGGGACGAGACCAAGACCTTCTTCCATTTAGGAGACGACCACATCACTTCCGTAAAAGGCTACCCCAACCCAATGCTTCGAGGTGAAAAGCTCAACCTGATGATAACGACAGAAGAGGAGAGTACCGTTGGGGTATCCATATATGACATAAACGGCAGGTTTTTGAAGGGCCAATACATTTTTTTGGAACAAGGAGAGAATATTGTATCACTTGACGTGGGTTTCCTCACTGGTGTCATTGTCGTTAAGATAGGCAAGCACAGTGAAAAGGTGATCATCCTGCCCCAATAGTCTTCAGCATCAAAAAAGATACCCGAACATTCTCGTTTCATCAGGATTTTTAGAGATAAATATGTCCGTTTTTTTTGTAGTTTTGCGGCCGCTCTGTCTTGTGGAGCTATGCTTTTTAAGTTTCATCTTATAGAAGCAGGGTCGTTGCGCAGAGTTTTGTTTGATTATTCACCCTTTTAATAAAAATAGCCATAATGAATCTCAAAATCAGGCTGATCATCATGAACTTCCTCCAGTTCGCCGTCTGGGGAGCATACCTGACATGTATGGGCACCTATCTGCACCTACATGGGTTAGGGCATCAAATCGGCATTTTCTACTCCATTCAAGGTATCGTTTCCATCTTTATGCCTGCCATCATCGGCATTATCGCAGACCGATGGATCCAAGCTCAGAAGATGTTAGGTATCAGTCATTTGATTTCTGGTGCCGCCATGATTTGCGCGGGTCTGTATGGCTTGAGTGCAGGCGACACCGTACAGTTTGGGCCTTTGTTTGCCCTTTACACAATCGGTGTTGCTTTTTATATGCCGACACTAGCTTTGTCCAATTCGGTGGCCTACCACGCGTTGGAGGGTGCCAATTTAGATCGGGTGAAGCATTTCCCCCCGATACGTGTGTTCGGCACCATCGGTTTCATCGTGGCCATGTGGTGTGTTGATCTGCTGGGATTCCAACAGACAGCCAACCAGTTTATCTTGAGCGGCGGGATCGGCCTTGTCCTGGGACTCTATGCGTTCACACTGCCTGCCTGTCACAGCAACAACGACAACAAAGTCACCTCCGTCGTGGACATGTTCGGTCTCCGGGCATTCTCCCTATTCAAACAGAAAAAGATGGCTATCTTCTTCATCTTCTCCATGCTGTTAGGTGTTTCGTTGCAGATCACCAATGGTTTTGCAAACCCATTCCTGCACAGTTTCGGGCACATTCCGGAATATGCCGACACCTTTGGGGTGAAACATGCCAACATGCTAATCTCTTTGTCCCAGATATCCGAAACGCTCTGCATTTTGCTGATACCCTTCTTCTTGCGTAAGTTCGGCATCAAGAAGGTCATGCTGATAGCCATGTTCGCCTGGGTGTTGCGGTTCGGCTTCTTCGGCATGGGCAATCCGGGACCGGGTGTCTGGTTGTTCATCCTCTCCTGCATCGTCTATGGTGTCGCCTTCGATTTCTTCAACATCAGCGGTTCTTTGTTTGTAGATCAGCAGACGGACCCGTCCATCCGAGCCTCAGCGCAGGGTTTATTCATGTTGATGACCAACGGTATTGGTGCCACCATCGGCACCTTCAGCGCTCAAGTCGTGCTGAACCGTCTAGTCTTCAACCCGCTCAGGCAACATGCCGCCCCAGATGTCATCATGCAGGGCTGGACCAACGCATGGTACCTCTTTGCCGGCTATGCTTTGATTGTGGCTGTCACCTTTATTTTCGTTTTCAAAGAAAAGTATTCTCAAGAAAAAACTGTCTAACCCGGAAAACGGACCGTAAACACCGTCTTACCGTTGGCCACCAACTTGCCGATAGCCTCTTGATTCTGCATGATGGCTGTACCATCTTGTGCAAAATCAAAGACATAGGGATTTTGGAACCATTGTAGGATATCCATGTTCAAATCTAGGATGTTGAGGTCCTCAGCGGACAAAACCACATCATTCAGTGGGATACTGACCGTGAATGCGTTATCCACGAATCCAGCAATTTGTCCGTCCTCGTAGATCTGTCCAGTGCCGAGGTGCATCGCAAATGGGACAGGGGAAGGAGAGGTCTCAGGGCAGAACCATCTTCCATTCAGTTTCATATGATGATAACCGCCGCCCAGCGCTTCGGGCCAACTCATGCTGTTTTCGGGAGGGTTGACAAAGAAGTGCGAGACATTATACTCCGGAGCCAGGCCAAAGACAAAGTCTAACCGGGCATACTTGCCGACAGGTACACGATCTTCCTTGAGCTGCCACGACAGTGTGGAAGGGATGTCCACATCCACATAATGGATGCCATCATCGGTCTGCAAGGCATACTGGGTGCCATCCTCGTGGGTCAGCACGACCTTGGAGATAAAATATTGGACTTCCGTCACGGAAAAGTGATTGCCGGCGGCATTAACATAACGATTGGTGTCTTGTTGCAGGGTCTCGTCGCCTACAGAAAAGGAAAACCGCAAAGCCAAATCGGCTTCCGGTTTATGACATGAAGAGATGCCTAACAGCAGCAATGCTGCCAGGGCAAGAATCTTACCATTCATCTTCGAACACCTCCTCGGGCATCATGCCTTCTTCCAAAGAGTTGATGAGTTGTTGGATTTGTTCATCAATCTGGTTCAGAAAATCATACTGGGAAGGAGTCCAATAGGGGCTATCCGTTTTGAACCAATTCTCGATGGGGGCTGCTGCTGCCGCTTTCTCGTTGAAATTGGTGATGGTGTAGCGGTAGCGGTTATCGCGGCACTCCAGTTTGAAGTTATAATAGACCACATTTTTAGGAAGCATGGTGCCGTCTTTCTGTTTGGAAAAGATACGGACGCTCGAGCGCATCTCTATGACTTTCTTCTCGGCGTCAGCATTTTTAATCACCTCGCTGGTATTCTTATAATAGCTCTTCACCCACTTCATAGCGCGCTGATACAGCACATCAGGGGTACCCTCCTGTTTCACCACATCCTGATAAGTGACGAGATTGGTACGTTCGTCGATGGGAAGAGCCGGCACAGGAAGGGTGGATGGTTTCTGGGCGAAAAGGACTATGGAGGACAATAACAGCAGTGCGGTTATGGCAAGATTTTTCATAGTGGTTATTTTTTACGGATTAAGGTTTGAAAATACAAATCATATTCATTTTTCTCATCTTTCGGACGATAGACGGTGCGGTCCACCTGCCATTCATCATCAGAGAGCACGGGGAAATAGACATCTGCCGTGAAAGAAGATTTAATGCGGGTGAGATATATTTTTTCGGCATAGGGCAGGAAGAGGCGATACATGGTGGCGCCGCCCATCACAAAGGCTTCGGGCTCGTCCTGCACCAGCGCCATCGCATCCTCTATAGAGTGGACCGTCTCGCAGTCGGGAAAGGTGATGTCATCGAGGGTGATGACGATGTTGCGGCGGTTGGGCAGGGGGCGTTTCGGCAGCGAGCGCCACGTGTTGTCTCCCATCAGCACCGGGGCACCGGTAGTGACTTTCTTGAAATATTTCAGATCGGCGGGCAGATGGCACAGCAGTTGGTTCTGGTAGCCCAGCTCCATATTGTCGCCCACAGCAGCTATCATACTGAGATTTTGCATAGGTTTCGGTTTTGAATGAGACGGCAAACGTACAATTTTTTTATCAGAATTGCCAACGCAAAAAAAAGGAAAGCCTTCAAGACTTTCCTTTATATCGTAAGGTTATTCACCATAACTGGACCCGTCGAAACAGTGGGTGCATATTTGATCTTTGGAGAGGCCAACAGATTTGGCAATCACCTCCAAAGTGTTGAATTTCAAGGTATCCACCCCAAGATGCTGGCGGATGATCTCGACCATTTTGGCATACTCTTTAGTGGTGGAATCCATATAGCGGTGGAGGTTCTTATGGCTATCGCCCTCCAGTTCCTCGATGACGCGACGGGTGATGAGTTCCAGTTCCGTTTTGGAGGCGGAGAAGTTGAGGTAGTTGCAACCGAAGACAAGGGGCGGGCAGCTAATACGGATGTGTACCTCCTTGGCGCCGCCGGCGTAGAGTTTCCGCACATTATCGCGGAGTTGTGTGCCACGGACGATGGAGTCATCACAGAAAACCACCTTTTGGCCTTTCAGCAGTGTGGAGTTCGGAATCAGCTTCATCTTGGCCACCTGTTCACGCATCTCCTGGTTGACGGGCATGAAACTACGCGACCACGTCGGCGTGTATTTTACGATGCCGCGACGGTAAGGAATTCTCTTGCCATTGGAATAGCCCAGGGCCATGCCAATACCGGAGTCGGGGATGGCGGACACATAATCGGCCTCAACATCATCCACCTTGCCCATCTCGTAGCCCAAGAGATAGCGGCTGTTCTCCACATTGACCGCCTCGTATTCAGAAGCCGGGTAGCCATAATAGATCCACAAGAAAGAGCAGACCTGCATCTTATGGTTCGGCGGCAAGAGCTGGGTGCAGCCGTCAAGATTGACCTTCACGATCTCGCCAGGACCCACAAAACGCTCAATCTCATAATTGAGGTTGGAGAAACTATGGGTGTCGAATGTCAAGGCATAGCTGTCGGCACGCTTGCCGACCACGATCGGTGTACGGCCCAGATAATCGCGGGCAGCGATAATGCCGTCAGAAGTCAGAATCAGCATAGAGCAAGAGCCCTTGACCTTTTTATAGACATTCTGGATGCCGGAGACGAAGTCCTCCCCTTGGGATATCATCAACGCGATCAGTTCGGTGGGATTGGTACCGCCGGAACTCAACTCGGTGAATTGTTGGTGTTTGTCGAGACACTCCTTCTCCAGTTCCGCCACATTATTGATCTTGCCTACGGTCACGATGGCGAAGCGACCGAGATGGGAATTCACCACAATTGGTTGTGCGTCCGTGTCGCTGATGACACCGATGCCCATATTCCCTTTGAACTTCCCGATGGAGTCTGCGAATTTGGTTCTGAAATAGGAATTCTCGATGTTGTGGATTGAGCGGTAGAAGATATTGTCATGCATCGTCACCATACCACCACGTTTGGTGCCCAAGTGCGAATGATAGTCAATACCGTAAAACAAATCGGTTGAGCAGTTCTCTTTGGAGACCACCCCGAAAAACCCTCCCATAGTGCTATAAACTAAATTTTGTAAATGATTCAGTGAACAGCTGGCAAAAATACATTTTTTCATTTTTTCTCTATCGCAAACCTTCGGAATTTTATCAACGTTTTGTTGAAAACGACATAGGCTGTTCAACGACAGGACCATAAGGGTGGTCCAGCTCTCCACATCATAGCATTTTTGACAGCCGTATTTTTTCGTGCAGGGCGACCATTTCTCCTATATTTTATGTAGATTTGCAGCGATTTTGGAGAAGTAGAAACTTTGAGACCATCTACAACATATAAAGATTTGATTATCAGCGTACTGCTGTGCATGATAGGAATTTGTCTTCCTACAGATGGGGAGGCTCAATTCTACAATGGCTCGCAGATCACCTTTGGCAAAAACCGGGTGCAGCATCAGAATTTCAACTGGCAGTATTTGCGGTCGGAGCAGTATGACGTCTATTACTATCCCACGGGGCGGGAGTTGGCGCAATATGTCTTTTATAAAGTTCCCGAGGTGATAGATGAGATCGAGCACTTGCTCAACTACACCTCGCGGAAGAAGTTGCAGTTGATTGTGTACAACACGCAGGCTGACTTTCGGGAGTCGAACTTCGCCTACGACGATGAAGACTTTTACAATCAGGGAGGGGTGACCAACATCTCCGGCACGAAGATATATTTGTATTTTGACGGCAGTCATGCCCATTTGGACCGGATGATTCGCAGCGGCATCATGAACGTTTATGCCCGTTGGCTGACGGAGGGAGCATCCATGGGGGCCAACATCTCTTCAGAGTATCTCATCAATGTTCCGTCATGGTTTTACAGCGGTCTATCTTCCTACTTTGGAGAACGTTGGAACTCTGACATCGACGCTCATGTCATGGATGGCATGCTGACGCGGCGATACGCCGACATCGACTATCTGTCGCCTGTGGATGCCACCTATGCTGGACATTCTTTCTGGAAGTTCATTGTGGACACCTATGGAGAACGCATCATCCCCCGCATTCTGCACAACACCCGCGCCACCAAGATGGTGGAGCGCAGTTTTTACTATTCCACAGGCATCCCTTATCGGACCTTGTTGCTCAACTGGTACAAATATTATTACGTCCTGTATCACCAGAACCTTGACAAGTTTCATCCCGTAGGCATTCTGTCGCATCCCAAGAGCAACCGTCATTATCAGCACATCTGCTTCCAGCCTCATGGAGACTGCTATGCCTATGTCACCAACGAGTCAGGGCAGGTGCGGGTATGGTTACAGACGGGAATGAGCAACCGTCCCAAATGTATCTTCAAACGTTACCAGAAGACGGAAGACAACCCCGACCTCTCCTACCCCATCATCCAATGGCATCCCACGGGCGAGGGATTGGGCCTGACCTTGGAGTCGAAAGGGCACTGCTACTACCAAGCATACAACCTTTCTACGGGCAATTGGGACAAGAAACAGCTGGTGGATGTCGAGAAGATCACCTCCTGGACCTACTCGGAGGATGGCATGACGATGTTGTTTTCCGGTTTTCAACACGGGCAATCAGACCTTTTCCTGTACAGTTTCCTCTCGCACTCGTTCCAGAATCTGACCAATGACTTCTACGACGACTACGGGCCTGCTTTTCTCACCCCGCAGCAGATTGTCTTCTCCTCCAACCGTCCCACCGACTCCATTCAGTTGAAAGAGGACTTTATGGATGCGCAGCCACAGAAGCGGTATGATATTTTCCTTTATGACTATGGAAAAAAGGATTTGAAGTTGATGCGAGCCACCGACACACCGTATGGCAACGAGTACGATATCTATCCTTTGGATGGGAGACAGATTCTCTACCTCAGTGACAACGACGGCATTGTCAACCGTTATACGGCGGTCTTTGACAGCACCATCAGTCGCATAGACACAGCCATACATTACGCCTATTTTGCCAAGAGCAGTGCCTTGACAGACCATGCCTACAACATTCTGGACCATGCTTACAGTCCCTCCTCTCAAACCATCGCCGACATCCTATTGATGGACAAGGCCGAGCGTATTCATTTTCGGCCATTCAATCCGTTGTACACGCCGGCAATCGTCCCCACCCCTTATTATCAAAAGCTGATGCAAGAGGTGATTGCGGCCGACAGTGTCCGCAAGTCCAACGAAGACAAGACCAACAAGGATGTCCTGGCAAGCCAGCATGGATTCCTGCCGGTTTACGAGTCCGACCTTGACCCTGTGGCCACTCACGAGCATAATTTGCAGGCCGACACACTCAAGAAGCCGAAGAAAGAGCGGATGGAGATCCCCGTCGGCACGGGTTATCGTGTACAATATTCCATCAACAAGGTCATCACGCAAGCCGACTTTTCCTTCTTGAATACCTCCTACCAGCAGTTTGCGGGAGGCACGTCGCCCATCTACCTCAACACTGGCATCAATGCGCTTTTCATGTTAGGTATTCACGACTTGTTTGAAGACTACCGCATCACGGCGGGTTTCCGTTTCTCCTTCAACCTACAGAACAACGAGTTTATGTTCAGCTTTGAGAATTTATCGAAGCGGTTAGACCGCCAGATAGTGCTCTACCGACAGGCCCTCAGTGCCGATGCTTCCGACTATGCCTCGAAGCAGACCTCCAACAGTCTGTTCTACATTTTGAAGTTCCCATTCAACAAGAGCAACAGTGTTCGACTGACCTTGAAAGGCCGTTATGAGACGCACATCATCGGATCGCTGAGTGACAATTCCTTGCGGGAGCCCACCACGCACCATCTGTGGGCGGGAGCAAAACTGGAGTACGTCTTTGATTCTTCCAAAGAGTTATACACGAACTTGTGGAAAGGCAGCAAGGTCAAGATTTTTGCCGAATACGACCAGCTGGCGGAGCGCAACACCCAGAACTTGCTGGTGTTAGGCTTTGATGCCCGACATTCTTTCCATTTGTACAAGAACATGACATTGGCTTTCCGCGCGGCCGCCTCCACCAACATCGGCTCGGCGCGACTCGTCTATTTCATGGGCGGTGTGGACAACTGGGTCAATGCTAAATTCAACAGCAACATCTGGGTTGATTTGTCCAAGAACTACGTTTACCAGACCCTTGCCACCAATATGCGGGGATTCCAGCAGAACATCCGCAACGGCACCTCCTTCCTTTTGTTTTCCGGAGAGCTCAGGATACCCATTGTGCAATTGATTGCCGGTCATCAGGTCGGCTTGGAACTTTTCAACTCCATGCAGCTGAACATATTCGCCGATGTCGGCACCGCTTGGACAGGTCTTACCCCCTATTCCGAAGAGAACTGTCTTTACACGCGATACATCACAAACGGCCCCATCTCCGTCATGATCAAACGTCAGGTGGATCCTTTTGTGGGCGGTTTCGGTGTGGGTCTGCGATGTTCCATCCTCAGTTATTTCCTGCGACTGGACTATGCCTGGGGCGTGGAGGATTTCGCCATCACCAACAAGAAGGGCATGTTCCTTTTCTCCATTGGCACTGATTTCTAAACAACCTATACATTCATGCAAGCACTATATCAAAAATACTTGGAACATCCGGTCATCTGCACTGACAGCAGAAATATCACGCCCGGCTGTCTCTTCTTTTGTCTGAAAGGGGAGCGTTTTGACGGCAATGACTTCGCAGAGCAGGCTTTGCAAGCTGGAGCCGCCTACGTCATCACCGAACGCCAGGCTTTCCAAAACCATCCGAACTATGTGGTCGTGGATGATGTGTTGACAACATTGCAGTTGTTGGCCGCCCACCAGCGTCAGCAATTGCAGATTCCCGTCATCGGCATCACCGGCACCAACGGCAAGACCACCACGAAAGAGTTGACAGCAGCAGTGCTGTCGGAGAAGTTCCGTACAGCTTGTACCCAAGGCAACTTCAACAATCATATCGGGGTGCCCTTGACCCTGCTCTCCATCCGTCCTGAGGATGAAATCGCCATTGTTGAGATGGGGGCCAACCATCCTGGTGAGATTGCCGACCTATGCAGGATCGCCCGACCAAACCACGGCCTTATCACCAACATAGGAAAAGCGCACATCGAAGGGTTCGGATCTGTGGAAGAGATCATCCACACCAAAAAAGCCCTGTATCGCTCCGTCATGGCAGACCACGGCACCTTGTTTGTCAACCATAACGACTCTATTTTGCGACAAGACCTCGATTACGACAAGGTAGTCTTTTATGCGGAACATGGCGAGGCAGACATCTTGTCGATGTCTCCATTTTTAGAGGTTAGCATTGGAAATCTTGCTGCACAGACCCACTTGACGGGCAGTTACAACATATACAACTGTCTAGGGGCGGCGGCCATCGGTTTGTTTTTTGGCGTTTCGGAGTCACAGATAGTCCATGCGCTGAGTCATTACGAGCCTTCCAACCATCGTTCCCAGATCAACGAGATCAAGGGAAACACCATCATATCGGACTATTACAATGCCAACCCGACCAGCATGGAGGCCGCCTTGCGCAACTTAGCTCTTCTGAAGGCACCTCGCAAGCTGGCCATCTTAGGTGACATGTTAGAGTTGGGCGACATCAGCAGCCAAGAGCACCAACATATCATTGAATTGTGCAAAGAGTTCTCCATAGAGGCCTATTTCGTGGGGCAAGCCTTTGCAGCGCACCATCCAGACCACTCCTTCCCGACGGTGGAAGCCCTGAATGAATTCTTGGAGACTGCGCCCCTGAAAGATTGTCTGGTGTTGGTCAAGGGTTCCCACAGCATGCATTTGGACAGACTTTCCATCTTATAGAAGCATGAAAAAAACAGAGCTCCATGGTATCGGTGTGATGTCAGGCACCTCGTTGGACGGGCTGGACCTGGCGTGGTGTTCTTTCTCCGAGGAAGAGGGGCGTTGGCACTATGAGATTTGGGACGCCGTCACCATACCCTATCCGGAAGCGTGGCAACGTACCTTGCGCGAAGCCATGCATCTGTCGGCCTTCGACTATGCGCTTTTGGACGTGCGGCTGGGAGCGTACATTGGCGACTGCCTCAACCGATGGCTTCAGGGGCGGGAGCGGCCGGACTATATAGCTTCCCATGGGCACACCGTGTTTCATCGTCCCGACCTGCACCTCACCACCCAGATCGGGTCAGGGGCCGCCATCGCCGCACGCACCGGCATCCAGACAATATGTGATTTCCGGTCCACGGACGTGGCTTTGGGTGGACAAGGGGCTCCGCTGGTGCCTATCGGTGACGAGTTGCTTTTTGGTGACTATGATGCCTGCCTTAACTTAGGTGGTTTCTCCAACATCTCATTTCGGCAAGAAGGAAAGCGGATCTCTTTTGATGTGTCTCCATGCAACATGGCTCTCAATTTGATGGCACAGGGCGCAGGCTTGGAATACGACCGGGACGGCTTGCTGGCCCGTAGCGGTCATCTCATCCCTAACCTGCTGGAAGAGTTGAACAGAATAGACTACTACCAACAGAAACCGCCCAAATCTCTAGGCAAGGAGTGGTTCGAAGAGCATCTGCTGCCTTTGATCAACCAACATTCCGAAAATGCCACCGCGGATCTGCTGCGCACCCTGACAGAACACATCGCGATGATGGTTGCCCAAGCCATACCTGAATCGGCCACCACTGTGCTGACAACCGGTGGAGGAGCGCTCAATTGTTTCCTTGTTGAACGACTACAGCACCTCTCCCATGCCCATATCGAGGTGCCAGATATGAGGATTGTCAACTATAAGGAAGCCCTCATCTTTGCCTTTTTAGGAATGCTAAGATTGTATGGCAAAGATAATTGCCTTCGGAGCGTTACGGGTGCAGAACGTGACAATTGCGGGGGAGCCATCTACCAATAAAAAAAAATAATCAAACTTTTTTTTTCAAAAATAAAATATTATTTTTGCGCTGTCGTTATAAGAATAAGTATCACCCATTAAAATACACCTGCTATGATAGCAAAAAAGACCGACAAAGGAAACCTGGAGAATAAGAGAACGCTCTTCATTCTCGTTGGTTTGGTAGTTGTATTATGTCTGGTTTATGCCGGCTTTGAATTGTTTGCAAGCGAGACCAAAGCTCCTGGTTTCGTAGCTCCCGACGATGACTTCATCGAAGTGTCTGACGAAGATGTCATTGCCACGGACCAGACTCCTCCTCCCCCTCCTCCAGCAGCCGCTCCACAACAAGAGCTCATCATCAACTTGGTTGACAATGCCACGGAAGTTGCTGACGATTTCAATTTCGACGTCGAGATTGACGACGAGACCGTCATCGAAGATCTTCCCGACTTGGATGTAGCTATTGTAGAGACTCCGGAAGAAGAGGAAGCACCTGTCCACTTCGCTGCTGAGCAGCCGGAATTCCCTGGCGGTATGGAAGCGCTCAACTTATTCTTGAGAAACGAAATCCAATACCCGCAGATGGCTCGTGACAACAACATCCAAGGCATCGTGTTGGTGGAATTCGTGGTTGAGAAAGACGGACGTGTCAGCAACGCCAAAGTTGTCAACTCCCTTTTCCCGGATTGTGACAAAGAGGCTGTCCGCGGTATCATGGCCATGCCTAAATGGAAACCGGCCAAGAACAACGGCAGACCTGTACGTTGCTACTTCAAAGTTCCCGTTCGTTTCACCATGTAAGCTTGGGGATATTTCAGAAATTTGAAGAGGAAGTCGCATGACTTCCTCTTTTTTTTTTTTACCCTATCCTGTACTACAGCATTTGGGCTATGCGATCGAGATCTGCTGGATAGGTGACCTTGAAATTGCGGGGGTCTCCGGGGACAATGAAGACGGGTACTTCCGGCATGAACTGCAGGATCACTCCACAATCGTCGGTGTTAAGCATAGGACCTGCGGCCATGGCACGGCGATAGGCTTCTTGGAGGATCTGCAAATGAAAGGCTTGCGGGGTCTGACTGGCCATCAGCGACCGGCGGTCGGGAACTTGTTGGATATAGTGGCCTGTCGCATCCGTTTGCAAGACCGTGTCGGTCACTGGCACCGCCACATCTACGGCCTGATGATCTCGGAGAGCCTCAGTCACTCGCGTGATAATCTGAGGGGAGACGAGTGGACGGGCGGCATCGTGCAACAGGAGGTTGCAAGAGGCAGACGATGGCAATGCCTGCAGGGCCGCCATGGTGGACTCATAGCGTTCCTTCCCTCCTGGCAGAACTCGGCTCACCTTACGCCAGCCATTCTGGCGGACTGCATTCTGCACCACCTCCAGGTAATCGGAATGCGCCACGACAAAGATCTCGTCAATGGCGGGATGTGCTTCAAAAGTGGAAACGGCATACTCCAGAAGCATCTTGCCGTTAACGATCATAAACTGTTTAGGGACAGTGCTTCCGAATCGTTTTCCTGATCCTCCTGCCAAGACGACGGCCACGTTGCGGATTCTGTCGGCCGTATCTTCTTTCTGTTGATTATCCATCCGAGTATCTCCTTTCATTATTGAACGTGCAAAATTACAACAAAAAAGTGTATTTTTGCACATATTTTCAAGACATGGTGAAAAACACAACCAATACACAGATTGCCATCAAGAACAGGAAGGCGGAATACCAGTATTTCCTGACCACCTCGTTCACAGCTGGCATCGTATTGACTGGCACGGAGATCAAGTCCATCCGGGCCGGACGGGCCAATATCACCGATGCCTATTGTTCTTTTACCAATAACGAGTTATGGGTTCACAATATGCACATCAGCGAGTACACGCACGGCAGTTACAACAACCATCAGCCCAAGCGTGACCGCAAGTTGTTGTTGACCAAGAAAGAGTTGCGCAAGCTGATGAGCAAATTGAACGAGCGGGGGTTCACCATCGTCCCCACATTATTATGGATCAATGAAAAGGGTTATGCCAAATTAGACATTTCCTTGGCGAGAGGAAAGAAGTTATACGACAAGCGCGAGAGCATCAAAGAAAAAGATGAACGGCGCCGCAAACAACATGAAGATGAGTGATATAAATGAAGAGTTAGACCAGCAGATCCCGTTGCCTGAGTCATATCATGATGAAGACCGGCTGTACTACAGCATCGGGGAGACCGCCCAGATCTTCCAGGTGCCTGTATCAACCATCCGTTATTGGTCGAACGAGTTCAGTCATTATCTGAAGCCGCGGACCAACAAAAAGGGAAACCGCTATTTTTCCAAAAACGACATCTCGATCTTACGCACCATCTACTACCTCACGCGCGTCAAAGGCTATTCGTTGCAGCGGGCCAAGGATGCGATGCGCGACCATCTCATTGAAGAGGCGGACAATGCGACCATTGTAGCCTCTTTAACAGAAATCAAGGGGGTGTTGTTGCGTTTTCTAAAGATTCTGGACGACAAATAGTTATCTATTCTGGAGAAAACTGATCAGCTTTTGCATCGCGCGTCCGCGGTGGCTGATTGAATTCTTCAGAGAGGCGTCCATTTCTGCAAAAGACTTATCGAAACCATCGGGCAGGAAGACCGGGTCATATCCGAATCCTTCGCTGCCTCTCGGTGTTGTCAGGATCTGGCCATCCACCCGTCCCTCGAAGAGATACTCTTGACCATCGAGGATCAGGGCGACCACCGTTTTGAAGCAAGCTTTGCGGTTGGTAATGCCCTTCATTTCGCGCAGTACCTTCTGCACGTTGTCGGAATAGGAGCATCCTTCGCCGGCGTAGCGGGCAGAGAAGACGCCCGGGGCGCCATCCAGAGCTTCGATTTCCAGTCCAGTGTCGTCGGCAAAACAGTTGGCATGAAAATGGTCGAAGACATAGTGTGCTTTTTGGAGGGCGTTGCCTTGCAGGGTATCGGCTGTTTCAGGAATATCCTCGAGGCATCCAATATCGGGAAGGGCCAGCAGTTCCCATTGGGGGCCGAGTATGGCGGCGGCTTCCGATTTCTTGTGCAGGTTGTGGGTGGCAAAAACTATCTTCATATCATAAAACAGAAAAAGATGACATAGGTTAGTATGTCATCTATCTTACAATCACCATATATAGGGCAAAAAACGATTATTGGGCAGCGCCGCTGATCTCGACGGCTTGTTTGCCTCTATAGTAGCCGCATTCCGGGCATACACGATGGGTTAAAATCGGTGCGCCGCAGTGGCTGCAGGTGGTCATCTGAGGAGCAGTGATGAAATCATGAGCTCTTCTCTTATCTCTTCTCATTGCTGAGTGTCTTCTTTTTGGATTAGGCATAATTTTTAATTTTTATAGTTTTTAATCTTCTAATTTCAAGTTTTTCAACGCATCCCAGCGGGGATCGGGTTCTTTCTCCTTGGAAGTGGACGACAAATTGTTCAGGACATCCATGACAGCGGGGTCGCAGGTCGGGTTACCGTCGGGGTCATCCTCATGAACGACCCTGTGAGGCAAGGCGAGCATGATGGTCTCGTAGGCATAGTGGAAAAGGTCCACCTCATAGGCATTCTCGTCCATCACCCACATATCGTCATCATCTTCGTTCGCGCCTTCCTCCACTTCCGGAACCAGTTTCACGACCAGGTGGGAGTCAAAGTCCATCGGCAGGTTGACAGGGAGCAGACAGCGGTCACAGGTCATAACCACCTCGCCCTCGAAATGCATTGAAATCGTGATCAATTTGTCATTTCTCACCATTTCAATCCGCAAATCCAACTTGCCGTCCTGAATCTCGGATATCTCGGCCAATTCAAAGAACTCTTTATCGCAACATACTGAGAAGCAATATGTTCCATCCTCAACACCAGCCAGTCGGAGTTTAAAATCCTCTCTTATCTGCTTCTCATCCATTGCCATAAATTTTGGGGTGCAAATATAAGATTTTTTCCATTCCAAAACACATCCACTAAAATATTAATTTTCAAGGTTAAAAAAAGTGGATTTTGGGCAGGTGGTGAAGATATTTTTTTTGACAGATGAGACATTTTTGTATTTTTGCGGTTTTTATGGAAAAAAAAGAAGTCAAGACATCTCTCCGGCGGTTCTTGGAGCCACAGTTCATCCGCTTCATCTTCACGGCAGCGCTCAACACGGCAGTGGGTTGGTGCATCTTTGCCACATTGCGGTATCTATTCGGGCTGATTCCGGGAATTGACGCCTTGTTCTGGGCCAATCTTTTCGGGACGATATTCAGTGTCCTTTTCAACTTCAAGACATACGGGGCGCTGGTGTTCCGCAACAAAGACTTCCGGTTGATATTCAAGTTCATCTTGGTCTATTCTGTCACATTCTTCTGCAATTACTTCATGATCCGGTTGTTCAAAGACCGATGGGAGATCAACAATTACGTTGCGGCAGCGATTGTGGCGGTTCCTATTGGTTTTCTGAACTACTTCCTCAACAAATATTTCACCTATGTGAAAGAGCAGAAGGTCTGGCACTATCTCTTTCTGGCCGCCTTGCTTTTGCTGGAGGTAGTGTTGTTCATTCTACTGAAGGTATTCCAAGGGTAGTCTTCTTAGGAGAGATAGACATCTATCAGTCCTTCCGGGGTCTCCACGTAAAGCACTTTTCCATCTCTATCCACCTTTGTGACAAACTGTTGAGAGGCGGGGATCAAGATTTCGCGTCCTTGGCAGTCGATTTGCATGACGGGGTTGTTGGAGAGTTCCATGAATCCTGTGCAGGTTCCGATGGGGCCTCTCTCCTGATCGACCACTTGGAATCCGATCACCTCATGGAAATAGAAATGGTTGCCTTCGAGGGGAGGCAGTGCAGACAATGGGAGATATAGATCCACCTGCACGAATTCTTTAGCCTCCTCGGCATTCATGCCGGCAAATTGGATGATAAACTGGTTACGGCCTCTATACTGGATCTTGTCGATCTGGTATGGGATCAGTTCGCCGTCGAGGTCGAGGAAAACGGCGGTCAGGGTTTGGTAGTGTTCGGGGTTGTCGGCATCAAAAAAGGCACACAGACCACCTTTTAATCCGAAAGGTTTGGTCAGTGTGCCCAAATAGAAATAGTCCTTGTACATTATGCTTCAGGAGCCTCTTCAACAACCGGAGCTTCTTCAGCGGCGGGAGCTTCTTCCACAGCGGCTTCAGCAGCAGCAGCGGCAGCTTCTTCCTCAGCCTTCTTAGCGGCTTCAGCAGCGATTTCAGCGTTGCGAGCAGCGATCTTGGCAGACATAGCTTCTTTCACTTTCGTTTCAGCAGCCAGTCTCTCTTTTCTGATGTTGCGGGCTGTCTCGGCATCCTGACGAACGATGTTGTTCAGCTTGCTGGCTTTCTCTTCTTTCCACTGGTTGAATTTGGATTCAGCCTGGGCCTCGGAGATAGCGCCCTTGGCGATACCACCTCTAAGGTGTTTCATCAAATAGACACCTTCTCTTTTAAGAATCGCACGGGCGGTGTCAGAAGGAGTAGCACCGTTTTCCAGCCAATACAAAGCGCGATCAAAGTTAATGTTGAGGGTTGCAGGATTGGTCAGTGGGTTATAGGTGCCCAGATCTTCAATAAAACGTCCGTCACGTGGTGCACGACCATCCGCAATTACAAGGTGATAAAAAGGTTGATTCTTTTTACCTCTTCTCTGTAATCTGATTCTTGTTGCCATAATTTATTGATATTTGTGTGTAAAAAATTTGGACGGCAAAAATACAAAATTATCTGATTTTCACAACACGCTTATTCATTCTTCTCCACAAATATATCTCTTTAATTATCAGATCTTTGCGAGAATACCTCTCCACAAGGGCATCTTGAATGGATGTCAACAATTTCCTGTTTTATCGTATTTTTTGTATTTTTGCGCATCAAAAAGACAGAAGCGCTATGACATTCAATATTATTACGCTGGGTTGTCCCAAGAACGTGGTGGATTCCGAAGTGATTGCCGCTCAGTTGCAGAAGCAAGGGCACCAGGTCATCTATGAAAGTCCGGGAAAAAGTGATGTCGTCATCATCAACACTTGTGGTTTCATCGGTGATGCCCGGGAGGAGTCTGTCAACGAAATCCTGGAGCAGGTAGTGCGCAAGAAGCGCCGCCTAGTGAAGAAGATCTTCGTGGTAGGCTGTCTGGTGAAGCGATTCAAGCCAGATTTATTGGAGTCGGTGCCGGAGGTGGACGGCTATTATGATTTCGCGGAGTTGTCGGAGTTGTTGCGTTCGGAAGACTTCCAGTTATTGCGTAGCACCGACCGTTTGCTTTCCACACCGCACCACTATGCCTATCTGAAGATTTCAGAGGGTTGTGACCATCAATGTTCCTACTGTTCCATCCCGCTCATCCGCGGCAAGCAGGTCTCCAAGCCCATACCCATGCTGGTGGAGGAGATGGAAAAGTTGGCAGCTCAAGGCGTAAAGGAGGTCATGTTGATCGCGCAGGACCTGACCTATTACGGGGTGGATCTGACGGGCAAGCAGGAGTTGGCGGCGTTGATGGAGGCATTGGCACAGGTCAAAGGCATTGAATGGATACGGCTGCACTACACCTATCCGCTCAACTTCCCGGTGGAGATCTTGGATGTCATGAACAAATATCCGCAGTATTGCCGTTACTTGGACATCCCCGTGCAGCATATCAGTGACGACATCTTGAAGAGCATGCGGCGTGGAGGCAGTTCCCGTTATATCCATCAGCTGATAGAGACCATCCGGGAGAAGGTGCCGGGCATCGCATTGCGCACCACCTTGATCACTGGTTATCCAGGGGAGACTCATGAGCAGCACCAAGAGTTGTTGGACTTCATCCGCAAGGCACAGTTTGAGCGTTTGGGCGCATTCACCTATTCGCAGGAAGAGCACACCCCGGCATACGACTTGGGCGATCCCATCAAGAAGTCGGTCAAGACCAAACGATACAATGACATCATGCGGCTCCAGGAGGAGATCTCCTTGGCTTTCAACGAAGAAAAGGTGGACCAGACCTTGAAGGTCATGGTGGATGCCGAGGAGGAGGACTACTATGTGGGCCGCACGGAGTTCGACTCCCCGGACGTGGACAACCTGGTATTCATCACCAAAGAGCAGCCGTTGGTAATTGGGGAATTCTATCCTGTCAGGATCACCGAGGCGGCTCCTTACGATCTTTTTGGCACTGTAGAGGCATGAAAGGAAGAGAGAACAAACCGCACATCGGCATTTTTGGCCGCCGCAACAATGGCAAGAGCTCGCTCATCAACGCCATTGTAGGGCAGGACATTGCCATCGTGGATGCCCAGGCTGGCACCACCACTGATCCTGTCAAGAAGTCGATTGAGATCTTTGGTATTGGGCCCGTGGTGCTCATCGACACTGCCGGCATTGATGACGAGGGCGTTGTCGGGCGCAAGCGCATCCAGAAGAGTCTGGAAGTCCTGAAACAGATAGACATGGCCTTGCTCGTCATTGCTGGACGCGCCTTTGGCGAGGCTGAAGAGCGGCTGGTCGAGCAGTTCGAGGAATACGCCATCCCTTTCATGGTCGTCAACAACAAATGCGACCTCGGCGAGGTCTCCGACAAGGCCATCCCCTATCCCGTCTGGGATGTGAGTGCCAAAACGCATGCCGGCATTGACCGCATGATCGAGGGAATGGTCCAATTGATGCCTTCTTCGGCCTACATCTCGCACTCTCTGTTGGGCGACCTTGTTGAGGAGGGCGACACGGTAGTGTTAGTCACCCCCATCGACACCGAGGCGCCCGAGGGGCGTCTGATACTGCCGCAGGTACAGTTGATCCGCGACATCTTGGATCACGATGCCGTGGCAGTGGTCTTGAAAGAAGACAAAGTGGCTGACTATCTTGTCCATCATGAAGCGCCCAAGTTAGTGGTCACCGACAGTCAGATGTTCGGGCGCGTGTCGCAAATAGTGCCGGAGGAGATTCCGTTGACAGGATTCAGCATCGTGCTGGCGCATCACAAGGGTGACTTTGCGCACTATCTGGAGGGGACGCCGCATTTGGACCTGTTACAAGACGGCGACCGCATCCTTATGCTGGAGTCGTGCACGCACCGCACCTCATGTGACGACATCGGGCGGCACAAGCTGCCCCGTTGGATCATGCAGCACACGGGCAGACAATTGCATTTCGACTTTGTGGCGGGGCTGGACGAGATTCCCGACATCCGTCAATATGCTATGGTCATCCAATGCGGCGGTTGTATGATTACACACCGGCAGTTGTTGAACAGACTGAAAACAGCGGTTGATCTCGGAATCCCCGTCAGCAACTACGGCATGGTCATCGCCTATCTCAACGGCATCTTTGACCGTGCTATAAAACCATTTCTGAATTAGAAGAGACCCAGTTCCACACGAGCGGCATCGGACATCATCGACATCTCCCAAGGGGGATCGAAGGTGATATCCACATCCACCTTGTTAACGTCCTTGACCATCTGCACGCGTGTCTGCACCTCCATAGGAAGGGACTCTGCCACAGGGCAATTAGGGGCAGTCAGTGTCATCAGGATATGGACATTGTTTTGGTCGTCCACGTCCAGTTTGTATATAAATCCCAGCTCCCAGATGTTCACTGGGATTTCGGGGTCGTAAATATCTTGCAGCACTTTGATTACTTCTTCTCTCACCATAATTTATTGTAATGCTTTCTCTTTTAAAGACATAAATCCATCTCCCAGCGTTTCAGACGCATCGAGGACGGAGATAAAGGCTTTAGGATCTATTTCGTGTACAAAATGAATCAATATCGGGAGTTGTTTCGGGGAGATGGAGGTGAAGATCACCTTCTTCTCATCGTGATTATACATACCTTCACCGTTGAGATAGGTGCCGCCACGGTCGAGTTCGTCGAAGATATGCTGGCGGATCTCTTCATACTTGTCTGAGATGACAAGGACGGCCTTGTTGGAGGAGAAGCCCGCGATGACCTTGTCCATCACAATGCCGGTCACATAGATGACGAGCCAGGAGTACAATGGGATGGTCCAGTCTTTGAAGACGGCGAGGGCTGCGAGCACGATGGTGGAATCGACGATCATGAGCAGGGTGCCCAGCGGGACATGTTTGACATACTTGCCGATGATCATGGCGATGATATCGGTACCGCCGGAGGTGGCGCGGGTCTTGAAGATGAGGCCGAGGCCTAAGCCCACGAGCACGCCTCCGAAGAGGGCCAGGATAAAGGTAGCGGACGGGTCTGGAGTCATCGGGTCACCCGCCAACGCGATCAAGGGTGCATATCCGTAAATCTTCTCCCAGAGAGAGATGAAAGCCGGCAGGGTGATGACACCCACCAGCGTCTTCATGCCGAACTTAGGACCCAGCCACAGGGTGCCAATCAACAGTAGAGGGAGATCCAGACAGACACCGGACAAACCAATGGGGAAGTTGAAGACGTGGTGCAGGATGATGGCGATACCATAGACACCGCCAGGGGCCAGTTTCAACGGGGAGATGAAGACCACAAAGCCTATGGACATGATGAAAGTGCCCACTACTATCAGCAGGTAGGTCTTCAGAATGTCTTTCCAATCGATTTGTTTCAAGTTCAATTTCTGTTTCATAATTCTTTTAACTCGCAGTTCTGTTCAACAAAGTAGAGATAGTCTTCCGGGTCTGGAGCAGTTCGCACATGTACCCAAGAAGCAGTTCTGTATCAGCCTCTTCCAAATCGGGCTGTTTCAATTGAGATTCAATATAGCTGATGGTCTCTTCCACGATGCGGAGTTTCAGGTTCAACAGAACGTTCTGCACCTCTTGCTGAAGCAGCATCACATTGTCATGAGTAGAGGAGACCAGGATTTCAAAGCGTTCTTTCCAGTTGGCACTCACCTTGGGGATTTCGGTAGGCAGGTTTTCCATCACAAAATTGCGCACCTCTTCATCTTCGCTCATCAGCAGTGCGCGTTGAATGGCGTTCTGGTCTTTGAGCAGTTCTGCGCTTTTGACGTAGCTATCGAAGGTACGGGCAAGGACCGGGCTTTTCAGGGTTATCTGGTCATTAAACAGTTCATCGCAAATATATTGGTCGATACGCACTGGCTGTTTCTCCCCGTCTTGTTCGATGTATATCTCATAGCACCCATGTTGCAGCAGCAGTAACAGCAGATTTTTCTCCGACTCATAGAGTTTATTGTCATGGGTGGTCTCCTGTTTCGGGCTGGTGATGGTTATATGTGGGAAAGGATCAACAGCCTGCGAGGTTTCAGCGGGAGTGGAAGACGAGGAGCCTTTGGCAGAACGCATATTAGCCCACACCACCCTTCTAAGTTCGTTGTTAAGGGTCTCTTCCGGCAGGTTGAAGAGTCGGGAGCACTCCTTGACATAGAAGGCGCGGACGATATTGTCTTGGATGCCGGCGATAGACTTGAGCATGTCGCTGACCATGGCGGCGCGTTTCACGGGGTCATGGCCTGCTTCTTCCGACAGAATCTGGGCTTTGAAGAGCAGAAAGTCGGTCGTGTTCTGTTCCAGATACTCTTTCAGTTCGCTGTCGCGGTGTTTCTTAGCAAAAGAGTCGGGGTCTTCGCCATCGGGCAGGAGGCAGACCTTGACATTCATGCCTTTGTTGAGCAAGAGGTCGATGCCGCGCAGGGAGGCCTTGATGCCAGCCCGGTCGCCGTCGTAAAGCACCGTGATGTTCTTACTCTGGCGGGAGAGGATGTGTATCTGTTCTTCCGTCAGGGAGGTACCGGAAGAGGCCACCACGTTCTCGATGCCCGACTCGAACATAGAGATCACATCGGTATATCCTTCCACGAGATAGATATTGTCGGCAGCGCGTATCGCCTTCTTCGCCAGATAGATATCGTAGAGGGTCTCGCGCTTGTGGTAGATCTCGTTCTCGGGAGAGTTGTAGTATTTGGCCGTCTTCTCATCCTTTTTGAGTACACGTCCGCCGAAGCCGATCACCTTGCCGGACACGTTATGGATGGGGAAGATAACGCGGCCGCGGTAGAAGTCGTAGAGCTTGCCGTTAGCGGTCTTATGGGTCAGGCCCAGCTTTAGCAGAAAATCCTCTTGATAGCCTTGTCTCAGCGCTTCTTTGGTGAAAGTGTCCCACGCCTCGGGGCAATAGCCCAGATGGAACTGTTCGATGGTACTGTCCTTGAAGCCGCGCTCCTTGAAATAGGACATGCCCATCAGCTGTCCCTCCTCGGTATTATGAAGTTGGTCAATGAAAAACTTCTCGGCAAATTCATTGACCAGATAGAGGCTCTCGCGTTCGGTGCGTTGCTCGCGTTCGACATCGGTCTCTGGCCGTTCATATTCAATGGTGATACTGTATTTCTTGGCCAGGTATTCCAGGGCTTCAGGGTAGGTAATCTTCTCGTGTTCCATCAGGAAATTGATGGCATTGCCTTTGGCATCGCAAACGAAGCACTTATAGATGCCCAGCCGTGGGGTGACGTGCATCGAGGGGTTTCGGTCGTCATGAAAGGGGCATATACCCACGTAGCCACTGCCTTGTCTCTTCAGGGAGACAAAGTCACCGACCACCTCCTCGATTTTCATGGAGGCATAGATCTCATCGATAGTCCGTTGAGAGATTTTTGCCATAGACTATTTGGTATCTACCTTGAAACGTTTGAAGATTTTCTTGTCGCCCATCACCTCCACAGCCTTCAGGAAGGTCTCGTCGGTTTCCAGGAAGATGCGATAAGCCTCGCCATAGCCATAGAGACCGCGTGCAATCTCGAAGCGCATATAGTCTTTGATATATTCCGCGACGTGAGCTTCGTTACGCAGGCGCATAGCCTCGTTATAGTTCTTATCGACATAGTTTTGGAACATGGTGTCGAGGGTTTGGACATCGATATGGGCGGAGGTAAAGATCGAATCGAGCTTATCCTTATAGGTTTTGAGGAAGGCTTCGGCGTAGTTGGAGAACTTGAAGGCGGCGCTGTCTTTCACGCCCTCCTTCTTGGCAAACTCCATGAACTCGGCATATTGAGCATCTGAAATGGTGAAATTCATTTCAAAATCCTCGAAAGAGGGGTATTGTTTTTTCAGTCTTTCTCTATTCACCTCCAGGTAATCGGCGGTATAGGAACCGAAGATGCCTTTGCGGACGATCTCGTTATAGAGGGTAGAATAGCGGGTCGTGTCCAGTGGGACGAAGATATCGGGCATGATGCCACCGCCGCCATAGACAACACGGCCTCTGGGGGTCTTGTATTTGAGAGAATCGGGGAAGCTGATGCTGTCAGCGGTATAGAGTTCGCCGTGGTTAGCGCGTTGTTGCAGGTCTTTGAAGTAGGAGTCGAGGCCGTCATCATAAGGTTTCTGGATACAGCGGCCCGTGGGGGTATAGTAGTGAGAGATGGTGAGGCGCACCTGGGAGCCGTCGGCCAGGTTAAGGGGTTTCTGGACGAGGCCCTTGCCAAAGGTACGGCGGCCGATGACGAGGCCGCGGTCCCAGTCTTGGACACAGCCGGAGGTGATCTCCGAAGCGGAGGCGGAGTTCTCGTCCACCAGCACGATCAGTTTGCCCTCCTCAAAGACGCCTGCCTTGCCGGAGGTGAACTTCTCACCTGTTTTGCGGAAGTTGTCGGTATAGACGATCGTCTTGACACCCCCGATAAACTGGTCACAGATCTCGAAGGCGGTGTTGAGGTAGCCGCCGCCGTTGCCGCGCAGATCGAGGATGAGGTCTTTCATGCCCTCCCCTTTCAGTTTGTTGATGGCTTTGACAAGTTCGTCTGTGGAGGTGGCGGCGAAACGTTCCAGCTTGACATAGCCCGTCGTCTCGTTGACCATAAAGCTCACGTTGATGCTATACATGGGGATGGCACCGCGGGTGATAGTGAAGTCCAGGATCTCGGGATTACGGCCACGGATGATGCCGACTTTCACTTTGGATCCTTTCTTGCCCCGGAGATGTCTGCGCACCCAGTCGTTGGTGATATCATCGCCACAGGCAACGGTGTCGTCCACACGCACTATTTTGTCGCCAGCGATGAGGCCCACCTTTTCGGCAGGACCGTCAATGATGACCTCCATCACGTTGATGGTGTCCTTGATCAGCTGGAAGGTGACGCCGATGCCGTCAAATGAGCCCTGTAACGGCTCGTTCATGGCAGCCACATCCTTTTTGGCGATATAGGAGGTATGGGGGTCCAGTTCTTTGAGCATCTCGACCACTGCCTTGTCCACCAGCGGGTCGAAGTCCACCGTATCCACATACATGGTGTTGATGGAGTTCAGCAGCTGGTCCATCTTCGTTTTGTTGGGTTGGAAATTCTTATTGGGGTTTTGTGCTTGCAGGGAGCAAACAGTCAACAGTGCAATTATCAATAAGATAAGGCTATTCTTACGCATTTTTTCAGTAATTAAGATTGAGTCGGCAAAGATAGTGATTTTCCTAAAAAGTTTAATTCCATGTTATCCCACGATGCCTGAGATAATGATCACCACCAGGGCGGCGGGAGCGATATAACGGAGGATGATATAATAGAGCTCGAAGGCCTTGCATTTAAGGGTTCCGCCATTGGAAAGTTCGTCTTTGACCTCCACTTTGGGGAAGCACCAACCGAGGAAGATGGTCATCAGCAGTGCGCCGATAGGCATCAAATAGGAGGCGGTGATCAGGTCGAAGAGGTCGAAGATGGTACGGTTGAGGAGCGTCACATTTTTCAGAGGGCCGAAGGAAAGGGTGCAGAAGGCGCCCACCGCGAAGACGAGCAAAGTGCTGACGGCGGAGGCGGTAGAGCGTTTCCAGTGGAGCTCTTCCACGGCGAAGGCCACGATGATCTCCAGCAGTGAGATGGTGGAGGTGAGGGCCGCGATGCCGAGGAGCAGGAAGAAGATGACAGCGAAGAGGGTGCCGGCCGGCATATTGTTGAAGACGTTGGGCAGGACCACATAGACCAGTTCAGGGCCGCTGGCGGGGTTCATGCCGAAGGCGAAGACGGCGGGGAAGATGACCACGCCGGCGAGGATAGCCACGAGCAAGTCGCAGAGGGCTATCCAGATGCTGGTCTTGAAGAGGCGGTCCTCCTTGCGGATATAGGAGCCGTAGGTCACCATGGCGCCCATGCCGATGCTGAGGGAAAAGAACGACTGTCCGAGGGCGGAGAGCACGCTCTGTCCTGTCAGTTTGCTGAAATCGGGTTTGAAGAGGAAGCGCATGCCCTCGCTGGAGCCGGAGAGCGTAAGGGAGCGGACACACATGAGGATGAGCAACAGGAAGAGGATAGGCATCAGGATCTTACCCACCTTCTCGATGCCTTTCTGCACGCCCATGGTGATGACAAGACCTGTCAGCACAAGGAAGAGCAGCTGATAGAACAGCGGCCAGAAGGAGCCCTGGGTAAAGGTGGAGAAGGTGTCGGCCACGGCGGCGGGTTCGAGACCTGCCAATTTTCCGCTGAAGGCCATCACGATATAGTTGAGGGTCCAGCCAGCCACCACGCTATAGAAGGCATAGATGAGGAATGCTGCCAAGATGCCGAAGACGCCAAGGAGAACCCAGCCTTTCCGGCCACCGCTCAGCGACCTGTATGCGCCCACGACGTTGCGTTGCGAGCGACGGCCGATGATGAACTCCGTCATCATCAAAGGGATGCCGATCAGCAGCACGAAAAGGATATAGACGAGCAGGAAGGCGCCGCCACCATTCTGTCCCAGCATATAGGGAAAACGCCAGATGTTGCCCAATCCGACCGCTCCGCCGGCAGCAGCCAGAATAGCACCCACATTAGAGGTGAATCCTCTTGAAGTATTGTCTGAAGCCATATTGATGTCTTTTGGAATAATAAAGAATCTTGTGATTACCGACTATGAAATCGGAGGGGCAAAAATACGAATATTTTCCTTTAAAAAATCACACCAGTGCGGCCACGAAGTAATAGATCATGAGGCCCACGCATATCAGCTTCATCACGGTACCGGTCATCAGTCCGACGAACGAGCCGGCACCCGCTTTGAGGGCTTGTCGGAGTGTCATGCCGTTATCGGTCCTGTTGGCGAGGATCTCGCCGGCGACAGCGCCGATGAAGGGGCCTAGCACGATACCCCACGGGCCGAAGAAGAGTCCGGCTATCAGTCCGAAGGTGCTGCCCCATACGCCTGCCCTGGAGCCGCCCATCACCTTGGTGCCCCAGACAGGGACCACAGCATCGAGGATCTGGACCACGGCGGTCACGACACCCCAGACGATCAAGAATCGCCAGCTGAATTGGACCTTGTCGGTGGCATGAAGGAGCCACAGACCAGCGTATGAAAGGGGAACGCCGGGCAGAATGGGCAGGATGCATCCCACCAAGCCCACCAGCAGACAGAGCGCTCCCAAAATGATTAGCACGATATCCATTGCGGGGGCAAAAGTAAAAAAAATACGGACAATGGTTGTTGAAAAGTGTGATGAAGTTTTTCCAAAACATGAATGAAAATGTGTATTTTTGCATCTCATTCATAACACCTTCAGACCTATGGAAAACCAAGAACGATTTCACGAAATTGGAGAACAGCTCTACAATGTGGTCAAGGACTACTTAATCCATCATCTCGACTATCCCACTGACATTGTGGTGGGTATCAACTGGGCGACCAAGGACATTGTGATTGACAGTCCGGCCAAGATAGATGCCGCCTACGAGCAGTTCAGCATCGCCGAGTTTATCGGCATTGACGAGCACGGATATTTCGAACCACGCCTATTTTGAAGGTTATGAAGCGGTTGTTACTCATCCTCATCGCCCTCCTGTTTGTGCCGGGCGTCTTCAGCAGTTTCACCACCCCGCCGACTTTCAAGTCCAGGGCCTTGCAGGTCATGTCAAGGATGACCTTGGAGGAGAAGATTGCGCAGCTGATGATCATCCGGATCAGTTCCACGGAGACCGAGGCCTACAATCAGAGCAAGATTGCGGAGATAGAGAAATACCAAGTCGGGGGTGTCTGTTTTTTCAAAGGCGGGCCGGTGCGGCAGGCGATCCTCACCAACCGCATCCAGGCGGTCAGCAAGGTGCCCTTGTTCATCTCCATTGACGGTGAGTGGGGTCCGGCCATGCGTCTGGACAGTTGTGTCGCCTTCCCTCGGCAGATGACCTTGGGGGCTCTTGCCGCCAACCATGACACGCTCATCTACCGTATGGGGCAGGAGGTCGCGCAGCAATGCAAGGCCGTCGGCATCAACCTCAACTTCGCGCCGGTGATCGACATCAACAACAACGCCAAGAATCCCGTCATCAACAGCCGTTCTTTCGGAGAGAACCGCGACAAGGTCACCTTCAAGGGGGCCTTGTACCTACACGGCATGACGGAAGGCGGCATCATCGGGTGTCTGAAGCACTTCCCAGGGCACGGCGACACCGAGACCGACTCGCATCTCGGCCTGCCGGTCATCAAGAAGAGCCGCATCGAGTTGGACGAGTTAGAGCTATACCCATATCGGCAGCTCATGGCCATCAATCCGGACATGATCATGGTGGCGCATCTCAACATCCCTGCCTTAGATCCGGCGCCCAACTCCGTATCCTCGCTCTCCTACCCTATCGTCTCCGAGCTGTTGAAGAAAGAGTATGGCTATACGGGACTCATTATCACCGACGGGTTGGAGATGCAAGGTGTGCAGAAGCAGAAGCAGTTTGTGGGCGACATCGAGATACGGGCACTGTTGGCAGGTGCGGACCTGCTGTTGCTGCCCGAGGAGACGGGGGCTGTCATCCAGGCCATCAAGAAGGCTGTGGAGGAGGGCACCATCCCTGAAGAGCTCATCAACGAGCGGTGTTTGCGCGTGTTGGAGTTCAAGTCCAGCAAGGGGCTGTTGCGTACGCCTAAGCCTCTCGACATCACTGCCATCAAGCAACGCATGAACGAGCCCTCCGCCCAGCTGGTCAACGACCAGATAGAGCAATATGCCATCACCATGCTGAAGAACGACCACATCCTTCCGCTCAAGGAGGCTGCCACCACCCTCTTCCTCTGCATCGGGCGTGAAGAGCTGCGCAGCGATTACCAGAAGGCGTTGGCCTCTTATCCGATGCCGTGCCAGTATATCTCCAAAGCACCGACCGCCAAAGAGCAGGAGACCGTCCGGGGAGAGGCCCAGAAATATCAACGAATCATCATCGCCTATGGCGGTTCCAACCAGTTGGCCAACAAGGGTTACGGCGTGGACGCCAAGGCTGTCGCCATTATCCAGGAGCTGGCCAAAAACAAAGAGGTGGTGCTCCTCCACTTGGGCAACCCTTACGCTCTCAACAGCTTCCCGGCGCTGGACCATTGCAAGGGCATCCTGGTAGCTTACCAGTTCACCCCCAACAGTCTGCAGTGCGCCGTGGATGCCTGTTTCGGCCAGCAGAACTGTGAAGGTTTTCTGCCGGTCTCCATCGACCTGTTCCCTGCCGGCACCGGGCTCTCCTATGCCAGACGCTACGACGGCAACATGTCGGTCCTCCCCGAGAATGTCACCACACGTCTGGACAAGCTACTCCAGAAGGGCATCACCGACAAGGTCTATCCCGGCTGTGTGGTCTTCGCCATGAAGGACGACACCGTCGTTTACCACAAGGCCTTCGGCAACTTCACCTACGCCGCGCAGGACAAAATGACCTTGGAGACCATGTTCGATGTGGCCTCCGTCACCAAGACCGCTGCCACCACTCTCGCGGTGATGAAGCTCTACGACGACCACCGATTCTCCCTGACGGACCCTATCGGACAGTATCTTCCTTATCTAAAAGGCACTGACAAGGCCAACATCACCATTGCGGAACTACTCACCCACACTTCCGGGCTGACGGCCTTCATCCCCTTCTACACCAAGATCCAGGGCAACGAACACTATCTGCGCAAGTATCGCTCTACCAACTACGACATCCAGGTTGCAGACCATCTATACCTGCGCAACGACTATCCCGACACCATGCGTTACACCATTGCACACAGCAAGCTGAAGGCCAAGCAGTACGAGTACAGCGATCTGAACTTCTTGTTACTCAAAGACATGGTAGAGCAGATCACTGGGCAGTCATTGGAATCCTTTCTGGAGGAAAACTTCTACGGGCCCATGGGGCTGAAGCGCACCTCCTTCAACCCGTTGAGTCATGGGTATCGGAAGCAGGATGTGGCACCCACGGAGATGGACAAGACCTTCCGCAAGCAGGTGGTGCAGGGATACGTCCACGACCAGACCTCCGCCTTGTTTTACGGCAACGCCGGCAATGCCGGGTTGTTCACCACGGCGGCCGAGTTAGGGGCTATCTACAAGATGGTCTTCGACGGCGGTGTCTATAGGGGGCGGCGTTACCTCTCGGAGGAGACAGTGCAGCTCTTCACGACCATGTACCCGATGCATGGCTGTCAGGAGCGCGGTTTGGGCTTTCACACGCCCAAGGCTGACGGCAGCAGCACCATCGTGCCTGCACTGGCCGGCAAGAAGATCTTCGGGCATCAGGGCTTCACCGGAACGGTGGTCTGGTGCGACCCCGACAGTGGGCTGTTGTATGTTTTCCTCTCCAACAGAGTATATCCGGATTGTTATCCCAATAAATTATCCCAAAGCAGAATACGCCTTTTAGCTCACGAGTTGATCTACGAAGGCATCACCCAATAACGCATCATCATGAACACCACACCTTTATTGTTGCATATAGAGACCGCCACGGAGATCTGTTCCGTCGCATTGTCGCAGGGCGCGGACATCCTTGGTGTCGAGGAGAGTGCCGACGGCAACTCCCACTCCAAGAACCTGCTGCCGTTCATCGAGCGGCTGATGGCGGGCACAGCGCATCAGATCAAGGACCTTGACGGCATCGTGGTCAGTATCGGGCCGGGTTCCTACACGGGCTTGCGCATCGGCACCTCCACCGCCAAGGGTATCGCCTACTCATTAGGCAAGCCTGTCATCACGGTAGGCACCTTGGAGAGCATCGCCAACGGGGCGGCGGAGACATGGACCGACGATGGACAGCCCGCCCCGCAGTTTGTGGCCATGATCGATGCACGGCGCATGGAGGTCTTCGCCGCCCATTATGACGAAGCGCTGCGAGAGGTCGGTGCGCCCGCTGCGGTCATCGTGGACGAACATGCCTTCCGACCGCTTCTTGACGAGCATCGCATCGTCTTTTGTGGCAATGGGATGCCCAAATGCAAGGCGTTGTTGTCGCAGCACCCCAACGCCCTCTTTGTGGAGCAGTCCCTCTCAGCGCGTTTCTTGCTGAAGCCCGCGCTCAGGAAGTGGGAGGCGCAGGCGTTTTCCGATACCGCCTATTTCGAGCCCTTCTACCTCAAAGAGTACGTAGCTGCCAAACCCGTTGTCAAAGGACTGCACCCCAACACATAGCATTATGGAAGAGACCATCACCATACAGGAACCGGTGGATCAGAAGAAGAAGCTGAACATCCTTGCCATCGCCGATGACTCCGACTACGGGCGGGCGGCAGTGTGCCATGGCGCCATGCTCGCCGCCGTCTTCTCGGGCTCCCTCACCATCGTTTCCAAGTTCGGTTTCTCCTATGAAGACCGCTCCTCCCACACAGACACAGAATCTTGGCTGCTCTATGCTCAGAATGTGGTAGATCACGATATCGAGACCATCATGCTGACACAGTATTTCTTTCCAGAGACCCTCTACCATTATGCGGAAGAGACCAACACCATCATGTACGTCATCGGAGTGGACAAGAGCGGCCGGGAAGGTTTCTTCTCTCTTCGCAAGGCCCTACGTTTCATCAAGGGGTCGCGACTGCCTGTGATGACCGTCGGCAAGACACTGCCCGACAAGGACATCTACCAGCATGTGGTTTTGCCTCTTGACATCGAGCGGCAGGCCAAGGAGAAGGCGCTGTGGGCGGGTTACTTCAGCCGCTTCTACCAATCCACCATTCACATCCTGCATAATGACTACAAAGATGCCGGGCTGAAGCGTCAGGTGACGGAAAACATCGCCTTTGTGGAGAAGCTCTATCAGAACTTAGAGGTCCAGTATGAGCTCGACAGCGTGTCGGTTTCCAAAGACATCGACCGCTACTCCATCGAGTATGCTCCGGAAATCGGGGCCTCGTTGACGGTCATCATGATGACGCGGTACATCACCTTGGGTGACCTTCTGACGGGCCGCCGCGAGAAGAAGATCATTGGCAACGCCCAATCACTGCCCGTGCTTTGCATCAACCAACGGGACGACCTGTACGTGCTGTGCACCTAGTTGGAAAGTACAAACGGCGGATGATGGTCCATCATATCCGATAAATAGTTATTTTTGCTGCCGGGAATGATGCTTCCCGACATCTTTGCATAAAAAGACAACAATGACCGCTTTTGACTTTTGGAATATTCTTTGCTCCATCCCGAAGACCTTGCGCTTCAACCTTCATTATTTCCCGTTGAAGACTGCCTTGAAGTTGCCTGTCTTTGTATCACATCGCACCTTCTTGCGAGAATTGCACGGACAGGTCGTGCTGCCCGAGCAGGTGGAGACGGCCATGATCAGGATCGGATTCGGCGATGTGGGCCACTATGATCGCAAGCGTTCCCGCAGCATCTGGCAGGTGAGCGGCACGGTCAGCTTCGGCGGCAAGGCCAGCATCGGCCACGGCTCCAAGCTGTCGGTGCGTGGGCATCTGGCGTTCGGGGCTGACTTCAACATGACAGCAGAGAGCACCATTGTCTGTGCACACCGTATCACTATCGGGCACGACTGTCTGGTAGGTTGGGACACCCTCATGATGGACACGGACGAGCACCCGCTCTACGACCAGGAAGGAGTGCGCATCAATCCCGACAAGCCCATCCGCCTAGGCGACCACGTTTGGATTGGCTGCAAGTGCGTGTTGCTGAAAGGTGCATCGATACCTTCCCACTGCGTAGTGGCAGCAGGCACGTTGCTAAAGAGTACTTTTAAAGGTGAGAACCAGGTCATTGGCGGCAATCCGCCCACAGTTCTCAAGCAAGAGATCCGATGGGAGCATCTATAGATGTCGTCCCCCGCAACAACGCCCATTCATTTTCATTTTTTTACACAAAACGGTGTTCAAAAAACAGCGCCGCAGGGCCTGTTTGTTGTTGGAGAATGGTTATATTTGCACTTTGTCTAAAAATATATTAACTATGTATAATATAGCACTTATTGCAGGCGGGGATTCAGGCGAATATGAAGTATCCTTGCGGACTGGGGATAACATCTACCAGATGATGGACAAAAGTTTGTTCAATCCTTATCTCATTCATTTCAAGGGTTCTGCATGGACCTGGAAAGATCCCGAAGGGAACATTCATCCTATTGACAAGAACGACTTTTCACTGATGGTAGATGAGAAGAAGATCACCTTTGACGTCGCTTTCATTGCCATCCACGGCACGCCGGGAGAGAACGGCAAACTGCAGAGTTATTTTGAGATGTTGGGCATTCCTTATACGGGATGCGGCAGTTTCAGTTCCGCGCTCACCTTCAACAAATACTACTGTAACTTGGCGGTGTCGGCGTTGGGCATCCCCATCTCTCCGTCCTTGCATTTTTATCGTAGCGACCGCATTGACTATGCTGCCATTGAGCAAGTGTGTGGATATCCTTGCTTTGTCAAGTCCTGCAACTCCGGCTCCAGTGTCGGTGTCACCAAAGTGCATAATGTCGGCGAGCTGGACAAAGCCTTTGAGGAAGCTTTCAAGTATGACAACCAGCTCATGGTGGAGAAGTTCGTCCACGGGCGCGAGATGACTTGCGGAGTAACAGCTGTTTATGGAGCGGTGCAACTATTAGCCATCACCGAGGTGGTGGCCACCAACGAGTTCTACGACTACGATGCCAAATATTCTGCCGTGGGCCACAAGTTGCTGACCCCTGCCAACATCAGCCCTCAGCATCAGGCGGTGCTGAAGGAATACAGTGAGCGCATCTTCCACCATCTCGACTGCAAAGGCGTGGTGCGCATCGACTTCATCATCTCGGAGGATGACGGCATTCCTTATTTCTTGGAAATCAATACCATCCCTGGGCAAACGGCCTTGAGCATCATTCCGGAACAGGTGCGCTACAATCAGCTGGACTTGACTGATTTTTACACCCGATTAATCAAAGAAGCGCTGCAATAGTCTTTATCATCTTTCTACATCATACACTACACAATGAAACAGATCATCCATACCGCGTTCCTGCTCATTATCGGTTGCTTCATCCTTGTCAACCAAAGTGTTGCGCAATACACAGAGCAGGACATCTATGCTTACATTGACCAATACAAGTCGGTAGCCATCGCCAAGATGCAGGAGCATCACATCCCGGCGAGCATCACCATGGCGCAGGGCATCTTGGAGAGTGCCTGTGGCATGAGCCGGCTGTCGTCGGAGGGCAACAATCACTTCGGCATCAAGTGTCACGAGAACTGGGAAGGCGACACCATCCTGATCGACGACGACGAGTTGCAGGAGTGTTTCCGCAAATATGAGAATGCATCGGATTCCTACAACGACCACTCGCTCTTCCTAAAAAACCGCAAGCGCTATGCCAACCTCTTTGAGTTGGACATGACGGACTACGAGGCTTGGGCACGGACCTTGAAGGCAGACGGTTATGCCACCAATCCGAAATACCCCGAGTTGCTCATCGGCCTTATCGAGCGTTATCATCTGGCGCAGCTCGACACCATTGCCATGCTGGGTGACAGCGCCTTAGCGCAGATTTTGGCCAGCCGTCCTGCCGCAACTCCCGAGTCACCTGCCGCACCTGCAGTGCCTGTTCAGCAGACCCCGACTACCGAGAAAAAAGTCTTCACCGCCCTGGGCAGTGAGTACCCCATGGGCAGCAGTCCGTTCACCTACCGCAAGGTCTTTGAAAACAACAAGACCTACTTTGTCATCGCCAAGAAAGATGACACCTATGAGAGTATCGCGGGCGACGTGCAAGTGTCGGCGGCCAACATCCGGGCCTTCAACGATGCTGACAGCACCATGCAGCCCATGGAGAACGAGATCGTCTATATCGAGGCCAAGGCCAAGAACAATCCCGACAAGATCCACATCGTGGTAGCTGGCGAGACGCTCCGTTACATCTCCCAGCGATATGGTGTGCAACTGCAATATATCTTCAAATACAATAATTTGAACGAAAAATCGATTATACATCCTGGTGATCAGATTTTATTAAGACATTAAAAATATCCAACTATGAAAAAGATACTTACCCTCGCAGCATTCCTGCTCGTCGGTGTGGCTGCTTTCTCGCAGTACACGATGGAAGACCGCATCTACGACTACATCGATGCATACAAAGACATGGCCATGCGTGAGATGGAGCTTTACAAGGTTCCTGCAAGCATCACGCTGGCGCAGGCCATCTACGCCTCCAAGGCCGGCACCAACCGGCAGGCAACGGAGGCCAACAACCACTTCGGCATCATGTGCCACACCAACGAATGGCAAGGGGACACCTTCTACGAGACCGATAATCACAGTAGTGACTACTGTTTTCGCAAGTACGCCACAGCAGCGGATTCTTATCGCGACCACTCGTTGTTTTTGTCGCAGCGCAGCCGTTATGTGAAATTGTTCTACTATCCCATCACCGACTACAGATCCTGGGCTTACGGGCTCAAGGAGGCTGGTTATTCGGGCAATCCGCGCTATGCGGACACGTTGATCTCCATCATTGAGAAATACTATCTGATGCATTATGATCGCAAGGTAGCGCAGAAGTTGGGTGACACGATAGCCTTGAAGAAGGTGAACGCTCCTTCTCCGGAGATGATCACGGAAGCGCCGAAACCAGCGCCTGCTCCCGCGCCGAAGCAGGAGAGCAAGTCCAAGAACGAGCCTGTGACGCAGCCGACACCGGCCACGGCCACCATCAGTGAGAAGGCCAAGGAGGAGCCCAAGCCAGCAGCGCAACCCGCGAAGCCGGCGACACCTGTGACGACGACTCCGAAGCAGGACAAGCCGGAGCCGGCGGCCGCCCCCGCCAGTCAGCCAGTCACGACAGTTCCCGACGGCAACGTGCCGAAAGCCGCTGTGGTGGATGGCAAGAACATCTTCATCCTCAACCCTTACTCGGTGCCCTTCAAGCAGGCCTACTATCCTTACACCAGCCGGCCTGTCTATGAGAACAACAAGACCCGTTTCATCATCGCCAAGCGCGGTGACACCTACGCCAAATTGGCCTCTTCCATGCAGATGTCCGAGAAGAACCTCCGCGCTTACAACGACGTATATGACGACTCCGAGCCCATCGAGGACGAGGTCATCTACTTGGAGATGAAGAGCACCAAGTCATCGGTAGAGTACCACACCTTGGCGGCAGGCGACACCTACCGCTATATCGCCCAGAAATACGGCATCCAGCTCAAGATCATCATCAAACGCAACAGCGGCGCCATCAGCTCCTATGGGGTAGGCGACAAAATCTGCATTGGTTGCAAATAATCACTCGACATCTCTTCCGCCATGCCCAACGGTTTTTACAAGTTCAACCCCAAAACACTCTCCTTTGAGAAGGTGAAGCTTGGTTTCAGGCACATCGCCAAGAGGATGGTGTGGGTGTTCCTCAGCGGCATCGCCTTTGGGCTTCTTTTCATCTGGATAGCCTTCTACGTGATTGACTCTCCAAAGGAAAAGCTTCTGGAAAAGGAAAACAACGAGTTAAAGGCTGAGGTGGAGGAGCTCAACACCAGGATAGACCTGATGTCGAAGGTCTTGTTGGACATTGAAGACCGTGACGACAACGTGTATCGCACCATTTTGGAGGCCGACCCGGTGCCTGCCTCGGAGCGGTATCCGCTATTGTCGGTGCGTTCCGACGGTGACAGCCTGTCGCGTTCCGAGGCCAGCGCCATGCTGAAAGAAGCCAACAAGAAAGCTGACAAGCTAATGGTCCGGCTGGCGGCGCAGACCAAGTCGTTGGACGAGTTGGAGCAGATTGCCGACAAGAAGTCGGAGATGCTCAACTGCATTCCGGCCATCCGTCCTTTGAAGAACATGTACTCGGTGACTTCCGGTTTCGGGCGGCGTTATCATCCTGTCTTGAAGACATTGCGCTCTCACACGGGTGTGGACATTGCGGCGCCCAAGGGAACGCCCATCTATGCCACCGCCGACGGTGTCGTCACCAGTGAGAACCCTGGCAGTGGCTACGGCATCTGCGTGGTCATCAAACACGGATACACCTATAAGACACTATACGCTCACATGTCCAAGAAGACCGTCAAGGCCGGGCAGAAGGTGAAGCGCGGACAGCTCATCGGTTACGTAGGCACCTCGGGTATGGCCACCGGCTCGCACCTCCACTATGAAGTCATCAAGGGCGATCAGCGCGTCAACCCTGTCTATTACTTCTACAGCGACATCACGCCAGAGGAGTATAACGCCATCCTCGAATCTTCCAAGAAAGTGAACCAATCCCTATCCTAATGACACGCCGTTTCCCATATCTCTTCTTATCGCTCCTGTTGCTCTGTACTGCCTGTACGCAGAAGCGCGGATCTGGCGACAAGATGATATTCCACTACAACGAGTCCGGCGGCATTCAGACCTTGGATCCAGCCTTTTCATCTGGGCAGGCGGTCATCTGGGCATGCAACCAACTCTACAACGGACTGGTGAACCTCGACGACTCCATGCGCATTGTTCCCGCTATCGCCAAGAGCTGGGAGATCTCCGACGACGGCCTTATCTACACCTTTCATCTACGCTCCGATGTATGCTTCCACAACACCGACTTCTATCCTTTCAAAGAGAAGAGAGTGGTGAAAGCCGCCGACTTCGCATATAGTTTCGGCAGAATCCTGGATGGTTCCGTCGCCTCTCCGGGGGCATGGGTCTTCCAAAAGGTCAAGCGGAAAGCCGACGGCACACCATGTTTTGAGGCGGTAGATGACACCACCTTCCGCATCACGCTGTCGGAGTCTTTCCCGCCCTTCTTAGGTATCCTGACAATGAAATACTGCTCCGTGGTGCCTCGGGAGGTGGTGGAGCACTACGGCAAAGACTTCCGCAACCATCCTGTCGGCACGGGGCCTTTCAAGTTCCAGCTATGGCAGGAGGGTGTCAAATTGGTGATGCGCAAGAACCCCGACTACTTTGAAAAGGACGAGCAGGGCGAGCCTCTCCCCTACCTCGACGCCGTGGCCGTCTCCTTCATCGTTGATAAGCAGTCCGTCTTCATGGAGTTCATGAAGGGCAGCATCGACTTCATGTCGGGGGTAGAGGCCTGCTACAAAGATGCGCTGCTCACGAAAGACGGGCAGCTGAATCCCGAATACAAAGAGGAGATCACCATGCTCACAGGGCCCTACCTGAACACCGAATATTTGGGCTTCATGCTCAAAGACAAAGGTGATGGCAACCCTTTGTTGAACAGGAAGGTACGACAGGCCATCAACTACGGTTTTGATCGCGAAAAGATGATGAAGTTCCTGCGCAACAACGTCGGCTATGCCGGCACGGCAGGCTTCATCCCGATGGGGATGGAGTGCTTTGATGCAGAGAAGGTAAAGGGCTACGACTATGACCCTGGCAAGGCCGCCAAATTACTGGAAGAGGCTGGTTATCCCCACGGCAAGGGTCTGCCGCCCATCAGCGTGGCGGTGTCGGTCAACTATGTGGATCTGTGCCAATACATCCAACACGAGCTGGCGCAGATCGGCATCGACTTGCGGTTGGATGTCACGCAGGGAGCGCAGCAGCGCGAGATGATGCGCAGTTACCAGCTGCCCTTCTTCCGCGGCTCCTGGATCTGCGACTATCCCGATGCAGAGAACTATATGGCCCTGTTCTACTCCAAGAACCTGCAGCCCAACGGTTCCAACTACACCCACTATGTAAACCCCACCTTCGACAAGCTGTACGAGCGCTCGCAACGCTGCACCGACGAAGAAAAGCGTAACGAATACTACCAGCGTATGGACTCCCTCTTGATGGCCGACGCTCCCGTGGTGGTGCTCTACTACGATCAGGTTGTGCGTTTCACCCGCAAAGAGGTCACAGGAATGGGCATCAACCCCATCAATATGCTGGACTTAAGGAGAGTAAAGATAGGGAGTTAGGGACTACCCCAGCTGCCGTATTTTCTCAGCGATATGCTCCACATCGAAGCCTACCTCTTGATAAAGCGACGGGATGTCGCCGTGGGAGATGAAGCGGTCGGGCAAGGCGATATGTTCCAGACGGATGTTATTAAGCTGGTTCGACTCCAGAAACTCAGCAATCGCAGAGAAGAGCCCTCCCTTCTCGGTGCCGTCTTCCACAGTCATCCAGACTGGGTACCGCTGGGCCAGCTCATGCAACATAGCCTCGTCCAGGGGCTTCAGGAAGCGAACATCAAGATGGGCAGGGTGAATGCCGTCTGCTTCGGTCATCTCTAACGCCTTGGAGACCTGGTTGGCCAGGGGACCGATAGAGAGTACGAGCACCTTCTCACCCTCTTGTAGGAGTTCGCTCTTTCCGATGGGTAGCACCTGGGGCTCGTTGTGCCAGTCGAGGAGCACGCCGCGCCCGCGGGGGTAGCGTATCACAAAGGGCAAGCCTTGGACCTGCGCGTTGCGATATGCGGTCCACATCAGGTTGCGGAGCTCATGTTCGTTGCGAGGGGAAGAGATGATGATGTCAGGAACAGAGCGCAGGAAGGCCAGATCGAAGGCCCCCTGATGCGTGGCGCCATCCTCCCCCACCAAGCCGGCCCGGTCGATGCAGAAGATGACAGGCAGCTTTTGCAAGGCTACATCGTGAATCACCTGATCATAGCCGCGCTGCAGGAAGGAAGAATAGATATTGCAGAAAACCGTCAGTCCGTCAGTCACCATGCCAGCCGCGAAGGTGACGGCATGTTGTTCAGCGATGCCCACATCAAAGACCCTTTCAGGAAACTCGGCGTCCATGATGGTCAAGGAGCATCCCGTGGCCATAGCGGGCGTGATGCCCACCACCTTGTCGTCCCGGCGGGCAATCTCAAGGAGGGTTTGACCAAACACATCCTGATATTTCGGGGGTTGGTCGCCCGTCTCAGGCTTGATAATCTGGCCCGTGTCCGGATCGAACTTACCCGGAGCATGGTAGGTCGTCTGGTTCTGCTCTGCCATCTCCAGTCCTTTGCCCTTCACGGTGATGACATGCAACAGTTGCAATCCCGGTAGTTGTTTCAAGCTGCGCAAGGTTTTGACCAAGTAAATGACATCATGTCCGTCGGCGGGTCCGAAGTAGCGATATCCGAGGCTCTGGAACCAGTTGCTGCCGCCCAGCAGATAGCCCTTGAGCCCATTGCCCATCTTGCTGAAGAAGCGGGTGATGGCATTGGAGCTCTTCGACTTGAAGGTGAAAAGGTTCCAAACTCTGTTTTTGAAGCGGTTATAGGCGGGCGAGGCAGTCAGGGTAAGCAGATATTTGCTCATGGCACCCGTACTTTGGTCTATGGATATCTTGTTGTCATTCAGGATGACGAGCATATTGACATCGCGGTAGGCAGCCTGGTTCATCGCTTCGAAGGCCATGCCTCCGCCGATGGCACCATCGCCAATCACCGCGATATGGTTACGCTCCTTATCACCTTTCAATTTAGAGGCCATAGCCATACCTAATACGGCCGAAATGGAGGTGGAAGAGTGTCCTGTGCCGAATGCATCATATTCGCTCTCCTCGCGGCGCGGGAAGCCGCTGATACCGTTGTAGCACCTGTTGGTATGGAACTGGTCCTTACGCCCGGTCAGAATCTTGTGACAGTATGCCTGGTGTCCCACATCCCACACCAACTTGTCATCGGGCGTATCGAAGACGTAGTGCAGGGCGACGGTCAGTTCCACGACACCGAGGCTGGAACCCAGATGTCCCGGATGTTCAGCGGTCTGCTCGATAATAAAGCGACGCAGCTCCTGGCACAGGGTCGGCAACTCCTCGAGAGAGAGCTTCCGCAAGTCTTCCGGTGTCTGAATCTGATCCAAATATCCCATCTCTATTTTTTAAGCATTCGGTTATAGAAATCCATCAGCTGATCTTTGAGCAATGCGCTGTTATGGTGTACGGAGATAAACTCCCGGGCGTTTTCGCCAATGATGGAGCAGAGGTCCGGGGTGGCCACGCACTTGCTGATGACGGAGACAAACTCTTCGGGTGTGTCGGCGATGAACAGATGTTTGCCGTTTTCCACATCCAGGCCTTGAGCGCCCACTGAGGTGGTGATGACCACCTTGCCCAGCGCCATGCCTTCGATAATCTTGATCCGGATACCGCTACCGGAGAGCAGCGGCACCACCATGATATCGTGTTGGAGCATGAATTCATTGGCATCAGGCACCGAGCCGGCCATGATGACATGTGGATCCTTGCGCTCATACAGAGACTCAGGGATATGATGACCGGCAATGGTGAATGTCAGCTCTGGATGTTCTTTCAGGATCTCGGGCCACACCTCGTCCAAAAACCATTCAATGCCTTCCACATTCGGGGTCCAGTTCATACTGCCCAGGTGGAAAATAGAGGGCTCATCGGAAGGGATATAGTCATCTTCGTCGTCATATTTCTCCAAATCGATGCCAAAAGTGAGGACCTCTCCCACCGTATCGGGAGACAGCGCGTGGAAAAACTCATAGTCTGGGGTGGAGATGGTCAGATAGCCATCCACAGATTGCAAAATCTTACGTTCCACATGTTCCAGCTGACGGGCATTCATGCGATAGAGCAGCTTGCGCAGAAGATTATGCTCATTTTGTGCCAGACGCTCCCAAATTTCGTGTTCGATGTTGTGCATCCGCATCACCACGGGGGCTTTGCTGTATTTGCGCACCACAGGGATATAGGACATCATATAGATGGACTCGATATGGATGATATCGAAGGTCTCTCTTTTCAGGATCTGTGCCAACAGCGAGACCATCTGCTTGGAGTAGAAGCGGCTGATATGGTAAGATGCTTGTGTAAAAAGGGTTTTGAAAGCATCTTTGATATGCGGGGTGGTATCCACGAAGACAGACTCGAAACAGGTCTTCTGCAGATAGCCCTCGGGGAAGGCCTTCATCTTGACTGGGTGTTTCGGGGTCTCGATGGCCACGACCTTCACTTCTTGTCCGCTGCTCAGGAGCATATCGGTGACGTTATGGATAGCCACACAGCCGCCGTCAACCAGCGGATGGGGCGGTTTATGACACAGTTGTAGTATTTTCATTGCGTTTTTTAAATATCTTCAGGTTTTTTAAATTCTCGATGAACTTGGCATAGGTGTCGGGAGAGAGTACGGAAGAGTCTGTCGTGGCGTGATAGGTCAGGAAGACGCATATCGGGAGCAGTACAAAGGAGGAGAGCCACATGCCGAACCAGACGGGCAAGGGACTGCTCTTGGAGAGTTTCTCTCCGATAATGGAGATGGCGAAATAGAAGGTGAAGAAGACCACTGTGATGACGAGGGGAATGCCGATGCCACCCTTGCGGATGATAGAGCCGAGGGGTGCGCCGACAAAGAAGAAGAGCAGACAGGCCACCGCCAGGGTGAACTTCCGGTACAACTCGATCTGATAGTTCCAAAGCTGATGGGTACGGTAGTGGACATCCTGGAAGGTGTAGTTGAGGGCGTAGGTGGTGTTCCGGATGCCGTGCTCAGCCAGTTGGAGCACTCGAGCGCGAAAGTCATCGTTATATTCCTCCAGAGGTCGAATTCCCTCCGTGGAGGCAGAATCCACCCGATCATTGTCCTGTACTACGGCATTAAAGAAGTAGAGACAATGGAAGAACACATTGGCAGTGCTTTGGTTTTGGGTTTTGATATGATACTTGGCCGTATCAATCTGTTCGTTCAGCTGTTTGATGGAAAGCGCCGAGGAGTGGTTCTCGTAGAAACTGGCATCCACATTCTGTGCGGTGAAGTCCGACATGTCGAAGCGCTTATACTGCTTGTCGAAAGTGGCGCGCATCAAAGGGTAATGGGTGCGTGCGTCGTAGTTGCCGCGCGTCACCGAGGACTCGTCCCAGCTGGACCCGTTGTAGAGGGTAAACAGCAGGTACCGCTTGTCGGGGGTAACCACCATCGTGCCCTTTTCAGCGCTGGTCACATTGATATTGCCTTGGTGTTTGGAGTGGTCGTAGATGAGAATATCCTTGATTGTCACCCCGTCGGGCATCTTCTTGCCCACACGGATGGCATAGTTGTCGATGTCAGTATAGAAGACGCCCTCCGTGATGTTAAGTGCGGGCTTTTGCTCTTGAATGTCGAAAAGCAGCATCTTCAATTTTACGGAAGCACGGGGGATGACATCGTTAGAGACCTCGAAGGCCAGGCAACCGATGAGGATGGAGACAATAGCCAGGGGCATCATCATCCGGCGGGTGGAGACACCGGCCGATTTCAGCGCCACAATCTCAGACCGTTCGCCCATATTGCCGAAAGTCATCAGCGAGGCCAGCAGCACAGCCAGCGGGAAGGCCATCGATGAGAGGGTAATGGAGGCGTAAAAGAGCAGTTTGAGCAGCACGCCCATGCCCAATCCCTTACCGACCAGCTCATCGACCCACTTCCACAGAAACTGCATCAGCAGGACAAAGAGCGCCACAAAGAAGGTCAGGACAAATGGGCCCAGGAAGTTCTTGCACAAATAACGGTCGGTAATCTTCACGGTTGCGCTGATTGTTAGTAATCACCAAGCGTCTCGGGCAGCTGAGCCAGTGCGGCAGCGGCCTGTTCGTCATTCGGAGCGGAACCGTGCCATTTGTGTGTTCCCATCATGAAATCGACACCCATGCCCATCTCCGTCTTCATGATGATGGCTATCGGCTTGCCGTTATGGGCCAGTTTCTTGGCCAGCTTGAGCGTCATGACACACGACTTCATATCGTTACCGTTCATCTCCAAAACGAGCCAGTTGAAAGACTCCAGCTTGGCGCGCAGATTACCGAGGCTGTTGACAGAGTCCACAGGACCGTCAATCTGCTTTCCGTTATAGTCGATGGTGACGATAAGGTTATCGACTTTGTTGTTAGGGGCGAACATCAAGGCTTCCCAGATTTGGCCTTCTTCCAGTTCTCCGTCACCGGTAAGGGCGAAGACCAGGTTAGGATCCTGGTTAGCCTTCTTGGCCAGAGCAGCGCCGATGGCGACAGAGACCCCTTGTCCCAGCGAGCCGGAGGCTACACGTACGCCCGGAAGTCCCTCCACTGGGGTGGGGTGACCTTGCAGACGTGTATGCAGCTTGCGGAAGGTGGCAAGCTCAGAAACGGGGAAAAAGCCCCTGCGTGCCATTACACTGTACAAGACTGGAGAGATATGACCGTTAGACAGGAAGAACATATCCTCACCTGCTCCCTCTTTGGTGAAGGCCTCGGGAGCGATATGCATGATTTCAAAATAGAGGGCCGTCATGAAATCGGCACATCCCAGAGAGCCACCAGGGTGTCCAGACTGAGCTCCGTGTACCATGCGAACAATGTCTCTTCTTACTTGAGCGGCAATAGATTCTAACTCTTTGATTTCCATAATGTTGATATCTTAAACGTGATTATTCGATCGAAGACGAGATTTTTTGAGCTATCTCGGAAAACTCTTCGGGCGTAAGTTGTACGCGTTCGGCCTTGAAGTCCAAGTCGCCGACACCGTTGATGGGAACCAGGTGGATATGGGTATGGGGCACATCGATGCCGATGACCGCTAAGCCGATGCGTTTGCAGGGCATCGCCTTCTCCAGACCGAGCGCCACCTTCTTGGCGAAGACCATCATCTTCCCGAGCAGTTCGTCAGGCAGGTCGAAGATGTAGTCGTTCTGCAGTTTCGTGATGACCAAGGTGTGGCCTTTGGCGAGGGGAGAGATATCCAGAAAAGCGAAGAAGTTCTCATCTTCGGCAATCTTATAGCAAGGGATCTCACCTTTGACGATTTTGGTAAAGATAGTTTCTTCCATGATCTTAGAACTTTTTTATTAACGGGAAACATCTAAAATTTCAAAATCCATAGCACCAGCAGGGGCCTGCATGGTCACCACGTCGCCTTTGGCATTGCCGATGAGGGCCTTGGCCAGAGGACTGGAGACAGAGATCTTGCCAGCCTTGAGATCGGATTCCGATTCAGGGACGATGGTATAGGTCATCTGTGCTTTGGTCTTGACATTCTTGACCGTCACGATAGAATAGATCAACACCTTGCTGATGTCAATTTTGGATTCATCGATAATACGGGCCTTGGCGATGAGATTACGCAGGTTGGCAATCTTGAGTTCGAGAAGTCCTTGAGCTTCTTTGGCAGCGTCATATTCGGCATTCTCGGAGAGGTCGCCCTTGTCGCGGGCCTCTGCGATAGCTTGAGAGATTTTCGGTCTCTCTACGGATTCAAGTTGAACAAGTTCTTGTTTTAAAGCGTCTAATCCTTCTTGAGTATAGTACTTAACGTCTTCCATTTTTTGATTTAATATTACACAAAGAAGAGGCCTTTTACAGCCTCTTCTTTTTTGATATAAAGAATTATTGGTTTACAGAGTAACTTTGATACCCACCAAGTGGTTGCCACGCCATTTGCTCGTGAAGCGATATGCGTAGTCGATGTAGATTCTGGCACCCGTATTACCTTTCTTCAAAGGAATAACGGCGCAGGCACCTACAGACGGTCCCAAGAAGAAGGAGTCGCCGTTCACAAGAATCGTGGAGACAACCTCATCGGTAGCATAGTCGGTAGTAGTCTTCTTAGTGAAGCTTTCAAGAGAATAGCCACCACGAATCATGAAGTAGTTCATGAAAGCGTACTCGAGACCGACAGCGAAGATGTCGCGGGAATAGGAGTTAGCGGTGAAAGCACCCATCAGGGTGATTCTATGCATAGCTTCATCTCTGGTGAGGCCCATCTCTTTTTTGTCATCTTTGCTCATATCGGCGTACTCGCCTCCGAAGAAGAGGAAGTCGTAGGAAATACCGATCGTCAGCAGGGAGGGCATTTCGAATTCAGCGGAACGGGACTGGAGGGTCTGTTCGTGGCTGGTACCGTTGGCGCGGCCTCTGATGGAGAGACCGTCACCCTTATAGCTCATCGGGAGACCGATGTTCTTCAAGGTGACACCGATTCTGAAGTTGTCATAGGCGCCTGCGGTATATTGGATACCAGCGTCGATGGCGAAACCGGTGGCATGGCAGTCGGAGATACTCTCATTGATGATCTTCACGGTAGCACCACCTTGGATAAAGTGGTTGAACTTCTTGCCGTAGTGCAGACCGATATAGGTCAGTGTCGGGCTAAAGGTACCCAGACCGCCTTCGGGCTGACTGACCGTGGTACGTTCGATGTCGCCGAAACCCATAGAGAAGAAGGAGATACCAATTGTACCGAAATCTTTGGCGCGGCCCAGATGCTGTGCAAAAGCAATGGAGTTGATATTAATACCGCAGTTGGAGCCAACCAGATATTGGGTACGGTTGAAAGCGAACTCCGTCTTTTTCACGAAAGAGAGACCGGCCACATTAGAATATACAGATTCAAGACCGCGGATCTCAGCCACGCCGGCATTAGCGTAACCACTGGTGTGGGCCCAAGGGTCGATCATCAGATGGGAGGCGCCAGCCTGACCGGAACGGTCTCTATTACCTGCCAGTACGTTATAAGACGTACTGACAGATATAAGAGCAACTAATGTGCAAATTATTAATGATTTATATAAATTTTTCATATTCTCAATAGTTTTACGGTATTAATAATTTTAGAAACCATTCAAGTCGGTAGGACGCATAGAGCAGAAGAACTTGAGCGTACGCTCGCCAATGCCGTCGGCTTTCACGTGGATGATATACACGCCGCTGGCGATCGGGATATTGGCATGGTTCTTCAGATCCCACTGGACAAATGAAGTGGAAGCATCACCTTTCGTAAGGGTTCTAATCAGAGTACCGTTAACGGTGTAGATGGAGATGGTACACTTAGCAGGCAGGTTGACAATGCGTACGTAGGTCTGCAGAGGTGTACTTTCATACTCGGAGAATGCATAGTACGGGTTAGGAACGATGTTGATCTCATCGAGAACTGTCTGGAAATGCTCAGCAGTCTCCACCTTGGTAGGAGCGATATTCTTCGTGGTGAAGGTGTACATAGGATAACCGCCGTTCTCGCTAGCATTAGGAGCAGTGGCAGGATCGTTGTACCAACGGGAAGAGTATCTCAGGTACGGACGGGAAACACGCAGTTTGATCTTGGCGTCGCAAGCCATCCAATTATTCTCCTGGTTCATGGCCGGCATCGGGATGCTGGTCCACATCACGTTGTTGAACAACTGCATCTTGAGCTGTTTACGAGCGTTGTTGGCAAGATTCGTGTTGGAAGCGACTTGCGCGAACTTGGCATTCAGCCACTCGCACTTGTCATACGGACCGCACTCATAGAACGGATAGCTCTTGCCGTTGTACTGGAAGGTTCCACCATGCGTCATGCTGTTGGAGTTTACAGTCTGGCCATTATCGTTGTAGTTACGTACTCTGCTGGAGTTTCTGTAATACATACTACAGGTATTACCGGAACTACCGCAAACATAGACATAGTGACGACCACCGTTGAGAGGCTCACCGTAGGTAACACTGTAAACATCGCGATAGTTGTTGAATGCCGTCATACTCATAGCGATAGGCTCGCCCGTCTCGTCATCCAAAATCAACTCACCCGTTTGCGGGTTCTTGTAGTATGCATAAACGTTTGTCGGGTTGAAGAGCATGTCGTTACCATTATTCAGCTCATCCTCAGAGTTCTCGGCGAACATGATGTTCAGACGCTCACCCGTCTCCACGTTGATAGCATAACCCGGGAACCATCCGAAACCGGTAGTGCCGGAGTTGTCGGGATTACCTTTCTTGTCAACGGAAGGAGCTTTCTTCGGTTCGTGACGCAGGTTCTTATAGGTCTGACCATTGAAATGCTGCGTTACGGTACGATCATTGGACGTGCTGCTACCGGATTCGAGCACCAGTGCTCTGGTCCAGAGGCTGGTATCGGAAGTCAAGACGATATCTACAGAGTAGAGGTTCGTCAATGTCTGGTTGTAACCAGGGTTAGCAGGGATGGTCGCAATATTCTGGAATTCGAAATAAGGATCAGAAGGACCGACTTTGGATTCATCATACTCGATATCAGCCTGGAGATACTTGGCCTTAGGACCGCCATCATACGGGGATGACAGCACATAAGGAGCCCAGGTACCATTTAAGGCGCCTTCGAATTGCTGGTTAGGATCAGCGAATCCACGAGATTTCCAGCTATCATTCAGGGTACCTTTAGCCATCACGAGGAAGAAGTCCTCGGTACGCCATTTCATATAGTTGGCTTCAGCACCTTCTTGAGTATCTCCGGCATCTTCCCAAGCACCGGCAATCTGTTGACCGGCGTGGATCCAGTTGCCTGGATAATCACCCTCCATATCCTGAACACCGGAAAGCCATACATAGTCACCGTCATACTCAATGGAGGAGCCCACGAGGTCAACCTGACCATATCTGGCCAAATTAGCATAGGAATAGCCAGCGGGCAAACTACGTACATAATCATCCAAATCTTTTTGGTAGATGGTGAAGTTTTTGTTGATGAGGGCAATGGAGATACCCAAATCGAGGAAGAGCTCCTCATTGGTCATGCTGATCGGCATGGCAGCGGTGGTCACACGGTCGAGACCCATTTCTACCAACTCATCGTCTGTCACTTCATCAGAGATGATCAATTGCCATTCGGTATCATCATTCACATCTTCGGAAGTCTCATTCGGCAACAACTTAATTGTATAGTCATAAGGTTTCACCTTCAACGGGTCAATAACCTTAATGTTCAGAGGACCATAGTTGTTCTTGTATTGAAGATCGTTGTAAGTATTGTTAGCGAGGATGTTCTCAATAGACTCATCGGTCAGATCCAAGAAGAAACCGCCGTTGCCTTGACCCTCGATACGGGTAATCATAGGCTGATCACCGTAAGCGGAGTTGAGGAGTTGCTCAACGGGTTTGTGTGGAATGGCAGTATAGGTATGGATATTACGACGACCGGCGAGGTACGGAGTCATCTGACCGTCCAGGTAATTGGCATCCATCTTGAATTCTTTGAATTGGTTATAACCGTAAGCCAAAACGAGGAAGTAGTACTCTTTGTGGTTCACCAGGTTCTTGTTGGTACCAGTGGCGAATTTGTCTTCCGTGACGCGGAAGGAGTGGGCGATGCCTTCATCGGAACCATTCACCATCTCAGTGGCCACAGAACTACCGATAGCGTCATTGTAGATCCAGTTGACCAGTTGGCCGGCACCATTGCGAACATCGCATTGGGCAATGAGGATAGCCTTGCTGGCGTCGTTCAAATCGGTAACACTAACGGAAGCAGAAGACAATTGATAAATCTGATAACCTTCGAACTTATAGGAACGATCATCCTGTGAAAGGGTGTCAATAGTGGTCTCGTTACGGAAGTTGTGAACTTCAATAATGGTATCATCACCTGTTGCGGTATAGGTATGAACAGAGTCGATATATTCTACCAGAGTAGTTGTTTCAATCGTCTTCTGGATTTGAGGATCGAGCTCTTGGTAGGTCTCGTGGTAGTTGTTGCTGTTTTTGTCTTCGTTGGACAGGAAGATGATCAACTCATTCTCGAGCTCACGGATGGTGACATCGGGAGCGTCGGGGCCGTCCAGCGTCTTGAAGCAGTTTTCGAAGAGGGACTGACATTTGTCATCGGCCACTTTCAGGAGTTCCACGGAAGCCCATGCACCGCCTTGGGAGGCGCGAGCCCATGGAATACCAACGGTAATATAGTTCACAGCACCCGGTTTCAAGGTGAAAGGTCCAGCGGACTCCAAGAAACGACGGTCATAGGGAGCATTGTTCACGTTAGCCTCGGTCCAGCCTTCAGCACCGTATTGTGTGGGGTTCGGGTCGATACCCTTGGTACCCCAGTTACAAACGTCGGAGAGGGAGGGGAACATGAAGTCACACTCAGGACCATTACCACCGGTGGACTGGTGAGCGTTGCCACCATAGCGCATCTTGGTGTTGTCTCTCCAGATACCTTGCAGATAGTTATAATATTGGTAGGCCACATCGGGGTCGCCATTATAACCATCGCGGTTGTCGTGATATACGAATCGTCTCATACCGAAACGCTCATTATCGATAATGCTATCGCCGAAGTTTACACCATTGATGGCCATCTGGTCGAGTTCGTAAGAGCTCTTGAGGAATTTGTCGCAATAGCCGGCATATTGAGCGCTGTCAGCGAAGAATTTTGGGTTATCGCGGTTATCGGGATCCATGTAAGGACCTTGGAAGAAGTCCACACCTACCGCAGGCGGTTGGTCGCCATAGGCCCAGATTTGACCGGTACCATCGACATTGGAACCGTTGTAGCAGTAGCCCAGACCACGGCCCACATCGCAACCGATGTAGTCATCGTTGGCATATCCCAAATCGGGGTCAACCCACTGGGAGAAGAAGGTGTTGGTCAAGGTATAGGTGGAACGGTTGATAATCTCGTAGGAGTAGAACGTCATATTGTTCAGGTCGTCGTTGGTGGAGAAGCCGAAGCACTGGCCACGGATCTCGAGACCGATAGGCTGACCTTGGGACTCGGTGTGAGGACCTGCGTTATCGTTGAAGATCCAGTAGAGGGTCTCATCACCTTTGAGCACGTGGTCGGCATAAATCATGCCGTTGGAGTTGTGCCAGTCGTTACCGTAATAGAGGATATCCTCGGGGGTTCTGGGCAGAGCGTGCTGAGCAGCCAATGCCAGGTTGTCTTCTGTCCAGGGACAGAGGTCGTTGTTGACATCATAGTACGGATAGTCACCGTTTTCGGGGTCATACTCGAAGTTACCGTTCACATCCTTGAAAGGAGCGAGGTAATAGGAGTATCCTTCGTCGCCATGAGCGGGGTAGTTGGCAATGTCGGCAGGCATCACATAACCAGAGGTGTTGTAGCTGCTGATGTGGTTGTCCACTTCGGCACGCGTCACTCTGAAGTGTTTGTCGAACTTAATACATTCGGCCTGCGTAGTACTGGCACCCGTGATTTTCAACGGACCAGGCCAGTAGTCATCACCTTTCTGTCTGAAACGGACAGCGGCCAGTTTCAACATACCGTTGACATCCAGACCACCGATCCACAAACCGGCGGAGAACATGGAGGTCTTACCGGATCCGATAGGAACTTCATATTCTGCGGTCTCTTTGAACCACATGGTACCACCAGTCTCAATATACGCACGTACGTTGTTCACCGTAAGTTCGTTAGAGCTACTTGCCGGAAGACAGGTAGCTGACTCGTCCTTGGGTGCAGAAGATTTCTTAATGTCTCCCTTGTATTTCTCTGCTTGTACGGTACCACATACCATACAAACCAAGAGGAGTGTCAAACTGAGAACTTTGTTTATATTTTTCATTGTAATAATATTTATTTCAAATTATTAGAAAGAGAATTGAAGACCTAAACTTGCACGGATAGGACGACTGTAGTTATAAGGATTCTTCACACGCATCAAGTAGTAGTTGATGTAGGAATCCACATAAACCTGGCTGTTGATAGCCTGCTGATATTCTGCAGCAGAGAGGTAACCATCATCATCCGGGTTGCCAGTATAGTCATATACAGAGATCACATTCTTGAAGTTGAAGAGGTTCTGGATATCCACATAGATAGTCAGGTAACCAGGTTTCGTCTTCTTGGCATTGCCGTCGCGGTCCTTGGCATTCTTGTTGAAGGTGAAGGCGAAGGTCTTGTCGATACGGAAGTCAGCCTGGAACTGCCACGGGGTGTTGGAACCGTTGATCGTACCGGAGAGCTGAGAAGCAGTACCGCTCACGATGGTGGAGTACGGTGTGCTGGAACGGGTGTAAGGAGTACCGGAAGCAGCCGTGAAGAGCAAGGAGAAACCAGTGTTGGCTAACCATTGAATCTCTTTGGTGGTCGGCGTGCCGTCAGCACCCATGATGGTCTTCTTGCCTTTGGGGCCTTCGTAGGCAGCACCAGACTCGAAACGATAGTCCAAGTTGACACCGATTCTGTGTCTCTGGTCAAAGGAGAGGTTCGTCAAAGTTCTCAAGTTGGGCTGGCCGGCGGCCAAGATGTTCAACTGGGAAGTACTACCGGAACCGGTACCTTTAGCGAACTGCAAAGTATAGTTGGCGGTGAGCGTCAGATTCTTCGTTCTGTTCATTCTGTAGGAGAAGGTGAAACCTTGAACGGTACCGAAGTCTATGTTCTGATAAGAATAATAGGTGTTCGGATAAGCACCGGAGAAGCGGTAAGCCTGAATCTGATTACGTTTCTCAGAATAGTATGCACTGATACCGATAGAGGACTTGTTACCCACCTTTTGACGGAAACCGATTTCATAGTCGATACTCTGTTGCGGTTTCATGTTCGGGTTGGTGATAATGTCGCTGGCAGCGTTTCTCTTGGAGATGAAGAGGTAGTCCACCGGAGAGATCTGCAAGCTAGTAGGACGAGAAGTGATGATGTTGTAGTGAGCGTAGAACAAGGAGTTGTCATTCACGTTGAAGGAGAAGGAGATACGCGGCATGACAGACCATTGAGCTTTATAGTCTGTAAAGGCGGAAGCTTCCACTTTCGTGATGGAGTTGATCTGGTCGATCTCGTTCTTGAGGATAGGACCGTTCACATAGAGGGAGAGTTCAGCCTCGGGGTCAGTAACTTCTTGACCATTGGCATTATACCAAGTGTCACCGCTACGATAACCGATGATGGAGGAGGTGTTGAAGACATCACCTTGGATGTCTGCTTCGCTCATGTAAACGTCAGTACCTTGATAATACACAACCCAGTTGTCTTCAGCATTGCCAACGAAGTTGATATTGTTGTTCAGGTTGCGGATATCTTTAACCGTATAAGCCTCGCGGAAGAGGTACGGGTCTTTCAACACGGATTGGTTGGCGTCGAAACGGTCAACACGCAAACCGATGTTGAAGAGCAAGCTTCTGATGGAGAACTTGTCTTGGAGGTAGAAAGCCATATATACAGGCTCGTATGCACCGATAGAATAGGTCTTTTGGCCTGTCTTGGGATCGATACCATTGAAGAAGTCTTCAATCGTGGTCTTGTTCTTGTTGATTTTGCCGGTATAGTCATAGCCATAGTAGCTTACCAATGGGCTCTCACCGGAAGAGGTACCTAACAAGAGTTCCTCAGCGGAGAACATGTCCACGCTGAACACGCTGGGATCATAGCTGTCGATATCCAACCAATCGTCACCATTGGGATCCAAGCCGAGCGCATTACGAAGATTGCGGTCGAAGTAGGTCTGGTCGTTGATGCTGACCAAGCGGTTATAATCCACATAGAAGTTCTCGCCGTTATTCCAGATGATAGGATTGTCCTTATCCAACTCGGAGATATGATAGTTGGCTTCATTTCTCATCAAAGTCCAGAGAGTGACAGGTCCGATACCATAGCCACGGTAGGTCAGTTTCTCAAAGTCGTAACCGAATTTCAACTCATGGTTCTTGAGCGCCATGGAGATGCTGGCCTTGACACCGAACTGCTCGGTCTGGGACTTGCTGTATCCGTTATAGACAGTACCAGGGGACTGATACATGGAATATACGGAAGCCGGTTGGTCACCGTTACGCAAGGCGCCGAAGGTCTGATACAGGGTCAGGTCATAGGGGAAGCCTTCATAATAGTTACGGTAGATATCCTCAACCGGGAATTGATTCACGAAGTTAAGGGTATATTGGGAGAGAATGGGGTTCACGTTGAATTTGGGGTTGATGCTGAAGGTCACCAGGGAGTCGTACCAACCGTTGAACTCATACACGTTATACATCCAGCTGTCTTCGCCGTCAACAATCAAGTGTAGCTCATCAGCATAGGTATAGCTTCTGGTTTTCTGGGTCTCGAACTTGCCCACATAGCCATACTCGAACAATCTGTCCTTATGTTGAGTAGCATAGGATGTACCGTTTACGCGGGTATAGTTGACATTGATGTCATACATGATGTTCTTGAGGACAGAGTTCGCAGCGGTGTCGGTATAGGCGCGGTGGTTCAAACGGGCATAGACACGCATGGTGGACTGAATGGAGGTCGGGTTGTTGTCGTTGTTGAACAACGCCTGGGTTGTGCTCCAGGATTTACCCTTGATGTATTCATAAGATCCGCCCAAGGAGAGTTTCATGTTATGGGCCTTGCCCATCATGAAGTCGAATTTCAACTGGCCGAGGTAGTCCCATGTGCCGGCATTCTTTCTGACACGCTCTTTGTGGAAAGATTCGCTGGTCAGATAGCAAGCCTCTTGATACTGGGCACCATATTCGGTGTTGCTGTAACGCAAAGGATTCTGGATCAAGTAGTCGATCACGTCCTGATTAGCCATCCAAGTACCGCCACGGGCAGGGGAGGCATCGTGGTCGTAGGAAACCTCGCCGCTGAACAAGAAGCCGATACGGGCGGGATCCGTTTTGGACTTGCCTTTCAAGATCGGACCGGAAAGAGAAACAGCACCCAGGAAGTTGTTGTAGCCGTCAATGGAACCACGCAACTCGATGGAGCCGTGGAACTCACGAGGAGCCGACTTCGTGGTAATGACCGTGAAGGAGGTACCATCACCGTATTCGGCAGGGATACCACCTTGAATCAACTGAGCCTCCTCGATGGAAGACATGGAGACGCTGCTGCTACCACGGATGGTCACACCGTCAACAACCGTTTTCTGACCGTCGGAACGGTTACCACGGACAGAGCTCATGGAACCATCAATACCGGTAACACCTTCCAAAGCTGACAGGGCGCCAATCACGGAACGACCGGGAGTGGTTCTCAAGTTTTCACCCGTGATACGGGTGGCAGAAGAAGTGCTACCTGGATCAAACACAGGCGCTTCCCAGGTGATATCGACAATGTCGAGCTCACCAGCACAGTCGATGGTGAAGTCGATAAACACAACTTGACCGGTAGGGACATTCACATTGCCAATCTTTTGTGCCTTTTTACAAGACATCTCAGCATCGGCAAGCATGTCGTAAGTACCGGCTTCCACACCGAAAATCTGATACTCTCCTTTGTCATCAGACATAGCATAGTTCACATTCTTGTCACCAGTCCTCAAATAGACATGCGTGTAGGCCAAGGGCTCACCTGTTTGGTCCTTGACCACACCCTTAATGGTGGAAGTCTGTGAAAATGCCATGGTTGTGAAAAGAAGGATCACTCCAAGAGTAAAGAGTAATTTTTTAATCATAGCCTTTTATTTATATTAAACATTAAACTTTTTTGCATACTATTTTGGAGGGGGCTAAAATAACAAATTTATTAATGCAATCGACATATTTTTCAATTTATTTCAACCACCTATCATTCAATTAAATATATTTTCTTTTTAAAATTTCGGAATAAACAATACCTTTAAATATTTCTTCTTCTGTTAGAGAAATATCGACATTTGGCTGCTCTGAAGCCTGCTGGATTACAGGAGAACTTTTGACAGAACCAGCAGACTTGCCAGCCTGTTTTGACGTGTCGGCTTTGGGAATGGGTTGCTCGTCGGGAATCGTCTCATAGCTGAAATAATCCTCTTCAATAGTGGACTTCCTAGAAGCATTGGATGGGGCATACGCTGGCCGTGGCTCATTATCCGCATCCGGGAAATAGGGCTCCGGCTTGGGCTTGGGCGCTTTGGGTGTGGAAGACTTCGCCTTCTCTTCCTTGATCGCTTTCAACAGGGAGGGGCCTAAAGAGAGCAACATTACTATGAAAAAAATAACAATATCTTTTGCCATAAGACTATATTTTATAGTATATATAAAAATGTTTACACAGATGGGAGTTGCATTTCATGGTCAGGCGAGACTGTCTCATCCTTAGCCAGTTTTGCTTTGGCAATACTGACATTCAAGTCATAACCCACCAGCAGGATGACAGAACTCCAGTTTATCCACAACAAAATCGCAAAAATGGCTCCTAAAGAACCATAAATCAAGTTATAATTGGAAAAATGGGAGAAATACACGTTCAAAATCCAGAGGAGTAAGACCATCAGAATGGTGGCTAAAGAGGAGCCTGCCGAGAAAAACTTGTAGTTGGTTTTCTCGACGGGTGCGAGATAATATAAAATGCTGATAAGGAAATAGATAGAGACATATGTCAGGATCCACTTCATACCATGTACCGCAATAAAATAACCCGTATTAGTGCCAAAAATGTGAGTATGGACATACTTCATGATCAGGGATGCGGCGATGAAGAGAGCCACCACAACGAGAATTACCCCGAAAGTTATCAGCATAATCATGGCACTCAACAGAATCTGTTTCAAGATATTGCGGCGGGTCTCATTGAAATAGGAAGAGTTCATCGCCACCAACAGAGAGTTGATGAGCACAATGGTAAAATAGATTCCCACCACAAACATGACAGAGGTCAAGGCCCCGTACTGGCGAGTAATCACCTCGGTGATCATATTCTGGATGGCGGGCCACACATAGGTAGGTACGGCCGACTCCAAAAAGTCGAGCAACGTTTGCTGGATATCCTCTCCCAGATAAGCCACCACCGTGAAAAGACCGATAATCATCGGAATCAGAGCCACAAAAATACGGTAGGTGATGGCAGCGGCGCGCTGGAAGACGACCCCTTTGCCGAGAGATTGCATAAAGAACCGCATCACATCGTAGAGGGGCATCTTTTGAAAACCCGGTAATGTCAAGGTCTTAGATTTACGGATCCACTTGCCGACGACTGGCACTTGTTCCATATCCTCGCTCCACTCATGGAATTTGTCGCTTATCTTTTTGAAATCTAAAAACATAAGTCAATCAGAGGATAATGACAGTACTATAGGGGCATCCGTTTTTCTTCATGGCGGCGTATTAGAAGATGATGGTTTTCAAACTCATATCAAGGCTATGAATCTGATGGGTGAAGGCTCCCACGGAGATAAAATCGACCCCCGTGACAGCATAATCATGGAGGGTAGCATCGGTAATGCCGCCAGAGGCTTCCGTCTCATAGCGATGGTTCACGATCTTGACGCCTTCCACAATCTGTTCGGGCGTGAAGTTGTCGAACATGATACGGTGCACGCCGCCATGTTCCATCACGCGCCGCACATCGTCCAGACTGCGCGTCTCCACCTCGATTTTGAGCGACATGCCGTGTTGTTTTTGGTAGTCGTTGGCTGCGTCGATGGCCTTCTCGATGCCACCGGCAAAGTCGATGTGATTGTCTTTGAGCATCATCATGTCGAAGAGCCCGATCCTGTGGTTCTCCGCGCCCCCGACCTTGACGGCATACTTCTCGAAGTAGCGCATATTGGGAGTCGTCTTGCGGGTATCCAGCAACGTCACGCCGGTGTCCCTGACCATTTCCACATAGGAGTGCACGGTGGTGGAGATGCCGCTCATGCGCTGCATGAAGTTGAGAATGGTGCGCTCGGCGGTGAGCATCTTCTGCGCTGGCCCGCGAAGGATGAAGACGATGTCGCCCTTGTGAATCTCCGCACCATCGGACATAAATTGCTCCATGGTGATGCTGTCGTCCACCTGACGTGCGATCTCTTTTGCCACCTCCACACCGCAGAGGATGCCGTCTTGTTTCACCAAGAGTTTCATCTCGCCTTGAGCCTTGGGGTCGATACAGGATAGAGAGGAGTGGTCTCCATCACCGATATCCTCCGCCAACGACATGGCTATCAGCTGTCTGATATGTTCGTCTATGATCATTTTTGTACGATTATTTCAGGGGTTGTTATGGTATTACTTTTATGTAACGCTCTGTCCACCAAGTAACATGAAAACATAATGGTGTCATACGGGGAGAGATAGTTGTTGATGAAGGTGGTGATGGTAATCTCGCCTTTGATAGCTTCTGGCACGTTCTCACTCAGATGGGGTAGCCGCGCATGCAGCGGTGTGGGCAGTTCCACCTCCGTCCATACACCGTGCTGCTTCTCGTAATAGTGGATGAAGAAGTCGTAGTAATACTCGGAGCCGATGGCAAAGATGGAGTCCGTATCTGTCTCGTCCAGACCGATATCGCCATCACCATCTTCAAAATAGATGACCAGGTCGGCCTGGTTGTCCACACCCGTGCCGTTGTCGATCTTGTCGAGGCGCACAAACTCAATGCGCGGCTCCACAGGGAAGACCTCGCGGCGACCACACCCCCAGAGGGAGAGCCCGAGCAATAGGATGATCCAGAACCGAGTTTTCATCGTAACAGATTAATCCATCAGAACTTTGACACCGTTCACGAAGTCGATGGACTTCTGGATCAGCTCATGCATATAGGTGTCATTCTCCACGAAGGGCACCATCTGGCGGAAGGCGGCCACGAACTCCTCGATGAACGGGGAGGATTTGAGCGGGCGGCGGAACTCCAGGGCCTGGGCGGCGTTGAACAGCTCTATGCCGAGGATCTTCTCCAGGTTGTTGACCACGAGATAGCACTTGGTGGCAGCGTTGGCGCCCATGCTGACGTGGTCCTCCTGTCCTTGCGAAGACTCGATGGAGTCGGTGGAGCAGGGCATCGTGAAGGCCTTGCTCTGGTTCACGATGGAGGCGGCGGCATACTGCGGGATCATGAAGCCGGAGTTGAGGCCCGGGTTCTTCACGAGGAAGGACGGGAGACCGCGCTTGCCGGAGATGAGTTGATAAATACGGCGTTCGGAGATGTTGCCCAGCTCGGCCACAGCGATGGTGAGGAAGTCGAGCACCAAAGCCAGCGGCTGACCGTGGAAGTTGCCGGCAGAGATGACCAGGTCCTCATCAGGGAAGACAGTCGGGTTGTCGGTCACGGAGTTGATCTCCGTCTCCACCACATCCTGGACGTGCATGATGGCATCCTTGCTGGCGCCGTGCACCTGCGGCATGCAACGGAAAGAGTAGGGATCCTGCACATGCTCTTTGTGCTGGCTGATGATCTCAGAGCCCTGCAGCATATTGTAGATATGGGTGGCCGTGATGATCTGGCCGGCGTGCGGGCGCACGAGATGGACATTCAGGTTGAAGGGACTGATACAGCCGTCGAAGGCCTCCAAAGAAACGGTGCCGATGATATCGGCCAGCCAGGAGAGCTTCTTGGCCTTGATGAGCAACCAGACAGCGTAGGAGCTCATGAACTGGGTGCCGTTGAGCAAGGCCAGACCCTCTTTGGACTGGAGGGTGATAGGCTCCCATCCAAACTTCTCGTTGATGACGGAAGCCGGATATCTCTTGCCGCGGTAATAGACCTCGCCCATGCCGATGATCGGCAGAGAGAGATGCGCCAGCGGGGCCAAGTCGCCGGAAGCGCCGAGCGAACCTTGCTGATAGACGACTGGATAGACTCCTTTGTTGAAGAAATCAACCAATCGTTGCACGGTGGCCAGCTGCACGCCGGAATGGCCGTATGAGAGGGACTGTATCTTCATCAGCAGCATCAGCCGCACAATCTCTTGGGGCACCTCCTCCCCCACCCCGCAGGCGTGGGAAATGACGAGGTTGCGTTGCAGCGTGGAGAGATCCTCCTTGGAGATGCTGCGGTTGCAAAGGGAACCGAAGCCAGTGGTCACACCATAGATAGGCTCCTTCTCGGTGTCGGTTTTTTTGTCGAGGTAGGCGCGGCATTTCTGGATGGCGTCGATGGCCTCCTGCGACAATTCTATTTTCTGTTTGCGGTCGATGATTTTTTCAACCTTCTCAATACTAAGGAACTTGGTAGAGATTTTGTGTCGTGTCATATAGGTAACTTTTAAATATTATACTCCTAACATAATAAGGGTGCAAAGATACAAAAATAGTTATGCGGTTGGGAATTTTCAGATTACCAAAAAAAAATTACCGAAAAAAAATAATCTGCGCAAATCTGCGTGATCTGCGTGAAATCATAAGTAGTCGGAAGATGCGAGGTGTTACTCGTTTTGGTGTTCTCGCCGCAACTCCAGCAGCACCACGTTCTCCACATGCTGGGTGTGTGGGAACATGTCCACAGGTTGGACCTTGACGACCTGGTATTTGGCATTGAGCATCGTCAGGTCGCGGGCCTGCGTGGCGGGGTTGCAGCTGATATAGACCATGCGGGGCACCTCCAGCTTCAGCAGTTGGGCGATGACGTTGGGGTGCATGCCGGCGCGCGGCGGGTCGGTGATGATGACATCCGGACGGCCGTAGCGCGTGATGAAGTCGTCGGTGAAGATCTTGGCCATGTCGCCCACCACAAACTCGGTGTTGGTGATCTGGTTGCGGGCGGCATTCTCGCGGGCGTCCTCCACGGCAGCGTCCACATACTCCACCCCGATGACCTTCTTGGCGCGGCGTGCCACGAAGTTGGCGATGGTGCCCGTGCCGGTGAAGAGGTCATAGACGACCTCGTCAGGCTGGATGTCGGCAAACTCACGCGCCACCTTGTAGAGCGTGTAGGCCTGCTCGCTGTTGGTCTGGTAGAACGACTTGGGACCCACCTTGAAATAGAGGTCCTCCATCCGCTCCATGATGTGGTCCTGCCCTTTGAAAAGATAGAACGGCAGGTCGAAGACGGTGTCGTTGAGCTTGGTATTGACCATATAGATGAGCGAGGTGATCTCGGGGAAGGCCGCCGCCATGGCCGTGAGCATCTGTTCTATCTTCTCGTCAAAGAGGGAGACAATGAGCACCACCATCAGGTCGCCGGTGGAGGCGGTGCGGATGATGATGTTGCGCAGCTGTCCCTCGCGGGCGCGGGGGTCATAGAAGGTGATGTCGTGCTCGATGGCGTACTGCTTGCAGAAGAGGCGGATCTCATTGCTGCGGGAGCCCTGCAGCCAGCAGTGGTCGATGTCGAGGATCTTGTCGAACATGCCGGGGATGTGGAATCCCGCGCAGCGGCGCTCGAACTCCTCACCCGCCTTGCACTTGGCCATATCCTCGTAAGAAAGCCAGCGCATATTGGAGAAGGTAAACTCCAGCTTGTTGCGATAGTAGTAGATCTTCTCGGAGCCGAGAATAGGGTTCAAAGGCGGGAACTCGAACTTGCCGAGATGGCGGAAGTTGTCCTCCACCTGTTGTTGCTTGTAGTGAAGTTGTTTGGGGTAGTCGAGCATCTGCCACTTGCAGCCGCCGCAAACCCCGAAGTGGGGACAGGGAGGCGTCACACGGTCGGGGGAGGGCTGACGCACTTGCAACAGGTTGGCCTCCGCATAGCCGTGCTTGCGTTTGAAGACCTCCACATCCACATGGTCGCCCGGCACCGCGTAAGGCACGAAGACCGTCAGACCTTCGGCGGTCTTGGCCACCGCCTTGCCCTCGGCACCTGCCGATATGATTTCCAAATCCTCTATCGTATATCGTTTAAAACCCATAATTCTTTTTAAATTAAAAAATCTTAATTTTTATAAAAACCCATCTCGTCGATGTATTCAAAAACTTTCTCGGGAAGCATATAACGGACGGGGATATTCTGTCTGATGTTCTCTCGGATCACCGTAGAAGACAGCTCTATTTGAGGGGCGTCCACCAAGGTGATACGAGCCTCCGGGAAGGGATTTTCGGAGGAATATCCGGGGCGCGGGTACACATAAAGCGCAAAGTTCTCCAGGATCCATTCGTAGTTGAGCCACTTGTGGAAAGTCTCGAGGTTGTCGGCACCCATGATGAGGGCGAAGTCACGGTCGGGGTACTTCTCTCGCAGGTGTACCAGCGTGTGGCAGGTGTAGGAAGGCTTGGGAAGTCCGAACTCCACATCGCTGACCCGAAAGCGGAGGTCGTCCCCGATGGCCAGGTTGACCATATACCACCGCTGCCTGTCGTCCAACAGGGAACTGCGCTTCTTCAGCGGGTTGGCGGGGGAGACCACGAACCATAGCTCCTGCAGGTCGGAATGTTCCAACATATACTCCGCCACTATCAGATGCCCGATGTGGACCGGGTTGAACGAACCGAAAAACAGGCCTGTCTTCTTCCGCATAGTTTTTTTTTCAAAAAGCGCGCAAAGGTAGTCATTTTTTGTAAAAAACCAACCGTCCATCCCGAACAGCACTGGCCGTCTTCTTGGGCGACCACGACTAAACAGACGGGATTCGGGAAAGAAAGGGGGGATTATTTTTTTGTATTGATATTTTTGTATTTTTGCGCGTTAAAAAAAATTAATGCGTATGAACACTTCACACATTACAAGACTATTTGACATTCTTGACCATTTGAAAACAAACCGCAACAAGCCGGACATCCTCTGCGGCAAGCAGAACGGACAATGGCGCAAATACAGCGTAGATGAATACATCGAGCACTCCTATGCCATCGCTTCCGCCCTGTTGGAGCTGGGTCTTCAAAAAGGCGACAAGGTGATCACCATCATGAACAACCGTCCCGAGTGGAACTTCATGGATATGGGTGTCATGCTGGCTGGCATGGTCCATGTTCCCGTATATCCCTCTTTGAGTCTGGAAGAGTATAACCATATTCTTAACCATTCCGATGCCAAATGCATCGTTATCGGCATCGAGTCCATCTACAAGAGAGTATCCCCTGCCTTCCCGAACCTGATCCACAACCCCTTCATCTTCACCATCGCCAACATCGAGGGTCAACGCAACTTCAGCGAGCTACTGCAGTTGGGGCGCGACAACAAAGAGAAGTGGACTCCAGCCATCGAGCAGGTCAAGCAGGAGGTGAAGCCGGAAGAGCTGGCCACCATCATCTATACCTCCGGCACCACGGGTCTGCCCAAGGGCGTGATGCTGTCACACAAGAACTTCCTGACCAACGCCCTGACATTGGTCAACATGATGACCAACGACCATACGGCCAACGTCTTGAGTTTCTTGCCGTTGTGCCACGTCTATGAGCGCGTCATCAACTACATGTACCAAGTCATCGGTTCCAGCATGTACTACGCCGAGGGTTTGAACACCATCGCCCGCGACCTCAAAGACATCCACGCCAGAGGCTTCTGCGCCGTGCCGCGCGTCTTGGAGAGCATGTACGACAAGTTCTACAACACGGGCAAATCCCTGAAGGGCATCAAGCGAATGATCTATTTCTGGGCCTTCAACTTAGGCACCGACTACCAATATTACAACCAGGGCTGGTTGTATCGCAAGAAAATCGCGTTGGCCGACAAGCTCGTCTATTCCAAATGGCGTGATGCTCTCGGTGGCGAGGATATGATCGTCGTCTCCGGAGGCTCCTCCATCCAGGCCAAGGTGCTGAAGCTCTTCACCGCCGCCCGCCTGTATGCGTATGAGGGCTACGGCATGACTGAGACCTCCCCGGTGATCGCTGTCAACAACCCCATGAAGAACGAGTTGCACATCGGCACTGTGGGTGAGTTCATGCCCTGCATCGAGGCCAAGTTGGCCGACGACGGCGAGATCCTCACCAAGGGCGACTGCCTCATGATGGGCTACTACAAAGATCCCGAATATACCAGCCAGGTCATCGACGAGGAAGGTTGGTTCCACACCGGCGACATCGGCAAGCTGATCGATGGCAAATACCTGAAGATCACCGACCGCAAGAAAGAGATCTTCAAGCTATCCATCGGCAAGTACATCGCCCCGCAGGTCATCGAAAACCAGCTGCGCGAGTCCTTGTTCATCGACAACTGCATGGTGGTGGGTTCCAACGAAGACTTCGCCTCCGCCATCATCACGGCCGATGTGAACGGTCTGCACTACTGGTGCAACAAGCATAAGATCCCGTATGAGACCGATGAGGACATCCTGAAGAACCCGCAGGTGCAGGCACGTCTCCAGGAGGAGATCAACAAGGTGAACGCCAACCTCGCCGCGCACGAGAAGCTCAAAAACTGCCGCTGGATCATCGCCTCCTGGTCTCCGCTCACCGGCGAGCTGTCACAGACCTTGAAGCTGAAGCGCGCCAAGCTGATCAAGAAGTACGAGCCTATGTTGGAAGAGATCTTTGGTCATACCGTTGCCGAGAACAAATAAGCGATAAGCGTAATGAGCAACAAAGGTTTAGCATTAGTGACGGGTGCGGATGGCGGCATGGGAACCATCCACACCCGCACTTTGGCAAAAGAGGGCTATGAAGTCATCATGGCCTGTTACGATGAGGTCGTGGCAGAGCCTGTTTGTGAGGCCATCCGGAAGGAGACCGGCGCCACCATCCACCTCATGCAGGTCGATTTGAGCAACCTCCACGACGTCATCCGCTTTGCCGATGAGGTGAAGAGCCGTTTTTCTTCCTTGAAGATTTTGTTGAACAATGCGGGCGTGTTGTGCCACAAGGCCAAGAACAGCGTGGACAATGTCGAGTACACCCGTGCGGTCAACTATCTGGGACATTACACGCTGACCAACGCCCTGCTGCCCATCATGGGCCCGGGCACCCGCATCGTCAGCATGGTCTCCATCGCCTACATCATGGGCCAGATCGGGGAGGACTTCCTCTCGCCCACCGACGACCAGAAGTTCAACCGGTTCACCGCCTACGGCAGCTCCAAGCGGGCACTCTACTACTTCACCCTACACGCGGCGGAGCAGTGGAAAGAGCGCGGCATCTGCATCAACGTGGCCGACCCCGACATTGTGAGCACCGGCATCATCCGCCAGGGCAATATTGTGGTGGACAAGCTCTGCGACTGGTTTTTCCGGCCGGTCATCAACACGCCGGAGCAAGGTGCCGCCACCATGCTGGCTGCTGCGCTGAAGCCCGAGTTCGAAGGGGTCACAGGTGCCTATTTCAAGAAACAGAAGGTGAAAAAGCCCAAGAAGAGATTCTATAACAATATCGCCAATCGGGAGTTGCTCATCCGGGTCACGGAAGAGAAACTGCGAGAAAAGAACATCATCCTATGATCATCCCGCCGTATTTGAGAGAAGGAGACACCATCGCGTTGGCCGCGCCCGCCCGCAAGATCAGCGAGGAGGAGTTGCGGCCCGCCATCGCGCTGCTGCGACGAGAGGGTTTCCGCGTCCATTACGATGAGCGGCTCTTCGCCCAGGACCATCAGTTCGCCGGCAGCGACGAGGTGCGCGCAGCATACCTGCAGGATCTGATCGACAGCCCCGACATACAGGCCATCTGGTGTGCACGGGGTGGCTATGGATCTGTGCGACTCCTTGACAGACTCGACTTCCGCCCGATGCTGGAGCATCCCAAGTGGCTGTGCGGCTACAGCGACGTCACCGCCTTCCACGCGCACCTGCACACGTGCTGCGACATGGCCACGCTGCACTGCACCATGCCCATCAACGTCACCGACGAGACGATGACGACCCCAGCCGTCACCACCATGCTGGACGCGCTGCGCGGCAAGGCGCTATGCTACGAGTTGCCCGATCACCCGCTCAACAGACCCGGCAACGTCACCGCGCCCGTCGTGGGCGGCAACCTGTCGGTGCTCTACTCCCTGACCGGCTCCCGCTCCGACCTCGACACTGAAGGGAAAATTCTCTTTTTAGAAGATCTGGACGAATATCTCTACCATATCGACCGGATGATGTACAACCTGAAAAGGTCAGGCAGGTTGGATGGCATCTCAGGGTTGCTGGTCGGGCATCTCAGCGACATGCACGACAACACCATTCCCTTCGGCCACACGGCGGAAGAGATCGTGGCGGAGTGCTGCGCTGAATACGACTTCCCCTTGCTGTTCAACTTCCCCGCCGGCCACCTGCCCGACAACCGCGCCATCAAGATGGGATTCCCGATCTCAATACAAGCTTCTGAAAAAGGGATCGTGAGCCTCCAGACTGCCACACCTGTATAAAAATCATCCGCTTGCACTCGGCATACAATTATTTTGTGTACGTTTGCAAATCAAAACACTATCGCAATGAAATTCTACCGTTTCCTCATGTGGTTATTCCGGTTTCGTCCGGTTGGTTATGAGCAGATTCCCGTCAAAAAATGCGTCATCCTGATGGCGCCGCATACCAGCATCATCGACTTCTTCTATGGCATGATCTGCATTCGCTGGTTGCGACTCAAGATGGCCATGGTGATGAAGAAAGAGTTCTTTGTGTTCCCCATCAAGGGTATCCTCAAACGCATCGGATGCATTCCGGTGGACCGCAAGCATGCCAGCAACTTCGTCGGCTATGCGGTGGACCTGATCAAAGAGCGAGAGGAGGTGGCTTTCCTGATCTGTCCGGAGGGCACCCGCAAGCGCGTGGAGAATTGGAAAAAGGGGTTTTACCACATCGCCATGGGGGCCGGCGTTCCTGTCTTCTGCAGTCATATCGACTACGTGAGCCGCACCATGGGCGTAGGCAAGATCTTCTATCCCACGGGGGATTATGATAAGGATATCGAAGAGATCCTGCAATACTACTATGGCATGAGAGGGTGGCATAAAGGCCTTTTCAACCTGGAAGATAAGCCTTATGCCCATCCGGAGTGGCTGAAACGATCTACCAAGAAATAAGCAGGCACTCTTAGTTTCTTAATTCCTCTCCACCACCCCGCCCTGCGGGCATCCCTTCTCAAGAAGGGGAATAGCGCCCCCTCTCTTAACTTCTTAACTCCTTAGTTTCTTAACTCTTCAACTAATCTTTGCAATCAATAGTTAAAATTGCCTGATTGTCAACGATTTGCAAAAATTATTTGTATCTTTGCGGCGATTTAAAAGATACGAAATGAAGACAAATATTGACCCCGCAAACAAAGGCGAAATCATTCTCTACCAACCGGATGACGAAATCCGACTGGAGGTGAGGATGGAGGACGAGACCGTGTGGCTGAACCGTCAGCAAATGGCCATACTCTTTGGAAGAGATGTCAAAACCATTGGAAAGCATATCCAAAACGCCTTACGAGAGGAATTGATGGGATTCCCAACTGTCGCAAATTTTGCGACAGTTCAAAAAGAAGGCAACAGATTTATAACCAGAGAGATAGAATACTACAATCTAGATATGGTATTATCTGTTGGTTATCGTGTGAAATCCTCGCGGGGTATAGAGTTCCGGCGCTGGGCAAACTCCGTATTAAAGAATTACCTCATGAGTGGATACGCTGTCAACCTAAGACTTGATACAATAGAAGCAAAGGTAGCTGAGCAAGGTGCCGTACTGGCCGAGCACACTAAGCAAATCGGGTTTTTCGTGCGCACCGCGCTGCCACCCGTGCAGGGAATCTACTATGACGGGCAAATCTTCGATGCCTACACCTTCGCCGCGGATCTCATCCGATCGGCGAAGAAACGCATCATCCTCATCGACAACTATGTGGACGACTCCGTGCTCAAGACGCTCACCAAGCGGGCAGCGGGCGTCGCCGCGACCATCGTCACCAGACGCATCTCCGACACGCTGGCGGTGGACATCGAACGCCACAACCGGCAATACACGCCCGTGGAGGTCCGCACCTCCGACCGGTTCCACGACCGCTTCCTCATTTTGGACGACACCGTCTATCACCTCGGCGCCTCCCTCAAGGATTTGGGCAAGAAACTGTTCGCGTTCTGCAGGATAGAGGTAGGGGCGGAATTGGTGCTGGACGTCTGACAACCATTTTCAATTTTTAATTTTCAATTAACTCCCCTCCACTACCCCGCCCTGCGGGCACCCCTTCTCAAGAAGGGGAATGAGTGCTCCCCCTTAACTTCTTAGTTTTTTTAACTCAAAAACGATATGGAAAAAAGCGAAATCATTCTTTACCAGCCAGGTGACGACATCCGATTAGAGGTTCGATTGCTTGAAAACAATGTATGGTTGAATTTAAACCAGATGGCAAGTCTTTTCAACAGAGATAAATCTGTAGTCTCAAGACATATCAAACACATCTATGAAGAAGGAGAATTACAACAAGATGCAACTGTTGCAAAATTTGCAACAGTTCAGCAGGAAGGAGAAAAACTGACGAAAAGAGATATTGATTACTACAACTTAGATGTGATTATATCTGTTGGATATCGTGTTAAAAGTATTCAAGGGACCCGGTTCCGCCAATGGGCCAATACCGTTTTAAAAGAATATCTCCTGCGTGGTCACGCAATCAACCAACGATTTGAAAGACTGGAAGCAACAATAGCTGAGCAAGGTGCCGTACTGGCCGAGCACACCAAGCAAATCGGGTTCTTCGTGCGCACCGCGCTGCCGCCCATGCAGGGGATCTACTGTGACGGGCAGATCTTCGATGCGTACACCTTCGCCGCGGATCTCATCCGCAAGGCAAAGAAACGCATCATCCTCATCGACAACTATGTGGACGACTCCGTGCTCAAGATGCTCACCAAGCGAGGCGAGAGCGTCACCGCGACCATCGTCACCAAGCGCATCTCCGACACCCTGGCGGTGGACATCGAACGCCACAACCGGCAATACCCCGCGGTGGAGGTCCGCACCTCCGACCGGTTCCACGACCGCTTCCTCATCCTCGACGACACCGTCTATCACCTCGGCGCCTCCCTCAAGGATTTGGGCAAGAAGCTGTTCGCGTTCTGCAGAATGGAGGTAGGGGCGGAATTGGTGCTGGACGTCTGACAACCATTTTCAATTTTTAATTTTCAATTTTCAATCAACTCCCCTCCACTACCCCGCCCTGCGGGCACCCCTTCTCGAGAAGTGCGCCCCGCTTAACTTCTTAACTCCTTAGTTTCTTAACTCCTGCTTTTCTATTCACTACTCACTGTTCACGGATGACTACTCGCTGTTCACTAAAAAAATGTATCTTTGCCAAAAAATTCAGCGCTCCCTCCCTCATGACAATGGCGGACGCTAATTTATTATTGTAGAACTATTTAAAAAGCTTATGCCCAATCCGAATTATTATTGCGTCATCATGGCCGGCGGCATCGGCGCCCGTTTCTGGCCCATGAGTTCCAGCGCACTCCCCAAACAATTTCTCGACATCTTCGGCGATGGCTCCACGATGATTCAGAAGACCTTCAACCGGTTTATCCAGATATGTCCGCCTGAAAATATCTATATCGTCACCAGCAAAGCCTATAAGCATCTGGTACAGGAACAGCTACCTCTCGTGTCCGAGGACCGCATTCTCTTAGAGCCCTACCGCCGCAATACGGCCCCCTGCATCGCCTACGCTAACTATAAGATCAAAACGAAGAACCCGAACGCCACCATCGTGGTGGCCCCTTCCGACCATCTGATCCTCCGCGAGGATGTCTTCAAAGATGTCATCACCAAGGGCATGCAGGCCGCCACCGACGACCAGTGCCTGCTGACCATCGGCATCCGTCCCTCCTCCCCCAATACGGGTTACGGCTATATCCAATATGACGAGGAGCAGGTCTATCCGCTCAACAACTCCATCTACAAAGTCAAGACCTTTACCGAGAAGCCGGAACTGGAGATGGCCAAGAGTTTCCTGGAGAGCGGCGACTTCCTCTGGAATGCCGGCATCTTCATGTGGTCTCTGCCTATCATCCAAAAGCAGTTCGAGGAATTTCTGCCCGACATTGACGATCTGTTCAAAGAGGGGGAAGGCATTTACAACACCCCGGAAGAGGAGGAGTTCATTGACCGGATCTATCAGGTATGCCGCAATATCTCTATCGACTACGGCATCATGGAGAAAGCCAGCAACGTTCGGGTCTATGCTGCCGATTTCGGCTGGTCGGATGTGGGCACCTGGGGCTCCCTGTACGAGCTGAGCAAGAAAGATGCCAGCCAGAACAGCATCAAAGGCTCGCGCGTACGCCTGTACGACACCTCCAAGTGCATCATCCAGATGGCCGACAAGAAGGTGGCCGTCATCCAGGGTCTGGAAGACTACATTGTCGTGGACACCGACGACGTGTTGCTGATCTGCCGGAAAACCGATGAACAACAGATCCGCCAGTTCGTCACCGACGTGCAGACCGACTTCGGCAACAAGTACGTATAGTGTTCGCTTGACGCTATGCGACCGTTATTTCTGACAACAAACTCCAAAATCATCTGTGCGCTATGCTGCTGCATGGCGCTATTTCCGGTGTTTGTCAAGGCGCAGCAGGACACTACCCAGTCCATGCAGCTCAACGAGGTGCTCATCCAGGGGTATGGCGAGAACGAGTCGTTGGTGCCGTTCTCCACGGCGGCGGTACAGACACTCTCTACCAAAGAGATCCAGCATCTTCCCACTCTGCAGCTCTCCGACGCCCTGAAGTTCATGTCGGGAGTGGTGGTCAAAGACTACGGCGGCATCGGTGGCCTGAAGACCGTCTCCGTGCGCGGCTTAGGCTCCCAGCACACGGGCGTGCTCTACGACGGCATCCCGCTCACCGACTGTCAGACGGGACAGATCGACCTGGGCAAGCTCTCGCTGGAGAATGTCTCCGCCATTGAGCTCACCGTCGGAACCGACGAGCATGTCTTGTTACCCGCCCGGGCGCACTCCTACAGCAACCTCATCAAGATCAGCACATTCCACACCCTTCCGCTCAAGCCCGTCCAGCTGAAAGCCTCCTACACCATAGGGTCCTACGGACTCTACAACCCGATGGTGCAGTTCACCCATCTGGTGAAGAGCAAGAAGCAGTCGCAACGCTATCTCCTCTGGAGTCTCAATGCCCAATTCCTGCAATCCGAGGGCAACTACCCATACCTCCTGCACTATGGTGGAGCCACCGACAGCGTGTCGCACGAGATACGCCAGAACACCGATATCTCCACCTTCTCCACGGAGTTGAATGCCTTGTATCAGGTGCGACAGGGAGAACAGCTCTCTGTCAAGGGCTATTTCTACACCTCCGACCGCGGGCTTCCCAAGGCGACGACCTACTACCATCTGCATGGCCATCAGCGCCTGGGCAACCGGAACGGTTTCGGGCAGATGAGCTACCGCAAACTCTTCAACAGCCGGTGGAGCTACCTGCTCAATGCCAAGTTCAACTACGACTACACCCACTATCTGGACCCTGACTACCTCAACGAGACCCATTGTCTGGACAACACCTACGAGCAATACGAAGGCTATCTCTCCAACGCCGTCAGCTTCGCCCCGCTGCATCAAAAAGGGGAAGAGCCGGGCCGGGTGTTGCGTCACGATCTGCTCTTGGGCCTGGCCAACGACCTGTTCTACGACCAGCTGGAGTCCGACAATATCGACTATGAGCATCCAGCCCGTTTCACCTCGTTGACAGCATTGACGGCCCGTTACGACAGCCGCAGGGTGACCATCAACGGCAACCTGCTCTTCACGGCTGTCCGCAACATGGCGCAGGATACAGCGGTGGGCACTGCCTACCTGCACCTCTCCCCCGCCTTGAGCATCTCCTGGCGGGCGCACAAGCACATCCAACTGCGGGCTTTCTACAAGGATATCTTCCGGATGCCGACCTTCAACGACCTCTACTATCGGGAGGTGGGCAATCTGCGGTTGAAGCCGGAGAAGACGCAGCAGTGGGACCTCGGCCTTATCATAGAGACTCCTAAATTATGGCGCGGCACCTTCAATATGGCGGTCACGTTGGATGGGTATTATAATATTGTAAGGGACAAGATCGTGGCCTTCCCCACGCACAATCTCTTCTCGTGGAGCATGCTCAACTACGGGCTGGTGCACATCGCCGGCGCGGAGCTCAACCTCAAAGCCATCTACACCTTCCATCGCGACTGTCATCTGATCGTCAATGGCAACTGCACCTTCCAACATGCGGTGGACCGCACCTCCGTGGATTCGCCCACCTATGGTCACCAGATCCCCTACACGCCGCTTTGGTCCGGCTCCGTATCGGCCACCCTGCACCTGCCGTTTGTCAGTGTCACCTATGCGGTGATGTTGTGTGGGGACCGTTATGCTTTGGGGGAGAACATCCCTGCCAATCTGGTGGCGGGCTATGCCGACCACAGCCTCTCCATCCAGCATGAGACCCTCATCAAGGGCCACACCCTCGGCTTCAAGTTCGAGTTGTTGAACCTCTCCGACCGCAACTACGAGATCGTGCGCAACTATCCGATGCAGGGATCTGGCTTCCGCCTCAAGATCTATTATCAGTTTCAATAATCCAGGATAGGAAGAAAAAAAAGAGCTTCGGGGATCCGAAGCTCTTGTCATATCTTTGGTCGTGTTGACTACTCCTCTGCCATGAGCAATTCCAGCATGGCGATGGCGGAGGTGGCGATAGGTGTTCCCGGTCCGAAGATGGCGGCCACGCCGCAGTCGTACAGGAACTGATAGTCTTGCGGAGGGATGACGCCACCCACAGTGATGATGATATCCTCGCGACCCAGCTTCTTGAGCTCCTCGATCACTTGCGGGACGAGGGTCTTGTGGCCGGCGGCCAGGGAGGAGACGCCGAGGATGTGGACATCGTTCTCGACGGCCTGTTTGGCAGCCTCTGCGGGGGTTTGGAACAGCGGTCCCATATCCACGTCGAAGCCGATGTCGGCATAGCCGGTGGCTACCACCTTGGCACCACGGTCATGGCCGTCCTGGCCCATCTTGGCTACCATTACTCTGGGGCGACGGCCCTCTTTCTTGGCAAACTCGTCGCACATCTTGCAAGCCTTCTTGAAGGCTTCATTGCTTTGTTGTTCTGCACTATACACGCCTGAAATCAGATTTATTTTAGCTTTATAACGACCGAACACCACTTCGAGGGCGTCGGAGATCTCACCTAAGGAGCAGCGGGCACGGGCGGCCTTGATAGAGAGGTCGAGCAGGTTGCCTTCGCCGGTGCGTGCGCACTCGGTCAGGGCGTTCAAGGCTGCCTTCACCTCGTCGTCGTTACGGTTGGCGCGCAACTCGGCCAGACGCTTGAGCTGTGCCTCGCGGACGGTCGTGTTGTCCACCTCGAGGGTCTCGATAGGCGACTCCTTGTCGAGCTTGTACTTGCTGACGCCGATAATGGCCTCCTTGCCGGAGTCGATACGGGCCTGCTTGCGGGCAGAGGCCTCCTCGATACGCATCTTCGGCACGCCCGTCTCGATAGCCTTGGCCATGCCGCCCAGGGATTCAATCTCCTGGAGATGCTTCCAGGCACGGTGGGCAATCTGATGGGTGAGGCTCTCCACATAGTAGGAACCAGCCCACGGGTCGATGGACTTGCATATCTTGGTCTCTTCCTGGATATAGATCTGCGTGTTACGAGCGATACGGGCGGAGAAGTCGGTCGGCAAGGCAATAGCCTCGTCCAACGCGTTGGTGTGCAATGACTGGGTGTGGCCCAGAGCAGCGCCCATAGCCTCCACACAGGTACGACATACGTTGTTGAAAGGATCCTGCTCGGTGAGCGACCAGCCGGAGGTCTGGCTGTGCGTACGCAAGGCCATGGACTTCGGATTCTGCGGGTTGAACTGTTTCACGATCTTGGCCCACAGCATACGGGCGGCGCGCATCTTGGCAATCTCCATGAAGTGGTTCATGCCGATGCCCCAGAAGAAGGACAAGCGCGGCGCGAAGTCGTCCACACTCATGCCGGCGTTGACACCGGCACGGAGGTACTCCAGACCGTCAGCCAACGTGTAGGCCAACTCGATATCATCGGTGGCGCCGGCCTCTTGCATGTGATAGCCGGAGATGGAGATAGAGTTGAACTTGGGCATATTCTTGGAGGTGAACTCGAAGATGTCGGCGATGATCTTCATGGATGGCAACGGAGGATAGATGTAGGTGTTACGCACCATGAACTCCTTCAGAATGTCGTTCTGGATGGTGCCCGACAGCTTGTCCATGCTGACGCCCTGCTCCTCGGCGGCGAGGATGTAGAAGGAAAGGATCGGCAACACGGCGCCGTTCATCGTCATGGAAACGGACATCTTGTCCAACGGGATCTGGTCAAAGAGGATGCGCATGTCGAGGATGGAATCCACGGCCACACCTGCTTTGCCCACATCGCCCACCACGCGCGGATGGTCGGAGTCGTAGCCTCTGTGAGTCGCCAAGTCGAAGGCAATGGACAGACCCTTTTGGCCAGCCGCCAGGTTACGGCGGTAGAATGCATTGGACTCTTCTGCGGTGGAGAAGCCGGCATACTGGCGGATGGTCCACGGGCGGAAGGCATACATCATGGAGTAGGGTCCGCGCAAGAATGGCGGGATACCCGCAGCATAGTTCAGATGCTCCATGCCTAAGAGATCATCCTCTCCATAGACCTGCTTCACCGGGATCTGCTCGGAAGTCATCCATTCCGTGGAGATGCCGTGTTCCTTTTCCCAGTCACGGAAATCTTTTGTTTCTTGAGAGATTTTCTTGAAATCTACATTACTGAAATCACAACGCATAATCTAAAACACTTTCTTTTTTTAAGAGTGCAAAAATACAAAAAAAACGGTACGATTTCTCAGTGCCCTAGTTTTTGGTAGCACTTCTTAGTTTCTTAACTTCTTAGTTTCTTATCTCTACAAGTATCTTCTCCTAATCAGGTCGCACAAGGAAAGGTACGCCGTAGAGGTGGTGTCCCAGAAATGGGCTTTCTTCAGAACTTCCAGACAGTTGAAGGCGGCGTCCATGTTCGGGCACTGGTTCAGCTGCTGGATGGCGGCACTGAACTCCTCCCCTTTGTTGTTGAAAAGCTCCCGGATGAAGGTAAACTTGTCGTTAACCGAGATCGCCTTGGTCAGATCCATCACTTTGGACTGTTGGAACTGTCCAGCCACAGAACGGCTCTCGGCCTTGTCAGTGAAAAGATCATTCAGAGAGCGGGGGGTGGCAGCCACCTTCGGCATCTCGGGCTTTGGCTGCTCCACGACAGGTTGCACCGGCTTCGGCTGTTCAGGCTTAGGTTGCTCCACTTTGGGTTGCACGGGTTGCGGCTCCACAGGCTTGGGTTCCACGGGCTTCGGTTGTTCGGGTTTGGCTTCCTCCTTGTGAGGTTGTTCGGCGAAATGCAGCAGGTCATCCTCCTCGACGGCTGTCGTGGCGGGTTGCTCCAGCACTTCCTCCACGGGTTCCTCCGCAGGCAGCTCTACCTCCTCTTCTGCTGCAGGCAGGGGCTCTTCGGCTTGCTCGTGCGGGTCCATGGAGAAGAAGAGGTCCACATCGTCCTCCAACGAGATATGGTCGGAATAGAGCTGTTGCGGCTCCTCGTGAGGCAACTCGGGCTTAGCTTCCGGCTTGGGAGTCTCCTCCTCTTTAGTGGGTTCCGGGGCAACGACGGACTGAGGCTCCACAGGAGCAGTCTCCGCAACGGGCGCCGCCTCGGTGGTGACGGTCATTTCCGACATCCGTGCATACAAGGCACGCATCTGTTCCAGGATAATGTCTTTCTCTATCAGAGATATGGACGGATTTTGATCCAACCATTCAGAAAGGGATTGTAAAAGATTTTGAATCTGTTGATAAGTATTCTGCATTTTAGATGAGGTTAAATGGTCTATGAACTGCTTTTTTTTTAATTTTGCCGTGCAAAAAAAATCGGACAAAAATACAAAATTTCTCAATCGCTTTTCTACAAGAATGTTTTTAGAAAATAAAGCAAATAGAAATAGCAAACGCGGCTGGATAGAGGTCATTTGCGGCTCTATGTTCTCGGGCAAAACCGAAGAGCTGTTGCGCAGGATCCGCCGTGCGGAGTTTGCCAACCAGCAGATTGAACTCTTCAAGCCGGCCATCGACACGCGCTATGACGAGACGGCGGTGGTGACACACGACGAGTCCTCCCGCATGTCCACCCCCGTGCAGAACTCCTCCGAGATCCTGCTCTACGTCAACTTTGACAATGTGGAGGTGGTGGCCATCGACGAGGTGCAGTTCTTCGACGATGGCATCGTGGAGGTCTGCAACACCTTGGCAGATGCCGGCATCCGCGTGATTGTCAGCGGGTTGGACATGGACTACCTCGGCAATCCCTTCGGGCCGATGCCCAAGTTGATGGCCATCGCCGAGTATGTGTCCAAGCAGCACGCCATCTGCACCCGTTGCGGCGACTTGGCCCAGTTCTCGCACCGCATCACGGCCCAGGAAGGTCAGGTGCTGCTGGGCGAGAAAGACTCCTACGAGCCTTTGTGCCGCCACTGTTTCAATGAAGTGAACAAGAAATAACATCTATAAATCAACTAAACACTTGTATTATGAATTTGATAGACAAGATTAAAGAGAACGCCATCAAGGCCAACAAGAGAATCGTTTTGGCTGAGGGCGAGGAAGAAAGAAACTTGAAAGCTGCGGACATCATCCTGGAGAAGGGTTACGCCGGCATCGTCCTGTTGGGCAACAAGGCCAATATCGAGGCCAAGGCTGCCGAGTGGGGACTGCAAAACATCTGCAAGGCCGAGGTCATCGACCCGCTGAACAACCCCAAGAAAGAGTTCTATGCCGAGATGCTCTGCGAGATCCGCAAGAAAAAAGGCATGACGATGGAAGAGGCCCTCAAGCTGGTCGAGGATCCCTTGTATCTGGCCACGCTGCTCATCAAGAACGGTGACGCCGATGGTGAGGTCACGGGTGCCGAGCACGCCACGGGTGACGTGTTGCGTCCCGCCTTCCAAATTGTGAAGACCTTACCGGGTATCTCTGTCGTTTCCGGTGCCTTCATCATGTGCTTCCCCGACAAGAAGTGGGGCGATGACGGTATCATGGTCTTCGCCGACTGTGCCGCGGACCCGAACACCGACGAGAACAAGCTGGCACAGATTGCCGTGGTGACTGCCCAGACCGCCCGCACCATTGCCGGCATCGAGCCGCGCGTGGCCATGCTGAGCTTCTCCACCAAGGGCTCTGCCAAGCACGAGCTAGTGGACAAGGTCGTCAACGCCACCCGCATCGCCAAGGAGATGGATCCCAACCTCGTCATCGACGGTGACTTGCAGGCTGATGCCGCCATCGTGCCGTCCGTGGGTGCCAAGAAGGCTCCAGGCAGCCCTGTCGCCGGCAAGGCCAACGTGCTGGTGTTCCCGTCCCTCGAGGTCGGCAACATCGCCTACAAGCTGGTACAGCGCATGGCTGGCGCCGACGCCATCGGACCGGTCATGCAGGGTATGGCCGCTCCTATCAACGACCTCTCCCGCGGCTGCTCCGTGGATGACATCGTCAGCCTCGTAGCCATCACCGCCTGCCAAGCCGCCGGCAACGCCTTCTAAGAGGATTGATATAACCTCCCGATAATTCCAAGCAGAACACCGTAAAAGTGTTCTGCTTTTTTTATATCTTTGGCCAAACTACTGGCTATGAACTTCTCCAACTACCCTCTCGTCAAAATCCTGATTCCTTACTGTATTGGCCTATTTTGGGGCTATTTTTGTCAGTTTCCGGCCTATTTTTGTCAGTTTTCGTTTTTTGCCGCTCTCGTTTTCTGGCTGATTTCCCTGTTTTTTTGGCAGAAAAACCGTGGTTTCTGGCGCACGGTCAAGTCGGCGCTGTTGCTGTTGGTCTTCTGTTTTGCGGGTCTGGCGGCCATGACATGGCGAATGGCGCCCACGGTGACGGCGGAGGAGGAGCGGCTGATGGCGGAGAATCGCGACTGGTTGGCGGAGGTCGTGGCGGTGCCGGAGCCGCGCGCGAAGAGTGTGCGTGCCACGGTGCAGGTCTTAGGCGGCGCGCGCGGCTCCGCCTTCCGCGAGAAGGTGCTGCTCTACCTCGCCCCCGACACGGCACACCCCATCCACTACGGCGACCTGCTGCTCGTCCACTCTCAGCTGAAGGCCGTGGAGGGGCCTCAGAACCCCGACATGTTCGACTACCGGCAGTACCTCCGCAAGCGGGGCATCGCCCTGACGGGCTACGTGTCTGCCGGCGGTTGGCAGCGGCTGTCGCATCGCACCCCCAACCCGCTGAAGGCGTTCTCCCAACGGCTGCAAGGCAGCCTGACGACCATCTTCCGGCAGTCGGGGATGAGCGGCCATGAGTACGAGGTCATCGCGGCGGTACTCCTCGGCGCCGGCGGCACTTTAGACCCCGAGTTGAGGCAGTCGTACGCCGCCGCCGGCGCCAGCCACATCCTCTGCGTCTCCGGCATGCACGTCGGCGTCATCTTCATGATCCTCAACTTCCTCCTGAAACCCTTGGAGCTGGCCCGCCAGACCCGCGCCCTCAAAGCTGTCCTCCTCATCCTCAGCATCTGGCTCTATGCCTGCATCACCGGCCTCTCCCCTTCCGTCATCCGCGCCGCCACCATGTTCTCGTTCGTCACCGTCGGCGGACTGGTGCGCCGCAACACAAACATCTTCCACAGCCTCACTGCCTCTCTCTTCATCCTGCTGGTCCTCAACCCTCTATTGCTCTTCGAGGTCGGCTTTCAGCTCAGCTATCTCGCCGTCTTCGGCATCGTGCTGTTCCAGCCGCTCATCGTCTCGCTGTACCACGCCAAGACCAAAATCGGACAATATCTCTTCGAGCTCCTCTCCGTCTCCATCGCCGCCCAAATAGGCACCTTCCCCGTCTCCATCTACTATTTCGGACAGTTTCCCAACTACTTCATCCTCACCAACTTGTCGGTCATCACCCTCTCCTCCGTCGTCATCGTCACTGGCATCGTGCTGCTGACCATCTCCTTCGTCCCTTTCCTCGTGAAAGGTGTCGCCCTCATCCTCACGGGTGAGATCCGCGTCATGAACGGCATCATCGAATTCGTGGAACAACTGCCGCATTCCGTCACCACCGACATCGACTATCATGTTCTGCAAGTGATTCTTCTATATCTCGCCATTTTCAGCCTTTACCTATTAGTTGTAAGAAAACGCAAGCATTGGTTTTGGTTAACGCTCAGCGCTTTCACCCTGTTTTCAGGTTGTTTTGCCATCAAGAAATGTCTGCTGGTCCACAGTGATGAGATGGTGGTCTATCAGATCCGAAATGTATGTGCCATTGGCTTTCGTGACGGGAACCGGGGTGTGCTGCTCTCCGATCCCATCCGGGATACCCAAAGTCCCTTTTTTGACTACAACGTCGGCAATCATTATCGCAAACAGCACGCACAGTATCAGTTTGTCAGCATCGACAGTGCCGATTTCAAAAACGACTATCTCTGCAAGAGCGGCAGATTTCTATGTTTTAAGGGGAAGACCTATCTGCTGTTACGGGGAAAAGAGAAAATCTATCCTTGTGCGTATCCTTTCCCAGTGGACGGTATTTTACTCCAACGCAATCCAAGGCAGAAGCCGGAGGAGGTGGCACGGAGCGTGCAGTATCGGTCGGTCATATCCGACGGCACGGTGACGGCGTACTATAAAAAGGGATGGAGAGGGGAGATAAGAGTTAAGAGTTAAGAGTTAAGAGTTAAGAGTTAAGAGTTAAGAGTTAGGGGTTATCAGTTTTGTATTTTCTGCAAAGACACCACTTTTAAGAATGTCTTTGAGGGATAGATGACAAGCGATCTTCGTTACTTTGCGGAGCGTGTTGATTGGCTACGGTTTTATGGCTTTAATAATGCATTCTCATCTCTTCACCACAAACTTCCTTTCGGTGTTGCCCGTGCTGGTGTTGATGTGCGCGATGTAGGTACCGGAGGCGAGGTTGCGGACGTTGACCTCGGTGCGGATATTGCCGACGGGCTGGATAAAGAGCAACTGACCGGCGAGGTTGGTGACGGCCACTGCGTTGATGGGCAGGTCTTCCGGACTTTCGATGGTAATATGGTCGGCGGCGGGGTTCGGGTAGAGTCGGACACGGTCCAACCGCTCGTCATACTGCGCCACTGCCGTTGAATCCACAGGGTACGGCTCCAAAATGGACGGGTCGTACTTGTACGCGAACACAGCATGGCTGTTACCATGTTCAGTGAAATTAAGGGTGAGGTCATGCCCGAAAGACAAATCTTGAGAAGCAATTCTGTCGCATAAAATCCCCCCATGATTATTGGCTATTGTTTTCTGTAACTGTGAATACGGATCGTGCATAGTTGATACGGTATCTGCTGACACAAAAGAACCATCAGTATTGAAATAGGCAAGAAAAGAATTCGAGTCAAAATCATAAGCAAATTGTCCCAAAAGATGGTTGTTAATGACAGCGGGTTTTGCTTCAGGTAGTGCAGAAGTATGTGAGCCTGTCGGTTGTCCAAGCTTCATGAAAGTACCATTATATTTATCGAATTTGACATAAAAGCTGCTATGATTACCTGATGGTATTTGTAGAGAATTATTTTCATTGTCAAAATAGAATACAGGATTACTACCACTAATATTTTCAGCTCTCCCCAACAAATAAACCCCCTGATTGTCAACATAATTATCAGACCAATCAATCGTTTCGTAAAAATTTGCGCTTGGCCCATTCTTCACAAATGCCTGATTTGACCAAACTATTGACCCTTCTGCAGAATATTTTATAAGAAATGGCAATAGTTTAGCTAAGCTTTTATCCGCGACTTCTGCAAAATGCGTGTTGTCCCAGTATATTCGCATTGGATATTGATTGTACGCATCCATCATATCCATTTGCGATAAATAACCCGAAACATATAAATTGTCTTCTTCATCAATGCTCATTCCGCCCATATAAGGCATGAAATAAGGATGAACAGTGTCATACGGTATATAAGGTGATAATCCCTCTGTGTGATCCACCATTAACTTCATCCAATCCAGCTCCCAAGTTGGGGTGAATTTGCAGATCATCAAATTATATATTTGTTGAACATCATCAGTGCAATTCCCTTGCAGAAAGATTTGATATGTTTTTGTCGAGTCTCCATCAACAATAATGGTAAATGGTAGAGTGTCAGAACCACCATAATAGGTGCTCATTGCAATAAACGTATTACCATGACTGTCCACACATATTGGATGAGATCCAACAATACGATTGCTGAGTGGTTTGTTTTGTGAAAAACCACCTGGACGTTCTCTTGATAATGTGTGAACAAAATGGCTTCCCAATTTGTTGCCATCCAAATCAAAGGTGACAAAATAGCTGAAGTTGCCAAAGGTATAAGGTGGATAATCCATTCCTGAAGGATAGGAAAATGCACATTGTTCGTTGATCAAAGTGTCAATAAACCACAACTGCGTTACACTGTTTAATTGGAAAGCATATTCTCCAGCAATTGTGATTCTGTTGTCACGCAATGACATGTCGTATGGCATAGAAGTACAATTTAAACTTTTGATGAATCTATGCCAAAGCAGATTCCCAAGGGAATCAAATTTAGCCAATACAGTTCCTGGACTGCCATTTGCCACAATCGCCACATTATCGGAAAAATGTGACGATCCATTTTGGGAATATAGAGTTGCACTACCTCCGCAACTTCCAAAGACGTAAATGTTCCCATCATCGTCAAATGCAGTCCTCACACAACGATTCGTCTTGTCAGAGCCAAGTTCATCACTTCCCGTCCAGTAGTTCGCCCACTTCCACTCGCCTTGGGCGGAGGCGGAGAGGAAGGTGAAAAGGGTGGCAATGATTGCGATGAATAGTTTGGAAAGATTCAGCGTGCTAAATCTTAATTGCAGGGGGGGGGCAATTGGTTGGTTTTCATATTGTTATAATTTTTGGATGATATTCTTATTCAGACGATATTATTTCCTTTATCTAATATGACGCACCAAAAGTCGATTTCGTTACATCGAATGTGAAATTTTTTTGATTGTTGTCAAAAGGTGTTGCCACAAGCCAGGCTCCCCCATACTGCATCTCCCCTTGAACATATTCTTAGATAGTGGTTAATACAGGAATCCCAGCATCCACAGCGGCAGTTTGGCACCGTCAGGCATATCCCAGTCGTCTGCGAAAATATAGGAGTCTTTCACACCGGCAATCTGAGAGAAGGTCTTGTTGCGACCGCCAATCTCGAAGGTGTATTTAGCATCCACCTTGAAGTCGCCCTGCGTCTTTCCGTATTCCACGCTGTGTGATTCCGAAAAGGCACAAATGGCAAAAGTCTCGCGCAGCGTGCCCACCTCCACCTTCGTCGGAGCAAGGGCATACATCAGGTTGGTGTTTTCCATATAAATCTTGTCCGGCTTGGTGAGTTTGCCAATCTTCTTCTTGTCCGAGTACAGCAAGTTCAGCACCTTGGCATCGCCTAAGTATTTGAGGTATTCCACCACCGTGTCGCGTCCGATTTCCAACGCACCGGCAATCCTGTTGGCATTCAACTCAAACGGCACCTCGCTGCAAATCATCGCGATGAGTGCCTGCAACTTCCTGACGTTGGCCACATCCACCTTGCAAATCTGCGGCAACTCGGTCTCGACGATATAGTTCACCACCTGCTCAATCTTAGTGTAGTATTCGCCTTCGCCCTCCAGCAGGAAAGGATAGTAGCCCTTCTCCAGATACTCTTTGAACAGTGCGACCGGCTTGCATTTTGCCGTAACCGTCTGCCAAAGGTCGTAGGGGTGTGCCAGGATGTCTTCCAGTGACCAGCGGGGAAACGTAAGCCCGTGATAGAAACGCAGTGCCTCACGGAAAGAGAGACCTGGCATTGTGTATTTGACAGCGCGACGCGACAGGTCGGCATCACCCTCCTTCAAGCTCAGCAGCGAGGAACCGCTCACAATCATCCTCAACTCGGGAAATAACTCGTAAATCTCCTTGATTTCGCGACTCCAATCCGTTGTGCCAGAATGGTACTTATGGATTTCGTCAATCACCAGCAGTTCGCCACCACGCATCACGAATTCCTCTGCCAACCCAACAAGCGTGCGCATAGAGAAATCCACGGTGTCGGCCGAACAGTACAGGACGGTGCGGTCGCCCAGTTCGTAGTGCTGCTTCAGGTATTGCTTGATGAGTGTGGATTTTCCAACTCCCTTGGCACCCACAATGCTGACGAGCTGGGTGTTCCAGTGAATCTCGTCCATTTTTTCGCGAATGATTTCCGTCGATGTATTGGCTAAAAGCCTGTCACTCTTTCTATAAAGCGTATCCATAGGACTACAAATAAAATTTCACGGCGCAAAGATAAAAAAATGTTGCACAAAAAATGCATTTTATTAAAAAAATGTTGCGCTTATACAACAGACGGATTTCTCCGAGGGGGTCGCTATGGTTGTTGCCCTGTGAATGGGAGTGCAGCGTTATTACTCCCATTCAATCGTGGCGGGCGGTTTGGAGCTGATGTCGTAGCAGACGCGGTTGACGCCTTTGACCTTGTTGATGATGTCGTTGGAAACCTTGGCCATAAACTCGTAGGGCAGATGCGCCCAGTCGGCGGTCATAGCATCGGTGCTGGTCACGGCGCGCAGGGCCACAGCGCGCTCGTAGGTACGCTCATCGCCCATTACACCCACACTCTTGATGGGCAGTAAAATCACCCCAGCCTGCCAAATCTGATCGTACAGAGAGACCTCAATCTCGCCATTGCTCATATTGGCGGGCACACCAGCAGCCAGTACCTTGCGGGCATCCTCGCCGCTCAGTTTCACTTTCCAGTCGCGTAAGCCCTGGATGAAAATATCGTCAGCATCCTGCAGCACACGCACTTTGTCGCGGGTGATGTCACCTAAAATGCGCACGGCCAGACCCGGTCCGGGGAACGGATGACGGGTGATCAGATGCTCGGGCATACCCAATTGGCGACCTACACGGCGCACCTCGTCCTTGAACAGCCACTTCAGCGGCTCGCACAATTTCAGGTGCATCTTTTCAGGCAGTCCGCCCACATTATGATGGCTCTTGATGACCATACCCGTGATGCTGAGACTCTCGATTCTGTCGGGGTATATGGTGCCCTGCGCCAGCCATTTGGCATCGGTAATTTTCTGGGCTTCCGCATTGAACACATCGATAAAGCCCGCACCGATAATCTTGCGCTTGCGCTCGGGATCGGAAACACCTTCCAGTTCTTTGAAAAACTTGGCAGAAGCATCCACACCGATGACATTCAGGCCCAAGCCCTCGTAGTCACGCATCACATTCTGGAATTCATTCTTACGCAGCAGTCCGTGGTCCACGAATATACAAGTCAGGTTTTTGCCGATGGCACGGCTCAGCAGCACTGCGCAAACGGAAGAATCCACGCCACCGCTCAGACCGAGAATCACGCGGTCGTTGCCGATCTGCGCTTTCAACTCCGCCACCGTGGTGTCCACGAAAGAAGCCGGACTCCATGTCTGATGCCCGCCACAAATACCCACCACAAAATTTTTCAGCAGCAGGGTGCCCTGCACGGTGTGGAAGACTTCCGGATGGAACTGCACTCCCCACACTTGCTCGCCCTCAAACTGGTAAGCGGCATAGGCCACCTTGTCGGTAGAGGCGATTTTGCGGCTGTGATCGGGCAGTTGGGTGATGGTGTCACCATGACTCATCCACACCTGGGTATTATCAGAAAGACCTTGCAGCAGGGGATTATCATGCTCGAAAGAGGAGAGGTTGGCGCGCCCGTACTCGCGACTGCCGGCGGGCTCCACATTACCCCCGTTGGTGTAGGCCATGAACTGGGCACCATAACAGATACCCAAAATGGGCAAGCGCCCACGGATGCCTGTCAGGTCCACCTTGAAGGCCCGCTCATCATAGACGCTGAAGGGCGAGCCGCTGAGAATGACGCCGATGACGTCGGGGTCGTCGTGGGGAAACTTGTTGTAGGGGACAATCTCGCAGAACATGTCGAGCTCGCGGACCCGGCGGCCGATCAGTTGGGTGGTTTGGGATCCAAAATCAAGAATGATAATCTTTTCCATAGGGCACTATTTTGCTGATAAGAGAGCGCAAAAATACACAAAAAACGCTTTGCCTCTCGTTCATTATCTTTTTTATCAAACGTCAACGACCATTAAGGACATAAAAAAAGAGGACATCTCGGGATATCCTCTTTTTGGTGTCTTCCGCATGATGTTAGCGGCACTCCCAACCGGTCTTGTTACCTGCAACGGTAATAACCGTGCTGAGATCAGAACATTTCTTGCCGGACTCGTTATCCCAGGTTTCTTCTTTGAGAACCTCACCATCGACATAGTATTTGCAGTGGCAAGTCTTGCTGCAGGAAGTTCCGCCCACGATCAATAACAGAGCGAATGCGCTGGCACATAAGATTTTCTTCATGACGTCTTGAAAATTTAATAGGTTAATAATTACGGTTGCAAAGATACACTTTTTTATAATCCCAATTTTTTTTCTGAAAAAAATAACGAACAGGATTTCAACAAAAAGTGACATAAAAAACTAATTGCAAATCAACGATTTGACATTGTCAAGAGCAGATGGATTTACAATAGTGTCTGTAGAAATACTGCCTAACGGGTCATACTTGACAAATCGGGCATTAACCCAATACATAAAATAATACTGAAAAGTTTGGTTGGTATCGCAATAGATTGATATTTGAGAAGAAACATTAGGCTTTTCTGATGTTTTCCATACTCCATCAGATTGAGATATGAAATCCCGAAGATACTCTTCGTCTTGATTTATTAAAACAACTGCTATAGCTTCGTCTAAAAAACAATCTTTGTATTCTCGAAAAAAACGGGTGAATGTAGGTACACAATTCAAACAAGAAGACTCAGACAATATTAAAAAACCGGAATAATGGCTGAAATCAGATCCAACGATACTTTTCAGATAAGATGTTAATGCATCGTGATCATTCATTTTAGGAGCCTTATTATTCAAATTACGCCTTCTTTCGGTGATTTGTTCTGTTAAGAATGATACATTTTTCTTCTGAACGAAAGGAACAAAATAGGTGTATGTTTTAAATATACAATTCTTTTTTAACAACAAAAAACCTTCTTTATAAGGAATGATAACAGGAGAATAGCCTTCTGGAATAAGCCCCTCCCCTATCACGTTCATATTTTCATCCAACATCATAAAAGTGTATATGAAGTTCTCTCTCTGCAACGACAAAGGGCCATCTGTTGAATCACAAAATAATCTGGCGGTCAGATAAATTCTATTATTGAGGGAATCATAGTAAAGCTGTTCATATTTGGATTTGTATGGATCGAACTGTTTCGCCTCTTCTCCAATTTGATATGGTGATATTTTATTAATCAAACTTGACCTAATCTTTTTGTGAGAAGTTTTATTGTAGAGAAACGAATACTTATAAAGAATGGGGGAATTAGGAAAAATGACATAAAGATCCTTGGACGAAGCCACCCCTCTGGGAGAACTATAAAAGAAGGACCAATAATGATTTTTGGATGCTTTTGAACAAGCTATGGGCAGTTTGGTGAAAGACCAGTAATGCTGGTTTATTTTACTGACATAACCAATGAAACTAGCTGGTGCCGTTCCATCTTCATTCCATTTAAATAGTGGAACAAAAACCTTGTTGTATCTATAAACAAGAGGAAAATCCCAATAAAACACATGGTATCTATGAGGATCCTTATACATTACGTGTTTATGGGTTCTAATCGGAAGTTCTTCCAAAACAACGGTATCCAACACTTGAGCTTTTCGATCAACGAATAAAAGTGCAGCATCTTGAAAATCAAGATCATATACCGTATTAAAGGCTACAAGTGCTGAATCCTTACCCAACAAAGAGATTTGGTTAATCTCCATATTCTGTTTTATACTAAGATCAAAGGAGTCGAGCATTATGTTTTTTGTCTCATCATATTTGACCAATTGATTGGCAGGACGACAAATGCCAATGGTAATAATATGATCCGCGCTATCAATATATGTCTGAAAAATGAAACCTGAACTCCTATCCTCAGTTTTTGACTTTGTTATGATGTCATATTTGTCTTGAAGTACAATCGCCGAAATATCCTTTTCAAAATGGCACGAAGTGAGCGAAAACAAAAAAAGGAGACAAAGAAAAGAAGTAATATGTCGACACATCTTTGCCTATTATGACTATGAACAAGTAACAATAAACACAGAAACTCCTTCACCTCCTGGTGCTACGGAAATCTCAAAGTGACATGTTTGGCCCTCCCCATAGCAAGAGATGTATTTATGTCCATCTTTATCATAGGTCTCCAAATATATATGCTCACATATAGTCATGGCACTGCGAATAATGTCTTCGTCATTTGAATCATAACAAACAGGTACTAATATGCGGTTATTTGCAGTATCTCTATAGGCTGAATAGCCAACATAGCCTGAAGGCATATAGTCATCTAAGGTGAAACCTAATGAATCAACGCACATTGGTCCATATCCGCACTGCTCCAAATATGATTTAACTGACGCATAATTTGGTATTCCAGATGGTACGGATTTTGTCTCGTCATTTGAACAAGAAAAGAAAAAGAATAACAGAGCGAATGCGCTGGCACATAAGATTTTCTTCATGACGTCTTGAAAATTTAATAGGTTAATAATTACGGTTGCAAAGATACACTATTTTATAATCCCAATTTTTTTTCTGAAAAAAATAACGAACAGGATTTCAACAAAAAGTGGGCATGAGCGGAACGATTCCAACTGATTTTTAATCAGCAATTTAACATCCTCATCGTTTTTTTTTTAAATAGAAGAGCGTCGATGTTATGAAATCCTATGATTGGATTCCTTTGGGAATGGCATTGAGGAGAGTGCGGGTGTATTCCGTCTGCGGGTTTTGGCATAGCGCGTCGGCCTCGCCGAGTTCGACGATGCGGCCCTGCTGCATCACGGCGATGCGGTCAGACATGAAACGCACCACCGACAAGTCGTGGGAGATGAAGATATAGGTGAACTGATACTCCTTCTTCAGTTCGTTGAGCAGGTTGAGCACTTGGGCCTGCACGGAGACATCGAGGGCGGAGACGGACTCGTCGCAGATGATGAAGCGGGGGTTGACGGCCAAGGCGCGGGCGATGGAGATGCGCTGGCGCTGGCCGCCGGAGAACTCATGGGGATAGCGGTAGAAGTGAGACTCGTTGAGGCTCACGCGTTCCAGCAGGGCGATGGCCTTCTGGCGGCGCTCCTTCTCGTTGCTGCCGATGCCATGCACGCGCATCGGCTCGGTGAGCATATCACCGATAGTCAGGCGTTGATTGAGGGAGGAATAGGGGTCCTGCAAGATAATCTGGAGGTCTTTACGCACAGCCCGCAGTTCACGCGAGGAGAGCTGCATCAGGTCGCGACCGCGGTAGGTAACGACACCTGCGGTAGGCTCTATCAGCCGGATCATGGAACGCCCCAGGGTGGTCTTACCGCACCCCGACTCACCCACCAGTCCCAACGTCTCGCCCTCGAAGATGTCGAGGTCGATATGTTGCAACGCCTCCACATAGCGGCGTTTCTCGAAGAGCTTCTCTTTGCGGACAGGGTATCGTTTGCTGAGGTCGCGGATGGTGATGAGTGGTTCCTGGGCGTACAGTTGACGGTGACGCTCCTGACGTAAAGCTGGTGATATCGGTTGACGCGGCACCTGACCGTCATGTTTCACATAGTCGTCCACCGTGGGCAGCACGGCCAGCCGCTCGTCCATGGAGGGGCGGCAGGCCAAAAGGCCTTGTGTGTAGGGATGCTGTGGATGGAGGAAGATGTCGCGGATATCGCCCTGTTCCACCACCTCGCCCTTGAAGAGGACGACGACCTTGCGGGCAATCTCGGCCACGACGCCCAGGTCGTGAGTGATGAAGAGGACGCTCATGCCGTGTTTTTCCTGAAGACCTTTGATGAGTTCGAGGATGCCTTTCTGGACGGTCACATCCAAGGCGGTGGTCGGCTCGTCAGCGATGAGGATGTCGGGCTGGCAGCTCATAGCCATGGCGATCATGACGCGCTGCTTCTGGCCGCCGGAGAGCTCATGGGGATAGGCGCGGAAGATCTGCTCGGGACGGGGCAGCATCACCTCCTTGAAGAGTTCGATGACCTGTGCTTTGGCATCCTCTTTGGTGCAGTGGGTGTGCAAGAGCAGCTGCTCGGTGATCTGATCGCCACAACGGATGACGGGGTTGAGGGAGGTCATGGGCTCCTGGAAGATCATCGCCACCCGGCGGCCGCGCAGAGAGCGCATCTCCTTCTCCGGCAGAGAAAGCAGGTCCGTGCCCTCCTCCTGACCTTCTTCACAGAAGAGAATCCGCCCCGACGGGTAACGGGCAATATCACGATTCAGCAGCTGCATGACGGAGAGGGCCGTCACGGACTTGCCGGAGCCCGACTCGCCTACAACACCGATGGTCTCACCCTTGCCCAAGTCAAAGGAGACATGCCGTAGGATGGATTTCCATTCACCATCCTGCTTCAGATCCAAAGACAGATCGTCGATCTTTAAAAGTGCATCCATAAGAAAGTGCAAAGATAGGAAAATAATAAACGCCGCGAGGCAATGGTGTCGATGGGAATTTTTCGTTTCATTGGCCCATTATTTTTTATACCTTTGCCCGTTGATTTTTTATCTCTAAAGCCACCCACTACAGTGAACCTCACTAAAGCCACATACTGGGCCTCCGCGGTGATATTCCTCTCCAGCCTTCTGGCTGTGGCAAGCGTGTCCGCTCAAAATGATTTTGAAAACTACATCTCGATATCCGATGGCCATTTCATGGATGGAGAGGACAGCTTCCTCCCTCTCTGCCTCAACTATCTGACAGATTATGCCCAAAACGCTGTTTCCGGCGACTATTATATCGCCCCGGTCTTCAACTACAGCAGTCTTCGGAAAGAGCACTCCCAGACCAAAACTGACTTTTTCAGCAATCATCATTGGGGGTTTGGAGATTCCGGCGACGAAGAACAGTACATCGCAACGGCAAAGTTAGAACGGGACTTGCGGATCATAGACTCCTTGGGGTTCAATGTGGTGCGACTGCGACCATCCATCTACTGGAAAAACGGTATCCTTCATGTCCCCACCGGCTCATACGAAACCTATTTCCGACTGACCGACTCCCTGATATCCCAATGCACACGACACCAGCTGCGAGTCATCTTGGTATTGGAGCACGACACCAACTGTTTTCAACATTTCGACCAATATTGTGTGTATCTGGACAGCGTCAGCCGTCACTACTGCGACAACAAGACCGTCATGGCTTATGTGGTCTTTATGGAGCCCGTGTACAAGTGGAATCATGCCAGGAAAAACGACAAACTGCTGATCTCCAACTGGTCCAGAAAATGGTACTACCAGATCAAGAAGAACGCCCCCAACCAGCTGGTAACCTACGGCATAGACAACATCAGCTCTGTGCTTTTCTGGGACCCTTCCGCCCTGACCTACGACTTCCTCACGATGCATCTGTACCATAACTCCCCCGACCTGGACTCTACCCTGATGGGGTTGCACACCTATTTCAAATGGCTGGACAGCAATATCGACGACGTCTGGATGCTGGGAGAGACTGGCTATAGCGGGAAGGAGGACGACCAGTACCGATATGCCGACTTCACCATGCAAAAATCTTTAGACTGCGGTTGCCAAGGGTATGCCTGGTGGCAGTTTCAGGAGGTCGTATGGAACAGCCAGCTGCGGAATTATTTCGGCCTGCTCACCTTTTATCCGGAAGAGCGGCTGAAGAGCGCGGTTTCCCTTTTCCCCTCCTTTTCTACCAGAACAGCCCAGAAGCGCTGTCCCATGCCCGACCGTTACTACAACATCCCGGGTTATGCATTTCCGAATGTCAGCGGCGTGGTGCTGGACGAAAACCAAAAACCCATAGCAGATGCCGTGGTGACAGGCTGGGACACGCACTACAGAAAGTATCTCACGTTCACCAACAGCCAAGGGGAATACACCATCAAGACACCTCCCAACACCACGCTTCGCTATGTGTGGATTTCCCAAAAGGGTTACACGTCAGAGAAGATCCGTCCTAGCGGCACCGGCATACACACCACCATCTTGACGCACCTCAACTACAACGGATGGAAGAAAAACTGGACGAACGTGGAATACCCCATAGCCTCTCCCTATATTGTGATAAAGCCTTCGGATGCCGTCATTGTAGGCAATTTTTGCGGAGATGAAGCACACGAGATGCTGCATGTGACGTCTTCCAACCATACGGCCACCTTGTACAGATTCGACACCCATCATTGGGAGCAGCTCTGGACGGGCACCCTCGACGGATGGATCATCAAAGGCTCAGACCGTTTCTTTGCCGGGGATTTTGACGGAGACGGCTATGATGAGTTGTTGTGCATGCAAGACAGCCGCAGCCCTTGGGCGAAGATCTACGCTTATGATTCCCACAACGCCTCCTCCTGGCGGAACATCTGGTCTAACGATGGCAATGGCCATATTGGCAGCTGGGCACTCTCTTCCAAAGATATTATCTTGCCTGGCCATTTCAACGATTCCTCCCGCTGCTCCTTGCTCTTTATCCGGAAGCAGGGCTCGTCCGTGGCTCTCTGCCAGACTCTTGCCGCTCACTCCTGGAGCACCGTCTGGTCCGGCACCTCCAGCCTCGACGGTCACTGGAATATCAGCAACGTGGACAAATACTATGTAGGCGACCTCAACGGCGACGGCTATGACGAGCTCCTGTGCACGCAGGTGACGAGTGGAGCCTCCGACCTGATCGCTCTTTTGCAGTATCATGCCGGATGGGACCGATTGTGGGACAATGGTGGCAGCTCCACCAACAGCCCCCTCTATCCATATCGCAACCATTTGACTATCGGCAACTTCGATTCAGACCAAGCTGACGAGCTGTTGGGAGTCGGCGGCGGGGCTACCAAGTTCGACCTCAACGCCTCCAACCAATGGGATGAGTCGTGGAGCAGTCATCCCTCCTCCAGATTGTCGGACTGGACTGTGAATCCCGACGACCGGATTTTTTTCCTGAAGACAATGGCTGATGTGCCCGACTATCTGTTTGTGGCGAAAAGGAGTCGTCGCAACTATCTTTTTAATGCCTATTCTTTGAATCCATAAATCATCTGCTTATGCTTTCCGTTATCTGTCCGATATACAACGAAGAAAAGTACATTGCCGCGTGCATAGACTCCATCATGGAGCAGGACTACCCCAAGGATGACTTGGAGGTCTTGCTGGTGGACGGCATGAGCACCGACCGCACACGGGAGATCATCGGTGACTACATGTCTGCATGTCCGTACCTGCGGTTGTTGGACAATCCCGACCGCATTGCACCGTGCGCCATGAATCGGGGCATCGAGGCTGCCCGCGGGGAGGTCGTCATGCGTCTGGACGCGCACGCCAGCTACCCGCCCGACTACTTCTCGGTGCTGGTGCGCCGTCTCGGCGAGTTGGAAGCCGACAATGTGGGGGCTGTCTGCAAGACTGACGTGTTGCACAAGACCCCCAAGACACTGGCCATCCGCGAAGTGCTGGGCAACCGCTTCGGGGTGGGCAACTCGCTCTTCCGGACGGGCATCAGCGAGGTACGGCAGGTCGATACCGTGCCCTTCGGATGCTGGCCCAGAGAGGTCTTCGAGAAATACGGACGTTACGACGAGCGGCTCGTGCGCAACCAAGACATCGAACTCAACAAGCGGATCCTCCGCGGCGGGGGCAAGATCTTCCTCGTCCCCGACACCTACAGCACCTACTATGCCCGCGAGACCTTCGGCCAGCTCTTCCGCAACAACTACGGAAACGGGAAGTGGAACATCCTGACGGTCTATTACACTGGCGAGATGCGCTCCCTTTCGCTGCGCCATTTCGTGCCCCTGCTCTTCGTATTGTCGTTATTGCTCCCCTTCATCGCCGGCTTCTTCTGGCATCCTCTGTGGCTCATCGGTGCCGCCAGCCTGCTGGCATATCTCGCCCTTGTCAGCTTCGTCAGCGCCCGGTTGTCACGCACCAAAGGACTCAGCTTCCTCCGTCTGGTGGAGAGCTTCATGGTACTGCATATCTCCTACGGGTTAGGATCCCTGGTCGGCATCGTGACCCTTCCTTTTGTCAAACAAAAATCAAAATAATGGTTCTGAAATATCTCTTTGACCGCACCGTCGCCCTCATAGGGCTGATCCTGTTGATTCCATTATTCATAGTGGTATCGGTCTTGATCAAGTGCAAGATGCCGGGCGGACCGGCATTGTTCACCCAGCGGCGGGTGGGCCGCCACGGAAAGCTGTTCACCATCTACAAGTTCCGCACCATGGTGGTAGATCACGGAGGTTCCTCGGTCTCTGTGGCCGGCGAGTCGCGGATCACGCCGTTGGGGGCCACGCTGCGCAAGTACAAGATCGATGAGCTGCCGGAGTTGTGGAACGTGCTCATCGGCGACATGAGCTTTGTGGGGCCGCGTCCCGACGTGCCCGGCTACGCGGACGCGCTCACGGGCGACGACCGCGAGGTGCTGCTGCTGCGCCCCGGCATCACGGGACCCGCCTCCCTCAAGTACCGCAACGAAGAGGAGCTGCTGGCCAGCCAGCCAGATCCCCAGCGCTACAACGACGAGGTCCTCTTTCCCGACAAGGTGCGACTCAACCGCTACTACCTGCACCATTACTCTTTCCTGACGGACCTCCAGATCATCCTCGCCACCGTCAGCGGAAAGAAGATATGGTACGCAGGAGAAGAGATCTGAGGAGGAGTTGACAGTTAGAAGTTAGAAGTTGGGGGAGTTTCCTTAGTTTCTTAACTCGTAAAAATGATATCTTTGCCCCGAAATTATAAAACAACATGGTTATGAAAAGAATCTTTGTCCTTTCCTTCATTTTGTTGGCTCTCTCATTGGATGCGGTAGCACAAAACCACTACAGGAACTATAAAACTTACCCTCACGTTTCCGCACCATTAAGTGCGGTTTCGCTTGTTCATAGTGATACAAACATCTATTTTTTTCAAACCAACAGGAAAGAGTTTTCGGTAACACCAATCAATCCAGCAAACTTACTACAGGCGGGTACACCAAAGTATGCTACTCAAGTTCAAAGGTTCATGATGAAGGGTGTCTTTGAAGATTCAAATGGAAAATGTATTATTTTTGGCAGAAAACACCTTACTCCAACAACTTCAAATCCTGCCTTTGCCATTGTGGATCTTACATCAAACTACATTGATTATTATGCCTTCCCTTTAGAGTTCAACGAACTTGTTCAGGGCTGTTTAGGTTATGATGCCAATGGTGCCGAAATCTATATGTTTGTGCTGGACAATGGACAACTTATGGCTGTGGATCTATCCAATGGTTTTTTTGGCCGCATAGTACCTCTTTCAGGAGAACATTATACGGACATCTCATGGGACCACAGCAATCATTGCTTTATAGCAACAGGTACATTGGCCTCTGGACAAACTCATCCAGGTATCATAGTAGATATTTTTGAATTTGATGCTCAAGATGCCATGGCGGGACTTGCTTCTGCTGTCAATCATGTTATTCAATACTTTGTGGACAATCTTTTCATTAATGATGTGGCCGAACATCAGTCCTTACACACGGTTTTGGATGATAACAACCTGTTGTTATATAGAGATTTGCGCGTTGTTAAACAGGATGTTGTCTGGCTAACCCGTATTGTCGACTATGAAAGTATCAACCATTCGATCGCAGAGAGCTATTTTTTTTTCATCCCCACCCAAAAACTATATGCTTTGGACATGCTATACGATCATTACCACCAACGTCTTAATTTTTTAGGAGAACTGATTTACTGTACCGCCTACAACTCGCAAATTTTTGCACAGGTGGATCCTTTTGATTTGGCTTCGGGCATGAATATAAAACAGTTGGGTGGAGGTTTTGCCATTCCCACGCCTTGTCCAAGCATGATGGACGCCTCAATAAATATCTATGGGTCCTATCTCAGCATGAACAATCTCGCGTTAGACCCTTTTCATCCTTGTGTCCCTACGCTGATTGCTGGCGCTGATTCTCTCAGTGGCATAGGCGTTTTGACCGAAACCTACGACATATATGACTCCCACGAATGCGATTTTCCTCTCGCTATTGATATTAAACCTGCATCCCCTCAAATTCTGCCCTATACTCTAACAGATTCTATAGGTGAATTCGTTACAACATGGGTTACATCTTTGTTGGTTGACGAAAATGTTGCTGTGACAACTCTTTGTGAAGATCAAGGAGACTGCCCGACATTACGACAGGACTCTCCCTTGACAAAATCCTTGATTGATTCAGAACCATATATCATACTGGAAAATGACCGACAATTTGTATGTCATAACTTCAATGGTAACATACAATTCTCTCTTTATGATTTGTTAGGAAAGACCATTGTTTCTGGTACAACCAAGAATGGTCTTCTCAACCCGCTGCCCTTCCTGCATGGTGTTTTTATTCTTCAAGCGACCGACTCTAAAGGATGTCAGGCTGCAAAAAAAGTGTTCATCATCCCATAAATTCTGCCATGAAACGTTTGTTTTCCATTATATTGCCCTTGTTTCTTCTAGCTTTGCCCATGAAAGGATTGGCCCATGGAGGAGATATCGCGGGAAAGGATTTCTGGGTGTTTCTTACCAGATACAATGAAACAACCGACAGCATTTCGTTATATGTTGTTGGAGATACGGCTTGCACAGGGTATGTGGAGAACGAATTCTTGAATTTTCACTTGGACTTCACAGTTTTGCCGAACTCAGTCACTATCGTAAAAATCCCCAAAAACATCTGCGATATACTACCTTTCGCCTATGACAATCTGGCAATCCATAACAAAGGGGTATTCGTGCATACCAGCTGCTCAGTATTCCTTTACCTGCAGGTCAACTCCAATTTGCGCACCAATTCCAGCAATTTGTCACCACAGCATTGCGACTACCTATACTCTCCCTTGACAGTTGGAACGCACTATCCTTGGAAAATTCCTATCTGGCCCATTAGCTACAATGAGATAGAACATTATTCATTGTATGACAACTCCTTCTTGTATCCTGGATGGGATGCAGAGTTCGTTCCTTTCGCGCCCAATTTTAACATTACAGCTATGGAAGATAGTGTCATGATCTTCGCTTATCGAGTATATGACCCTTCTTGGGGCACTTCGCAGTATGACACTATCTTACTTTCTCGAAAAGGTGAATCAGTATGGCTGAAAATGAATTGGTGCAAGCAGTTACGTTTCCATACGAATTGCAAAAAGGTGATTTCCTATTTTTCTATAGGATCTACCCAATGGTCTTTTCTTTATATGGGAAATTTTTTGGGGAGCCCTGGACCCATTACCATACCCTTGTCTTTGACCCGGCAGTATTATTGTGGACAAGATTATCTGTGCAAAAAACTGCATAGCGATAGGTTTGACAAGGGAATCTATTTCAAGCAAGAGTACAATGACCATATACAAAACGGTCAGGAGGTGACCGCATACAATTATAACGAGTATTTCAACAACTATCTGGCTTTGGGCGACCTTTCGGACCAAGGGATATATGGTTTGAATACAGGGAACCATCGGATGTTCTGGGGCGACACTACGGTATTTGTCGATGTGCCTTATACTTTCTTGCGCTCCCAGACCATACGGCGATACAATGCTATAGATGGGCCAAATTTCTTCATTTGTAAGAACAGTGCTCATGGATATCCGCATTTCGGATATATGGCGGATCCTTATGGCTGTGCATCTCCGGCCTGGCAATCCATGGTATCTCTGCAGCCCACCGAGCGGATGGTCAAGGAGTGGGTTTACCCCACCACACGCGACAACCTCAAGCGCACGCTCGTCACCACGGCTGGCGACACTGTCTTCGCGCCCTGCGACTCCCTCTATGTGGACGTGCAGATCTATACCCATGAGGATGGCATCGGCAGCACCTACTTCAACGGGCAGCTCGTTCCGCCCACTGCCTTCGACACCTTCCCCATGACCAATGGAGAGTATTGGGTCGCCCAGCTCTACTACTACAACGACGACATCCCTGAGCTCATCCGCATCGAGAACGAGCGCGGATTCTCGGCATACGTAGATGAGTTCGGCTACAACGTGGGGCCCGCGCCCGCCGGACACCACGAGATTGACGACATTACCTACCTCTACTACTACCACAGCGGCGCCTCCGGCTGTTACAGCACAGAGGCCTATCAAGACAGCTACTCAAATCTCAGTCCGCACAACAACGACACTGTCTATCGTTGCGTCAACGACACCCTCCACCTGCGCGTGGAGCACAACCCCGACAGCGTGCCGATTGAGTGGATCTACAACGGTGACTCCTACCCGTTCCCCGAGCTCTCCTTCCCGTTAACACAGGCCGACACCCTCACCGTGCAGCTGGTCTACCACTACGACGGCTGTCCCGACACCAGCACCACCTTCGTGGTCGTGGTGCCCCGGCCGGTGTTCACCTACTGCCACGACGACACCCTCTGCCACGGGGCACAGCTCTCCGTGGAGCAGCCCAACGTGCTGAGCTACCTGTGGAGCGACGGCTCCTCAGGTCCCGCCATCACCCTCGACAGCGCTGGCACCTACTCCGTCACCATCACCAACCTGGGCTGCCGGGCCGAGAGCGACCTCTTCACCATAGACCTCTACCCGCAGTCGTCCGTGGAGTTCGGCAATGACAGCATACTCTGCGAGCTGGCCACCCTCCTGCTGGACGCCACCCAGCCGCACCCGGCCGGATATGTGTGGCAGGACCAGTCCACCAACACGACCTACACGGTTTATGAAGATGGTCAATATTGGGTCGTCATTACCGACAATTGTCTTGGGGCCAGCGACACCATCGCCATAGGCTACCTCACCGACTTCGCCGTGGATCTCGGTCCCGACACGACCCTCTGCGAGGGCAGGACGCTGACGCTGTCGGCCGGCGTGCCATTCTGCGACTACGAGTGGCAGGACGGCTCAACACAGCCCACTTACATCGTGCGGCACCCCGGCATCTACAGCGTCAGCGCCAGCAACAAGTGTTTCGAGCACGGGGACGACATCGTGGTGGAGTACGAGCCGTGCGAGCAGGAGCTCTGGATGCCCAACAGCTTCACCCCGGACGGGGACGGTCTCAACGACCTCTTCCTGCCGGTGTTCAGTTACCCGGACGAGGTGGAGAGCTTTGAGATGACCATCTACGACCGGTGGGGCATGGTGATGTTCAGCACGAAGTCCAAGGACCAGGGCTGGGACGCTGCGGGCGTGCCCATAGGTACCTACGTGGTTTTCATCCGCTACAAGAGCCGCGGCCACGAGACCAGGGACGTGACGGGAAGCGTGACGGTTATTAGATAATAGTATTCCTTGAGCAGTCCATTCCCCTTCTCAACAGTTCAACAAATCAACAAAAATCCTATCTTTGCGGCCTTAAAAAAAACAGAAAACATGAAGATCATCGGCATCACAGGCACCTTGGGTGCAGGGAAAGGCACTCTGGTAGATTATCTACGGGAACATTACGGATACAAGCACTACTCCGTACGCGGCTATCTCATCGAGGAGGCGGAGCGGCGGGGGTTGCCCCTCAACCGCGACACCTTCGTGGAGGTGGCCAACGACCTGCGCGCCACCCACTGTCCCTCTTTCATCACCGACGAGCTCTACAAGCAGGCCGAGGCGGCGGGCGCGGACGCCATCATCGAGAGCGTGCGCACCCCGGGCGAGGTACTCTCCCTCCGCCAGAACGAACACTTCCTCCTCTTCGCCGTCGATGCCGACCCGAAGATCCGCTACGAGCGCATCGTGCTCCGCGGCTCCGAGACCGACCACGTCTCCTTCGAGACCTTTATCGAGAACGAACAACGCGAGATGGCCTCCGAAGACCCTAACCACCAAAACATCGGACGCTGCATGGAGATGGCCGATGTGGTCTTCCACAACGACGGCACCTTTGAAGAGCTCTACCAACAGGTGGAGGAATACCTTCAATAGTTGTCAGTTGTCAGTTGTCAGTTATCAGTTTGAAGTTTGAAGTTTGAAGTTAATGGCTAACAGCTAATGGCTAATGGCCAATAGCCAATGGCTATATTTCCCGTTTCGTCACATAAAAAGTGAACTGCTCGTCCATCCTGCTCTTAAAACGATTGAGCACCACAAAATAGAGGAAGGTGCAGACGAGGCTCACCAGCACGGGAATCCATTCTTTGTCGGTGAAGAGAAAAGTCAGCAGGAAAGAGGCCAGGAGCACCAGAAAGGGCATCAGATAGCCGAAGATGACGGCCTTGCGCCCCGAGGAGGACTGCAGGTTCAGCGTCACGACCTCCCCCACCACAAACTCTTGATGATAGGGATTCTGTGCCTCTACAAGTTCCTGTTTCCGTTCGGAGGGCATGCAGATGCTCTTGGCGCGGCACTCGCCGCAGGCGGAGCTGACGGTGATCTCCACGAGGAGGTGGCCCTCTTCAATCTTTCTGACGATGCCGTCACGGCAGATGGGTTGTGTTTCCATACTCTATTCAAACAGATTTCTAAACATCTCCTCCACACGGGCGATGGGGATGAGACGGATGTGATAGTCTTTGGGGTTGACCCCTTTCATGTTGTATTTGGAGACGAACATGCGGGTAAATCCGAGCTTGTCGGCCTCGGCGATGCGCTGGACGATGCGCGACACGGGGCGCACCTCGCCATTGAGGCCCATCTCGCCGGAGAAGCAAGTCTTGGAGTCGATGGCGATATCGGTGGCGGAGGAAAGGATGGCAGCCACCACCGACAGGTTGATGGCGGGGTCCTCCACACGCAGGCCGCCGGCGATGTTCAGGAAGACATCCTTGGCGCCCAGTTTGAAGTTGCACCGTTTCTCCAGCACGGCCAGCAGCATGTTCATGCGTCTGATGTCGTAGCCCGTGGCGGAGCGTTGCGGCATGCCATAGACGGCCGTGCTGACCAGCGCCTGCACCTCGATGAGCATCGGCCGGTTGCCCTCCAAGATGGTGGCTACGGCCACACCGCTATAGTCCTCTTCATGCTGGGACAACAGTATCTCCGAAGGGTTGTGAATCTCCCGCAGGCCTTCCTGTGACATCTCGAAGATGCCCATCTCGGAGGTGGAGCCGAAGCGGTTCTTGATGCAGCGCACGATACGGTAGCCATAGTGCTGGTCGCCCTCGAACTGCAGCACCGTATCCACGATATGCTCCAGGATCTTGGGACCGGCGAGGCTGCCCTCCTTGGTGATATGACCGATCAGGAAAACAGGGATGCCGGTGGTCTTGGCAAGATGTTGGAACTCGGCGGCGCACTCCTTGAGCTGGGAGATGGAGGCCGCGGCAGAGTCTATCAGGGCGCTTTGGAGCGTCTGGATGGAGTCCACGATGATGAGGTCGGGCTTCTCCGCCTCCACATGTTTGAAGATCTGCTGGGTGTTGGTCTCGGTGAGCACATAGCAGTGCGGCGCCTTCTCGGAAGAGAGGCGGGCGGCGCGCATCTTGAGTTGCATCTCGCTCTCCTCGCCGGAGACATAGAGCACCTTGCGGTCGCGCATGCGGAGGGCCATCTGGAGCAGGAGTGTCGATTTGCCGATGCCCGGCTCGCCGCCCAGCAGGATGATAGAGCCCGGCACGATGCCCCCGCCGAGGACATTGTCAAACTCCACGAAGCCCGTCTGGATGCGGGGCAGCTGGGTGAGGGAGATCTCGTCGATAGGCTTAGGGGTGCTCTGCAGGACCTCTGCGGTGGAGCGTCCTTTGGGGGCGGGCGTCTCGCGGACAATCACCTCCTCTTCGAAGGTGTTCCACTCGCCGCAGGAGGGGCAACGGCCCAGCCACTGCGCCGACTGCGCCCCGCAATTCTTACAATAATATAGGGTTTTGTTTTTTGCCATCACGAAAAATTATGGTCGGCAAAGATATAAAAAAAGCACTAGTGAAAGAGAGTTTTTTCAAAATTCCCTGCACCCATGCAAACCCCTTTCATTTTTTTGTATTTTTGCGCCTTCTTTTAAAAATATATACGACATACTATGTATAGAACTCATACCTGCGGCGAACTGAACATCGCCCATGTCCAGCAGACTGTCACTTTGTGCGGCTGGATCCAGAAAATCCGCCACTTGGGCGGCATGATTTTCATTGACTTGAGAGACCGCTACGGCATCACCCAGCTGGCCTTCAACCACGAGACCCGTCCGGAGCTCTGCGCCCAGGCCGAAGAGATGGGCCGCGAGTGGGTCATCCAAGTGACCGGCCAGGTCATCGAACGCTATAGCAAGAACAAGAACATCCCCACCGGCGACATCGAGATCGACGTGGAGACCCTGAAGGTGCTCAACCGCTCCCTGGTGCCCCCGTTCACTATCGAGGACATCTCCGACGGCGGTGACGAGCTGCGCATGAAATACCGTTACCTGGACATCCGCCGCCGTCCGGTGAAGGAGAACCTCATCTTCCGCCACAAACTCGGCCTGGAGATCCGCAAGTATCTGAGCGAGCAGGGCTTCCTGGAGATCGAGACCCCCTTCCTCGTCAACAGCACCCCCGAGGGCGCCCGCGACTTCCTCGTGCCCTCCCGCATGAACCCGGGCGAGTTCTACGCCCTCCCGCAGTCGCCCCAGACCCTCAAACAGCTCCTCATGATCTCCGGCATGGACCGCTACTTCCAGATCGTGCGTTGCTTCCGCGATGAGGACCTCCGCGCCGACCGCCAGCCCGAGTTCACCCAGATAGACTGCGAGATGTCGTTCATCGAACAAGAGGACATCCTGCAGATGTTTGAAGGACTGGTGAAAGACATCTTCAAAAAGTTCAAGAACATCGACATCGAACCCATCGAGCGCATCACCTGGGCCGACGCCATGAAATACTACGGCTCCGACAAGCCCGATGCCCGCTTTGGCATGCGCTTCGTGGAGCTCAACGACCTGTTGCAACACAAAGACTTCAAGGTCTTCAACGAGGCCGAGCTCGTGGCCGGCATCAAGGTGGATGGCTGCGGCAACTACTCCCGCAAGCAGCTGGACGGCCTCGTGGAGTTCGTCAAGAGTCCGCAGGTGGGCGCCGGCGGCCTGGTCTATATCCTCTGCAATGCCGACGGCACGTTCAAGTCGTCCGTGGACAAGTTCTACGACCAAGCCGACCTCAAGGCGGTGGCCGAGCGTTGCGAGGCGAAAGCCGGCGACCTCATCCTCATCATGTCGGGCAAGGCCATGAAGACCCGCAAGCAGCTGGGCACGCTGCGTCTGGAGATGGGCGACCGTCTCGGACTGCGCAAAGCCGGCGAGTACAAGATCCTCTGGGTCATCGACTTCCCGCTGTTGGAGTGGGACGAGGAGACCCAGCGTTTCTACGCCATGCACCATCCCTTCACCGCCCCGAAGCCCGAGCATGAGTCCATGTTGGAGAGCGATCCCGGCGCTGTCAACGCCAACGCCTACGACCTCGTCATCAACGGTTCCGAGATCGGCGGCGGTTCCATCCGTATCCACGACCAGGAGCTGCAGAAGCGAATGTTCAAGGCCCTCAACTTCAGTGAAGAGCAGGCCCAGGCTCAGTTCGGCTTCCTGATGAACGCCTTCCAATACGGTGCTCCGCCGCACGGTGGCATCGCCTTCGGTTTCGACCGTCTATGCGCCATCCTGTCCGACTGCGACTCCATCCGCGACTTCATCGCCTTCCCGAAGAACAACGCCGGCCGCGACACCATGCTGCCCGCCCCGACCCCTATCGACCCCAAACAGCTCGAAGAACTATACATCGACATAAAACCCATCCCTAATGGAAAATAACAACCAATACAACTCATTTAGCATCATCCAGTTCCTGTGGCGTTGGAAATGGTGGCTGCTGGCCATCTGCCTCGCCACCATGATCATCTCCCTCGGATGCTCCATGCTCATCAAGCCGCGGTTCAAGTCCACCGCCGTCATCTACGCTCCCCGAACAAACTCCGGAGCCAAGATTCTCCTGAATGAGGAGAACTACAATGAGCGTCTCGACATGAAGGCCTACGCCATCGAGGAGGAGACAGAGCAGATGATGCAGCTCCTCAGCGCCCAGGAGATCAAAGACTCCCTGATAGAGAAATATCATCTCGCTGAGTACTACGACATCCCGATGGACAGCAAAGGCGCCAAGACCAAGCTTAACAAGACCTTGACCAACAATATCACCATCAAGCGCACGCAGTTTGGCGCCATCACCATCTCGGTATCGGATGAAGACCCGCAGATGGCCTGTAACATGACGCAGGATATCCTCCGCCTGCTGGACACCGTCAAGAACCGCGCCGAGCATGAGCGCGCCGCCGCCGCTTACTACGCCCTGGTGGATCAGCTGGACTCCATCGGTCGCGAGATCGACAGGATTGACGACACCATCAAGATGTGCATGGAGCACGGCGTCTATGACGTGGAGACACAGTCGGAACGCATGATGCAACAGTATGCCATCGCCGTGGCTGGAGGCAACACCGCCGCCGCCAACCGAATCAAAGAGGAGATGAAGAATATGGCCGAATGGGGACCGAAACTCGATGCCGCCCAGAATCTGCAATACTACTTCATCCAATACCAATCCCTCTGCAAACAGAAGATGATGGACGCCAAGCTGGACATGTCCAACCGCATACCCGTCAAGTTCGTGGTGGACAACCCCACCCCGGCCGACAAGAAGTACTATCCCAAGAAGTCGATCATCATGCTCGTCTCCACCTTCTGCGTCTTCCTCTTGTCCATCCTCGCACTGTTAATATTCGAAAAGATTAATGAGCCGACTGACAGAAAGGTTGAAACAGTGGATCAGTAAGCTCTCACTCCGGCACTATGTGCTGATCGGTGTCGGCTTGCTACTGCTCCTGCTGAACGGTGTTGCCGTCCTCAAAGAGTTGCCCGTCATCCCCCTGATCACGGCAGCAGCTCTGCTGGTTTACATTGTCATTTTCCATCTTGACTTGGCAATGTACCTGATGGCCTTCAGCACCCCTTTTTCTATTATTTTCAGTCACAAAGAGATACACCTGGGGCTCTCGTTGCCTTCGGAGGGGTTTATGATCGCCATCTCGCTGATGTTCCTGTTCCGCATCCTCTACGACCTCCGTCTGGACAAGAGGCTGCTCACGCATCCTATCTCCATCGCACTATACGTCTATCTGCTCTGGATGCTGTTGACCTGCATCACCTCGGAGTTACCAGTCGTATCCTTGAAGTTCTGGGCTTCCAAGCTGTGGTTCACCACCTCGTGCTACTGGGTGCTGATGGTCCTCATCAAGGGTGACCATGCCAAGGCTGTCCGCTTTTTTAATTGCTATGCCGTGGCCTTGGCCATCGTGGTGATCATCACCACCGTCAAACATGGCCTGAGTGGTTTTGACAAGCACTATGCCCACTGGGTGATGCATCCTTTCTACAACGACCACACCGCCTACGGTGCCGTGTTGGCCTTCTTCTTGCCCATCACGGCGTGCTGTTTCTTCCTGCCCAAGAACAACATCTTTCAAAAAATCTTCTACGCCTCCCTGACCGTCCTGTTCGCCATGGCCTTATACTTGTCCTTCAGCCGGGCAGCATGGCTCAGCCTCATCATCGCCATCGGTGTGTGGATCATCCTCAAACTGCGTATCAAATTCTCCTGGGTGGTAGTCGGCGGACTCATCATTGGCGGTGTGCTCTACTTCTATGCTGACGACATCCTTTACAAGATGAGTCGCAACAGCCAGGACTCTTCCACCAGCTTCGTGGAACATATCAAGTCCATGTCCAACATCTCCACCGATGCCTCCAATGTGGAGCGTCTGAACCGATGGAACTCCGCCTTCTCGATGATCAAGGAACGGCCAGTGGTGGGCTGGGGGCCCGGCACCTACCAGTTTGAGTACGCCCCTTATCAAAAGAGCAAGTATAAGACCATCATCTCCACCAACTTCGGCGACGGCGGCAACGCACACAGCGAATATATCGGTCCTTGCACAGAGACCGGCATCCCCGGCGCCTTGACTGTCATCGTGATGTTCATCATCGTCCTCTACACCGGTTTAAGAACATACAACCACACCCACGATCCTTTCGATCGACTGTTGGCCCTTATGATGACCTTGGCACTCATCTCCTATTTTGTACATGGAACCATGAATAACTTCCTGGACACCGACAAGTTATCACTACCCTTCTGGGGAGCCATTGCCGTGATCACGATGACGAATCTGAAGATGAAAGAATCCCTCACCCCGTAATATCATGTTTCGGAAATCCCTTCTGGTCATAGTGCTCCTTTCTCTTCTCTTGCCCTCCTGGTGCCAGAGACCGGTGCAGATCTCGCAGAAGAGCCACTATAGAATCGTCATTCCCAACGACCCTACCGAGGTGGAGGCCACCGCCGCGAAAGAGTTGCAGGATATTCTCCAGAACATCTTCCAGACATCCTTCCCCATCGTCAACGAGAAATCCTACAAAGGAAGACACGCCATTTCTGTTGGCCGCACCCAGATGGCTGCATCGCTGTACAAACAATATCAAGACTCCATTCACGATGACGGCTTTTTGCTTCACACTGACGGTAAAAAACTCTATATCATCGGATTAAGAGAAAAATCCGTCCTCTATGGCGCTTATCATCTTCTGGAGCACCATCTGGGATGCAGAATGCCCGTGCCCAACGATCTGAACTACCCCATATTGCAACAAAAAAAACTATCGCTGCACGATTTACAAAACCCATCCTTTTCCTATCGGGAGGTGCTGCAACAGTTCCCCAACACCGACCAGCGCTATGCCGACTGGCACAAGTTGCACAACCGAGCCTATTTCAACGAGCATTGGGGTCTTTTTGTGCATACCTTTCAACGTCTGATTCCTGCGGATGGTTACTTTGACGTGCACCCCGAGTGGTTCTCGATGATCCAGGGGCAGCGTGTCCGTGACGGGCAGTTGTGCCTGAGCAACCCGGAAGTGCTGGAAGAGCTTTGCGCCAACCTGGCGGTCTTGATGGAAGCTTCGCCTGAGAAAGAGACCTGGTCGGTGTCGCAAAACGACAACGAGAACTCTTGCACCTGTCCCAACTGCTTGCACCTCGACTCGCTCTATGGCGGCAAATCCGGCACGATGGTGTGGTTCGTCAACCAGGTGGCCCGGAGATTTCCCGACAAGACCATCTCCACGTTGGCGTACCTGCAGACTCGCAGGCCACCCCGAAACATCCGGCCCGAGCCCAACGTGAACATCATGTTCTGCTCTATCGAGTGCCACCGCGAACGACCCATCGCCGACAACCCCGCCGACCAGTCCTTCATGAGGGATATGGAGGGATGGCACGCCCTCACCGACAATATCTTCCTCTGGGACTATGTGGTGCAGTTCAAGAACTTCCTGGACCCCTTCCCTAACCTTCACGTCCTGCAACCCAACCTGCAGAACTTCCACGACCACGGCATCCAGATGGTCTTCGAACAGGGCTCCAACAGGCACCACTCTGAGAGCTGCGAATGGCGCACCTTCCTGCTCGCCCACCTGCTATGGGATGTAAACCTCAACGTGGACAGCCTGCGGGATCGTTTCTTGGACATTTATTACGGACCTAACCGAGCTCCTTTTATCAAGCAGTATTATGACACCATGCAGGCGGCCTTGCTCGCCTCGGGACAGTTTCTGAACATCTACGGCTTCCCCATTGATGCCAAAGAGGGCTATCTGGCCCCCGACAAGATCGCTTTCTACCAGTCGCTCTTCCAGCAAGCGTATGCCGTGCCCCCGTACGACTATCTGCGCGGTCTCCACTACTCGCTCTATGACGACCGCCTGCGCCTCTTGGAACTGTCGCTGGACTTCGCCATTCAGGACCTGGCCTTCTACGACCTGTCGCCTGAGCTCTCCTACTTCAAGAAGCTCCCTGACGGGACCCTTGATGTCAATGAAGAGATGATGACGCGGGCCAGACGATTTATGGAGGATTGCAAACGATTGAATATAACGCATTTGGATGAATCAACATTCGCGGCTGACCTGCTGTGGCTCAACATCCGCAACTATCTGCGCAAAAGTTCCTTGAGAGGCCGTCCCAACAAGGCGATTGGCAAGCCCGTGCAGTGTTTGACCACCTGGAGCCATCTCTATGATGTTGGTGGACCGCGCGCCCTCACAGACGGCATCCTTGGCGCCCCTGACTACCGAACCCGCTGGCTCGGTTTCCAAGGCGAAGATATGGATGTCATCATCGATCTGGGAGAAGAGACAGACATCTACGAGGTCTCCGCCGACTTCTATTATTACCCGTTATCCTGGATTTTTGCCCCTGTCAACATGGTCTGCTATATCTCTGACGATCTGACACAATGGAAAGAGGTGGACAGAAAGTCTTTCGAGAATGGGACCAACCTCACCGAAAGCAGAATCAAGACCTTCCAATGTCTCTTTATGGAAGAGAAAGGGCGTTATGTGCGAGTCCGTGCGGAGTCGCTGAAGACCAACCCCGCCTGGCATCGGGGCTATGGACAGCCGTGCTGGATATTCTGCGACGAGATCATTGTCAGATAGTTTTTTCTTGCAGAAAGGAGCGAAAATATTTATGACGAAAATTGTGTATTTTTGCGACCTTAAAAATTTTTACATCTATATATGGAATTAGCAACGAAATACAATCCCCAAGAGGTAGAAGACAAATGGTATCAATATTGGATCGAGCATAGACTTTTCCACTCGGAGCCTGACAGCCGTCCGGCCTACACCATCGTCATTCCGCCGCCTAATGTAACGGGCATCCTGCACATGGGCCACATGTTGAACAACACCATCCAGGACATCCTGATCCGTCGTGCCCGCAAGCAGGGTTTCAACGCCGTCTGGGTACCCGGCACCGACCATGCCTCCATTGCCACGGAAGCCAAGGTCGTCAACATGTTGAAAGAAAAGGGAATTGACAAGAAAGACCTCACCCGCGAGGAGTTCTTGAAGTATGCCTGGGAGTGGAAGGAGAAGCACGGCGGCATCATCCTCAAGCAGCTCCGCAAGCTCGGTGCCTCCTGCGACTGGGACCGCACCAAGTTCACCATGGACGAAGAGCTCTCCGAGGCAGTCATCGACGTGTTTGTCGATCTCTACAACAAGGGGCTCATCTACCGCGGCGTGCGCATGGTCAACTGGGATCCCAAAGCCCTGACCGCCGTCTCCGATGAGGAGGTCATTTACAAAGAGTTGCAGTCCAAGCTCTATTATGTGCGCTATCAGATCGAGGGCGAACCGGGCGAATACATCACCATCGCCACCACACGTCCCGAGACCATCCTAGGCGACACGGCCATCTGTATGCACCCTGAAGACGAGCGCTACGCCAAGTACAAGGGCAAACGCGCCATCGTGCCCCTCGTGAACCGTTCCATCCCGTTGATCTACGACGAGTATGTCGAGCGTGAGTTCGGCACGGGCGCCCTCAAGATCACGCCCGCCCACGATATCAACGACTACAACCTCGGCATCAAGCATCATCTGGAGACCATCAACATCTTCAACGACAACGGCACGCTCAGCGAGGCCGCCCAGTTCCTGGTCGGCATGGACCGCTTCGAAGCCCGCAAGGCCATCATCCCGTTGCTGGAGGAGAGCGGCAACCTCGTGAAGATTGAGGACTATACCAACAAGGTCGGCTTCTCGGAGCGCACCAACGAAGTGATCGAACCCAAGCTCTCCCTGCAGTGGTTCTGCAAGATGGAGTCGCTGGCCAAACCCGCCTTGGAGGCCGTCATGAAGAACGACATCAAGTTCTATCCCGACAAATTCAAGAACACCTATTCCCACTGGATGGAGAACGTGAAAGACTGGTGCATCAGCCGCCAGTTATGGTGGGGTCACCGCATACCTGCCTACTACCTGCCCAACCACGAGTTCGTGGTGGCGCACAATGCCGAAGAGGCGTTGCAGATGGCACAGGCCAAGTTCCCCGAGCTCAACCTGACGGCCGCCGACCTGAAACAGGACGAGGACGTGATGGACACCTGGTTCTCCTCATGGCTCTGGCCCTTGTCGGTCTTCGACGGCATCCGTCATCCCGACAACCCGGAGATCAACTACTATTACCCGACCTCCGCCTTGATCACGGCCCCCGACATCATCTTCTTCTGGGTGGCGCGTATGATCATGGCCGGCTTCGAGTGGCGCGGCCAGATCCCGTTCAAGGATGTCTATTTCACCGGCACCGTGCGCGACAAGCTGCACCGCAAGATGTCGAAACAGCTGGGCAACTCGCCTGACCCCATCCTGCTGATGGAGCAGTACGGCGCCGATGGCGTCCGCTTCGGCATGATGCTCAGCTCCCCCGCCGGCAACGACCTGCTCTTCGACGAGTCGCTGTGCGAACAGGGCCGCAACTTCAGCAACAAGCTGTGGAACGCCTTCCGTCTCGTCAAAGGCTGGACCATCGACCCAAACATTCCGCAGCCCTTGCACTCCCAGACCGCTGTCCTCTGGATGCGCGAGCGTATTCAGGAGGTGCTCGTCAAGGTCGAGGAGTCCTTCAAAGACTACCGCCTCTCCGAAGCCCTCATGGCCATCTACAAGCTGATATGGGACGACTTCTGCTCCTGCTTCCTCGAGGTGGTCAAGGCAGCCTATCTGCAACCCGTCGATCAGAAGACCTACGAGGAGATCATCGGCATCTTCGAGACGCTGATGGAGATCCTGCATCCCTTCATGCCGTTCATCACGGAAGAGCTGTGGCATGAGCTCCGCGAGCGCCCCGCCGACGCCAGCATCATGGTCACCCCCATGCCCTCAGTAAGTGGTGCTGTCAACCAACTGCTGTTAGACGACTTCGCCAACGCCCGCGAGGTCATCGAGCAGGTGCGCAGAATCCGTTCCGAGAAGAATATCGCCAACAAACAGGCGCTCACCCTGCATGTCCACAGCGACAAGCCCGCCAACGAGGGCCTGGAAGCTGTCATCCGCAAACTAGCCAACGTGGAAGAGATCTGCCATGTGGCCCCCGACGCGGAAGTCAACGGCGCCTCCTTCATCCTCCAGAATGTTAAATACTCCGTTCCTCTTACGGGCCTTGTCAATGCGGACGAAGAGGTCAAGAAGCTGGAGGCCGACCTGAAGTACGCCGAAGGCTTCCTGCAAGGCGTGATGAAGAAACTCTCCAATGCCAACTTCGTCAACAACGCCCCGCAGAAAGTGGTCGATATGGAACGCAAAAAACAGGCCGATGCAGAAGAGAAAATCCGCATCATCAAAGAGCAACTTTCTAAACTTCAATAAGATATGAAAGCCACTCTGAGATATTTGCTCATCATGGCAATATGTCTGGTGCCTGTCACGTTTATGCCTTATATCCCTGAACGTTTCCCCATCGTCATCGGCATCGTGCTGGCGGTAACCATTGCCTATTGGGGCAGTTATGCATACATCGAGAAGAAGCGGAGACAACAGGACAAAGACAAGTCATCCACCTGATATCTTGCATGAAGAAAACCCTCTGCTATATCATCCTCGCCCTCGTCTTCATGACAGGTCATGCCCAGAAGAACACCTCGGCGTTTCGTTTCTGGGAAGATTCCTTGATGACACTGCGGGATCAGGTAATGCAGGAGAAGAACGAGACTACCCGTCTGGCTCTCAATGAAGACTTCATGTCGTTGTTGGAGGAGGTATTGCAAATGCCCAACTCCTTTCAGTTTGGCTGGGACTCCACACAAAACTATGCTGTGTTGTGCTCTCCCGACAATCTCTTCAAGATTTTCACCTGGTACATCGTCAAGGACAACCAGATGGTGGAAAACTTCGGCTTCATCCAGGTCTATAACGAATCCCGCAAAAAATATGTGCTCTTCCCCTTGTACGACAAGCGGTCTGTCATCGATTTTCCAAAATCGCTCATTGGCAACCACAACAAATGGTATGGAGCCGTCTATTACAAGATGATACCCGTCAAGGAGAAAAACAGCACCTATTACACCTTGCTGGGGTGGAATGGCAACAATCTCTTCACCAACCAGAAGATCATCGAGATCTTGCACTTCAACAAGGACATGACCCCGATTTTCGGGGCGCGGGTCTTCAAAGGGTATCCCGAGCGCGTTGCCCGTGTCATCTTGGAGTACTCCAAGAATGCCACTTTACATCTCAACTATGAGGATCAGCAGTATTTGGTCAGCACCGGCAAGTTCAACCCCAAGACCCAGCAGACAGAGTACAAGCTCGTCAACAGTCCCATGATCATCTACGACGAACTCATCCCCATGGAGGATGGCATGGAGGGTCTTGCCGCCTATATGGTTCCCGAGTCCAGTTTGAGCCAGGGATTCATTGAGCAGGACGGCCAATGGCACTTCATGAAGCGGGTACGCGGTACCAACCCTGACAGGGTCAGGCCCAACTACCAGTATAAACCACGACAAATCTATAATCCTTAAGCAGTTATGCAGACATTCCTATACCCCTTCCTTTTCAAGCCCATCTTCAAGGAGAAGATTTGGGGCGGAAGACGTTTCGAGACCGTCTTAGGCAAAGACACCGGCCAGATGGAGCATTGTGGCGAGAGTTGGGAGCTCTCGGGACTTATCGGTGACGAGTCGGTCATCGCCAACGGTTTTCTGGCTGAAAACAACCTGAACGAAGTGTTGGAGATCTATCTTACCGACATGGTGGGCGAGAAGAACTACGAGAAATATGGGTTAGGATTCCCGTTGCTCATCAAGTTTATCGATGCGCATGACAACCTGTCGGTGCAGGTGCATCCGGATGACGAGCTGGCGAAGCAGAAGTATGGTCAGAACGGCAAAACGGAGATGTGGTATGTGGTAGATGCTGAAGAAGGGGCTGGACTATACGTCGGCTTTCAGCGGCCCGTATCGGCACCTGAGTACTTGAAAGCGGTTGCCGACGGCACGTTGCAGGATCTGATGCATTTCTATCCTGTCAAGCCTGGCGACACCTTCATGATCCCGGCGGGCACGGTCCACGCCATCGGCAAGGGCGTGCTGGTGGCCGAGATCCAACAGCCCTCCGATGTCACCTTCCGCATTTACGACTGGAACCGCGTCGATGAGGATGGCAACCCTCGGGAGCTTCATACTGAAGAGGCCTTGGAGGCCATCCATTTTGAGGAGAACAACGCCGACTTCCAAGTGCACTACACCCCGAAACTGAACCGTACGGTGGAGCTGGTGCGTTCCCCCTATTTCAACACCAGCGTGCTGGTATGCGACCAGCCCATCCAGAAACGATATGGCGAGCTGGACTCCTTCGTCATCTATATGTGTCTGGACGGCGATTTGGACATCGTCTATAGTGGCGGTCGCACGCGCCTGAAGACGGGCGATGTGACCCTGATACCCGCCGCCATCGACGGACTCACGATGGAGCCCGCACGCACCTCCTCCCTCCTGGAAATCCACTGCTGATGCGGTTCCGCTTTCAACACTTCACCCTCTCCCACGACCGGAGCACGATGAAGATCGGCACGGACGCGGTCTTGCTGGCCACCCTCACCGACACTACGGGGGCTAGCTCGCTCCTGGACATTGGCTGCGGATGCGGCGTGGTGGCCTTCTGCCTGGCACAGAAAATGCAGGAGCTCGGTTCCCAAGCCAGCATCTGGGGCGTGGACCCCGACGAGCGTTCCATCCTGGAGGCGCGTGAGAACGCCGAGGCCTTCGGACTGCTGCCTGCATCCTGTTTTCACTTCACACAGACCTCCGTGCAGGCACTGGCCCAACAAGCAGACGCACCCCAGTTCGACCTCATCGTCTCCAACCCGCCCTTCTACAACCAGGACCTGAAACCAGTGCGGGAAGACCGTCTCAAGAGCCGCCACCGCGATGGGCAGCTCTCCTTTGAAGCGTTGACAGACAGTGTGATACGACTGCTGGCCCCCGATGGGAGATTCGCCGTCATCCTGCCACCCGTGGAGAGCGACGAGTTCAAGGCTGTGGCAGAAGGACGCCTGCACTGCGCCAAGACGGTCGCCGTGCGCCCCACCGCCAACAAGCCCGTATATCGTCTGATACGGGAATTCCGTCGCCAACCGTCCTCCGAAATCATCCTCCCCACCCTGTCCATCCGAGATGAAAAACAACGATATACCGAGTCATATCTCTCCTTGGTGAAAGACTATCTCCTCCTATAGAATCATCTCATCCCGCCTATTCAGCCAGCTTTGCAAACACTAATAATTTCCACACACAAAAAAAAATAGTTTTTCTCGGTTTTCTACTATATTTATATATCTTTGCGACTTCTAATTTCTACAGCGAACAATTATCATTTTTTCCAATTATTAAATAACAAACAATGAAAAAATTTTTATTCCTACTTCTGACGATGATGGTGGGATTCTTCACCACTTTGTCAGCACAAAGCGTAACGGTTGCCAACGGCACGACAGAGAACAGCTATCTGCCTGTTTACGGCCTTTGGCTGGATTCCGACCAACACAATCAGATCATCTATCCCGAAAGCTTGCTTACGAACTTGCTGGGAGAGACCATCTCCGGCATTATGTTTTATCTGGCATCCCCGCCCTATTCCAGCTGGACCTCCACCATTACCATCGGTATGGGAATCACCAGTAACGCTTCTTTTTCTGTAGCATCGCATGATACGAGCACTTTGACCACCTGCTGTACTGGAGTTCCCTTGGTCCTGAATGGCAACACCTTGACGTTAGCGTTCAGCACTCCTTTCACCTACAACGGCGGCAATCTGTTAATTGACATTACCACTGTGGGCGGTGATTATTCTGACGCCACCTTCTACGGCATCACTTCTGCGGGCGGAGGTTTGGAGTCCTACACCTCATACTCTGGAAATGTGATGGAAATCCAGAACTTCATCCCTAAGACCACCTTTATTTCCGGCAACTGTTCGATGATTGCATCCGTAACGACTACTGATATCACCAACAACTCCGCCACCATCTCTTGGGCAGCTTCCTCCTCCTCTTCCTACGATGTTTATCTCGGAAATATGGATGATGACCTCACCAATGTAGTGTGGGAGTCCACGACAGACACCTTCTACACCTTCTCCAACTTGAATGCCAACACCACCTATACAGCTTTTGTTCGGAACAATTGTGGCAATGAGGTCAGCGTGCCTTCCATGTTCACCTTCTCCACCGCCTGTGGCATTATGACAGTTCCCTATGTGGATGGTTTTGAAAACTATACTATTGGATCAACGCCCTCTTGTTGGACCTTGCTCAACCCATACAATAATTGGGGTGATCTTTACCCTCTTGTGGCGGATTCTTATGCCCATACGGGCAACAACTCCCTGATGTTTGAGGCAGACGGTGACGACCCAAACCCTCAATTTGCTATCCTTCCTGCCTTTGCGCAAGACATCACAGACTTGCAGATTAGTTTCTTCACCAGAAGAGAGGGTGCATCATCCGGCACATTGCAAGTCGGATATGTAACGAATCTCACACAGGCCAGTTCCTTTGTGAGTTTACTCTCCATTTCTGCCAGCCAGATTGGCGATAACGACTATCACAAATACACCGTGGAGTTCAGCAATGTGAATGTGGACCCCGACTCTACGGTCTATATCGCCTTTGGATACACCTGCGCCAACTATTGGTATTGGTATGTGGACGACATCACCGTGGATTTCATTCCGGCCTGTTCAGAGCCTGTCGGTATGACCGCCAGCAATATCACCACCACTACTGCCACCGTTTCTTGGGTCCCTGGAAGCACCACTTCTTTCAACCTCTACTACAAGAAAAATGCGGATACGGCCTATACGGAAGTGCTTTCTATGTCCGACACCACCTATTTGATAGAAAATTTGGATCCCGCCAGCACCTACCAATGGTATGTGACCGCCATTTGTGATGATGGTTCTCTGGTGAATAGTGAAGTGAAATATTTCCTCACTGCTTGTGCAGCCCTCACCTCCCTGCCTTATGCCAATGACTTTGAGACGATTCCCTCCGACTTAGAGATGCCCCATTGCTGGACAAGAGGTAATGAGAGCAGCGGTGATCCTTATATTGACACATATAACGCACACTCCGGCAGCCATGACATTTCCTTCTACTATACCAACACCTTGGCTTTGCCTGAGATTGACACAACAGAGATTGACATCTCTCAAACGATCATCTCTTTTTATGCTTTCGCTCCGTATGATGCCACCACCCTGCAAGTGGGTATGATGACCAATCCTTACATCTCTTCCACCTTTGTCCCGGTCGGCAGCCCTGTCACCTTGACTGAAAATTACGAGCAATATGAGGTTAGTCTTGCCAGCTATACGGGCAACGGCACCTATATCGCCTTCAGAAACCCCACCCAATATCAAACTCTATATTTGGATGATGTGACGTTAGATTTCATTCCTGACTGCTCTCGTCCAGATGCCGTATGGGCACAACAAGTTGACACCTCTTCTGCCACCATTGAATGGAGTACTTTTGGCAGTCAGACCAGTTGGGAAATTGTTTACGGCCCTCATGGTTTCTCTCCTGACACCGTCACCCCTGACATCGCGACCACCAGTTCCTACACTATTGACAACCTCTCCAGCAACACCACCTACGACGTGTATGTAAGAACAGACTGCGGCTCCGAATTCAGTTCATGGTCCAACGTAATCTCTTTCACCACTTTGCTTACCAATCCCGCCACGGTTCCATATTTCTGTGATTTTGAAGATTCCACCGAGAATAATGCTTGGTTCTTGGTTAATGGCAACGAAACCAACAAATGGTATTTCGGGACTGCCACTGCGGCTGACAGCAGTTCGCATAGTATGTACATATCACAAGACAATGGAACTTCCAACATGTATGACGGAGGATCCGCCTCTATTGTATGGGCATATCGCGACATCCAATTCTCCAATGCGGATGAATTCGAGCTCTCTTTTGACTGGAAATGTTATGGTGAAAGCACCTGGGATTTTCTCCGCGTCTATATTGGCGCTCCCTCTGCCGTCATGGCTGGAGACATGACCACTCCTACGGGCGCAACCCAGCTGGATCAGCTCAACCTTTCCACCTCTTGGACGCACGCCTCCTACACACTGGGCAGCTCCTACAACGGTGCCACCCGTCGTCTCTACTTCATGTGGAGAAATGATTACAGTGTTGAGAACAATCCGCCTATTGCCATTGACAATATCTCCATTGTTGGCTTTGACTGCGCTCAGCCCGCCGCTATCACCCTTGCCAGTTTTGACACCACTTCCGCCACCCTCTCCATCACTCCTTCCAACACCAACCAATCCGAGTGGGAAGTACTGTATGGTACCAGCGATACCACGATGAACACCATCACTGTGACTTCCACCACCTTCACCTTGGACAATCTGACACCCGCGTCCGAATACACCGTATATGTGAGAACACTCTGCGACAATGGTGATACCAGTAGCAGTATCAGCACCTCCTTCTCGACTGAGTGTACCCACATCACCACTTTACCGCAGACTTGGGACTTCGAAAACAACAACTCGGCCGGCACCATTGATTATCCTATGCCTGCTTGCTGGGAAAAAGGTATTGCAAGCTCCACATATCCGTATGTATATGATTACGAATCACATAATGGCACACATTCTTTATATTTCTACAACTATAATCAGAATTTTGCCATTCTGCCCATTATTGACACCAATATACTTCCCATCAACTCTCTGCAACTCTCCTTCTACGCCAGGGCAACCAGCCTTTCCTATTATGATGCCAAATTAATAGTAGGTGTCCTCAGCGATGTCAACAACCCCTTGACATTCGTCCCAATTGACACTATCGAATTGACAGAGAACTATCCGACAATGCCTTATGAGGTCCTCTTCAACCACTACACCGGCAACGGAAACCGTATCGCGATTAGAAACTACAGTACGGATAGCTACGCTTACAACTCCATTTATATTGATGATGCCATCTTGGACATTGCGCCGTCATGTCTGCCCATCTCCAATCTGCAGATGGTAGGCAATGATCAGACATCTATCACACTGGATTGGATAGAGGGTTCCTCCGAAACCTCCTGGAATGTGGAATACAAAGAGGCCTCCGACACTGAATGGACCTCCCTCACAGCTTATTCCATGCCTTTCACCATCTCGGGTCTTACGGGTTCTACACTCTATAATATTCGCGTTCAAGCCGACTGTGGTGGCGGTGATGTCTCCCCATGGCGTTTTGTCGATGCCCACACTACGGTCTGCGATTCCGCCTCTCAGTGTAGTTATACCTTTACGATGTATGATAGTTACGGCGATGGCTGGAATGGCGGTATTTTGACCATCAAACAAAATGGCATCTCTGTGGCTGAAATCTCCCTTTCCGATGGCGCCTCAGGCACTGCACAGGTCACTTTGTGCGACAATATGCTCACCACTCTGGAGTGGACTCCCGGCATGTATTCCGATGAGCCCAGCTTCTCGGTGGCTGATCCCTCCAACGTTACGATTTACACTTCTCCCAATATGGATTCTTACACCACCTACTCCTTCACCTCCGACTGTCTGCTTTCCGCTTGTTCCGCAACCTCTCTTCCTACCGTTTCCAATATCGGCACAACAACTGCAACCATTGACTGGACTCCTAACGGCACGGAGACGAGCTGGAATGTGGAGTACAAGACAGCTAGCGATGCTACTTGGACAGTGGTGGCGGTCACGTCCCATCCGTACAATCTGACAGGTCTGACTACCGGTACCGCCTACGATGTGAGAGTTCAGGCAGACTGTGGCGCAGGAGAAGTGTCCTCTTATAGACAGACCTCCTTCACAACAGCCCTTTGCGATGCAGCAGACCAGTGTACCTACACTTTCAACTTGACTGACGGTTTTGGTGATGGCTGGAATGGTGCAAGCATCACCATCATGCAGAATGGTTTGGTGGTTGGTTCAGTAGGCGAAAACTTCTCGGGATCTTCCTCCACGGAGACCGTGACCTTGTGCGACAGCGTGTCCACCACCTTGGTATGGGTATCCGGCATGTATGATGACGAGTGCAGCTTCACCGTGACCGATCCGAGCGGCACCGTGATCTTCACCTCTTCCGGCATACCTTCCGGCACGATTACCACCTTCACTTCTGATTGTGGTGGATCTACTCCTTCCGCCTGTCCGACTCCTACCGGCCTAGCCGTCAACAATGTGACACAGACCTCGGCTACAGCCAACTGGATTGCCGGTGGCACCGAGACAAGCTGGAATGTGGCCTTTAAACAACTTTCCTCCTCTACTTGGACAACAGTAACCACGAGCATTCCTTCCTTCACCATGACAGGCCTCACTCCTGCCACTGCTTATCAAGTGAAAGTTCAAGCAATCTGTGAAGCGAAAGAGTACAGCGAGTGGACAAATCCTGTCTCCTTCACCACAGAACAGGAGCAGCAGCAGACCTGCCCGGCCCCCACAAACCTGACGGCCACCATCGACGCCACGAGCCATACGACCGTGACGCTGACTTGGCAACAGGAGGCCAACACGGCCAACGAATGGCAGATCAACTACCGTCAGACGACGGAGAGCACCTGGAGCACGGCCACAGCCACCAGCACCACCTACACGCTGACCGACCTCACCCCGAATGTGGACTATGAGGCCAACGTAGTGGCACACTGCACCAACGGCCTGACGAGCGATCCTTCCAACACGGTGACATGGCACACCGACGATGTGGGCATAGCCGGTTACCTGGAGAAGGCTGTCAACCTCTATCCGAACCCGGCCACCGAAATGATTGCCGTGGAGGTCAGCGATGCCAACATCATGATCACGGGTGTGGAGGTCTATAACGTCTATGGCAAGTTAATCAACACCATCATCTCCACCGAGAATCCTCTGCGCATCAACGTCAGCGGTCTCGCGAACGGCATGTACTACGTGCGTGTCACGACGGACGGCGGCGTGGTGACGAAGAACTTTGTGAAGAGATAGCCATTCGGCTGTTGGCTATTAGCCATTAGTTTTAAGGACGCTGGTTCCGAATAGGGACTGGCGTCCTTTTTTAGTTGTCAGTTGTCAGTTAGAAGTTTTTGGGGCTTAACTTCTTAGTTTCTTAACTTCTTAACTTCTCCCACTACCCCGCCCTTCGGGCACCCCTTCTCAAGAAGGGGAATGATGTCCCCCTTAACTTCTTAGTTTCTTAACTTTATACGGGCACATTTTGCCCTTCCACAACAACAGTTCAACAATTCAACAATTCAACAATTCAACACTCTTTGCGGTAACAAGCAACCCCCACTGCGGTCGCCGCTACCGCCACGACGGCAAGCACGAGCCACCACCACGGGAAACGTCTCACTGGGTAAGAGGTCCCGTATCGCTCGTTGATGGTCTGGATCCATTCGCGCTGAAAATCACGGCTGCGGTGTTTCCAATATTTCTGCTGGTGACCGACTGCATGTTGCCACCGACGGACACTCTTGGGGAAGCCAAAACGCTCTGTCTGGGCCGCGATCTCAGGCTTTAGCAGGGCAACTGCTTGGTCGAAAGCGTGGCGCATCTGCGGACGGGACGAATAAGAATATAGCCTGGCCATCTCACACACTCGCTGCACGAAGGAATCCCTGTAGTGGGGGTTCTGCAAAAGACGGCGCAACAACAGCGTTGACTGAGCTGATGTGGGCCATGTCAGACTGTCGCCATCATACAAGGCATTGGTGACTGCTGAAAAATCCATGGAACGGATGGCATCGCCATCATGGAAAATAAAGCGCCACGGAGAGCCATCGGCAGACCAACAGCGCATATTGTTGGCAGGCCAGTCTCGGTTGCCTATAAAGGTCTCAAAAAGAACATAGTCGGTGAAAGAGACGACATCCACCAACCGACACAATTGCTCATATTGACGTTCATCCGACAAATCCGCCGTCTCCAGCCAGTCCATCAAAGCCACAAAGGAAGAGTCGAAATCCATGTTTTTGTCATGGCCTTCCCAGTCGCGGACCAGCCGGACCTGTTTGTCATCGATTCCAAAATGACTCTGGATATAATGTTCATCTGGTTTTTCTTCCAAATAATAGATACCCCAATATTCTCCATTGAGAAACAGCACCACCGGCCGAACAGCCAGCGATGAGAAGGTGTTGAGAGCTCCCGCTAGTTGCTGTGTGTAATAGTCTTGAAATCCCATGGGGGTCCAGGCGCAAGAGAAGGGCCTCAGCACCAGCCGCTTGCATTTGAAATCCTGTCCGTCAAACACCGCATCGAAGTTCTTCCGTCCATACTCCTTCCGGGCATACAAGGAAAGTCCTTTCTGAGCATAGCGACGACTGATATGGCCATGCGTCCGCACGCCGCAATCCTGTGACAAGAGAACCTCCTCGCCAATCATCTCCACATAGCCTTCCTTCTCATACTCCCGTCCTGAAAAATAGTAGTTACCCGTTTCCTCAGGACGGGCAGGATCAAAGGAGGCACCGGGCACAAAGATGCCTTTCTCTAAATCAAAAAGATCCACAGAATCCACACAGAGTGACAGAATGGGCAAGGTAATAGTTCTATTGTAAAGCGCCTCTATCACATACGTGGCCGTGGCGACATTGGAGCAGCACTCTCCCTGCGCATTGAAAGCCGCCGCCCGGACGACCACCACACGCTCGACATCCTTGGGAAGAGGAGTCTTATATCGTTCAATGGTATTGGGAATCTTATAAATGTCCGCTGTGGAGAACAATCGGCTATCCACCTTCAGCGGATGCTCATATAAAAAACTCTCAACAGAGGGAGTCCCTCCGTTGAGAGTGTACCGAATCTGGTAAGGGCCGCCGTCAAGCTCTTCCGTCTCTATGGAGAGCAGAAAAGAATCTGCATAACGACCCCCAGGTTGGGAAAAGGATACGATGGCTTGTGCTTTAAGCTGTACAAGAGCGACAGATAATCCTATGAAGAGGAGAACACACCGTCTCATACACCTTGACACTTTATCAGCGTATCTTATTTCTTGATCAGCTTACCCAGCAGGCCACCGAGCAGTTTGCCCGCGCCGGAAGCACTTGAGCTGCTGCTGGTGCTACCACCAAGCAGAGAACCCAAGACATTGCCGATGTTGCTGCCGGCAGAAGCATGGTTCTTGCCCAACACAGCCAACAGGTTGGGGGCGATGGAAGCCAAGATGTTGGACACCTGGTCGTTGGTGGTGCTGGTCTGGCTTGAGAGACCGGAAATGACAGATCCCAGGTTGCCGCCGAAGATCTTGGACAAAATCTTCTTGCCGTCTTCGAGGTTCAAACCGAGAGACTGGCCTGCATGACTGCTGAGAGCCTGAACCAATGCGGAGGCGCCAGATGAGGTGGAAGCATTCTTCTGCATGGCAGCAATCAACTTCGGGATGGCAGCCTTGATGACGTTCATGATCTTGGAAGAGTCAATGTTGAATTTCTTGCTGATCTCAGCAATCAGGTTGTTACCTGTTACGGCTTTGATAATATTGGTTAAATCCATAATTTGAAAATTAAAAGGTTTTATAATTAAGAAAGCGCAAAGGTAAAAAAAACATTTTATGGTTGTTCAAAAAAAAAACATCCCCCTTGAGAGAAAGGGTTTATTATAAGAGTATCAGATTAATCATGTTGATTTTGGGGCAATGGGGTACGCTCACTTCCACATGGCGAAGCAGTAGAACCCGTAGCGCGTGTCCATGTCGGCAGGAATGAAGAAGCGAAGGAACTGGAGATCTTCGGGGGCTATATAGTCATCCAAGGTAAAGGTCTTCGTGTCGGTCGTAAAGTTGAAAGAGCGTATTTTCAATTCCTGTATCAGCATCTGTTCCGCCACACGGTCGCTACGCCAGTGGCAATAGGCAGCAGCCTGTTCGGGCGACACACCCAAGACCGGCCGATTGCGGAATTGGGGATGATGGGCATAAACCCTAGCGATGGAATCCGGCATCAGCACACGCGCCGCTGAATGGTCGGGGATGGCGGCTTTGTACTGCTCCGAATCCTTCCCATACGTTTTCTCCAGCCAAAACAGGTATTCCATCCAGTCGAGGTTTACGATGTAGGATTTGTCGCACAACGTGTTGCCTGCAAACGCTTTCAGGTTTACACGCTCGGCGAATTTCTGTTGTTTTTTCGGGGTGAGCTGCTGCGCGAAAATCGTGCTGAAGTACACCATGCTCAGCAAAACAAAAAGAATCTGTCGAAATTTCATAGGTGATAATGATTTATGGGTTTCTATATTGGAAACGAATAAATCATAGTAATCCTTGGGTATGCCTGTGTTTTTTTCTCGTGATCCTTGAGATCCGTGGTTAATTAAATCACTGATTCAGCACCTTGTAAATCTCCGCCATCTTCTTCTCCTCCGACAAGGCCACATCTATCCAATGGATGTCGAAACTCAAGCGTTCCATACGGCGGAACCAGGTCATCTGGCGCTTGGAAAACTGATGGATGGCTATGTTGAGAGAGGTAAACATCTCCTCATAGCTAATTTCGCCCATAAGATACAACGTTACATATTTGTACTCTAAACCATAACGGATGAGAATCTCAGAGGGCACGCCCTCTTCTAACAGGGCTTTCACCTCCTCCACCATGCCCTCCTCCAAGCGGGCTTTGAGCCGCTGGGTGATGCGCGTGCGGATAAGGTCGCGATCGCCCCGAAGCCCGAAGATAACCGACGGCACAGGGTCTGAGAGTATCTGGCTGTCTTCCTGCCACTTGAAACGATAGCCCTGCAGCACCGCCTCGATGTAGAGGCCGCTGCCGCCGCAAATCACCACCTGCCGACCGCGGCTCTGGATGTCGCGTATCGCCTTGAACGCCTCCTGCTGGTAGCGATAGACGTTGTACTTCACGCCCGGCTCCTCGATGTCGATGAGATGGTACGGCACCATGTGGCCATTGTATTGGTACTCGGAGATATCCTTGCCCGTGCCGATGTCCATACGGCGATATACCTGCCGTGAGTCGGCGCTCACAATCTCGCCACCCAGTTCGGCAGCCAGGCGCACCGCAATGTGCGTCTTGCCGGTCGCGGTGGGACCCAAAACAGTGATTATAGGGCGTTCTTCATCCATCATTTTGCGGGTTGCAGTTTGGGTTCGTCAAAGAGTTCCAAATCATAGATGCGCTCGCCGTCAATTTTGAGGCGCATCATGGTGAGACGGGTATGGATACCGTAGCGCCCCGCCGCCCCGGGGTTCAGGAACATCAAGTTGTGCTGTTTGTCGAACATCACCTTGAGGATATGCGAATGACCCGCCACCAGGATAGTGGGCTTGGCCTCGCGAATCAGTTCCAGCGCCCGCGAATCGTACTTGCCAGGATAGCCCACAATGTGGCGGATGGCCACGGTGTGTTGCTCACACTGGAAGACCTGGTTTTCAGGGATCTCACGGCGGATGTCCCAGTCGTCGCAGTTGCCATACACGGCGCGCACGGTGGGCGCGATGGCCGCCAACTCATCAAGGATGAAATCGTCCACGATGTCGCCCGCATGCCAGATCTCATCACAGCCCTTGAAAAACTCGAAGGCATCTGGGTGCAGGTAGCCGTGCGTGTCCGATAACAGCCCTATCTTCTTCATTCTTTCACGGGGTTACGTTGTTTCACCACCTCAAAGAGCGTGATGCCAGTGGCTACGGACACATTGAGCGAGCGGATGGTGCCCACCATCGGGATGGTGATGGTGTCGTTGCAGTGACGCAGGTAGTCCCACGCGATGCCCTCATACTCGTTGCCCATAATGAGGCAGAGCGGACCCGTCATATCCTTGTTGTAGAGCGCATGGTTGGCCTTCTCGGTCACACCCACCACCTCAATGCCGGAGTCTTTGAGATATTGGATGACCTCCACGAGGTTAGAATGGCGGCAGACAGGTATCTTGTTGAGTGCGCCGGCGGAACTCTTCACCGCATCCTCGTTGAGCTGCGCACCGCCGTTGAGGGGCAGGATGATGGCATCCACGCCCGCACATTCCGCCGAACGCGCGATGGCACCCACATTGCGCACGTCAGTGATTTTGTCAAGGAGCAGCAAGAATGGTACCCTACCCTCCTCAAAGATGGTGGGCACGATGTCGTAGATGTCACAGTATTCGATGGCGGAGAGAAACGCCACCACGCCCTGGTGGTTGTTGCGTGTGAAACGGTTCAGTTTCTCCAGGGGCACGTACTGGAAAGGAATCTTGTGTTGGCGCACTTCGTAGAATAGCTGTTTGAACAGTTCGCCCTGAAGGCCCTTCTGGAAGAGGACCTTGTCGATGGTCTTTCCGCTTTCGATGGCCTCGAAGATGGGGCGCATGCCGTAGATGAGGCTGGCGTTATCTTGGGATTGTTTGGGGTACATTGCAGTGATGTTGGAATTGAGAGCGCAAAAATAGCAAAAAAAAACGGTTCTATGGTCGCAACTTGGCCATTTTCTCACTAAAACCGCCATGATCCAGAAAGTCCTTCTCCAAGCGCTTGAGTTGCCTGTAAAGCAAATAATCCGCCTGCTTGATGAGCACAATGCACATGTTGGCTATGTTTCTGGTGGGCGTGTTTGGGCAATTTGCATGAAGAAAGCAGCATTGTTGTGCGTCCGGCCTAAACGCCGCATAGCATTCCATTCTAGCGAATGCTCTTCCCATTGGCGATGACCTCGTGTTTTCAGGTAATCTTCGTAATCCTCCAACAATTCCTAAAGACTGGCTTTAGCCACTCTGGATAGTATCACTACTTGCAAACCACGCCTACTCCTTCACAAACTTCACCGTGCTCACCTGCTTGTCGCCGATAATTTGTACGAAATAGATGCCGGCGGACAACGTTGAAACGTCCACCGTGGTATTGGTTCCAGCACTTTCCAGCTGCTTCACCACCTGACCGTTTGAATTGTAAATGGCAATCTGTGCTCCTTCGGCATTGCTGATACGGATGGTTTCCGCCACCGGGTTCGGATAAACATTAATGGCATTGGTTCTTCCGGCAACCCCGGAACCAGATGTGAAATAGCCGAACTCGGTCCAGCCTCCCGATACATTCTTGTCAAATTTGGCATAGCCGTAGATATTTGGAGTGCCGGCAAATTTCAGGGCGGCATAACCGACATTCATGCCTTGGCCGGAATAGGTGTCGAGCGTGACCATGTTGGATGTCCAGACCGCAGAGCCGTTGCAGGCGCTCCACACATCATCTAAAGAGGCGTATTCCGCCACCGTGTACATCTGGTCCGCGTTGGGCACAGCCACAAATCCCGACATAGGCTCCAACTGAACCTCGCTGGGATCGTAATTCGGGATAGAGATCTGGGCGATTCCATTGACCGTCAGCACACCGTTTGCGGGCGTAATCTGGACAGTGGAATAATCCTGGGCGTAGGCACCGAAAGCACAAATAAGGCAGAAAACAACTGCTGTGAAAACATTTTTCATATTGCAATATTTTTGTTCATTATTATACTTATAAACGCATTAAAAGAATAAAAAACTACAAAACAGCAAATCTGACATCTTTACTCTTTCGGCACCCGCACATAATGCGGCATCTCCATCGGGATGGGCATGGAGAGCTCGATGTAGCCGGCAAACTCGCCGTCCTGGAACCAGGGAGCCTGGTATATCAGTTTCTTCACGCCATTCTTCTCGATGGTGTAGGCGTTTACATTGTGGTTTTGGAGCATCTCAGCCAGCTTGGTGCGGGCGGGCTCGGGATGGCAGTCTAAAAGGTTGTTGCCGATAATCTGCTGGCCGTGACTGAGCACGTTCACCGCCATCTCGTTCATTTCCAATATCTTGCCATCCTTGTCACAGATGGTGACAGAATAAGGCGCTTCGTTGAAATATTCAAGCATAGTGTCTATTCAATTTTTGTGGTTTTGATAGTGCAAAAGTATCTGAAATTAGGAATGGGGTTCCTTGAACAACTCCGTCTCCACCAACTCGCAGATAATATGCCCCACCATGATATGGGCCTCCTGAATCCTAGGAGTATCCGTAGAGGGCATATTGAGGCAGATGTCGGCGAGTTCCTTCATCTTGCCACCGCCAGCGCCTGTCATAGCGATCGTCCGGATGCCCATCTCTTTGGCTTTCTCGAAGGCCTTGACCACGTTTTGGGAGTTGCCGGAGGTGGAGATGCCCACGAGCACATCGCCAGCGTGTCCGGTGCCGGCGAGGAGACGGGAGAAGATCAGCTCATAGCCGTAGTCGTTGCCCACGGCGGTCAGATAGGAGGTGTTGCAGTGCAGCGCCTCGGCATTCAACGGAGGTCTGTCAAAGTAGAAGCGGCCCGAGAGCTCAGCGGCCAGGTGCTGGGCGTCGGCGGCGCTTCCGCCATTGCCGCAAAAATGGATTTTGCCCCCATTGCGCAGAGAGTCGCACATCATTTTGGCGACATCATGAATGCGGAGTATCAAGGATTCATCGCGCAATATCAAGCGTTTGACTTCAATACTGTCTTCGATAGATAGGATGATTCGGTCTGTCATTGGAGATGATTTTACGGGGTGCAAAGATAGTGAAAAAAGGGAAAGGTGGGGTGCTTTTTTTAGCGGAGTGAAAATTATTTCAGATTTGACTATCGTTGAATGAATCAATAGATACCTGTTGGCAGCAATCATCTTTAGTTAACAGCAACAAGTATCTCCAGAAGCTTAAAGTCATATAAACAGATTCTAAGGACTTACAAGCTTATAGGGCACAACCTGTTCTATTTTTTCAAAGAAAAGTTCAAAGCGCCTCCCCGCAGACATTAACCTGGTTACCCTCCTGAATAATGCCTCATAAATATATCTATGGAAATGTGAAGCTGATATGAAGTGGTGTATCCCCATCACCATTCTTTTCAATTGAGACCAAAAAGCATCCACAACCCTTCGAGAATCATTTGTTCCCTTCTTAAATCCCAATGGATATGGATCTTCCACATTATAAATTGACAATTCACTTTCTGAAAGAGATTGATAGCAGATAATTTCATCATACACGATTCGAGAACCCGGCTTTACAAACTTAAGCACTTCAGGATGCATCTGATGAGGACACTTTGCAACCCTCATTTGGAACAACCTCCCCTTTCGGCTCAATCGCCACTCTATGGATCCAGAAACAATATCCTGATAATCATCGTTTTTATCCTTCAAAAGGATTCTTATCTTATGAAGTAAATACCAGGCTGTCTTTTGAGTAACTCCCAATAACAAAGACAATTGGCATGACGAGATACCTTGACGAGTGTTACAAACTAGATATATGGCTTTGAACCAAGTTAACAAAGGCAATTTCGTGTTTTGGAATATTGTTCCTACCAATACAGAAAAAGACTTGGAACAATCTCCACACGCATAACGACCATCTTTTCTACGATATACTGTTTCGCATCCACAATACGGACATCGGGGTTTACCACCCCATCGTTTCATGGCTAAATATTCGCAGCATGTTCGTTGATTACAAAAATAATCTGTTAAATCTTTGAGGGAATCATAACATTTAATTGTTATATTTTTCATTATGATAAATTATTAAGAGTGAATTGTGTTTTATATTGCAAATATATTACAAAACAACAGTCTTGTCAACAAAAAAATAGGTTTTTAAAAATCTGATTATTAAACATCTAGAAAAAATCTGCCAAGATGTATCTATTGAAGATAGGAAATTAAAGATGATTTTTAAACATCTTAATACTTTTTTTAACGACCCGCTCCCCACCTCCACCCCTTCCCTTTCATATTTTTTTTACCTTTGCACCCTCCTAGTTATTCTGTTATGGAAATTGAAAAATCACATATCAACGGGCTGCTGATCCTCCACCCTACCATCTTCCAAGACGCCCGCGGCTATTTCTTCGAGAGCTTCAACCAGAAGATCTGGCAGGAGGCAGGCATCACCGAATCCTTCGTCCAAGACAACCAGTCGTGCTCCCAGAAAAACGTGGTCCGCGGGCTCCACTTCCAACGCCCACCCTATGAGCAAGCCAAGCTGGTGCGCGTCATCCAAGGCGCCGCCCTCGACTTCGCCGTCGATATCCGCAAGGGCAGTCCTACCTACGGACAATACCAATCCGTGCTGCTCACCGCCGACAACTTCGTGCAGTTCTTCATCCCCGCCGGCTTCGCCCACGGCTTCGCCGCCCTGGAAGACAACACTGTCTTCGCATACAAATGCTCCAACTTCTATAACAAAGCCTCCGAAGGCAGCATCCGCTTCGACGACCCCGACCTGCACATCGACTGGCAAGTCTCTGACCCTATCATCTCGGAAAAAGACCTCCTCGGCGCCGATTTTGCATCTTTTGATTCCCCTTTCGACTATAATCTCTATCAAAAATGACCAGACTGGTAATCTTCGACCTCGACGGCACGTTGCTGAACACGCTGCAAGATCTGGCAGATTCGGCCAACTACATGCTGGAACAACACCACTTCCCCACTTATTCGGCGGATGCCTATAAATATTTCGTGGGCAATGGCATGCCCAAGCTGATAGAGCGCATCATGCCTGGGGTGCACGCCCCCAAAGAACTCTTCAACGAGTGTCTGAAGATGTTTCTGGATTATTATACCATCCACATGTCGGACAAGACCGAACACTATCCAGGAATAACAGATCTTCTTAAGTCGTTGAAGGAAAGAGGCATTAAGATTGCGGTGGCCACCAACAAGGCTCATGAGGTCCTGCCGGAGCTCTTTGCCTCCTTCTTTCCGGAGGTCGCTTTCGACATCTGTCTGGGCCAGCGTCCCGGCATCCCTGTGAAACCCGATCCGCAGATGGTCTATGACATCCTCGAGACCACAGGCTGCGCCGCCGCGGAGACACTCTACCTAGGTGATACGGGCGTGGACATCCAGACAGCCCTTGCCGCCAGCGTAACACCCGTGGGCGTACTATGGGGCTACCGTCCCCGCTCCGAGATGGAAGCCGCCGGCGCCACCCTCTTCATCGAGCACCCCCTGGATTTATTGAACCTATTGTAACGATACTATATATGACACAACCAGATTCCGAGACCCTCATCCTGCAACAGATGGCCACCACGGCGACCGGTCAGCCCGTGACGGACTGCCAGCCCCTCGCAGCCTCCGGCTCCCACCGCCGCTATTACCGGTTGACCTTGCAAGACCATACAACCTTGATTGGCGCCTTCAACGACGATATTGCCGAAAATATCGCCTTCTTCACCTATACCCACTTTTTTGAACAGAAAGGGTTGCCCGTGCCGCATCTCGTCGCCATACACGACGACAACCAGCACTATCTGCAGTCCGATCTCGGCAACACCACCCTCTACGATTTTCTGGGCAAAAATCGCGAAGGCCGCTCTCTGTCTCCGGAAGTGAAGAGCTATTACGAACAGGTGGTACGCGCATTACCCGCATTCCAACTCTGCGGCAAAGAAGACCTCGACTTCTCGGTCGCCTACCCGCGACACGCCTTCGACCGCCAGTCTATGCAGTGGGACCTCAACTACTTCAAATACTACTTCCTCAAACTGGCCAACATCCCTTTCAACGAGCAGAAACTGGAGGACGACTACCAAGCCCTCATGGACTACCTCCTCACCGCTGATTCCGACTATTTCCTCTACCGCGATTTCCAATCGCGCAACATCATGGTACAGGACGGGAAGGTCTTCTTCATCGACTACCAAGGCGGCAGAAAGGGAGCCCTGCAGTACGACATCGCCTCGCTGCTCTACGATGCCAAAGCCGACCTGCCAGAGGAGTTCCGTATGCAGCTGTTAGACATCTATATGGATGCGCTCTCTGAAAAAATATCCTTGGACAGAAACGCTTTCGTCTCCTACTTCCACGGCTTTGTGCTGATCCGCATTCTGCAGGCTATGGGCGCCTACGGCTATCGCGGCTATTTCGAGCGGAAAAACCATTTCTTGCAGAGTGTGCCCTACGCGGTCCGTAATCTGGAACAGCTTTTGTACAAGATGCAACTGCCCATTGAGATACCAGAGCTGACTTCCGCCTTACGCGCGCTGATAGCCTCGGACTTGGTCAAGCCTTACCATCCTTCGCAAGTGCTGACCGTGGTGGTGCAGAGTTTCTCCTTCAAAAAGGGAGTGCCCCAGGATCCGTCCGGCAACGGGGGTGGCTTTGTCTTCGACTGTCGCGCCCTGCCCAACCCGGGACGGGAGAAGCAGTTCGCCCACAACACCGGCCGCGACGAGTGCGTCATCCAATATCTGGAAAAGTATCAAACGGTGGCAGACTTCAAACATCATGTCAATGCCATCGTGGATGCTGCGGTGGACAACTACCTGGAGCGCCGTTTCAACCACTTGATGGTCAGCTTCGGGTGCACGGGCGGACAGCATCGCTCCGTCTATTTCGCGGAACAGCTGGCGCAACATCTGCAAAAAACCTACCCCGACATCAACATAAAGCTTCAACATACTGAACATCCAGCATAATTCATCATTATGGAAGACATCAGAAACATATCTTACGAAAGATTGGAAGAATACCTGGTTTCCCTTGGGGAGAAGAAGTTCCGCGCCAAGCAGGTCTGGACCTGGCTATGGCAGAAGGGCGCCGGCAGTTTCGAGGAGATGAGCAACCTCTCGAAGCCGCTGCGCGAACGCTTGGAACGTGGCTTCACCTTCCACAGGATGGTCATCGCGCAGGAGTTGCGCAGCAAAGACACGACCATGAAGTTTGCCCTTCGTCTGCATGACGGCAAAGAGGTGGAGGGCGTGCTGATCCCCTCCAAAGACCGCGTCACGGCGTGCGTCTCCTCGCAGGTGGGCTGTCCCTTGGGCTGTGCCTTCTGCGCCACGGGCACCATGGGCTTCGTCCGCAACCTGCACTACAGCGAGATCGTCGATGAGTATGTGCTGATGAACCGCCGCGCGCTGGAGGTCTATGGACATGAGATCTCCAACATCGTCTTCATGGGCATGGGCGAGCCGCTCCTCAACTTCGACAATGTGATGACGGCCATCGAAAAGCTCACCAACCCGGAGGGCTGGGGCCTCTCACCCACCCGCATCACCCTCTCCACCGCCGGCATCATCAAGGGCATCAAGGCATTAGCCGACCGCAACTTCCCGTGCGGACTCGCCATCTCCCTGCACAGTGCCGACCAGGAGGTCCGCGAGCGCATCATGCCGGTCACCAAGACCAACACGCTCCATGACCTGCAGGCTGCCCTGCGCTATTACCATCAGAAGACGGGCGACCGTATCACGCTGGAGTACCTGCTGCTCTCCTTTGTCAACGACTCGGTGCCCGCCGCCGAACAGCTGGCCCGCTTCTGCAGACCTTTTCCCGTCAAGATCAACATCATCGAGTACAACGAAACCCCTGACGGCAAGTTCCACCGCACCTATCCTAACCACCGCGAGGCCTTCATCGAGTACCTCAACAGCTGCAATATGGTGGTCAAGGTGCGCGCCAGCAAGGGACAGGACATCGCCGCTGCATGCGGACAGCTGGTCAAAAAATAACGCTTGTTTATCCCTTTTAAAATTCTTACTTTTGCACCCCCTTTAGAACAATCAATTTTTTAACGAAATATGGAAAGATTATCCAACCGAGTTACCAGCATGGCCGCCTCTGAAACGTTAGCCATGACTGCCCTTGCCCGCGAGCTGAAAGAGCAAGGCAAAGACGTGATCAGCCTCAGCATTGGCGAACCCGACTTCAACACCCCGGACGTGGTGAAAGAGTATGCCAAACAGGCTATCGACGACAACTTCACGCATTATCCTCCTGTTCCTGGTTATGCAGACCTTCTGAAGGCCGTCAGCAACAAGTTCAAAAGAGACAACAACTTGGACTATGCCACCAACCAGATCGTCGTGTCCACAGGTGGAAAACAGTCCATCTACCAAGTGGTGATGTCTTTGGTGAACCCCGGTGACGAGGTCATCATCCCCACTCCATACTGGGTCTCCTACCGTGCCATCGTGGAGATGGCAGAAGGCAAATGCGTCTATATCCCTGCCAAGTTGGAAAATGACTTCAAGATCACGGCGGAGCAGCTTCGCCAGGCTATCACCCCGAAGACCAAGCTGATGATGTTCAGCAGTCCTTCCAACCCTACGGGCATGGTCTATTCCAAGGAGGAATTGCAAGCTCTTGCAGAGGTCGTGAAGGAGCACCCGCAGATGATGGTGATGTCAGATGAGATCTATGAGCACATCAACTATGTGGGTCGTCATGAGAGCATCGCCCAGTTCGACTTCATCAAGGATCAGGTAGTGACGGTCAACGGTGTGGCCAAAGGTTTTGCCATGACGGGCTGGCGTATCGGTTTCATCGGCGCTCCGGTGGATGTGGCCAAGGCTTGCAACAAGATGCAGGGACAGATCACTTCCGCCACCGGCTCTATCTCCCAACGTGCCGCACTGCGCGCCATGGAGATGGATCCCGCCACTTCCGAGGATATCATCGGGATGCGCAAGATCTTCCAACAGCGCCGCGACCTGGTCTTCGGCCTCCTGAAAGAAATCCCGGGCTTTGAAGTACGTCTGCCGCAAGGCGCTTTCTACTTCTTTCCGAAGGTGAACTCTTTATACGGCAAAAACGTGCCCGAAGATTCCGAATTCGCCAAGAACTATGGCAAAACGGTCATCGAGAACTCCAAGGACTTGAGCTTCTACATCCTGCTGGATGCCGGCGTCTCCACCGTGCAAGGCAGCGCCTTCGGCGACGACGAGTGCATCCGCCTCTCCTACGCCACCTCTGAAGACAAGCTGAAAGAGGCCTGCCGTCGTATCAAAATGGCTATTGAAGCATTACGATAGTGCAACCATATATATAAAATGTATGGGACGTTCGTTGGGACGTCCCATTTTTTGTCAATGAAGGTCGATTATTTCTGCCATTCCAACCGGATAGTCTCTGCCAGGATTTCAGGGGTTATCCCTTCTCCCGACACAATCAGGTGCGCTCGTTCATAATAGGGTGCGCGCTTTTTCAACGTTTCCCGCACATAGGATTCCAGCTCTTCGTGGGTAAGATCTTTGGTCAGCGGACGGGGTTTCCGGCTGTTGGCAAGTCTTTGCACGAGTGATTCCTCAGAGAGTTTGACATAGACGGAGAAACTTTGCTCCAGGATGAGTTCCATAGCTTGGGCATAGCAGGGAGTGCCCCCGCCGACGGCGATCAGCTGACCCTCATCTTCCAGGACCTCCTGTAGCACTTCGTATTCACTTTTACGAAAAACAAGTTCCCCAAACTGTTCAAACAGTTGGGGAATCTTGTATTGCAGTTTCTGTTCGAGATAATGGTCCAGATCCACAAATCGGAGCCCGAGCAGAGGAGCAGTCTGCCTGCCTAACGTGGATTTGCCGGCTCCTGAGAAGCCGACCAGTACGACATTGGTTTCCATTACAGATAACGCATCATCGCCTTCACGAGGTTGTCGGCGCAGTCGGCAATGTCGGAGATACGGGCAGGCAGCATATAGCACGGGGTGGTGAAGACAAGGTTCTGCTCATCGACGGTCACGCCGCCCTGTTCTGTCGCCTCGTGACGAGCACCCATCAACGCCACATGTTCGCTGGTCGTCGGGTCCTGGCCAATGGTGACGGTGATGTCTTCCAGCACCTTGGCCAGCATCACCGGGGCGATGCAGAGCGCGCCCACGGGCTTGTGTGCCGCATGGAAAGCACGGATCAGGTCCGCCACATCCTCGCGCACGGTACAGGCAGGACCTTGCAAGGCGTAGGTGAAGAGGTTCTTGGCGGATCCGTTGCCACCGGGGAATACCAGCGCGTCATAGTCTTCCACATGACAAGCTTCCAACGGGCGGATGTTGCCACGCGCGATGCGCGCCGCCTCCACCAGCATGTTGCGCTTCTCCTCCATGGGAACCTTGGTGACGTGGTTGATGACATGATACTGGTTGTCATTAGGAGCAAAGATGTCATAACTGCCCCCATTGCGGTCGATGGCCAACAATGTCATCACCGACTCGTGAATCTCACTGCCGTCCAACGTGCCGCATCCGCATAATATTACTGCAAACTTTTTCATAAAGGTTGTTCTTTTAAGATTGTCTTATGCCGCTTCAGCTGCTGCATTGGTGTCAGAGGCTACCAGCGGTCTTCCATACAGGAACTCTTTCAGATAGGCACCCAACTGTGGAGACACCTGGTTGATAATGCTGATCTGGCTGTCGGCAAACTGGGTGATTTTGGCGACCGCATTAGCGTTACCCGTCAATTTTGCCACTGTCAGCATTTGCTGGATGCTCTGGAAGGCATCCCCAATCTCTCGCTGGTCCATGTTGTTGGAGATGGCACTTTTAATCTTGCTCTGATTTTGCTTACAGGAAAAATCGACCAGATGGTCCATCTTCAGATTCTTGAAACGGGCGTTCAAGGCTTGATCCTTGTTGTTGACCGTATTCAGGAAAGCACCGCAGAAGATCCAGTCATACGTGATGTCATCCGCATGGAAATTCAGCGTTTTCTCGTCCGCATTGTCATACCACGCAAACAACTCTTCAAAACCATCCCACATCTTGTTGGCCATTTTGAGACCTTGCTTTGTGGCTTCCGGCATATCCAAGTTGAAATAGTCTTCAAGATAGAAAATGCAACGTTGGGTGTACCCATATTGGTATGACATGGACGATACATAAGGATAGATGTCGTCAGGCAACAACTCTTCGCATTTGTTGAGCACCTTCAACGCCTTGTCTTTCTTGTTTTCTGAAGCCAGTTTGTTAGCCAAACGACTGTAAATGGAACGGATAAGCGGAACCAGACGCGTGTTGTCCTCGCTCTGATAAACAGACGGGTCATTGAGACCGCCCCACAGATAAGGATATGCCTGATGTGCCGGGGCGTTGGGGTTGTTGACGGCATCCGTTCTGGAGTGGTCGTTGAAGACATTCATCAAGTTATCGTAGAGGATGTCGCTGTCGATCCGGCCGATCTCATAACGACTCTTGTTGGGTTCTTCATTCTTAATAGGCACCAGACGATAGGCAAAACCCTCCAGCTGGAAGTAGTCTTCCAGACCCAGATAGGCTTCGCTGCCAGTAGTGGAGGCATAATAGACAGGGCGTTCCCAATTGTTGTTGGCCAGGATGTCCATCATGATGATATAGGCTTTGGCGTAGGTGTTCACGGCATTGGTCTTCATCTGCCATTCCAAACGATCCACAATCTTATCGGCATCTTCCGGCGAAACGGTACCATTGGCCAAGACTTTTGCCTTATCCACTTTCAGAGAGAAGCTGGCGGGGACGGGTTTGCCATTGCTACGATAACCGTTATTAGGAGAAAGTAGGAAGAGCACTTTCTGATGGTCGAATTCCGGTGACTTGATATAGTCCACGATGGCCTTCAAATCCACATACTGGTTGTTGGCTGGCGAGAGGTAAAGCAGGTCGCGGGTGCCGTCCTTGTACTGATCCCACGTCATGGAAATGGGCAGGGGATCTGACTGATAGGCTTTCCGCTTCATCTGATCCACATACCAGCTGGTGCTGAGGAGTGACAGGTTACAGACGCGCACGTCGGTACGATAGCCTTCCACTTCCTGGGCGTACCACAAGGGGAAAGTGTCATTGTCCCCAAGCGTGAACAGGATGGCGTTGGGCGCGCAGGAGTCGAGGTAGTTCTTGGCGATGGCCAGTGCGGTGTAGCGGTCGGAACGGTCATGGTCGTTCCAATTCTGTTTGGCCATAACGCAAGGAACCAAGGCAAAACACAACACGGTGGTCAGCACGGCGCCACCCACCTGCACGCCTTGATTCTTGATCTTCTCGAAGAGCGCATAGATACCCAACACGCCGAAGCCTACCCAGATGGAGAAGGCGTAGAAGGAAGCGGCGAAGGCATAGTCACGCTCACGCGGCTGGAAATTGTACATGTTCAGGTAGAAGGCGATGGCCAGACCCGTCATGATGAAGAGCATGAACACCACGAAGGCGTTGGGCGTGTCCTTGCGCACCTGATAGACGATGCCGATGAGTCCCAACAGCAGCGGCAGCAGATAGTAGGTGTTGTGTCCCGGACGCTGCATGGCCTTGGGCAGGTCCTTCTGGCTACCCACCATCGGATTGTCGATAGCGGGGATGCCGGAGATCCAGTTGCCGTTCATATAGTCGCCACGACCCTGCAGGTCGTTCTGACGACCGGCAAAGTTCCACATGAAATAACGCCAGTACATATAGCCGAACTGATAGGTCTGCATGAACTTGATGTTGCGCTGCCAGGTGGGCAGGTCTCCGCGTGCCATGGCCCGACGGTTCTCCTTGTCGGATGCACTGCCTGAATTGTAACGCGTGTTGAGCCAGTTCACATAGTTGGAACTCTTGTCGGAAGCCCACATTCTCGGGAAGAGCATGCATCCTGCCGGATCGTAAATAAGATGCTCGCCTTTGCGTTCGTTGGAAACGACATATTTTTTCTTCTCTTTGTCTTTCACATAGAAGGGCTTTCCGTCTTTGGAATTCACCACCCGGGTGTTGTAACTCTGACCATAGATCAGCGGATTGGAGCCATATTGCTCGCGGTTAAGGTAGGCCAGCAAAGCCACTGCATCCTCCGGGTTGTTCTCGTCAATGGTCGGGTTCGCATTGGAACGGATCACCAAGGTGAAGAAGGTGGAGTAGCCGATAAGCAACATCAGGAAACAGAAGGTGCCCGTCAGCAGGATAGGCTTGTTCTTCCTGTAACCCGCATAGATGCCCCATCCAATAAGAGCGGCCAGCAACAAGAAGAAGAAGATGGTACCTGAGTTGAAGGGCAGGTGCAGACCGTTGACAAAGGCCAGGTCGAACTTGCCGGCCAGATTGACAATCTGCGGGATGATACCGTAAAGGATGAGCCCCAACAATACCACAGAGAGACACAAGGAGCCAAAGACGCCCCATTCTGCCTTACTCTTGAGGGTTCCTTTCTTCGCACACAACACGATGAGCGGAACGGTGATGAACAGCCATATCAGCAACATCCATACGGGCGGACAGAAGAAGGAGAAGAAGAAGGAGATGATGGCCATAGACAGCACCGCACCCATGCCGGTAGCCTCCTTGGAGAGCTTGTAATAGATAATGAGCACGATAGCGGGCAACGTCAACAGGTTGAGCAGGTGGACGCCGATGGACAAACCGACCAAGTAGGCGATGAAGACTATCCAGCGGTTGGGGTTCACACCTGCCTTGGGGTTGTCATACTCCTCGTCCCACTTCAAGATGCACCAGAAGACCAGAGCGGTGAAGAATGACGACATGGCATAGACCTCGCCCTCCACAGCGGAAAACCAGAAAGTATCGGAAAAGGTATAGGTGAAGGCTCCTACCAGAGCAGCGCCGATGATGGCGACAAAGCGGGCCAAAGACATCTCTCCGTTCTTGGCAAACAGCTTGCGGGCCAGACGCACAATCGTGAAGTAGAGGAACATGATGGTAAGACCACTACAGACTGCCGACATGCAGTTGACGCAGTAGGCCATCTTGGTGACATCGCCGCCGGCGAACAGCGTGCAGATGCGTCCGAAGATCTGGAAGGTGGGTGCTCCCGGCGGGTGACCCACTAAAAGTTTGGAGGTGGTGGCGATGTACTCACCACAATCCCACCAGGACACGGTGGGCTCGGCCGTCATGATATACACGGCTGATGCCACTATACCGATAATCAAACCGATAATGGTGTTAATCCATTTCTGTGTTTTTGTCATGCTATATTGATTTTTGTATTTATTTCACTTCCAGGCATTAATATAATAATGCCTGCTTCAAAATATTTCAACGGTTACTTGGTCGCAGCTTTGAATTGCTCCAAAAAGCGGACATCGTTTTCAAAATAAAGACGGATGTCGTTGGTCTTGTATTTCAACATGGTCATGCGTTCGATGCCAAGACCGAAGGCAAAGCCGGAATACTTCTTGCTGTCAATGCCGCAGTTCTCCAGCACGTTGGGATCTACCATGCCGCAGCCTAAGATCTCCACCCAGCCAGTGTGTTTGCAGAGGTTGCAACCCTCACCGCCACAGATGTAACAGGAGATGTCCATCTCGGCAGAAGGCTCCGTGAAGGGGAAATAGGAAGGACGCAGACGAATCCGCACATCCGGACCGAACATGCGTTGGGCGAAGTAGAGCAGTGTCTGCTTCATATCGGCAAAAGAGACATTCTCGGCAATATAGAGACCTTCCACCTGATGGAAGATGCAGTGGGCGCGGGAGGTGATGGCCTCATTGCGGAAAACACGACCCGGGCAGATGACGCGAATGGGCGGCTTCTGCGCCTCCATGGTGCGCACCTGCAAGGAGGAGGTGTGGGTTCGCAACAGGATGTCAGGATGCAACTCTATGAAGAAGGTGTCCTGCATGTCGCGGGCCGGATGCTCCTCGGGGAAGTTCAACGCAGTGAAGACATGCCAGTCGTCTTCAATGTCGGGACCCGTGACCGTCGTAAAGCCGATATCCTCAAAGATGCGGCGCACCTGGTCCATCATAATGGAGATGGGGTGCATGGCACCCACGCTCACCTGCGTGTCAGGACGCGTGATGTCCGCCACGGCAGTCTTGACCTCTGCCTGTTGGTCGTAAGAGGCCTTGAATTCCTCAAAACGCTTGTTGGCGAAGTTCTTGATCTCGTTGACCAACTGGCCGAATTGCTTGCGCTCCTCCGCCGGGATGTTACGAATCTCGTTGAACATCGACTGTATATCACTCTTCTTGCTCAAGAATTGAAGACGGAAGGCTTCCAAGGCCTCCGCATTTTCAATCTGGAAACTTTCAATCTCTTTTCTTAATTCTTCAAAACTCTTCATATAGCTTTATTCAAGAATGGTAGCACTGATAATCTTGATATCTTCGACAGGACGGTCGTTGGCGTCTTTAGCCTGTGCGGCAATCTTATCGACCACGTCCATGCCAGACAGCACCATGCCGAAAACGGTGTAGTCGCCATCCAGGAACGGAGCACCGCCAACGGTCGTGTAGTCCGTACGCTGTTGCGGCGTGAAGGTCTTGCCCATGCGCTGCTCTATCATCGTCAGATAGTCGTTGTCAAAGGTCTTGCCATCGACAATGTAGAACTGGGAGCCGGAAGAGGCCTTCTGTGGATTGTTGTCACGGGCGGCAGCCACGGCACCACGCTTGTGATACAACAACGGCACAAACTCCGCCGGGATGCGGTAACTCGGACCTCCCATGCCCAACCGTTGACCCGGCTTGGCAGTCTTGGAGTCCGGATCGCCCGTCTGAATCATGAAGCCTTGGATGATGCGATGGAACAATACACCGTCATAATATCCTTCCTTCACCAACTTGATGAAGTTGTCACGATGCTGGGGAGTCTCGTTGGAAAGACTAATGGTGATGTCCCCTAAAGTTGTCTTGATGAGTATCTTTGTCATATTGTCGGATTTATTCTCTTTGGAAGTCTGCTCAGCCGGCTCTTGCGCCTTTTCTCCCTCCACTTTCTTTTGGGAGGAACATCCGCAAAGCAATAGTGCAAGTCCTAAAACGAGGGTGATTCTTTTCATAAAGATCTATTATTCAAATCGTTAATAATGTTTACAAATATCAAAATGACCTAAAACGCCAATCTGAATTTTGAAACGGCAAATATAGAAAAAATGTTGAATAGTGAAGGAGCCGAAATGTTGGACCTTAGATGAGATTGTCGATGAGGATTTCATGACGTACATTTAAAAAAACATTGTATTTTTGCCGCTTAAATTTTTCGAATATGACTTCAACAGAAATCCGCGCCGCTTTTTTACGTTTTTTTGAATCCAAACAGCACCATATCGTGCCTTCCGCGCCGATGGTCGTCAAGAATGATCCGACCTTGATGTTCACCAACGCCGGCATGAACCAGTTCAAGGATATCTTCCTGGGCAACAACCCCGCCGACTTTCCTCGCGTGGCCGACTCGCAGAAGTGCCTCCGCGTCTCCGGCAAGCACAACGACCTCGAAGAGGTGGGTCGCGACACCTATCACCATACGATGTTCGAGATGCTGGGCAACTGGTCGTTTGGCGACTACTTCAAGAAGGAGGCCATCGCCTACGCCTGGGAGTTCCTGACCGAGGTGATGAAGCTGGACAAGGATCGTCTCTATGCCACGGTCTTCGCCGGCGACGAGAAAGACGGCACGGCCTTCGACCAAGAAGCGTACGATTTCTGGACGGCCTATCTTCCCGCCGACCGCATCCTGAAGGGCAACAAGAAAGACAACTTCTGGGAGATGGGCGACACCGGTCCCTGCGGTCCCTGCTCCGAGATCCATATCGACCTGCGGGACGATGCCGAGCGCGTACAAGTCCCGGGTGCCTCTTTGGTCAACAAGGACAACCCCTTGGTGATCGAGATCTGGAACCTCGTCTTCATGCAGTTCAACCGCGTGGCGTCTGGCGAGTTGCATCCGCTGGCCGCCAAGCATGTTGATACGGGCATGGGCTTCGAGCGTCTCTGCATGGCGGTGCAGAACAAGAAGTCCAACTATGATACCGACGTCTTCCAGCCGCTGATCCAGCATTTTGCCCAAGAGGCGGGCAAGAAATATGGAGAGCAGAAGGATGTGGACATCGCCTTGCGTGTGGTCGCCGACCACCTGCGTGCTGTCTGCTTCGCCATCGCCGATGGCCAGCTGCCTTCCAACACGGGTGCCGGCTATGTGATCCGCCGCATCCTGCGCCGCGCCATCCGCTACGGCTTCACCTTCCTGGGCTTCAAGTCGCCTTTCATGCACAAGGCGGTGGATGCCCTCGTGGATCAGATGGGCCAGCAGTTCCCCGAGCTGAAAGCCCAGGCCCTGCTCATCACCAAGGTGGTGCAGGAAGAGGAGACCTCCTTCCTCAAGACCCTTGAATCGGGTATCATCAAATTTGAAAACTATTGCAAGAACAACCAGGGAACGGTCGTGGATGGCGCCTTCGCCTTTGAGCTGTTTGATACCTACGGCTTCCCGATAGACCTCACCCAGCTGCTCGCCTCCGAGAAGAACATGACCGTTGACATGGACGGCTTCCAAGAAGGCCTCCGTCAGCAGAAAGAGCGCTCCCGCGCCGCTGCCGCCGTGACGACAGACGACTGGATGACCCTGATAGAACGCAACGAGCCGACCACCTTTGTGGGATATCACGAGAACAGCAGTTCCTGCCATATCCTCAAATACCGCAAGGTGACGGCCAAGAACAAGACCTTCTTCCAGATCGTGCTGGACAAGACCCCCTTCTATGCAGAGAGCGGTGGCCAGGTGGGAGACACGGGCGTGTTGGAGAATGCCAACGAGCGCATTGCGGTCTTCAACACCATCAAGGAGAACAATCTCATCATCCATCAGACCACGGCGTTGCCGGAGAACCTGACGGGTGAGTTCACCGCCACCATCGATGTGGAGAAACGTCAAATGACGGCCAACAACCACTCCGCCACCCACCTGCTGGATCACGCCCTGCGCACCGTGCTGGGCACCCACGTGGAGCAGAAGGGCTCGCTGGTCTCCTCCGAGCGTCTGCGCTTCGACTTCTCGCATTTCTCCAAGATGTCTGATGAGGAGATCATGCGGACTGAGCAGCTGGTCAACAGGCTCATCCGGGAGAACATTCCGTTGCAAGAGCATGTGGATGTCCCCATTGACGAGGCCCGTGCCATGGGCGCGATCGCCCTCTTCGGCGAGAAATACGGCAACACGGTCCGTGTGATCCAATTCGGCAAGGCCATCGAATTGTGCGGAGGCACACACACCTCCGCCACGGGCAACATCGGCCTCTTCAAGATCGTGTCCGAGGGCGCCATTGCCGCCGGCGTGAGAAGAATCGAGGCCGTGACGGGCACTGCCGCCGAGGCATTGATGTATGAGAACCAGGCGCTCATCCGCCAGATGAAAGAGCAACTGAACACTACTAACCTGCCGCAGGCCATCCAAAAGCTGATGGACGACAATGCCGTAGCCAAGAAGAAAATCGAGGAGTTTGAACAACTGCAGGTAGCCGCTTTCTGCAAAGAGCTGGAGCAGAACGCCCAGGAGCAGAATGGCATCCAGGTCATCTCCAATATCAGCTCCTATAGCGCAGAGATTCTGCGTAATACTGCCTTCAAGCTGCGTACCGCCCCGAACCGAGTGGTGGTGTTAGGCAGCGTGACCGACAACAAACCCAACCTAGTGGTGGCCATCTCCAACGACCTGGTCGGCAGATATGAGGCTCCGAAGCTGGTGCGTGCCGCGGGCAAGCTCATCCAGGGCGGTGGTGGCGGTCAGCCGACGCTGTCCACTGCCGGTGGCAAGAACCCCGCCGGATTGCCCGATGCAGTCGCCGAAGTACTGAAGCTGTTGGTTATTTGATCTTCACCACTCGTTTGGTGCAGGTCTTTCCGTCGTCATTGCGAATAACGGCCACATAAACGCCCGCGGGCAATGTGTGGCAGTCCACGATCATGTAATCATCCAGATCCACTTGCATAACCTGCTGACCCATCTGATTGTAGAGGGTCATGGAACTCAAATTTTTTCCTCTCAAGACTATGTTGTCCGATGTCGGGTTGGGGTAGAGTGCCAGATGGGCGAAGGCGTTCTCCTCCACGCCTACTCCTCCCAAGGTGAAATGGAAGGGGTCTGCGGCTCCGATATAGGGCAGGCACTCTCTGCGGCCGGAAGCGTCTTTGGCAAAGAGATAATAGTCAACCTCGCTGTCTGCCTGAAGACCGGTGAGGGTGGCGTGCCACACATCACCGCTGTCGTGTTGCATCAGCGTGCTCTGCCATGGACCTTCATCGATTCTGTAATAAGCCAGCAGAGAGTCGGTAATGAGCGCTTGTCCGCTCAACGCCTTGATGGTGACGGGAAGATCGTAAGACTCGTGAAAGACCTGATGGCCGAGCAGGGGGTAGTGCTTCAGATAGAGCATGCCGAGGTCAGCCAGCTCGTGGGTGCGGCAGTGCAGGGCGTCTGTGTTCTGCCAAGAGGCATTGTAGGTCTGCTGGATGGGCACGATGGTGTAGCCCGGCATGGCCTGTTCGTAGGCCGCGATGGCTCCGTTATCGTACTGGTTGCCGGAGGTGGGCAGAAAGACATGGTCGTTAAGGATCAAGGAGTTGGTGTAGGGTGTCTTGGCGTTGTTGCCGGGGGCATAGACGCGATATACCCGATAGTGATTTCCCCATGGCGTGAGCGCGTTGGCGAAGGTGTTGGCCACCTGCTCGTAGGCGTTGTAGCGCGGGTCGCTGGTCGCCACCTGTGCGATGAGCACCTTATCGACTCCCAAGAACTTGCCCCAGCAGTCGATGTGCGCGATGTACTCGCCCAGCGGATCGTTGAGCAGCATGTAGTTGTCGATGCCCAGGTAGTCGTGTGCCATCGCCTGCACGTCGGCGGCGGTCATAGTAGGGTTCTCTTCCAACACCAGGTCTGTGGAGGCGGCGGTGCCGTAGCCATCGACCATGTAGTTGCCGCCGGTGTGCACCATGGACATCTCAAAGGAGGGGACACCTAAGTTCTGGATGAAGTACTGCATGGCGGCATCGTCGTGCGGGCGAGAGGGCCGGTTGTAGGTGAAGTCCACGATGCCGATCTGGTCGTTGCCATCGAGGACGAACCATGGGCCGTAGTCGCGCACCCAGTAGGAGTCATGGTTGACCAGCCAATAGCGCATGTTGCTGCTGTTGACACCGTTGGACGCAAAGTAATACTTAGCGGAGGTGCTGTCCTGTCCGGAGGAGACGATGACCGTCACCTGCGTCACCAGGGAGAGCTCGCGCACCAAGGAGACGGGGACACCGAGGGGATAGGCGATGAGCACGCCGCCCATGGGCTGGAACTCGGCAATGGCCGTCACGGGGGCGACCGGCGGCGTGGTGCCCTTGGCGTTCAGGTACCAATGTTGCAGCAGAACGCGCTCCGCAGGCGTGGCCTCGTGGGTGAACTTGGGATGGGTGTCGTAGTGCTCGGATTGGGCCATCAGCGCGCCAACACAGAAGACCAAGGTGAAGAGGATAGCTAAACGTTTCATAATGTGTGACAAGATAAATGATCAATATGAAATTGAGCGGCAAAAGTACACATTATTCGCCAAAAAAAAGATAATGTTGATGATGTAGCTCTGTATATAGTTTCATTTTTCTATTTTTGCCCTCGTCACTCGTAATACTCGATCTTGCGCCACACGACCTCCGTCGCGACCATCGAGTAGTCGCTGCTTCCTTCGTATCGCACGCACTTCACCCAATTCCCCTGCTGGTCATATTCATATTGGTAGCGGACAATCCTGAACGGATTGGCTTTTGTCTGATAACCGACATGCTCCACCAAATTGCCGTGCTCGTCATACGACCATTCTTCCAAAACGGCCATTTTGTAGTCGAAAAAGGACTCGTTGATCCTAAATTCCCCGACCAAGGCCTCCTTTTTCACCATTCTTCCAGCGGAATCGTAAGTGGTTTGGATATGACGGTCTAAAGTCCGCTGCGTGCCTTTCACATCATAATCCTTGCATTCAATCTCCCTCCCGGCGCTGTCATACTGGTAATAATTGTCCCATCCGCTGGGCTTCCAATCCCCGATGGAATATTTGCGGATCATATTATGCCGATCGTCATATTCATACCCACAACTTGCGCTAAAGCCTTTGCATTTACAAGTGTTGTTGTCTCCCTTATAGCCGTTACAGCGACCCTTGAAAATCATATTGTCCAAGCTGTCATACACAAAAGCATCCATCCATTGGACTTTGTGATTGTTCATCTGATGGGCCACTTTGTTGCCCCGCTCATCATAGCAATAGCAATCGAGGGTGCCTATGCCTATTAGGCCGTTTCTGTTTTCTTTTCTACGTTCTTCCACTCGCACAGGATTCCCATCGTCATTTAGAGCAATTGTCTTCTCACTTAAAACATCAGTGCCCCTATAATAGGTTTCCACTTTTGTCAAATGTCCGTTTTTGTCATATTCGAGAAAAACATCTTTACCAACATCTATTCCCACCACCTGATGTAGAGTTCCGGAAGCATCAAAATAGTAACGGGTCGAAAGGGCGGTGGAGTCATAATCTTCCTCAGACAAAGGACGGGCGTTGTTGAGATCATAAACCAAGGAATCTTTCAGGAATAACTCATTGACATCACAAATACACAAATGTCCATTACGCAAAAAATGCCACCTCTGCTGGTTGGCCCAAAGGTCCTTGCCGTGTTTCAGCACTTTGGTCTGTTCAACCGAACTGACAGCCCCGTTCAGCGAGATGTCCAGATGTTTGTAGTCGCCATAGAAAAGTTGGAACTCCTGGTAAGGCTCCGTGGAGACGAATTCGGTTTTCTCCCGTGGCTCAACGGCTTCTGCGGAGGCGCCGACAGTATCGGGGCTGAAAACCTCAAATGCTCTGTAACGAGAACTATTTTGAGTGTCGGTTTTCTTGCCTCCCCTGACAATCTCGATTACGTCATTGTGCAGCTTTTCGTAATCAATGTTTTCCTTGTAGGTGTATTCGTACATGGAACCCCGTATTTCGCCGTTCTCCGTTGAG
>JAFYNM010000018.1 GCA_017549765.1 Bacteroidales bacterium
ACTGTCGAGCTGCAAGCAGAAATCATCATCTGAAACAAAGAAAGACATGAACACCCTCACCTTTACCACTGAGCAGGCGGCCTGTATGTCGGCCATCGCCTGCTTGGAAGCCAAAGCCGACTATATGGCTTTGGAACAGGCTATCCATAACGGATTGGATGCCGGACTGACGGTCAACCAGATCAAGGAGGTGTTCTCGCACTTATATGCCTACACAGGTTTCCCGCGCTCACTCAACGCGCTCGGGACCTTGCAGAAGGTGCTGGAACAGCGCAACGCCGAAGGCAAGACTACCATAGAAGGCGCGGAAGCGTCACCGATGCCCAAAAATTTCGATGCTTTGAAGGTCGGTGCCGAGGTGCAGACCAAATTGAGCGGTCGCCCGTTCAACTACGACTTCTGTCCCGCCGAGGATTACTACCTCAAGGCGCACCTCTTCGGCGACATTTTCGCCCGCGATGTGCTGACCCACGCCGAACGCGAGCTCATCACCGTAAGCGCGCTGAGCGGTATGGACGGAGTGGAGCCGCAGCTCAAGGCACACGTCAACGGGGCACGCAATATGGGTCTTACGGATGAACAGCTGCAGGCCATTCCCGCCACATTGGCCACCAAAGTGGGCAAAAACGAAGCCATCCGCGCCAGCAAAGCTATCTCAGAAGTGTTGGGTGTGGAGGACGAACTCGGTTTGAAGGCCCAGAACGCTGTCGATTTGAAGTCGTATTGGCCGATGGGCAAACCGAACACCGACTATGCGCAGTACTTCATCGGCCACAGCTATATTGCCCCTATGGGCGGCGATATGGTCAATGTCACCTTTGAGCCGGGTTGCCGCAACAACTGGCACATTCACCACGGAATGGTGCAGGTGCTCGTATGCGTATATGGCAGAGGGTGGTACCAGGAATGGGGCAAACCTGCCGTTCCCCTGACCGAAGGCACGGTCATCGCCATCCCCGAAGGCGTGAAGCACTGGCACGGTGCCGCCAAGGGCAGCTGGATGCAGCATCTGACCTACCACAAGGATGTGCGGGAAGGTGCCTCCAACGAGTGGCTGGAGCCGGTGAGTGACGAAGTTTATGGGAAATTGAAATAATTCGTAATTTTGCATATCAAATACTAATTCAATAAATATGAAACGCTTTGCAACAATCCTCTGCACCGCCATCATGCTGTTCGGCATGTCCGCCTGCGCACAGAAAAACAATCAGAACAACCCTAATCAAGGAAAGGAGAACCCCGAAATGAAAAAGACACTCGTAGTTTACTTCTCGGCCACGGGAACCACCAAGGCCGCAGCACAGCGATTGGCAAAAGAACACAACGCCGACCTGTTCGAAATCGTTCCCGAACAGCCCTACACATCCGCCGACCTTAACTGGCGCGACAAGAGCTCACGCTCCACATTGGAGATGAAGGACAAGAACTCACGCCCCGCCATCAAAGGCAAATGCGAGAACATCGCCGACTACGACACCGTATGGATCGGCTTCCCCGTGTGGTGGTACACCGCCCCCACCATTGTCAATACCTTCATCGAGGCCCACGACCTCAGCGGAAAGGTGCTCAACGTCTTTGCCACCAGCGGCGGCAGCGACGTAAAGGATTCCTACAACGACCTTAAGAAGGCATATCCGCAATACACTTGGGGAGAGAGTCGGTTGATGAACTAAGAGAACACACCCTTTAATAATATGCGAATTGTCATTCAACGTGTAACCTCCGCTTCCGTGTCCATTGAGGGCAACACTGTGGCTTCCATCGGGTCGGGACTGCTCATCCTTGTTGGCGTGGAACAGGGCGACAGCGATTCGGACGCTGCCTGGCTCGCCTCCAAGACAGCCAACCTTCGCATTTTCGATGATGCGGCGGGCATGATGAACTTAAGTGTAAAGGATGTGGCCGGCGAGATGCTCGCCGTGTCGCAATTCACCCTCACGGCATCCACCCGCAAGGGCAACCGCCCCTCCTATTATCGCGCAGCCGGTCACGAACTGGCCGTGCCCCTTTATGAAAAATATTGCGACCTTTTAGCGGATGAATGTGGGAAAGCTGTCCAAAAAGGTGTTTTTGGAGCCAATATGCAAGTGCAGCTGGTCAACGACGGACCGGTCACCATCATCATGGATTCCAAGTTGAAAGAGTAATTTGACCAAACATTTTGTTTTTATTGTCTTTGGACAACAAAAATGCGGAATGTTTTGTGTCTTTGCCGCTGAAAAGCAACGAAATAACAAATGGTGGGATAAAAGCATTGAGGAGATTGAAAGTCTTATGCCGATTCTCTCTTGTGGAGATTTGGAGAAAGTCAGAAATGAGATAAAACAAGAAACAATATGAAGAAAATCAACATCTTTTTCGCATTCGCAGCCATCCTTTTGTTTGTGGGCTGCAAACAGAAAACGGAAACCGTTAAGGCACAAGAAACCCAAGAGGGCGCAGCGATCGTATATCTCACCAAAGACATCAGCCCCGAAGGACTCCTCAATATCTACAAGGCGTTAGGCGTGGAAGCAAAAGGGCGCGTGGCCATCAAGATGAGCACTGGTGAGGGCAGCAACCCCAACTACCTGAAGCCCGAACTCATCCGTCTGTTAGTAGAAGCTGTTGACGGCACCATCGTGGAGTGCAACACCGCCTACAGCAGCGGTCCCGGCAACGAGCAGGACGACCGCAAC
>JAFYNM010000019.1 GCA_017549765.1 Bacteroidales bacterium
ACCATTGCCATCGTGGAGGCATACGCCAAACTCAAGGAGCTGTCGCGGGTGATGACAGAGATCCCGCAGCACGAAAACGACAAGCCAGCCCAGCAATCGCTGCTGAAGCGAGGCGGGCAGCTGGTGGACGACCTCCTGCAAGACGTGATGCCCGTGCAGAGCAGCGAGACCTCCCTGGAACTAAATCTCGCCATGATCAAACTCAAGCACACCGTAAGGCGCGACAACAGCGACGAGGTACAGAGACTGAAAGAAGAGGTGGAAGAGCTACGGAGGAAATTGAAAATTGAAAGTTAGGGGTGCGACCACACTTGTTCGAGATTTTCAATTTTCAATTTATAATTTTCAATTCATCAACTTCTTACCACTAATCATGAAAAGCATCAAGAGAAAGCTCTTATGGGTGGCATCCATCCTATTATTCGCATTGCAGGGCCAGGTCATGGGGCAGGTCGGGCGTTACGACGTAGTCATCAGCGAGATCATGGCGGACCCCACGCCGGCGGTCGGGCTGCCGGCGGCGGAGTATGTCGAGTTGCACAACCGCACAGGCGAGGCGTGTCTGCTGGTGGGCTGCACCCTGCGGTTAGGCAACACCGTCAAGGCGTTGCCGGCCATCAGCATCGACAGCGGCGGCTATGCTGTGTTGACAGCTGCAAAATACCGGGCGGACTTCGAGGCTGTGGGCGTCGAGGTGTACACGCTCTCCTCGTTGAGCATCACCGACGGCGGCCAGCAGCTGGTCTTGACGGACGGCAGCGGACGGGTCCTCCACGCGGTGGCGTTCCGGAAGCGGTGGCACGAGGCGGTCGTCAAGCAGGAGGGCGGGTGGTCGTTGGAGATGATCGACGACCGCCAGCCTTGGCTGGACGAGGAGGGGTGGGCCTCGTCGGTGGACCCGTCGGGCGGCACCCCGGGGCGCGCCAACTCTCACGATGGCCTGCCGCCCGACGTGAGTCCTCCCCTCTTGTGGCGCACCACCATGCCCGACAGTGTCACCCTGCGGCTCTGGTTCACCGAGCCGCTCTCCTCCACCCTGTCGTTAGCCGCCGACCTCTTTGAGATATTGCCGGACCTCGCCGTCGAAGGGATCACGGAGGTGCCGCCGTTTTTCGACGCGTTGGACCTGCATCTGGCGGCGGCGCCGGCGACGGGACAGACCTACCAGGCCGTGCTGAGGGGCGACCTGCGCGACGGTGCCGGCAACGCGATGCCCGCGGGCGCCGCCATCCCGTGGGGTCGTGCCCACCCGCCCGAAGCTGGCGACCTCGTCATCAACGAGATCCTGACACACCCCTTCGACGGGACGGACGCCGACTTTGTGGAGATCTACAACCGCTCCGACCACATCATAGACCTCCGAACCGTGAAGGTCGGCAGTGGCGGCGACACACTGCCCGACAAGGCCGTGGTGGCCGTCAGTAGCGGCATGCTGCTGATGCCCGGCGACTACGCGGTGCTCTGCAAGGAGCGACGGCAGACGCTGGCACAGTACGGCTGTCAAGACCCGCTCGCGCTGGTCCCCTGCGACTCGCTGCCCGCCTACGCCAACGCCTCCGGGGTGGTCTTCCTGACAGACTACAGCCTCCGTCCTATCGACCGGCTCGCCTACCGGGAGGAGATGCACTACGGACGGCTGGCCAGCACGGAAGGGGTCAGTCTGGAGCGGCTGGACTCGGAATGGCCGACACAGGACGACAGCAACTGGCACTCCGCCGCCGAGAGTGCCGGCTTCGCGACGCCCGGGTATGCCAACTCGCAACGCGCCCCGGCGGTGGCACGGGGCGAACTCGCCGTGGAGCCGGAGGTCTTCTCCCCCGACAACGACGGCTTTGAGGACTACGCCCTCATCAGTCTCCAGTTGCCAATGCCAGAGTGCCGGCTCTCCCTCCGCATCTTCGACGAGCAGGGCAACCTGGTGCGGCATCTGATCAACAACGACCTGTGCGGTACGGAGGCGCTATACCGCTGGGACGGCGACGACGACCGGCAGCAGCCCGTGGCCAGCGGCCTCTACATCGTGGATGCGCGATGGTGGCACGACGGCGACAGGCCGGGACACCGGCGAAAAGTTGTTGGGGTGCGCAACTAAACGGATTTTGTTGTACTTTTGCGCCCACGGATTATGAAAGTCACCTTGTTGGGCACCGGAACCTCGCAGGGAGTACCTGTTGTGGGCTGTCAGTGTGCGGTCTGCCGCTCCGACGACCCGAGGGACCATCGTCTGCGCACGGCGGCCTTCGTGGAGACCGGGGGTCTCAACCTCCTCCTCGACGCGGGTCCCGACCTGCGACTCCAGCTGCTCCGCAAAGGGGTCACCCGCGTGGACGCCGTCCTGGTGACTCACGAGCACAAAGACCATCTGGCGGGTTTGGACGACATCCGGCCCATCTATTTCATGATGAAGGAGCCCATCCAGATCTACGCGATGCCCCGCGTCTTGAAGGTCATCCGCAAAGACTACGACTACGCCTTCCGACAGAACCCCTACCCTGGAGTCCCTTCCTTCACATTGCATCCCGTCCACGACGAGCCCTTTTCGGTGGGAGGCATCGAGATCACGCCCATCCATGTGCGCCACCTCACGCTGCCCATCTTAGGGTATCGCATCCAGGACATGGCATACATCACCGACGGCAGCTTTATAGCCGGGACGGAGATGCAGAAGCTGAAAGGGTTGAAATTATTGGTTATCAACGCCTTGCGCATCAAAGAGCACTATTCTCACTTCAACTTGCAGCAGGCCCTGGCCATCATAGAGCAGTTGCAGCCGGAGCAGGCCGTCATCACCCACATATCCCACGAGATGGGGCTCTACGAAGATGTTTGCCAAGGACTGCCCCCAAATGTCCGGCTCGGGCACGACGGACTTTCCATCGAAATCATATAAAAAGAGTAGTGACAACGAAAGAAAAAAATCGTATATTTGCCCCCGACATTTTTTCATAGGAAAAACAACAACTAAACTAATTTATAAATTCTAAAACACATTTAATTATGGCATTTAAAGGAGCTTTAATCATTGACACGGAAAAGTGTAAAGGTTGTGGCGTCTGCATCACAGGATGCCCGAACCAGTGTATTGCACTTTCCAAGCATGTGAATGCAAAAGGTTACAATTACCTTGAAGTAGTGAAAGAGGACAGTTGCATCGGTTGTGCCAACTGCGCAGTGATCTGTCCGGACGGTGTTATCGAAGTGTATCGTGCTAAAGAATAGCGCCATCCCATTTCCCAGAATTAACGAAACAACAATTAACAACAAAACAACTTAAAAATGGCAAAAGAATTAAAATTAATGAAGGGTAATCAGGCCATTGCCGAGGCTGCCATCCGCTGTGGTTGCGACGGATATTTCGGATATCCTATCACTCCGCAGAGTGAGGTATTGGAGCATCTGATGGCTGAGAGACCATATCTGACAACTGGCATGGTTGTTCTTCAAGCCGAAAGTGAATTAGCATCCATCAACATGGTTTATGCCGGCGCTGCTGCTGGCAAGCGCGTCATGACCTCCTCTTCCTCTCCTGGTTTTTCCTTGATGCAGGAAGGTCTTTCCTACATTGCCGGTGCCGAGCTGCCCGCATTGTGTGTCAACGTCGTGCGTGGCGGTCCTGGTCTGGGCACCATCCAACCGTCCCAGTCCGACTATTTCCAGACCACCAAGGGTGGCGGTCATGGCGACTATCGTCTGATCACCTTGGCTCCCGCTTCTGTGCAGGAGATGTACGACTTCGTGGAGCTGGGCTTCGACTTGGCTTTCAAATATCGCAATCCTGTGGCCATCCTTTCTGACGGTGTCATCGGTCAGGTGATGGAGAAAGTCATGGTGGACGACTACAAGCCGCGTTGGACGGATGAATATATTGAAAAGACTTGTCCTTGGGCTGCCACCGGCCATCGTTCCACGGGCAAGCACAGAATTGTGACTTCTCTTGAGTTGGAGGCTTTGAAGCAAGAGGCCATCAACGACAGAATCCAAGCCAAATACAGAAAATGCGAAGAGGAAGATGCCCGTTACGAGGCCATCCAATGCGATGATGCCGAGTATCTGTTCGTGGCATACGGCTCTGCTGCCCGTATCTGCATGAAGACCATCGAGTTGGCCCGCGCAGAAGGCATCAAGGTCGGTCTGGTTCGTCCGATCACCTTGTGGCCGTTCCCGACGAAGGCTGTCGCCGAAATCGGCAATCGCATGAAGAAGATCCTCAGCGTAGAGATGAATGCCGGTCAGATGATCGAAGACGTGAAGCTGGCAGTGGACTGCAACGTTCCTGTGGAGCACTTCGGCCGCTACGGTGGTGTCATCCCGACTCCAGTAGAGATCCTCGAGGCTTTGAAAAAAATTATTAAGTAATTTAAAGAACTTGAAATTATGACAAGAGAAGATATAATCAAACCCGAAAATTTAGTGTACAAACGCACTCCGGTTCTCACGGATGCAACCATGCACTATTGTCCAGGCTGCGGTCACGGTGTGGTACACAGAATCATCGCCGAGGTGATCGAAGAGATGGGCATCCAGGATAATGTCATCGGTATCTCCCCTGTGGGTTGTTCCGTATTGGCATACAACTATTTCGATGTGGACTTTGTAGAGGCCGCCCACGGTCGTGCCCCGGCCTGTGCCTCCGCCATCAAGCGTCTGCGTCCCGACACGTTCGTGTTCTCCTATCAGGGTGACGGCGACTTGGCCTCCATCGGCTGTGCCGAGGTGATGCACGCCTGCAACCGTGGTGAGAACATCACGATGATCTTCATCAACAACGGTATCTACGGCATGACCGGTGGTCAGATGGCTCCCACCACCCTGGAGGGTATGGAGACGGTGACCTGTCCTTACGGCCGTGATCCGGAGATCATGGGACACACCATGCGTCTCACCGAGATGCTGGCCCAGCTGCCCGGCACCTACTATGTGACCCGCCAGGCTGTCTATACGCCCGCCCTCGCCAGAAAGTGCAAGAAGGCCATCCGCACCGCCTTTGAGAACCAGAAACTCAAAAAAGGCGTCTCCTTCGTAGAGGTGACCTCCAACTGCAACTCCGGTTGGAAGATGACCCCGATCCAAGCCAACAAGTGGATGGAAGAGAACACCCTCAAGTTCTTCCCGCTCGGCGACATGAAGGTGGAAGGCAAGTTCGACCCGAAATTCATCGAGCGCGTAGGCACATTTGATCAGCCCAATGAGACCATCTTCTCATTGAGAAAAAAATAATCCTTAAAATCACAAAGCAATGACAGAAGAAATTATTATAGCAGGCTTCGGCGGTCAAGGTGTGCTCTCTATGGGTAAGATTTTGGCTTACGCCGGCATTATGCAAGACAAGGAGGTCAGCTGGCTTCCTTCCTATGGTCCTGAAATGCGTGGTGGCACCTCCAACGTCACCGTTATCTTAAGCGACGAGCGCATCTGCTCTCCTTATCTTAACCAGTTCGACACCGCCATCATCCTGAACCAACAGTCTATGGACAAGTTCGAATCCGCCGTGAAACCTGGCGGTTTGTTGATCTACGACCCCAACGGTATCACCAACCACCCGACCCGCAAGGACATCAACATCTATCAGGTGGCCGCCGCCGACAAGGCCAACGAACTCGGCATCGCCAAACTGTTCAACATGATTGTCCTCGGCGGTTTCCTCGCGGTGAAACCCCTCGTAACGCCCGAAATGTTACACAAAGGTCTGGAGAAGTCCCTGCCCGAGCGTCACCACCACCTCATCCCGAAGAATGAGGAGGCTGTGGAGATCGGCAAGACCATCCTCAAACCTTATCATACCTTATAATATTTCCTTATACCCGGGGAGCTCTACATCCCCGGGTATATTTTCTTTTTTTACAAAAAACACACAGCTATGAGTGCAAAGAAACTTTATTTAAGCCAGACAGACAAAAAGATAGCGGGCGTTTGCGGCGGCATCGCCGAATACCTGGACGTTGATCCTACCGTGGTCAGAATTCTCTTCCTGATCGCATTCTTCTGCGCCTCCTTCGGCTTCTGGGCCTACATCATCGTCTGGATTGCCGCACCCAAAGGTCCTGAGATGCCCGGCAACACCAACGTCAACCCGACCCCCAACCCCAACAACGAATACATCCGGGAGGAGTAGTCCCCTGTCCCACCTTGTCTTCAGATCAGGCTTCGCCTACAGCACCACTATAGACCCTTTCTTCACAAAGGGCCTTCCTTCTCTATTGGTATAATACATCACGTAGTTATACACTGCGTCGGTCATCAGTTTGTCTTTATAGCTACCATCCCACTGGAACTCTTTGGAGCGGGAGTAGAAGACCAGTTCACCCCATCGGTTGTAGATGAAGATCTCACAATCATCAATCTGATGTCGGGCACGGGCATCCAGAGAGAAGATATCGTTCAGCCCATCCTGGTTGCCGGGCGTGATGGCGTTGGGCAGGTAGATATTCAGCTCACAATAGGGCACCTCGAAATAGGCCGTCGCCTGACAGGGATCGCGCGTGGCCGTCACACGGTAGGTACCCGAATGGTCCACCTCCACCGTCGAGCCTATGGCACCGGTATTCCAGACATAATTCGTGAAGTCGCCCTCCACCGACAAGGTCATCTCCAACTCGTCACAATAGTCATCCGTGGAGGATGTGATAAGGAGCGTGGTGTCCACCACCGTCAGATGCAGCGCGATGATGCTGTCGCAACCGAGGGCATTCTCCAACACATACGTCGCCTCATTCGTACTCTCGGTATATACCTGTCCATCAATCCATTGCAACGGGCCACAAGAGGTTCTCACATCATGGACCAGACTGTTATAGTGCACGGTCACCTCCATGGTGACGATGCTGTCGGCGCCCGTGGAGGCCGGGAGCGTCACCGTCCGCACATCACTGGCCGTGAAGGTCTCCCCGTTCCACACCAACGGCAAGTCATTCTCGCACAAGGTACTGTCCAAGGTCACATAGAGATTCGGATACATGAGCAGATGGTAACTCACCGCACTGTCGCAGCCCGCCTGGTTCTGCATGTGGATCAACGTGTCCGTAGAGCCCATGAAATAGCTTCCGTTATACTGCCAACTCGACAGCTGATTCTCCACGATGGTGTCATACACCGCACTCTGGCTGTGATGGTTGATAGTCAAGTGCAGCGTGTCCACCTGCACGCAGCCGTGCGCGTCCGTATGCGAGTACATATAGGTGCCCGAGAGCGTGTGGGGAAGGTTGTCGCCAGCAGTCCAGGTGTAGCTCTCGCACTCCGTCACGAACATGGCCGTATGGACGGGATGATATATGGTCAGATGCAGCGTCACCAGACTGTCGCAGCCGTACTGGTTTTGTAGCAGTTTTGTTGGCGTCACTGTGCTCTCCGTGTAGGTCTGGCCGTCGATCCAGGTGTAGCTCTCGCAGGCCGTCTGCACGTTCGTGCCCGTCGTGTTGTAGTGCACCGTCACCTCCATGGTGATGATACTGTCGGCGCCCGTGGAGGCCAGCAGCGTCACCGTCCGCACATCACTGGCCGTGAAGGTCTCCCCGTTCCATACCAGCGGCAAATCGTTCTCGCACAAGACACTGTCCAAGGTGACGTAGAGGTTGGGATAAACGAACAGATGGTAGCTGATGGCGCTGTCGCAGCCCTCCATGTTGGGCAAGTGAATGATAGTATCCGTGCTGCCATTGAAATGATAGTCAAGATACTGCCACGTCGCCAGCTGGTTCTCCACGATGGTGTCATGGACGGTACCCTGGCTGTGATGATGGATGGTCAGGTGCAATGTATCCACCTGCGTGCAGCCGTGGATGTCCGGATGGCTGTATTGATAGACGCCCGTCGCAACGTAAGCCGTCCCATTCCACACGTACAGCTCGCAGGCGGTCACCGTGTCGGACTGGTGGACCGCATGATGGACGGTCAGGTGCAGCGTCACCAGACTGTCGCAGCCGTATTGGTTTGTCAGGAGCATGGTCGGCGTCTCCGTGCTCTCCGTGTAGGTCTGGCCGTCGATCCAGGTGTAGCTCTCGCAGGCCGTCTGCACGTCCGTGCCCGTCGTG
>JAFYNM010000004.1 GCA_017549765.1 Bacteroidales bacterium
AACATCATATTCGTTTTTTGCCTGCAAAAATAGCAAAATTTGCGAGTACGAAAGGGGCTCCATTTGTTCAGGAGGCGAATTTCGGACCCTGTTTCGTCATATTTTTGAAGAAAAGGAAAAATAAGGTTTGACAAAATAAGATAAAGGGGGAACAGGCGTAGAATATTAATACAACTGTTTTTATATCAATGTTTTATTTTATTGAGAAAGGAATTCCTCATTTTGTCAAACACCGATGTTGCAAACCCGCGTTCGTCATATTTTTGGCTGAAATTGGGGGTCCGCATTTGACAAAAAGGCTTTTTTTCGCTTAAAAACATTAACTTTGTCCCAAACAAAAACACTGAAAATATGAAGACTGTATTGAAAACTATGATCTGGTCGTTTCTGCTTGCCGGGGTTGCATCCCTCCTGTCTTGCGAAAGGCCCGCGGATGTGGAGCCGCAGTACAAATCCAACCATCAGCTCATACCATCATCGGACAACGGCAGGCAGGCTGGCGTCTTTTGTCTGACAACCCAGGTGGGTCATTCCGGGGCCAACTGCCCGGGGTGTGTGGTGTACTTCGGCAAACGAGTCCACAAGAATTGCCAGGGTCATGGCAACGTCTGCCAACTTATCGCAAGAGTCTCCTTGGACGATGTCGGGGATTCCTGGACCATAACCACGCTGGACACCTTTGACCTCACCTCGGAGGACTTCTTCAACATGCCGGCGCGCTCGCTTCATTATTCAGAAGATGCGGAGTACGCCTATCTGAACATCCCCCCGCAGCTGGTTTACCGCGACACCGCCACCCTCCAGTTCACCTTCAGCGGACTCACTTTTAGCGAAGAGCCGGTGTATAGCAATGAGTGAGAATGTTTTTTTCTTAAGAATATATTCCATTAGCTTTCTTTTGCACACGAAAACATATTACCCAGCTAACAATAAAAAATATATATCAAACAATCAACCTTAGTATTAACCCCTAAAAAATTATGTTTATGAAAAAACTATTTATTTACAGCTCAATCTTGATCCTGTTTTTTACAGGCTGTGAGAAGGAACCAGCACCTGGAAAAGATTTTGTATTTGAATTCGTCCCGAGTACTCTTTCATGGATTGAACAAGCCACATCTGATTGTTGCTTGCAACTTGTTTATGGTGAAGAGAATGTTGAAAACCTTGAACAAGAAATAACAAGCTATTTTGATGATCTTTTTATATTGCATAATTTTGCAATGCCTTCCACGGACTCAATTTCAAGTTCTGAAAGATACTTCTATGATTTGATCAACAATTATTTTAAGCAATATGCCTATCAATACGATAGTCTATGCACCTGCATGGCGAATGTGGACACTTTGATTGTACAATCAAGTCTTGATTTCGAGGCAAAGGTACGAGTCACTGTTTATGCTTACACTTTTCTTGGGATTTCGAATGCTTTTTGCACAATATATTCTACAGAATTGAAACGGCAATTTCCAAGAGATCATTATAATAATGGAGAAGGAGACACTCACTTACAACGTCAATTGAGTTGTTGTATGGAGTATCAACTTGATGGGCATTTCGAAACGACATTAGGGTCAATAGCTTATGTCGCAGGGTTGCCGGGTTCAGCATTGTTGGATTTGGCTATATGTGGGGAGGAAATATTAAGAGGTTTTTGGGATCATGTAAATTAGAGCAATATGAATGGTATATTATTGAGTATATTGTGTATGTTTTTGAGTGTCTGGCTGTTGTTGTGGCTGTCAGCCTTGGTGCTGTGTGTGCGGAAAATGAAACAGGATGGACTTTCACCCAACATTATGGTTCAACACCTCTTCTATATTTTCATAACGGCTGGTATCGCATTCCCCTTTGTATTAACATATAAAAACAAACATAAGAATGAATAGATATGACATTATCTTCACATGTTATTTTGTGATAGTCTTGTTTTTTTGGATATATATGATAATCCTTAGACAAAAGAACAAAATAGATACACCTTTACTTGTGGCATGGCTGGTAGCTGGGAGTAATCCGATAGGCATCATTCTCTTTTTTGTTTGCAGAAATAGGTTTCTGCTATCGGAGAGTCAAGAATAACATTTGCCATCATGGGGTGTTGCTAACGGGTTTCACATTCAAGCTTGATGTTAGCTTTTAAATGTTATTTGCTGACATAAAATTATTAAGAAGCCGAAGAGTTGGACAATCGAGTATTGGAAAGATAATGTTTGAATCTGTGAAGCCCGTTTTCTCCAAAATCCTCCCATATTTCACTATCCCACCCTCCTTTCCAACATGACAAAGAGTGTAAAAAATCTTAAAACATTTGGAAATCACAAAAGAAATACAAAATTGCAACCCGATTCTTTTTGAGTTAAGAAGCTAAGAAACTAAGAGGGGTAAAGGGTTGAAAGTTTACAGTTTACCGTTTACCGATGAGGCGATTAGACGATTATGCGAGTAGAGTAGAGGAGCAAAGAGGAGAAGGGAGGAGCGGAGATTAGATTAGGCAAAATAGCTAATGGCCAATAGCTAACAGCTAATGGCCAATGGCTAAAGACATAACTTCTAACTCCTAACTGACAACTGATCACTGACAACTGTTCACTAAAAAATTGTATCTTTGCCCCCTTAATTTTTATTGAAAATATGGCAAACTTTTTAACGAAGATTTTTGGCACAAAGGCTGACCGGGATATGAAGGAGTTGAAGCCTTTGTTGAATAAGACCTTGGAGGTCTATGAAACCATAAAAGACTTATCTACAGACGATTTACGTCATAAGACGGTGGAGTTCAGAGAGAAGATCCAGGCGGCCACCGCCACGGAGGAACAACGTGTGCAGGAGATCAAGGACTATCTGGATGCCAACTACGACCTGCCCATCGAGGAGAAGCAAGATCTCTACAAAGAGAGTGAAAAGCTGGAGGAGAAGATCTATGAGACCACGCAACATATCCTCCGCGAGATTCTTCCCGAGGCTTTCTCGGTGATGAAGGAGACAGCCCGCCGTTTCAAAGACAACGAATTTATCGAGGTGAAAGCCACCCAGCTGGATCGCGATCTCGCCGCCACCCACGACGGTATCGAGATCGATGGCGACATTGCCCGTTACCGCAACTCTTGGTCTGCCGGCGGCAATATGATCACCTGGGACATGTGCCATTACGATGTGCAGCTCATCGGTGGTATCGTCCTCCACGACGGCAAGATCGCAGAGATGGCTACTGGTGAGGGCAAAACCCTCGTGGCTACGCTGCCCGTCTATCTGAATGCCCTGCCAGGCAAGGGCGTGCATGTGGTGACCGTCAACGACTACCTCGCCAAACGTGACTCCGAGTGGATGGGCCGCCTCTATGAGTTCCTCGGCCTTACCGTCGATTGCATTGACAAGCACGAGCCCAACTCCGACGACCGTCGCCGTGCCTATAACGCCGACATCACCTACGGTACCAACAACGAGTTCGGTTTCGACTACCTGCGTGACAATATGGCCCGCAATATCGGAGAGCTGGTGCAGCGCCCCCACAACTACGCCATCGTCGATGAGGTGGACTCCGTCTTGATTGACGATGCCCGTACCCCGTTGATCATCTCCGGTCCCACGCCCAAAGGCGACAAGCAGGACTTCGACCAGTACAAACCCATTGTGGAGAAACTCTACAACGCCCAACGCCTCTATGTGGCTGACATCCTCACCAAGGCAAAACAGTTGCTGAAGGAGAACCCCGATCCCAAGCCGCAAGACGAGAGTGCCATGTTGCTGCTCCGTGCCCATCGCGGTCTGCCCAAGAACAAGGCCCTCATCAAATTCCTCAGCGAACCCGGCATGAAACAGGTGCTCCAACGTACGGAGTCTTTCTTCATGCAGGAGCAGAACCGCAATATGCACTTCATCGATGATGAACTCTATTTCGTCATCGAGGAGAAGCAGAACACGGTGGATATCATGGAGAAAGGTATCGATGTCATCAGCAAGGACGCCGAGCAGGCCAAGATGTTCATCATGCCCGATGTGGGTGCTGAGATTGCCGAACTGGAGAAACAGAATCTTTCACCCGAAGAGAAGGCTACCCGTAAAGAGGAGATATACAGCAACTTTGCTGCCGCCTCCGACCGCATCCACACCGTCCACCAGCTGCTGAAAGCCTACACCATGTTCGCCAAGGATGTGGAGTATGTCATCATCGACAACAAGGTGAAGATTGTGGACGAGCAGACGGGCCGTATCATGGAGGGCCGCCGCTATTCCGACGGTCTGCACCAGGCTATCGAAGCCAAGGAGAATGTCAAGGTGGAGGCCGCCACCCAGACCTACGCTACCATCACCCTCCAGAACTACTTCCGTATGTACAAGAAGCTGGCAGGTATGACCGGTACCGCCGAGACGGAAGCCGGTGAGTTCTGGAATATCTATAAACTCGACGTGGTCGTCATCCCGACCAACAGACCTGTCATCCGTCACGACTATGACGATTTGGTGTATAAGACCAAACGTGAGAAATACAACGCCGTGGTGAATGAGATCGTGCGCCTGCATGAGGAGGGTCGCCCCGTATTGGTGGGTACCACTTCCGTGGAGACCTCCGAACTCTTGTCCAAGATCCTCAACATGCGCCGCATCCAGCACAATGTGTTGAACGCCAAATTGCATAAGAAAGAGGCCGACATTGTGGCAGAAGCCGGTCAGGAGGGCACCGTGACCATCGCCACCAATATGGCTGGTCGTGGTACCGATATCAAGCTGACACCCAAGGTGAAAGAGCTGGGCGGTCTGGCCATCATCGGCACCGAGCGTCATGACTCCCGTCGTGTGGACCGCCAGCTGCGCGGTCGTTCCGGCCGTCAGGGAGACCCGGGCTCTTCCCAGTTCTTCGTCTCCCTCGAAGATGACCTCATGCGCCTCTTCGGCTCCGACCGTATCGCCAAAGTGATGGACCAGATGGGCCACCAGGATGGCGACGTCATCCAACACAGCATGATTTCCAAATCCATCGAGCGCGCCCAGAAGAAGGTCGAGGAGAACAACTTCGGCATTCGTAAACGTTTGCTGGAATACGATGATGTGATGAACAAACAACGTACGACTATCTACCGCAAACGTCGCAACGCCCTCTTCGGCGACCGTCTTGCCATCGATATCGCACAGATGTTCGAGGATGTTTGTACCTCCATGGTGCCCGATTACTGGGACGCCAAGGACTATGAAGGCTTCAATACGGCCATGATTACCACCTTCGGCATCGAATCCCCGTTTGATGAGGATACCTTCCTGCAAGAAAGACCTAACAAGTTGATAGAACAGCTCCAACCACTTGTTTATGACCACTATAAAGAGAAGATTGCCAAGGTCTGTGAACAGGCCTTTCCCGTCATCGACCGCGTCTTCTTGGAGCATGGCGAGCAGTTCCAAAACATCGCCATTCCCTTCACTGATGGTGTCAAGACTATCAATATTGTGGCGCCGCTGAAGAAATGCCACGAGACCAACGGCCGCGAGGTGGGTCTCTCCTTCGAAAAGGGCATCACCCTGGCCGTCATCGACAACGCCTGGAAAGAGCATCTACGCGCCATGGACGACTTGAAGGAGAGTGTGCAGAACGCCTCCTACGAGCAGAAAGACCCGCTCTTGATCTATAAGCTGGAGTCCTTCAACCTCTTCGATGAGCTGTTGATCCGCATCAGCCAAGAGATCGTCTCCTTCCTCAACAAGGGCAAGCTGCCCGTGGCGGAGAACACCCAGGTGCGCGAGGCCCAGCTGCCGCAGTCTGAAGCCAAGAGACTACAGACTGGACGTAGCGACATCCCCGGTGCAGGCCGCCAGGTGGCCCAAGGTGGCAAGGGCAGCCAGCCTATCCGCGTGGAGAAGAAAGTGGGCCGCAACGACCCGTGTCCGTGCGGTAGTGGCCTCAAATACAAGAAATGCCACGGCCGTAACGAGTTCGCAGAGTAATGAAACGCGCCATCCTGTCGGTGACTAACGACCTCTACACGGACCCCCGTGTGGATAAGGTGGCACGCTTCCTGCAACGTAACGATTACCAGGTGACCCTCGTGGGTCGCCGTTATGGCGACTCGCCTGCACTGGAAGAACGTCCCTACCAGACCCACCGCCTGCGCCTCCTCTTCCGCAGAGGACCGCTCTTCTATGCCGAATATCAACTGCGCCTGTTCCTATATCTGCTCTTTCATCGTTGCGATGTCTATGTGGCCAACGACCTGGACACCCTGCTTCCGAACTTTCTGATCAGCAAGATGCGAAAGAAAAGGCTGGTCTATGATAGTCATGAGTATTTCTGCGGCGAGCTCTCCGTGGTGAACAACCCCGTCTCCCGGTGGGTGTGGAGCCATATCGAGAAGTTTTGCTTTCCCAAGCTACAGACCGTCATCACGGTGAGCCAGTCCATTGTGGACCAATACGAGCAAGAGTACGGCATCCGGCCTTATTTGGTGCGCAACATCCCGCCGCAGCACGACTATGCCGTTACGGAGACGCGGGCCTCGTTGGGGATGCCGGAAGACAGATTTGTCCTGATTTTGCAAGGCAATGCCATCAACGAGGGCAGAGGAGGTGAAGAGACGATAGAGGCGATGGCCTTGCTGCCTGACGTGCATCTCTTTGTGGTGGGCAACGGCAGCTCCTTGCCCGCGATGAAAAAGAGGGTGGAAGAGTTGAAAATGGTTGATAGAGTGACCTTTGTGGGTCGCCAGAATCAGCAGATGCTCTACAACTATACATTCTTGGCGGATGCCGGCATCGCCCTCGACCGCGATCTGAGTGCGAATTTACGGTTCAGTCTGCCCAACAAGATCTTCGAATACATCAAGGCTGGGACGCCACTGGTGGTCTCCAATCTGGTGGAGCGTCGTCATATTGTGGAGCAATATCAGGTGGGAGTCATTGCAGAAGACTGGTTTCCGGAGGCCATCGCCGCCGCCGTGCGCCAGCTCAAAGATCATCCTGATTATTACCGGCAATGCCAAGAGCACTGCGCCACCGCTGCCCAGGAGCTGACCTGGGAAAACGAAGAAAAGGTGCTGGCAGAGATCTACGTCTCTTTGCCAACACCATAACTCCAAACTTCTAACTTCTAACTGACAACTGATCACTGACAACTGACAACTCCTCCTCACTCCAACGAGTACGGCTTCTCCGTGAACCATTTCCTATTCGGCTTGCTCCCCATCGTGAAGACCAGCTCGCCGCCGGCCATGATTTGCTCGTAGGTGATGTAACCGCAGTGGAGCGGTTTGCCGTTGAGGGTGATGGATTGGATGTAACAGTTTTTGTCGCTGACGTTGGGGGCTTTGATGGTTAGGGTGTTGCCGTTTTGCAAGTGAAGGACGTTTTCGGGAAGATAGGGTGCGCCGAAGACGTACTGACCGCTGGCGGGACAGACGGGATAGAAGCCCATTGCACTGAAGATGTACCACGCCGACATCTGCCCGCAATCATCGTTGCCGCACAGCCCGTCGATATTGTTCTTGTACATTTTGTTCATCACCTCGCGCACGCGCTGCTGCGTCTTCCACGGCTGGGAGGTCCACATGTAGAGGTACGGAATGTGGTGGCTGGGCTCGTTGCCGTGCACGTAGCCGCCCACCATGCCCTCGCGGGTAACATCCTCGGTTTCAGCGAAGAACTCGTCCGGGACGTACATTTCGAAGAGCTGGTCGAGGCGTTGCACGAAGACCTTGTCGCCGCCCATGATTTTAATGAGCCCGTTGACATCGTGCGGCACGTAGAACGAGTAGTTCCAGCTGTTGCCCTCGATGAAGCCCTCGTTGGAGGTGGAGAGCAGGTCGGCGGGCGTCTTCCACGAGCCGTCCTCGTAACGCGCCTGCGCGAAGCCCGTCTCCGGGTTGAAGACGTTCTTGAAGTTCAGTGCGCGCTGGCGGTAGTATGCCTTTATTTCCTCAAATCCAGATGCAACCTTACTTTGGTCAATAAAATTATAAATCACCCAGTCTTCGTAAGCATTTTCCAAGGTAATGGATGTGCCGACAGAAGATTTGTTGTAGGGCACATAGCCCAATTTTTTGTATAGGTCAGTATGGTCATAATAGTCTAAGTTTGCGCTATTCATAATGTAAGGCAGTACATTAATCCTTTTCACATTTTCCCCGTAAAAATTTGGATGATGGCAGAGATAGTTGTCTGCCACCACCGACACACTGTGATAGCCGATCATACACCAGTTTTCGTTACCCGCATGACTCCAAATGGGCAAGATTTGATGCACGCTCTGCTCGGCGTGGTCGATCATAGAGGAGACCATATCGCAGGCAGCCTTTGGCTCAATAATATTCAGCAACGGATGTTCGGCACGGTAAGTGTCCCACAACGAGAAAATCGTGTAGTTGACATATCCTTTGTTGTTTTGGTGGATATTGTGGTCCACCCCACGATATTGTCCGTCAACATCTTGGTAAATAGAAGGATTGATCATCGTGTGGTAGAGCGATGTGTAGAACATGGCGAGTTGGTCGGGTGTGCCCTTGGCCTGGTAGATGCCCAATTTGTCATTCCAGGCTTGCTTTGTCAGTTGATATATATTGTCAAAAGAGAGAGGGACCTTCTTCGTAGTGGTAAATTCGGATGGGTTAAGTTGACCTCCGTCTAATCCCAGCACCTGAACGACGCGTTCTTTAGTGGTTTCGGCCAGCAAGTTGAGTTCTGCTCCTTCTGTGCTGACGGCGGAGAGTGCCACCTGCACTTCTAACACAGGGTCATTGTCATCTTCGAACTCTAACCAAGCCACCACTTTGCGTCCCGCCATCTCAGGAAAATTGTGGTTAAGGTCGAAACGTTTCCAAAAACCGTTGTAGTCCTGTTTCCCGAAATCCTGATAACCGTAATTCTTCACCTCTTTGCTGAACTGGATGGTGAAATAGACATAATTCTCTCGTGCCCAACCGTTTGTGATGCGATAACCTGTCAGCGTGTAGGGGTCTTCCATGCGCAGGGAGGCCCAGAGCACCTTGCCGTCGTAGTTGTAGATGGCGTGGTTGAGATCCACGATGAGCTTCTGCGTTTCGCCCTTGGGGTAGGTGTATTTGTGGATGCCGCAGTGCGGGGTGGCGGTGAGCTGCACGAGGATGTCGTCGTCGCTGAGGCGCACCTCGTAGTAGCCCGGCGAGCACTTCTCAGTCTCGTGGCTGAAGTGCGAGCGGTAGCCGGCATCGGGGTTGTCGGCGGTACCGGGATTGAGCTGCACCTCGCCGGTGAAGGGCATCAGCAGGATGTCGCCCATGTCGGAGTGGCCGGTGCCGCTGAAGTGGGTGTGACTGAACCCCACGATGGTCTTGTCGCGATACTGGTATCCGGCGCAGTAGTCATAGACCCCCGGCTGGTACTTCCCGTTAATGTTGTGGGGGATGGTGTCGGTGTCGGGACTCACCTGCATGCCGCCGAAGGGATAGCACGCCCCGGGGAACGTGTGCCCCATACCGTTCGTCCCGATGATGGGGTTCACGTACTGGGTATAATCTCGTTGCGCGGTAGCGGAAATCATGGCGAGGAGGATTATGGGGAAAAGTAGTTTATTCATTTTTGAAGGATTATGGAACTGCAAAAATAGGAAATAATTAAAAATAGGGAACCATATAATAGAGGGTTTTCATAAGTCGATATCAGATAGCATATCGCAAAGCGACTCCATTTCGCACCGGATTCGTGCAGAGCTTTGTAGCAAGAGCCTCCTGCGGTGCGAAGAAGACAGGAGGCGCCGTTCCACCCCAGACTGCACTGTTGTTTAGTCTGGGGTTAATAAGATAGTGTCTCTCCGAGACACATTCCCTCCCACATGGTTCAGACAATTTCCTTATGCTCAGTATTTTGGAAACAATCGGTACGGAGAAATGTGTGACAGAAGTAAAAGAGTGCCTATGGGCGACAGTCTCGGAGAGACTGAATCTTATTAACCCCATACAAGCGACCAGAGGGAGCGCAGTGTGGGGATGGAGGCAAGTGGCCGGAAACCTCGCGGCGTGGGGAACAAGTGCCATAAGATTGTGACTTGCCCGCCGCGAAAGGGAGACACCAATAAAAAACGCTGATAATCAATGTAGTATGCCAACAATGTGCCATCAGGCACATGGGTTCATCATCCAATTGGACTTCCATAGCAAATGTTATTTTGATTTTTTTTGCAATAGATACGGTTTTTGTGAATAGTTAGCAGTTAAGGGGAAACAAGGAAAGGAAATTTTTTATCTTTGCAACCCCGTACACGTTTATAATTGTCTGTTATGAAAAAATTAATCATCGCAACAATATTATTAGCTTGCCACCTGACCATCTTTTGTCAAAGCGATCCACAGGCCCAATTGCTGAAAAAGGCCTACAAGTCGCAATCCACGAAGTTGTTATACACTTTTTTTGACAATTGGTCGGAAGAGGTGAAATCCAATGAAGATGAGGCGCAGAGTCCCTACGTGGCGGAGGCGCACAAAGTGTTTGCCGCTTTCTACCAACCCATGCAAATATAAAAAAATGGCGAGCGCACAACTATGTATGACAACAAGCCCTATTTCATCGTTCAGAGTTCCCTTTGGAAGATATCAGAAGCAGAAGAGATTCTCTATAAACCCGAAGAAATTGATTCTTTTTTGGTGGCACGCATTCTCCAATATAAACCTAATGACACCATTGAACAGAAAAAGTGGATTCAATATTGTCGTGAAGACAGTCGAATACGTCCTGATTACGAAGGTATTTTTGGTTTTCAGTATTGGTTAACTACAATTCCCACTACCACAGTGGATTCGTCCATCACATTCCGTCCGCCAGTGCATTTTGATGGAAAAAAGGTGGTGTATCTGACCCCAAAATATGAAAAATTGCTGAACTCTTTTTTAGGAAACCGACATGTTGATTTGGGCGAATATGACATTATGCAGCCGGCTTATTCCAAGGGAAATAGTCGGTTGAAGCATACATTCCTCAACAAGGCTGCCCTCATATTCTATGGGCATTGGGGCGGTTATTGGCAATATGAGACCTATCCCAAGGCAAATCAAATTATCTTTAACCCAGAAATGAACCGCGCTGTTGTGATGTTCCGTTTCGTGTATGAAGGAGGCGAGGCGATTTTGGAGAAGCAGAACGGGGAATGGAAGGTGGTGGATTTCCGTTTCACGTGGATTGAGTAAAAAAACAAAGTTCAGTGTAATTGCAACGGTTGGAATTTATATTTCCAATATGATTTTTTTGTACTTTTACATTTCAGTTTTTCCGTAACGGAAAATATGTAATAAATGATAAACTATTATCGCCTGGATATTATGAATAAAAAGATTGCAAATTCCTATATATTACAAGGTTACGAAAGGCCAGAAGGTTTTTGCGACCGTATTCAGGAGACGGATAAAGGGAAGAAAATGTTGGAGATGCAGAATAATAGCGATAGAAAAAATAGTATGATGCGAAAAATTGCCCTTTTTACTGTTTGTTTGCTGCTATCCGCGGCACTTCCCGTGCGGGCGCAACAGTTCTCGGTGACGGTGGACACGGTGGCGCTGAACATCATCGAAGATGGACAGCCATGGCCTTGTATGTATATACAGAATGTGGTAAAATACCATAACTACTTTTTTTTACGCCTCTTTTGTGCTGAAAAATATCGATCTCACGACACCCTTGTGGCCGTTTCTGTGGATGGAGAAGTGGTGAAATCTGTGAAAATGCCAGTTCGAAATAATCCTTGGAGCTGGATGGGCGATGAAAGAATGTTCGTTAGAAAGGATACTCTATTCTTGATATGGGATGATGTTGTAGAGATTCATTCAGGCTTTTTCTTTGATGAAAATACCTGGTCATGGAAATATTTGCCCCACGTTGACGAAATTGTTTATGAGGACGAGGACTTTGAGGTGAGAAGGGAGAATCTTTATAGAAGACCATGGGGAAAACAACTGTGTTTTACTGACAAACAAGAAAGTTTCTATATGGAGACCAGAAACGGATGGCTTCAGAGTGAATTTTGTCATCGTCGATACGACGTCATTTATCCCCCAAAGCGAATCGTTCGACTTGGCGACACGTACTATTTCATTTATACCTATGGGGTCGATACTGTAAATGTCCGGCAGCGACCAGGTCTGGAGTTGCGAAAGACGGCTTTCCCGGACATTGTTTGGGGCGACCAGGCAAATGTGAGTATGGTCAATTGGCATGATGGCTACTTTTTCTTGAACGATTCAGATGATTTGAGACATCTGTTCGGAATGAAACGCGAACAACGAGGGTCAAGCGACACAGTGTTTCATAATGCGTTTTGCGTTAATGACCAGATGTATTATGTCGTTTCCATTGAAAAAAAATCTTTTATTGCACAGATTGTTGATAATCAGATCAAAGAAGTGTACGACTTAATGGACTGCAGTCCGTCGTCTATACTAGATGAAAAACTCCTTTTATATCGAAATTCTGCTAAGAATCAATGTCTTACGAAGTGTTATCAAAACCACACAATAGGTATTTTGGATATAAAGGATACGGAAGTTCACATTCTCTTTTTCACGAATGAGATAGCTGATGGTGATTAGTGAACAGAAAATGGGTTATCGTTCGCAAAGGATTGAGGTTGTCAAAATTTTTGATAACATCGGAAACATCATAGAGCATGATTTCAATACAAAAACCCGAACATCCAGAGCGGAATCGTGTTTTGATAAGCGTATTCGATGTCATCCTTTATCACAGCCTATTCCAATGTAAAAAATACAAAAATTGCAATATAAATATAGCAGTTTTTAAAAATTTCTGCTATATAGTCATTGCAGTTTTGAGAATAAATTGCCACAAGATGATAGCAGTTACGATTGTGGGAAAGACGATCCCGTCGCCACTAGCAAAAAATATTCCCTACCAGTGTAACCTTTTGCTATTTTTGCGTCATCATCATGAACAAGGCGAAAAAATGGAGAATGCGGCATTTTGGGAACGGATGTATGCGGCCAACATCGGACGGATGATCGGGCTTTGTCACCGCTATGTCAATGACTTGGCGTTGGCGGAGGACCTCGCGCATGAGGCCTTCCTCAAGGCGATGGAACGCTCCGACACCTACCGCGCCACCGGCAATTTTGAGGCGTGGCTGATGCGCATCACCGTGAACCATGCCATCCAGCACCTGCGCGAAAGCATCAACACCGTGCCGATAGTGGAGGAGGAAACGCCGGATGTCACCACGGAGGAAGCTCCCATTTGGGAAAAGGACTTCTCCCAGGAGGAACTGCTCGCGGCGGTTCAACAACTGCCTGTCCGATTGCGCACCGTCTTCAACCTCTACGCCATTGATAACCAGTCGCACGCGTACATCGCCGACCTGCTGAACATCTCCATCGCCAACTCCAAAGAGCTGCTGTTCCGCGCCCGGAAACGGCTGCGGCAGCTGCTCTCCCAAATGGCACAAGAGAAAGAAAAACGAAAAAAGGGAGTTTTTGTCATGATACTACTATTCTTATTACAACATTCCGAGGCGGCCCGCACCGACCGGTTGTTCCGCAAGGGACTTTCCGGGCTGAGCTACGCACCCGCGCAGCCACTCTCCACCGCCCAAATCCGGCAGGCGGCAGTGGAGGCACCCTCCAGTACGGGCGTGTTCGTGGCGGCGCACCGCGTGGTCCTGGCCACCGCCACCATGGCCACTGTTGCCGGCGGCATCTTTGCGTGGCAGATAGCCCGCAACACGGTGAACGACAGTCCATTGCCCGAACCTATCCAGCCTGAAGAGATACCCGCTGCGGCACCTGCAGACAGCATGCTGGCTTCCATCGAAACACACGAAACGTCTGAAACAGAGTTGGTTGCCGAGTCTGAAAACAGAAAAGCCCCAAAATCTCCCGCCACGATTGTCGTCACCAAAGAAATCTACGTGACCGACACGGTTGTGCTCCGTGACACCGCAATAGTGAAAGACACGGTCTATCTAATGCAAAAGCCATGAAAAAACATCTGATTCTAACGTTTATCATGCTGGTAATAAGCAGCATAGGAAGCCTCCTCGCACAGAACACAGATACCATGTATGTGGTGAAACGGCACGTAGTGCGCGACACCGTCTATGTGCGCGACACGTTGCGCGTGCAGGACACCATCATCATCGCCGATTACATTCACAGTGAGGAATTTAAGCAGCTTTTCTACGAGCTGAACGGCGCCGATGCGCAGACTCCTCCCGATTCGTTGCAAAAATTGTGGGCCCAGACTGTAACCTTTTTGGAAAATCGCGTCATCCAGTATGAACAGCAAAACGTTTCCACTATGGACAGCATCAAAAAATATGGATTGGCGGGACTCCTGCTTTTGGGTTTGAACTCCCTCGCGCCCGCACAGACAGAGGCTCCGCAACCCGCGAGGTCGCCTCAGGTAAAGACAGAGTTGGTTCTTCGCGACAGCCCTTTCAACGGATTCCATTTCGGTTATACAGCAGAGGCGAATTTAGTGCATCCGGATCAATTACAGTTTTTCGAAAATGGAGAACTTACTTCAAACACTCATGATAAAATTCGTTTCGGATTCCGCGCAGGGTTGGAGTGTTCCTATCATTTTGCAGATTTCTTCGGTATTTCGGCTGCCTTGAATTACGGGATTACAAGCCGCTCCGCAGATAATGCATGGAGATACCGAGGACTCTCAATGCCGCTGAAGTTTGAATTCCATTACCCAATTACAGATAAAATTTGGCTGACGGCAAACCTTGGAACGCAAATAAGGATGCCAATAGGGACAGTTTGGGATGGATATAATCCAAATACAGGAAGACATCCTCTTGTTGATCCTGTGAATTTGAATTTTGACAGCAATTGTGTTTACGACCGGAATGTGTTTTATGCAGATATTATGGCGGATTTTGGAATGTATTACCGTTTGCCGAATCAGGATTATCTGCGTTTTATCGTTGGCTTGAATGTGGCCACGACCGATTACGCCCGATCAAAACACACCATCGATGACCTTTATTATAAAACTGGTGGCGAGAAATCCGGAGAACAAACGATCTCTATTACGGAGCGAAACCACTATCTCTACTTCCAAATCGCCTACCTCCACAGTTTCAGCAAGCAGCGTGCCGTCAAGCAGGCGCAACCGCATTGGAATGATGACAAATCATTTTATCGCCACGAGTTTCGATTGGGGGTGAGCGATCCATTGGGCTTTACCTATATGAGGGAATTGTCCGCTTCTCCTATTTTGGGAGAGCCGATTGAGGGTGTTTCACGCACAAAGGCTATATTCACTCCCGTATTCTCCTTGGACTATCATTACCGTGCCGCAAAATGGTTCTGGTTGGGCCTTACTTCAGGCTATAATTATTATCAAGAGAAAGGCAATGTTCAGGATTTTAGTCCAGAGAATCCTACGTGGCAGTATAAGGAGCATCATTTCCTGATAATGCCCTCTCTGCGGTTCTCCTATCTCAACCGTCCGCATCTGACCCTTTACTCCGGGCTTGCCGTGGGTTTGTATATCAAACATGGTCGGGAATACTTCGATGATGATAACCTTATCCAACCGATAACTACTGACCACAACAGAGTGTTCTCCGCCTTCCAGCTGACCGCCTTCGGGTTGAAGGCTGGCGCGAACCATTGGTTCGGCAGCTTCGAGGCAGGCTTCGGCATCAAGGGTATTGTCAACTTGGGCGTGGGGTACGAGTTTTGATGATCACCGCGGATTGCGCGAGTCTGCGCAGGACTTTCTGACAGAACCTTTTTTTCATCGTACAATTTCAACTTTTCTTATTTTTGCACTCGTAAATCAAACTGACTTTTGCAAAAGCCCTTAAATTCTACATCAAAATGAAAAAACTCATCTCTTTCCTATCTTTGGTGTTGCTCTTTTCCGCGTGTTCGACCGTGCGCGACTGTGACGGGAACCGCTACCGCGCGGTGAAGCTCAACGGCATGTACTGGATGGCGGAGAACTTGCGGACAACGCATTATGCCGACGGAAGTCCTGTTCCACAAGGCAATCCGCCTTCCCAAGATATGACAGGGGTTTACTATTATGACTACGGGAACAGCAAGGATTCTGTGCGGAAATACGGATTGCTTTATACTTGGGCGGCGGCGGTGCGAGGAGCGGCCTCGGCCTCAGCCCAGGTGCAGGGTCTCTGTCCTGACGGCTGGCACCTGCCCGATGATGCGGAATGGACGGCCATGACCCAGGGCTGTGCCGCCGAACGAACCCTCCATAGAGTTCCTGTGTCTTCCCAAAACATGCGAATTATGAAGCGTTTTGTGAGTCTGCCCAGAGGTGGCTACTTCTATAAGGATGCCTATGCTAATGTGGGCGAAGGGTCTTTTTGGTGGAGTTCCTCTCCCTTGGAAGACGGCACCGCCATAGGACGTTACATAGATGACACCAGCTACCCATGCCCGTATGTCTGCTTCGGGAAGATGTATAACGGCTATAGCGTGCGCTGTGTGAAGGACGGGGCGAAGATCACCACCCCGAAAACCAAGCTCAAGAAAAGAAATAAGGAGAGGCAATGACCCCGTTGTTTCTTGGTGGTCGCCAACAAATAAACAACAAAAAGGACCGCCTCACGGCGGCCCTTTTGTAATGCTGTAACCCTTTTTTAATAATTAAAGTTGGAAGCTATTATTTGACGAGGTCAACAATAGCCTTAAATGCCTCAGGATTGTTCATCGCGAGGTCGGCAAGGGCTTTGCGGTTGAGCGCCACACCTTTTTTGCCTAAGTTGCCCATGAGGACAGAGTAGGACATGCCATATTCGCGCGCACCCGCGTTGATACGGGTGATCCACAAACTTCTAAAGTTTCTCTTTTTGTTCTTTCTATCGCGGTAGGCGTATTGCTGGCCCTTTTCCCACGAATTGACTGCAACGGTCCAAACGTTTTTACGTTTGCCGAAGTACCCACGGGTACGTTTCAAAATCTTTTTTCTTCTTGCTCTGGAAGCAACATGATTTACTGATCTTGGCATAATTGATTTTCCTTTCTTTTACGTCAGCGGTTTATGACTCCATAAACTCTTTTCGGGCTGATAGTAAACTTTTTAATGATTAATAACTTGGGTTAATTAGCACTGTCCCAGCATTTGCTTGACGGTGCGTTCTAAGTTTTGTTCGACAATAGCGCTGTAAGCCAGGTTGCGTTTTCTCTTTTTGGTCTTTTTGGTGAGAATGTGGCTGTGGTAAGCGTGATGTCTCTTGATTTTACCGGTGCCGGTCAAAGTGAATCTTTTCTTGGCAGCGGACTTCGTTTTAATTTTTGGCATTTTCTCTAATTTTTAAAGGTTAATATATATAGAGTTGACAGCATTTACTTTTTAGATTTCGGACTCAGCATGATGGTCATGTTCTTGCCCAGCAGGGTAGGCATCTGATCCAGCTTGCCGTAGTCTTCCAGACTCTGGGCGAAGCGCAGCAGCAGGAGCTCTCCCTGGTCTTTGTAGATAATGGCGCGTCCCCGGAAAGAGACCACTACCTTCACTTTGTAACCGTCAGAGAGGAATTTGGTGGCATGGTTCAACTTGAAGTTGAAGTCATGGTCATCCGTCTGCGACCCCATGTGTATCTCCTTGACCTGTGTCTTGGCGCTGTTGGCCTTGATCTCTTTCTGTTTCTTTTTCTGCTCGTAGAGATACTTCTGGTAATCCATCACCTTGCATACCGGCGGGTTGGCCTGCGGGGAAATCTCCACCAGATCCAGCTCATAACGCTCGGCAATTTCCAAAGCTTCCCGCAGAGAAACAATCTTCGGTTCGAAGTTTTCGCCTACTACGCGAACCACTTGGGAGGTAATGTTTTCATTAATGTTATGCTGGGCCTCCTTTTTGTTAGGCGCTACATAAGGGACTCGGTTTCTAGGGTTAGGTGTGCTCTTCAACGTTCCTTTCTGTTTGTTATTCTAATAATTTTATACTTAATAAATTGGGGCGCAAAAATACACTTTTTTTTAATCTCCCTCCATTTTGTGTATTTTTTTTATTTTTGCACTTTCTTTCATTAACGATTATCTGGAAAAATGAAAAAAACAGCAGTTCATACAATCAAGGCATTATTGTTGGGATCTATTCTCCTGGTTGGCTTTGCCGTCACTCCGCTTCAGGCCCAGAGATCCGAGATCGGTCTTTTCGGCGGCGGCGGTTTTTACCTCGGAGAACTCAACCCCACCCACCTTTTTGCTGCCACCAAGCCGGCGGGAGGTCTGGTTTATCGTTACAATCTGACACCCCGATGGGCGCTGAAAGCAGATTTCATCTTCGGCAAAGTCGCCGGCAGCGATGCCACGACCAACAAGGGTTATGAACGCAATCTGAGTTTTTTCTCCCCCATCACAGAGTTCTCCGTCGAGGCAGAGCTCAACTTCTTCCAGCTGTACAATTCCACGGGAAAGAACCGGTTTACCCCCTACATCTTCGCGGGTGTGACGCTCTTCTCGTTCAACCCCAAGACCGAGTACCAGGGGACGATCTATGAGTTGCAGGGTTTCGGCACCGAGGGACAGGGTCTGGAAGGCGGCCCCAAGAAGAACTATGCACTTACCTCCTTCGCCATTCCCTTCGGCATCGGTGTCAGAGCCACCCTCGGCCGCTATCTCTCCATCGGTGCGGAGTGGGGTATCCGCTACACTTTTACCGACTATCTCGATGATGTCCGCGGGGTCTATTACGACAACGACCTGTTGCGCGAGAACCGCGGCGACCTCATCGCCAATCTCGCCGACCGCTCCCATGAACTGACGGATGAAAACGGACAGGCTTTGCCGTATCACCAGGCTGGAGAACAACGCGGTAATACTACGACTACAGATATTTACTCCTTCTTCGGCGTCATCTTCACCGTCAAGTTCGGCAATGTCGATACTAGTTGTGACCTGAAGTTGCCTCGGAAAAGAAGATAACCTTTGAATCTCCCATTAAACATGTCTTTGACAGAAACCAAGATCCCTGCCCACGTCGCCATTATCATGGACGGCAACGGACGCTGGGCACAGCAGGATGGTCACGAACGCACATACGGGCATCAGCATGCCCTCACCGCTGTGCGCGAAGCCATCGAGTGCGCCGGCGAACTCGGCATCCGCTATCTGACCCTCTATGCCTTCTCAACAGAGAACTGGAACCGTCCCAAAGAGGAGGTGCATCTTCTGATGTCGCTCTTCGTGCAGACCGTCCACCATGAGTTGGAGGAGTTAAACCAGAAAAATGTGCGCTTGCTGCTCACCGGCCGTATGGAAGACCTGCCCGACGACTGTCAGGTGGCCATGCGTCACGCCATGGAGGTGACGGCCCACAACACAGGACTCACCGTCATCCTGGCCCTTAGCTATAGCGGCCGCGCAGAACTGACCGACATGCTCAGAACCGTGGCCCGCAAGGTGGCCGAGGGAAAACTGTCTCCAGACGAGATATCTTCCGAGACCATCCAACAACACCTCTATCTGCCCGACGTGCCCGACCCCGACATTCTCATCCGCACCGGCGGCGATGTGCGCGTCAGCAACTTCCTCCTCTATGAAATCGCCTATTCGGAACTCTTCTTCCTGCCTGTCCTTTGGCCTGATTTCAGAAAATCACATCTCCTGGAAGTGATCGAAAAATATCAAAACAGAGAACGAAGATTTGGAAAAACAAGTGCCCAAATTTCCCAACCATAATTTTTGTATCTTTGCCAACTTTTTGAAAATTTGGAATGAAACTGCAAAAATTCATTTTTGGGCTCCTGTTTACGATCATGATTGTCTGTGCTACAAATAGTTACGGACAGGTCATTATCTCTGGAGACGGCCCTGACAAGCCTGAAAAAATGGATTATTCCAACCCGCAAGAGTACGAAATCGGCGGTATCACCTCTTCCGGAACCGCTCCTCTGGACCAACGTCTGCTGACTTTCCATGTGGGCGACAAGATCAAAATCCCCGGTGACGAGATCTCCAATAGCATCAAGGCCCTTTGGCGCACCGGTCTCTACGAGGATGTCGAGATCACCCTCACCCGCATCTCCGGCAACCTGGCCTTCCTCGATGTCCGCCTTGAAGACCGTCCCCGTTTGATATCCTTCGGATTCAAAGGGACCACAAAAGCCGACGAGACAGATCTTCGGGAAAAACTACATATCTCTCAAGGTAATATTATCAATGACAACATGAAGACAACCTGTGTCAACATCATCAAAAAGTATTATGTTGACAAGGGTTTCTACAATTGTGATGTCAAGATTGAAGAGATTCCGGACGAAAAAATCAAAAATGCTGTCAGCCTCCTGTTTGACATCCAAAAGTCCAAGAAGGTGCGCATTGCCCAGATTAACATTGAAGGCAACAACAATGTGCCGAAAGCCGTTCTGTTGCGCTCCATGAAGGAGACGAAAGAGAAATCGCGCTTCATGCCGTTGTACAAGGCCGACACTGCGATAGCCTACACCCTCCGTCACAAAGGCTATTATCAATCCAAGGATATTGTGGAGCACTTTGACGACTACTTCTCCCCGCGTGTGAAGTTGCGTATCTTCAAACAGTCCAAGTTCATCAAGGAGAGCTATGCCAAAGACAAGGTCAACCTGATCAACAAATACAACGAGCTGGGCTATCGCGATGCCATCATCGAACACGACACTTTCTATATCAAAGACGGAAATGTGTTCATTGACATCAAGGTAAATGAAGGTCCGCAGTACTATTTCCGCAATATCAACTTTGTGGGCAACACGGTATATCCGACCACGACACTCAAACAGTTGTTGGGTATCAGCAAGGGCGATGTCTATAACCAGACGCAACTGACCAAGAACCTGACAATGAAAGAGGAGGGCGACGACATTGCCTCCCTGTATATGAACAACGGCTATCTCTTCTTCAGTGCCAATCCCGTGGAGGTGGCGGTTGAGGGCGATTCCATCGACATTGAGATCCGTATCCGCGAGGGTAAGCAAGCCCGCTACAACCAAATCAATATTGTGGGTAACACCAAGACCAACGACAATGTGATCTTGCGTGAGATCACCACCATTCCCGGCCAGCTCTTCAACCGTGCCGATATCATCCGCACGCAGCAAGTGCTGATGTCTCTGGGCTATTTCAACCAGGAGAAGATGGATGTCCAGCCGAAGCCCAATGAGGCGGATGGTACGGTGGACATCACCTACGTGGTGGAGGAGACCACCTCCGACCAGCTCTCCCTGAGTGCAGGCTATGGTGCCACGGGTTTTGTCATCACTGCCGGTGTTACTTTCAACAATTTCTCCACCAAGAAGTTCTTCAAAAAAGATGCCTGGACGCCGATTCCGGGCGGTGACGGACAAAGACTCTCTCTCAACGTGTCCACCAACGCTACCTGGTATCAATATTACAACCTATCTTTCACCGAACCTTGGTTGGGTGGCAAGAAGCCTAATGCCTTGACACTGGGTATCTATTATCAAAAGCAAACGAACAACCACAAAAAAACGGAAGACACGTATGCCTGTTCCAGCATTGCTGGCGCCTCCCTTTCGTTGGCCAGCCAGCTGAAATGGCCTGATGACTATTTCTCCATGTCGCACACCTTGTCTTACGAATACTATAATGTCAAAAACTGGTCTGGCTATTATGTTTTCAGCAATGGCCATGCCAACAGTTTGAGCTATATCTTCACGTTGTCGAGAAACTCTGTCAATGCGCCAATCTATCCGCGCGAGGGATCCAGCATCTCCTTCTCGGTGCAGGTAACCCCGCCGTACTCTTTGTTCTCCCACAAGGACTATGCCAACGCAACCGATCAGGAGAAGTATAAATGGATGGAGTTTCACAAATGGAAATTCAACGCCTCCTGGTTCACCCGCATTGTCGATAATCTGGTGTTGAATATCCGATTGAAGATGGGCTTTATGGGTTGCTACAACCAAGATATCGGCATCACTCCGTTCGGTCGTTTCTATCTGGGTGGCGACGGTCTGTCCACCTATGCATACGACGGTCGTGAGGTCATAGGCATGCGCGGTTATGAGGACGAGGTGCTATCTCCCTATCTGGACGGTCTCTCCACCGGTGCTAGCATCTATCATAAGTTTACTGCCGAGTTGCGCTATCCCATCACCCTCAACCCCACGGCGACGGTTTATCTCCTCGCCTTCCTGGAAGCGGGCAAGGGCTGGATTGACAAGCATCAATACAATCCGTTCAACCTCTATAAGTCTGCCGGTGTCGGCGTGCGCGTCTATCTGCCTATGTTCGGCTTGCTCGGCTTCGACTACGGCTACGGCTTCGACGATGTGCCAGGACGAAACACCAAACACAGCCAGTTCCACATCTCCATCAATCAATCCATCGACTAATACAATAAAAATCCATCCTTCACGTTTATAACATCACAAAAAAATATACTAAGATGAAAAAAATTATCCTTTTTGCCTTGATTTGTTTTGCCTGTATGACCTCTTTCGGGCAAAAATATGCGTATATCAATTCAGAGTATATCCTTTCCAACATGTCGGAATACAAAGAGGCCCAAGCCGAGCTGAACCGTCTGGCCGTGATGTGGCAGAAAGAAATTGAAGCCAAGTTCTCTGCCATTGACTCCATGTACAAGAGATACCAAGTGGAGGCCATCACCATGCCGGAGCAGATAAAGATCAGCCGCGAGGAGGCTATCATCGCAGAGGAGAAGGCTGCCAAGGACTTGCAAAAGAAACGTTTTGGCCAGGACGGCGACCTCTTCAAGAAAAGAGAAGAGCTCGTAAAGCCGATCCAAGATCGTGTGATCTCCACTGTTAACGACTATGCCAAAGAGAAAGGCTATGCCTTTGTGTTTGACGCCGCTGGCGATATGACCATCATCTATGCCGACCCGAAATGGGACATCAATGCCCAAATTTTACAAAAATTGGGCGTTTCAGTAAACGATGAGCTGGATGATTAGTCTATCTCCCTGTTTTTTGAAATTTTATAAATCAGAAAAAAATATTAGAATGAAAAAATTGTTAGTTCTCGTGGCAGCTGTTCTGCTTTTCTCTTTGAACCCTGCCTCTGCTCAAAAGTACGGACATGTCAACTCCAGCGAGATCTTGGAGCTGATGCCCGGTATCGATTCCCTGCAAATCAAACTGATGGCTTTCCAGACGGAATTACAGACGGAGTATCAAAACATGGTGCAAGAATATCAACAGAAAAAAGACAAATTCGACCGTGAAGTCGGCACCATGTCCTCTTCCGTCCGCCAACTCCGTGAAAAAGACCTGGAAGACCTGGCCAACCGTATCCAGGCTTTCCAAGCGGATGTGCAGGAAGACTTAGAGGAGAAACAGTATGAACTGGCCAAGCCTTTCCAAGATAAGATTCAGAATGCCATCAACAAGGTGGCCAAAGATCATGGCTACGCCTACATCTTCGATACAAAGATCCTCCTCTACTTTGAAAGTGGTGAGGATATCACCCCGTTGGTCAAGAAAGAATTAGGGATCAAGTAAAACACCACTGCCATGAAGAAACTGTTTTTGATATTGTTGGCAGTTTTGTGCTGTGCGGGCCTTTCTGCCCAGAAGGCGAAGTTCGGACATGTGGACTATGCTTCCATCATGCCGCTGATGCCCGGCATTGATACGGCCAAGACCGCACTCGCTGCCTTGCAGGCCGAGTTGGAGGAGGAAGGAGCCCTTATGTCCCAGGAACTCCAACAGAAAGAGGCTGACTATATGAAGCTGGCCAACTCCGGTGCCTCCGCCGCCGTGCTTAAGGTGAAAGAGGATGAATTCAACAAACTGTATGAGCGCTTCCAAACGTTTGTCTCTGATGGAGAAAGACGTCTGCAAGAGAAGCAGCTGGAGTTGTTGAAACCATTCCAGGAGAATATTATGGCTGCCATCAAGAAGGTGGCGCAAGCAGAGCATTACACCTACGTATTCGATATTTCCACCCTGGCTTTCTATGGCGAATCCACGGATTTGACCGCGGCCGTTAAGAAAGAGCTGGGTATTCAATAAATCCCCCTTTTAAGGATACGAAAAAACCCTGATGACACGAAGTCGTCAGGGTTTTTTATTTTGGAGTTTTCCGAAAGAAATGTCGCCTTTTATCTCAAATGCACATTGAACCAGTCGATGAAGTTGCGGTGCCACAAGAGACTATTCTGGGGTTTCAGTACCCAGTGGGTCTCGTCGGGGAAGTAGAGATAGCGGGCTTCCAGGCCGCGCAGCTTGGCTGCATTGTAAGCGGCCATACCTTGTGAGGCCACAATACGGAAGTCGAACTCGCTGTGGATCACGCAGATGGGCGCATTCCATTTGTCAACGAACCGATGCGGCGAGAAGCCATAGCTCTTTTTAACCTGCGGGTTGTTCCAATCCCAGTAAGGTCCGCCAATGTCCCAGTTCTCAAACCAGAGCTCTTCCGTCTCCAGATATTGTTGTTCGAAGTTGAACATGCCGTTGTGCGCCAAGAGTACTTTGAAACGACGGCCGTCCTTGTAACCGGGTACATCGTAGTTGTGTCCTGCGAGCCAATAGACGCTGAAGCCGCCGAAGCTGGCACCGCAAGCACCGAGACGCTCTTTGTCAATCTGCTTCACGCTGTCGGTGAAGTAATCGGCGGCGCGCATGTAGTCCTGCATACAGAGACCGCCGTAGTCGCCGCTGATCTCCTCGCACCACTCCTTGCCGAAGCCGATGGTGCCGCGGCGGTTGGGTGCGATGATGAAATATTCGGCCCCGCTCATCACCATGAAGTTCCAACGCGTGCTCCAGAACTGGCTCACCATGGATTGCGGACCGCCCTCACAGTATAGCAGTGCGGGATAGACCTTCGTGCTGTCATAGTTGTAAGGATAGATGAGCCACGTGAGCATCTCCTTGCCATCGACGGTCTTGATCCAATGCTCCTCGACCTTGCCCATGCGTACTTGCGAGAGCACGTCGTCGTTGATGGAGGAGATCTTCTTACCATCTGCCTTGTCGTCGGTGAGGTTATAGACGTAGATCTCAGCCGGATATTGGATAGAGACCTGGTCGGCGTAGAGTTTGCCGTTTACCAACTCAAAGCCGTGGATGTCATGATAGCCGTGGGAGATCTGACGGAACTCCTTGGTGGCGCGGTTGCAGGCGAAGATCTCATCCATGCCGCGGTAGTTGACCACTCCCAAAATCTCTTGGTCGTCATCCGTCCAGCTGATGCCGGTGAAGTTGTAGTCGAAGTTTTCGGACATATTGGTGCGCTCGCCGGTGGCAAGGTCCATCACCATCAGTCGCAGTTGGTCGCTTTCGCAGCCATCGCGCTCCATGCTCTCCCAGGCAATCATCTTGCCGTCATGGCTGAACACAGGGTTCTGGTCATAGCCCATGATGCCCTCGCTGATGTTTTTGGTAGTCTTCTTCTCGATATCATAGAGGAAGATGTCGCTGTTAGTGGAAAGCGCGTAGTCTTTGCCCGTCTTTTTGCGGCAGGTGTAGGCGATCTTTTTGCTGTCGGGACTATAGTTAAATTGCTCCACGCCACCCCATGGACGCATAGGGCACTCGAAGGTGCTGTCGATAAGGCAGATGGCCTTGTCCACATCGATTTTCTTACCATCGAATTCGGCGAGGAAGATTTGCGGATACTCATCCACCCAGTTATCCCAGTGACGGTACATGAGATCCTCGTTGATGCGGCCGGAGGTCTTGTCGAGACCGGCATAAAGATGCTCCAGGTTGTTGGGGCGCGTCACGGGCTTGGTGGTGATATAGACGACAGACTTGCCGTCCGGGGCGAGCTTAAAGCCCTCGAACCCGAGGGAGGCAAGTACACGCTCTTTGCCGTTCTTCACCTCCATGGAGATGATCTCGTTGTCGCGACAGAAGAGCAGCGTCTCGTTGTCTTTCCATACCAGGTTGAACTCGCTGCTGGCAGTGGTGGTAATCCGGGCCACATGACTGCCGTCGGCGTTCATCAGGTAAATATCGGCGTTACCCTTGTTTTCATCCATGTCGTAATAGGTGACGGTGTAGGCAATCTGTTTGCCGTCTGGGGAGACCGTTTTTTCGCCCATTTTGCCCAGCGCCCACATCACCTCGGGGGTGAAGCGGCCGTCCTGGACCTGGATTTCGGATTTGCCGATGATGTTTACACAATTCGTGTCTTGCTTTTTGTGGCAGGTACAAAGTAGTGACACTAAAGCAATTGCAAATAATAGTTTCTTCATAGGGAGATATTTATTATGATTCTTAAAAAATGCAAAGAAGAGTGTTGGAGAAGTTATTTTTTTCGGAAATAGATCTCCATAGGTACTCCGGAGAAGTTCCAGTGTTTGCGGATCTGGTTCTCCAGGAAGCGTTTGTAAGAGTCCACCACGTATTGCGGCAGGTTGCAGAAGAAGGCGAAGGTGGGGTAGGCTACGGGCAGCTGGGTCACATATTTGATGCGGATTACCTTGTCTTTGTTCATCGGGGGCGGTGTCTGCTGGATGATGGGCAGCAGGGTGTCGTTCAGTTCGGAGGTGGATATCTTGAGTGTCCGGTTCTGATAGACCTGCACGGCCGTTTCCAGCACTTTGTAGATGCGTTGTTTCTCTTTCACGGAAGTGAAGATGATGGGCACATCGTTGAAGGGCGCAATGCGTTTGCGGATGAGGTCTTCGTACTCCTTGTGAGTGTGGGTGTCCTTTTCGATGAGGTCCCACTTGTTCATCACCACCACGATGCCTTTGTGGTTGCGGGCGGCAAGACCGAAAATGTTGAGGTCTTGCTGCTCAAAGCCTTGGGAGGCATCTGCCATGACGATGCAGACGTCTGCGTTTTCGATGGAACGGACGGCGCGCATGACGGAATAGAATTCCAGGTCTTCCTCCACCTTGCTCTTCTTGCGGAGACCGGCGGTGTCGATGAGATAGAAATCGAAGCCGAAGCTCTTGTAGCGGGTGAAGATGGTGTCTCGGGTGGTGCCGGCCAGCGGGGTCACAATGTGCCGTTCCTCGCCGAGGAAGGCGTTGATGATGGAGGACTTGCCCACGTTAGGTTTGCCCACGATGGCGATGCGTGGCAGGTCGTCGGTGTTTTCCTCCTTGTCTTTGGAGAAATGTGTCACCACTGCATCCAACAGTTCGCCCGTGCCACTGCCTGAGACAGCCGAGATGGGATAAATCTCCGGAATGCCCAAGGCGTAGAACTCGGTGTAATCCAAGTAGTTGGAAGGGCTATCGATCTTATTGACCGCTAGGTAGTAGGGCTTGCCGCTCTGTCGCAGGATATCGGCCACCTCTTCATCCAAGGGAGTCAGGCCCTCGCGGCCGTCCACCATGAGGACGATGACGTCGGATTCTTCAATGGCCAAGGTGGCCTGTTTGCGGATCTCCGCCTCGAAGATGTCGTCGGAACCGACCACGTAGCCGCCCGTGTCGATGACGGAGAACTCGTAGCCGTTCCAGTCAGACTTGCCGTAATGGCGGTCGCGGGTGACGCCTGCCACGGAGTCCACGATGGCTTCGCGGGCTTTGATGAGGCGGTTGAAGAAAGTGGATTTTCCGACATTCGGTCTGCCGATGAGGGATAATATGTTGGACATGATAGTGGATTTTTCTTGTGTCAGTACGAATATTCAATGAAACGGCAAAGATACAAATTTCTGCCAATCACATAAAAAGAGAGGATGCGCGTGACACATCCTCTCTTAAGTTTTTTCCCAAAAAATGGATTATGCGATGAAAGCCTCGTAAGCGGCAGCGTCCATCAGGCTGTCAGCTTCAGCGGGATCGGTCATTTTGATCTTGACAATCCAGCCTTCACCATAAGGATCGGAGTTGACCAATGCGGGTTCGCCTTCCAGAGCCTCGTTGAACTCCACGACTTCGCCACCCACTGGCAACATCAGGTCGGCAACCGTCTTAACGGCCTCGATAGAACCGAAAACCTCGTCTTTGTCCAAGGTCTCGCCCACAGAGGGGATATCCAGGAAAACGATGTCGCCCAACTCATTGGCGGCGTGAGCGGAAATGCCTACGAAAGCGAATTCGCCTTCAACTCTTAACCATTCGTGGTCATTGGAGTACTTTAAATTTGCGGGAATATTCATAATAGATCTATTTAATGATTGATACTAAAGTTTTCTTATAGGGTCATGATCTCTTTTTCCTTGGCATCCATGATTTTGTCCACCTTGGCGATCATTTCGTCAGTGACCTTCTGGATGTCGTTTTCGAGTTTCTTGACAGCGTCTTCCTCCACGCCGTTGTCTTTGAGTTTCTTGGCCTCGTCGTTGGCGGTACGGCGGATGTTGCGGATGGAGACCTTGGTCTGTTCAGCCTCTTGTTTGGCCTTCTTGACCAGTTCTTTACGACGCTCCTCTGTCGGGGTGGGGACGATCAGACGGATGAACTCGCCGTTGTTTTGCGGGGTCATACCGATATTGGCGGCAAGGATGGCCTTTTCAATCACCGGCAGCATGTTGCGTTCCCAAGGTTGGATGACAATCTGGTGGGCATCGGGCGTGTTGATGTTGGCCACTTGATCCACCGGAGTGGGGTTGCCGTAATAGTCCACCCGTAAACCTTCCAGCATTTGGGGAGAGGCCTTGCCGGCCCGAATCTTCTGCAAACTCTTGTCAAAGAAGGTCACCGTGGCGTTCATATTGTCTTTTGTCTGTTTCAAGCAGGTTTGTGTATCCATTGCCATAGCGCAGTCGTTTTTTATAAATTGTTAATATTCAATATGTTAATAAAAAATTGATAGGTTTGGACACGTATAAGGTCCTCTTTATCTTTTTCGGGCGCAAATATAGTTTTTATTTTTTATTTGACGAATACAAGTTTTATGCCAAAAAAGTGTATATAGTCACCTTTTTTATTTTCCCCATACAATAATATTTAGGAATGTTCGTTATACGTCTTTGTACAAAAAAATAACGAAACATGTCAAATTCTACGATTTTTACACCATGTCAGATAGGACCGATCACGTTGCGCAATAGAACGATCCGTTCGGCGGCCTTTGAGAACATGGCATACGGAAACAAACCGTCTGAAGATTTGTTAAATTACCATAAAGCGGTGGCGAAAGGTGGCATCGGCATGACCACGGTGGCCTATGCTTCCGTCAGCCAGAGTGGCCTTTCCTTTGACGGTCAGCTGTGGTTGCGCGAGGAGATTGTGCCGGATTTGAAGGTCTTGACGGACGCCATCCATGCGGAGGGTGCCAAGGCTTCCATCCAGATCGGCCACTGTGGCAACATGACGCATCGTTCCACATGCGGTCAGAAACCGCTTTCCCCATCCGGTCGCTTCAACCTCTACTCTCCCACCTTTACCCGCAAGATCACCAAGGCGGAGATTTATGAGTTGGTGGAAGACTTTGGCAAGGCCATCAATCTGTGTCGCCAGGCCGGTTTCGACTGTGTGGAGGTTCACGCAGGCCACGGTTATCTGATCAGCCAGTTCCTGTCTCCCTATACTAACCATCGGAAGGATGAGTTCGGTGGCTCTTTGGAGAACCGTATGCGCTTTATGAAGCTCGTGATTTCCAAGGTGATGGAAGAGGCCAAGGATGATATGGCCATTGTGGTGAAGACCAATATGTTTGACGGTTTTCGTAGTGGTATGCACGAAGATGAATGCATCAAGGTGGCCCAGGAGTTGGAAAAACTGGGTGTACATGCTTTGGTGCTGACCGCTGGTTTTGTGAGCAAGGCCCCGATGCATGTGATGCGCGGTGCCATGCCGTTGAAGACGCTTGCCTACTATATGGATGTCAAGAAGTTCTGGTGGCTCAAGATCGGTCTGCACTTGGGCGGGCGCCTCGTCATTCCGACGGTGCCTTACAAGGATGCCTATTTCTATGATACGGCCATGAAGTTCCGCCAGGCACTCAAGATGCCGTTGATCTATGTTGGCGGTATGGTGAGAAAAGACGACATGGAGAAGGTGCTCGACTCCGGTTTTGTGGCCTTCCAGATGGCGCGTGCGGTCTTGCACGACCCTGACTTTGTCAACAAGCTGCAATCCGGCGAGGTGACCGTGAGTGGATGCAAACACTCCAACTATTGCATCGGACGTATGTACACCTTGGAGATGAAGTGTCACCAGTGCATGCAGAACAGCGAGCTTCCTGAGAAGTTGCGCAAGGAGATTGCCAAACAGGAAGCTGCCGTGGAGAAATCCAACAAACGCTAGCTAATAGCTACAGCCAATAGCTAATTCTCGATAGCCTGCCAACCAATATCTTCTCGATAGAAGAGTTCGGGGCAGGCTATTTTGTGCACGCCCTCGTAGGCATCCTTTTGGGCTTCGGCCAGGTTTTTGCCTTTGCCGACCACGAAGAGCACGCGTCCGCCATTGGAGACGCACTCGCCGTCCTTCATCTTGGTGCCCATGTGGAAGATGGTTTGTGAAACCTGATCCAGGTTGTGGATGGGGAAGCCTTTGCCATATTTGCCGGGGTATCCCTTGGCAGCCATCACCACGCCGAGGAAGGCCTCTTCATAGAATTCAGGTGTCACGGGCTTGTGGGCCAGCAGGTCGAGGATATGTTGGATGAGGTCGCTTTTCATTTTCGGGAGCACCACTTCCGTCTCGGGGTCGCCGAAGCGGGCGTTGAACTCTATCACTTTAGGACCCTGCTTAGTCAGCATCAAGCCTCCGTAGAGGATGCCGGTGAAGGGGCAGCCTTCCGCCATCATGGCGTCAGCGGTGGCCAGCATGATATGCTTCACGGCCCAATCGATCTGTTCCTGCGGAATGACGGGCACGGGGCTGTAGGCGCCCATGCCGCCGGTGTTGGGACCTTTGTCGCCGTCGAAGGCGCGCTTGTGGTCCTGGGCGATGACCAACGGCACCACCTGGTGTTCGTTAACCAGCGTAAGCAATGAGAACTCTGGGCCCTGCAGAAACTCCTCCATCAGCACTTTGCCGTCTCCGAAGTTGTGGTCAAGCAGCATGTCGCGGAGGGCCTGGTCGGCCTCTTCTTCGGTCATGGCGACGACCACGCCCTTGCCGGCGGCGATGCCGTCGTATTTGATGACGATGGGTGCGCCCACCTCTTTCAGATAGGCGGCAGCCTCTTCATACTGGTCGAAGATGCGGAAGGTGGCGGTAGGGATGTTGTATTTTATCATCAGATCTTTGGCGAACTGCTTGCTGCCCTCGATCCGGGCTGCCTTGGTGGTGGGGGCGAAGATGGTCAGGCCCGCCTCTTGGAAACGGTCGGCGATGCCGTTGATGAGGGCCGCCTCGGGACCCACGATGGTGAGGTCCACGGCGTGCTCGCGGGCGAAGGCCACCAGCGCGTCGGAGTCTTGTTCGTCAATGGGCACCAGCTCCACGGGCACATTCTGGATGGAGCGCATGCCGTCGTTGCCCGGGGCGATGTATAGGTGGGTAGTGAGAGGAGATTGAGCCGCTTTCCAAGCGATGGCGTGTTCACGGCCGCCACGACCGATGATTAATATGTTCATTCTTTTTTGGTTAGTTTGTATCCATTATAACGATCCATCACCTCCTGCACGTAGTTGACTGTGTGCTTGCCCGGATAATAGCCGCACTTGACATCCGGATCGCTGTAATAATCTTTATGTGATTTCAAGAGGAGATATTCTTTAACAGAATCCCAATGCTCAGGATCACCCTCATATTTCCTGCAGAGGGTGATGGCATCGAGGATGTGGCCAGGACCGGAATTGTAGGAGCCAGCCACAAAATAGTAGATCTCCGAGGTGTCCACCTTGTCTTTGAAGATATTGTAGAGGAAACGGATATATTTCACACCGGCCCAAATCTGCTCCTCCACGGTGGAGGTGTCGTTGAGCCCGTACCGTTCGTAGGTGACAGGCATCATCTGCATAATGCCGTAACTGCCGCCCATGCCCAACACGTCGGTGCAGAAGTGGGATTCCTGGTAGATGATGGAAGAGACAAACCGCCAGTCGAGCTCGTGACGCTTGCTGGCCGCTTGGATGCACTTGTCATAGGTGGAGATATTGTCGCGTTTCTGTCCGAACGAGTTGTTGATAATCTGTGAATGCTCTGACAGATACCGGAGGCACATCTTTTTGTAGAATTTGGTCTCCTTCATATTTGTCAGCCACAAGTTGATGGAGTCATTCAACGTGACATTTCTGGGGTCGAGGACCCAGTTGCGGGGGAAGTCTTCGCCTATGCGCGGGCCCATGACCAGATTTTTGTAGAAGGGCAGCAGGGTGATGGCGATGTTGTGGTTGCACACCACATAGTCGATGAGCGTATCTTCCAACATTTCTATCAAGTCCTCCACTGTCTTGTCAGGATGATCTTCCTGGCGCCACGTTGAAGGCATCTGCAACTTGCTGAAGTCCAGTTTCTGGTTGTATTGTGCGGGAGCATGCGCAATATGGGTGCCGGAACTGTCAAACTCCATCTTTTTCCGCATCAGCAGGATGGGGTAGGTGAAGGAGTGCGGTTCTGAAAGCGTCAGATACATCGGGGAGAAAAAATTCTTGTCGAAGTCGAAGCTGATGATATCATACTGGTTACCGAACGACTTCATCATCATGCTGTCGGGGTCCGCCTCAATAGAGATGTCCACCTGCATATTGAAGTCTTTGGCCATCTGTTTGATCATATCATACTGAAAACCAATCACTTGACCATGATATACAAAATAATCGGCCGCATGATAGAAAATCAAAGCCTTGAGGGTGTCGCTATGATGGTAGGCTTTTTTCTCGTGTTTAATGATGTTAGAGATAGGAGTATAGTCGATTCTTCCGCGAAGAAACAACGAACCCAATAGAATCACGGTGGCGGTAATGAATGCTATTTCACCGATAATTTTTTTCTTCAAAACATAGAATTTAGTATTCGGTCATCAATCTGATCGGTATAGAGAGATGGCAGCGGGGGAAGTGAGTATGAGTGAATAGTATTAATACGTTCTGACCATCAGGATGGTCTTGGAGGTGGTTTCGCCGTCGTTGACTTGTACTTGGGCGGCACCGGTGTAATATTTGACGTCCGAGATATTCCCTTCTTCGTCGTAGGTGGTGTCAGCCTTGGAGGCTACCACATCGAGGAGAGCGGGGTAGGGGAATACATGCTCAAACACACCGTTGCTGTTGGTATAGCCGTCGGCGCGTGCATAGTCAGCATATTCAGGTTTGCCAACGACGATATGCACTTTGGGGCAGACGGCGCCGGTGTCGATGCCATTATCGGAGTAATAGCACTCGATGTGCATGGTGCAGTCGTGGTTTTTTTTGCATTGCGAGAATGCAAAGATCAAGATGCCAGCTACCAAGATTGGTATGATAAAACGAATCTTTTTCATAGTATGTTATTTTTCAAGGTGCAAAAATAATAAAATCTTATAGTGTTGTATCATAAAAAAATACAATTTTTCAATAGCGCCATGTCAAAAACTGTTGGCAGACGTACTATTGAGAGAGCATGAGGCGGAGGGCGATACCGGTCTCGAAGTTCATGGAGTTGTAGATATTCTGAACTTTCGGGCGGTTGATGGTCTGGTCGTAGTAGAATTTGATGCCGACCATTTGGCTGAACTGGTATTCGGCGGCCACGTTGATGGTAGCGGTCAGTGCACCGGAGGTCACTTGGTCTTGGACCTCTTGGATCTTGCGCAGTTGTGTTTGATTGCTTTTGATTCCGACGCCGGCGGTCACATTCAAGTCGCTGACGAACTGACGTTTCTGGCCTGCGAAGATCAGTCCGATTTTCAGATCTTTGAAACGATAGCCGCCGGAGACGGCCAGCTCATAGCTGGAGGTCTCTGTGATTTGGTTGTTGGTGAAGCTCAGGGCCACATTGCGGGACTGTTTGTATTCCACCTTGAGCAGCAAGCTGTTGCGCAGAGTCATGTCGAATCCGATAAGAGGGCCGAACTGTTCTGACATGGCAATCTGGTTGAGTTCCTCTCTGGGGATGAAGTCTCCCAGGGTGTTGAGCGCTCCACCGTCTTCCGTGTAGGCCAGGTTGGTGGTGAATCCACCGATCTGGTAGGTACAGGTGTAGCTATGGGCGATGGAGAGGCTTTGGAATACCTTGTCGATGCCTTTGATCTTGGAGAATCCGTTGTAGGTGAGGCGCCAGTTGGGCAGCGGAATTTTCAAGAAAGGACTGGAGATGTCCATATTCTCAGCATCCTTGCCCATATAGGCGGAGAAGAAAGCGCCCATGAGAACTTCTTGGGCCACTTCGCTATAGCCCTCCGGGAAGCCCGTCTCGGGATTCACCTCGCCTGTGTAGTTAGGATTGGCCTCTGCCAGTCGGTTGGCAATCACCATGCGGACGTTGCGGAAGTTGTCAAACAACTCGTTATAGTCTTTGAAGAAGGTTCTCAGGCCGCAATAGGTCATGCTGAAAGAGCCGTTGCGTTGCGGTGTGTAGTGATAGAGCGTGCCGGCCTCGTCCACATGGAAATATTCGGAGTAGTTTTCGGTATATCTCCGGGTGGCGGACACCTCGATACGGAAGTCTCTGAACGGCTCGATGGTGGCTCGCAGGTTGAGGTTCTCGTTACGTGTGCGCATATAGGCGCTGTTCATCAGGGAGTCGGTGGTGAGCCAGTGGTTTCTGGCACCGATAGCCTGCACGTCAGGTTGGCCGCCGAAGACGAAGAGGAATCCAGGGGATGAGTTGTGAAGATCGATACCGAAAAGCTTGGGGGTGCCCATATATCCTGGCAGGGTCGTACCGGCGCCGCGCGTGTAGTTGGCGGAGACGTTACGAACCATCATGAAGAAACGAAGAGTACCATCCAGGATAATCTTTCCGTAGTTGGGCTTCTCTTTCAGGGAATCTTGAGCCTGGGCAGTTTCAGCCTCTTCCTTGTCGCCTTTCTTTGTTTGGTTGCGGTCTTTTGTAAGATTGCTGGGCTTCTGCGGCTTCCGGTTCCCTTGGTTGACCTTCTTCAGATAGGGGATGTTGTTGTACAAGGTCACCATGTTCATATTGACATTGCCTTGGATGTTGTTGGAGTTCTGAATGGTATTACCCAGATAGGCCAGCGATAGTGCGGAGGCGTTAAACTGGTAGGTGGACTGATACCGGACGTTGGCGTTGACCCAGTTGAAGAGCGGTATCTTGTTGATAGGCAATTGATAGGTCCCACTGAAGGTCTGTCGGTAATCGGTGGTACGGCCGCCGCGTCCCATATTATGCCAGATGGAGTCTTTTTCCAAGCGGGTGTCGATCAAGCCGTCGGGCTCGTCGATGCGGGCGGAGGCATCGGCACGGAAATCCAGTTTCAAGCTCTGGAAAATATCCCAGCTGAGGGCATAGTTGCGGGTCCAGTCGAAGGATTTCACGAAACTGGTATCCACAATGATGTTGCCCTGGCTCTTAGGTCTGTATTTGAATGCCTGCAACTCGCGGCGCATGGAGGTGCGGATCACGACATTCTTCGGCATCGGGGTGATGTTGATATCGCGGATCAGCTGCAGCCACTTGTTGCGCGTCCATTTCATCTTGCTGAACGGACGGAAGTTCTTGGGGTTGGTGCTGAAGGTGTAGCCGATCTCTCCGTTGTGGGTGTATTCGTTGTTCATCTCCAGATCCGCGTCGCGTTGGATCAACTCGGAATAGGAGTAGGAGAGGTCGAAGTTCTCAATGTCCCATGGGTGCATCTTGGTGGATCCCTTGTCGAAGCTACGCTCCTTTCGGACGTTCATCAGGTTGATGTTTTGTCGTTGGGTGAAGGCGGTGGAGAGGCGTCGGAGGGAGTCGCGCTCTTCGATGGTCTCACACATGGCCAGATCGTCTTTCAGCTTCACATCGGGATTCAGCGGGTTGTACTCCGGCATGGCCATACCCATGGAGTAGTCGTAATGGAACGGGATCTTGATGTTCCATTTCTCCGGGAAGAAGAGCTTGCCGCCATCGATATTGGTGGCGACATCCAAGTTGATGTTTGTCTCGTTGGAGCGTTCGGTGACCGATTGTTCGATATTGCCGAAGCCGGGGGTGGAATAGGTCCCCGAGACAGTCAAGTCACCCACATCGGCAATGTTCATACGGGCGCGCAGCAGGGCGGCGAAACCCTGTTTGTCGTCAAAGCCGACCAGGCGCAACTCGTTCACCCAGACCTCCACGGACTTGGGCTCCATGTCGTCATTATCCAAGAGACTTTGTTTCTTCGGATTCCGGATACCAATCATAATGGTGGTCACATCACCCAGGTTGGGGTTGCCGACGATGGTCATCCGGTTACCGCCGTCCAGATATTTGGTGTAGGGAATCAGATTGCTGGAGATAGCCCCGTGTCTGACTGCCAGGTTGCGTTCCATCTTCAAGGCGACCAAGGAGTCGAGATAGACCACCATGTTGTTGGCGGCGGGCCAGATGGCGAAAGTGTCCTTGCCCACACCCCAAGGGGTGATCTCTGCCGGGATCTCATATTCGTAATAGTTGTCGGTGAAGTCGGAACCCATACGGATAAAGACGGTCACGTCGCCCTTCTGGATGTCGTTGGAACTCACCACAGACTCGGCGTGGATGGACATCTGGACGGTCTTGAAGTTGCGCAGGTCGTAGGCTGTACGTTTGTACACGGCACGGGCATCGCCATCCACCAGATCCACAGCCTTCATAGTCAGAGACTGCTCGTTGATCTGATACGTGGTCAAGCCGGAGATGGTCTCGCGCTCGATGCCAGGAGGCAACACGTAGGGGATGGGCGTTCTGTTGGAGTTTTCCTCATAGCTGACCGTTCCCACATAGAAGGAGCCTTCACCATCTCCTTGGGTGGGCGTGTAGTCACCCTCCTCCTGCAACCCCAGGTTGTAAGTACGCCAGTCGCTGCGTACCAGCTCGAAGGTGGCGAAACGGCAGACGATCGGCTCCTCGAAACCACGCAAGAACATACGCAGGAAACGGATGGAGTTGAAACCGGAGATGTTGTTGACCACCTTGTCGGGGTTGTGGATCGGGATACGGAACTGATACCACTTGGTAGTCAGACGCTCACCATTAGGCAGCGGGGAGGAGACGGCCTCATATACATCGTTGATGTAGTTTTCACCCACCACCATGTGCTGAGGATCCAGATTGATGACGTATTGGTAGTATTTCTCGTCTTCGCTAAGCGTGTTGTCGTTGTTCATGTCCTCCAGGTTCGGAATCACGGAAGCGGAGGTGGGATAGCTCTCGGGACTCTGGCTGTCCGTGGGGGAGTTGCCGTCGGAGTTATTGTAATATTTGTAACGCTCGATCAGCTTGACATCGTTGTTGTCATAGTCCGTGCCTCTGAAGTAATGGTAGTTGTCGTTAGAAGGGTCGTTGAAGGCCTTGATGTATGCACCGGAGGTGGTTCCGTATTGATTGGCGATGAGCTGCAGATAGTTGTCGTTGAAATAGCTTTGCTCACGTTCGTCAGACAAACCGTCATAGCCGACATCCTGATTAGGACGGGAGGACATCTCCAGATCGAAGGCGTTGACGATCTGTTGTACGGTGGGCACGCGACCCCAGACGGTGAATTCGATGTTCTCATCGCTGCCGTCAGCGGGCAGTCCGCTTTCGAAGGACTTCATGCCGTCCCTCAAGATATCCTCGGAGATATCACCCAGGTTGAAGTAGAGCTTACCGCCAGAGTGGGTTTCATTGTTGATAAAGGGATCCATCAACCAGAATTCGATGTATTCGTAGTTGGAGGATTCAAAGTCTGTATTGTCGAATTTACGCATGATACCAGCCCAACGGGAAGCCGGGTCACGCAGGCTACCATCTTCGGTGATACCATGGGAGTAGCCCTCACTACCGCTGACGTCATAGTTGTAAGGACCTTTTTCGCTGGGATAATAGGCCAGGTTGAAGACGGGCATGTAGGTGGAGATAGTGGTTCCGTCGTGCTCCTTGTAAGGGAACAATTCCGGTTCATAGACTGCACGGCTGTAAGGCTCGGAGAGATCATCAACCGTCAGGTTGGACGGGGTGGCTGAGTTGCCGTTGTAGAAGACGGATTGGTCGATGATGTACCAGGAGAGGTGGGCTCTGTTGTAACCGTATGCCAGTTGTTTACGGACATTGTCGGTGATAGAGGTCGCGCCGGCCTCGGGGAACAGGTCAGGCTGTCCTTGTGGCGTGGAGGCCAGCACCCAATTGGCGAAGGTGTTCAAATCGATGGTCGTCTTGGCGGCCTCGAAATTGTCGATATAGGTGATGCCCTGCTTGCCGATGGCGCGGGAGTGTCCTGGCACAAAATGTGCGAACTCACCCTCCAGGTTCAGGAACGACTGGGTGGAGGTGCTGTGGAAGGAGAGCAGATCAACGGCCTTGGTGACAAAGGGGAGCTCCGCCTTGTAAGCGAAGTTCATGCCCCAGATGAAGTTGTTGATAGGCTCGTCGCCATAGTTGACCTTGTTGGTGAAGGGACGTTCACGCAGGTTCATCAAGGTGGCACCGATGTTGAAGTTGGGGGAGAAGGTGTAGTCGAGGTTGGCACCAAAGAGATACTGGTCTGTGCCGTACTCATCCTCAGGCTCCCAAGAGACGTTGATGGGGGTTCCGGAATTGAGGTATCCCTGGTTGATGATGGAGACGGTACCCATGTCGTAGTTGACGGTATAGTCCACATTCTCCTGCAGGGTGATACCGCCGGCTGTGACCTTGACGGAGCCCTTGGCCACGTTGGTGGTCGGGATGCGGAACTCGGAACCGTAAGAGGAACGGTAGGAACCTTCAATATAGAACTTATTCTTGTTGGTAATCTGCTGCGCCATGGTTTTGGTCATGGTGTACAACGAGTCGAAGGCATACTTTTCGGCCAGCTCGGGCTCGGTGATGACAGCGCGCAGGTCTTTGCCAAAAGGTTCTATGGTCGGGAAATAGATACGTCCGTTGTTGGAGTTGATGGTACCACCGATGGTGGCTGCATTGTCGATGAAGTCGAAGATGCCATCCGGGTTGGGATCCTGTTGTTGGTTCAAACGGTCGAGACCCAGCAGGCGGATGAGCGGGATGCCCTTCTCGGAACCCTGGGTGAAGAAGCCGTTGGGCACGCCTTCGGAATCTCCCGTGTATAATACGTTCAAACGGAACTTCTCGTTGGAGACTTGGTAGGCGGAGAGGCTGTACACGTTCTTCATCATCAATTTCCAAAGAGGAGACCGGGTGTTGATATTACTGCTCTTCAACAATTTGACACGGATACAGTTGGGGGCGGTGACCTCATTGGAGAACTCACCCACCTGATAGACCTTGTCGTCGCCGATGACGGTATATTGGAAAGCGACAGCCAACACCTGGTCGGCACTCAGGGCGGAGTTCAGGGAGATGAAGCCTAATTTGGTGTTGACGGTGTATTCACTGGGCGAGAGCAGGCGGGCACTCTCCAGTTTCTCGTAGTTCTTGCCGGAATTCATGCCGATAGAGTGCATGTTGGCAGAGACGGAGGAGAGATGGCGGTACAGAGAGGTGTCCACCACAAGGGGCAGGTTGTTGATGTCGTCATCGGGGTACATTCCGCCGTCATACATAGGATTGTAAGAGAATGAGGCAAACTCTGGGTCAGCTTCTCCTAAGTCGGTAAAGGCCACAATGTTACGATTCTCGTTAGTGGCTGCACCGATGGTAGTGCGCCATACTTCTATCTTGGTGATGACGATGGGAGAGCCCACCAACGGCAGGGTGCTCAAATACTCGTTGTAATGGTCGCGGAAGAACTGGGCCAGGAAGAAGTGGCGGTTCTCCTCGTATTCATCGGCACTGAAGTAGAACTCCTCTTCCGCGGCACCGTTGGTGATGGAGGCACTCTGGGTGGCGCCCTTCTTCTGGGCGGCAACGCCTGTGATGGTCAGGTTGCCGAACTTGAATTGTCCCTTCACACCAAACAGATTCTGGCTACCCGTGATCAAAGTGCTGTTCAACGGCATGGTGACATTACCGAACTCGATCAGTTGCAGAATGTCATCTTCCTTGCCGGCATATTTCAACTTCATCACGTCATTGTTGGTACCTACTTGCAACTCGTTGGTGGCATAGTTGAGGTTGAACTCGATCTTCTCGCCGATACGGGCAATCAGGTTGAGCTGGATGTCTTGGTCAAAATCGAAGTCGGTGTGCCGGCGTTGCTTGACGGGCAGGGAGTAGTCCTGCGTGTGGTTGTGTTTCACGCCGAATTTCACCTCGATATTACCGGACGGGCGAATGTCGATGGTGTTGCTGCCGAAGATGCTTTCAAAGATGTCGCCGCCGACATGCAATTCGGGGATGAGTCCGCCACCGCCCCTTCGATTGCCAGTGGCCCCCACGGAGTTGGAATGCCAATAGTCATAGATGCTTTGGCGCAAGTCGTAGTCGATGTACTCGTTGATATCCATATAGGCGCCTGGGCCAAATGGCTGGTTTCCAGTCTGGTACTGAAATTCGTAAGTATTGGTCTCGGGATTGTATTGGATTACGGTACCGATGCCGGGAGGGTCTTGCAGATAGAAGGGACTGTAATGCTGATTGTTGAGCGGGTTGTTGTCCGGTTGCGGCACCACAGGCTCCTTGTCGTCGGAGTCAGGCGGGGTGAGGGGTTGTTGGGCAAGCCACAAAGCCGTATAGTCGGGAAGAACGGCCGAATCTGTAATGGATTCTTCCGTTTCCTGCGCGGAGCGGAAGATGGTGTGTTGCAGTCTGGCGTTGGTGGCATATCCTAACGTGATACAGACACACAAGGATACAACACCCCACGCACTATATAGTATTTTGTTCTTATTTATCTTTTTCAAAAGTTCTAACTATAAATATTTTAACGCCTTCTTTATCAGATCTTCCACTGATAAATTAATCCCTTCTGCTTTGATGACTTTGTCCAAGACGGATTCTGCTCCGGCTTTAGGAAAGCCCAAAGCGACTAATGCGGTTAACGCATCATATTTATTATTATTGTATGCGACTGAAATTTTTGTTGAATCAGCCAGTGAGAGTTTCTTGGTTTTGTCTTTCAGCTCTATGATGAGTCGTTGGGCGGTCTTGGCGCCAATGCCTTTGATGGACTGGATGGCCCGTACATTGTCGGTGGCGATGGCGTTCAGCACCTCGCCCACGGACATGGAGGAGAGGATGAGGCGTGCCGTGTTGGGCCCCACACCATTGACGGATATGAGCAGTTGGAAGAGCTCCCGCTCCTCTTCTTCCGCAAAACCGTACAAAACCTGCGCGTCTTCTTTGATGATATAATGGGTGTGCAGCATCACCTCTCCCAAGTCTTTGATCTGTGAGTAGGTGGCCAGTGAAATGTTAACGCAGAAGCCTATTCCACCCGCTGTCTCTATGATGACGCAGGCTGGTGTCACCGACACGATTTTTCCTTTTACAAAACTAATCATAACACACTTTTCAAACAGGCTGCAAAAGTATAAAAAACGTTTCATTTTTTTAGGTTTTTTAAGAGGATTACAAAAATGCCCTGTTATGGCGTGGTTTCTCGTCTTCTCATATTCCGTTTTCATGAAAAAAAGGCATGAAAGCGTTTTCATTTTTTTGTATTTTTGCGCCCTTTAATGAAAAAGGTTATGAAGCGATTTTTCCTCCTCTATATTTGTCTGTTTTTTTCTGTGATGACAGCGTGGGCGCAAGGTACCACCATCAAGGGTTTCACCTATGACGACTCCAACGGTGAGGCTCTGGGTTACTGTACGTTGCAACTGGACGGCACCTCCTATGGCGCTATGTCCGACGGAAAGGGTGCTTTCATCCTGACGAAGATTCCCAAGGGTAATTATGTGATGAAGGTCACGGCATTAGGCTACAATACTATATATGACACGTTGGTGATTCGCCGGGACACCACCATGGTGAAGAGATACTCGATGGTGCCCAATTCAACGACTATTGGGGAGGTGATGATCAAAGGAGAAGGCCAGCGTAGAGAGCAGGAGACGCGTACCTCTGTGATCAGTGTGACGCCGAAGGATATGAGCAAGATGCCTGCCATTGGCGGTCAGCCCGACTTTGCGCAGTACCTGCAGGTGTTGCCGGGCGTCATCTCCACGGGCGACCAGGGCGGTCAGCTCTATGTGCGCGGCGGCACACCCGTGCAGAACATGCTGCTCCTCGACGGTGTCATCATCTATAACCCCTTCCACTCCATCGGTATCTTCTCCGTTTTCGACATGGATATCATGAGCAGCGCCGATGTCTATACGGGCGGCTTCGGGGCGGAGTTCGGCGGCAGAATATCTTCCGTGATGGATATCAAGACCCGCGATGGCAACAAGAAACACCTGTCCGGAAAAGTGGATGTCAGCAACATCCAGACACAAGTCCTCCTGGAAGGTCCGCTCGTCAAACTCAAGGATGACCGCAAGACCGCTCTCAGCTTCATCCTCTCCGGCAAGGGTTCCTATCTTAACCAAGCCTCCAAATTCTTCTATCCCTATGTGAGCGAGACAGGTCTGCCCTATAACTATCTCGACCTTTATGGCAAACTGACGCTTTCCACGCTCAACGGCACCAAACTCAACATCTTCGGCTTTAATTTCGACGATCGTGTCAACTACAGTTCGGTGGCCGATTATGCTTGGAACAACTGGGGCGTGGGTGCCAACTTCATGATTGTGCCTGGCACCGTGCCGACCACCATCGAGGGCGCTCTTTCTTATTCCAACTATACCAGCAAGCTCGATGACAAACAATATAAACCCAAGGAGAGTTCCATGAACGGCTTCACCTTCAACCTTACCTTCAACTATTTCTTAGGCAAGAGCGTGTTGAATGTCGGTATGGATGTGGTGGGATACAATACTAATTATATGTATCACACACTCTGGGGATCCCAAATCAATATCGAGGACCACACCACCGACCTGTCGATTTTTATCAAATACAAGTATAACTTCCGCAACAAACTGTTGTTGGAGCCCAGTTTCCGCTTGCAATACTACTATTCACTGGGCGAATTGTCGCCAGAACCCCGGTTGGCTCTCAAATACAACATTACGAAAAAGCTGAGACTGAAATTAGCCGGCGGCCTCTATTCCCAGAACTTGATTTCTGTCACCTCCGACCGCGACGTGGTAAGCCTTTTTAACGGTTTCATGTCGTCTCCGGTCGGCAATTCTCTGCTCACCGACTATATGCTGCAGGATGCCGACACGATGAAAGGACGTCTTCAGAAAGCCCAACATGTCATCCTCGGTCTGGAGTATGATCCGATTCCCCAGCTGACTTTCAACGTGGAGGGCTACTTCAAGAACTTCTCCCAGTTGATCTCCACCAACCGTTACAAGATGTTTGATGACGAGAAAGAGTTCATCTGGGAAAAGGGTATGGCGTATGGCGGCGATCTGACGGTCAAATATGAGCACAAAGGCTTTTACGTGTGGTTGGTCTATTCTCTGGGTTGGGTAAAAAGAACCGATGGTGTCATCACCTACAATCCGCATTTTGACAGAAGACACAACATCAACCTGTTGGCCTCCTATGCCTTTGGGAAACGCAAATCCTGGCAGATTGACTTCCGTTGGAACTTCGGTACTGGATTCCCGTACACGCAGACGCAGGCCTACTATCCGCACTACGTGCCCAACCATATTTACGATGACTATATCTCCAGCAATGAAGAGCTTTACTTCCTGTTGGCAGGCTTCAACCAGGCTCGTCTTCCGAACTATCACCGTCTTGATTTAGGAGCCAAGAAGAAGTTCTTCATCGGCGAAAGAAACACCATCGAATTGAGCTTCTCGCTCTCCAATGTTTATAACTATAGAAATGTCTTTTATGTAAATAGAACGACCAATGATATCATTTATCAGCTGCCGTTCCTTTACTACTTCGGACTCACTTGGCGTTTCTAATCATTGTAAACATCTAATTTACAATAAAATATAGTCAAAATAAAAAATTTTTCCTAGAAGTTGCGCACATTCAAAAAAAGTGTATTTTTGCGCCGTTCTAAGAAACACGGATCGGTAGTTCAGTTTGGTTAGAATACATGCCTGTCACGCATGGGGTCGCGAGTTCGAGTCTCGTCCGGTCCGCTAAAGAAAAAATATTGTAGAGACGTGCTATAGCGCGTCTCTACTTTTTTTTGTAAAGTCAGCCGATCTTCTGTGGTTTCAAATGTGGCGCATGGTAGTGCCAGTGGCACGACATTGTCAGAAACCTCTAAACGTGAATTTTTGGGGAGCAGGTGATTTTTTTCTTTCTTGCCTATGAATTGATTATTTTACTATTTTTGCATCCGAAAGTTAGAAAAAATGTAGAAGCCATACACAAAACCAAACTTTGTAGTGTATATTATGATTATAGAGAGAGACATCATCAACAAGTTCAAGGTGTGGAAAGACGCTCCCAGAAGGAAACCCATTCTGCTTAAAGGCGCACGTCAGATAGGCAAAACCTGGGCGATGGAAGCATTCGGCAAGGAGTGTTTCAAATATTGTGTCAAGTTCGATTTTGACCGCCAGCCCGAAGTGAAATCCGTATTTCAAGCCACAAAAGACCCCTTACGTTTGGTCAAAGAGCTTACGCTTTACTGCGATCAGCCCATCATCGCCGGCGAAACCCTTATGATTTTCGACGAGATACAAGAATGCGAGGAAGCCCTCAACAGCCTGAAATACTTTTGCGACGAAGCCCCCCAGTACCATATCATAGCAGCTGGATCCCTGCTGGGCGTGGCGGTCAAAAAACGCAAAATGACCGTCCCTGTTGGAAAGGTTAACATCGTCAACATGTTTCCTGTCACTTTCAAGGAATTCCTCCGCGCAAGCGACATCCGCACCTACGAGTATCTGGAATCTCTTGATGAAATCCGCCATCTGCCCGAAATCATCATGAACAAACTGCGTACCGAATACCGGCGGTATCAGGTGTCCGGCGGTATGCCCGAGGCCGTGGTGGCCTTGCTCGACAATCAAGGAATCAGCGCAGTTGAATCCGTTTTGCAAGACATTCTCGACCTCTATGAGCTGGATTTTGCCAAATACGCCGAGCCGCGCGAGATTCCGCGCATTCATGCCGTCTGGCACTTCCTGCCTGCCCAGCTGTCGAAAGAAAACCGTAAGTTCGTATGGAAAGTGATCAAAACCGGAGCCCGCTCCAAGGATTATGAAGATGCGCTTTTGTGGCTTGTCGATGCCGGAATAATCTACCAGGTCTTCAACATCAGCAAACCGGGCATGCCGCTGTCGGCCTACGAAGACAGGGATGCCTTTAAGGTTTATGCTTGCGACTGCGGCTTGCTCCGCCGTTTGGCGCATCTGCCCGCATCGGTAGTCACCGACCCCATTGCCAACTACACCGAGTTTAAGGGTGCGATGGCCGAAAACGCCGTCCTGCAGTCTATTATGCCCTTCCTTGACGACAGGAAAGTGTATTATTGGACGTCACCAGGTACAGCCGAAATAGAGTTTGTGATCCAGTGGAACGATGAGATCATTCCCATCGAGGTAAAAGCCGAGGATAACATCAGTGGCAGCAGTCTCTCTGTTTACAACAAAAAATATGAGCCGCTCCACCGTATCCGTTTCTCCATGCTCAACCTCCAATTCAACGGCGGACTGCTCAGCAGCCCCGCTCCCTTAGCCAGCTGGTTTGACAAGCTGATGACCCTTGTCAAATAAACACAAAAAGAACCAGCCCGAAAGTTGTCTCTTTGGCGGAATAAGGTTCCGGCACACTCTACGGAAAAGGGACGGAAGTTGCTCGAATGATTCTTTGGTATGCGCGACACTTTCATACCCTGTACTTATCGGTCTCACAGGGCATCCATATCTTCGTCTTTCGGGGCAAAGATAGACATTTATCAACGGAAAACATAGGAAAACAAAAACGCAGTCAAACAAAACGACCGCGTTTTTGTTTACCCTAATACCAAGACAACGATTGCAGCGATTATGAGTTATCTAGGGCGAAATATGAGCGGAAAGCGTGCCCAAAACGTCAGGTCATAAAAACGTAAGCCGCAGTGTCAGAAACGGTGTTCGTAGCCGAGTTTTAGGCAGGCACCGAAACGAGGGGGCGCTGTATCCAACCCTCGATAGGCAACACCGTCGTGATAGACCTTTTCGAAACCCACCGATATGTTGCTGTTGACCCCGATTGTGAGGATATCATTGGCGGTCAATGGGATGCGGCCTCCGAGTTCGAGCACCGTCTCCCCTATGTTAAAGCACTCTTTGGCATTTGCTGCCGTCCAAGCCTCTAACCCGATGCCGAAGGAAAGGCCGCCGCGGGCGTAAAAGTGCCGTGTGTGGAATTCCATCTCAATCGGAATCCTCAGGAAATGGTAATGCTCGTTGTTCGCCGGTTTGAATATGCTTTCGTAATCCAAGCTGGTGTAGATTCCCCAAAATCGACAGAAATCGTATCGGAAACCCACTCCGCCGCCTGCTTGTATGAAAGTGTCTGACCAAAACAGATAGCTGCACACACCTCCTATGGCGTTCGCGGTAATGTTGAAGCCTTTGTATGTATTTTCGGATGTTGTTGTTTGTGCATTCGCCGGTATGGTAAAGGCGAGCACTGCGACGAATAGGGTGTAATACAGTCTCTTTATCATTGCATTTTTTTTTATGAAGGAATGACGCAGCAAAACTACAAAAAAAGCCGTTGTTGTTTGCCTCCCGTGCATTTTTCATCCCAAAAAAATGCACCGCCACGATAAGAAGGCGTTATTCTGCTAACCCATACACTTTGTGTTCATTTAACTAACTGTGCGTATTTTGCTGGCATTCACTCTTTTGCAATACAATTAAATGAATACAAACAGCTGCAACATTCAAGTGCAATGGACTACCTAAGTCTCGTCCGGTCCGCCAAAATTGTAGAGACGCAATGCATTGCGTCTCTATTTTTATGTCCTAAAAATGCACTTCACGCTTCTTCTTTCAGTTTCCTTTCAATTTCTTCTATAGTAGGTAGAGCTCCTTCCACCTTTACAGGATAAAATTGTTCCAGCTCGTATGAAGAAATGGCTATAGGTTGGCTACTTGATTCCAACGAGTACTGCGCCAACAACCCGTTCTTTTTCTTGCAAATCAGAAGACCGATGGTAGGGTTGTCATCAGGTTGCTTCAGAATGTGGTTGCACGCGACTATGTATCCTCCAATCTGTCCCACATCAGGAAAATCAAAATCATCAATCTGTGATGTCACCATGGTATGCTGCATAACTTTTCCACAACCTGTGGAAGATTTCTACTTTCCAAATTTGGCATTGTCTGTATCGCCGTACAAGGGTTTTCACCCATTGGGTGTATTCTTTGTCAAGTATAGTGATTGTCTTGTCCATATTTTGTCTCATTTCAAACCGCAAAAATACTCCTTTTTCGGATATAACTGTAGGGACCTCAGAAATTTAATCTTTACCGTTAGTGAGCCTTTGAAGGATGTCGTCCATATCTTCGTCTCTTGATGTAAAGATAAGCGTTCGTCAAGCGTGCCTGGTCGCCCAAATGCAACAAAACATATTATTTATTTTTTAAAAGCTTCTCCGTAATTCTTCTTTCTTGAATTGGAAATTTCGTAGTTTTGCAACCTGATTTGATGATTGAAGTAAAATAAATCTAATGAAACCCCTTGTAATGTCTTCGAAATATCAATAGACAAAGTCAAGGAATACCACAAAACACACAATAATGAAACGTCTGATATTCTTATGTGTCCTTTTCGGACTGGCCATCTCCCTCTTCGGACAAAACCCAGCTCCGACATGCTACCGGGTCTATCTGAGCGACAAGAATAACTCGCCATATTCCATCAACAACCCTTCGGAGTATCTCTCGCAGCGGGCCATTGACAAGCGCATCCGGTTCAACATTCCGTTTACAGAACAGGATTTTCCCATCAATCCACAGTACAAGCACCAGATTCTGGCTTTAGACCCGCAGATGCAGCCGTTGGCCGTGTCCAAATGGATGAACACGTTCGTGGTTTATTGTCCCGACAGCGCGATCATACCTCAAATATTGAACCTGCCCTTTGTGGACTCCGTGATGGCAGTGGCCGCGTACCATTTGAAAGATTCCCTTGTGGCAGAACCTGTCCCGGAGAATCCGACTCCGATGGTTTGCAATACACCCACATTCAGCAAAGATACACTGGACTATGGTTTTGGTTTTGCACAGATTGCCTTGCACAATGGTCATCTGTTGCATGCGGAAGGCTTTCACGGAGAAGGAATGCTCATTGCTGTTATAGACGGCGGTTTTGGGTTGATTGAGGATATGCCTTTTTTCCAAGAGATTGTAAATAGCGGACGTTTTTTGGGAAAGTATTCATTGTTGCCCAATTTGGATTCGCTATCATCAGGAGGAGCTGTTGCTGAATCTGGTCATGGAACAGATGTTACATCCGCGATGGCGGCGAATATTCCTGGAGAATTAATCGGGACAGCTCCCGCCGCCTCTTACGTCTTCATAATGTCGGAAGTCGTAGGAACAGAGCAACTTATTGAAGAGGATTTTTGGGCCAATGGCGCGGAAATTGCTGACAGCATTGGAGCAGATGTTGTCAATTCCTCGTTGTCCTATTACCGTTTTCCAGATTTTCCACAAGTCAGTATCGGTTATGAGCAGAAGGATGGCGTGTGGAGTATAGCCTCCAGAGCCGCCACCATCTTAGGACAAAAGGGCGTGGTGGTTTGTGTAAGTGCAGGAAATTCAGGTAATTATATAGGACATCCTGCCGATGCTTTTGATATTCTTAGTGTAGGAGCCACCTCTGATAGTGTTATTCTCTATTATTCTTCACACGGTCCAACTTATGACGGACGCGTGAAGCCTGATGTTGTGGCCGAAGGAGAGAATGTATATTGCTATAGTATAGCCCCTCCTACTTATCATTCCGGTAGTTATTGGCTTATACCCACGGGAGGTACCAGCATGGCAAGTCCTATCATAGCTGGTCTCAGTGCCTGTCTTTGGCAAGCATTGCCATGTTATACTTCTTCCCAAATCATGCAGATCATTCGCGAGAGCGGTCATCTCTACAACAACCCTAATCCAAAGTATGGCTACGGCATTCCCGATTTCTACAGGGCGTACACTAGTCACGACTGCATCAGCGGCTTTGAACCACAGAATCTCAGAATCTATCCCAACCCCGTCACTGACCTCTTGAATATCCTCAACCCCCAATTCAACATTCAAGCTGTTTCCGTTTATAACGCCGCTGGTCAACTTGTCCTGCAGACCGCCGTCCCCAGCTCCCCAATTCTCAAGATTCCCGTAACAAACTTGCCCAGTGGTTTTTATGTGGGGAAGGCAACGTTTGATAATCACCAAATGGTCACATTTAAATTCTTGAAACAATAATTTTCTACCGAACTTTTGCTCCTATCGGGCATTCAAGGGGATAATTCAAACAGTCAAAGTCAATAGTCAAAGTTAGTCTTCCGAGTCGGCGGCGATGAACGACTGGTATTCCGCCAGGAATTTGGCTTTGGAGACGAAGCCGATGTATTCCCGGTTCCGCGTGATGATGGGCATGTTGAAATTGCCGGTCTGGTTGAATTTCTCCAGCACTTCCGTGGCGCTGTCGTCGTCATAGATGAACTCGCCGGGGTCTATCATCAGCTCTTCCACCAATAGGGTATCGTATTGAGACCGGTCGAAGATAATAGGCCGGTGGTCGTCCATCACCAGCAACCCTTCGAAATGGTTGGCCTCATCCGTCACCACGAACAGATTGCGCTTGCTGCGGGCGATGAGCTCCGTGTAGGTGCGCAAGGTGCTGTGGATGGGGATGGTCAAGATGTTGGTGTCGATGATCTTGTTCCACTGTAGTTTGCGGAGGGCGTATTTGTTTTTGTTATGGGTTTTCAGGTTGTCCTTTTCGGCGAGATGATAGGTGTAGATGGAGTATTTCTCGAAGGGATTGACGCTGATGTAGGAGCAGGTGGCGGTGATCATCAGGGGGATGAGCAGGGTATAGCCTCCGGAGAGTTCCGCGATGAGGAAGATGGCGGTCAGGGGTGCCTGCATGATGCCCGTCATGACGCCGGCCATGCCCGCCAGCACGAAATTGGCGGTGGGCACGTCCCAAGGGAGGAACTGCTGGGCCATGAGGGCGACAAAGAGTCCGACGAAGGCGCCGATGAACAAGGAGGGGGCGAAGACGCCGCCCACACCGCCGGAGGAGGTCGTCAGCGTGGTGGCGAAGACCTTCAGCATGAAGATGCCCAGGACACCCAACAGCAACGCATGCGGCCGCTGAAAGAACTCGCTGAGCGGCGAGTTGGCAAAGAGATGGCTGAAGTCCCCGTTGATGATGGCGTTGACGCTGTCATAACCCTCGCCGAAGAAGGTGGGGAAGAGACAGATGAAGCCGCAGAGCATGATGCTGCCGATGACGGCGCGCGCATAGATGTTGTTGACGCGCTTCATCTGACGGTCTATCCAGCGCGAGGTGCGCAGGAAGAAGACGGACACTAAGCCTGTGAGCAAACCCAGGATGATGTACAGCGGGATGTTGCCCATCAGGAAGGTCTGCATGGGGTTGAAGGTGAACATGACCGTCTTGCCCCAGAAGAGCAGCGAGATGACCGTTCCCGTGATGGCCGAGATGAGCAGGGGCAGAATGGCGCTGCCGGTCAGGTCGAGCATCAAGACCTCAAAAGTGAAGACAAGGGCCGCGATGGGAGCCTTGAAGATGGCCGCCATGGCTGCACAGGAACCGCATGCCAACAGGAGGGTGGTGTGCTTGCTGTTCATCCTGAAAAAACGCCCGACATTGGAGCCGATGGCCGAACCCGTCAGCACAATGGGCGCCTCCAGTCCGACCGACCCGCCGAATCCTACCGTGATGGAACTTGCCACCATGGAGGAATACACGTTGTGGAAACGGAGCTTGCCGTCACTTTTGCAGATAGACTTCAAGACGATGCTCACGCCATGACTCAAGTCGTCCTTCACAATCTTTTTGACAAACAAAAGTGTGAGTATGATGCCGATAGGAGGGAAGATCAGATAGAGATACTTGATGGCCGAGTAGGCGAAAATCTTGCTTACCGCTATGGAGGTGAGATGCAACAGATTCTTGATAACCACCGCGGCTGTTGCGCCTAAAATCCCTATCAAACCACTCAATATCAAGATGATACCTCTTGAATTGAAGTGCTTCTCCAGAAATTTCCGAAAACGGACAAACCGGTATATCAGTTTACTATAGCGCATATAATTTAGGAGGCGCAAATGTACATAAAAAATGTTATGCCTCAAGGATGAGCGTGATTTTTGTATTTTTGCCTTTTTTAAGACCTAAACCTATTGGAAAGACTATGAAAGAACTGATCATTTCAGGGCAGACCAAGAAAGAGCAATACGAGACCCTGTTGCCACAGATAGCCTCTGTGATAGAGGATGAAGCGGACATGATAGCGAACATGGCCAATGTGGCGGCCATGCTGCACGAGACCTTCCACTTTTGGTGGACAGGCTTCTATCGGGTGCAGGGCGACCAGTTGGTGCTGGGGCCGTTCCAAGGTCCGCTGGCTTGTACGCGCATTGCCAAAGGTAGAGGCGTCTGCGGCACCGCTTGGGAAAAGGCTGAGACTATGGTAGTGAAAGACGTGCACCTGTTCCCTGGCCATATCGCCTGCTCCTCCGCCTCCAGGAGCGAGATCGTGGTGCCTATGTGCCACCAAGGGACAGTGGTCGGGGTGCTCGACATCGACAGTGAAAAAGAGGCCACTTTTGACGAGGTGGATGCCTTTTATTTAGAGAAAGTTATCGAAATTCTCGAAAAAAAGTTGATAACTTACCCCTATTAACAGCATTTTGTTAATTATTGTTGTGGAAAAAAGATTATCTTTGCGTTTTCCATTAACCGCGTGGTAAGAATTTGTAAAATATTGTATTTCAGCATTTTGATGTGTATCTGCCAAGTATCCTTTGCGCAGATGTCTTATGTGGCTGACACGTTGGTGTCTTCGGGTCTGCCTTGTAAGGGTCAGTTCATCATTACAGATCACCAGGGAAATGCTTATCGCACAGTGCAGATAGGTTCCCAGTGCTGGATGGCAGAGAACATGCGGTGCACCACGTCGCCTTCTGGGCGGCATTGGTATCACAACCCGTCGTTCACCAGCCACTCCCCGATGTTTGTCCCTTACGTGAAGGAACATCGTGTGACGCAATATGGCAATCTCTACAACTGGGCGGCAGCTATGGACTTGGACGAGCGCACGGCCAAGAAGGTGGACGCGAAATATCACCGGGGCATTTGCCCTGACGGATGGCATCTTCCAACGACGGAGGAATGGACCATCCTGTTCAACGCATTGCAGGGTACTCGCATGGCGGGCAGTTTGATGAAGTGCCCCTCCTCATTGTGGGAGTCGCAGGCGGTCACGTTGGACAAGGAGTGTGGCTTCAGCGCGATGCCCGCAGGCACTTATACGGAAGAGGGTTTGGTCAACTTGGGCTTCAACGCCCAGTTCTGGAGTGCTACCTCTTTCGACCGCAACATGGCGTGGTATTGCGGTGTCTATAGCTACAACAACAACAGCGAGAACAACCTCGACTACAAATGCTATGGCTGTTCCGTCCGCTGTGTTTGTGACGAGTAATTAAATATCAAAGGACAACATTTAAAAAGCCGGAAAAGTCATGACGCTTTTCCGGCTTTTTTATTTTTACAGACTTGGAGCGGGACAAGCCCGCCCAAGAGCGACTTACTCGCCTATAGGCTGGAGGGCGGGCGCAGCAGGCTTGTCCTCTGCCTTCAGCACTTCGATTTCGAATACCAGCGGAGAGTAGGCGGGAATCATAGCGTTGGCGCGGTCGCCGTAGGCCAAGGAGGAAGGGATCAGCACGGTGGCTTTGTCTCCAACATGCATCTTGGAGATGGCAATCTCCCAACCAGGGATGACGCGATGTTCACCCAATGTGAAGGTGAATGGTTCGCCACGACCGATGGAACTATCGAACTCGTTACCGTTCAAGAGTTTGCCGACATAGTCAACCGTCACTTGTTGCATCTCTTGTACCAACGGACCTTTACCCTTCTTGGTGGTCTTGATATAGATGCCCTCGTCAGTGGGTGCGCCCATGTTGTTATTCTTAACGTAGGCAAGGGTCGAGTCCACTTCGGCCGCTTTGCGGGCGTTCATCTCGGCTTCGTATTCGGCTTTGGCCTTTTCAAACTCGGCTTTCGGCATGTGACCATACAGTTTCACATCCAGATAGAGCGGTTCATCGCCGAACGGATAGTCTTGGCCTTCCATCATCAGGTCGAAAAACTCCTGGCCATTGAAGATGAAGGTGGCGCTGTCGCCGACATGCATCATGCGGAGAGCGGCGTAGATATCGTTTTTGCCAATGGAATCCATCAGCATCTCGTTGGGGATCATCGGAATGAGGGTGGAGTCTTCCGTTCTCAAATCGAAGAGAATACCAACCAGGTCGCCAGTCTTGGGCATGGCAGCATCATCGTGAATCTCATCGTAGAATTTGTAGTAGATACCAGAGGCTTTGTCTTTCTTGAAGCCTTTGTGCTTGCCGGTATTCTTAATCAAAAAGTAGCAGCCGACACCTAAGAGAGCCGCGATCAAGACACCCAGAATGGCGAACAACCAGGCTTTGGACTTGGGAGCCGTTTCTTCAAAGTCGGGCTCCGTCGGGTCGATAGGGGTCTCCTCCACCTGCTCGTTCACTACTTCTTCCACCTTTTCAACGGTTTCCTCTACGGCTTCCGCAGCATTCTCCACGGTTTCTTCCATACGGTCGTTCAACAAGGATTCATTTTCTTCTTGTGTGTTTTCCACATCTAAAAAATCTTCTGACATGTTCTTTAAGATTATGATTGATAATAAATTTGCTTGATTTTAAAACCGGCGGCAAAAATAGTAAAATTTTTCCTATGGCGCCATGTTATAGTATTCCTCCAACATATTGTTGTCCAACAGCTCCAATTGTTTGTTGATATAGTGCTTCACCAGTGCTTTGTCCTTGCGGCTTTCCAGGATGCGGTGCAGGGCTTCGTTCACCTCTTTGACGGTGCCCACGCAGTCGAAGGGCTTCACGTAGGCCATGCCGGCCAGCTGGTCTAAGATGGGGGCCAGCTCTTTGTTGTTGAGGAGGTCGTCGCCGAAGATCTCAATCATGGTCTGGTCGTCGATGAAAGGTGACAGGATGACATAGGCGAAGAGGCATTTGGCGCAGCGTCCGCACCATTTGTCCTCTTTGCTGCCTGCATTGCAGCTCTTGAAGACGTGGAAATATTGTGGGTATTTGGCAAAGCGTTCGGCGATCTGCAGCTCTGTCAGCGGCCGCAGATGGCTGTAGTAGTGGTTGCAGCTGTTCATGTAGTTGTCCACATAATAGCGGAAGTCCTCTTCGAACTCCAGCGATTTGGAGTATTGGTGGTTGATATGGGTGCCCGGGATGGTGGGTTCGTTGGCCGACGATTCGTTGGAGAGGGCCACGTCGCGGATGCCGGTGACGGCGGAGAGGAGCACCGAGTAGAAGGCGAGCATGGCGGAGAAGGGCGTGTGTCCGTTGAGGAAGCCCTCCTTGTTGAGTTCCAGCAGTCGGGGGGAGATCTCCCGTTTCAGCACGATGATATCCTCCAGATTGGGGAAGCCGGCTTTCTCGGCGCAGGCCAGCGTGGCGCCGCGCGGGTTGATGATGAAGGGCACCACCTCTTTTTTCACACGCAGCTCCTCCAAGGTGACCACCGAGTCCTTGCCCCCGCCGATAGGCACGATGGTGCGGTTGCTCTCGGCCACGTGCGGGTAGGGGAGCGTGTCCGCCATCGGCGCTCCCTCACCAAAGGCAAAGGTCAGGAACTTCTCGTGGTTGGTGTCGATATGGTTCTGATAGAAGAACTCGCCTAATCCGTACCAGTACAGCTTGCGCCACCACAGCTCCTCCTCCTCGTTGAGCCGATAGGGGTGGATCAGCAGGGTGGGACTGCAGGTGCACTTCCAGTAGCTGATCAGCTCGATCATGCCGATGTGGAAGATGATGCCTTCCAACTCTTTGAGGTCGGCAGGATATTGGGCGTAGCGACCCGCCTGCAACACCATGGTGGGCGTGAAGCGGATGCTGTCGCCGATGCTGAAATCAAATTGGATGGTCAAATGATTATGGTTGAGGCTGTAAGAATATCCATTGTAGGAAAAAACAGGATACTCTTTTCTCAAATCTTCAAAACTCATATAAAAAATATTAGTACGCGGCAAAAGTACAAAAAAATCGTATCTTTGCCATCCTTTTACGTTGACAATATGAGTGATCCTCGCGATTTTTTACAGGTGAAGCAGACGGAATTCTCCCTCTCTCCGGGGAGGATCCTGATCTCGGTGCCGTTGAACCAAGACCTGCTGTTCAGCCGTTCCGTGGTGTTGCTTACCGACTACAATGACGAGGCGGTGGCGGGGGTGATTGTCAACAAGCCCACGCCTTTCATGTTGGACAGGCTGGTGGACGGTCTGACCCTCAATGCACCGTTGCATATCGGGGGACCGGTAAGTCCCGAGATGCTCTTTCTGGTGCACAACTACGAGCATTGTCGGGCAGCCTCCTCCTTGAAACCCGGCATCTTTTTCGGTTACGACGAGCGGATGCTCAAACTCATAGAGCAACGGATAGACCCGACATTACGCTATCGCTTTCTCCTGGGCTATTCCGAATGGGCCCCCGGACAGCTGGAAGACGAGATTGCCCACAACTACTGGGTGGTGGCCAATCCCACGCCGGAGCTGCTCTTCCAGACGGAGACCAGCCAGATATGGCGCAAAGCCATTGCCAACTTAGGCCGTGAGTATGAGCACTGGCTTAAAATTCCCGAAAGTCCACATTTAAATTAGCATAGAGATGAAAAAATCCATACTTTTTCTTTTACTGCTGACCATGAGTGTCAGCATGCTGCAAGCTCAGAAAGGACAGTTCAAAGGCGGTGTCCGGGTAGGACTCACCACCTCCCAGATCTCGGGTGACGACTTGTCCGGATTTCACAAGGTGGGTGCCACGGCCGGTCTTTTCGCCAATGTGGCGCTCAACGACAACGACAACCTGAAATTACAGATGGGCCTGGATTTCACCATGAAGGGCAGTCACTCGCACACTCCCAAGAATCAGGTCAGCTACGACATGTATGCACTCAATCTAGGCTATCTGGAGGTGCCGGTGTTGCTGCAATGGCGTTTCGCGCATCTCACTATCCGCAGCATTCACGACTTCTGGTTTGAGTTTGGTCCTATGATAGGTGTGAACCTGTACGGCAAGGAGCGCAACGCCAGCGGCCCCATCCTGTATCGTCCGCCGTTTCGTCGTATGGAGTTTTCTGCTTGTGCCGGACTCAGCTATATGTTCAACGAGCACCATGGTTTCAACTTCCGATTCTCCAACTCCTTCATCCCGGTGCGTATTCCCACATGGGCTATCAACCAGCGGATCCTCAAACAGTTCAACACGGTGTTGGCGTTCTGTTATGTGTATCAGTTTTAGCCATTGGCTGTTCGCTATTAGCCGTTAGCTGTTGGTGAAAAGTGTGAGGGAGTGTTTTTTTATTATCTTTGCAGTTCCTAAAATGAATGGATATGAAAAAGGTAATTACCCTATTGTTGCTTCTGATGTCAGGAGGCCTTGGTTTGTGGGCCCAGAACATTGGGGATTCAGCCCATGCAAGGACGGCAGGTGTTTCAGGTAGCCGTTACTGCGCTCCAGTCACCAACCTGAAGTTAGTCTCTCTGGGTACTGATCATGCCTCTATTATGTGGTCCTGTGCGGAGAACATGTCCTCTTGGGAAATAGTGTTGGCCACCACTTCGACGGCCCCCAATCTCAACACAACCCCTGACTTTATAACGACGGATACCTTTTATACATTTCAAGGATTAACCCCCAACACTCAGTATTATGTATGGGTCCGGACTAATTGTGGGGTGGAAGTGAGCAATTGGACAAACGCATTATCTTTCCGCACGCAGTGTCTGCCTACCAGTAATATTCCTTATACAGAGAATTTTGATAATGCCGGAGGTGGCATTGGCACCAGCGTAATTCCTGAATGTTGGAGTCGAGGCTTGTGCGGAACCTACTCTTATTTTCCGAGTGTGAATACCCAATACCATCATTCAGGAAGTGCTTCACTACGTTTTATTTCTTCTACCACCAACACCACTTTAGCCACTTCACAGCCCCTTGACTTGACTTCCAATTCAGAATCGTTGCAACTGAGGTTTTTCTTGTTGAGTACGTCCAGTTATGATGGTAGAATGGATGTTGGATATATGACGGACCCAGCGGATTTTAACACTTTTGTTGTTATAAAACATTTGTATCCATCGGATTTTCCAGGGAATTCTCAGTGGTATGAAATTTCGGCTATGTTGCCCGAGTCCGCCAACGGTCAGATTGTTTATCTGGCATTCTATTGTCCTAAAACAATAGGTGGCACTTCCAATGATTTGTATATAGATGATGTGACCGTTGACTATCACCAGTTCTGCCATGAGATGGCAAACCTTCAGGTGTCTGACATCCAAAGTTCTTCCGCTATGCTGACGTGGAGTGGAGACCCCAATGAGCAGGTGGATTATGTTCTTGAGTATGGAATGGCTGGAGGACAGATGACGTCATTGTCCGTTACCGGCACCAGTTTTATGTTGTCTGGACTTGCCGAAGCCACTACCTATGATGTCATGCTTTATGCTAATTGTCAGACTTTTTATTCAGACACCCTTTCACTGACATTTTCCACGCCATGTGCGGCAGGCGGGTATTATTATGTGGGAAACGGCTCCAGTCTCTCTAGTGTCATACCAGTGAATACAAACTACAGTCATTCGTATGTCCAAGAACTCTTCTTGGCTAACGAGATCAACAACTCTGGCACGATTAGAAGTATTGGATTTCAGTATGTTAATAGTACTCCTTACGATTGTGAAATGACCATCTTCTTAGGAGAGACAAGCGGGAGTACGCTTACCGAATATCTTCCTGTCGCCAACATGCAGCAAGTCTTCTCGGGCCCCATTACCTTTACCGATGCCGGCACAGACAATTGGGTGGAGATTTATCTGGATACCAACTATTTTTATGGTGGGGTGCATAATTTGGTGGTGGGGATCGTTAGTAGTGCATCCAGTTCGTTGATGGGTTTGTCCAATACCTTTCAAGTGCATGCCGCCTCAGGCAAAACCATTCATTATTATGCGAGTGGAAATATCCCGATTTCTCCATCAGATTATCTTGTGGGAATGGTGGAAAATAACCGGAACAATGTCATGTTCGGTATGGATTGCGATCAATCGGTGGTATGCATCCCGCCTAACATGTATGTAGAGTCCTTCGGCATGGATACTATGTGGTTGGCTTGGGCACCTGGTGGTTCAGAGACGTTGTGGGAGCTGGAATACCGGGAGTCGGGGGATACGGCATGGTCTTCTCTCGGGACGGTGTCCTCTAATCCTTACCCTGTCGCTAATCTAACCCATGGGGCCATGTATGAGTTCAGACTGCGTTCCATCTGTGGTGGCGATTTTTCCGACTGGGATGTGCTGTCTGTGACGGTGCCCTGTTATATCACGACGCTTCCATACGTGGACGGGTTTGAGAATGTCATCGGGACAGGTACCGATGCTTTTATTACCTGTTGGACCCGCGGCAGCAATAATTATTCAGGACCGATCTATCCGTATGCCAGCAACGCTTATTATCATACAGGCAATTATTCGTTGTATTATACGGGAAGCACGAGTGTCTATTCCTATGCGGCCATATCGCGCTTGGCTGACGACATAGATATGACCAACCTCTCTGTCCAGTTCAGTATGTATGGTACGAGTGCCAACGACGGTATCGAGGTTGGAGTCATGACAAACCCATACGACATCTATACTTTTGAACCACTGGCCACAGTATTCCAAGGAGTGGCAAACCAGTGGGTTGAAAAAGAAGTGTTTACAAATTCTTATGTGGGCAATGGGCGTTATTTGGCCTTCCGCATCCCGCAAGGTTCCTACAGCCAGGTTTATGTGGATGATCTCCGGGTGGATGATGCTTCTGCATGTCATGTGGTTGGCGATTTGATCACGCTGGATGTTACGACCACCACCGCGACCATATCCTGGACTCCCAATGGAAATGAGGAGTCCTGGGAGTATGTGTATGGCTTGTCCGGCACCGTGGATCCAAACAATGCTACGCCAGGGCAGACTTTGGCCATCCCCTTGACGTTGACAGGTCTGGATCCAGAGACGGAATACGAAATATATGTGCGTTCTATCTGCCCCGAAGGCTTCTCCAGCAATTGGGTCTCCCTGTCTTTCATGACCGCTTGTCTGCCTATCTCCACCATACCGGTCACTTGGGATTTTGAAGAATATACCACGGGCAACATCATCAACGGCGCCAACAACGTGCCCCTATGTTGGGATGTCTATAACCCGGGAACTATCTATACGGCATATCCTTATGTGTATTCCAACGGCTCAGCCCAATCCAACATTCACGCAGGATCCCATTCTTTGGGTTTTTACATTGGTCCTTCCTCCAGCTTTGGAGAGCAGGTTGCATTTTTACCTGAAATTGATACCAGCATACTGAATATCAATAATTTGGCATTAGAGTTTTGGTATAGGGCATATTCGACAAACACTTCCTTTATGTTTATGGTTGGTGTTACGGAGGGCACGGATCTCAGCACTTTTGTTCCCATTGACACCATTACCGCCACCTCCACCACCTATAACCTATTCGTCGTTTCGCTGAATGGATATCAGGGAGTGGGCAACCGGATTGTGATAAGATGTCCCAAGAAGTCCTCAGGCTATAACTATGGGTATCTGGATGAAATATCCATAGTGTCAGGAACCTGCCTGCGCCCGAACAACTTTCAGATGGTTGATAGCGACACCAGCTCCGTAACCCTGGAATGGACTGAATACGGAAATGCCGTCAACTGGATTATCGAATATGGACCCATGGGCTTCGAACACGGCCAGGGCACGGTGGTGAATGCCGCCACTGTCCCGTTTACCGTGACCGGACTGGCTCCCGGAACCGTCTATGAGTTTTATGTGTGCTCCGATTGTGGGAGTGGCAATGTCAGCAACTGGTGTCCAAACAGTGTCATCACCTACACAGACGCCCTACCTGTGAGTTTGCCCTATCAGACCGACTTTGAGAGTGGTTCCGATGTGGCGTGGATGCTGGTGGACAATGGGGCCTTGAACAAATGGCATATCGGTCCCGTGACGGGTGCCGGTAACCAGTTGTTTCTTTCCCAAAATGCTGAGACAGTGTCCTATAGTAATAACCAGAATGCCACCTCCTATGCTTATAAACTATTCGATCTTGGCATCGAGGATTCTGTTTGCATCAGCTTCGATGTGACTAGTGGGGGACACCCTGAGATGGATTACCTCAAGGTGATGTTGGTTCCGGAGAATGTCATGCTCTCTGCAGGTTCTTTTAACGACTATGCCAATAGTTCAAGTTTGGGCAGCCGCCAGTCTTCTCAATACGCATTGAATTTCGCTCCATACGCATCTCAGTCAACCGGGAATATCCAACAGTATCCCTATATATACAACTTGACCAACGGGTCGGTGCATGTGACTGGCAAACTGCCCAACCCTTCCCCCTACCACCATGGTCGGCTCGTGTTTTACTGGACTAACAGCTTTTTTGGCAATGGTGTAGGGGCGACCATCGACAATGTGTCGCTATGGGTTGATTCCGCCGACGTGCACGCCTGCAGTCGTCCCAACATGCTGAGTGGCACGGCCGTGTCTTCCACTTCCGTCACCTTGTCCTGGGTTTCCACAGGGGATTATTTCAACGTGTATTACAGACCTGAAGGTGACAGCATATACGCTTCCCTTACCCATGTCAATTTGCTGGCTGACGGCACTTTTCCGCTCTCCGGACTGATTCCCGGCACGCAATATGAATGGTATGTCGTGGGTTATTGCGAGGATGGCGACTCTTTGGTCAGCGATCCCTCGTTCTTTGTAACGGACTGTGGCAACCTGCAGTTGCCTTACCATGCAAATTTTGATAATATGGGTGCCAATCAGTCAGTATTCCCTTTATGCTGGATGCGTCCTAACCCCTATGCTTACTCCCAGCCATCTCCCTATGTTACGTCTCAATTCCATCATAGCGGAAATGCCTCTCTCTATTTTTACACCCACCCCAGTCAGATGCCGTCCTGCATAGCTGTCCTCCCACCGGTGGATGGTCAGGTAAATCCTGTCAACACGTTGATGTTATCGTTCTACATGTTGACCAATAATAATTTGAATACCGTTCTTGAAGTGGGTGTGATGAGCGATCCGAATGATACCAGCACCTTTGTGATGGTGGACACGGTGCGCAATACGGCAATGAGCACTTATGAGCCAAGGGAGGTGTATCTGAATAATTATCAAGGAAACGGCACCTATGTAGCGATGAGGTTTGCTCCCATGGGAAATCCCATGAGCTTTGTGTATGTGGATGATTTGACTCTGTCGGTGATCCCCTCCTGCACGAGACCCCATAATGTGAACATTACAACAATTGCAGAGGATAGTATGGTGGTGGACTGGACCGATATGACGGTGCCTGTTGGCTGGGTTCTGGAGTATGGTCCGTCTGGATTTGCCCACGGGACAGGGAATACAATGGCGGTTCAAAGTCATCCGGTTGTCATCACAGGACTGTCACCCGGCAACGACTATGATGTGTATGTGAAGACCAACTGTGGTTCTGAAAGCAGCGAATGGAGCCTCTTGACGGTCGCATCCACACCGTGCAATGCACCCACTGCCTTGATGGCCTCGAATGTCACTACATCATCTGCCACGATCAGTTGGACAGCGGGAGGTGTGGAAACGTTATGGGAGTTTCAATACTGGTCTGTCTATACCGGCACATGGCAATCGACGATATTAGACACAACCAGCTACGCTATGACGGGACTTTACTCTAACATGTCTTATCTGATTCGCGTGAGGAGTATTTGCAATGCTACAGTTAACAGCGAATGGATGGAAGGTCAATTTTTCACATTGGAGGATATTGTGGCAGAATGCCCCGCCCCGACCAATCTGACTGCCAGTGTAAATTACACTTCGGTGACTTTGACTTGGGAGCAGGCACCTAACACGGCTGACGAATGGCATGTGAACTATCGTCAGAGCCCGGATGGCGCATGGAGTATGGCCGTGACGGATCATATCCCCTATATTTTACATGATTTGTTGCCGGATATTTGGTATGAAATCAATGTGGTGGCTCATTGTGATGACGACATTCAAAGTTTTGAATCAAATACGGTCACCATTCAGACCCACGGCACGGGGGTCTGGAATTATCTAGATCAATCGGTGCAACTATATCCCAACCCAGCCACGGAACATGTTGACGTGGTGGCGAATGACGCCGGCATTCGGATCACGGGTGTGGAGGTATATAATGTCTATGGTCAGGTCGTAGAGACGTTCCATGGAACGTCTCTACAGGATCGTATCACCATCAACGTCAATGGTTTGTCTGGCGGCATGTACTATGTGCGTGTCACGACAGAAGATGGCGTGGTGACGAAGAACTTCGTGAAGAAATAAGAGAGTTGCTTCAAGCAGCTAACAGCTAATAGCTAACAACCAAATCACTGCTTCACCACTTTGAAATATTGGGTCTCTCCGTTCAGGAGTCGGACCTGGCCGAGGTATAGTCCTGCGGGGAGGTCGTTCATAGGGATGGAGACCTGCCAAGAGTTGGTCTTTGACAGTTGTTTCACGATATTTCCGTTGGTGGCATAAAGCTGTACTGACACGATGTCTTGTTTGCTGTTGTTGATGAAGAGCTGGTTGGTGCAGGGGTTGGGCCAGACCTCCATGGCAAGGGGTTGGTGGTTAGGCACTGCTGTGTGCTGGGTATAGGCTGCATAGAAGTCGGGGATGCCGTAGCCTGTCTCGTTGTTGGGGTTGTTGGCACAGGAGCCGTTTTCCCGCACAATCTGCATGATCTGTTGTGAAGAGGCGGCGGGCAGTGCTTGCCATAGACAGGCGCACAGGCCGGCGGCCACGGGCCCTGCCAAACTGGTGCCGCTGGCCACATCAAAGTAGTAAGAGTAACCAGTAGCATCCCATGAGGGATAGACACAGAGGGTGTTGACACCTACAGAGGCGATGTCGGGTTTGATACGGCCGTCATAGGAAGGCCCTCGGGAGGAGAAGCCGGCGACATTGCTGTCAATGCTTACCGCAGCCACTGCCAAGATGTCGAAAGCGTCGGCGGGATGGCCGATATGATACCATTCGTTATTGCCTTCGTTGCCGGCGCTGACACAGACCACCACGCCCTTCTGTCCCAAGATGGTGGCAGCCCGTGAGGCGATACTCCATACGCCGTCCACCTGCTCGTAGGTCATTTCTGCTTGAGGGAAATCAGGGAAACCGCAATAGCCCAAGGAAGAGTTGATGACATCGGCGCCGATGCTGTCGGCGATCTCGGCGGCGTAAGCCCAGAAGTCCTCTTCGATGAGTTGCTCACTGGCGGGTTCTTCAGAGCGGATGAAGAAGTAGGAGGCTTCGGGCGCGGTGCCCACTAATGTACCTTCTTGCAACATGCTCATGGTGGAGGTGACCAGCGTGCCGTGACTGTGTCCCACAAAGACATTGTTGCGGAACGGGATCAGGTCGCGGGTGCCCAACACCTGACCATTGGTGAAGAGTGGACTGAAAACGGAGATCTCATCCAGCCCATTCCAGCCAGCATCGAAGACGGCGATGAGCATGCCCTCGCCGCGGAAACCTTCGTTGTGCAAGAGGTGGCCGTTGTGAATGGCTATCTGATAATACCCGTAGTTGCCGTAGTCGTATGGTATGATGGTGTCGTGATTGCTCACGATGGGCTCTTGGTAGGGAATCTCTGCCTCAGGGGCCAGCTGTGCAGTCATCAACGTCTCATCGTAGGAGGCGACGGGTAGGATGCTGTCCACAAACGACAAGGCGAGGATCTGCGGAAGCCGGGTGCTGTCCGGACAGTAGATGGTCACCGTGTTCATCCATTTCGACTCTGCCAGCAGTCGGATGTTGGTATCCACACTCCGAATCTGCTGCTTGTATTGTGGCGTGATCGGCAGGTCCTGCTCCGTGATGGCGATGTTGAAGCGGGCCCGTTTGGCCAATGCGCGCTCCGACAGGAAGGCGGAAGGATTGTCAATGGAGTAGGTGTTGTTGTTCTTGTCAGCCAGATAGAGGCGGTAGCAGTTGGGAGACGGTTGGGCCGCCAGCAGTACGGTGAGACTGACCAATACCAAAGCGAGGATATGTTTTTTCATATCGGTATATTTTGTTTGGTGACCCCGGCGGGATTCAAACCCACGACTTTCAGAACCGGAATCTGACGTTCTATTCAGCTGAACTACGGGGCCAAAAATGAGGCTGCAAAAATATAAAAAAAAAATGACAAGGGAACGATAAAAATATTACTTTTGCAAGGCACTATATGAAATGATTAAAACCTTATTGATATGAAAAAACTTCTCTTCTTTATTTCTTTGATGACGATGGCAGCTTTTTTCTGCCAGACCTGGGCACAAGCTCCTACCAGTTGCAATCCTTCGTTGCCCTATCAATACGACTTTAACAACACTACCCATAATGGCTGTTGGACAGTAGTCGATAACAACAACGACGGGGCCACGTTCACCATGAGTGCATATAGTAAATATGCCTGTTATCACTACCATAGCACAAACAGCGCTGACGATTGGTTGATTTCCCCCGCATTTCAATTGACGGGAACTGAGAAGCTCCTTTTTGACTACAGGTGTAATTATAGTAACTATCATGAGCGATTTCAAGTGTTTGCCATTTCGGGTACTGATACTATTCCACTTACCTCGGTGATAGAGACACAAGGTAATTCCTATCAAACGGTGGTAGTGGATCTTACCACTTTGAACGGACAGTATCAAATTGGTTTTCACTGTATTTCTATCCCTGATCAGTATTATTTATATATCACCAACATCAAAATTTTCTCGCCACCATTTATCTCTTTTAACAATAATGATGTAGATTTTGGTTTGTATGATATCGGTGCCAGCAGTCCGGCGCAACAGATAATCATGAGTTCTTTTGGGTGTAGTTCTCCTATTACTATCACGGCTCCTGCTAATTTCGAGGTGTCTTTGGATACTGTCAATTATGGTACTTCTCTTACCTTTCCTGCCAATATTACAGAGATGAGAAAAGATACCTTTTATGTCAGATATGCGCCCACGACAGGCGGACCTAACAATAAACAACTTGTGGCTGCCAGTGGTATGTATGAGAACCATATAATGCTGCATGGTCTAACACATGCTTGCAATGCCACCATGTCGCTTCCGTTCAGTGAGAACTTTGAAGATTCTTTAGTCTATTGTTGGACGATGTTGGATCAGGATGGGGATGGCAATACATGGGTACAGGATATTATTAGTTATGCTCATTCGGGGAGCAAAGCCATTTATTCGGAATCCGTCTATGATAGTTATAATGAACAATATATAGTGCAAGACAACTGGCTGATATCCCAGCCGGTATACATTTCGGACACCGCCTGCCTTTCCTATTATGTCGATGCACTCTCGTGGTCTTTTTTCAATTATTCTGTACTTGTATCCACTACAGGTAATAATCCATCTGATTTTACACTGTTGTTTGCGGATTCCACTTCCTCCGATAATTTACATCATAGAAAGATATCGTTGGCAAATTATGTCGGACAGACTATTTACTTGGCATTCCGGAACAACTCCATTCAGGATTGTTTTATTGATGATATTACCATTGCAACATTGGAAGACCATCCGATTGTGATAACGACTCCTAACTATATTGATTACGGAAATCTCTCCATTGGATATGGGGAGGTGAGGAGTTTTCAAGTAGAGACTTTCGGTCCTGTAGGTAATTTGAGTGTTTCCGGAACTTCTATCTGTGATTTTTCTCTGGACGGCATTAACTTTTCCAATACAGTAAGCCTGCCGAGCACAGGAGGCACCGTCTATGCTCGCTATACTCCTACCACTTCGGGATACTCTACCCAAACAGTGACCGTTGCAGCAGAAAATGCCGAAAATCAAACAGTTAAATTACATGGCAGAGGCCTGCAGTGTTACAATACCATACCCTACACGCACAATTTCAATAATAGCAGAAACGACTGTTGGTCTTATATCAATGCCAATCAAGATTATCGCATTTTTTATATTTCAGGAGGATCGGCCTACATAAGTATCAATTCTGGTAATGATATGGACGATTGGTTGATTTCACCCATGTTTGAATTGAATGGTAACCAGTTTGGATTCTTTGAATATTGGAAACTAAGACATTCGCAAGAGACTACTTTTCAGGTGTATGCCATCAGCGCGTTAGATACTGTTCCCATCAGTCAGGTTGTTACAGTGGATGATAAGGATCATCATCTCTTCTATTTCGATTTGTCCTCCTTGCAGGGATTCTATCATCTGGGAATTCGTGTCATGTCCGACACGACCACTAATCAGGAGTATTTCTCCATCACCAACTTCAATATCCAAAACATAACTCCGCAGTTGGTTGTCAGTCCAGACACGCTCGATTTGGGGATGGCGTTTTTAGAGAGTAGTTCCCAAGAACGTCTTGTAGAGTTGGTGAAGGTGGGCATTCACACACCTGTCAGCGTCTCAGTCCAAGCGCCTTTTGAAGTCTCTCTTGATGGGGTGAACTACAGTACCACCCTGTCCATTTCTGCCAGCACAGGAAACGTAATCTATGATACAATCTTGGTGCGGATGATGCCCACTTCGGTTGGAAATTTTGCTGGATGGCTGACGATTTCTGTTGCAGGGCTCACGGACAGTGTCTATTTGACGGGCACCGTTCCAGATTGCCACAATGCCATTCCTTACACCTACAGTTTTACCAATAGTGATTGGAACGAATGTTGGACCATCGTCAATGCCAATGGAGACGGTGCGGCATTTCACATGAATGTGAATAGTGGATATTGTTACTATAGTTACAGTTACTCCAATACGGCTGATGATTGGCTCATATCCCCATATTTCCATTTTAACGGCCACCAATACGGGTCCATGGAATACAGGACAGCCAGCACCACTCGGCCAGAGCGGTTTGAAGTCTATGCGCTGGGCGCGGATACCATCCTGCTCACTTCATTAATGGAAGTGAACAACACCTATTACCAAACGCTGTTATGGGATAATCTTTCTACCTTAAATGGAAACTATCGGATAGGCATTCATTGTGTTACCCCGAGTAATGCAACATATTTTTATGTTCGCAACTTCAACATCTTCAATTTTCCGAATTTGATGTTGGATAATGATTCTATAAATTTCCCGATCACCAATATGGGAAGCAGCAGTGCAGCCCAACAGGTGGTGTTGCAGCAAGCAGGGGTTACCGCTCCCATCACCGTCACGGCACCCACCCATTTCGAGGTCTCTGCCGACGGTGTGAATTTTGGAACCCAATGTACTATTCCTGCAGATACGGCTTTCGCGGCCGTGGACACTTTCTATGTCAGGTTCTCGCCGCTTCAAAAAGACTCTATTACAGGACAATTGATTGTCTCAGTTGCCGATGTGGCAGACACCATGTGGCTCACGGGTTTTGCCCGCGACTGCAACGACACCGTACAACTACCCTTCAGGGAGAGCTTTGAGGGGCCTTTTACCTATTGTTGGACTATTTTGGATCAGGATGGGGACGGTGTGACTTGGGAGCAGAGAAATAGCAGCTATTATGCACATTCGGGCGGTTATAGCGTATATTCAGCATCTCATTATGATAGTTATCTTGGCGACCATATACCCCAAGACAATTGGCTGATATCCCAGCCCGTGTATATTTCTGACACGGCCTTCCTTTCATACTATGCAAAAAGTAGCTCTTGGTCCTCTTTAACCCATTCGGTATATGTGTCCACAACAGGAACTAACCTGTCAGATTTCACGGAATTAACGACAGACACTACTCGTGATGGCTATTATATCAGTCAAAGAATCTTTTCGTTGGCCGATTATGTCGGACAGACCATTCACATAGCATTCCGCATCTTGGCGGAGTCCGATTGCTATTTGGATGACGTGACCATCGCGACTAAGGAGAGCCAACCGCTTTTGTTAGTGACGCCGAGCTATATCGATTATAAACACATTTCTTCAGGGTATGGAGAGGTTAGATCTTTTACAGTAGAGCCTATGGGCAACGTGGGTAATATTGTGATATCAGGAAATACTATCTGCGATTTTTCGACGGATGGCATCACTTTTTCCAACCCCTTGACCATCCCGAGCACAGGAGGTACCGTATATGCTCGTATCACACCCGCCTCTCAAGGATATATAAACGAAACAGTAAATATTTCATCCGAACACGCAGATTTACAAGTTGTTACGTTGCACGCCCAGGCTTTTGACTGTTACAACACAATTCCTTATTCATATAGTTTCAACAATTACAATCGGAATAACTGCTGGACAGTGGAGAATTACAACAACGATAGTAATATATTCCAGTTTTTAACAAACCAGGAATGTGCGTATTTGCGTGTCTATTCCAGTTATGACATGGACGAAGGGTTGATTTCTCCTCTTTTCCAGTTTGATGGTAACCAATATGGTTTCTTTGACTATTGGGGCCAAAATAGCAATCTTCGCTTTGGTAATATCCAAGTTTTTGCCATGGGAGCGACGGACACCATTCCCATCAGTCCTGTAGTGAAAGTGCCCAAGGCTGATCACCAGCGGCTGATATTCAACACATCCTCCTTACAAGGAACTTATCATATTGGAATACGTGTTACTGCAGATCCGATTTCCAATATCGAGTATCTGTATATCAGCAACTTTAACATTCAGAACATATCCCCGGTGTTCAATGTCTCACCTGACACATTGGACTTCGGAACAGAATTTTTGGAAGAAACGCATGCGAACCAACTTGTTTTGGTAACGACAGTGGATATTTCGAATCCCATCACCATCACCGCACCCGCGCCGTTTGAGGTTTCCGTGGATGGCGGAGTGACGTATAGTACCTCTTTGACTATTCCGGCCAACAATACAGCCTTCGTCTATGATTCCGTTTTGGTGAGAATGTCTCCTACCATTCCCGGTGATTTTGCAGGTTGGATGATTCTCTCCACAGCAGGTTTCGTTGACAGTGTCTATCTGACAGGAAATGTTCCCGACTGTCATAATACCATCCCGTACTCCTATAGTTTTTCCGATAGCCAGTGGAATGAGTGCTGGAGTATCGTCAATGCCAATAGAGATGGTTGGGCATTTTATATGAGTACTTCAAACGAATATGCGTATTTTTACGTGCCATCCGGTCGTACCGTGAACGAATGGCTGATATCTCCTTACTTCCAATTGACAGGAAGCCATTACGGATTCTTTGATTATATGGGAGCTTTCAATCATAGTATAGACAGTTTCCAAGTTTTTGCCATAGGAGAAACGGATACGATACCGCTTGGCTCCGCTGTGCCTGAGAACAACAATGAATACCATAGGTTCTATTTTGACCTCTCTTCTTTGCAGGGCACCTATCGTGTGGGTGTTCATATAGAAGAAGACACCACTTCGGTATATCAATACCTATACATCAAAAACTTTAACATACTGCCCCTTGTCCCGGAAATCACCGCCAACCCTGACACGTTGAATCTGGGAACTGAAATTTTGGAAGATTATCATCAAAGCTTACCTGTGGAAGTGATGACGTTGGGCAACACGAATCCCGTTACCATTACCGTACCTGCTCCGTTTGAAGTGTCTGCGGATGGCGGTGTTACGTATGGAACTTCCATGACTATTCCGGCTAACAGTGCATTTGTTGTGTATGATACCGTTCTGGTCAGAATGGCACCCACCACTTCCGGAGATTTTACAGGCTGGATGACCCTTTCCTTCCCCGGTGCCACGGATAGTGTCTATCTTTCCGGAAGAGTTCCCGACTGTCACAACACCATACCTTACAGCTATAGCTTTACCGATAGCCAATGGAATGAGTGTTGGACTATCATCAATGCCAATAATGACTCGAAAAAATTTAACCTGAATATATCATATGGGTATGCTTATTACCTGTATAACACTTCTTTACCGGCAGATGATTGGCTTATCTCTCCTTACTTCCTCTTTGATGGTATGCAATATGGTTCTATTGATTGTAGAAAGAGCAGCAGCGGTTATTCCGAGCGTTTTGAAGTCTATGCTTTGGGAGCCGATACTATTTTGATCATGCCCGTCATGGAGGTGAATAGCTCCTCATACGAAACAGTAATGTTGGACTTCACCCAGTTGAATGGTACTTATCGGATTGGATTCCACTGTGTTTCTCCCGCCAATCAGTATTATCTATATCTCAAGAATTTCAACGTGCTGCCGTTGGTACCTGACATTTCCACTAATCCGGCCACATTGGATTTTGGCAAACAGACCATCAACACAACGACTGCCGCACAAGAGGTCACGGTTGATCTGGAGGGCATCTTCAATGCCATTCCGATTACAGTTCCTGCCCCATTCGAGGTCTCTCTGGACGGCAACACCTTCTCAGGAAGTGTGACGCTACCGGCCAAAAGCACTGCTTTTGCAGTAGATACCTTCTATGTGCGCTTCAATCCGACCGTCCCCGGAGTCTTCAATCCGATGCTGATCGTCTCCGCAGGAACCGTTGCTGATACCATCCTTCTGTATGGCGAGGCCTATAATTGTGCTGTGGCACAGTCGCTGCCCATCGTGGAAGGCTTTGAAACGACCCTTTCTCCATGCTGGACAACACTGGATGCTGATGGTGATGGGCAAAACTGGATGTCCACAGCTTCCTTTACCTCCACCAGCTACGCAGGTCACGATAGTCCTTTGGCGTATGTCTCCAGATCTTGGAATAGCACAGCCCTGAATCCCGACGACTGGTTGGTGTCACCGCAGATAGCCCCAACGGATAACACGGTGCTGTCTTTCTTCGTGAAAGGCAGTTACGCGACGGAACATTTCGCCGTATATGTCTCCACCGACAACACTCTGTCCTCTTTCTTGGCGACTACACCAATCATCACTGGCATCTCTACGAATGAATGGAAACAGTATGCCGCCCGTCTGAGTGATTACGTGGGAGATTCTGTCTATGTGGCATTCCGCCATTATGATAGTTACGATCTGTATCATTTGTTGCTGGACGATGTCGTCATCACCGATTCTTTGGAGCATCCCATCTTGATGGTGAATCCTGACGAGTTGACTTTCGGGACGGTGGGAACAGGCGAGGTTGCCACCGACAGCATTGTTGTGGACGGTTATGGTTTCACATCCACCATGGTTGCCGGAGTCGCCGATCCATTCACTATCTCTTTGGACGGTAGCTCCTTCACCAATATTCTGGCCATACCGCCTTATGGTGGCACCTTGTATGTCCGTTATGCTCCTACCACGGAAGGAACCCACAACGGCACCATCACCATCATGCCGGCTGGCATGGACAATGTGACAATCCCTCTGCATGGGACGGGCTTGGATTGCCAGAATACGGTTCCTTACTCCTATCAGTTCAATGATAACCGGACACTTTGCTGGACGGTGGAAAATGCCAATCAGGATAACAGAACATTCCAATTCAACACCGCCGACAGTTGTGTGTACTACTATTACAGTACCCAGAATGCGGCCGACGACTGGTTGATTTCGCCTCAGTTTACCTTCAATGGCAATATGTACGGATATTTTGATTATAGAACTTCAAGTAGTTTGTATCCGGAAAGATATGAAGTCTTTGCTTTGGGTACAGACACTATCCGGTTGACCCAACCTATGGAGGTGACCAATATCAGCATAGAGAGACAGTTGCTCGACTTTACCTCCCTGATTGGACCGTATAGAATAGGTATCCACTGTATCTCCGATGCAGACATGTACAATTTCTACATCAAAAACTTTAACATTCAGAATATCACCCCGACATTTATGACGAATGTGGATTCTCTTGACTTCGGCATGCAGGCGTTGGGCACTCAGTCGGATCCGCAACAAGTGATTTTGACTTCTATTGGCGTTTATACGCCGATTACGGTCACAGCCCCTGCACAATATGAGGTTTCCTTGGATGGCGTGAACTATTCCAGTTCCTTGATACTGCCATATCATATTACCGCTATTGTCAATGATACGCTTTTCGTGCGTTTAGCGCCGACAGCTGTGGGACTCTTCAACAGTCCGTTGACCATCTCGTCGAACAATCTGCAGAAGACCATCATGTTGACAGGTATGTCCAGAGACTGCGACGCGGCGGCCACCGTTCCCTTCATGGAAGACTTTGAAGGATATAACAACTACTGCTGGACGATAGTGGATGGAGATAACGATGGTTATGAATGGTGGAAGGATAACAATAGCACGAACGCTCATTCCGGGACAGGACACATGGTGTCCGAATCCTATCACTCCAGCACCCCATTATGCCCTGACAACTGGCTTATTTCCCAGCCAATACAACTGCCTGAGATTCCTGCCAGACTCAGCTTCTGGGTTTCATCTTCTTCAAGCTATTATGCTGATGAGCATTATTCGGTATATGTTTCCACTTCAGGCAATAGCATTCAAGATTTTACGAATGCTGTATTCACTTCTGTATCTGTCTATGGGTATCAACAGCAAAGTGTCTCCCTTCGCGATTATGCAGGTCAGACGGTCTATATTGCTTTCCGTCATCATAATACGTGTAACGAGCTCAAGTTGCTTTTGGATGATATTTCCATACAGCTCGATACGGTACCGCAGTTGCCGTTGGTTGCCACAGACTCTGTGATGGCCATCACGCAGCTCTCTGCCGCCGGGGTGGGTCATCTTGTCTTTGATGGCAACGATGCGATCACTGACCGTGGATTCTGCTGGAGTACGTCGCCCAATCCTACGCTGAGCGACAGCCATGTGTCTTCGCCCACGCCTTCCGCTTCTTTCATGGGTATGCTTACTGGTTTGTCGGAGCACACCACCTACCATCTGCGTGCTTATGCTACCAACAGCTTTGGTACGGTATATGGAGAAGATGTCGTCTTCACCACCTTGTGCGGGCCTGCCACTTATACCAGCTTCAACCAAACGGCTTGTGAGAGTTACACGTGGAATGGCACTACCTATGAGACCTCCGGTGACTATGTCCAGACGCTGGAGAATGTTATTGGTTGTGACTCCATCGTGACCATGCACCTGACCATCTATCATGGCGATTCCACCGAGTTCACGCAGGAGGCGTGCGAGTCCTTCACTTGGGCCAATACCAACTACTCAACCTCCGGTGATTATACCAAGACCTTTGCCAATGTTCACGGATGCGACTCCGTGGTGACTATGCATCTAACGATTTATCATGGTGATGTGACCGCCTTCTCGGATACGGCTTGCGAGGCTTACACTTGGGACAATACCGTTTATACCACCTCGGGCGATTATACCAAGACCTTTGCCAATGTTCACGGATGCGACTCTGTGGTCACGCTCCACCTGACCATCCATTATGGCGACTCCACTGAGTTTGAGCAGACCACTTGCGACTCTTATGTGTGGGAAGACTCCACCTATACGGTTTCAGGAGATTACACCCGCCTCTATGAGAATGTAAACGGTTGCGACTCCGTGGTGACCATGCACCTGACGGTATATCCTTCCGTAACCAGCGAGTTTGTGGAATCTTGTCCCGACTCCTGCTACATTTGGAACGGAGAGTCCTTTTGTGCTTCTGGAGATTACACCCAGACCTTGCAAACCATTCATGGTTGTGACAGTGTGGTGACCCTGCATCTGACCATCACGGTGGGCGTGGAGAACCCCGTCATCGACCAGAATCTGCAGGTGTATCCGAACCCGACCAACGGATTGCTTTCTATCAGAGGCACCGCCTTCACCCAAGTGCTGCTTTTTGATGCTTACGGCAAGAGAATCGGTGTTTGGAATGTGGAGGGAGATGTGACTCAAATCGACCTGTCCTCCTATGCACCAGGTGTTTATTTCGTGAAAGTGATGGATAAACAACAGATCGTAGGGGTCAAGAAGGTCATCAAGCAATAGCATAGGCTATACAATATCGATCCCCGTGTTGACAAACCTCAGCACGGGGATTTTTTTGCTTGTTATAGAAGGATAATATAGGTAGATTTATGTTATCCGAGGAGGTAATGACTATAGTGGGCTTTTACCTGTAATGATGAACCAGATTATGATAAAAAGACCTAGAAGAATGGGGATGAGGGTATAATAAATCCAATGGATGATGTAGCCTGTCTTCTCTCCAAACCGTTCCTGCATTTTTTGTAGTTTCCCGAATTTCTCGGGATGGCTCTTGCGGTAAAACAAGGAAAAGAGGCCGAAGCCTATGGCGAAGATGCCAAAAAGAAGAGAAAAGATATTCATTTTTAAGGTGTTTTAAATAAAAAAATGGGGGAGGGCAATGTTTTGCCCCCCCCCCATGTGATTTGTTGAAAAACAACGATTATTTGTTGACTTGGAATTTCTTGTCGCCGTTGACGAAGAAGTTCACGATCTGGGTGGCAGCGGCGAGACCGGCGTTGATGTTGGCCTCGGCGGTTTCGGCACCCTGTTTTTTCGGGGTGGCGAAGAAGCGTTTCTCAAACTTGCCGAACTCTTCCATGGCGTCGGGAGCAATGTCGGTGCAGTATTTGAGATCCTCACGCTCTGCCATCAAAGCGATGAGTTCTTCCTCGTTGATGACCTCCTTGCGGGCGGTGTTGATCACGCAGCCGCCTTTGGGCATGAGGCCGACGAGAGCCTTGTTGATAGACTTCTTGGTCTGGTCGTTGGCGGGGATGTGCAGGGAGATGTAGTTACAGTTTTTGTAGAGCTCTTCCAGCGTGTCGGGCACGATGACGCCTTCTGCTTCCATCTTCTCTTTCGGGATGAACGGGTCGAAGGCCCAGACTTCCATGCCGAGGGCGCGGGCTTTCTCAGCCACGAGACGGCCGACATTACCATAAGCCTGGATACCGATCTTCTTGCCTTTCAGCTCGGAACCGGTGCCTGGTTTGAAGGTGTTGCGGGCCATGTAGATCATCATGCCGAGGGCCAGCTCAGCCACGGCGTTGGAGTTCTGGCCGGGGGTGTTCATCGCCACGATGTTGTTGGCGGTGCAAGCGGCCAGGTCGAGGTTGTCGAAGCCGGCACCGGCGCGTACCACAACCTTGAGGTTCTTGGCGGCGTCGATGACCTGGGCCGTCACCTTGTCGGAACGCACGATCATGGCGTCCACATCAGCCACGGCAGCGTACAACTCCTCAGGAGTTTCATATTTTTCCAGCAGAACCAATTCGTATCCTGCCTTTTCCACGATAGCGCGAATGCCATCCACTGCGGCCTTCGCGAAAGGTTTTTGGGTTGCAACGAGAACTTTCATTGTTTATTTGTTTAATTGTTTAATTGTTAAGGGGTTGAGATTGTGAGTTGTTTTGTTGTTGGATTGTTGATTATTGTATACGCTTATATTGACTTGCTTTGAGAGCATTTATCTTGTTTGTGATTTCACCAATTTGTCCTTTGATGTCTTGAAGATGTTCTTCACTTATATATTCGAAATCAAAAGCCAAAAGAAACGAACAATAGACTTCAACGGCTGAACCGAAAGCTATTTCAGAAAAATGGGCCTGCTCCTTCAAAGAAGAACAAGACGTCATTTCAGCAAGGTTCAAAACGATGGAAGTAGCTGCTCTGCGAATTTGATCTGTCAAATTGTATTTTTCTTTCTGAGGAAACGTGTCGATAATGGGATAAATGTTTTTCAAAAAGGTTCTCGCCAATTGCCAAACTTCCAACCGCTCGAACGAAAAAGAATATGCCATCATCAACAAATCAACAATTCAACGGTTCAACAACTATTTGTTCGCTTTCTCAAACTCTTGCATGCAGGCGACGAGGGCTTCGACGTCTTCCACGGTACAAGCGTTGTAGAGGGAGGCGCGGAAACCGCCGACGGAACGGTGACCCTTGATGCCGACCATGCCGCGCTCTTTGGCGAAGGCCATGAAAGCATCCTGTTTGTCTTCGTAACCCGGAGCCATCACCCAGCAGTGGTTCATGATGGAACGGTCGGCCTTGTCGGCCACGGTGCCCACGAACATGCTGTTGCGGTCGATCTCATCGTACAGCAGGTTGGATTTCTTCATGTTGATCTTGTTCATCTCAGCAACACCGCCGATGGTGTTCTTCAGCCAAGTGAGGGTTTCGTGCATCACGAAGATAGGCAGCACGGGAGGAGTGTTGAACATGGAGATGTTCTTGGCTTCCTCAGCAGCGTGCGTGCGATAGTCGATCATCGTGGGCAGAGGGTTCATGTAAGGACGGTCGCCAATCTGGCCAAGGATGTCCTTGCGTACGATGACGAAGGTCACGCCGGCAGGGCCAACGTTCTTCTGGGCACCACCATAGATGAGGCCATATTTGGTCACGTCCACCGGACGGCTCATGATATCGGAGCTCATGTCGGCGACGAGCATCACGTTGTTGCACTCCTCAGCGGTGAAGTCCTTGCGGATCTCTGTACCGTAGATGGTGTTGTTGGTGGTGATGTGGAAATAGTCGGCGTCGGCGGGAACGGTCCAGCCTTTCGGGATGTAGTTGTAGGTCTTGTCCTCAGAGGAGGCCACGATCTCAGTTGTGCCGAAGTTCTTGGCTTCTTTGGCGGCTTTCTTGGCCCAAACACCGGTTTGGAGATAAGCGGCCTTGGTCTTCATCAGGTTGGCAGGCACCATGAAGAACTGGGTGCTGGCGCCACCACCGAGGAAGAGAACCTCGTAGTTGTCGGGGATGTTGAGCAGGTCGCGCCACAGTTGACGGGTCTCTGCCATAAGACGTTCCCAACCCGGGGTACGGTGGGAAATCTCCATTAAGCCGATACCCGTGTTGTCGAAATTGCGAATAGCGTTGATGGTGGATTCAACGGCTTCTTTCGGAAGGACGCAAGGTCCTGCATTAAAATTATGTACTTCTTTCATAATTAATTGATTATGTATGTGTTATAAAATTATATGATAGTCTTCGAAATTCGTGGCAAAGATACTTAATTCTTTTGAGATAAACAAAATAGAAAAACCGATAAAAGACTCCGTTTTTGAACGAAATGACTTTTATCGGCTTGGGAGTGTAAAAAGCAATTTTTTTCTTGTCAGGAATTAAGGACGCGATGAATCACCTCGGGATAGTGTTGGTGTTCCAATTGATGGATGTGTGTCTCAATCTCGTCGAGGGATTCGGTGCCGTCGGCATGGAAGGAGAACTGGTCGATGATGGGGCCTGTATCCACACCCTCGTCCACAAAATGGATGGTGATGCCGAAGACCTTCACGCCATAGCGGTAGGCGTCTTCGATGCCGTGTGCGCCCGCGAAAGAGGGCAGCAGGGCAGGGTGCAGGTTGATGATGCGATTGGGAAAATGTGAAAGCAGCACCTTGCCGATGAACCGCATGTATCCGGCCAGCACGATGTAGTCCACATCCTTCTTTTGCAACTCCTGCAGGATGGCTGTCTCGTATGCCTCCTTGTTTTCGTAATCTTTGGAGGAAAAGACGAACGCGTCAATACCGTGGGTACTGGCGCGTTCGACAGCCTTGCAGTTGGGTTTGTCGGAGACCAGCAACGCAATATGGGCTTGCAACTTGCCGGTTTCCACCGCATCGATGATGGCCTGGAAGTTGGATCCGAAGCCGGATGCGAAGACTGCAATGTTCTTCATACAGCTAAACGATTAGTGTCTGGGTTCACCGTGATGGCCTTTTGGGCATGGACCACCTTGAGGACCTTGAGGACCTTTGTCGCCTTTGCAGCAAGGTTTGGGGCCTTCGCCCTTGTCACAGCCTTCGGGACCTTCGCCTTTGCAGCATTTGCCGCAGCAAGGCATGAGGTCGAAAGCAGCTTTCTTCTCATCCAGAGAGAGTTTGTCCCAGTTGGCCATAGCCTTCTCAAACTCGGCTTTTTTAGCTTCCATTTCAGCTTTCTTGGCTTCCATCTCTTCCTGCATAGCTTTCTGCTTGTCGTATTGAGCTTTGCGCTCGTTCAACAGTTCAGCTTTGCGGGTCTCGTCCAGGTTCTCCCAGTTTTTCCAGTCTTCCATAGCTTTCTTTTGCTCTTCAGACATTTCGCATTTAGGACCCTTGGGGGCGTCGCATTGCTCTTGATTCGGTTCAGCCGGTTGCTCGGCCTCTTTTGCTTTGTTGTTGCAGGATGCGAAAATCAAACTGCAAACAACCATGAGTGTGAAGATTTTTTTCATTGTAATGTGTTTTTAAAAAAGTGAATGAATAACGGAAAAATGTGTTCTATATTGTGATGACTTAAAAAAATGCGGTGTTGTCAGATGTGCACCTCCAGCACCTGGTCGCCGACCATGATGTAGAAGGTGCCGGGGCGGAATTCGAAGTTTTGGTCTTTGTCGTTGAAAGACTGGAAGAAGCGCTCGTCAATGGTGAACGTGACGCGTTGGGAGGCGCCGGGGTCCAGGGTGATGCGCTCAAAGCCCACCAACGTCTTGACGGGCCCGTCGGGGTCCTGTGGATTCCGCAGATAGATCTGCACCACCTCCTCGCCAGCGCGTGTTCCAGTGTTTTTGACCATACAGGAAAAACGGCGGTTGTCCACGTCAAAGTCGCAGTCGGAGTATTCGAAGGTGGTATAGCTGAGTCCGTGACCGAAGGGGTAGAGCGGTTTTTCCGTCATGAAGCGGTAGGTGCGCCCGTGCATGTCGTAGCTGTCGAAGGGCGGGAGCTCGTTGTGGACGCTGTAGAAGGTCACGGGCAGATGGCCGGAGGGGTTGTATTTGCCGAAGAGCACATCGGCCACGGCGGTGCCGCCCTCCTGTCCGGGATACCAAGCGCAGAGGATGCCGTCCAAGTTCTCGTCTTCCCAGTCCAAGGCGATGGCGCTGCCGGTGTTGAGCACCAAGACGACGGGTTTGCCGGTCTTTTTCAGCTTGCGCAACATCCCGTTCTGGATGCGGGGCAGCTCTATCGAGGTGCGGTCGCCGCCATGGAAACCATCTGCTTCCACGTCCAGCTGTTCGCCCTCCAGCGCAGGGGACAGGCCACCGACGAAGATGATGAGGTCGCACTTGGCAATTTGCTTGTCGAAGTTGGCGGGCAGCTTGTAACGCCCATCCACATGGTGACAGGTCGTGTCGAAGTAGATGGTCGGGCCGTGCGGTATCTGCTTCACGCATTTTTTGATGCCTTCCAGGATGGTGGTCGTGTGGTAGGGGGTGCCGTTGTAGTTGCCCCACATCATCTCTGCGTTGGCTGCGTTGGGGCCCACCACGGCAATGCGTTTATATTTTGCCGGGTCGAGCGGCAGAATGTTGTTTTTGTTCTGCAGCAGCACCATGCTTTCGAGAGCCATGCGATAAGATAAATAATCATAGTCGAGGGGTTCCACCTCCACATCTTTGCCACCTTTCCAGCGGCACATCTCCTCCTCGGAGAAGAGTCCCAGGCGCATGCGGGTCATCAGGATCTTGCGGACGTGCTCGTCGATGATGCCCTTATCGAGGTAGCCGCGTTCCACCGCCTCCTTCAGGGCGGGCAGGCCGCTGCCGCATTCCAGGTCGATGACGGAGCCGAAGGCGGCCGTGGCGGCATCAGCGGCCGTGGGGTAGGTCTCGTGGCGCGGGATCACGGTGTCGCGCTCCCACGCGTCGTTCAGCGCCCAGCAGTCGGTGACGAACAAGCCCTCGTAACCCCACTGCTCTTTGAGGATCTTGACCAGAAGATGCTGGTTGGTACAGCAGGGCTCGCCGTCGAGACGGTTGTAGCCGCACATCACCTGCTGCACGTTGGCCTCTTTGACGAGTGTCTCAAAGGCAGGCAGATAGGTGGTCCACAGGTCGCGGGGCGTCACCGACACGTCGAAGGAGTGGCGGATGGACTCGGGACCGCTGTGGACGGCGAAGTGCTTGGCGCAGGCCAACGTGGTGAAATAGATAGAGTCTGTGCCCTGCAAGCCTTCCACGCAGGCCTTGCCCATCTGGGCGGTCAGGTAGGGATCCTCGCCGTAGGTCTCCATGCCCCGCCCCCAGCGGGGGTCACGGAAGATGTTGATGTTGGGGGTGAAGAAAGAGATGCCTTTGTAGTCGCCATATTCTTGGTTGCGCTGGGCCTCCTCGAACTTCCAGCGTCCCTCTACGGCAATCCAGGAGAACAACTTCTTCACGGCAGGCACATCGAAGGTGGCGGCAAGACCGATGGGTTGGGGATAGACGGTGGCATAACCGTTGCGGGCCACGCCGTGCAGCGCCTCGTTCCACCAGCTGTAGGCCGGGATGCCGAGTCGCTCGATGGCTGGGTTCTGATGCTCCATCATGGCCAGCTTCTCCGTAAGGGTCAGCTGGCGCAGGAGAATCTCCACCCGCTGCTCCATAGGCAGGGAGAGGTCGCGGAAGGAGGTGTCGGGAAATCTTGACTCCACAATGGTTCTCTCACCGTCGCTCCTCGGACATCCTATGATCGTGGTGGAAGAGTCGGGAGTCTGCGCCGACAGGGAGAAAAGGGTGAGCATGCACCAGCAGAGCGTGATCCAATGTTTCATAACGCAACGTTTTTAAGCGTGCAAAGATAAAAGAATTCTGGAAATCTCCGCGGGTGACACAGATATATATTCCTCTGTTTTTGAATAAGGAACCGAAAATCGGTGTATGATGGGAAAGATGGTCTATTATCTCGCTTTGATAATTTTCTGTGTATGGACACGGTCATTGGCAAATCGCAGACGGATAAAATAGATACCTTCAGGAAGATGGGTAATATCCACCGAGTTTGAGTGTTCGGCACTAACACATTGGCCTTGTACATTCATCACACTCCATTCCAACAGTTCCATTTCTTCATTATCTTGATTACAAGTCACCAAAACTTTCCCAGTGGTGGGATTGGGGAAGACACTTACACTAACAGTTGAGTATTCGTTGATACCAACACTTGTAACGTTCAGGATCTTCATCACATTAGGAGCGGCTTCGTATTGGTCGTTGCCTGGTTGCGAGGCGGTGATGATGGCCAATCCCGGTTGCAGCAGCGTCAATATGCTGCCGTTGATGGTGGCCACATTTTCATCGCTGCAAGTAAATGTGACAGGCAGTCCGGAGGTGGCAGCTGCCGCCAAAACCACAGGACTGTCCTCCAGGGTAAAGGTGAGTTCTTGATTCCACAGAATGCTTTGGGCAAGCAGGTCGGAGCCATCGTCTATCACGGTGAGGATCTTGGCCACATCAGCGGCAGCATTCCAGGTAGAATTGCCCGGTTGCGAGGCGGTGATGATGGCATAACCCGGGCTGTGAAGTGTGAGCACGTTGCCGTTTACCATGGCGATGTTTTCGTTGCTGCTCGTATAGGTGACGGGAAGTCCCGAGGTTGCAGTGGCGTTGAGGGATAAGGTGCCGTCGGAGAGGTTGACGGTCAAATCCTGATTCCAAGAGATGGTCTGGTTAAAAGTGGAATTCGAATATTCGTACGCCCCGATGTCGGCGATGTTGTTGCCGATGCGTGGGTTGCCATCCATATCGGTGGAGGGCATGTAGGTGATGAACAACGTGTTGGGATCGCCCGCGTCGATCAGCGGCGAGTTGGGCAGCACATGCCAGTCAGCATTGAGGTTAGAATAGTCTGTGGAAATGGTGGTGGCCCCGACCAAAGACGACGGACTTACAAACATCGGTTGCGTCAAAGAATCCAACACGATGTTGGTGCTGTCGGCGGCGAAGTCGCTGGTGGAAGAAGCATTGCAGGCGCAATAAGTATAAGGGAGTGTATAACTGTTGGACCAAAATAAATTAGCGTTTTCACTGCCTCGTTTGTTGTTCACTGCCACCACATTCTTGACGGTGGCCGCCTTGGTGGTACGGATACCGCCGGTTCCACTGGTGTTTGTGGTCTGAGCTAAATTGTTGTTTACCACGCAGTTGGTCATATACAATCGTCCTACGGGGTAGCCAGCGTAGGAGCTTGAAGTCGATCCGTTGGCGTATGTCACCACTCCGCCAGTCACGTCAATACCTTCAGTGGAGATGGCGCTGTTGTTGGCAATCACGCTGCCGATGATGTGGGTGCTGTGGGTATAGACGCTGATGCCACCGGCAATGTAGGGCCGATAGTCTTCACTGCTCGCTGTAGTGGCCGTGGTGTAAACGATATTGTCGATAATGCGTGAATTGATGATCCTCCATTCATTCCTCGTTTGGTTGTAGGAAAAGTTGCTGTTTTGCGTGAGGATGCCGCCGGCCTTGGCATTCAGTCCGCTTGCAGTGTTCTTGGTGATGTCGCAGTTGTTGACAATGACGGTGCTGTACGGCACAATATAGGCTGTGTTGAACCTCATCCCGCCATAAACGGAGCCCGTATTCTCTGTAATCACGCAATTTGTGAATTCGTAGGTGGCACCGTAGGTTTGTCCACCGCTGTACATACTTACGCCGCCATTGGAGGTGTTACCCTTGATCATGCAGCCTGAGATTTGAAACGTGGCATTGTAGTAAGAGTTGTTATAAGACATACACAGATATATCCCGCAGGCGTTGTCGGTCATGGTACAATTGGAGATGGTGTAGGTGTTGTTCGCTTCGCTGTAAACACCATATTGATTGCCGCCTGTCACATAAAAGCCATCAAAATCCACAGGCCTGCAGTTATACGAGTTGTTGTAATACATGTAGCCATTAATGGAGACGGCATAATTGCTGTTATGCTGAGCATCGATAATGGAGCAGGAGCTGTCGGCAGCGATGCCGTAGGTAAGCGGCTGTCGTTCAAAAAGATGGCTTTCCGTACCCGCGAATCCGCCGTACACGTGCGTGCTGCTTTTGATGGTGCAAGCCGGATAGGTGCCCACCGCCACAAACACCGAGTCGTTATTGGGTTGGGTAATGAGGGCCATCGCCCCGTTGATGGTGGCCTTGGCCGTTGCCCACGAGAGTCCATTATTGGAATCGTTACCTTGAGGGGAAACAAAATACGTGGTTTGGGCCGTTGTCTCCCGACAATAAAAAATCAGGATAGCTACAAGAAAAAGAATGCTGAAACTCCTTGATAATCTATTGAATGTTAACATGTTGTTTACGAAGTTTAAATCCATGATTTCATTTGAAAAAAGGAGTGCAAAAATATAAAATCTCCACGAATTAATGCTTCGGTTTTTGCGAGATACTAAGAGAATGTGTATCTTTGCTCCCAAAATATAGCACTATGATCTTCTACTTCTCCAGATGCCCAACACCTACATCAATATGGCGGGTTTTGGCATCGACAAGCCCGAGATGGCCAAGCGCAAGATTGAGAAGGCAAAGGAGCACCTGCCGGAAATCATCCAGAATATCACCCTGGAAGACGGTCGCCCGAAATGGCATGGCAATTGCACCAACTGCGACGCCTGCTTCCACCACTGCCCGAAAAAAGCCATCCAGTACGGCAAGGCGAGCAAAGGGAAGGGGCAGTATTATTTCGGGAAGCTGTAATCTCCGCGTATTGAGCGAATCCGTGGAGAAATTTTCCTAATCCACGATCATTTTGCCAATCAACACACGATCCAACATTACCGTATCATCTTCAATATGAAAAATATATACAAACTTATGGTTGTGTGACACCATACGCCGAGCTTTCGGATGAACGGATAGGATTGTGCGAGAACGGCTTGACGTATAACAGTCAGCATAAATTGATAAAGACCTTATCTCTTGGCCAATAACATCCAAATAACGATATGCCCCCTCTGGAGATAGCTTGTCAAACAGGAAGTCTGCGATGGAATCAATATCTTTTTCAGCGGTTTTCTTTACTTTAACATTGTATGTTTTCATAGCGTCGGTCAAGCGCTTTTCTGATTTTACCAATGAACTCATCCACTGTCATGGTTTCGGTGTCAGCAGAAATTACGTCGTCAGAAGTCTTTACCGCAATAGAACCGCCCAAACCTCTTGAGTTATATGCAACAGAAGGCTCCTTAGCAACTTGTATTTTTTGTTCTATTTTTTTATAGTTTTTAGTTTTCATATTACAAATTTTTCAATTCGCAAAAATACATTTTTTTCAGTTATACCAAAGCCAGTTCTAAAAAATTTCTACTTTTGCGCTACGAAAAAGCACCATTATGAAATATGAGCAAGGCTGGATGGACGCATTGCGATGGCACATTGAAATGACAAGCACTGACGAGGAGGAATAATGACTGCGCGATTTAAAAATAATCACAAAAAAAAGAATCATCATGAACCTCGAAGAATACCGTGAGTTTTGCCTGTCCCTCGGCGAGGTGGAGGAGAAGTTCCCCTTCGCGAAGATGCCCGGCGGCGACGCCTTGTTGGTGTTCTACGTCTGCGGCCACACCTTCTGCTACTGCGACCTCCACGAGTTCACCGTGGTGGTGAAGTGCCAGACCGAGCGCATCGCCGAACTGCTCGGCACCGCTGCCGGTGTGGAGTTGCCCGACAACCACTTCAACCCCAAGTACTGGGTCGGCATCAACCTGCAAACCATTGACACCGAGCTGCTTCAGGAACTGACACGGAATTCGTTTGAGATTGTGAAGGGGAAGTATGGGAGGAAGAAAAAAACGAAACAAAAATAAAAAATTCACCTTTTTGCGAATACATTGGATTTTTATTATTTTTGCGGCCTGAACATTACTAAACGATGAAAGTTTTCTTTGCAAAGGACTATCTTCAAAACCTATACGAAACCGGAAACAGCGGTGACAAAAAACATCGTTTTCAACCTGGTGTTATCAAGAAATACGCCAAAATAGTTGATTTGATGTTTACATCGCCCAATGTTTTGTCTCTTGCGCGATATAGCTCGTTGCACTATGAAAAATTATTAGGAGACAAAGTAGGGCTTTCATCAGTACGAGTCAATGATAAATATCGAATAGAGTTTGAAGAGAGTACCGAAGGAACTGAAACAATCGCTAACATTGTAAATATCATGGAATTGAGCAATCATTATCAATAATCATTATGAAACAGAAAGAAGTCGGCAAATTAGAGCCTTATATCCCTACACATCCCGGCGAGGTGATCAAAGACGAAATAGAATATCGCGGCATCACTCAACGAATGCTGGCGACTGAAATAGGTGTTTCTTACACACAACTGAATGAAGTTTTGAATGGCAAGCGTCCGCTCAACACAGAAATGGCCATCCTGATTGCCACTGCTCTTGATTTGGACGCAGAACCACTGCTTGCGCTACAGACACGCTACGATATGATTACCACCAAGCGCAACAGCTCTTTCATCCGCCGCCTCACCGCTGTCCGCAAAATCGCCTCGGTGTTGTAACTTTATCAAGCAGCTTTTCACATGAATAAACGACTTTTTGCGATTGTCATTTTGCTTGCTGCCACCTTCCATGCAACAAGCCAAAATATTTACCACTTCCCGGATTGCACTGCGGAATACTGCATACAGGCGCTCTTTGTCTACCCTAATTTAGACTTTGACCCTGACACTCTCTCTCCAGACGATGATAGGTTCGTGTTTTATGACGATTTTGCTTTTTATGTCAACACGGCGGAGGAATATCTTTACGAACATGGCATCGAAACCCAAACCGCCCCTGAGAAGACATCCAGTTTTATAGCAAATGGCGTGGAATACACCTGGCCATCAACTCTCAAAGACACATATAAAATGGGTTTTGTCTTTTGCGTCACTGATTCCGCTACACACAACACCACATTGTTCAAGGTGAATGCCATTGATATCGGTCTCGATTGGATTATTGACGAAAATGGTCGTTGGAAAGAAGACAATGATGGGACTATCATCTTTCTCGAAAGGAAAGAATAATTTTTTTAGTCGCTAAAACCAAGCACGAAATCATCTCTTGCCGCTATCGGCAAAAAATCGTATCTTTGCTGCGGTTTTCATTAGATTCTTGCCGATAGTATGGAATACATCTCAGTCATCCAATTTGCCGAAAAGTATGGCATTAGCGTGCGGACCGCACGTCATTATTGCGCTACGGGCAAAATTGATGGTGCGTTTCTGACGGGTAAAACCTGGAATATTCCCGCCGATGCCGTTCTGCCGCGCAAAGGCAAACAGCACATTTCGCCGCTGCTTCAACGTCTGCGCGACGAGAAGGAGACGAAACTGAAAGGTGGGATTTACCATCGCACCCAAATCGATCTGACCTACAACTCCAACCATATCGAAGGTTCTCGACTGACCAAGGAGCAAACCCGCTATATTTTCGAGACCAACACTCTTGGCATTACCACCGAGAACACCCGCATCGACGACATCATAGAGACCGTCAATCACTTCCGCTGCATTGACTATATCATCGACCATGCCACCGACAAAATCACGGAAAGCCATCTGAAACAGCTGCACCTGATGCTGAAAGCCAACACCTCCGACAGTCAAAAATCGTGGTTTGCCGTTGGCGATTACAAGCGGTTGCCCAACGAGGTGGGCGGCGAGGAAACGGTGCAGCCCGAAGAGGTTCATAAGCATATAAAGGCCTTGCTGTCAGAATATAATGCCATCAAAGAGGTGCAATTTGACGACATTTTGGATTTCCACGTGCAGTTTGAGCACATCCATCCTTTTCAAGACGGCAACGGTCGTGTAGGGCGACTGCTGATGTTCTGGCAATGCCTGCAAAGCGGCCATGTGCCGTTCATCATCACCGAGGAGCGGCACCTTTTCTATTACCGAGGTCTTCAAAACTGGGGGCACCTAAACGATTACCTGCGTGACACCTGCCTGACGGCGCAAGATCAATATAAGTCATTGCTGAAGTATTTCAAAATCAAGTATTAATATGAAAAAGCATATCCTATTCACCGTCCTTCTCCTTCTCTGTGCAACCCTCTCTGTCGCACAAACGCCATCCAACAAGTCTGGCGCAGTCCAAGACACGGCGTATGACCACGGCTCCAATGTGGTTTTTCCCGAAATGACCCCGCAACTGGTGGACAATCTTGAACTGTTAGGGCGGGTTTGGGGCTTCCTGAAATACCATCATCCGACCATTTCCAAAGGCACGTACAATTGGGATTACGAGCTTTTCCGAATGTTGCACGGCTACCTGAAAGTGACAGACAACAAACAGCGTGACGCATACCTGGCCAAATGGATTCTTCATTATGGGAAAATTCCTGCCAATAAAAATGTCAAGCCCGTTGACACGAATGCTTTCTTAAAGCCAGATTTGGCGTGGATCAACCCGGAGCTTCTGTCTCCAAAGCTCTACAAGACGCTGATGAACGTCTATCAAAACCGCAATAATGGACTCTATTATGTGAGCTATTCCTCTCTATGGGTAAAAACGGCGAACTTCACCCACGAAAACGACTATGCCGAGATGGAGTGCCCTGACGCTGGCTTCCGGCTGTTAGCTCTTTACCGGTATTGGAACATGGTGTATTATTTCTTTCCGGACAAATATCTTATGGATGCCGACTGGAACACGGTCATGAAGAATCATATTGCCTCGTTCCTCTCCGCCGATGACAAAAAAGCCTATTGGAGAGCTGTCAGGCGCCTGATTGCCCAAATAGGCGATACCCATGGGGCCGTTTGGTCAATGAAATCCACACAATCGTTGGATTATTACCGACCTCCGTTCAAAGTGAGCTTCTTGAATAATGACACCTTGGTGGTTTCCGATTATTGGGATCCGGAAAAAGTCGACAGTGCAGGACCGCATATCGGAGATGTCATCACTCACATTGATGGCCGACCTGTTTCGTATTATATTGACAGTCTGTCACCCTATTATGCCGCATCCAACCATCGTGCAAAGCTCCGGCAATTGTTGTGGGATATTTGCAGCGGCGACAAGCCCACCGCCCGCATCTCTTTCGTTTCGGATGGAATCTCCAAGGAGGCCACCATCACCCGATATAATATTGAAGAGATGAAACCAACATTCCAAACCGACAAAGTCTGCTATAAGGATTTGGGAGACAGCATCGGATATGTCTCCATGGACGACATCACCAAATCATGGGTGGAACGCATCGCAGACACCTTACACACCACCAAAGCGCTGATCTTGGATTTGAGAGAGTATCCGAATGAAACCATCAACTATCAATTTTACAGTGTTTTATCAGACAAATCAAGACCATTTTTCAAGGTCACTTGTCCAGATTTGACCAATCCCGGATCTTTTGTCTGGACAAATCTTAATTATACCGGCAAAGGCAAGCAAGCATATACGGGTAAGATCGTTATTCTCATCAATGAGCGGTCACAGAGTCACGCGGAGTTCTGCACTATGATGTACCGCACGCTCCCGAACAGCATCGTCATCGGGAACACGACGGCGGGTGCGGATGGCGATGTGGTGGGCATTCGGCTTCCGGGCGGGGTCTGCTCCTATTTCTCCGGCATCGGCATTTACTATCCGGACGGCACAGAGACGCAGCGGGTCGGCATCATTCCCGACATCTACGTCTGGCCCACCGTCAAAGGTGTTCGCGAAGGTCGGGACGAGCTGTTGGAGAAGGCGTTGGAGTGGTTGAAGGAATAGGGAAAGAACGCCGCTCTTTTATCTTGTAGCTTAGTCGTTGAAGAACTGCCGCACGCGGTTGAAGACGCTGCGGTCGCTCTTGCCGGGCTTGGGCACGAAGTTGTCGTGGGTGCTCAGCTTCTCCAGGATCTCCTTCTCCTCCTTGGTCAGCGACTTAGGCGTCCACACGTTGATATTGACGATGAGGTCGCCCGTATTGCCGCGGTTGATCTCGGGGAGTCCTTTGCCTTGCAGACGCAGCACCTGGCCGCTCTGGGTGCCTGCGGGAATCTTGATACGGGCCTTGCCGGTCAGCGTGGGGATCTCCACCTGTGCGCCGAGGGCCGCCTGCGGAATGCTGATGTGATAGTTGAGATACAGGTTGTTGCCGTCACGCTCGAAGATGTCGTGGTCGGCCACCTCGATGGCGACGAGCAGGTCGCCGTTGATGCCACCGTTGGGTGCGGCGTTGCCCTTGCCCCGCAAGGTCAGCTGCATGCCGTTATCGACACCCGCGGGGATGGAGACTTGCACCACCTCCTCGCCCTTCACGATGCCATTGCCGTGACAGTGCGGGCATTTGTCTTTGATGACTTCGCCGGAGCCGTGGCAAGTAGGGCATTCCGACACCTGCTGGATGACGCCGAACATGGAGCGTTGCTGCTGCATCACCTGGCCGCGACCGTGGCAAGTGGGACAGGTCTCCTTGCTGTGCTCGTCCTTGGCGCCGGTGCCGTTGCAATGGGTACAGGGCACGTATTTGTTGATTTTCAGTTTCTTCTCGGTCACGTTGGCCACCTCCTCCAAGGTCATCTTGACCTTGATGCGGATGTTGGTGCCACGGCGCACGCGCTGGGCTGTGCCGCCGCCCCCGCCGCCGAAGAAGTCGCCGATGTTGAAGCCCCCGCCGAAGCCGCCTCCGAAGATGTCGGCGAAGTGGCTGAAGATGTCGTTGATGTTGGCACCGGAGAAGTCGGTGGCTGCGCCGCCCATGCCGGCATGGCCGAATTGGTCGTAACGAGCCTTCTTGTCGGGGTTGCTCAGCACATCATACGCCTCTGCCGCCTCCTTGAACTTCTCCTCGGCCTCTTTGTCGCCGGGGTTGCGGTCGGGATGGTACTGCATGGCCTTCTTGCGGTAGGCCTTCTTGATCTCGTCTGCCGAGGCCTCTTTGGTGACGCCCAGCACCTCGTAATAGTCTCTTTTCTCTGCCATAATGTCTCCTTTCCGTTATTGACCCACCACCACTTTGGCGTAGCGGATCACCTTGTCAGACAGTTTGTAGCCCTTCTCCGTCACGTCAATCACCTTGCCCTTGTCCTCCTCCTTCTCGACCGGGAAGTGGGTCACCGCCTCGTGCAGGTCGGTGTCGAACTCTTGGCCAATAGCCTCTATTTCTTTCACATTGTGACGGGTCAACATCTGTTGCATCTTGTTGTATATCAGATTGAAGCCTTCCTTGATGGCGGCCACATCCTCCACCTTCTCGTTGGCGGCGATGGCGCGCTCGAAATCGTCCATGATGGGCAGCAGACTCACGATCACCTTCTCAGAGGCAGTGGAAATCAAGTCCAGTTTCTCCTTGTTGACACGTTTCTTGTAGTTGTCAAATTCGGAGTAGAGACGCAGGAAGCGGTCGTTGAGCTCCGCCTTCTCGGCTTGCAGTTTCTCCACTTGAGATTCCAGTTCCTCTATTTTCTGTTTTTCTTTATTATTTTTTTTGGAGAAGAAAGACTTGCCTTCCTTCTTTTTTTCCTCATTTTCGGGTTCTGTGACAGTCGTATTGTCAGTTTGTTCTTCCTTTTCAGACATTTCCGTTTCCGGCATTTCATTGTCCAATGCAGGATCTTTTACTTCTTCCTCATTCATAATATAATGGATTTCAATTACTTACTAAAAATAACATATTGACACATCAGAATTTTCGGATGTGCGCTTGTTTTTCCTTGCAAAAATTTTGCCAAAAAAGGATAATAGTAGAGGTTAGTGAAGAGGAGTCGTTTTGTTTGCTGCTATATCTCAAACATCTTTCCCTTATTAAAACCATTGAACAAATGTTCGGAGTGTGAAACATAGCCCAATTGGTTGGAAAGAATCTGGGTTTGGCCAATTTGAGCGTCAATATTGCGGTGAGAATGTCCATAAATCCAATAATCGATGTCTGTATCAATTATGTAGTTACCTAGTTCCACAGTGAACGCTCCATTGATGATACTCCCTTTGAATTCTTCTGCGGTGCAAAGCGTTGTTGGTACGTGGTGTGTGAGAACTATTTTCGTAATGGCCTTGCTATTCGCGACCGCTGCCTTGATGAAATTCATACAACGCTCATGTTCGTGGTTGAAGTCGTCTGCCGTGAGTATGTGTCCGTTGTGTTTAATTCGATAGAAATCACTCACATTTCGTTCAGTATAATAGGCTTTATCCGGCTCTATATGGGACCAAAGGGTAGAAACAATAATGTCGGTATTTTCCAAATGAATTACGCTGTTATAGTATCCGTGTACATTGGCGCGAATGGTTTTGCAATAGCCGTCAGGGATGGTGGTGAGGTCATAATGCCCGTAAAAATCATGATTGCCAAAACATACGATCACTTGCTTGTATCGTTCCGAAGCCCAATCCCAAAAAGCATATTGTGAGTAAGTATCTTTACTGGAATTTGGGGGATCAAGGTAGGCGGTATCTCCTGCAATGAGCAATATATCCCCTGTAACCTCAAGAGGATGCTTTTCTAGAAAAATCCTGTTTTCTGGAAACTCCAAGTGCAAGTCGCTGACAAATTGAATACGCAATGTAGTAGGCTTCCATGCTGCCACGGTCTTTATTGTTTCCAATATCAAATCCGTCCGGTCCATTTCTTCCGAGGAGATCATACATTCTATTTCTTCCGAAAAATTGGGACGATCCATCATTTTGGCAAATTGTTCGGAAACAAATACTTGTACGTTTTTATCTTCTTGTTTGAATTCTTCGAAAAATTCTGGACAATAATTCAACACATAGACAATGTCTTCAAGGTCCTTAGCTCCGCGCCAATCTTCACCTCCGCGTGATAGAAGTGCTTCAATCTTTGTTGCGATATAATAGGTCACAGGCAATCGGTAGATGACCCTTCCTGAAGGCAAAGTATAAGGTTTGCGTTTGTTGAAACCGGGGTGATACCAGCTGTTGCCAAAAGAAAGACTTTTTTCCTCCATAGACATCACATCAACTTTTTCTCCGTTGAACACCCACCGGCACAGAGGCGCGTCAGGTGTCGGGTCGTTATTGAAGTGCTTGGCCCTCAGCAATTTTTCAAAGGCAATATGTTCGGCATAGTTTTTTGAATTAACCACGCAGTCCACATCTAAAGTGGTACGTGGTTCAACAGCTATAGGATCGGTGGCATACAATCCAGCCATTGCACCACCCACATATACAAGTCTTTCATTGAGTTCTTGCATGCCCTCGGCAATTTCTTGCAGGCGTTCCTCATTTGTTTTCGGCATATTGGTTCATTCTTTTGGTTAGTTCTTCAATGGCTATATTTTTTTCACGAACACCTCCCATTCGCAGGGTATCCACTATAACAAGCAATTGGTATAGTTCATTGTCGTTCAGGACAGCCTCTGGCACGGATGTATATAGGGGGGTAATTTGATGTCCCCGTGCAGTTCCTTGCACGTATCGCCACACATAACACTCTCCATTGTCGGTGATTTGTTCTTTTATGGGTGAAGCGCTTGTGTATGTGGGGATTCCTCGAATAACGCGACCTATTTCGGCAGGGAACACATACATGATACCGTGACATAAAAACTCATGCAATGCTAATGTATTGACTCGCTTTTTGTTGCGATCTAATAATTTCGCATTTCTGCACCGCTCCAAACTTTCACTCACACTGGATGCACTCATGCCCAACGACTCGGCCAATCCCCTGCAGGAAAGATTTTGTCCTTTGAAAGTTGTTTTTTTTAATAATATAACAATATCTTGTGGCTTCATTTATCGTAAAATTAATTAGTTACATTAAAACGTTCGCAATTCGCGAATTTCAAACATACAGCCTGCAAAAATAAAAAAAAAATGATATGATGAAACACTGTGACAATTTGCATGTTTTGACACTATTTGACACTGAACTCCCCTCCCCTTAACTTCTTAGTTTCTTAACCCTTATGCTTCTTTCAATAGTACCAACAAATCAACAAATAAACAATTAAACAAAGCAACACCCCTCTTGCCTCCGTTTTCCCCCAAAATGTTTATATTTGCCGTCTCTATTTTCCATCAGTGATATCTGAAATATATTCACAATAAAACAATATGATTATGAAAAATCTGTACTCTTTCACGCTGCTGTTGTTGATAGCTTGTCTTGGCACTTCCCTGACGGCACAGCAGAACCCGCCGACCAACGTGACGGCCACCGCCCTTTCGTATGACGCCGTCCAGCTCACCTGGGGCATTCCCTCCGGGACTACCCAGCCGCTCCGCCTCAACCTATGGGACCAGTCGCAGATGGTCATCTACCCCGGCGGCGGCTATGACGGCAACGATGTGAGCTGCTCCTACGGAGGCCAGACAATCCTGGGCCGGAATATCAACGAAAATTCCCACTTCAAGGTGGGTGATGACTTCACGCTGCCGGTGGCGGCGCACATCTCCACCATCGACTTCTTCGCCTACCAGACGGGCTCCACCACCACCTCGTCCATCACGGCGGCCTTCGTCTCCATCTACGACACAGAGCCGGTGGACAGCACCTCCACGCCCGTGTGGACCTCCGGAACGACCAGCTGCATGACCTCTTCCAGCTGGACTGGCATCTACCGTACCAGCGCCACCGCCCTGAGCGATACCACCCGTCCCATCATGCGGGTGACGACCACCATAGACACCCTCCTGCCGGCGGGTACCTACTGGGTGACGGTCTCCATGACGGGCTCAATCAGCAGTGGTCCCTGGTGTCCTCCCGTCTGCATCATGGGCCAGGTGAGCACCGGCAACGGCATCCAGCTTACCTCGACAGGGTGGCAGGCCTGGTCTGACGACACCTCCTTAGAGCAGCTGGGCGTGCCCTTCGTCGTGAAGGGCTACTTCGCCAACGAAAACCTGCTGGGCTTCAACGTCTATCGTGACAATGTCCAGGTGAACACCTCCCTCATCGATGGCTTCACTTACACGGACGAGGGGCTGACGATGGAGACGCCCTACTGCTACTCGGTGGAGGCGGTCTATTCCACCGGAGGCAACGCAAGCTCCCAGCTGGTGTGTGTCACCACGCTGCCCGATCCTTGCACTATCTTCTCGATGCCCTATGAGGAGAACTTCGACACCTACGGCACGGGTGACGACATCTTCCCGACCTGCTGGACCAGATTCTACAACGGCAACTCCACCGTTTATCCCTACATCACCAACACCAACTACTCCGCCCCAGGCAGTTTGTATTTCTACTCCTCCACTGCCTACTACGATATCGCCAGCACCCCGAAGATAGACTCCAACATCGCCATCAATACATTGAGGGCATCCATGATGCTGCGTACCACCAACAACCATTATTATATCGTCATCGGTACCATCACCGATCCCACAGACGGCACCACCTTCCATCCTTATGACACGCTAAGACCTTTCGTCACCTCCACCTGGGTGCCTTTCCATGTGGACTTTAACAACTACACGGGCAACGACCACTATATCGCATTGCGTTGCGGCGACGCTAACGCCCTCTCGAACATGAATGTCGATAACTTCAACCTCAACTACATACCCACCTGCGAACAACCCACCGACATCACGTATATCCCAGACGAAGAGCAGGTCACTGTCTCCTGGACCCCGGGGGCTACCGAGACGCTCTGGAATGTGTCGTACATGTTCGCCGACGAGACCGACTGGACCACTGTTTATGGGCTGACCTCTCCCTCCTACACTATCAGTGGGCTGACACCCCATACGGACTACCAACTCCTCATCAAGGTGCAGGCCGACTGCGGTGGCGGTGACGTGAGCTACTGGACCACCGAGACGTTGAACTTCTCCACGTTCTGCGTCTCCGTCAATGTGCCGTACGAGGAGACCTTCGACAGTTATGGCACGGGTACCACCACCTTTGTCCCCTGCTGGAACAGAGGCGGCTTCTCCAACAGTTCTACAACATATCCCTACATCAACACCACCAACTACTCAGCACCGGGTTCCCTCTACTTCTACGGCACCTCCGCCACACAGACTTGGGCCACGACGCCCAAGATCAACGGCGCCCTCAACACCATGGAGGTCAGCTTCAAACTGCGGAAGTCTTCCGCCAACTACAAATTGATGGTGGGCGTGATGACCAACCCGCTCGACAACAGCACCTTTGTGCCCATCGATACGCTGTCGCCGTCTGCCACCTCCACCTGGGAGAGTTTCTCTGTGCCGTTGACCTCCTACACCGGCAACGGACAATATGTGGCCTTCATGACGCCCGCGGGCAGCGCCAACTATATGTATCTCGACAACCTGTTGGTGGATATTGCCCAGACCTGTCTGGCCCCTGCCACCATCAGCGCAGCGAACACCACCCCCTTCACTGCCGAGATTGTGTGGTCGGCGGAGGGCAACGTAAGCTCCTACAATCTGCAGTACATGCTGTCTGGCGACACCGCCTGGACGACAGTCGAGAATATCAGTGACACAACCTATCTGCTGACAAACCTTGTGGACGGCGCTCTTTATCAGGTGCGGTTGAACAGCAACTGCGGCGACGGCACTCAAAGTCACTGGAGCGAACCCGTCACCATCCAGACTCAGTGCCTGCCTATCACTACCTTGCCTTACTTTGAAGGCTTTGACACATACGGGACAGGCACGGGCACATTCCCGACCTGTTTCACGAAATACTACAGTGGAACCGTCACCACCTATCCCTACGTACACTCTACCCATGCCAGCGGTGTCGGCTCCCTCTACCTTTACAGCACTTCCACCTATTTTGACAGAGCGTCTCTCCCGGCACTGGACTCCAGCTTCAACGTTCAGAACTTGCAGGTCTCTTTCAAGGCATACAAGACTTCTGCCAATTACAAGATTGTCGTGGGTATCATGAGCGACCTTGACGATCCCACCACCTTCGTGGCTATCGATACCGTAGCCCCCACCGCCAACTCCACCTGGCAGTCCTTTGAGGTGCCCTTCAACACCTACGCCGGCACTGGCCGCTACATCACCTTCCACACTGGCTTCTCCGCTACCAACGCCATGTACATCGATGAGGTGGAAGTGGATTACATCCCCTCTTGTCAGAAACCCTACGACCTTGTCCTCTCCAACCCGCAGCCCACCAGTCTGACGGCCAGTTGGAAAAACTACAACGCTAACAGTAGTGCCATGGTACAATACAAAGAATTCGATGACGGAACCTGGAGTGAGATGATTGTCTCCGACACCTTTGCAATCATCAACAACCTGATTCCGAACATGACCTATCAGATACGGGTGAGTGCTCTTTGTGCAGATGGTTCCCAGAGTGCCTGGACCGACATCCAAACGGCCAACACGGGCTGTGCACCCATCTCCACATTCCCTTATCACAACAACTTTGACTGCTACGGCACGGGCTCCGGAACCTTCCCGGCTTGCTGGACCAAGAGCTACAGCGGCACAGTGAGCGCCTATCCCTACATCTACACCACCTACTATACAGCACCGGGTGCCTTGTACATGTATGCTTCCAGCACTTATTATGTGATAGCCGCTTTGCCAGAAATTGACAACAGTATCAACCTGAATCAGCTGCAGGTCTCCTTCATGGCCCGCAAGGGTGCGGCGGCCTACCAACTGGTGGTGGGCACCATGAGCGATCCCACCGACTACACCTCTTTTGTTCCGTTGGACACGGTCGCCCCTAATGCTGTCAATAGCTGGGAATCCTTCGATGTGCCGCTTTCTGCATACACAGGCACTAACCACTATATCGCTTTCCGCAGCGGGTCTGGCACTGCCCTCAACACCATCTACATTGACAATGTAGTAGTAGATTACATCCCCACCTGTTTCAGACCTTCGGATGTGAGCGTTGCCGACTATGCGCAAAACGAGGCTACCGTCTTCTGGACCCCCGGCGCTTCCGAGACCTCCTGGAATCTCTCTTACAAACCGGCGGATGACACGGTATGGACGACCATTCCGAGTCTTGTGGACACCTTCTACGCACTCACTGGCTTGACCAGCAACACCATCTATGAGGTGCGGGTACAGGCAGACTGCGGTGGCACAGAATACAGTGACTGGACCAATGTGATCACCTTCCACACGATGTGCGACCCTGTTGTCACCTTGCCCTACACGGAAGATTTTGAGAGCTATCCCACTGGTGCAGCCAGCTATCCGGCCTGTTGGAGCAGGATCACCAACGCCACCTCAGATTATCCTTATGTCACCTCCACGGCCCACAACTCCACACGCTCCCTCTATTTCTACACCACCACAGGTACCTACTGCTACGCCGTATTGCCTGAGCTGGATGCCTCCATCGACATCAGTAACCTGGTGTTGTCAAGCTACATCCGGAAGAGCTCTGCCGCCCATTATCTGGAGGTGGGTGTGATGACCAATCCTTTCGACCGGAGCACCTTCCAGCTGATAGAGCGGATCACCCCAGATACTACCACTGTCTTTGAGCCCTCGGAGGTGTACTTCATTGGCTACACCGGGCCTGGTCGTTTTATCGCCATCCGCAGTGAAGAGGGTGTGGCAGCCACCATGTACATGGATGACATCGTGTTGTCGGTGGCTCCTGACTGCTTTGCACCGCAGCACCTGACGGCTTCCAACATCTTAGCCACTTCCGCCACTGTCAGCTGGGATGCCCCTGCCAGCACCTCCTCTTGGGACATGTGCTACGGAGTGACGGGCTTCAATGTTGCCACGGCCACGCCCATCACGTTGGGTGACGACCATTACACGCTCACCAACCTGATGCCGAACACCACCTACGATGTGTATGTGCGCTCTATGTGCCCGGACGGTCCCACGGAATGGACCAAGACCTCCTTCACCACCTCTTGTACACCTGTCACGGAGTTCCCGTTCACGGAAGACTTCGATGATTACGGTACTGGTTCCTCCGCATTCCCATCCTGTTGGACCAAGATCTCCAACACCAGCACGGCGCCCTACATCACCTCCACAACCGCTTCCACGGGCCTGACTCTGCCGGGTGCGCTCTATTTCTATTCCGCATCTGCCACTTATTATCAGTATGCGGTGATGCCGGAGATGGATGTCAACATGTCGGACATGCAGATCTCTTTGGCTTTCAAGGCCGCCATGGGCAACGTACACCATATCGATGTGGGTGTGATGACGGATGCCCACGACACCGCCACCTTTGAGCTCATCGAGACCATAGAGCCGCATACCGCCGTGTGGAACGGATTCACCGTGCCCTTCACCTCCTACACGGGAACGGGCCGCTTCATCGCCTTCCGCACCTTGGGTCTCACCACTTGCTATATAGACCATCTGGTGGTAGATTACGCCCCCGGTTGTGTCATGCCCCACAATCTGGTTGTGGACTCCCTGACCACCACTACAGCAAGCGTCTCCTGGACACCCGGCCATGGCGAAAGCGAGTGGATCCTCTCCTACGGTCCTGTTGGCTACTTCCCCAATGTGACGGGCACGCAGGTCACCGTCACTCAGCCCAACTACACACTTGCCGGTCTGGATCCCGCCACCACCTACGACTTCTATGTCAAAGCGGTATGTTCACCCACAGAGACCAGCGACTGGTCAAACAACTGCACTTTCCAGACCAACTGTCTCTACATCGACTCCCTGCCCTATACGGAGAACTTTGACGACTACGGCACCGGCACCCTTGCCTTCCCGACCTGCTGGGACCGTTACACGTCTTATCTCTCTTCCACCCGTTATCCGTACATCAACACCACGCATTACAGCGGTGTCGGTGCCCTCTACTTCTATTCCACCTCCACCACCCACACCATCGCCACCATGCCCGAGTTCGATCCGTCCATCGACATCAGCACGCTGCGTGTCAACGTCAAGTTGAACAAGAGCTCGGCGGCCTACAACCTGAAGGTGGGTGTGATAGAGGATCCCACTGACATCAGCACCTTCGTGGCCATCGACACCCTCTCACCGTCCACCACCTCCGTCTGGGAGAGCTTCTCCGTAGATCTGGACAGCTACACTGGCAACGGACGTTATATCGCTTTTGTCTCCAACGGCGCCGCCAACTACATGTACATGGACGATGTGATGATCCAGTTCATTCCCACCTGCGAGCAGCCCACCAACGTGCATTTGACTGCTCTTGACGTGACCACTGCCACTGTCGCTTGGGATGTGGCCGACACGTTGGGCACCTCTTGGGAGGTCAACTACGGGCCTGCGGGCTTCACGCCGGGTACGGGCACCACGGTGACCAGCACCACACCTTCCGCCACCATCACTGGCCTGACAGCCAACACCACTTACGATGTATATGTAAAGCAGATCTGCGGTCCGGGAGAAGAGAGCATCTATGCGGAGATGTTCTCCTTCAGCACTTTGTGTAATCCTATCGATGTGTTGCCTTTCACCGAGAATTTCGATAGCTACACTGGCTCCACCTCCACTACGATATCCGTCAACAACCTGCCTGACTGCTGGGGCTACTTCAACAACGGAACCATCACCTCGTATGCTGGATATCCTGCCTTATATAGCAACTCCACCTATGCGGCTTCCGGCACCAACTCCGTCCGGTTCTATGCCTACACGACCACCAGCTATGGTGACCAGATGCTGATCTTGCCTGCATTGAACACCACTGCTTATCCGCTGAATAACGTTCAGCTGGAGTTTGAGGCGCGGGGTTACTCCACCTCCAACAACTACAACGGCCTGCTCTATGTGGGTGTGCTGAACAATGTGACCGACTTCAACTCCTTCGTTCCGGTGGATACGGTTCATGTCGTGGGCACCACCTTCGAGACCTACACGGTGAACTTCGACCATTACACCGGGACAGGCGTCCACATCGCCATCTGGGCTCCGAAATTCTCCAACGCCGACTACAACGTGGCTTATCTTGACAATATCTCCCTCGACTTGATTCCTTGCGAGATGCCGACCAACATCCAGGTCAGCGGCATTACCTCCACCTCCGCCCAAGTGTCTTGGACACCTGGCGGTAGCGAGACCAGCTGGACGGTGGCTTACCGAGAGACCACGGGCAGCTCCTGGATTACGCTGCCGGCCACCACGCCATCCGTCACGCTCTCTAACCTGATGCCCGAGACCAACTACTCTGTACGGGTGCAGGCAGACTGCGGCAATGGCCAGAGCGAGTGGACCACCATCGACACCTTTGCCACCACAGCAGCTCCCAACTGTCCCACCCCGGCCAACTTGCAAGTGGCGGTGGATGGCACGACAGCCACCTTCTCTTGGACGCAAGAACCCAACACGGCCAACGAGTGGGAGTTCTACTATCGTCCTGTCTGGGGCACTTTTCAGTCTTTCACGGTGACGAACAACAGCTACACCATCAACAATTTATCATCAGATGCTACTTATGAGGCTTTCGTAGTAGCACACTGCACCAACGGTGTCATCAGCGACCCGTCTAATGTGGTTGCCTTCACTGTTGCTTCTGAACCCACCTGTCCATCTCCAACCAACCTGACGGCTACGTTGGATCCTTCTAATCACACCACAGTCATTCTGACTTGGCAACAGGAGACGGGTACCGCCAACGAGTGGCAGGTCAACTACCGCCAGACTACGGAGAGCGACTGGAGTTCCGTAACGGCCAATGCTACCACCTACACACTCTCAGCGCTAGTGCCCAATGTGGATTACGAAATCAACGTGGTGGCCCATTGCATCAATGGGCTCACAAGTGATCCGTCCAACATTGTGACCATCCATACCGATAATGTAGGCATTCAGAGTTATCTGGAGAAAGCCGTCAACTTGTATCCGAACCCCGCCACCGAGATGGTGAGTGTGGAGGTCAGCGATGCCGGCATCCAGATTACGGGCGTGGAGGTGTACAACGTCTATGGTCAGGTCGTAGAGACGTTCCATGGAACGTCTCTACAGAATCGTGCCACCATCAACGTCAGCAGCCTCGCCGGCGGCATGTACTATGTGCGCGTCACGACCGACGGCGGTGTGGTGACGAAGAACTTCGTAAAGAGATAAGACGGAGGCATCCATTAACTTCTTAGTTTCTTAACTTCTTAACTCATTGCCGGCACATTTCGCATTCAATAACAAATCAACGCTCTTAGCGTTCTTTGCGCCTTTGCGGTTACATCATTAGCTATTTCCCGATGATGGCCGCCAGCTCGTCCACGCCTTTCGGCAAGTGCGGGCCTAACACGCGGTGGCCGGTTTCGGTGATCAGCAGGTCATCCTCGATACGGATGCCGCCGAATTCGCGGTATTTCTCCACCACATCGTAGTTGATGAAGTCGGCGAACTTGTTCTCCTTCTTCCAGATGTCGATGAGGTGCGGGATGAAGTAGATGCCCGGCTCGATGGAGACCACGAAGCCCGGCTTCAGCTCGCGGGCCATGCGCAATGATGCCCATCCGAAGATATTGCTCGGACGCACCGTCTCGTCATAGCCGACGTGGATCTGTCCCAAACCTTCCATATCGTGCACATCCAAGCCGATTTGGTGGCCCAGACCATGCACCATGAAGAGGGCGTGCGCGCCCAACTCCACAGCCTCTTTCACATCGCCCTTCATCAGACCCAAGTCTTTGAGTCCTTGTGCGATCACCTCGCAGGAGAGGCGGTGCAGTTCCTTGTTGTACATGCCCGGGTGCGCCGCATCGATGGCGTCCATATTGGCTTTCAGGACAATCTCATAGATCTCCTGCTGTTTCTGGGTGAACTTGCCGCCCACGGGCAGGGTACGCGTGTAGTCGGAACAGTAGTTCATCAGACCTTCGGCGCCGGCGTCCATCAGGAGCATGTTGCCCTTTTGCAGGATGCCATTGTGCAGATGGTTGTGCAGCGTCTCCCCATGTTGCGACAGGATGACCGGGAAGGAGATGCCGTTGCCGTAGGAGAGCGCGATACCCTCTGCCAGACCGGCCAGCTCACGCTCCGACTCGCCCGGCATACAGCGGCGCATCACCGCCGTGTGCATCTTCACGCCGATCTCGCAAGCCTTGTCCATCTCGTCAATCTCGCACTGCTCCTTGGCGGAACGCAAGGCTACGATGCCCTTGATGAGTTCCAGAGAGGCGGCGCCACGGATCTCGTTGACGTTGATGCCTGTCAGGTTGGAGAGCCAGATCTGGTTGTCGCCACGGTACATGGGGGTGAAATGCACCTTGCGGCCCTTCTGCTGGGCTTCGTGGATGTAGTCGGCCAACTTGCCGAGCGGCATAGTGTCTGTCACGCCGACCTTCTCGGCCAAGGAGGCGATGGTGGGCTGGTCACCCATCCAGATGATATCATCGATGGTGAAGTCGTTGCCGAAGATGATGGACTTGTGTGCATCAAAGTCGATGACGGCCGCGATGTCGGCGATGGAGAGACCGAAGAAATAGAGGAAATCGCTGTCCTGACGGAAGTTGTAGGTGTTGTCGGGATAGTTCATCGGTGCCTCGTGGTTGCCGAGGAACACCGCGATGCCGCTGCCCACCGACTGGGTGAGCTTCTCGCGACGGTTCTGATAAACAGTTTTTTCGAATAAAGGATTCATTGTTATGTTGATTTGTTGATTTGTTGAATTGTTGATTTGTTGAATCGTTGATGGTGGTTATGGTATCACGACTTTGGTGGTGGTGGAGCCCACGCGTACGAGATAGACGCCGGCGGTTTGCACTGGAATGAAGGTCTCGGCGTGCGGGTTGGCATTCTGATAGAGGACACTGCCCAGCACATTGTACACAATGATAGGCTTCTGTTCCATGTCCTTCACCGTGATTTGCCGGTGTTGCGTGGTGATGATGGGATGATGCTCATCCAGAGAAGAGATGCCCACGCCGGAGATGGAAAAATGGCAATGGTTAACATGCCCATTTTCAAAAACGGGGTATTCAGGAAGTGTGTCTCCGTACATCAAAGCCGCTATGTATTCCTTATGCTGTTCCATATTGGGAAGGAAGGTTCCGACACCTTGTCCCACATAAAAAGCCATAGACTCTATGCTGACATTTTCTCGCAGCGACCATCCATAAAAGACCTCGTTGGTATCCCATATTCCGATACCTATCTGTCCGGAGAAAGTGGAGTCGCCTTTGTTTCGAATGCTAAAGTTAAAGCCCATCACCTCGTTATCCCAGATGATAGGAGAGGGTATGGAGAGGTCGCTGTTCATCTCCAGATGGCTGTAATCGGGTTCGATGCCGAAGATGGCCTCCTGGCGGTCGGAGAAGACATAGGATGCCGGGTTGAGGGCGGAGGAGAGGAAATAGCCGTCGCAAGAGCCGCCCCAGCCCCAGTTGAGATGGAAATAACCGTTGTTGTCGTAGCCATCGAGTACGAAGCAGTGGCCGCCATTGGTCTCGCCGGTATTGGGGTCAACGCCGAAGCCGCCGTAGAGCACGGGGCGTCCATGGGAGATGTCCTCGCGTAGCATGTTGTCCCATACGGTGTCGGCGATGCCCTCGCGCGCGATCCCACGCAGGGAGGCCTTATAGCCGAAGAACTGCGGCAGTGCGTTCTCGGGACAGTAAGTGTGATCCACATACATCGGATCGGTGAACTCCAACAGGGCCACGGGCGCATCGCTGCCGCTGTCGCCGTAGAGGTTGTAGCTCATCTGGATGCTGATGCCCACGTGCGACATCAGCTGGGCCACCGCGTTGACCTGTGTCGAGGTGCTATTCCAATTCAACGCATCGGGCATATTGTCCCAGTCGTAGTAGGTGTTTTCAAAGTCGGCGCTTAGCGTGCCGTAGGTCCAGTAGGGTTGCACGCCCTCCCAACTGTAGGAGTAGCTGCCGTAGCCGTGACGTGGGTGGTTCCAGTATTTCATCACCTGGGCCATGCCCGTGGCGGTGCAGCCGGTAGTAGGGTGACCATAGGGAAGATTATTGTCCGTGGGGCACAGCTCATTATACCAGGGGCGTTGCGACCAGGTGGTGGTGAGCATCGGGGCCACGGTGTCGGCATATTTGCTATCGGCGGGCATACCAGCCAGGAGAGCCGTCCATGCTTGGACTGCTTCTGGCGAAGAGACCTGCTCCGTGCGCGCCCACGCGATCTGGCAGTCGTAGAAGCCCAGCCAATAGTGCAGGGCAGGAGGCATGTCGGCCGTGTTGAGCGACCCTTGAAGAGAATAGCCGAGAACCGGCTTGGCGCAGTCGTCATCGGCAACGATGACAAAGCCGCCGCCGGAGCAGTTGAACAGATGGAGATGTGCGTAGGGCATCTGGTTGGTCACCTCTACAAGTTGCGCCGAGGCACGTACCTGCTGGCTCCAGAAGTGTTGCGCCGCAGCACGGGCCTTGGCAGAGTCCACGGGTGAGGCCACTGCCATAATGGCCAGACACCAAGCCAAGACACAGAGTGATATTTTATTATAAGCGGACATATTTTCTTTTTTTAAGAACAATCTATAAAAAAATGAAAAGCGGCAGCAAAAATAATCATTTGTCGGATATGACAAACCGATATTCCATAATTTCTGCCATAAAAGAATTCTCAACAGAAAGTCATTGCGACAAAAAACAGTGCTTTTTTCCACAAGAGTCTTATATGGCCCTGTCTTTTAGTTTTGTTTTGGTGTCATATCGTAAATCACCATCTCGTTGAAAACGCCTTCCTTGGTGTAAACTTCAAACAAATAAGCCTTGCAGGTGACGGGCGTGTTTTCTGGCAAACCACAGGAGTTTTCCACTCGTTCCACAGTGGTAATATAAAACTCTTCTCCTCCTTGCAACAAAAAGACAGCGGTGGGTTCTGGCGGCATTTCTGTTTCATAATCTCGTATGACATAGTAATAAGCTATCTCCTTGCGCACTGCTTCATTCTTGATGAACTCCAAGTCCTGTTTTTGAAAATTGAAATCTCCTTTGCAACAAGAGAGGTAAAGGGCATTAAAGGAGTGAGAGGAGACGGAAATGGAGTCAATGTTGTGGTAACTCCGAAATTTGTTGAGAAATAACGCAGAGTGTCCGTCTGAAAATTGGAGAGTCGGGCAGTTGATGATCTTCATCCCTTTCTCAAAGAGAAAATCGTCATAAAATAAAAGAATCTGCCTTATTCCTTTCTCAGACGAGACATTCATCACCATATAGTGCATTCTGCCGTCAGGGATATGGTAAAAATCCAAGGTAGAAAAACCCACTTGGGGCGGATAGGAAGTTTCATATGTGGGCATATCCAAGGAGAGGTCGGGGAAGAAAAAGGTGGTGTCGATACTGCTCAGATGTATCTTTGGGTGAAATTGAAGATGGGCGCCGCCGTTCCCCACGAAAAGCAACTCGTCGGCAATGCCATCACCATCAAAATCCCAATTTCTGGAGTAATCGTGCGTTTGACTCGCTTCGTGGTAAGAATAGTGTATATCTGTGTTTTTGTACAACTTGGAAAATGAATTCGTTGGCTGTGCGTTACAGCCCAATAGTCCAATACAGGTCAAGAGAAGGATTACAATAGTATGTCTCATCAAGTAGTTTTTTATGGTGCGAAATTAATGAATTATCCTATGTGTTGAGCATCTTTTTGGTCGCCAAGTCATTTTTTATGTAATCATCATTGTATTAGAAATTTATGTATCTTAGCTGGGTGATAGTCTGTTAGATGTTTTGTATGGATGTTGTGAAAGAGTACTGCCTTTACGTCAAAGTTTTGAGGGTTAAGGTGCGGGTTTCCTTTTTTTTTGTATTTTTGGCACCTATTTTTGTAAAATACGAAAAATATGAAAAATATGAAACGCCTGTTATTGTTATTAGCTGTTATTCAAGTGTTTGCGCTTCTTTCCTCCGATGTTTTCGCCCAGAAGCTGAAACCTGCCGATGTGCCCGATGACGTGGTGCAAGCCTTGGATATGCAATATTCATACGCTAAAGTGATGAGCTGGGTCAAAGATGGTAACCAATATATCGCCACCATCAAGGACGAGGGCTCCACGGGCAAGGTCTATATCTCATCTGATGGCGAGTGGTTGCGCACCACCTTCGCCGTGCCGCAGAACGAGCTGCCCTCTGCCATCACGGCATACGTGAAGGAGAACTATCCCGAGTTCGCCATCTCTGAGTCTTGTCTGGAAGAGAAAGACAACGAGAAAACGCACTACTACCTGGAGGTGAAGCCCGACGGCGTCGGCTTCAAGCCCTCCAAGCTGACCTTCAGCACCACGGGAACGAACGAGCTGCTCAGCCGTGTGGATCCGGAGGACTTCAAAGATCCGAAGGCCGTGGCAGAGAAGCCCGCCCCTGCTCCGAAGGACAACAAGCAGACAGCTGCCAACACCAAGCCCGCTCCCAAGCCGGCCGCTGAGAAACCCGCCCCTGCTCCGAAGCCTGCAGCCCAGAAACCGGCTCCAGAGCCCAAGCCCGCTCCGGAACCCAAAGAGCCCAAGCCGGCCAAACCCGCCAAGGAGAAACCCGAACCCGTGGTGAAAGATGAGTACGGCAACATCGCCATCAAGGCTTCCGAAGTGCCCGCCGTGGTCACCAAAGCCTTTGCCAAGAAGGTGATGCACCCCGAAGAGCTCAACTGGTTCCTCATCGACAGCACCTATGTGGCCAAGTGTATGAACACCGGCAAGAAGACCGCCGTCTATCTCTCCAAAGACGGTATCTGGGAGAAAACTCTGACCGTGCTGCCCGAAGAGGCGGTGACCGGCCCGATGCTCAAGCATCTCAACGACTACTACAAAGGCTTCAAATTCAAATCCGCCGTCAAGGAGACCCGCGCCGACAAGGACGACAAGACCATGGTGGAGTTCTATGAGAAAGCCAACTACAAAGCCAAGCTGGTCACGACCGTCATCTTTGACAAGACCGGCAAACTCATCCGCACCATCGATCCCGACTACGAGCTGGGCGGTGGCGGCAAGGCCTCTTCTGCCGATGACGCACTCGACAAATACTACGAGAAGATGAACATGAGCGTGAAAGAGGACGACAGCCAGAAGGTGCCCGAGGGCGTGGTCGCTGCCTTCAAGCTCAAATATCCCCGTGTCACCAATGTGGAGTGGCAGGAGGATGACAACCTCAACTATCAGGCTATCTATTACACCGCCAGAGGCAAAGAGATCTGCGTCTTCAACCCTTACGGCGAGATTGTGGAGACCTGGCTGATGGGAAAACCCGATGCGCTGTCAACCACCATCCAAGACTATCTGAAGAAAGAGCATAAAAACTGCAAGGTGGTAGAATACTACACCGTCAAGAAGATTGCCGACAAACAGAGTTTCTACAAGGTCATCATCCAAAACAAGAAGACCGGCGAGGAGGACGAGCTCTGGTTCGCCCTCAACGGCAAGCCAGTCGATATGTAGGATGCCCGCCCAAACCAAACCACTAACCCTATGAAATACCTGGAAATACAATTGAACATCACGCCCGCCGACCCCTGGAAGGAGATCTTCACCTCCATGATGGGCGACATCGGTTGCGACAGCTTTATGGATGGCGAAAAGGAGGAAACCCTCTTGTGTTATATCCCTGCCCACGACTATGACGAGGCCTCTGTGAAAGAGGTGGTGGAGAACCATGGCTTCCCAGACGTGCACGTCTCCTACAGCGTGCAGGAGATGCCCGACATCAACTGGAATGCGGAGTGGGAGGCCAACTATCAGCCCGTCTTGATCGCGGACCGTTGCTACATCAGGGCTCCGTTCCATCCGGCGCGCACCGATGTGGACTACGAAATCGTGATTGAGCCCAAGATGTCGTTTGGCACGGCGCACCACGCCACCACGGCGCAGATGATCCAGTATGTGCTGGAAACGGAGATGCAGGGCAAGAAGGTGCTGGACATGGGCGCGGGTACCGGCGTGCTGGCTATCCTTGCCAAGATGCGCGGCGCCACCGAGGTGACCGCCATCGACAATGACGAGTGGGCCTACCGCAACGGTCTGGAAAATGTTGCCCATAACGATTGTGCGGATATCAAAGTGCTCTTGGGCGATGCCTCCCTGCTCGGCAACGAGACCTACGACATAATCCTCGCCAACATCAACCGCAACATCCTGCTGCAGGATATCCCGACCTACGTCCGCTGTCTCCAGCCTGGCGGCTTGCTCTTTATGAGCGGCTTCTATGAGGAGCCCGATTTAGCCATCATCCGCGAGTGCTGCGAAGAGCATCATTTGCGGTATGATTCCCACAAAGTTCAAGACCGCTGGGTGGCTGTTCAATTTTCAAAAATCTGATTATGAAGAAAATCATCTTGATCATCCTGGTGTTGTGCACAGCCTTTGGCGGTTATGCGCAGCGTTTCACCCGTTTTTCCAATGATCCGGCCAAGACGGTGGAGGAGATGAAAGAGCTGCTCTCCACGGTGCCGCAAGACCGACAGAAAGACGCCAAAGAGCTCTTGAACTATTTCACGGACATGTGGGAGCAGAATATGCTGTACGACTCCCAGATGGCTTTCATCGAGGAGGCGAACCAGATGCTGAAACACAAATTCCGCCCCTTTCCCCATTTCGAGGCGTATATCCATGCCTATAAGGCTTTTGCCATGAGTGACTTTGCCGACGAGACGGAGACCTGGACAAAGATTCTGGAGTACCATGCCACCCACAGCTTGACCCAATACCAGAAGAAGATGAAACTCTACGAGGATCTCTTCTTGCGGTATGTGCTCAACACGGAAGACAATGTCTGGTGGCAGACCGATGCCATGCCCTCCAAGATGGGCTTTGACGAGGAACCCTATTTTGATTTCGACAATATCACCCTGATTGGTCACTCCAACCAAGACAGTCTGGAGATCTTCGATGTGGCGGGTCGTTTTTTCCCAGCCCAGCTGAAATTCAAAGGAAAGGGAGGCGTAGTCTATTGGACCCGCGCCGGACTCAACGACAATGTGAAGGCAGAGCTGAAAGACTATGTAGTGGATGTCCGCTTTTCCCAACTCTCCGCCGACAATGTCACATTCTATTATCCCGACCTCTTTTCCGCCCCCATCAAGGGTCATTTGGAAGAGAAAGCGGTGCTGGCCACCTCGGAAGAGAAGGCCACCTACCCCCGCTTCACCAGTTATGACAAGACCATGTCCATCCCGTCCTTGTATCCCAACGTGGACTACATTGGTGGTTTCGACCTGCGTGGCGCCTCCATCTATGGTACCTCCTCCGGCGATACGCTGGCCAATGTGACCATCCGCCGCGACGGGAAAGTCATCATCCGGGCAGCCTCGCAGAGTTTCCTCATCAAGCCTACCAACCTGTTGGCTGAAGATGCCCACGTCAGCATCTACATCGAAGAGGACTCTATCTACCATCCTTGTGCCAACTTCAAATACGACAACGACAACCAAGAGCTGCTCATCTCACGACCCAAACAGGGCGTGGGACGCTCCCCCTTCTTCGACTCCTATCACAAACTGGATATCACTATCGAGTCCATCCATTGGAACACCAACGATGAGCGTATCGAATTCAAGCCCATCGTGGGCAATACCAGCCAGCAGACCGCCATCTTCGAGTCGCAAAACTACTATGATGAGAGTGTGATGCACGATATTGAAGGCTACAACAAGGAGAACCCTCTCTACACGCTTTGGCAGCTCTTCAACTCCGCCGGCTACGAGGATGTGACCATCGAGGATGTCATCCGCTGGTTCCGGAAGCCCCCTTTGGATATCAAGGCACTGGTCATTGACTTGGCAGCGCGCGGTTTCGTGGAGTATGACGTCATCAACAACCGCATCCACTACCGTAGCAAGATCGCCCAGTACCTCAACAACCAGATCAAGAAAAAAGACTACGACTACATCCGTTTGGAATCTAAGACACACTACGCCTCCTTGGACCTCCTCACCAACGACCTCAAGATCACCGGGTGCGAGTTCTTCGTGCTCAGCGACCCCCAGATTGTGAATGTCTATCCGATGGACGAAGTGGTCACCGTGAAGAAAAACCGCAACATGGTCTTCTCCGGGCGCGTCATCGGCGGCCTCTTCGACTTTGTCACCCACAACTGCCAGTTCGACTACGACCGTTTCCTGGTCGATATGGACGTCATCGACACGTTGATTATGTATGTGGAAGACAAAGAGGGTCCTATGGACATGTATGGCGACTACAAGTTGCAACGCGTCAAGAGCCAGATCGAGGAGCTGTCGGGTGTCTTGTATGTGGATGTGCCCGGCAACAAGTCCGGCATGACCGACTACCCCGACTATCCGATCTTCGAAGCCAGAAAAGGCGGCAAGGTCTTCTACGACAAACCCGAGATTCTGGGTGGTGTCTATGACCGCAACCGCTTCTTCTATTCCGTCAACGAGTTCCGCATTGTCAACCTCGACAACTTCGAGATAGACTCCATGAAGTTCACCGGCAAGTTGGTTTCCGGCGGTATTTTCCCCGACATCCACGAGCCGTTGCAGGTGCAGAAGGACTTCTCCTTGGGTATTCGGCATCAGACAGGTGGTTTGCCCATGTATGGCACCAAAGGCGGCTATGCCGGCAGTATCAGCCTGACCCACGAAGGTCTGCGCGGCAAGGGCACCATCGACTATATCACCTCGCACACCATCTCCGACAGTCTGGTCTTCTATCTGGACTCCACCAACGGCTCTGCTAACAATCATGTGGTGGATGAGCAACAGAGTGGCGTGGAGTTTCCGCCCGCCGCTGTGGACGACGGTTATCTGCATTGGGAGCCCTATCAGGACCAGATGTTCATCCATACCCTGGAGAAGCCGATGGCCGTCTTCCGCGAAGCCGAGTTGACAGGCAACTCCAAGATCACCCCGAACGGCATGTTCGGCACGGGAGTCGTTCAGTTCAACCGCGCCGACATCACCTCGCGACTCTTCGCCTTCCAGCATCATGAGCTGCTTGCCGACACCTCCGACCTGCAGATTTATGATTTGAAAAAGAATAAAGACAATATCGCCTTCTCCACCCGCAACTATAAGTCTCACGTGGACTTTAAAACCCGAAAGGGTAATTTCAAAGCCAACGGCAAGGCTTCCGAGATCTACTTTGTGAAGAATGAGATGAAGGGTGTCGCTTCCGAGTTCGACTGGGATCCCATCGATTCCACCAAGCTGCGTTTCAAATGGGAAGATCCCTATAAAGATGTGGATATCGACAACACAGAGATCCGGGAGCTGGTGGATATGCACAGCGAAGGCAACGAGCTCTATGCCTCCGACCCCTCCGTGGGTTACCGTTTCAACGCGTTGAGTGCTGAGTTTGACTTCACGGAGAACGTCATCTATGCCCACGGCGTCCGTTACATCAACGTGGGCGATGCGGCCGTCACGCCACAGGGCGGCGATGTCATCATCCGGGAAAAGGCTGATATGGACCGACTGCCTAAGTCGCGACTCCTCGCGGGACGCGAGAACAAATACCACGAGTTCTACGACTGCGACATCAAGATCCGCACCGCCACCCGTATGTACGGCAACGGCTACTACGACTATGTGGACGAGAACCAGCGGGTGCAGAAGCTCTATTTCGACACCTTGTATTATGTGACCAAAGAGACCTTCGGCGAAGCCAAGATCCCTATCGACATGTACTTCCAGTTCAGCGACCAGTTTGCCTTCGATGGCCGCGCCGAGCTGCACAGCACCCAGCCCTTCCTCTCCTATTTCGGTGGCGTGGAGATTCGCACCGGCTGCGACACCCTCAAGCATGCCCGATTGAAGATCCTCCAACAGGTGGACCCCAACAACATCATGATCGAGGTACACGACCGTTCCAAAGACATGGATGAGCGCAAGGCGGTGATTGCCATCGCCTCCTCCAACAAGACAGGACGTATCTATACCGCCTTCGGTACTGCTAAAGACGAATTCAATGACGCGGAATACATCAACGTGTTCGGCTATATCAAATACGACAAAGAGACCCGGGAGTTCATTGCTGCCTCCATGGAGAAGCTGGAAGATCCCGAAGCACCCGGCAACATCATCACCCTCAACACCGACAACTGCATCGCCACGGGTGTGGGCGAGATCGACATGGGTGCCAAGCTGGGCCGCGTGGACTTCATCACCAACGGTACTATTGTCAACTACATGATGGCCGACTCCGCCGAGATGCACCTCACCACCTCCATCGACTTCTTCTTCAGTGATGAGTCGATGAAGCAGATGAACAAGATGCTGGAAAACTCCACCACTTTGGATTTCGTGGATATCTCTGAAGACGAGGCCTTCGACCAGTCGCTGAAGACCATCTTGGGAAGGGAAGAGTACCAGCGTTTCACGCACAATCTGGCCTTGGGTACTGTCGGCAGACACCTGCCCGCCGCCCTGCAGGTCAAGTTCTTGTTCTCCGACATCTTCTTCGAGTGGGACAAAGACCAGCACACCTTCAAATCGCAGCGCACCCTGCCTTTGATCATCTGCGGTTCCAAGCAGGTCTTCAAGATGGTGCCCGGCCGTATCGTCATCGAGAAGAAGGGCTCCCGCAACAAGCTCTATCTCTACTTTGAGTTTGACGATCAGTTCTATTACTTCCAGTTTGAGAACAACGCCGTGTCGGCCTATTCGTCTGACAAAAACTTCAATGAAGGAATCAGCAAGATCAAACCTAAGAACAGATCGTTGGCGCCGGAGAACGGACAGCCCTCTTTCACCTACAAGCTGGGTAACAGAGGTTGGAAGAATAAATTTGTGAAGAACTATTTCATGCCGGAAGAAGAAGAGGATACGGAGGATAATGATGACTAGTCAAGAGCGAAAGCCGATATGGATAGCGGGGCCGTGCGCTGTGGAGAGCAAAGAGCAAGTGTGGCTCACTGCTCAGCAGCTGTATGAGCAAGTGCAGCGCGAAGGGATGCACCTGGACTACTTCCGGGCCGGCGTTTGGAAGCCTCGCAGTCACCCCGACAGCTTCGAAGGGCTGGGTGAGCAGGCACTGCCCTGGCTGGCCGAGATACAGGCACAGTATGGCGTCCCCGTCTGTGTGGAGGTGCTGACCCCCGAGCATGTTGCCCTCTGCGAGCGGTACGGCATCACCACCCTCTGGGTCGGGGCCCGCACGGGTGTCAACCCCGTGGAGGTGCAGAAGATCGCAGACGCGGTGAGCCACAAACCTTTCACCGTGCTGGTCAAGAACCCTTTGGTGGCCGATCTGAAGCTCTGGGCTGGCAATGTCGAGCGCTTCCTGCAGGCCGACATCCAGGGCGTGATGGCCGTCCACCGCGGCTTTACCGACAACAAGGAGAATGTGCTCCGCAACGCCCCCTGCTGGGAGATTCCCATCGCCCTCAAGGTCAAATATCCCGAGTTGCCTATTCTGTGCGATCCCTCCCACCTCTGCGGCGATGTCCAATACATCCCCCAGACAGCCCAGATAGCGCTCTCCTACGGCTTCGACGGCCTGATGACGGAATGCCATCCCACTCCGGAAAAGGCGCTGAGCGATGCGGGGCAGCAACTGACACCCGCCCAGTGGGCTGAGATGGTCAGTGGCTTACAATGCCCCATCAACCTGCCAGACCGCGACCTGCTCCGCCAACGCGCCCTGCTGGAGAATGTGGACCATCAGCTCAGCCAGCTGCTCTGGCAACGTATGCAGATCGTGGACGATATCGCCCGCATTAAGCAAGAGAAAAACATGCCCGTGGTGCAGCCCCACCAGTGGCAGAAGGTGGTGGAGCGCTATCATCAGCCCGAACATGACGAGCTCTACAACCGCTTCCTTGACCAGTTCCTGCCCCTGTTACATCAACACTCCATTTTGCGACAACAAGACGAAAACCCCCATACTGAATCATAATCATCATGAACACAGATAGATATAATCGATGGATGCTCTTCTTCTACCTCCTGATCTCCTTCTTGTTGGGAATCACAGTGGCAGTCCATATCCTCAACAACAAAAAAGCGGTCACGCGCAACTCCCACCTGCAGAAGCTCAACGAGGTGCTGAACTATATCGACAGATACTATGTCGATTCTGTCAACATTGACTCTTTGTATGACGTATCCATCAACACCATCCTGCAGACTTTGGACCCACACTCTTCCTATGCCTCGGCGGAAGACAACAAGGTGCTGATGGAGTCGTTGGAGGGCTCTTTCGAGGGGGTCGGCATCCAGTTTAACATCATGAACGACACACTGATGGTCGTTTCCACCATCTCCGGCGGACCGTCTGAAAAGGCGGGCATCCGTGCTGGCGACCGGATGGTCACGGTGGACGGGGAGTCCATTATCGGCATCACCAGCGAGAAAGCGTATAAGAAGCTGCGCGGCAAGAAGGGCACCAAGGTCAAGGTGGGCATCCTGCGCCCCGGCTTTGACGAGATCTATACCTATGACATCAAGCGTGATGTGATCCCTATCTACACGGTGGATGCCTCTTTCATGATTGACAAGCAGACGGGCTACATCAAGATCAACGAGTTCGGAAGCACCACAACCGAGGAGTTCCAGAAAGCCATCCGAAAGTTGAAGGGGCAGGGTATGAAAGCCATGATCCTGGACCTGCGGGGCAATGCTGGTGGCTTCTTGGATGCCGCCATCGGTGTGTGCGACGAGTTGCTGCCCAACAAGGAGAAGATCGTCTCCATTGAAGGCCTCAACGTGCGCCCGGAGGTGATGTACGCCACCAGGAAGGGCAATTTTGAAGAGGGCAAGGTGGTGGTGCTCATTGACGACTACAGCGCCTCGGCCTCCGAGATTGTGGCGGGTGCCGTGCAAGACAACGACCGCGGCCTCGTGGTGGGGCGCCGCTCCTTCGGCAAAGGACTGGTGCAGCGGCAGTTCGAGCTGGACGACAACTCCACCATCCGGCTGACCACCGCACGCTATCACACACCCAGCGGACGTTGCATCCAACGTGACTATAAAAACGGAACGGAAGCGTACTATGAGGAGATCATCAACAGATTGGTCAACGGGGAAATGGAGACGGTGGACAGCATCCGTCTCGACTCCACCAAGATCTTCAAGACCGTGGGCGGGCGCACCGTCTATGGCGGCGGCGGCATCATGCCCGACCACTTCGTGCCGCTACAGTATTCCGACACCAAGAGCGGTTTTTATGCTGTCTCCAACACCGCCGCCTTGGTGCAATATTGCTTCCGTTATGCCAACGACCACAAGTCGGCGCTGCTCAAGCAGTATCCCGATGTGAACTCCCTCTGCAACAAGATGGTGGTGAGCGATGCGCAGGTGAAAGAGCTGTTGCAGTATTACCAGAAGCTGACCAAGAACGAGCCGCCCGTGCTCAACGCGGAGTCTAAAAAAGAGTTAAAAGTGTGGATGAAGGCCCTCATCGGGCGCAACCTTTTCGGCGACGAAGCCTACTACAAAACCATCAACACCACCGACCCCGTGGTCCAGAAAGCGCTGGAGGTGCTGGGGAAATAATCAGTAGTTGGGGAAAAAACTATTGTCTAAATCATCCCCTTAAACCTCAACCACATGGGGAAGAACTGATCATATACTGAATATATTCCCTTGTCAACAGTGATGAAATCTTTCTCTAAGAGTCCTTTCAGCGCGGAACTGACACTGCTGGCAGAGCTGAGTTTGTGCCGTTTGAGGAACTGCCCCCCATTCACCTCCCTTGCTTTTCCCTCCTGCGCGATGGCCAGGAATAGCAGACGTTGCTTTTCCGGCATCTGGTAAAAGAGCGATTCGTATGTGTCAGAAGACATGCGGATCAAGAAGTCTATGGCCTCGTCAATCATTGGAGGAGTGCAAGTTCCGCCTGTTTCCGTTCTCGAGAACAGGACGTTCAAAATTCGGTGCATATAGCTGGTGACGGCCTCAAAACGCTCGTAAAGGAGGTCAATCACTGCTCTTTCTACATGTTTGTTGGCCTGTTCGAACTTTTCCATGCAAAAATCCGCATAGACATCCAAATCCAAAGGTTGGAGATTGATGATGGTAACTGCCTGATAAAAAGGTCGTGAGGGTGATGTAAAAATACCATTCATCAGGTGTCGTTGAGAACCTGAGAAGATGAAGTGGGCGTTCGTGCAGCGTTGAATATATGTGCGAAGCGTTGCCTCAATGGTGTCATCATCGTAACGAGTAATTTGTTGGAACTCATCAATGGCCACCAGACAGGGTTTGTCGGCATCATTGAGGTAGGTGAATAATTCATCGAGGGTGACGGCAGGATTGTTGACCGCACCGAGTCCAACACTCCAAACGGGCATCCCGTTCATATCAAACGATATTTCCGGTCGCAACGAGGAAACGATGTTGATAAATCTCTCCCAAGAACTCTTGCCCTTAGGCCTTAATTCATCCACCACCGCTTTTCCAAGCATATTGACAAACTCCGCAAGATTTTTGGTGGCGTAGATATCCACCACAAAGCAATAGTAATCCCGACGAAGCTCTTCATCATTCAGAACATGCCAAATCAAGTCGGTTTTTCCAATCCGCCTTGGGGAAATCAGCGCAATATTGTTTTCATTCAAGAGAAGGCTTTTCATAGCCTCGGCTTCCTGAACGCGGTCGCAGAAGTACTCCGCGCCTGCGTAACCATTTGTTACAAAAGGATTTCTCATATCAAACTTTTTTATTTCAGAACAAACGCAGCGTTACTATGAAATAATTACCATTTAATGGTTATCATAAAATGATAACACGCTGCAAAAATAAACAATTATTTGAAATAGCAAAGTTAAATGCGATTTTTCAGTTGCCGTCCGTCCCTACTGTTCTTTTCCGTTCAAGAAATAGCGTTCGATCTTGTTGCTGCCGAAGGCGTAATTCATGAAATAGACCGTATCCATTGGTTTGGTGATGAAGAAGTTGGCTCTCTTGCCTTTGGTGATGGAACCTACCACTTCCTGTTCTCCCAATGCATAGGCCGTGTTGATGGTGGTGGCGTTGATGATCTCCTCAGGCAGCATCTTGTACATGATGGAGCCCATGGCGACTACCAGCTGCATATTACCGGAAGGACAGGATCCCGGGTTGAAGTCGGACGCCAAGGCCACCGGCAGTCCTGCGTCCATCATCTTGCGGGCGGGGGCGCAGACCATCCCTAAGAAGAAAGCAGCCCCGGGCAGGATGGTCGGCATCGTCTCGCTGCCCTTCAGGGCGGCAATCTCCGCATCACCCGTATATTCTAAGTGGTCCACCGACAGGGCATTGTACTTCACGCCCACCTGGATACCGCCAGAGTAATCCAATTCGTTGGCATGGATCTTGGGCCGCAAGCCGTACTTGATGCCCTGCATCAGCATCCGCTCGGTCTGCTCCACCGTGAAGAAGCCTTTGTCGCAAAAGACATCGATGAAGTCGGCCAACTCTTCTGCGGCCACCATCGGGATCATCTCGTTGATGATGAGGTCCACGTATGCATCAGGATCTTGCTTGTACTCGGCCGGCACAGCATGTGCCCCCAAGAAGTTGACCTTGATTAGCATCGGCGACTTCTCCTTAAGCCGGCGGATGACGCGTAACATCTTCAGCTCATCCTCCGTGGAGAGGCCGTAGCCGCTCTTGATCTCCACAGCGCCAGTACCGTAGGAGGCCATCTCCTCCAGCCGTTGCCAAGCCTGGTCGAAAAGCTCTTCCTCGGAGGACTCGTGCAGGCGCTTGGCGGAATTCAGGATGCCGCCGCCACGCTTGGCAATCTCCTCATAGCTGAGCCCCTTGATCTTGTCAATGTACTCCACCTCGCGACTGCCGGCATAGACAATGTGCGTGTGGGAGTCGCAAAAGGAGGGGAACACCATGCGCCCCGTGGCATCTATCTCCTGTAACGGTTCCTTAATTTTTGCTAAAGAGGAACGGTCGAGGTCTTCCATCCGGCCAAAATCCTTGATGGTGTCGCCCACCGTCAGCAGATAGGCATTCTCTATGATAGGAAGGTGTTGCATCTCCTTGCCGGCGCGAAATGTGATCTTGCGCGGCTCGGCTTGTACCAACTGTTTGATATTCGTCACTAAAATTGCCATAATGTGAAATTGAGATTTTTTAAGATTGATAATTATTTTCCATAACGGGATGCCACCACTTCCCAGTTGACGATGGACCACAGGGCTTTGAGATGGTCGGGACGGCGGTTCTGATAATCAAGATAGTAAGCGTGCTCCCACACGTCGAAGGTCAGCAGCGGTATCAGTCCCTTCTGTATCGGGTTGGCGGCGTTGGCTTCCTGAGTGATGATCAAGGTGCCCGCTTCGTCGGCGGAGAGCCACACCCAGCCCGAGCCGAAGAGTCCCACGCCCTTCTTGACGAACTCCTCTTGGAAGGCCTCGAAGCTGCCGAACTGCGCGTCGATGGCCTCGGCGAGGGCGCCCTCAGGGCGGTTGCCCTCCTTCGGCGCCATGAACTGGCCGAAGTAGAGGTTGTGGTTCAGGATCTGTCCCGCATTGTTCAGCATGCCACCCTCAGCGGTGCATACGATTTCCTCCAGACGCTTCCCCTCAAAAGGGGTGCCGGCGATGGCGGCGTTGAGGTTGTTGACGTACCCTTGCAGGTGTTTGCCGTGGTGAAAACCGATGGTCTCGCGGCTGATGACAGGCTCCAGTGCCTCCGGAGCGTATGGTAAGATCATTAAATCAAAAGTTGCCATTGTTTATGTTTTTTAAGATGAATAATAAAGCGCAAAAATAATAAAAATCGGCAATCATAGAGTGAATAAGAATAATGCCAAAAATGTTTCAACAATGGTAATAATTGCTATTTTTGCAGCTCAGATTCCACTTTTTTCGTGGATTGTTTTTTGACAGTAGTACTTCCAACACATATTGTAATGTTTGAGAATATCTATAACCGGTATATGCTGTCCCGTATGCGGCAGCGAGACATCGCCAACATCAAGGGCAAGTGTGCCGTTTGTGAGTTGACACCGCTCAGCCAGGCGCAGAAAGCCGATATCCAACAGTTCTATCAGCGGCTCGTCGGGCAAAAGGTGCCGACCTACTGGCATGAGTATTTCTACTCTCGCAATGGTCAGTTCTCTGTCTGCTATGTGCCTACAAGTCTGTATCATACCGATGTTGTCTATCGGCTGAACAACTTCCAGTTACGACATGCATACGTGGACAAGGGCATCTATGACATCTACTTTCCGGATGTCAACCGTCCGGCCACGATCATCAAGAATATGAACGGCTATTTTTATGACGGGCGGAAGGCTATATCCCGTGCGGAGGCGCTGGAGCACTGCCAGGATCTGTCCCGTGCGGTCATCAAGCCCACCCAGGAGGGCATGTGGGGCGAGGGTGTGCGTGTCTTCTCCACCAGCCAGGGCAGGGTGGAGGAGGACTTGACCGTCGAACAGCTCATCGACCAATACGGAAAGAACTTCATCATCCAGCAGGCGGTGGTGCAGCATCCTGAAATGGCCAGACTCAACCCGACCTCACTGAACACGCTGCGGGTACTGTCGTATCGTCAGGACGACGAGGTCTTCATCCTCTATGTCGTCGTGCGAATCGGGCGTGCTGGCAAGAGTGTGGATAACGAGACAGCCGGAGGCATCAATGCCGACGTGGACTTGGGCACCGGCACCATCCGCGACTGTGCCTATGGCACTCCCAGCGAGAAGCGCATCCTGGCCACCGATGTCGGCACCCAGTTAAAGGGCTTTGCCATACCTGCCTTTGCTCAAGTGCTGGATACTGTCCGCGACCTCCATCTGCGCCTGCCCTATTTCAACCTTATCGGTTGGGATTTCGGCATTGACGACAAGGGGCTCCCCGTGCTGATAGAGTGGAACCGCGCTCCCGATCTCAGCCAGACAGCCCATGGGCCCGCCTTCGGGGAGATGACAGAGACCATCTTCGAACGTATCCGTCACCTGAAAAATACGATGCTCCGGTAGCGAGATTCCCGAAAAATAGTACATTTGCCCGCCATTTTTATTGTCCTGCAGCATCATCGACACATCATGGATTTTAGAAGTAACATATCGCTTTGGCTGCATTATCTGCTGACCGTCCTCTCTCCGAAGTGGAGTATCCTGCTTCAGTTCAGACTGTGCCATCATCGTCGTCTCGACCTGAAGAATCCGCAGACACTGGACGAGAAGATACAGTGGATGAAACTGTATTACTACAAAGACAATGCCTTGGTGAACCAGTGTGCCGACAAGGTGCGGGTGCGCGAGTATGTGCGCGACTGCGGTGCCCCAGAGATTCTCAATGAGGTCCTGGCGGTCTATCAGCAGGTGGACGATATCGACTGGGCCGCGCTGCCCCGGAAGTTTGTGATGAAGTGGAACTTTGGCAACGGCGGCAATGTGGTCTGTACCGACAAAGCGCAGCTGGATGTGGCTGAGACCGAGAAGATGTTGCGTCGTTTTCAGAAAATCAAGTTCCATCTGATCTCCTACGAGCCTCAGTATATCTTTCCCAAGCAACTGCTCTGCGAGCGTTTCATAGAGCCGGCGGAAGGAATCACCCCCGTTGACTACAAGGTCTATTGCTTCAACGGGGAGGCCAAATATGTGCTATGCTGCTACGGCCGTGGACAGCAGGCCCGTCCGAGTTTTTATTTCTTCGACCGTCAGTGGCAGCTGCAACGCCTGAACCGCCAGGGACAACAGGCACCGGAGAACTTCACCATCCCCAAGCCGGAAGGCGTGGATGCCCTTTTCGAGTATGCCGAGAAACTGTCCAAGCCCTTCCCGTTCGTCCGTGCCGACTTCTACCTGGAGCACGGCAAGGTGTGGTTCGGAGAGCTGACCTTCACCCCCAGCGGCGGCTTCGACTATGGAAGACTGCCAGAGACAGACCTGCTCTTCGGACAAATGGTCAAACTGCCGACTATTGAAACCCCTCAAAAATGAAAGATAAGATTGCCAAGATATTACTGATCGCCACGCTCTCTCTCATCGTGATCTCTTACCTGCCGTGGGTATATCTCACTGCGGTATATTACATTATCCGTTATGTGATCATGGCTTTCATGGCGACCACGGTAGTGCTGACCTTTTCCTTGGAGCGCTATGCCTCGCCCCGATTCATGCGTTATCTACTCCTCACCATCCTGTTTGTGGGTGTCGAGTTTCTTGCTTTTATGTTGGCACATAAGCATTTCCGACTGGAGGATCTCTTTCAGCTCGTCGTCGTGTTCCTATGTGTCGGGATAGGCACAGGACTGGACTTCAAGCCCAAGACCTGGGCCAATATCTGTTTTTATTATACCATAGGCTTGGGGTTGATGATCATTGCCAACTGCTTCTATTTTGCGGGCGGGTTGTATGTTCCTGAGTTTTACATGGTTAACGAAGGTAAAAACCAGATGGGCGGACTCTTGTCCATCAGTGCGGCCGCTCTTTTCTTCTGGGGCATGAAGATGAAGGAGGAACGTCGTCATTTCATGATTGTCTTTGCGCTTGCTTTTCTGCTTCTCATCCTGATACGCGCCCGCGCCGACCTGTTCGCGCTGATCATCTGTTCGCTGTTTGTCTTCATCAAAGAATCAGAACTGCATCTGAAAGCTAATGTCAAGACCGTCGTGGGCATCCTTTGTCTGCTTCTGATAGGGTACATCCTCTATAATGGATTTGTCAAAGACGAGCTGACCCGCTTTATGTTTGGCGGACATGGCGGGCAGACCATGGAGCAAGCGACGACGCACCGTTGGGAACGCAATAAGATGGGCCTTGACTTCGTCTCCGAACATGTCATCGAAGGAGAGCAGGAGGAGGAGTCCGGTATCTCTTTGATACACAACTATCCGTTGCTCAGGATGGTGCGTTACGGCATCTTCTCGTTCCCGCTGTTGGCCTTCTACCTTTTCTTTGTAGGCCATGTCGCCTATCATCTTTTCAGACAACGCCGCACTTCCATCCGCGATGTGGGCTATGTGGTCTGTATGGTGCCACTGATTGTCAGTCTGGCGGAGCCGAGTTTTCCGTATGGTCCGGGCTCGGTGCAGATGCTGGCCTTTCTGCTCCTTGGCGCCTCTTTCCGCTGGAACCAGCAGCCCGAGGATGAGGAGGCGCGTGTCCTGTCTGGGGACGGCGAAGTGCTCCATATTTGCAACGACTTCGCCAACAGTAAGGTGCATGCAGAACTGTATCAGCATTTGGATGAACAGGGTGTCTCGCAGGTGGTCTATACCCCCTTGCGCGATGCCGCCAAGATGGATGCCAACCGTTTTGAAGGGCAACGCACCCGCTTCGTCTATGACTATGTCTTGAGACCCTGGCACAGGTTTTTCTTCCATCGTAAAATCGAGAAGATAGCCCAACATATTATCCAGCAGGTGGACCTTTCCCAGGTTTCCTGTGTGCATGCCACCACGCTCTTCAGCGACGGGGCGGTGGCGCTCTATTTGAAACAGCACTATGGCATTCCCTTTGTTGTGGCGGTGCGCAACACCGACGTGAACGACTTCTTGCGTTATGCGCCGCATCTATGGTGGGTGCACCGCGCTGTCCTGAAAGAGGCTTCCCGGGTGGTATGTATCTCCCCGGCCTTGCAACAGGATTTCATGCGCCATTTCACGCTCTTGGGTATCCGCCAAGAGGTAGAAGCCAAGATGGAGGTCATCTGCAACGGCATCAACCGCTTCTGGCTGGAGTCGCTGGCTCTGAACCCTGAGCAGCACGGACACAACCATCAGGTCGTCTATGTGGGCAACTTCAGTGACAACAAGAATGTGAAGCGGCTGGCAGAGGCGGTGCTGTCTCTCAAACCGCAGATTCCGGATATCCAGCTGCATCTGATCGGGGCGGAAGGCAGTCAGGAAACCCTTGTCCGTCAGATGGCGCAAGAGCATGCCGACACCATCGTTTGCCATGGACCCATCTACGACAAACCCGTGTTGCGTCAGCACTATCAGGCGAGCAGCGTCTTTGCCATGCCGTCGTTGACGGAGACCTTCGGACTGGTCTATCTGGAGGCCATGTCGCAAGGTCTTTCGGTGCTTTATACGCGGGGCGAGGGCATTGACGGGCTCTTCAGCGAGAAGGTGGGGGAGGCTGTCGATGCCCGCTCGACGGAGGACATTGCCCGGGCATTGCAATGTCTGTTGCTACAGCCACAGAACTACCAGACTCTGCCAGAGAGCCGTTTCCAGGATTTCGACTGGTCCGCCATAGCACAACGCTATAAGACCATGTACGAGTCTTTGTAAAACTATCGGTTGGCTTTTTCCAAGGAGTAGTATTCGATTATCGCCTCCAAGGTGCGCAGACACACGGGGCAGAAATCGTCGTAGGCGATACTGTTCATGGTGCAGTGCTGGGTGGGGCGAAAGACGCCCTTGGAGACATAGCCGCCGCCCTCATAGGCACCCACACGGTCATAGTCCGGAGAACTCTTGAAGGTGGGCGGGGTGGGGATGGGGGTGCCCTCCTGAACCAAGTCCTTCCATTTGCTGTCGAAGTCCACCAAGGTGGTCAGGTTCGGTTCGGTGGGTTCCACACCCGCGGGGTAGAAGTCCTGCACGGAGACCTCGGAGGTGTAGTATTCGTCGGCCAGACCGCCGATGAGGTGTCCCATCTCATGCACGATCACATAGTCGGGATATTCGCCGTGGTTGTAGACGGTGCAATAGAAGTTGTAGATGCCTCCGCCGCCATATTTCTCGCTGTTGCAGATGATGATGATGGCGTCATAGGGTGCGTCGTCAGCCACGTCGTGGAGGTTCCAGACGCCCAGACACATCAGGTAACGGTCCAGGTCGATGGCGTTGTAGGTGCAGTTGAGCAAGGTCTTCACATAGAAGTTGTTCTGCGGCTGTGTGATGCCCGACTGCTCCGAGAAGCCCTTGATGGCGCGGATGTTGACCTTCTTTGCCATGTATTTGTATGGAGAACAGTGCATGATGTAGGAGGCGAACCGCTTCATGTCGTGCTTCAACACCTTGGCGTCGCTCTTCGCATAGCCGTCGGGGATCAGCAGGATGTCGAGGGCCTGCTTGGGAGAGCCGCCCTTGTGGAGGTTCATCACCGCATAGTCTTTGGTCATGGGCTGCATGGGCGTGGTGGCTGGGTTCATATAGAACTCCAGCAACCGGGTCGGCTTCCGGCTCCGGTCAAAAGAGGTGAACACTATCCGTGCCGTCTGCTTGGGCATGGGGATGTTGACACTCTCCTCCATCTCGGCGACCTCGGTCTCGCCGCGCTCCGTGGTCCGGTACTCGCAAAAGAGCGCTGAATAGCTCCGGCTGAATATCAGCTTGTTGGAAAGAGAGTCAAAGACCTCTATCAGGATGTCCCCATATTGATACGGCTCCACCAGGAAAGCACGGGTGCCGTACCAGCCGTCACCTATCTTGTACTGCTCTATGCGGATGCTCTCGGAGTGGGCATTGCCGATATGCAGATAGTTGATTCTGACGGTCTTGTCTTCAAAATATTGGTTGAAATGCTGTGCTTTGGCACCCAAGGAGAACAGAAGGGCCATCAACAGCAGAAGCGTGGTTTTTTTCATCTTTGCCATGTTTTTATTATGAATGAGCAAAAATACAATAATTATCGGTAGAGACGAAGCCTAAAAATGATTATTTTTGCCGCGAAAAATACCTGTATGATGAGACCGACCCTTACCCTTATCAGCGACTGGCGCCTGCGCGACCCATACGTCTCTTTCCTGAAAGCCGCTCTGCTGGAGAAAGCCCCCGATGCTGTCATCCTTGACGTGAGCCATCATGTCGATATGTACAACCTCGGCCAGACAGCCTTTTTGATGAGACAGAGCTACTCTAGATTTCCGGAGGGGTCCGTCCATCTGATCCTGACCAACACCACCTTCTCTTCCACCTATCATCCGGTGCTGCTGACCTTCAACGGCCATCATTTTATCGGCGAAGATAATGGCGTGTTTACCCTGATGTTCCAGCATACCGGCATCCCTTTGCAGGGAAGACAGTTGGTGGACGATTCCAAGACCGCCATTGACAAGATGCTGAGGATGGTGGAGGCGCTGTTGGACGGCACCATAGAGCAGGTCACCACCCCGTACGAACAGTTCACGCTCAAGCTGACGGAGCCGGCGTTTCATAATCCCAACCAGCACACCATAGAAGGCAAGATCATGTATGTGGACGCCTTCTTCAACGCCATCACCAACATTCCTGTACAACTTTTCAAGGAGACGGTCGGCCATCGTCCTTTCAAGGCTGTTATCAAGGGTTCCAACGACTGGCAGACTGTCATCTATGCCGAGGATTACAAAGACTGCCAGAGCTTTATGCTCACCGACAATCCCCTGGGTTGTCTGGAGGTAGCCTATTATCAAGGCAAAGTGGTGGTGCTTGCCGACATCAACGAGGAGAGCACGATAGAGATCACCTATGAATAACCATTTTGGGAGCATTTGTTCCGAAATGATAGGCGTAAAGAAGGGAGGTTAACACTCTTTATATGAGCGCATGGTAGTATAACAATCTGAATACCAATACTATAAAAATATTTTTCAAAAACAGGGTTGGAATTAAAAAAAAGTGTATTTTTGCGTCCTCATTAACTGAGATGGTGCTGTAGCTCAGTTGGTAGAGCAACGGACTGAAAATCCGTGTGTCACTGGTTCAATTCCCGTCAGCACCACACCGAGAGGATGATGATTCATCCTCTTTTTTTTGTGCCGTTTTCCGAAGATTTCTATAATAAAAAAACGGCCTCCCCGTGATGGGGAAGCCGTTGATGATCGTATGACTGAAATTGTCTTTTAGTAATCAATATCCTGTACGCAGCGGATAGACATGGCGTTTCCTAACGGATAATATGGTCCCCAATAGGCGGATGTTCCGTTACTACTCACCTTTAGGTAACTCATAAGCTGAGTGTTTGTCATATTGTTGCCCGAAACGCACATAAGATACATATATGATCCGATGTCGCCAATACCTGAAGTTCCCACACCATATACGCCAGCAGCTTGTACGGCAAAAGCAGTTTTGTTGCTGGGCGAGGCATTCAACCAATGGTTAAGATTTTGTACATCCAATACGTTGGGTACATGCCATCCTCTGGGGCAAAGACCTTGGACATGGTCACTGGATGAATTGGCATCCGTCGGGGACAAACCACCCACTAACATGGTATGGTTTAGATTGTAGGGGTCATTTACGCCCCAGCCTGTTGCAGCCACCCAATTGTACAAGCGTCCATAGGTGGATATATTCGATCCAAACCATTTTCCGCTGCTAGCCGTAGTGTCGGACTGGCTGGCTGAGCTACCTGCAGGCACACTGGGTCCATACCAACTGTCGTACTTGGTGGCCTTCAAATTGCTCTTCATCCAACATCTACTGTAAGGATCGCCGAAATCGTTTACTGTCACCAATACGGTTTCGTATGAATAGTTATCTTGATCCCTCAGCGTTTCACCACATTGTAGTTGAGTATTGATGATGACCAAAGAGTCTCCATATACTACGGCATTGCCCACCTTGCAGTATGAACGCATATAGTAGGCTGTGTTAGGAGTGAGGCCTGTCAAATTCACAACCTTGTTACTGGAATAAGAACCTGATCCTGCCACAGAGGTAACACCTGTAAAGCCTATCTGCAATTGAGTCAGGGAGGGAGCCCCGGCTCCTGTTTTAGGCATATACACTACACCAAATTCAGTAATAGTATTGCCGTTTGTGTTGCCGTGGAAAGTCGCCATGATGGAATTCCTCGTCACTCGTGGGGTGTACGTGAACCAGTTGACTCTTCTGACGTTCACCGTAGGTTTGCCAGAAGGAGGAGTGAGTGTTTTTACAGAGCCATAAATAGTGTCATAGCTGTTATAGGCACAGACACGATAATAATAGGTGGTTCCAGAAGTGAAATCTACAAAATTATAGATGTTGTAACCATCTCCGCTTGAAGCGCTATAACCTTCAATAACAGTTCCATTTTGCAATGTCGGATTGGAGGAGGTACTATAGATAAATTTTTTGGTGGCGATAGGATTGCCAGCATTTCCCAGATTTCCTTCCAACCGATAGTTAATAGTTCCATTAGAATTAAAAGTGAACAAGGTGGCACCCACGGTTGTGATAGAAGAGGGTGCACTGCCCAGCGTGATAGTTATGGTTGAAGGAGAATACACCCACGTAGCACTGGCTCCATCGATATTTTGATAGATGGCAGCTTGGCATTTGTAGGTAGCTCCTGCTTCCAATCCAGTTATATTGATGTGATATTGTCCACTCTGCACATTTACATTCGTATTGCTTTTCGTAATATAAGTGGTTGGATACGTACCGTCCGCATTCCTTTTGCACAACCTAAAGGCCCAGTTGGTGACAGTAGCATCATTGGGAGTGATAGTAGCATAAAGAGTCATGGAAGTAGTGCCTATACCACCATAACCGGCAAGGGCAACCGTTGCATATTTCTTGGTGGTAAAGCTCTTCACTTCGCCGTATTGGGTGCCGTTTGCATTGGTGGCGTAGGCGCGATAGTAGTAGGTAGTACCTACGTTCAGACCGGTAAGTGTTGCAGTAAAGGAACCCGTGGCAGCCGTGGCGGTTACTTTGCTGTTGGCTGTGGTGGGGTTGTTGCTTGTGCTATAGCAAATACCCACTTCGCTGATATCATCGCCACCGGTGGTATAGACATTGCCACCCACCGTAGCCGTGTTGGCACCATACGAGTTTACATTGCCCGTGGCTACTGAAGGAGGAGTGTTGCCCTTGATACAACGGACCGAATAGGGCCAGTTGAGAGTATTGACCGCCTGTCCCATTAGGTATCCATCATAATAAAGTCTTTTTATCCACACACCACCATCCTGTAACGTGGAAGTAAGGAATTCTGTCCTTTCCCCAAAACTATTGAAGTAAACAGGATAGGCATTAAAGCCAGAGGCGTTATTGGTTGCTTGATTATTGCCTATTGCATACTCAACGGTACTGGTGTTCCAACCTGTGGTTGAGGCCAATGCTTTGGCAATAATACATCCTGAGGAAGTATTCAGATTGTAATCACTATAGCAGAGATAATCGAACAATGTGTCAAATTCGTCTTTTGAAGGCAAGTGCCAACCAGTAGGACAAATACCCTGCACAGAGCCGGTGGAAAGGGAAGAGCCATTTGAGGAAGCTGCGTAAGTGTACAAACGACCATAGCTTGGGGTGACGGAAGAAGTACCATAAGGCAGTTCGAAGGTGATAGAGCCACCGCCCGGATAGGTGGTGCTGCGCAGGTTCTGTGCCATCCAGCACTGGGAACCGAGCTGTACGGTATTGTAACCTATACCATTGGCATCAAAGACCTTTGGAGTACCCGGGCATTTCATGCCGTGACCATCTGCAGGCGTTGTGAAAGAGATCTCATCACTATACGACCAGCCCATCTCATTCTGGGCACCTGCACGCACATAATAGGTGGTGTTTGCCTCCAAATAGTCCCATCTAATGCAGTTTAACGCAGAGTTGTCGGCCCAAGTGGTGGGACCGGTTTCGTTATTGTCTATTGATGGATGCGGAGTCTTCGAACAGAAAAAGCGGCGAGAACCAGATACGATAGTACCTCCTCCCGTGCTGGTCACATTAGCCGTGATGCGCTTTGCATAGGTGCTGTTGGTGGATTCCGTCACATTGGTGATGACCACGGTAGGCAAGGTCACTGTTGTGTTGGCTGTCGTGGGGTCGTCCTTTAAACAGCGAACACCATAGAAAGCACTATGCGAAGCATTGGAAACATTGCTGGGGTTTCCTGTCCCTGTAGCATAAGACATATAAAAGTCACCGCCTGTCGTATTCCATAATTCCGCCAATGAAGCAGTATTTCTCAGAGCAGAAAAACCTGTCGCATTGTTGGTAGAGGGATTGTTGCCTGGAGCACATTCTACAGAGGAAGAGGTCCATCCGTTTGTGGAAGCCAATGCTTTTCTGGTTGAGCCGGAGCAGAGATATTCTTCTTTTCCTGCCACATAGTTGATCAACATGGTAAATTCTGCTTGGCTGGGTACATGCCAACCCACTGGGCAAATACCGCGTACTCCGCTCGGATTGGCTGTAGAGGATGAAGCCCCGCCCATGGCAGCAGGCCAGTTATACAAATAACCAGAACCGTAAGAGGTGTTGTAGGTACAGGCTCTGAAGTGAGGATCGGTGGTGCTGGAGGTGCTGGCACTGTCTATCAGAGTGTTGTCGGCATAACGGTTCACCTTCATATTCTCCTTCATCCAACATTGGGTGCCAATCATCACAGTATTGTAGGTGTTGCCGTTAATATCAGTCACCGTAGGGGCGTTCTGACAAGGTTGTCCGTCTGCCGCTGTTTTGAATGATTTCACCTCTCCGTATGCTGTGTCTATGGCATTGATGGCATAGGCACGATAATAATAGGTGGTGTTGGTGGTAAGTCCCGTAATAGTCGTTCCCGTATTATTATTCAGCATAGTATAAGGATAACTCACAGAAGAAGACAAAGAAGTGCCAATCTGATGAGTGGTACCGTTGCCGATTTTCACGGAATTGCTGGTGCCATATACAATACCATATGAAGTGATCGGCATACCGCCGTTGTCTTCTATAACGCCAATTCTGCGGATCTTGGCGGAAATTTGTTCAATATCAAAGACATTCCCTGCGGGATTTGAAGTGGTGACGGTTGGGCCATTCACAGTATTGGATTCTCCATTGGAATTATCGCGGATACAGCGGACACTACGGAGATAAGCCGCAGAACTACCTGCATAGCTAAGAGATGAATTTCCATCAGAGATATTCCAATAATAACTATATGAAGTTCCTGTTGAAGACCAAAAAGATGCTGAAATACGAGAATAAGCGGGAACGGCCGAAAAGCCAGAAAGATTATTCTCATTTTGATTATTGCCAGGACTACAGGTTATATTTGTGTCGGGCCAATATAAAGGAGAACTTAAAGCTTTTGCAATATTAGCAGATGCTGTTCCACATCTGTATTGTTCTTGTTGATACAAGTATGTTCTTAATTCTGTCCAATCAGCTTGCGAAGGCACATGCCAGCCAACAGGACAAATACCTTGTACAGGAGAGGAAGGCGGTGCAGTTGGTGATGCACCAGCGGTTGCTGTTGTATAGTTATACAGATAACCTTTAACCATAACAGTGCTTTCACCACCATATGGTAATGAATAGCGAGGATAGGCTGAGGTGGTGGTAGCAGTGGTTGCTGTAATTACTGTTCCATCAGGCATTTTGGTGGTTCTTAGGTTCTCGCGCATCCAGCATTGGTTACCGATACGCACGGTGGAATAGGTGTTGCCGTCAATGTCGGTTACGGTCGGGCTGTTGGGACAGGCCTCGCCGTCCTTCGGCGTGCTCAGCTCCTTGTTGAGTTTGTGGATACTATCTAACAAATTATCAATCTGATCGTTCAAGGCATTCAGCTTGGCGGCCAGATTGTCATAGATATCTTGCAAATCGCAGAAGTTCACCGCCTGCTCGCAGTTGCCTGTGCCCGTAATCTGAGAAAGGTTCAGGTTGCCACTGTTGCCAATGTTGTCCAACACCGAGGGGACTTCCAAGCTACCCGTGGCAGTCACATCTATATTATCCACAAAGGTCTTGTCGCCGCCAATGGTCTCGTCATCGGTCTTGGTGACAAAGTTGTTGAGGTTGGCGGAGGTGAGATAGCCACTCAGGTCGGGTTTGTTCTGGATATAAGCTTTAGAAGCAGGGTTCGTTTCGTCCCAGTTAGCATTTTGTTGTTCAGGGATATTATCACTGGTGATGTATCCCGCATCATTCGTAAAGGCACTCACGGTAGTCGGCACGGTTGGGATTTCTGGCTTGTTCTGGATATAGCTCTTTGATGTGTGATCTGTTTCATTCCAGTTTGCCTGTTGTTGTTCAGGGTAACTGGTGATGTATCCGGCATCATTGACAAATTCTCCCACATTGGTTGGGGTGTTGGTCAAATCGTTGTAATCGCCACTGAAGCCTTCCGGAAGGGTCACCGTATTTCCTTCGGAGATGGAGAGTTGGCTGCCGCTGATGGCCAAGGTCTGAGGAATACCTACGCCGGCAGGACCTTGCGGACCTTGTTCACCTTGCGGACCTTGCGGACCCGTAGCACCGGTCTCACCCTGTGGACCTATAGGACCTTGCGGACCCTGCGGGCCGGTGGCACCCGTGGCGCCAGTAGCACCGGCAGGACCTTGTTCACCTTGCGGGCCTTGTGCACCCTGTGGACCGGCAGGGCCTTGAGGACCCGTGGCGCCGGTTTCACCCTGTGGACCTTGCTGGCCTTGTGCACCGTCCGTCACCACAAAAGAGGTGCTGGTGCCATCCGTGAAGTTGATAGTATAGGTCTTCTGCAAGCCATTGGTGGTAGGACCCGTGATGCTGGCTATGCCATTGCCGGCAGGACCTTGCTCGCCTTGCGGACCCTGTGCTCCTGTAGCACCCGTGGCACCCTGTGGACCCTGTTCACCTTGTGGACCTTGCGGACCTGTGGCACCGGTAGCTCCCGCAGGACCTTGTTCGCCCTGCGGACCTTGTGCACCGGTAGCGCCGTCCACACCATTAGTTACAGTATAAGTGCTGGTAGTGCCGTCGGTGTAAGTGATGGTATAGGTGTCCACGTTGCCAGTTGTGCCGGTAAGAGTGATGGTGGCGATACCTCTGCCAGGCTCGCCGCTGCCGGAACCGCCCGTGGGCAACGTGATGGTGTTGCCGCCCGAGATGGTCAACTGGTCGCCGGAGATAATCAACGTCTGGGCAATGCCTTCACCGGGAGGGCCCTGAGGACCTTGCTCGCCTTGTGGTCCCTGCGGACCGGTAGCACCCGTGGCGCCCTGCGGACCTTGTTCACCTTGCGGACCTTGCGGACCCGTGGCACCTGTGGCACCAGTAGCACCTGCAGGACCTTGTTCACCTTGCGGGCCTTGTGCACCGTCCGTCACCACAAAAGAGGTGCTGGTGCCATCTGTGAAGTTGATGGTGTAGGTCTTCTGCAAGCCATTGGTCGTGGGACCCGTGATGCTGGCAATGCCATTACCGGCAGGACCTTGCTCACCTTGTGGTCCCTGCGGACCGGTAGCACCCGTGGCGCCTTGCGGACCCTGTTCACCCTGCGGGCCTTGCGGACCCGTGGCACCGGCAGGGCCTTGTGGACCTGTGGCACCAGTGGCGCCGGTAGCTCCTGCAGGACCTTGTTCGCCTTGCGGTCCCTGCGGACCAGTAGCACCCGTGGCGCCTTGCGGGCCTTGTGCACCGGCAGCGCCGTTGGACACCACAAAGGTGCTCGTCGTGCCGTCGGTATAGTTGATGGTATAGGTGTCTTGCAGACCGCTGGTCACCGGGCCCGTGATGGACTGGATGCCGCGGCCGGGTTGTCCGCTGCCGGAGCCGCCCGTGGGCAGCGTGATGGTGTTACCACCCGAGATGGTCAACTGGTCGCCGGAGATAATCAACGTCTGGGCAATGCCCTCGCCGGCAGGTCCTTGCGGTCCCTGAGGGCCAACGGGGCCTTGCGGTCCTTGCGGTCCTTGCGGGCCTGTGGCGCCGGTTTCACCTTGCGGACCTTGTTCACCCTGCGGGCCTTGAGGGCCGGTAGCACCCGTTTCACCTTGCGGGCCCTGCGGACCCGTGGCACCCGTTGCACCGGCAGGGCCTTGCGGGCCAGTAGCGCCCGTGGCGCCTTGCGGGCCTTGTGCACCGGCAGCGCCGTTGGTCACCACAAAGGTGCTCGTCGTGCCGTCGGTGTAATGGATGGTGTAGGTGTCTTGCAGACCGTTGGTCACCGGGCCCGTGATGGACTGGATGCCACGGCCGTCCTGGCCGGTGCCGGAGCCGCCCGTGGGCAGCGTGATGGTGTTACCGCCAGAGATGGTCAGCTGGTTGCCGTTGATGGTCAAGGTCTGG
>JAFYNM010000005.1 GCA_017549765.1 Bacteroidales bacterium
CCACGGAGTCGCAGCCATTGACAGTCTGTAGAGTGGCCGTCTGGGTGCCGGCGGCAGTGAAGGTCTTGCCGTTCCAAGAGTAAGGCAGTGCGCTCTGGCAGATGGTCTTGGTGTCCGTGACGTTGTAGGTCGGGTTGACGATGAGCGTCATGGTGACCACGGAGTCACAACCGTTGACTGTCTCAAGGGTGGCCGTCTGGGTGCCGGCGGCATTGAAGGTCTTGCCGTTCCAAGTGTAAGGCAGTGCGCTCTGGCAGATGGTTTTGGTATCCGTGACGTTATAAGTCGGGTTGACGGTCAGAATCATCGTGACGATGGAGTCGCAGCCGCTGACAGACTGGAGGGTGGCCGTCTGAGTGCCTGCAGCCGTGAAGGTGACGCCATTCCAAGTGTAAGGCAGCTGACTCTGGCAGATGGCTTTGCTGTCGGTAGTGGTATAAGCGGTATTGACCACGAGGGTCATGGTGACCACGGAGTCACAGCCATTGACCGTCTGGAGAGTAGCCGACTGAGTGCCGGCGGCAGTGAAGGTCTTGCCGTTCCAGGTATAAGGCAGCGCGCTCTGACAGATGGTTCTGGTGTCGGTGACGTTATAGGTCGGATTGACGATGAGCGTCATCGTGACCACGGAGTCACAGCCGTTGACCGTCTGGAGGGTGGCCGTCTGGGTGCCGGCGGCGGTGAAGGTCTTGCCGTTCCAAGAGTATGGCAGTGCACTCTGGCAGATGGTCTTAGTATCGGTAACGTTGTAGGTCGGGTTGACGATGAGCGTCATGGTGACCACGGAGTCGCAGCCATTGACCGTCTGGAGGGTGGCCGTCTGGGTGCCGGCGGCGGTGAAAGTCTTGCCGTTCCAAGAGTATGGCAGTGCACTCTGGCAGATGGTCTTAGTATCGGTAACGTTGTAGGTCGGATTGACCGTCAGGGTCATAGTCACGACGGAGTCGCAGCCATTGACCGTCTGGAGGGTGGCCGTCTGGGTGCCGGCAGCGGTAAAGGTCTTGCCGTTCCAAGAGTACGGCAATGCGCTCTGGCAGATGGTCTTAGTATCCGTAACGTTGTAGGTCGGGTTGACGATGAGCGTCATGGTGACCACGGAATCGCAGCCATTGACCGTCTGGAGAGTAGCCGACTGGGTGCCGGCGGCGGTGAAGGTCTTGCCGTTCCAGGAGTACGGCAGCGCGCTCTGGCAGATGGTCTTGGTGTCCGTGACCTCATAGGTCGGGTTGACGGTCAAGGTCAGGGTGACCACGGAGTCACAGCCGTTGACCGTCTGGAAGGTAGATGTCTGCGTGCCCGCCTCGGAGAAGACGATATCATTCCAAGAGTACGGCAGCTCGCTTTCACAGATGGTCACCGCATCGGTGACGTTGTAAATCGGGTTGACCGTGAGGACCATGGTGACGATGGAGTCGCAGCCGCTGACAGACTGGAGGGTGGCCGTCTGAGTGCCGGCATTGGTGAAGATCTTACCGTTCCAGGTGTATGGCAACTCGTTCATACAGACAGATCTTTCCTCTGTGATGTTGAAGGCCGTATTGATGGTCAGTGTCATGGTGACGACAGAGTCGCAGCCATGGATGGTCTGGAGGGTGGCCGTCTGGGTACCGGCGGCGGTGAAGGTCTTGCCATTCCAGGTGTAGGGCAGGGCGCCAGGACATACCGCCCGGGTCTCGGTGACATTGTAGGTCGGGTTGACGGTGAGGGTCATGGTAACGATGGAGTCACAGCCGTTGACCGTCTGGAGGGTAGCCGTCTGGGTACCTGTGTTGGTGAAGATCTTGCCGTTCCATGAATACGGCAACTCGCTCGCACAGATGGTCCGCGTGTCGGTGACCTCATAGGTCGGGTTGACGGTGAGGGTCAGGGTGACGACGGAGTCGCAGCCGTTGACTGTCTGGAAGGTAGATGTCTGCGTGCCCGCCTCGGAGAAGACGATATCGTTCCAGGAGTACGGCAACTCGCTTTCACAGATGGTCACCGCATCGGTGACGTTGTAGATCGGGTTGATGATAAGGGTCATCGTGACGACGGAGTCGCAGCCGTTGACCGTCTGGAGGGTGGCTGTCTGGGTGCTGGCGCCGGTAAAGGTCTTGCCGTTCCAGATATAAGGCAGCTGGCTCTGGCAGATGGTCTTGGTGTCGGTGACGTGGTAAGTCGGGTTGGCAACAATCGTAATGGAGGAAGAGAGTTGGTCTCCTGTGCTGGTGGTGATGGTGACGGTGTAAGTACCTGCCGACAGGGTCGCCTGTGCACCAGTGGTTCCAGTATTCCACACATAAGTGCCTGGCACATTGGAGGTGGCGTTGATAGTGGTGGTTTCACCTTGGCAGATGGTGGTATTACCCTGGAAGGTGATGTAGGATGGTACGATGTGTGCCTGGGTGGTAAACGTGGCCACATCGCTCCACTCGCTTTCTCCAATGCCCGGACAGAAGCTGCGCACCTTCACCTGGTAGGTGGTGTTGGACACCAAGTTGTTGAAGTGATAGGTGGTGCCAGTGACATTTTCAATGAGGGTTCCATTGAGCATGATATCCCATGGACCATTATCCGATGTCCAGTAGAGCGTGGCCGATTCGGTGGAGACATTGTCAACATCGAGATCCACAGGAGCATCGCACACAGGAATCAACGATACCTCTACATCATCCGCAAACCAAGCAACATAGGATCCGGTTGGAGTAACACCTTTCTTGCATAGTACAATATAAGATTGGGCGGGGGCATCGGTCATTTGGACCACCTTTTGCCTGAATTCTGTGGAATCCCATTCGTCATAGTCGAAGGTAGCGACAGGCACAAAAGTGTTGAGGTCGGCGAGGTTGGTCATATAGCCCACAGAGAAGGTGCCGTTACCATTGAAACCACCATTGTATGTATATGGACGTTGCAGCCATAAGGATATTTGCAGGGTATTGGTCGCATTGGCAAATTTAGGCAGGGCAATATAGGAATTGATATTGTAGAACTCCAAACTGTGATATCCACCTTCCGTGTGATTATAATTACTCCAATTTACTATTTCAGTCTCACCCGCAATAGGCGTCCAGCAGGCGAAAGGTGCTGCTTCCTCAAAATCGTAATAGTAAGGTACCGAGGTGTTGGTGCCGCATTCGGTGGTAAAAGCGATGGTGGGAGACGGATCGCTGGTGGTTCCGCCACTGCATACACCTTCCAGATAGCACTCGTAGGGGGTACCGGAATACAAGCCCGTGAGAGTGTATGGACTGGAGGTTACATTCGGCACTACAGTATATTCACTCTCAGAAGAGGTCTTGTAATAGAGATTCCAGGAGTTATGACTGCCCTGCGGATTCCAGCTGATCGTGGCTGAGGTGGAGGTGACATTGGAAACGGACGGTTGGGCAGTGGTGCAGCTGGGAGCCATTGTCACTATAACATCGTCCAGTACCCATTCGTAGCTGCTGTTGCCGTTGACGCGGAAAGCGATGTACGATCCATTGGGAGCTCCATTAAAGTACACGATCTTCTGCATCAAGGTACTCGAGGACCACTCATCGTAACTATAGATGGCCATAGGCACAAAGGTGGCGGTATCTACTGCCAAACTGGTGATATAGCCCACTTCGAAAGTACCGCTGTAACTGCTGTTATACCATGGACATAGCCAGAAGGAGAGCTGTAGGTCTCGGATGGGCTGATTGAATTGCGGGAGTGTCACCGTGCCTGCACTTCCATAGACATATAAATAAGTAGGACTATCAGAGGAGTTAGGATGTATTATGGAACTGCTATTGGAGCGTCCGTAGTCAGGTACGGAGATGAAATTCCAGCAGTTGAGCGGCCCTGCCGTTTCAAAGTCATAAGAGTAAGGGATAGGAGTTTGATCGTTACATGTGGTAGAGAAGAATGCTGTTTCGGACGGGTCGCTGACGGAGCTGCCTCCACAGGAGGCTGTCACATAGAATTCGTAAGAAGTGGTGGACTCCAAGCCAGTGAGAACGTAAGGCTTGGAGGCATTGTTCACAACTGTGTAGAGGCTGTCCGTGCTTTTCTTGTAATAGAGTCTCCAGGCGGTCTCGCTACCACGAGGGGTCCAGTTCAAGGTGGCGGAGTTGCTGGTAATGTTGGTGGCGGTAAGCTGATAAGGAACCTTACAGCTGGCCACCTTCACCTCCACATCGTCCACATACCAATACCAATCGGCATTATTGGCATTGTGGCGGAAAGCAATGAAGGCACCGGCAGGTGCTCCGGTGAAGTATTCGGTCTTCTTAACGAAGGAGTAAGAGGTCCAGTCATCATAGCTGTAGGTGTTGACTGCCACGAAAGTGGAGGCATCCGTCAGGTCAGTCATATAGCCCACGTCAAAGGTGCCGCATTTGCTGTTATATGATTCTGGACAGGTCTGGAAGGAGAGCTGTAAGTTGCTGATAGGTTGGTTAAACGCTGGCAAGGCAAGTATCCGAGGAGTGTCGCTCTTAAAACGGAGATACACGTTGGAATTACTAGATGTGAAGAAATCATAAGAACCTGCTACTTTTGTCCAACATTTCATTTTTGAGGTAGGAGACACATTAAAGTTCTCTGTATAGGGGAGAGCGTAGGTTCCACATTCGGTGGAGAAAACGTAGGTTTCGTTGTTATTGCTGGACGTTGAACTGCAGACGGCCCTTACATAGTATTCGTAAAGGGTGCCGCTCTCCAAACCGGTAAGGGTATAAGGCTTAGAAGAGACAGATTTGGACGAATAAGAGGTGGCTCCCACCTTCCGATAGTAGAGAATCCACTGGTTTTCACTGCCACGGGCGGTCCAGTTCAGTTTGGCAGAGTTGGTGGTGATATCGGTGGCGGTAAGTTGGTGAGGTGCTTTGCAGCTGGAAGCCACGGTCACAGAAACATTGTCTATTCCCCACCAACAACTATTGTTAGTGGCATTATTCCGTAAGGCCATGCAGGCACCAGCCGGCGCACCGGTGAAATACTCGGTCTTCTGTAGGAAATTTCCGGCAACCCAGTCGCTGTAATTGTAGGTGCTGACAACCACAAAGGTGGAAGCATCGGTCGGGTTGGTCAGGTAACCCACGTCAAAGGTGCCGGAGCCGCTGTCTGAGTAGTAATATGGACGGATCTGGAAGGTGAGCTGCAGATTCTGGATGGATTGGTTGAATTGAGGCAAGGCGACGACACCACTATATATACGTAAGAAGAGATTGTCTGGAATGTTAGTGAAGTAGGAGATATTACTACCGTTGCCAGAAACATTGCTCCAACAGTTGAGCGGTTCGTAAGTCTCAAAATCGTAGCTGTAAGGTATGGAATAGGGTGCACATTGTGTGGTGAAGGTGATGGATTCAGAGGGGAAACTATTCCCGGATCCGCATCGGGCCGTCACATAGGCTTCATAGGTGGATCTGGGCTCCAGGCCTGTCAGAGTATAGGGTTTAGAGATATTGCTTAGGATCGTATAATCAGCATCCCCCACCTTTCTATAATGGAGGTTCCAAGCAGTCTCGCTACCACCGGCCGTCCAGTTCAGCGTGGCAGAGTTGCTGGTGACCGTGATGGCGGCCAATTCGGAAGGAGAGGCACATGTGGAAGAACCTGAGGTCACCGTCACATCATCGACATACCAGTACCAACCACTGGAGTTGGCGTTATGGCGGAAGGCGATGTGAGCACCGGCAGGCGCACCCGTGAAGTGTTCGGTCTTTTCCAAGTAGTAGTTGGAGGTCCAGTCATCATAGCTGTAGGTGTTGACTACCACAAAGGTAGAGGCATCCGCCGGGTCCGTCATATAGCCCACATCAAAGGTGCCGCAATTGCTGGAGCTGTATGATTCCGGGCGTGTCCAGAAGGAGAGCTGCAGGTTGCTGATGGGCTGGTCGAATGCCGGCATGGCAACAATATTGGAAGTACTGCCGCTAAAATGCAAGTGGATAGATCCCCCAGGAGTGTGGTTGTTACTAGTGTAACGTGTCACACTGCCAGAGACAGGAATCCAGCAACTGAAAGGATCGGAATTTTCAAAATCGTAAATATACGGGATGGATTCGTCTCCACAGTGGGTAGCAAAGGATTTGGTTGCAGAAGGTGCGCTGATGCTGGCAGATCCACAAACGGCTGTCACATAGAATTGGTACTGAGTATTTGTTTCCAGACCTGTAAGGGTATAGGGCTTGGTGTGGATGTTGTAAAGGGTTGTGTAGTTATCGTCCGTGGTTTTCTTGTAGCAGAGGTTCCAACTGGTTTCGCCGCCACGGGCGGTCCAATTCAAGCTTGCAGAGTTCTCGGTGACGTTCGCCACAGTCAGTTGGTAAGGTGCTTTGCAACCGGGACTTACCGTCACCTCCACATCATCTATATACCAACTGTCAACTCCCCGTATCGCAATATGAGCACCGGCAGGCGCACCGGTAAAATACTCAGTAATGTGATAGTAGGGACAATCGGAGGTAAACCAATCGTTGCTGTTGTAGGAGTTGACAAGCACAAAGGTGGAGGCATCCGCCGGGTCGGTCATATAGCCCACTTCAATAACAGAATTGCCGTTACAGGTTCTTGCCCAGAAGGAGAGTTGTAGGTTGCTGATGGGCTGGTTAAAGGCGGGTAGTGCCATGACAGAATTATAAAAATAGAAACAGTAGCCGTTGCCTTCGGGAGAATGATCATAATAGTAGTAACGGTAAGCACTACCTGATTGTGCCAAAACCGTCCAACAGGTTAAAGGACCGGGGTCGGTAAAATCATACGCGTAGGGCAGGGAATAATTCTCGCATCCGGTAATGAAGGAGTTTACTTCTGAGGGATTGCTTTGGTTTTCGCTACCGCATACAGCCTGCACATAGAAGAAATACTCTGTGCCGGCATCCAAGCCTGAGAGGGAGTATGGGTTGGAAGTCACGTTGGCCACCTCGGTGTAGCTGGCATCTGAATTTCTCTTGTAGAAGAGTTTCCAAGCAGACTCGCCATTGTAGGCTGTCCATCCTAAAGTGGCACTGTGAGCCGTGATGCCCGTGGCGGTCAACTGCTGGGGCATCTGGCAAGCGGACGACTCTGTCACCACTACATCATCCACATACCACTCGTTGTTGTGACCCTTAGAGCGGATGGCGATGGTGGCATTGGAAGGAGCCCCGGCAAAATGAACCATTTTCAGTTTATATGCAGAAGACATTGTCCAATCGTTGGAATAATAGGAGGCAACTTCCACAAAGGTTTCGGGATTATCCGGATTGGTGAGATAGCCAACGGATAAGGTGTCTAAGTCATAACTAGTTTTATAAGGATATGTCCAGAAGGAGAGTTGCAGGTTGCCCGTGGGCTGGTCAAATGGAGGAAGAAGAATCATGTCACCTTGTCTGATTCGCAGAGAATAGTATCCTCCAGAAGTGTGATTGTAAGTGTCACCGCTGTATCGATAGCTATAGCCGCTGAGGGAGTTCCAGCAACGGAACGGAGCATCCTCTTCAAAAGTATATTGGTAAGGAATCGACTGTATGCCGCATTCGGTAATGAAGGAGATGGTTTCGGAGGGATCGCTCAGGAGGCCGCCGCCACAATCCGCCTTTACATAGCATACATATCCGGTGTTGGGCTCCAAACCGGTGAGGGTGTAGGGCTTGGAGGTGACGTTCACCGTGGTGTAGAAGGAGCTGGTGCTCTTGCGGTAGCAGAGCTTCCAAGCCGTCTCGCTGTCACGGGCAGTCCAGTCCAAGGTGATAGAATTGGCATCCTTATTGTTGATTGTCAGGTGATAAGGTACTTTGCAGCTGTAATATGTCACCTCCACATCATCCACAAACCATTCGTACGAAGAACCGTTGGCGTTATGTCGGAAAGCCATGTAGGCACCCGCAGGCGCACCAGCAAAGTACTCAGTCTTCTTAAGGAAGGAGTTAGTGGTCCAGTCATTGTAGCTGTAGGTGTTGACCACCACAAAAGAGGAAGGATCCGACAGGTCGGTCATATAACCCACATCAAAGGTGCCACACAAACTATTGATATATTCTGGGCAAGTCCAGAAGGAGAGCTGCAGGTTGCTGATAGGTTGTTCGAATGCCGGCAGGACGATGACACGAGTGTTGCTTCCCGAGAATTGCAGGCTGCGCGATCCTGAGTGGGACGCATAACATCTTGTCATCGTACCAGACACTGGATACCAGCAAGAGAGAGGATCTTCCGTCTCGAAACCGTAGGAATAGGGTAGATATTGAGGTCCGCAGGTGGTGATAAAGGTGCAGGTGTCGGAGGGGATGCTGGTGGAGCTGCTCCCGCAGTATGCCACCACATAGCACTCGTATTGGGTCTTTTCATCCAAGCCGTTGAGCGTGTAGGGCTTGGTAATCTGGTTCACGGTTGTGAAACTGGCGTCCCCCACCTTCCGGTAATGGAGGTTCCAAGAGGTCTCGTTGCCACGGGCAGTCCAGTCCAAGGTGACGGAGTTGCCGTTGACATCGGCTGTCAAGTGATGGGGAGGAATACAGGCTGGGGCTGCCGTCACCACCACGTCATCGACATACCAGTAATAGTCGGCATTGGCGTTGTGGCGGAAGGCGATACGGGAACCGGCCGGCGCATGGGTGAAGTATTCGGTCTTCTGCAAGTAGGCATCGGAGGTCCAATCATCATAGCTGTATGTGTTGACGGCCACAAAGGTGGAGGCATCCGTCGGGTCTGTCAAATAGCCTACGTCAAAGGTACCGCACGAGCTGTAGGTGTATGATTCCGGGCGGGTCCAGAAGGAGAGCTGCAGGTTGCTGATGGGCTGGTCGAATGCCGGCATGGCAATAATGTTGGAATAACTGCCCTGAAAATGCAAGCGGTAATATCCCCCAGGGGTGTGGTTGTAACTGCTACCTGAGTAACGTGTCACACTGCCAGAAAGAGGGGTCCAGCACATGAAGGGAGCATAGCTTTCAAAGTTGTAGGCGTATGGGATAGTCTGATTGCACGTCGGAGTGAAGGTGACGGTGTCGGAAGGGGTACTGTAGCTATAATTGCCACAGGATGCTTTTACATAAAATTGGTATTCGGCACCTTCTTCCAAGTTGTTAAGGGTGTAGGGGTGATTGTAAACGTTTTGGTACGAGAAGTTGGAGGCACCGGCCTTTTTATAGTAGATAGTCCAAGCCGTCTCGTTGCCGCGGGGGGTCCAGTCCAACGAAGCGGCGGTACTGGAAACGGCGGCGGTAAGATGATAGGGAGGAATACAATCCGGCGCTTCCGTCACCTCCACATCGTCCACAAACCAGTACCAATTTGATCTGGTGGCATTGTTGCGGAAGGCGATGCGGGAACCGGCCGGCGCGCTGGTGAAATATTCAACTTTATGCATATAGGTGGCGGAGGTCCAGTCATTGTAGCGGTAGGTGTTGATCACCACAAAGGTGGAGGTGTCTGTCGGGTCGGTCAGATAGCCCACGTCAAAGGTGCCGGAATAGCCGTTGGTATAACTTTCAGGACGGGTCCAGAATGAGAGCTGCAAGTTGCTGATGGGTTGTTCAAACTCTGGCAATGTGATGACACGGTTAATATCACCATAGATACGCAAGAACGCTACTCCTCCGGGGGTATGGTTGTTGCTGCTATAAAGATGCCGTGTTATACTGCCGGTCAAGGCGGTCCAGCACTCCATGGGCGGAACGGTCTCAAAATCATAGGCGTATGGGATAGGATTGGAGCCGCATCCGGTGGTAATGTAGATAGATTCGGAGAAATCGCTGGCAGTGGTGCAGAGAGTCTGCACCTTGAACTCATACGTTGCACCGGTTGTCAGACCGTCAATCGTATAGGGATGGGAGGAGACCATTGTATTGGAATAGGAGCTTTCCGTAGATTTCTTGTAGTAGATTCTCCAGACAGATGCGCCGGCACGGGGAGTCCAGTCCAAGGTGACAGCGGTGTTGGAGATATTGGTGGCTCTCAGCTGATGGGGCGCCATACAGCCCGGATTCGTCACCTCCAAATCATCCACGTACCAATAATAGTCGGTGGAATTGGCGTTGTGACGGAAGGCAATGCGGGCACCAGAGGGTGCGTCGGGGAAGTATTCGGTCTTCTCCAAGTAGTCGTTGGAGGTCCAATCGTTGTAGCTGTAAGTGTTGACGGCCACGAAGGTGGAGGCGTCCGTCGGGTCGGTCATATAGCCCACGTCAAAGGTGCCGCACGAGCTGTAGGTGTATGATTCCGGGCGAGTCCAGAAGGAGAGCTGCAGGTTGCTGATAGACTGGTTCAACTCCGGCAAGGCAATGATGTTGGAAAGACTGCCATAGAATATAAGTTTATAGCTTCCTCCATGGTTGTTGCTGCTGCTCCGTTCTGCAGAACCAGAAACAAGGGTCCAGCAGGTAGTGGCGTCGCCTGATTCAAAGGTCTCCGTATAGGGAAGGTTGACATCGCATTCCGTGGTGAAATAGCGGATTTCGGAGTTGTTGGAAGAACTGGAGGAATATCCTGTGCATAATGCTCTTACGTAGTACTGGTACCGGGAGCCTGGATCCAAACCGGAAAGCGTGTACGGCTTCGTAATGTTGCTGACGAAGAAGTTACCCCCATCAGAAACCTTGCGGTAGTATAGGTTCCACGCAGTTTCATCGCCACGGGCTTCCCAGTTTAAAGTGGCGGAAGTTGTGGTGATGTTGGTAGCGGTCAAATGGTAGGGTATTCTGCACAAGTCTTCATCATTATCAATGTTCACATTGTCCACGTACCATCCAGATGTGGTATCAGTGGGATGATGGCGGAAGGCCAGGATGGCGTTGTCGGGCAGTTCTGTCAAATACTCAGTTCTCAGGGCATAGCCATTGCTGGCCCAGTCGCTATAACTGTAGCTGTTGACCGTCACAAAACTGTTGATATTGGTGGGATCCGTCAGATATCCAAACTCAAAAGTACCGCAAGCGGCATTGGTGTAGGATTCCGGACGAAGGTAGAAGGAGATCTTCACCTCCTGGATGGCATTGTCAATATCCGGAAGGAGGATGAGGTTGTCGGTGGTTCCTTTGAATTGAAGGCTGTAAGATCCATTATAGGTTGTTCCGTTATAGCGTCTTGTACCCGCGATGGGCGTCCAGCAGGAGAAGTTGCTCTCCGTCTCAAAGGATTCCGCATAGGGGGTTTGCACCATGTCACAGTTGGTGGTGAATGTCTGGAAAGGACTCCATAGGGAGTTGTTGAATTCGCAGTGACCCTGTACCTGCCAGATATAGGTGGTGTTGTTGGAAAGGCCAGCAAGATCATAATAAGAATTGGTGAGTCCATTGACGATAGTCCAGGTTCCTGACGAGATCTCATAGACTTGGACTTCGTCAATGCCTACGCCATAGCCATAGCCGTCGGTCATCTTGAAGGCAATCTGATAGTTGTTGGCAAGGTTTGGCAGGGTGAGGCTCTCATTGGTCCACGTTTCATGGTTTTCAGCAGTATGGAACAGCAACTGCCAAGCGCCGCCGTTTACACGATAATAGACATCCAAGGAATCTATATCTCCACTCCAGTCTCTATTGATGTAAGAGAAGTTGAGGGTGGCATTGGCGGCACCGCTCAGGTCCATGACGGGAGAGATCAGGTAGGTGGCATCACCTGAGCTCGAATGGGTGATAAGGGCATTATAGTGCCCTGCGGCGGCTCCGATTTCAATGCCATCATAGTCACCTGTGGAGACGTGCCAGGACCCCGTGCCGTTTTCAGACAAGGAAGTCCAGCCATTCGGCATGGCACTGCCCTCAAAGTTTTCGCTCAGATAGACTTGGGCCGGCCGACAACGCAAGTTGTAGTGATCGTGGCCGCCACTCCAGTAAAGAGAAGCCGAGGAGGGATGCGCTGAGGCATGAAGGTTGGTAGGCTCGGGACATGGGTTCGGTGTGATGCCGATACGGATGTTGTTCCGGTAGAGGATAAAAATTGTGCTACCACTGAAAGATGTGCTGCCAATCGTTGGCCGGGTATTATCACTGTACCAGGAGATGGCCATGGTGTCGGTGGTGGGAGTAGTGTAGAATTTGTAGTTGCTGCCAGGATATCCGTAGGTGGTGTCGAGGAAACAGACTAGCAGGTTGCCGCCCGTGTAGTTGAAGGGCGTGTCAAAATGGATGGTGATCCATCCCGCTCCAGAAGCCGAGAAGGTGCCCTGCCATACCCGGTTGCTCTCTGTCACAGACACCATGTCGGTGTTGGAGGAAAACTTGTTTTTGGTGGTGTTCAATAGGTATAGTTTCACATTGTTCATCGTAAAACTGTTCGAGTAGGCATAATGGAAACTGAGGGAGTCGATGGTTCCGCCATTGGGCACGTTGATCTCTTCCGCCTTATAGATCTGTTGCGTCAGAGAGTAGTTATAGTACATGTCGACGGGAAGACGATAGTAGCTATCAGTGCCTTCCCCAATGGTCGGATAGTCCACTACAGTATTAGGTGCGACGCCCAGTTTGATGTTGGAACGATCACCATGTCTATAAATGTTTCCACTCCAAGCGGAGAGATTGTAGGGGTCAGGGTCGGTATCATAACTGGATTGATAAATGACACTGTTGTACTTATAGGTATAGTAAAAATTGCGATAAGAGTTCCCGGGGGTGTTCTCGTGCATGGCCACCATCAGGTTGCTGGTGCCATCGTATTCGAAAGGTACATCCAAGGTGATGGTGTTCCAACCTTCGGATACGGTCCAGTCCCCTTCATAGACCACATCGGAGGTGCTCACGGGTTCAAAATCGGTATTGCTGGAAAAAGTGCTCCGCGATACCTGTTTCATATAGAGAGTGATGTGGTTGGTTTGTGGAGAGGTGGACTGCATATTGAAACTGACGCTCTGGATAGAGCCGCCAGCAGGCAACCCTATCTCCTCAGCAGTATAGATTTGCTCTACAAAGGAATAGGAATAGCTGCTTTGATAGGGACTGCCGGCAGTGGTGTATATGCCCGTACCGATAGCAACCTCCTGGCTGTTCGGTGTGATGTTAAACCGGATATCGGCGCGATAAGCATAAAGGTTCTTACTACCACTCCAACTGGAAAAGGCTTGGAGATTGGGCCGTTGGCTGTCGCTGTACCAAGAAAGTGCCCGGTTACCGGTAGTGGTCGTGGTATAAAAGGTGAAAGAAGTACCTGGATACCCGTAGATGGTATCGAGCAGACAGACGAGCAGGTTGCGGCCGTCATACTCGAAAGGCTGGTCAAGGGTGAGGGTGAGCCAGCCACTGCCCGATGCCGACAAGTTGCCGTCATACACCATGTTGTCGAAGCTGATGGGCACCATGTCGGTGGTGGACTCAAAAGAGCTTTTGGAGGTGTTCATCAGAAACACCTGGATGTTGCCCAAATTGAAACTGCCGGTATGGGCATAGTGGAAACTGATGGAGGTGATGGTGCCTCCGACCGGCACCCCGATCTCTTCCGCTGTATAAATCTCCTGTGTCAAGGAGTAATGAAAATACATATTTAGCGGAAGCCGATAGCTGGTGGTGGTACCCTCACCGATGGTGACGGTGGTCTGGGCTTTCAACGCGCCTGGAATCAAGGCCAAGGCAATCAAGGTCAGAAGGAAGTAGATCTTTTTCATAGCAACATATTTTTGTAATTATTATTTCTAATGTAAGGAGTCACAATAATAAAAAATCTATCCTTATTATGCAATAAGTAAATTTACTCATTTTTACAATAAAAGAAAAGGAAGGATATTTATTCTGTAAATACTTTTATTTCAATATTTTAATATAAAAACCACGGCTTGGAAAGCAGCGAAGGCTTACCATTCCGGCCAAGACAGGAGACATGTCTTTTGGCGGATGAAGGGAGGAAAAGTGAAAGTAGCGACGACAGCGGCTTCTTCCCGACTGGGTTTATGATGCTGGTTCTGTCAACTTCATCATCATCTCCTTCAAAAGTTCTTCGTCATCGGCATTGGAGCCTAGACCTTTGCATTTCAGGTCATATTCTCGAAGGATGGAGATGTTCCGGATCAGCTCGTTCAGGGTGTGGTTGCGGGCGTACCCGATGTTTTTATTGGCGATATACTGGTTCTTGATGTTCATGGCGGCGGCCAGGGCCTCCTTGTTGTTTTTGTCTGGGGCCAGATGGTAGGCGATGAGGCCTTGGTAAAAGCGGGCCAGCATGGTAATGGTCTTGATGTTGGGATTCTCCTTGAGATGCTGTGCGAAGTTGAGCGTGATCTTGTAGGCGCGTGCGCGGTCTTTGGCACCCAAAGCCTCTTGCAGCTCGAAGATGTTGTACTCCTTGTTGATGCCGATATGGTGTTCTATGACCTCGGGGGTGATGGCACTCCCCGCAGGCAAGGCAAGCTTCAACTTGCCGAACTCGCTGTAGATGTGCGTCAGGTCGTTGCCCATGTGCTCGGCCAGTAGCTGAGCCATGTTGGGGTTGAGATCGAAACCGAACTCTTTGGCCAGGTTCAGGATCCACTTGGGCACGTCCCAGTCGCGGATGGGGTCGGAGCTGAAGACGGCGCCAGAGGCTTCGAAGGCCTTCAAAGCCTCTTTGGTAGGCTTTCCGTATTTGTAGCACACCACCAGGATGGTAGAGGGAATGGGACTCTTGGCATATTCCACCAGAGCGTTGAACTCTTTCAGCTTCTTGGCCTCCTTGACGATGACCAGCAGCTTGTCGCTGCCGAAGGGGAACTGTTTCGCCGAGGCGGCCACGTCGGCGCCCTGGCTGTCCTGCCCATAGAAGACCACCTGGTTGAAGTTGCGGTTCTCCTCCTCTATCACCTCCTGCTCGAACCGCTCGCAGAGACGGTCGATGAAATAGGGCTCCTCGCCCATCAGAAGGTAGGTCGGCTGGTAGTCTTTCTTGTCTAACTGCTTGTTAAGCTCCTCAAATTTGATCATCGTTGACTGTTTTAGTGCGGCGGCAAAGATACAAAAATAGGAGGACATATAAAGCAAAAAGCTGTTCACAAGGAACAGCTTTTCACCAAAAAATCAAACATTATGAATAAATACATTACGTTAACATTATTCTTGAGGAATAACGGAAACGAATGATTTGTCTTTGTAGGTCTTTCTGAAAGAAACGATACCATCGCAGAGCGCGTACAGGGTGTGATCCTTGCCCATGCCGACATTCTGGCCGGGGTTATGGACCGTACCTCTTTGGCGAACGATGATGTTACCAGCTTTGGCGAATTGACCGCCAAATATCTTCAGACCTAATCTCTTGCTATGTGATTCGCGGCCGTTCTGTGAACTACCGACACCTTTTTTATGTGCCATATCTTTTTGTTTTTATTAGTTAATAATCAATGTTACAACAGAATGTCATCAATCTTGATGGCGGTCAGATACTGACGATGGCCATTCAATTTCTGATATCCTTTTCTTCTTTTTTTCTTGAAAACAAGAACCTTGTCACCTTTGAGGTGTTTGATAACGGTAGCGGATACGGAAGCACCATCCACGGTAGGCGTACCCACTTTCACATCACCGTCGTTGCCGACCAGCATCACGCGGTCGAATTTCACTTGGGATCCTTCTTCAGCCTGAAGGCGTTGAACATAGACTCTGCGGTCTTTTTCAATCTTGAATTGTTGCCCGGCTATTTCTACAATTGCGTACATTTTTTAAGTTTTTTAGTTACTAAAATTTCGGGCCGCAAAAATAAAAAAAATTCAAATATTTTTTTGCACCCTGCAATTTTTTTTACCATCATTCGTTTATAGTATGCTTTTTTTAAAAAATATAGTATGAAAATGACTCTCAATATAGTAAAGAAAACTTTGATTATCACAACGTTACTTATAACGTTCGCCTACTCTCCCCTCTTCTCTCAGGGACGTGCCGGATACGTCGATTTGACCTATGCCGCCGAGCATTCGGTGAATGCCGTCACCTACATCAAGACAGAATTTGTGCAGAAAAACTCGCTTTGGGACGATTTTTTCAGCGGTTCTTTCTGGGAGAATTTCTTCGGCACGGCGCCGAGCATGTACCCCCTGCAGGCTGCCGGCTCCGGGGTCCTGGTTTCTCCAGACGGCTACATCCTGACCAACAACCACGTGGTGGAGGATGCCGTCAAGGTGACGATCACCTTGTACGACAAGCGGGAGTATGCGGGCACGGTGGTGGGCACCGATCCCAAATCGGACCTGGCCCTCATCAAGATTGACGAGGTCAACCTGCCCTATCTGCAGTTTGCCAACTCCGACTCTGTCCGTCTGGGCGAGTGGGTCTTGGCTGTCGGCAACCCCTTGTCGCTGCACACGACGGTGACGGCGGGCATCATCAGCGCAAAAGCCCGTCAGCTGACGCTGTCCCGCAATAAGAACACGGAAGAGTCGTACATCCAGACCGATGCGGCCATCAACCCGGGCAACAGCGGTGGCGCGTTGGTCAACGCGCAGGGCAAGCTGGTGGGCATCAACTCCGCCATCGCCTCCGGTGACGGCTATTTCACCGGCTATTCCTTCGCCATTCCTTCCAATATCGCCCAGAAGGTCTACCACGACCTGCGCGACTACGGCAAGATGCAGAAGGCCTACCTGGGACTCTCCATGATCGAGATCAACGCGGAGGTGGCACGGGAATACAACCTGTCGGAGATCAAAGGTATCTATGTGGCCTCGGTGGAAGAGAAGGGAGCCGCCATCCAGAATGGCTTGCAGGAGGGAGATGTCATCCTCTCCATCGAGAATATGCCGGTCAACAGTTTCGCCGAAGTGCTGGGCGTGCTCAACACCAAATCACCGGGTGACAAGGTACGGGTGAAATATCTGCGCGACGGAATGGAGAAGACCCAGACCATCACCCTGCTGAACGAGAATGGCACCACCGACATCGTGAAAGACTAACCTATACATTTTAATAAGAAACAAGATATGCAACAATTACGAATTTATAAACAGATCACCAACCGTCATACCGAGTCGCTGGAGCGTTTCTTGGCCGATGTGAGCCGGGAGCCCATGATCACACCGGAAGAGGAGGTGGAGCTGGCACGCAGAATCAAGGCGGGCGACGAGGAGGCGTTGGACAAAATGACCCGTGCCAACCTCCGTTTTGTGGTCTCGGTGGCCAAGCAGTACCAGAACCAGGGACTGGGCATCCAAGACCTTATCAACGAAGGCAATATCGGGCTCATCAAGGCGGCGCAACGCTTTGATGAGACCCGTGGATTCAAGTTTATCTCCTACGCCGTATGGTGGATTCGCCAGTCCATCATGCAGGCCATTGCCAACCAGTCGCGCATTGTGCGCCTTCCCCTCAACCAGGTGGGCAACATCAACCGCATCAAGAAGGTGACCGCCCGTCTGGAGCAGGACCTGGGCCGCATCCCGACCAACGAGGAGATTGCCGAAGAGATGAACCTGTCCGTCGATACGGTGGGCGAACTCAAACGTATCAGCTCCCATATCCAGTCGTTGGACTCTCCCATCTCGCCGGACGACGACACTACCTTTGTGGAGACCTTCGTCCATCGCCAGACCCAGGACGACACCGACACCATCATGATGAAGGAGTCGCTCTCCACGGAGGTGCGCAACCTGTTGCAGACCATCCCGGAGAAGGAGCAGCAGGTGCTGAAGCTCTGCTACGGCATCGATGCCAACTATGAGCACACCATGGAGGAGATCGGCATCGTGATGGGCCTCTCGCGCGAGCGCGTACGCCAGCTGCGCGACAACGGCTTGAAACATCTGAAACAGAACAGTAATCATAACCTGAGATCCTATCTTTCATGAGAGCCAAACGATACCTTCTCCTGCTCGCGCTGACCGCCCTGCTCTGTGCCTGCCACCCGTCAGGACCCGAGGCCCCCAAGCCAATGGGCTATTTCCGTATCGACCTGCCGGCACGCACCTATAGCCTGGTGGACACCACGCTCCCCTTCTCCTTTGAACAGTCCGACCAAGCCCAGCTCGTCATCAAACCCCAGTCTGACGGCAACTGTTGGATAGACATCGACTATCCCGACCTGAACGCCACCCTCAAACTGACCTGTCTGAAGATCACCTCCCCCGACAGTCTGCGCAACCTGATCTACAGCGAGGAGAGGATGGTGAAGTTCCATTATCAGAAAGCCGACGACGTGGAGTATTCGGTGGTGCGGGACGAGGATGCCCACCTGTGGGGACAGATCTACGACATCAAGGGCAAAGAGGTGGCCACCCCCTTCCAGTTCTGGCTCACCGACAGCACACATCACTTCATCCGTGCCACCCTCTACTTCAACTTCGCCCCCAACAACGATTCCCTGCAGCCGGTCATCGACTACCTGCGGGAGGATGCGATGCACTATATTAACACCTTTGAATGGAAATGAGTATGAAGAGACACCTACTCCTGTTTTTGTTTTCTCTCATCACGATGTCATCCGGACTGGTTGCGCAAGACACCATCCGGATGATGCAGTATAATCTGATGTATTATACCAACAGCTCCGGCATCTCCGACTGCAACTCATCGACCAACAATCTGGACACCAAGGATGCAGCTCTGAGGACTATCTTCCATTATGTAAAGCCCACCATCCTGTGTGTCAATGAAATCGGTCCGTCCATGACCTATGTCAACCGCATCTTGGACAACGCCATCAACACGGACGGGGTCGATTACTACGCCCACGGACTGCTGACCAACTATTCGGGAGGCAATATTGCCAACATGATCTATTACGACACCCGCAAGCTGACTTTGTGCAACAACTATTATATTTCCACCTCCTATCGAGACATCAACGGATATCGTTTTTATTACAATTCCGCGGAGTTGGAACAGGGCGACACGGTCTTTATGACCTTCTGGGTGGCCCATCTCAAGGCGGGCAGTGGCTATGAAGAGGTGCGGAGGACTCAGGTGCGCCAACTGTTGCAGAAGATAGAGTCCCTCGGCAGTCCGGGCAACCATGTCTTCTCCGGCGACTTCAATATGGTGGGTGCCGAAGAGCCTGGCTATCAAGAGATGATCAATTATGAGAACAGTCTCTACTGTTTTTACGATCCCATCCAACAGGAAGGCCACTGGAACAACAACTCGCAATATGCCTCCTGTCATACACAGTCCACGCACACCTCTTCGGACGGCTGTTTTGTGACGGGCGGGTTGGACGACCGCTTCGACTTGGTGATGGTGTCCCCATATCTCTATTATGGCAGTCTGGACATGCAGGTGCTCAGCAACACGTACCATGCGGTAGGGCAGGACGGACAGCGGTTCAACAGCAGCGTCACCAGTCCGCAGAACAACAGTGTGCCGTCCAATGTGGCCACGGCCCTGTATGTGATGTCGGACCATCTGCCCGTGGTGGTGGACTTCAAACTCAATGCAACCACCAGCATTGCCGACCGCGACAACAGTTTCCTGATGAGTGTCGTCAACCCGGTGCGTGACCAACTGCAAATCTCCCTTCAGGTAGAGGAAGAGTCTGCCTTCACCTTTGAGATATACTCGGTGAACGGACAGTTTTTGGGCGCTTTTGAGCGGCATCTCTCCTCCGGCAAGCAGGAGATCACCCTTCCGTTTGATTTCCCCAAAGGTTTCTATGTGCTCAAAGCCACTAATGACAAGCAACAGCGTTATATTCAGAAAATAGTGCGCTAGCCTTTTTTGTTTTATAAAAAAGTATATTTTTGCACATTATTATTAACCTTAAAAAACCTGTTATTATGGCTGATCCGATAGAAAACCCGATAGAACCGGTCGTAAATCGTTATTCTGATGAAGACTTAGCAGAATTCAAGGCTCTTATTGAAAAAAAGATAGAGGATGCCAAGAAGGCAATGGAGGTATATCAAGAAGCGTATAGCGGAGTAGGTAACGACACCTCCGATACGGCTCCCACTTTCAAGAACATGGAAGAGGGCAACCAGGTATTGTCCAAAGAGGAGAACAGTCGTCTGGCCGGCCGTCTCGACAAGTACATTGCCAACCTGGAAGCGGCATTGGTGCGTATTGAGAACAAGACCTACGGCATTGACCGCATCACCGGCAAGTTGATCTCCAAGGAGCGTCTGAGAATTGTGCCCCATGCCACTCTGGACGTGGATTCCAAATTGAATGAAAAGAGGAAATAACCGGTGAGCAAGCAGCGTCGTTACACGATCATCTCCTTCGGTGTAATCCTTGCATTGATTGTGATTGACCAGATTATCAAGATCTTGGTCAAGACGCACATGTGCTTGGGGGAGACCATCCCGGTCTTCGGGCATTGGTTCAACATCTGTTTTGTCGAGAATGAGGGGATGGCCTTCGGGCTGAGTCTGGGCCACAACATTGGTAAGTTGTTGTTGTCGGTCTTGCGGGTGGCGCTCATCATCTTGCTGTGCTGGTATCTGCACAAGCGTATCAAGGAGGGGAAGATGGACGGATTGCAGTTGGCCATCTTCAGTCTGGTGATTGCGGGTGCCATGGGCAACATCATCGACTCCCTCTTTTACGGTCTCATCTTCACGGAGAGCACTCCCGTGACGGTGGCGCAGGCCTTCGCGGGTGGCTATGCTCCTTTCCTGTTCGGCAAAGTGGTTGACATGTTCTACTTCCCGCTGTTCCCCATCCCTGAACGGTTCCCGCTGTGGGGCGGCAGCTATTTCTTCCCTGCCATCTTCAACTTCGCAGACTCCTGCATCACCATCGGTATCATCATGATGCTCATTTTCAACAAACGGATCTTCTCCGAGGAGGCCGCCCCGGAAGTGGAGGCTGCTCCCCAATCCGAAAAAGAATAATTGTTTCACAAAAAAAATCATAACAAAATGCGTTTATTTTCATCTTTAAAGAAAAGCTTCCTGCTCTTGTTGGCAGTAGCATTCAGCGCCACCACCTTTGCGGTGAACCCTCCCGATGAGGGTATGTGGCTTCCCATGTTCATCAAAAACTACAACTACGCCGAGATGCAGCACCTGGGCCTGCACCTGACCCCGGAGCAGTTGTACGACATCAACCACTCTTCTCTGAAAGACGCCATCGTCCAATTGGGTGACGGCTTCTGCACCGGCGAGATGGTTTCCAAAGATGGTCTGATGTTCACCAACCATCACTGCGGTTACTCTTCTGTAGTGGAGCTCTCCACCATGGAGCACGACTATCTGACCAACGGCTTCTTTGCCATGAGCAAGAAAGACGAGCTGCCCGCCAACTTCCACGTTAACTTCCTCGAGAGAATGGAAGATGTGACCGAGATCGTATTGGCCGATGTGACTACTAAGATGTCTGAATCTGACCGTCAAAAAACCATCAAGTCCGCTATAGATAAACTCAAAAAGGACAATTCCGAGAATGGTCGCTACAAAGTAGTGGTGAAGTCTTTCTATGAAGGCAATGAATACTACATGTTCATCTACACCACTTATGAGGATGTCCGCCTCGTGGTGGCTCCGCCGAGCGCCATCGGCAAGTTTGGTGGTGACACCGACAACTGGATGTGGCCGCGCCACACCGGCGACTTCACCGTGTTCCGTATCTACACCGCTCCCGACGGTTCTCCCGCCAAGTATTCCGAAGACAATGTACCTCTCCATCCGAAACACTACCTGCCCATCAGCTTGAAGGGATATCAGCCCAACGACTACACCATGATCTGGGGTTATCCCGGCACCACCGAGCGTTTCATGACCTCCTATGAGGTGCAAAACGCCATCGACATCACCGGTCCGGCCTACTATGAGCCGCTGGACGTGATCTTGCCTGTCATCAGCGACGCTATGAATGCTGATCCTGCTGTCCGTTTGCAATATGCCGACGACCACGCCAGCCTTGCCAACGGCTGGAAGAACCAGCACGGCATGGTCACCAGCTTGAAGGCTTTGAAGGTGGTGGAAACCAAACAGAAAGTGGAGGCCAACCTCACCAAATGGATCAACGCCAACGAGTCCCGCAAGGAAAAATATGGCAGTTGTCTGAGTGAGATTGAGAAAATCTGCAAGAACATTGACGGCAATGCGTTGAAAACAGTCTATGCTGCCAGTATGAGCCTTTCTTCCTCCCCGACATTGTTGGCTGCCTTCCGTCTTAACAGCGCCATGACGTTGGCCAAGGGCGACAAGGAATACACCGATGCCAAGATTGACCAATTGAGAAAAAGCTATAAAGGTTATTGGGATGACAAAGATCCGCAAACAGAGGCGAAGGTTATCATGGCCACCATGGATGCCTTCAATGGAGTACCCGAAAGCTATCGTCCTGACTTCAACGAGATGCTGAACAAATACTACAAAGGTAGCAAAGAGAACTACGCCAAGGCATTGGCCAGCTCCATTTTCATCTCTCCGGAGAACTTTGAGGCTTTCTTGGCAAAACCCAACAACAAGGTGTTAGCCAACGACCCTGTGGTCCGCTATATCAACCTCGTGACCCCTGTCATCATGACCAACCAAGGAGTATTCTCCACCATGAGCGAAGTGGATGTGCCGCGTCGCACCTTCATCGCCGCTTTGAAGGAGATGAACGCCTCCACACCGATGTATCCTGATGCCAACAGCACGATGCGTTGCACCTATGGTACGGTATGCGACTACTATCCTGCTGACGGTGTACACTACAACTACTTCACCACCACGAAAGGCATCCTGGAGAAAGAGATCCCCGGCGATCCTGAGTTCGACGTTCCGGCAAGACTGAAACAACTCATCCAGAACAAGGACTTCGGTCAATATCTGGACAAGGACGGCACGATGCATGTGTGCTTCCTCTCCAACAACGACATCACCGGTGGTAACTCCGGCAGTCCTATCATGAATGGCGACGGCGAGCTCCTCGGCTTAGCCTTCGATGGCAACTATGAGGCTTTAAGTAGCGATATCGTCTTCAACACCGAATTACAACGCTGCATCAACGTGGATGTGCGTTACGTGCTCTTCGTTATCGACAAGTTCGGTGGCGCCGGCTACCTGCTCAACGAGATGGATATCAGAAGATAGTCTGCTCGTTACAGAACTTTAAAGGTGGGGAAAACATTTCTCCACCTTTTTTTTTGTATGAGGGAAGACTGTCTGCCGAAAGTGAGCGGCGTTAGCCGCGAACACATCCGCTTGTTTGTTTTACAACGATTTTACCGGGAAATTGAAGTAGGTGTTGGGGTAGGGCTCGTTAAGGAGGGTGAAATGCCACCACTCGGAAGAGACGGGTCTGAAGCCGTGGCGGACCATGGCGTTGCGCAGGATCATACGGTTTTGGAATTGCTGTTCCGTGATGCCCTCTCGGCGCAGAGAGTTCGACTGAGGGTCGAGCAAATCGAAGGTGCCGCCCATGTCCACCTCCTTCCCCGTCGCTTTGTCCACGAGTGTGAGATCGACGGTGGAGCCGCGCGAATGCTTGCTATGGCTGCTGATGTAACCCAGGCGGAAAAGAGCAGACTTGGGCAGGTTGGGGTAGAAGTCGGCCTTCATCAGGGTGTCGGAGAGGTCGGCGGCCCAGCGCCGGAAGTGCTGCACGGCCATGACCGGTCGGTAGGCATCGTAGATCTTCAGGCGATAGCCTTGGCGCATCACGTCGTCGCTGACTGCCTTGAGGGCTGCCGCCGCCTCTTTGGTGAGCAGCGCCACCGGCTCTTCATAGCCATCAATGCGCGTGCCCACAAAGTTATAGGCGCTGTAATAACGGATCTCTTGGATGGCATCCGACACCGCCTCCGAGAGCATGACAAAGCCATCTGTCTCCGTGGATGTCTGGCGCTCTTGCCCCTGGACTCCCTCCTTCACTGACAGCAAAGAGTCAGCAGGGACCTCGCACGGCGCCTCCCTCATAATGATGTTCTCCGGCTCCTGGCGGGTCGGTCTCTTCTGATGCACTCCCCACCAAAGTCCGCATGCGATGCCCGTGGCCAACACGCACATCCCTACCAAAATGCCTGTCCAAGTTTTTCTATTCTTCATATTAAACAAAACGAGACTGAAAAGACAACTCTCACGTCAGTTCCGCCACGCTCATGCCCACTACCTGGATCAGGTCTTGCGGGTTGATCTTGAACTGGAGACCCCGCACGCCAGCACTGACGTAGATGTAGTCGAACAATTCGCAGGTCTCGTGAATGTACGTCGGGAAGGGCTTCTTCATCCCCACGGGCGAGCAGCCGCCCCGGATGTAGCCCGTCAACGGCAACAGCTCCTTCATCGGGATAAGATCGCAACTCTTGTTGCCCGACACTTTGGCGGTCTTCTTCAAGTCCACCTCCTCATTCCCCGGGATGACACAAACGAAATGGCCTGTCTTGTCGCCTTTCAAAACCAACGTCTTGAAGACTTGATTGATATCCTCACCCAACTGATCGGCAATATGCTGTGCGCCGAGGTCGTTTTCATCCACCTCGTAGGGAATCAACTCATACGGGATCTTCTTTTGGTCCAGCAGACGGCAGGCGTTGGTTTTATTGATCTTCTCTTTGGGCATAACGAGCTATGATGATGGATTATTCCCCTTCCCGTGCCTGCTCCCGGACATTGGCCTTCAAGGAGCTGTTGATCTGGTTCTTGAGCTTCATCACGTTCTGCTCTACCAGGTTCTGTTTCTCGGGACGGAACATAGTGGCATATTTGGCCTTCGTCAACTTGAATTTACGTTGGTCGGTGCCAATGACATCCAAGCCTAACCGTATCGGGCTCACCAATGAGATGTTGTAGTTGTAGGTCATATCCAGATTATGACGTCCGGAGATAATGGCCTTGTAGCGATCGATGGCAAGAAGGAAGGGATATACATCCACCTCGTTCTTGTAGATGGTGACCTCGGCCGACAGACTGTCGATCTTGTTGGTGGTTCCCTTCTTGAACTTCAGCATCTTGGAGATCTTCTGATAGGTCTCGTTATCCAGCACCACGAGGTCATGCCCCTCGATGGCGGCCGCCCCGCGCAAGGTGGAGAACTTGACATCGTAGTTGGACTTCAGATAGGTCTCTACGGCAAAGTGGAACTCGGCATTGCCGGCAAAAGACTTCAGCATGGGCAACACGGTGTCCACCTCCGGGATCATGTCTATCAACTCGGCAATCTTGATGTCCAGTAGGTGGAAGTCCAGCCCTAAGAAGAGATGGTTGCGTCTGGGTGTCTTGTAAAGTGCGGTCAGCTGCATACGCGCCGCATCGGAGGTAAAGCCCATCTGATCCAACACCAGCACACCGTCGTTGACCGCCACCTTGCCACCTACCTTCCGGATGTCCACATCCTCATAATGTACCTTGTCCACATTCGTGTTGATGGTCACATTCATGCCAAAGGGCACAATGAAGGGGTCGTCTTCTTGGTCTGTTCCTGTATCTTTGAGGGAGTCAGGGGCACGGAAGCCGTCGGCCAATTCCATGATCTCATTCAGGTCGATATAAGAGGATGTTAAGTTCAAGGTGCCGTGCAACAGTCCCTCATCGCGATAGAACTTGTCGATGTCATACAAGTTGCCAGTGAGAGAGAAGTTGGATTGTCCCAGCTGGAACTTGCTGCTGCGGAAATGACATTTCTGCATCGTATAGTCGATGTCTAAGTCCGGTATCGACAACGGCAGGGACAGTTCCGGCATTGACACTTTGCCGTTATGCATGACGGCACGCATAGTGGGATTCCACTGCATCAGCGTGTTGACACCTTTTCGGTCCAGACTGGCAGTGCCATCCAAAGCCAGGGACGGAGTGGTGAACTTGAGGTCTCCGATAAGCGCATCCAGGGCACTCTCTTTCAATTTCAATGCCAGATGATCCTCGTCTTTTTTGGTGAAAGAACCGTCAGCATGTAAGAGCTCGGCATAGATGGAGTCTGTCGCAAAAGTGGCCTTCTGTGCTTTGAAAGAGGTCCCCATTTTCATCGCTTTGGTGCTATCCAGGATGTCGTTCAAGAAGAGATCAATATTGGCATCTGAAAGGTTGGCCTTGAAAAAGTCCATGCTCTCGCAGTAGATGTGCGGTGACTGCACACCGACCTCCATCCATTCATCGATGCGGAAGGGCTTCTCCTTCACCGGGAAGCGCACTTGCAGATCCATATTCTGGGATTTCACGATGAGCGAATCATCATAGAGCAGGTCCAAATTCTGGATATTGAAAGTGCCGGAGGCAATCATCTTGTCGATCTGCATTTTTTGAATCTGCTCATAGTCGAACTCTGCCTTGACAGAGGACTTGGCAGTACCTTTGCAGGAGGTGATGCTTTCCGGAAACAGGTCTTGGAAGTCCTGCAAACGGAGGGTGCCGTCCAATGACAGGTTGCAGAGCATCTTGCCCAAGAGGTCACGGACGGTGCCGTTCACCACCACATGGTTGCCGCGGACATTGCCCGCCACGGAACGCAGTTTCAAGTCTGTCTGATGGTCTAAGTCGAGATTCAAGTCTGCCTCTCCGTCAATATCTTTGATGTCGAAGGGCATCCCGGCCATGGCGAAGTTAGCGTCGGCCAGCTTCACATGGCTGGTCACGACTGGCATAGACTGCTCGTTATAGGTGCCCTTCACCGTCCCGCCGAGGGCGACCATGCCATCCAGCTTCATACTGTCAGGCAGATGGGATGTGATAGAGGCGGGCAGCTTCTTCAAGACATCCGCGATGGGCCAGGTGTCTGTCTGATAGGTTACATCCAGGAGAATATCCCCGTTGGCAGTGTCGCGTTGCACATCGCCAGACAATTGCATTTTGTATTGGTCATAGATTAGGTCCATGGACTCCACAAGCAGTTTTTGCAGGGAGAGCGTCCCGTCCACAGCGGTTTTCACGCTCACCCGCTCCTTGTCAATGTAAGAGGTGGTGTCCTGCTGCAGTTTGAGGTCGGCAACATCCAACTGCAAATTGCCTTTTAGGTGGTCCATGCCAGACAGAGCACCGTCAAAACCTGCATTCAGCTGGTCATACTGCACAGCTAATTTTGTAGTATCCAGTGTCTGAAAAAGACAATGCCCTGTCTTCAACGTCACCTTGCCGGAAGCGTCATCCCCCTTGTACTGCCCCTGCACTTCGGCATTGACATCCTTCACCCCTGCACGGATGTAAGAGGGAAGATCGGCGTAGTCAACATTGACATGTTGCAAAGAAACATTCTGCAAGTTAAAAGAGTATGGTGCCGTTGCCGTATCCTTAGATTCAGGAAGGGACAGGACATCATAATTCTTTTGTCCACTCATATTGCGGAACAGATGCATGTCTCCGTTTTGCAGGATGAATTGAGAGACCTCCACATGGCGGTTTTTGATCAACTCCTTCACATCCACTGTGGCCAGACAATGGTCAAGCGACAAAAGGGTATCGTTAGTCGCCCCCACCACCGGATTGACGAGCAGGACATTCTGGATATCGACTCCCAGTTTCGGAAAGGTCTTGAAAATAGTAAGGCCTGTCTTGCCGATACTATAATCGCATGTCAAATATTCCTTGGCCGCCTTGTTGACGATCTTGGTCAATTGTTTGGGAGACAAAATAACCGCCACCGTGATGCAGACAGCGAGCACCAGGAACAACAGGAACGAGCCGAGCGAGATCAGGGTTATCTTAACGGGTTTCTTCATCAGAGTTGCCTTTATGGAAAACATAGGAGGTGCCGTAGCTATCGTGATAGGCCAAGGTGGAGGCATCCAAGATAGTCAATGTGTACGTCTTGGGCACCACGCCGCCAAGCTCCATCTGATGGTATTGCGTCAGAGTGGAGCCGGAGAGCGTCCATGTATAGGGTTGCGCCTCCTCTTCATGTACGTCATCGACAGTGTCCCAGGTATAGCCGGTACCATCCTCCTGATAGTACTCGTGGAGGGTACCCGATTGCCAATAGCCTATCAGCAGAGACTCGTCAAATTTCGGCTTGAGCGGGGTTGGGCCATCGCAACTGATCATCACAATGGCAAGAATCGCCATCAGCAGTGTTCCGTAAGTAAAAAATCTTCTCTTCATAATCATAAGATATTGACTTCTGGCTGTAACGTGATATGAAACTTATTATTAACGTCGGATATGACTTTTTCGTATAGCTGTTTGATCTCCTCGGGGCGGGCGTGTCCATAGTTGACCACGACAAGCGCCTGTTTGGGATAGATGCCGGCATCGCCCTCCCGATAACCTTTCCAGCCCGCCTTGTCGATGAGCTGTCCGGCTGCGAGCTTCACCCCCTCCCCTGCCGGGTAGGAGACCAAGTCCGGAATCTGGCTTTTCAAAGACGCTGCCTGGACGGCCGGCACCACGGGGTTCTGGAAGAAACTCCCAGCACAGCCAATTTCCGTTATATCGGGCAACTTGCTGTCGCGCACCGACCGCACACAACGGACGACATTCTCCAACGATGGCTCCAACTGCTGACGCGCCATCTCGTCGGTCAAGGCCTTGTATGTCAAGGTAAAATGTGGCTCTTTGCCGAGCTTGAACCAGACGTATGTGATGAAACAGCGCCCCTTCAGTTCCGTTTTGAAGAGAGAGGTGCGGTATCCGAACCGGCAATCGGCGGCCTCATAGCGAAACGGCGTTGCCGTCGGCAAGTGATAGCCCTCCACTGCCAGAATGCAGTCTTTGACCTCCACCCCGTATGCCCCGATGTTCTGCACGGGCGCGCTGCCGACAAGTCCCGGTATGCCCGTCAGGTTTTCCAATCCATACAAATGATGTTCCAGACAATAGTTGATCAAGTCTTCCCATTCCGTTCCCGCCGCCACACGCAAGGTGACCGACTGGGCATCCTCCTCCACGATTTCAACACCCTGGAAAACAGGATGCAGGATACAGCCTTCATAGTCACGGGTAAAGAGCACATTGCTGCCGCCGCCCAGGACATAGTACGGTGGGGTCAGACCACCCTGTGCGGCCAAATCCTTCAACTCATCGGGACTTTCCAGATCGATGAACTGACGGCAGACAACCTCCATCTTGAAGGTGTTGTAGCCTAGTAGGGAATGGTTTTCAAAGACTTTCATATCGGATGGTTAGAACATATAGCCCATCTTGACGTAGATATTGGCCATGCCGTCATTGTCGCGTTTGTCAAATGGGGCGGCCCAGTCCACGGAGAGCACGAAATTGTCGTTCATCATCAGCTTGAGGCCGAGACCGCCGGAGAGGTGCGGACGGTACACCTGTGCATTATCACCGAAGACGATGTAGTGCTCCAGGTTGTTAAGGCCAAATTCAGGATCGTTGGCGGCGATGTTCTGCTCCACGGTTCTTCTGTCCAGACGATAGGGTTGCAGCACCATGCCGGCATCCACGAAGGGGTTGAGGCCGATGGCGAAGCGTTCCTTCTTGATGTTGAACTGGGCCACGGTGAAACGGAACTCCACATTGGCGAAAGCGTAGCCGGGCGCGGTGGCGCGATGACGGAGAACGCCACGCACGGTGTTGGCACCACCCACAGCTTCGTACAAGACTCTCTGAATGAACAGGTTGTTATAGTAGTTGTTGAGATAGAACGGTGAGTTGCCCGCCACGGTCAACTGTGCGCCCAGACGATACGCGAAGGTGATGATATCCTTGTAAACCGGCACAAAATGACGGAAGCTGGCATTGAACATCAGGTTGTTATAGTCCTTGTCTTGTCCGAAGGCCGCATTGTAAGTCCAGAAGATCTCGGCATTCATGCCTTTATGGGTGTTCTGCTGGCGGTCGCGGTTGTCGAAGGTGATGCCGCCGCGCAGGTAAGGATGCCAGCCGCCGTTGGCTTCTGCAGGGGTGAGAAGGCCCCACTTGACATACTTTTCGTACAGACCGTCTATGTCGGGCAGCATGTTCTCCGGCTTCTTGTTGCGGTTGATCATGTCCAGATTGACTCTGCCGATCTGATAGCCGAGCATTCCAATGCCGGCATTCCAAAACCAGTTGCCCCCGATGTTGCCATCTATGTCCACCGCCAAACGGATCAGGTCGCGCCGTGACTTATAGAAGGCGCGAGACAGGTATCCGTCGTATTTTTTCTTGCACCAGTCGGCATTATAGACCGTCTGATAGCCGTTGAAACCGTAGAAATCGCACAAGGCATCCGGCAGATATGAAAGGTCTATCTTCAACCGATGGTTGGGGATGAGGTATTTGGAATCGTAAGCAAAACGGAATAACCCCGAACGCTTGGTGGTATAGGCTGCCTCAAAATACAGAGAGTGAAAGTATTCAGGATAGATAGAACCGTCACCAAAATCATACACGTTGGCCAAGACGCCATATTGGAAGCCCTTGTCCGCATCGTAGGCCACACTGGGAAGGATGCCGAAAGTCCAACCGGTACGGACCGCCGGCTTCTCCTTTTTCTCCTTCTTGGGCTTGTCCTTTTTCAAATCGGAAGGTACGGCTTGTTCTGCATTGCTAATATACGGTACCAGCAGACAGATGCTAATCATCAAAAGTATAAATTTTCTCATAATCATAGATTTTTAGAAAACAGATGCAAAAATAGATTTTTTTTCATATAAACTATTGGCTGAAAAACGTATTTTTGCACTTTCAAAAAAAGCACAGTCATGCATCAATCCGTTATTGTATCTCCCTCTCTCCTGTCTGCCAATTTTGGAAATCTGGAGGCAGACATTCAGATGTTGAACCAATCCAGGGCCGACTGGCTGCATCTGGACATCATGGATGGTGTTTTTGTCCCCAATATCTCCTTCGGCATCCCGGTGGTGAAGGCTATACGGAAATATTCGGAGAAGCCGTTGGACACGCACCTGATGATCGTGCAGCCCGAGCGCTACATCCATGCCTTCAAGGAGGCGGGCAGTGACTTGCTGACCGTCCATTGGGAGGCCTGTACTCATCTGCACCGCACCATCATGCAGATCAAGGAAGAGGGCATGCTGGCGGGTGTTTCCCTCAACCCGCACACGCCCATCAGCGGTCTGGAGGATATCATTAACGATGTGGACATGGTACTGCTCATGTCGGTGAATCCTGGCTTCGGGGGCCAGAAGTTCATTCCCCGGTCGTTGCATCGCATCGCAGAATTGCGCGACATGATCGACCGCAACCACTCCGAAGCCCTGATTGAGGTGGACGGTGGCGTCTCCCGCGACAATATCCAGCAGATCATCGATGCCGGTGCCGATGCCGTGGTGGCGGGCAATGCCGTCTTCGGAAGCCAGGACCCCGCCGCGGAGATCGACTATATGAAAAACCTGTAAACCTTCTCTGGCATGTCTTTCCAACTCAACTTCTCCGGGCATCTGCTCTCCTTGTCGTCCCCTGTCGTCATGGGCATCCTGAATGTGACGGCCGATTCTTTCTTTGACGGGGGCAGATACACCACCGAGGAGGCCATCCTTCAACGCGCGGCGCAGATTGTCGAGGAGGGTGCGGCCATTATCGACGTGGGCGCTGTCTCCACCCGTCCCAATGCCCTGGAGATCCCCGCCGAACAAGAGTTGAAGACCGTCAGCGAGACGGTGAAGCTGCTTCGTCAGCATTTCAGCACAATCCCCATCTCGGTGGACACCTGGCGTGCCTCTGTCGCCAAGGAGGCAGTCAAGGCAGGTGCCTCCATGATCAACGACATCTCAGGCGGCACTTTTGACGAGGAGATGATCCCTCTCATCGGGGCTCTGCAAGTGCCCTACTGCCTGATGCACACCACCGCCAAACCCGACGTGATGCAACAACAGACCCACTACGACAACCTCATTGCCGACATCCTCCAGTTCCTGGGAAGACAATTGGAACAACTGCACCGACTGCACGTCCACGATATCGTGGTGGACCCCGGCTTCGGCTTCGGCAAGACGTTGGAACAGAACTATGAGCTGCTGAAGAACCTCAACGCATTTCATTCATTGGGACTCCCCTTGTTGGTCGGGGTGTCGCGGAAATCCATGATTTACAAGCTGTTGAACATCACACCGCAGGAGGCGCTGAACGGCACTACGGCCGTCCATACGCTCGCACTGCTCAAGGGAGCCCACATTCTGCGCGTCCACGATGTGCGCGAGGCAGTAGAGACCATCCGTATCTTTGAAATTTACCAACATGTATAAGATAGCATTGACCGGCGGCATCGGGACGGGCAAGACCTACCTGTCCAAGCACTTCATCCAGATGGGCATCCCCGTCTTTTATGCGGATGACGAGGCTAAAAAACTGTATGAGGATGCCTCTTTCCAACAAAAACTGATTGAGCTTTTTGCCGATCCCGCCTTGGTTATTGACCAGAAAGTGAACCTTGCCGTCCTCTCGAAGCTGGTATTTGGCAATGAGGAGAACTTGCAGAAACTGAACCGGCTGGTCCACCCGGCCGTCATGGAACGATTTGTCCATTGGGCGGAGGAGCAGCAGGCCCCATCGGTGATGATGGAGTCTGCCATTGTCTTCGAAGGGGGGCTTACGGACTATTTCGACAAGATCATCGTGGTGGACGCTCCTCTGGAATTGCGCATCCAGCGGGTGCAGGAACGGAATCCCAACTTGAGCAGAGAGGAGATCCTGCTGCGCATGTCGCACCAGATGCCCCAAGAGGACAAATGCCGTCAGGCCGACTTAGTGATCTGCACCGGCGAGACCTATGCGATGTCTCTCAATTTTCTCAAGCCGGAATCATAATTTTAGTGTATCTTTGCCGTTTGTTTTGCGAAGTCTCGTATGGGAAAATTTCAAAAGATAAAGAATCTCTGGAACATCATCAAAAGTGAGTGGAAAACTCACTACAGGATTGTATTTTCCAACGAGCAGACGCACGAGCAGCAGTGGGTCATCAAGCGGCTGACCATCCAGAAGATCTTCGTCATCAGTGTGCTGGCGGCTTTTGCCGTCATCGCCTTGACCACCATCCTCATCGCACTGACCCCGTTGCGCATGTACATTCCAGGATACACATCGAAAAACGACTATAAGCTATACAAGCAGGCGGTGGAGCACATCGACTCCTTGGAACAGGTTGTTGAATACAACCAGCAATATATCGATCATTTCACGAAGATGCTGGCAGGGAATGTGCCCACGGCGGAGGAAATGGACGAAGAGGCCTCCAAGACACCTTCGGTACACCCGACCTTACGCGACAAAGAGCGTATGGCCGCCACCGAGGAGTTGCTGGAGGAGTCGGACATGATTCTGGCGCGTAACGATGAAAATGTGGGCGGCAACAGCGGAATGCCCAATATCGAGCAGGCCAAGATCACCAACCTCAACCTCTACCCTCCCGCCATCGGGGCTGTCGTCAAGCTCTTTGACGCTGTCAAAGGCCATTACGGCATCGACATCGCCAACAACGACCGCAGCACCGTCACCTGTGTGGCCGATGGCATCGTCATCTCCACCTATTTCAACTCTTCAGACGGTTACGTCATCGTGGTGCAGCATCCTGGAAACCTCATCTCCATCTACAAACGCAACGCCTCTTTGTTGAAAAAGACGGGCGCCAGAGTGTCTGCAGGCACCCCCATCGCGCTGATGGGCAATACCGCCTCCGAGGGAGCCAAAAACAGCCACCTGCATTTTGAATTATGGTATAACGGGTTCCCCGTCAACCCGTTGGATTATCTTGTAGTAGAATAGAATATGGAAAGAATCATAGAGATAGAACCCTCCATGGTGGTGGGTCTTTTCGGAGCCCAGAACACCAATATCGACCTACTGTCGCACATCTTCTCCAAACTGAAGATCGTAGCTCGAGGCAACAATCTGAAAGTCATCGGGGAAGACAGTGAGGTGGAACTCTTTGAAAACAGAATCCACCTTCTGGAGAGCCATCTGGAGCAGTTTGGCAAACTGACGGAGACCGACATCCTCAACATTACGGCTTTGGAAGACGACCGTTTCTACCGTCTCAACAGTGGCGACAAGAACGTCATCCTCTATGGACGCGAGGGTAAGGCCATCAAGGCCATCACGCCGAACCAGAAGCGGCTGGTGGACAGTGCCGAAAAGAACGACATGGTCTTTGTGGTAGGTCCTGCCGGGACAGGCAAGACCTACACAGCTGTGGCCTTGGCGGTTAGAGCATTGAAGAACAAGCAGATCCGGCGCATCATCCTGACAAGACCGGCGGTAGAGGCAGGTGAGAACCTGGGCTTCCTGCCCGGCGACCTGCGCGACAAGCTGGATCCTTACCTGCAGCCTCTCTATGATGCCCTTTGGGACATGATGCCCATGCAGAAACTGATGAGCTATATGGAAGACAAAGTGGTGGAGATCGCCCCTTTGGCCTTCATGCGCGGACGCACCTTGGACAACGCCTACGTCATCCTCGACGAGGCGCAGAACGCCACCTCCGCCCAGCTGAAGATGTTCCTGACCCGTATGGGCAAGAACGCCAAGTTCTTCATCACCGGCGACATCACCCAGATAGACCTTCCCAAGCACCAGCAGTCGGGACTCATCCAGGCCGACCGTATCCTGCGGGGCGTGCCCGGCATCGACTTCATATACATGGACACCAAGGATGTGGTCCGACATCATCTGGTCACCAAGATCATCACCCGCTATGAGGCTTATGAGAACGAGCAGGAGGAGAAAGCCAAGGCTGCCCGGCTTGCCCGTGCTGCCGAGAAGGGCTGCGCGCCAGAGAAAACCGAGAAAGAATGAGTGTTAAAAGGATACATATCCCGCGCCGAATCCGCCGCCTGCTGAAGCCATTGGGATGGCTGTTTGGTCAGATAGCCCGACTGCGCCGCTGGTGTTATCATCGGCATCTTTTCCGTTCGCAACGGGCGGAAGTGCCCACCATCTGCGTCGGCAACCTGGCTGTCGGAGGCACGGGCAAGACCCCTCATGTAGAGTATGTGATCTCGCTGTTGCAGAAAGACCACCACCCTGCCCTGCTCAGCCGCGGCTATGGCCGTCAGTCGAAAGGCTATGTCTTCGCCAACCACATCCCCGACCCGCAACTGTCAGCAACCCTCATCGGCGACGAACCGCTGTTGCTGCACACCGTCTATCCCGACATGCCCTTGGCAGTGGACGGCGACCGTCTGGAGGGTATCCAACGCCTCTGTCAAGACGCTCCAGCCACCGATGTCGTGGTCCTCGACGACGCCTACCAGCACCTCAGCTTGCGAGCCGACCTCAACATCGTGCTGACAGAGTTCTCCTGGCCCTACTTTCTGGACTATCCCATGCCCGCCGGCCGACTTCGCGAGTTCCCGTCCGCCGTGTGCGATGCCGAGATGGTCATCGTCACCAAGACCACCGCACCGGCAGAGGATATCCATCCCGAGGAGTGGCGTACGAGACTGGGCCTGCAACCCTCTCAGCCCCTCTTCTTCACCTCCTACCAATATCAAAAGCCCATCCCCGTGACCAAACCCGCCCAGCAAATAGCCATTGACGCCATCCAGGAGATTCTCCTCGTCACCGGCATCGGGCACTCGCAGCCCTTGGTTGACTACCTGAGCGAGCATTATACTGTGGTGGATCATGTTGAATACCCTGATCATCACCGTTATACCTCCTCCGAACTCCACCTTCTGCACGAACACCTCTCCCAACCAAACCAAGTCATCATGACCACCGAGAAAGATTGGATGAGAATGCAGGATGAGGTATTGAAAAAAAACGTATCTTCGCTCCCGATTTTTATCATACCCATCTCCGTACAGTTTCTGTTCGAGGAGGAACGATTGTTGTTTAACCAGATAATTCAAAATCTATGTTAGAAAAATATGAGAAATTGCAGAAAACCCTCGATTTTTTGCAGAAAAGGATGACCATAAAACCTCAAACCGCCATCGTTCTTGGTTCCGGCCTGGGCGGGCTGACCAAAAGCATGGAGATTGTGGACGAGATCCCCTACGCGGAGATACCCAACTTCCCGGTCTCTACCGTCAAAGGCCATAAGGGCACGTTGATCTTCGGCAGAATCCACGGGGTGGACGTCGTCGTGCTGAACGGCCGTTTCCACTACTACGAAGGCTATCCTATGGAGACTGTCACCTATCCCGAGATGGTCTTTGCCGGGCTGGGTGTCAAGACGTTGATACTCTCCAATGCGGCGGGCGGTATGAATCCCACTTTCAAAGTCGGTGACATCATGGTAATCCGCGACCACATCAACTTCTTCGGCACCAACCCACTCTTGGGTCCCAACGACGACAACCTCGGTCCGCGCTTCCCCAATATGAGTGAAGTCTATTCACACCGCTTGATAAAACTGGCGCATCAGAAGGCCAAAGAGCAGAACATCCATCTGCAGGAGGGTGTCTATATCGGCGTCACCGGTCCTTGTTTCGAGACCCCTGCCGAATACAAGGCATACTATCTCTTGGGCGCTGATGCCGTGGGTATGTCCACCGTTCCGGAGGCCATTGTCGGCGCTTACCGGGGGATGGAGATCTTCGCCCTGTCGGTCATCACCGACCTCGGGGTGGTGGGCCAGATCATGGAGGCCACGCACGAGGAGGTGCTGGAAGCAGCCCATTCCGCCGAGCCCAAGATGATCAAACTGATCTACGAGATGATGCCGGAACTGTAGGACGGCGCTGTTATTCATACCAAAGATCACGCACGCTATGAAAGTAACCATTATAGGATGTGGCAACGCCGGCATGGTACACGCCGCCAAGCTGATAGAGCGCCATGTGCCCGTTTGTCTGCTGAAGACCTCCACCGCGACCCAGACTGACTTTTTCGGATCCATGCTGGAAGTCGGGGGTTTCAACGTCATGGACGAGACCCAACAAGGCAAGCATTTCTTCGCCAAACCGGACCTCATCACCCGTGATGTGGAACAGGCTGTCTCCTTCGCCGATATCATCATGGTGATGACCACCACCTCCCAGCATGAGCATGTTGCCCATCTGATCGCCCCCTATGTGCGCGACGGACAGATCATCGTCCTCGTGCCAGGCTACATGGGCAGTCTGATATTCAAAAAGTATATCACCAAGAAGGTTCTTTACAGCGAGTGGGAGACAACCGCCTACAACGGGCGCATCGTGGACCAGCTCTACGTGCATGTCACCTTCTACAACCCACGCAACGCCATCTCCGTACTGCCTGTTGCTGAAACCGAACATGTCCTGTCCATCTTTTCGAAGATGTTCGACAACACGCGATACACCCGCAGGCACATCCTGGAGTCGGCCATCCATAACCCCAACATGATCGTGCATCCTATTGGCATTCTCTTCTCCGCCTCGCGCATCGAGCACAGCGGTGGGGAGTTCTGGATGTACAAGGAGGCCTTCACCGAGTCCGTCATCCATGTCATCCATGCCTTCGACAGACAGAAGAACAAAGTGCTGGAAGCTTTCGGCTGCGAACCGCTGAACTACTTCGAAGCGGCCAAATGGCGTAATGAGGAAGACCTCTCCATCGATGCCATGGAGGTCTTCAAATCCTTTTCCAACGCTGCCAACAAGGGTCCCTCCTCTATTCACCATCGTTATCTGACAGAGGATGTGCCCATGGGGTTGGGACTCTATACCTCCATCGGTCGTGTCGCCGGCGTGGACACCTCCATTGCCGATTCGATCATCACATTGGCTTCTGCCTTGATACAGAAAGATCTACGATCCGAAGCCCGCTCTATCGAATATCTTCTCGGAAAAGAGCATGTCACCCCGCAAGATATCACCCTCGCCATTGCGCAATAAGAGACCACTATGCAGGAGAGCCTGAGAAATAAAACAATTTCGGGAATGATCTGGGCAGGCATCGGAAAGGTCGGTGCCCTGGGCCTCTCCTTTATCACTAATATGGTGCTGGCCAGGTTGCTGCTGCCGGAAGACTTCGGCTGCATCGCCATGCTCTACGTCTTTGTCGCTATTTCCGGCATCTTTGTCAACGGTGGCTTTGGATCCGCACTCATTCAAAAGAAAAACCCAACTCACATCGATTACACGACTGTGTTCTACTGGAACATCGTGATGTCTGTGATCTTCTATTTCCTCCTCTTCTTCACGGCACCTGCCATCTCCCGCATGTATGAGATGCCGCAACTGCAAAATGTCCTCCGCGTGCAGAGTCTTGCGCTCCTGATCCAACCTTTCGCGTTGGTACCTTCCAACCAGCTGCAAAAACAGATGCGCTTCATGGAGCTCTCCACCCGAAATATCTGTGCAACCCTGGCCGGCATGATCGTTTCCATTGCCATGGCCCTTACTGGCTTTGGCATCTGGAGCCTCGTCGCCTCGTCACTGGTCTCCTCCTTCACCAGCGTGATACTGCTGTGGACCATGTGCTCCTGGCGTCCCTCCCTGGAGTTCAGCTTCTCATCCCTTAAAGAACTCTTCGGCTTTGGCGGCTTGATGCTGGTCTCTTCACTGGTAGAGACCATCTATACCAACCTGCAGAGCTTCATTATCGGGAAATGGTACTCCCCGCAAGACCTGGGATACTATGCCCAAGCCCGGAAACTGGAAGAGATTCCCACCACTGCCCTCTCCTCCATCGTGAACGACGTCTCCTTTCCCGCTTTCTCGTCGCTGCAAGACGACAAAACACATCTGAAACATTCACTTCGTAAAACTGTCAAATCGATTACCTATCTCAACATGCCGCTATTCGCCTTGCTCATCGTCATCGCCCATCCGTTGATCCGACTGCTCTATGGCCCACAATGGGACACCTCCGTGGACTACTTCCGCATCCTGTGTCTCTCCGGCATGATTTACACACTCAACACGCTCAACACCAACGTAATCAAGTCATTGGGAAAAAGCGGCATATATCTGATCGTACAACTCAGCAAACGGATTATCGGTATCGGACTGATCATCTATGGTTTCCAATATGGCATCTATGGCCTGTTGTGGAGTATTGCTTCGGTAGGATATCTCTGTTTCTTCATCAATGCCGCTGTCAACAAAAGATTGCTGAACTATGGCATCTGGGACCAAATAAAAGATGTGGGCCTCTATTACGTGCTCTCTCTCCTGATCGGGGTCTGCATGCTCGGTCTGGGCCGGGTTTTGCCCCTCAATCCCTATCTCCTGATGATTCTCCAGAGCATCATCTTTTGCGGCCTTTACCTGCTCATCTCCCACGTGGCCAAACTGGAAGGATACTTAACCTATAAGGAAATCCTTCTGGAACGCTGGAAAGCACGCAAAGAAAAGCAAAGCCATTAACATTTTTTGTTAGTAATGCAAGCGTTTCAATAATACTGATTTTCAATAATATACGCAGATTTATTCTCTTCGCAAGGGAGTTCTATAAATCCTAATTTTAGTTTTATTAAGAATTTTTCTTTGAGGATGGCTGCATTTTTATTATTTTTGCAGCCTTAAAAAAAGTTAAAAGAATATGGCGAATTCAGAATATACTCCGATCATGCCGCGCAGCAAGAAGACGCGCTTGCGTTACCGTGTGGCGGTCATCGGAGGGGGCAGTTGGGCGACCGCCATCATCAAGATCATATCGGCCAATCTGGAGCATATCCATTGGTGGGTGCGTGAGGAGGAAGTGGCAGAGGGCATCTCCAAATATGGACACAATCCCAAATATCTCAGCTCGGTCTTCATCAACCCCGACGAGGTCAAGGTGAGCACCGACATCCGCTCGGTAGTTTCCAAAGCAGACTATGTGATCATCGTCACACCGTCCGCCTATTTGCACAAGAGTTTGGAGCCTTTGCAGAAGCGGAGCCAGCTGCACAAGAAGAAGATCATCTTGGCTGTCAAGGGCATTGTGCCGGAGACGATGCAGTTGATCAGTGACTACATGCAGACGCAGTTCAAAGTCCCGGTGGAAAACCTCTGTTTGATCAGCGGGCCCTCCCATGCCGAGGAGATAGCGCAGGAGAAGTTCACCTATCTGACGGCCGCTTCCGCCAACAGTGAACTGGCCGGCATCGTGGCCAAGTTCTTCACCAACCGATACTGCCGGGCTTCGGTCTCCAACGACCTGTTGGGCGCCGAGCTCTCCATCGTGCTGAAGAACATCTACGCCCTCGGCGCCGGTATCTACAGTGGACTGGGCTATGGCGACAACTTCATCGCCGCCTATGTGGCCAACTGTGTCAAGGAGATGAAATACTTCGTGTCGCACGTCTATCCCAACGAGGAGCGCCACATCTCCGACTCCGTCTATCTTGGAGACCTTCTGGTGACGGCCTACTCCACCTACAGCCGCAACCGTCTGTTCGGCATCATGATTGGCCACGGCCTCTCCGTACGTGTCTCCCTCATGGAGTTGCGCATGGTGTCGGAAGGCTACACCGCCTGCCGCTGCGTCCATGAGATCAACAAGAACCAGCAGGCCAACATCCCCATTGTGGAGACCATCTACGGCATCCTCTACGAAAACAACAACGTCTCCTCCGAGATGAAACGTATCGCCGAGCATTTTGTATGATCCGGTTTGTAAAACACGAGGACATAGACCAGGAAAAGTGGAATCAGGCAGTGAAAAACGCCCGGTTCTCCACTCTTTTTGCCCAATATAAGGTGCTGGACGCCCTGACTTGTCCCGACACCTGGCATGCGCTCATCGAAGACGACTATCTCACCGTTATGCCGCTGCCTGAGAGGTCCAAGCTAGGTATCTCCTATCTCTACACCCCCTTTTTCATGCCGCAGATGGGCATCTTCTCCCCGAAGCACCTCACCTCTGTGGACACCCACGCCTTCCTTGACTCCATCCCTAAAAAATATGTGCAGGCCGACCTCATTCTGAATCGTGACAATGACTCTGCGGATGCAACTGCCAAGTTGGTCTCGCACGCCCTGGACTTGCAGAAGCCCTATCAGAGTCTGCGGGCACAGTTCTCGCAGAACACCGTCCGCAACATCCGCGACGCTGAACGCCAAGACACCGTCATCACGTTTGGAGAGCCCATCATCGAAGAGACCATCCGTCTGTTTCGCGAAAACCGCGGACAAGATGTGGCCGTCCACTTCCAGGGTCGAGACTATGAACGGCTGGTCTCCGTAGCCCGGTTGCTGGATGATGCCGGCGCTTTGCGAAGCGTCAGTACGCGCACCGCTGAGGGAGTCCTCATCGCCGGCGCCCTGTTTGTCTTGGACGGTGACCGCCTATGGTTCTGGTTCTCCGGCCGCGACAACCGCTACGCCTCCCACAAACCCCTCTTTATCCTGATGGATGCTGTCATCCGACAATTCTCGGAACAACCCCTGACGCTGGACTTCAACGGATCCGTCAACCCCAATGTAGCCCGTATGTACCAGAGTTTCGGCGGGGAGGCCTACCCCATCCCTCTGGTGACCTTGTCCCGCGTCCCGTGCCTCAAAAAGATGGCGCAATTGGTCCGTAAGTTGCGCAAATAAGACCCTCCCAAGCCACGGTCAGCCAAAATGACAAATATTGTTAATACATGACGGCCCGTTTGATTATTTTGCTATCTTTGCCGCCGCAATTGAATTTATCACACAAATTATTATAACAATGAAAAAATTCTTTATTCTAATCGCTGTAGCTGCTCTGATGATGAGCGGCAACATCGCTTTGGCTCAAAACGAAGAGGCCAAAGACGAGGGTTATGTGTTCACCGTCAAGAAAGAACTCCCCATCACTTCTGTGAAAGACCAACATCGTGCTGGTACCTGCTGGTGCTATTCCGGCTTGGGCTTCATCGAGGCTGAACTGCTCCGCATGGGCAAAGGCGAATACGACCTTTCTGAAATGTACATCGTAGCCAACACGTACAACGACCGCGCCATGGCTGCTGTCCGTACGCATGGTGACGTTTCCTTCTCCCAAGGCGGCTCTTTCTACGATGTGATCTACGGCATGAAGACTTTCGGTCTGGTTCCCGAAAGTGAGATGCGTCCAGGCGCCGCCTACGGCGACACGCTGTCTGATCATTCCGAGCTCTCCGCTCTGACCGACGCTATGGTGAAAGCCATCGCCGAGGGTGACCACAAGAGTCTGCAGAAAAACGACAAAAACGAAGTGCTCTGGCAAAAAGCCGTGGCCGCTGTTCACGAGATCTATCTGGGCAAAAACCCGGAGACCTTCACCTACAAGGGCGTGACCTATACTCCGAAATCCTTCTACGAGTCCCTCGGTTTGAATCCTGACGACTATATCTCCATCACTTCCTACACGCATCATCCTTTCTACGAGAAATTCGTATTGGAGATCCAAGACAACTGGCGCTGGTCTCAAGTATATAACGTGCCGTTGGATGAGCTCATGGAGATCTTCGACTACGCCATCGACAATGGCTACACGGTCGCTTGGGGTTCCGACGTGAGTGAGCAAGGCTTCCGCATGGGCGTGAAGAAAGGCTTCTGCGTGCTTCCTGAGACTAAGGCTTCCGCCATGCAGGGCAGCGACATGGCCCATTGGACCGGCATGAGTGCCAAAGAAATCCAGGACGAGGCTGCCAAACACCCCACCCCGCAACGCTGGGTCACCCAAGAGGAGCGCCAAGTGGCTTACGACAACTGGGAGACCACCGACGACCACGGCATGCTGATCTACGGCAAAGCCACCGACCAACTGGGCAACGAATATTACATGGTAAAGAACAGCTGGGGCGACTACGGCGACTATCATGGCATGTTCTACGCTTCCAAGGCTTTCGTCCGCTACAAAACGATGAACATTGTGGTGCACAAAAATGCCATCCCGAAAGACATCAAGAAGAAACTGGGTATCAAATAATGATACTTTCGAGTAATAATAAAAAACGCATCACGGCTATTGGTTGTGATGCGTTTTTTGTTGGTGCAGTCGGCATTCCTCCTCAAACAGCAAATCTCGCAACTGGTCGAGCTGTGGCACTGACAGATCTTGAAAGCTAACCTCTGGGGTAAACCAACTGGGAATACGGTCGGGCATCCAGGAGATCATGTTATCCCACAGCGCACGCTCGTCGGTCATCGGCTGCCGGGCATGACCACGGCGCACATATTGCAAGATGCGAAGCCCGTCGGCCTTCTCGTGGAAAGCGTGTGTGAAGTGAGACAAGTCCTTGACATTCTTACGGATGGGCCCCCACACGTCTTCCTCTTTGAACTGATCTTTCAGAAAATTCAAGAAGTCATTATCGACATCTTCTTGATAGAGCTGTGGCAACAGGTGCACAGCCTCCCGCACAGGTTGCCAAAGTTGCTGATGGAAAATCGGATAGGAAGTGTTTTCGTCTTCCATGCCTTGGCGAATGGCGGGTCCCGTGCCGAAAGGCACACGGTCGGATGTACGGGTGGCGGGATAGACCATCTCATCGTTAGTGGTGCCTATGCCGGCCATCTTACAGAACTTCTGGAGGAGGTAGAAGTCCTCGCCGCTCTGGTAGGGGGTGATGCCTCCGATCTTGCGCAGGGCGCCGGCGCGCATGGCAATAGCCGAACCTAAGGCGGTATATTGATAGGGCGTGTCCGTCAGCAGCATGTTGAGGGCATAGTTGCGCATGTAGAGCTCATAGCGCAGCATGGCGCGGTCCATAAACTCCTCGCCACTGAGGGGATGGTAGTACGGCACAGCCATCGCCGGCCACTCGGGATGTTGACCGAAAGAGCAAAGCAGCGAAGCGAGATAGTCCGGGCGCACACGGGTGTCGGCATCCAGACTGACGATCAGATCTTCCGCGTCAGCCTGCTCCAATATCTTGTTGAAGAGGGTCTTGCGCGCCCAGCCGACACCCGCCTTCCTCCCCTGCCACCCACAGCCGGGAGAAGCACAGTCTATCACCTCCAAGGATAGCCCCTGAAAGTGCTGTAGAAATGTTATGGTTTTTTGATTGTCCTCGCAGATGCGCCGCCGCTCAGGCTCGTGCCACCAACTGTCAGGCTGGTTGACACACACCCACACCTGAAAGTCCTGCAAGGTCTGGCACGCAAGGTCCGCCAGCGTCAAAGGCAAGGACGACATCTCGTCCATCGCCGGTATCGCCACGAAGACCTTCGGCGTGTTCATCCTTATTTCACAATCACCTCGACGTCGCGCGTCTTGATGGTGGTCTCTTCGACATTGTCACGAGCATAGACGAAATGAAGGGTGTCCACGCCTCTCTTCACCGCTTCAAACTTCCAATAACGGTTAGAAGCTGCTCCTAACATGTTCTCCGGGGCTGTGCGCTCATAGCGGTTATCGACGGAATCCACCACGGTGACCTGGTCTTTATTGGCCAAGGTCCACCAATATCCTAACGAGGCATTGGTGGTGAAACAAATCTCAACCGTCTGCCCCTTCTTCAAGGTAACGGTGTTCGTCTGCTTATCTAATGACACCATCTCCTTTTGAGATTTACATCCTATCATCATCAGAAACAAGGTGCCGAGGAATAATATCTTTTTCATTTTTGTGAATTATAAAACAGCGGCAAAGATACATTTTATCTTCAAACAACCACTATCTTTTCCAGAATTTGTCGGTAATATCAACGAGCTGACCATTCACATTCTGCAGCAAGCGCTGGTTAGTGGTCTTTTCTTTCAGGCTGCCAAACTCAGCTTTATAGGGACCCACCTTCACATAGTCGAAATGTTGGAAGTTGTCGGGGACAGCCTGTTTGCCGGAGTACCAGGCCACCTTCAACGGGGTGGTTTTCCGGATATGGTCAGCCATAGCCTGCACCTCTTCAGGAGTAGCATCGCCGCCCATCAAACACACACAGGTCACCGATTGCCCATAACGTTTCAGGATGGAGTCCATCGTCAGCTCGTCCAACGTCTCGCCAATATCCTCTTGCAGATGCGGACTATGGCAGCCGGGGCAGTGGTTCGGACAATTGGTGATATTCACCGCGAGCGTCACCTCCCCCGGAATCTCTTGGAAGACAATATCGAAATTGTAGTATTTCAACTCTACTCCATCTTGGCGTAGTATCTTCTGGCGGCTTCCTCTTGGCGGCCTTGGGAGAAACTGCTGACGCGTTTCATGTAGCCGATGACGCGGGTGAGGTAGTCCACATTCTTGCTGTGGCACTCGGGACACTCGTGCAGATAGCGCTTGTCGATATGACCGCAGTCGTTGCAGACGGTGTTCGGGATGTTGAAGGTGAAGTAGTTACAGCCTTCTTGGGCAGCCACGCGGAGCAGATGGCGGTATTGCTCTTTGGAGAGATGCTCTTCCAAGTTGCAATGCAAAGCAGAGCCACCGGTGAGGTGTTCGATATAGCGTCTGCCATGCATGCGGAAACGATCGATAACGTTGGTGTTTTCGTCTTCCACAATATAGAAATAGCTGTTGTAGCAGTCGCGGGGCACCTTATAGCCATCTTCGCGGTCCCATTTGGCATGTTTCACACCCACATTCTCCGCAGGGATCATCTCGCAGTTGAACATAAGGTCTTTGCTCTTATACTGCTTGTTATAGCGTTCTATCAGACCCAGAATATCCTCCACGAACTTGGCATATTGGTCGTTGTCGGTGATAGGAATGCCCATAAACTCTGCGGCCTCCACCAATCCGTTGACACCGATAGTCAGGTACTGGCGGTTGATGGCAATGAAACCGGAGTCGAAGAGCGGCAGCATGCCTTGAGCCTGCAGATACTTCAAGTTCTCGTTGTAGGCCGTCTGCACCTTGTGCATCAGGTCGATGACCTCCTCCACGAACTGGAGGAACGGGATGTTGTTGCGGTGCTCATATTGGATGCAGCGGTTCAGGTTGATGGTGAGCACGCTCTTGGAGCCGGTGGAGACACCACCCGCGCCTAAGGTATAGCTGAAGCCGTTGTCTTGGATCTCGTTACGGAGACGGCAGCAGCTACTGAGAGAGTCTGCGTTGTCGCTGACGTAGGTGAAGAAGGAGTGGCCGGCGGCGTACATCTCGGCGGTGAAGTCGGCATACTCTGGATCCATGATGTCTCCATCTTTGGAGAGCAGAGCCATGGTCTCGACCGGGAAGGTCAGGACGGCGCGGGTACGCTCCTCGTTGAACCAGCGCATGAAGCGTTTCTGCAGCCAGCTGACAGAATCCCACGTCGGTCTGGAGCCATCGGGGAAACGGAATTCGCCGAACAGGCTCTGGAAATAGTAGCGGTCGTAATAGGAGATGTTCCAGAACACCGACTGGTAGTTGCGGGCACCGGAGGGCTGGTTGATGGAGTAGATGACCTGCTGGAAGCAGTCGGTGATCACCTTGTCAATGCTGCGCTGACGGGCGGAGAGGTCCACCACCTTATCGGAATGTTGGTAATAGTCGTCACCGTAATCTTTACGGATAAAATAGTCCATGTACATCAGGAACTCCGGTGTAGCGCAGGCACCGCTGAGCATGCTGGAAACCATGAAAACCATATTCACAAAACCACCACAGAAGGACTTCAGATTGTTGGGGCGCGTGGAATTGCCGCCGATGCTCTTGGTGCCGTCAAGCAGCCAAGGGTACATCGTGATGCTGGCGCAATAGTTGGCGATGCTGGTCTCATCATTCTTGTAGATAAAGTGTTGATGCAGCAAATGGATGTATTTGTCGGCCAACTCTTTGCCATACATCTCCTTGATACGGTCGCACAGCATACGGCGGTTAAGGCGGATGAAGTTCGACTTGGGAAGCTCGCCGATGAGGGTGGCGATATTCTTCTTCTCCACATTGGCATTGGCATCGTACTTGCTGCCGGTAGCAGCGTTGGAGGCGTTGCAATAGTTGATGAGGAAGTTCAACTTGTCCTTCACCTCACGATCCTCGTAGTGGCGCTGACGGTACAGGATGTACGACTTGGCAACGGAATAGTAGCGTTCAGCCATCAGGGAAACCTCCACCTGGTTCTGGATTTCCTCCACGGAGATGCCGTCGTGCACCTGAACGCGACTCAGGATGTCGGTCATCACCTCCTTGGTGGCAAAACTGTTCACAGAGAGGAAAGCCTTCTGGATGGCATTCTTGATCTTGTCGGCTGAAAACGGCTCCCGTTTTCCGTTACGTTTGATAATGTAAAGTTCTTCTATCATAGTTGGTTAATGGTTTTCACAATAGAAGCTTTGGGACCAGACACCTTTTCCGTGCGTACACCAGCTCTTAATCCCGAAAGCCTGTGTTTTTTGAGAGTAGGCAGGTCTTCTGGCTTGTTCCGTCTTCCAACGCCTTCCCGACGCTTCTGTCAGTGACATATGTTGGAAAACATAAAGAACTTACAGCTACGGGTATAGCCCTCGATTTTCACGAAGTTCCCTATTGATCTCTCAGAGAACCTAAACTCGGCGGCAAAAATAGCAAATACAAAAATTGGTTTTGTTAACAGGAATAAATACTTACTAACAGACTTATTAACACGATTCTTTTTTTACTTTAAAATATTACACATCAACTTGTTAATTAAGGAGTGAAGATTTGTCGGTTATCAGTTAGAAGTTAGGAGTTAGAAGTTGGGGGAACCCCTTAGTACCTTAACTTCTTAGTCTCTTAACTCCATAATTTAATAGCTTCATAACTTAATATCTTCATAAAAAAAATGTATCTTTGCCGTTGTGAAACTTTAAATCTTTGGCGCTATGAGTACACTTAAAATCATCAAGAAAGAATATCGTCGCATCGGATATGAAAAAAGCGATGTGGAACCCATGGAATTCATGGAGGTGTCGGCAGTGTATGACGATAACAACCTGCTGCTGCGCGAGGAGCGCTTTGAACCAGACGGGACTCTCAACACCTTGACAGTCAATGAGTATAACGAAAAACATCAGCTCGTGGTCTCCGAACAATTCGACCAAGACAACACCCTGCTGCAGAAAACGGTCAACACTTATCAAGACAATTTGCTGCTCAGCCAAAGCTTCTATTTCGGAGAGGACACCACGGAATATGTCACCAAGTATTTCTATGACGAAGAGGGGCACGAGATCCGCCGCGAAAACTATGTGGACGGCAAAATGGACTATGTGGAGAACATCAAAGTGTACGAGGGCGGACGGCTGGTCAAAGAGACGGAAAATGATGACTATGGAAAACCCATCTACGAACATATATACAACTACAATGACCTGGGCCAGACAACACACTATGTGCGCAACGAGGTGCAGAACAAAGACCGCCGCAGCTACGATTATGAGTACGACGAGCGAGGCAACCGCGTCAAGGAGCTCATCTACGACTACGACAACATGCTGATAGCCAAGAAATACAGCACCTACGACGAAGAAAACCGTCTGGTGATGGTGGAAGAGGAAGACCTGGACAACTACCGTAAGGTCAAATTGGAATACGAAGGAAAGCAGGTGGTCAAGAACTACCTCTACGAGCGAGACGACAAGCTGGTAGGCTGGGCCGAGTATGGCTACGACGACAACGGCAAAGAGGTATCCGCCACCGAATACATCCGCGACGAGGTGGATCCCGATAGCCATCGTCTGCTCCGAGTGACACATTTTGAAAGGGGATAAAACAACATTGGCTATTTTATTGTATTTTTGCGCCTTCTTTTTAACATCTTAAAAACTAGAAATAATGTTACAGATTCAACTACTGCGTGAAAATCCACAATATGTCATTGACAGACTGAAGATTAAGAACTTTGATGCCACCGAATTGGTGGAGGAGATACTGCGTCTGGACACTGAAAACCGCGCTGCCAAAAAGGCTATCGACGACAACCTGATGGAACAGAATCAGGGTGCCAAGGTCATCGGCGGGCTCTTCAAGGAGGGCAAACGCGAGGAGGCGGAGGCTATCAAGGCCCGCATGGCAGAGCTGAAAGAGTCGGAGAAAGTCATGCGCGCAGAGTTGCAGGAGAAAGAGCAGACGCTGCAAGCCAAGATGGTGTTGCTGCCCAACCTGCCGCACACCTCCGTGGCGCCCGGCAAAGGAGCCGAAGACAATGAGATCGTCTATACCGAAGGCGATGCCTCCAACTTCGACTATCCGGCACTGCCCCACTGGGACTTGGTGAAGAAATACGACATCATCGACTTTGAGCTGGGCAACAAGATCACCGGCGCCGGCTTCCCCGTCTATAAGGGCAAAGGCGCCCGCATCCAACGCGCCCTCATCGACTTCTTCCTTGACTCCGCCACCGCGGAAGGCTATCTGGAGATCCAGCCGCCCTACATGGTCAACGAGGACTCCGCCTACGGCACGGGCCAGCTGCCTGACAAAGAGGGCCAGATGTACCACGCCACCCTCGACAACTTCTACCTCATCCCGACTGCCGAGGTGCCCGTCACCAACATCTACCGCGATGTCATCCTCAAGGAAAGCGACTTCCCCTTGCGCAACTGCGCCTACTCCGCCTGTTTCCGCCGTGAGGCCGGCTCCTATGGCAAAGACGTGCGCGGCCTCAACCGTCTGCACCAGTTCGACAAGATCGAGATCGTGACCATCGAGCACCCCGACCGTTCTTATGAAACCCTGGAGAAGATGACCAACTACGCCAAGAGCCTGCTCACCAAATTGGGTCTGCCCTTCCGCGTGCTGCGTCTCTGTGGCGGCGACATCAGCTTCACCTCCGCCCTCACCTACGACCTGGAGGTCTATTCCAAGGCCCAACAGAAATGGCTGGAGGTCAGCTCCGTCTCCAACTTCGAGTCCTACCAGGCCAACCGCCTGAAATTGCGTTTCAAAGACAGCACGGGCAAGACCCGCCTGGCACACACCCTTAACGGTAGCGCCCTCGCCCTGCCGCGCGTGCTCGCCGCCATCCTCGAGAACTACCAGACCGACAAAGGCATCGTCGTTCCTGAAGTGCTGCGCCCCTACACCCGTTTCGACATTATCGACTAAACTGGTATGATCAAAAGAATCTTCACGCTGTTGTGCCTCCTCATAACCTGCGGCACGATCCTCGCCCAACAAAGTCAGGACGAGCAGCTGGCGCTGCAATATTATAAGGATAAAGAGTACGACAAAGCCATTGAGCTATTTGAGAAGATTCATGCCAAAAACCCTAATTCCTACCTTTATTATTATTACTACTCGGCGTTGCTCAACATGGAAAGATATAGTGATGCTGAGAAGATGGTAAAGAAGCAAATCCGCAACTTCCCCAACGTGCAACGCTATCGAGTTGACCTGGGATATATCTACGACAAAGAAGGCGACCATGCCAAAGCGGAGAAGACCTATCAGGACCTCATCAAGAACCTGCCCGCCAAGGAGTCTTCCGTCTTGGAACTCTATAACGCTTTCTACTCCCGTCTGGAATACGACTATGCTATTGAGGCTATCCAGAAAGGGCGGCGCATCCTGAACAACAACTATCTGCTGTCCAAAGAACTGTTCACCATGTATCAAAGCCTGCATCAGAACAGCCGGATTCTGGAAGAGGTGGTCTCGCTCATCAAAGAGGACAAACAGGAACACCTGGAGCCTGCCGAGGTGGCCATCCAGAACATGTTGCTGGACGATGAAGACGACATGTTGTACAATATGGTGCACACCACCCTGCAGAAGTACTCCCAGAAGAACCCCTCCAACATCAGCTGTCTCACCTTGCTCTACTGGATCTACCAGCTGCACAAGGACTACCCCAATGCTTTGCTGATGGCCAAGGCTATCGACAAGCGCACCAAGATGGAGGGCATCAAGACCTACGAGCTGGCACGCACCGCCGCTGACAACAAAGACTACGAGACGGCCATCGAAGCCCTCAACTACATCATCGGCAAAGGCGAAGATGCACACAACTACGTCTTGGCCAAGATGAAACTGTTGGATGTGCGCTATCTGATGCTGACCAACACCCTGCCAGTCCGGATGGTGGACGCCGTAAACCTGGAGCGCGACTTTAAGAAACTGTTGGACGAAAACGGACTGCACTCCGGCACCACCGACTGGATTCGCAAGTATGCCCACCTGCTGGCTTTCTACGTCAACAAGCCACAGGAGGCCATAGACCTGCTCACCAAGGCCATGGCCAACACCAACGACGCCAAGGAGAAGAACACCTACAAACTCGACATGGCCGACATCCAGCTCTACATGGGCAACATCTGGGATGCCTCTCTCAACTACTCCCAGATTGACAAGGACATGCCCACGGAGCCTCTCGGCCAAGAGGCCAAGTTCAAGAATGCCAAGCTCTCCTTCTACATCGGGGAGTTTAACTGGGCCAAGAGTCAGCTGGACGTGCTCAGCGCCGCCACCAGCAAGTTGATCTCCAACGACGCGATCTACTTCTCCCTGCTGATTTCTGACAATCTAGAGGAAGAGGAGGAAGACGATGAGGAAGAGGACACCGTGGCGCTGGTCTTTGACGGAGGCGTCTCGCATCCCGCCTTGAAAAAATATGCTGAAGCCGACTTCCTTATATTCCAGAACAAAGACGACGAGGCATTGGTAGCCTTGGACTCCGTCATCACCCTCTCTCCCTTTGGCACGTTGGTGGATGATGCCCTCTATCAGAAGGCACTCATCCTGATCAAGCGGAAAGACTACTTAGGCGCAGAGGCCTTGCTACAAAAGATCATCACTGCCCATGGCGACGAGCTCTTAGGCGACGACGCCACCTATCAGCTGGCACAGCTCTACGAATACTATCTGAAGGATGCCACGAAGGCTATGGAGTATTATCAGAAAATCATGCGCGACTACAGCGGCAGCCTCTATGTGGTGGATGCCCGGAAGCGCTACAGAGCCCTGCGCGGCGACACCGTGGAATAATGAAGACCGTTCACGCCAAGAAACGACTGGGGCAGCATTTCCTCACCAATCTGAACATCGCCCGACAAATTGCCGAGTCGGTGCGCACCCCCGAAGCGCACGTACTGGAGATCGGGCCCGGCATGGGCGTGCTGACGCAGTACCTGCTCCAACAACCCTTTGCAGACTTCTCCGTCATCGAGCTGGACGAAGAGTCTGTCGCCTACCTGCAGGAGCACTTCCCCCAACTGGGCACGCACCTGATCCATGGCGACTTCCTCCGTTACAACCTCACAGACCTCTTTGACGACTCTTTCGTCATCGTCGGGAACTTCCCCTACAATATCTCCTCCCAGATCCTCTTCAAACTGCTGGACCACAAAGACAGGGCTTTGGAGCTGGTGGGCATGTTCCAGAAAGAGGTGGCGGAGCGCGTCACCGCCCAGTGCGGCCACAAGCAATACGGCATCTTGAGCGTGCTGTTGCAGGCCTTCTACGATACGGAGTACCTCTTCACCGTGGGAGAGCATGAGTTCTCTCCTCCACCCAAGGTCAAGTCAGCCATCATACGCCTCACCCGCAACTTCGACAAGAAACTGAACTGCGACGAGCAACTCTTCAAAACGGTGGTGAAGACCGCCTTCAACTACCGGCGCAAGACCTTGCGTAACGCACTCGGCTCGTTGGACTTCCCCGCGGAGGTGGTCCAAAACGACCCGCTCTTCACGCGCCGTGCCGAGCAGCTCACCATCGCCGACTACGAGCGCCTGACAAGATATCTGGAGAATAAATAACCCTCCTTTCTCCTCTTCCCCCAAAAAAACGGTGAGCGCCAGTCCCAACAAGACAAGCACCCACCGTCAACAGCTTAGAAATACTTGTGACAAATACTCACACAGGAAGCCAGACACGGCAAGTATAACTCCATGGTGGTCATACAAGCCATGGAACACACAAAGACACACATTGAGAGGTTGGATCCGTCGCCTTTGGACAAAGAACCATGCGATTGCGCCACCACCTCTCCGAGATGTGACAAGGCATGTTCTGTGCAATCCTGACACGGAGATTCATAGAAGGTCTTCCGAATGCCTGGATAGTCCGCCTCTATCTGCTCCAACTCCGACATGGCCACCTCCCGAAAATGACGAAACTGCTGCTCGTCTATTCTGATCAGACCCATAAGGTCCGACAGACTCTCTGTTTGGCAAGCCCGCATAAAGGCTACGCTATCGCGGTAGTATGCTTCATCACACGCCAGCCAAAACTGTTGCAAAAGCACTGTCGTCTTCTGAAAATAGGCATCAAAGTCGGGTTTGGACTCCCATTGCAGAGCATCCACCGTCGGCTTCTCCATAGTTTCTTGTTTGTCCTGATCCTTATTACACGACACAAAGGCCGTCATCATGAGGACTGCCGCTAACGCAGACCATACTTTTACTGATTTGTATTTCATAGTAATTCTTATTCATCATGTTCTCAAAAAATACCTTATCTTTTCCTTTAAGGTTTAAGGAGGAAGGACCTGCGCGTTTCGGTCCCTGCCGTCCGGTCTCTCCCGTTAAAGACGACAGAGACCTCGTCAGCCGCCAGGCGCACGCGTGTCTCTGCAAAATACCTCTCGTTGGCCGACAGCTTTTAAATATAATTTAACACTATTGCTCGCTCGAAATATCTTCTGTTTTTGTATAGTACATGGTTCTGCTTCCATTACATTTTTGTTTTAGGTTCAGGCTGCAAATATACAGCAAAAAAATCCTGTTGTCAAGAGAAAAAATAAAAAAAATCGCCAGAAATGGCGATTTTTTTAATATTAACTATTAATTGATAATTTTTCTACTTCACCGTGCTGCCCGCTTTGAGCGGTTTCTGCGGCTGCATCAGGCTGAGGCTGCCATCGGCGTTCTCGGCCATGAGCACCATGCCGTGGGAGTCCACCCCCTTGATGTTCTTGGGAGCCAGGTTGATGAGCATGAGCACCTGCTTGCCGACAAGGTCTTGCGGCTCATAATACTCGGCGATGCCAGAGACGATCTCGCGCACATCCACGCCCGTGTTGACCTTCAGCTTCAGCAGTTTCTTGGTCTTGGCCACCTTCTCGGCCTCCAAGACGGTCACCACGCGGAGGTCCATCTTCTGGAACTCTTCGAAGGAGACATCCTCCTTGGCGGGAGTCGCCTCGGCAGTGGCTATCTCATTGGCCTTCTTGGTGTCCTGCAGTTTCTGCACCTGCTTGGCGATGGTCTCGTCGTCGATCTTCTCGAACAGATATTCGGCGGGGTTCAGCTGGGCACCTACCGCGAGGAGGTCGGCGCGACCACCGTCCTGCCAGTTCTTGGTGTCGATATTGAGAATCCGTTGCAGCTTCTGGGCGGTGAAGGGCAGGAAAGGCTCGCACAGCACGGAGAGTGCCGCGCAGATCTGGAGCGAGAGATGGATGATGGTCTTGGTCTGCTCAGGATCTTCTTTCCACTTCTTCCACGGCTCGGTATCGGTCAGGTATTTGTTGCCGATGCGGGCCAGGTTCATGAACTCCTGCAGTGCCTCACGGAAACGATAATGCTCGATGGAGTCGCCGATGAGCTTCGGGAACTCGGCCATCTTGGCCACGATCTCCTTCTCGTAGTCGGAGTACTCGCCATGGTCGGGTACGATGCCATTGAAATATTTATGGGTCAAGACGATAGTTCTGTTGGCGAAGTTACCGAAGATGGCCAACAGCTCGTTGTTGTTGCGAGCTTGGAAGTCGGCCCAGGTGAAGTCAGCATCCTTGGTCTCCGGCGCGATGGCGGTGAGCGTATAGCGCAGCACATCCTGTCGGCCAGGGAAGTCCTCGACATACTCGTGCGCCCACACCGCCCAGTTGCGAGAGGTGGAGATCTTGTCGCCCTCGAGGTTCAGGAACTCGTTGGCCGGTACGTTGTCAGGCAGAATGTAGGAGCCCTCTGCCTTGAGCATGCAGGGGAAGATGATGCAATGGAACACGATATTGTCTTTGCCGATGAAATGTACCAGCTTGGAGTCGTCGCTTTTCCACCACTTCTCCCATTCGGCATTGTGCGCTGCGGCCCACTCCTTGGTGGCGGAGATGTAGCCGATGGGGGCATCGAACCAGACATAGAGCACCTTGCCGTCGGTATCGGGCAGGGGCACCTTCACGCCCCAGTTGAGGTCGCGGGTGACGGCGCGGGGCTGCAGGCCCTGGTCGATCCACGACTTGCACTGCCCATAGACGGTGGGACGCCAGTCGTCCTTATGGCCTTGGAGGATCCATTCGCGGAGCCACGGCTCGTACTGGTCAAGGGGCAGATACCAGTGCTTGGTCTCTTTGAGCACCGGCACGCTGCCGCTGAGCGCCGACTTGGGATCGATGAGGTCGGTGGCGTTGAGCGACGTGCCACACACCTCGCACTGGTCGCCGTAGGCATGCTCGTTCTTGCAGTGCGGACAGGTACCCGTGATGTAGCGGTCGGCGAGGAACTGCTGCGCCTCCTCGTCATAATACTGCATGGAGGTCTTCTCGATCAGCTTGCCCTCGTCATACAGCTTCTTGAAATAGGCAGAGGCCGTCTCGTGATGAGTCGGATTGGAAGTACGGGAGTAGATGTCGAAAGAGATGCCGAGATCCTCGAACGATTTCTTGATGATATTATGGTAACGGTCCACAATGTCCTGCGGGGTGACGCCCTCCTTGCGGGCTTTGATGGTGATGGGCACGCCGTGCTCGTCTGAGCCGCCGATGAAGAGGACCTCCTTGCCGTTGTTGCGCAGATAGCGCGCGTAGATGTCGGCAGGGATATACACGCCGGCGAGGTGTCCGATATGGACGGGACCGTTGGCGTAGGGCAATGCAGAGGTAATGGTGTAGCGTTTGATATCTTTCATGTATTCACTAATTATTAAAGAGCCGCAAAAATAGCATTTTTTAACGAGAGAAGAATTATTTACAACAACTTGTTTATAAAAAAATTAAAATGGATGTAGTGAATTTTTAAAATGAGTATTTTTGCTACATCAAAATAAGTATTAACCAAAATCCTAAAATGATGAAAAAAGTATTTACCCTTTTCGTTGCCTTATTTGTGATGGCATTCTGTGCAAAAGCACAAGTTCTTCTTCAAGAAGGTTTTGAAGGTTCTGACATCCCTACGGGCTGGATCACCATCGACAATGACGGTGACGGCTATGAGTGGTATGTGTTGAACAATTCCCAAAGCTCCAGCGGCGGTTTCAACGTTCACTCTGGTGAAGGCCACATCACCTCTGCTTCTTACCAATCAGTCGCTCTCACTCCCGACAACTGGCTCATCACGCCGGCCGTTACCCTGCCTGCCACCTCTTCTTTGAGTTTCTGGGTTGCCGGTCAAGATGCCAACTGGGCTGCTGAGTATTACTCTGTCCTCTTGTCCACAACTGGTACGGCTGTCAGCGATTTCACCGTTGAGTTGACCAACGGCACCTGTACTGGCGATATGACTGAGCAAGTGGTGGATTTGACTCCTTATGCTGGTCAAACCGTCTATATCGCTTTCCGTCACTACAACATCACCGACATGTTCAGAATCAACCTGGACGATGTTGTGATCACGAATACGACTGGTCTTACCAACCACAATGCTGCTGAATTCTCCATCTATCCGAACCCTGCCACCGATGTTCTCACCGTGGTTGGTGAAGGCGTAGCTGAGATTTACAACGCTATCGGCCAATTGGTTCTCTCTAACGAGGTGAACGGCAATGCTCAACTCAATGTCAGCGATCTTGAGAGCGGTGTTTATTTCGTTCGCATGAACGGCAACACCCAACGCTTCATCAAGAAATAATTCTTGGAAAGATTTTACTCTCTAAAAAAGGCGGCCTTCGGGTCGTCTTTTTTTTATCTATGAAATAATTCTGTTTTGAAAAAAATTGTACATTTGCGGCTCAATTTCATTATTAACCTAAATGCATTTATTATGAAAAAACTTTTTACCCTTTTGACACTGTGCTGTGCAGTATTTGCTTTGAATGCACAAAATGCAACCGTTACGCTTGAAGCTCACGATGTATGGAGCGATGGTACTGGTTATCAATTGCTTCTCGATGCCGACAATGTGGTATGGAGTGAGTCCTATGGTCCTTCCTGCGGTTCTTCCTATGACAGCTATGGCTGGGAGTACATGATCCCCTCCAACGCTTCTGCCAACGATGCCAACGTTGTTGTTGACGGCGCTGTTTCCATCACCATTCCTGCCGGTACCTATTCTTACCTCATTTTGAACCCTGGCTGCGACACTTACGGAACCAACTACATCGCCAGCAGCCAATGCGATGAGTCCCACGCTTCCTACAATTTCGAAGCTGGTAAGGCTTATCATTTCCTCGCTACTTTGCCGAGCAACAACGACTGCATCACGCTCACCGTTTCCGGTGTTGGTGTTCAGGATGTTGAAGTTTCTCAATTCTCCATCTATCCGAACCCTGCTACCACGATGATCACCGTGGAAGGCGAAGGCGTTGCTGAAATCTACAACACCCTGGGCCAAATGGTGATGTCTGACAACGTGAACGGTACTGCTCAATTCAACGTGAGCAACCTTGAGAGCGGTGTCTATTTCGTTCGCATGAACGGTGGTACCCAACGCTTCATCAAGAAATAATGCTTGAAGAGTGTTTACCCTACAAAAAAGACGGTCCTCGTGGCCGTCTTTTTTTTGTGCCTATCAAAACGATAGTTTTGTATCTTTGCCGCTCCGTTGGGCCAACCCCCAATCTCATAACTTTATAATTTAATGATTTAATAACTTAATAGTATGAAAAACCTTTTGTTGCAACGCTTCTCCAAGTACATCTCCTACGCCACCACCTCCGACGAGAACTCCACCACCTATCCCTCCACGCAGGCCCTCATGGACTTTGCCGACGTGATGGTCGAAGAGCTCAAGAACATTGGCATGCAAGAAGTGGCCAAAGACGAATACGGCTACGTGACAGCCCTGCTGCCCGCCAACAACGGCACCCAACATCCCGTCATCGGCTTCATCGCCCACCTGGACACCGCCCCCGACATGCCCGGCATCGACAAGCCCCGCATCCTCGAGAACTATGACGGCCAGGACATCATGCTGGACGAAGAGTCCAAGACCGCCCTCACCTTGGCGGACTTCCCCGAGCTGGCCGGCTATAAAGGCCAGACCCTGCTCGTCACGGACGGCAAGCACCTCTTGGGTGCCGACGACAAAGCCGGCGTGGCCGAGATTGTCTGTGCCATGGAGTACCTCATCCAACACCCCGAGATCAAACACGGTCCCCTCAAAGTGGCCTTCACCCCTGACGAGGAGATCGGCGCGGGCGTCAAATACTTCGACACCGCCAAGTTCGGCTGCGACTTCGCCTACACCATGGACGGCGGCGAGGTTGGCGAACTGGAGTATGAGAACTTCAACGCGGCGGGTGTCACCATCCACATCCAGGGTCGCAACATACACCCGGGCTATGCCAAGAACAAGATGGTCAACGCCCAGCTCATCGCCATGGAACTCAACGCCATGCTGCCCGAGGCCGAGCGTCCGCAATATACGCAAGACTACGAGGGCTTCTTCCTCCTCACCCGCATCGACGGCACCGTGGAAGAGTGCAAGATGAGCTACATCATCCGCGACCATGACCGCACCAAGTTCGAGGAGAAGAAACAACTGATGCAACAGATCGTGGATTTCCTCAACCAGAAATACGGACAGCGCATCACCTGCGAAATCAAGGACCAGTACTACAACATGCGTGAGAAGGTGGAACCCGTCTTCTACGTGGTGGAACGCGCCATCAAGGCCATCAAGGACGCAGGCGTGGAACCCAAGGTGCAACCGATCCGCGGCGGCACCGACGGCGCCAACCTCTCCTTCCGCAACCTGCCCTGCCCCAACATCTTCGCCGGCGGCCACAACTTCCACGGCAAGTACGAATATGTGCCCCTGGAGTCGATGGTCAAGGCTACCGAGGTGATCCTCAATATTGCCAAAGAACAGTAAGCATAATTGATAATTGGAGAAAAGGCTATTTTTGCCGCTATGAAGAAATTATATATCGAGACCTACGGATGCCAGATGAACTTCGCTGACAGTGAAGTGGTTGCATCCATCCTGAAAGACGATTTCTCTTTGACTGACAACATCGAAGAGGCGGATTTAATCCTGATCAACACCTGTTCCATCCGCGACAAGGCGGAGCAGCGCATCCACAAGCGGCTGCATGATCTGGAGGCTTTGAAGAAGCGTCACAAATCACTGCAGATAGGCCTGTTGGGCTGCATGGCCGAGCGCATGAAAGAGGAACTGTTGGAGACGGAGCCCGTGCTGGACTTCATCGCGGGGCCCGACGCCTACCGCTCGCTGCCTCAGCTCATCGAGGAGTCCACCAAAGGGGAGGTCTCCTTCAACGTGATGCTCTCCGAAGAGGAGACCTACGACAACATCATGCCGGTGCGCTACGACACCAACGGCATCTCCGCCTACATCTCCATCATGCGGGGCTGCAACAACTTCTGCTCCTACTGTGTGGTGCCTTACACCCGCGGGCGTGAGCGCAGCCGCAGTCCCAAGACCATCCTGGCGGAAGCGCAAGACCTCATAGAAAAAGGCTACAAGGAGGTCACCCTGTTAGGGCAGAATGTCAACTCCTACCATTGGGAAGAGAACGGCGAGACTACCACGTTCGCGCGGCTCATGGAGCTGGTGGCCCAGCTGTCGCCAGAGCTGAGAGTCCGCTTTGCCACCTCCCACCCCAAAGACATCTCCGACGAGCTGCTGGAGACGATGGCCCGCTACGACAACATCTGCAAGTACATCCACCTGCCCGTGCAGTCGGGCAGCAACCAGGTGCTCAAGAAGATGAACCGTGTCTATACCCGCGAGTACTACCTCGAGCGGGTGCGCAAGATCCGCGAGCTGATGCCCGACTGCGCCATCTCCACCGACATCATCGCCGGCTTCTGCGGCGAGACGCTGGAAGACCACGAGCAGACCCTCTCCATCATGCGGGAGGTCGGCTACGAATATGCCTATATGTTCAAATACTCCGAACGCGGCGGCACCATGTCGGCGAAACGCTTCCAGGACGATGTCCCCGACGAGGAGAAGACCCGCCGACTGGAGGAGATCATCGCCCTGCAAGGAGAGCTGTCGCACGAGAGCAACCTCCGCGATGTGGGCAAGACCTTCACCATCCTCGTGGAAGGCACCTCCAAGCGCTCCCCCGACTTCCTCTACGGCCGTAACAGCCAGAACAAGGTGGTCATCTTCCCCAAAGGGGACCATCGGATCGGGGAGTATATCGATGTCACCGTGACCCGCTGCACCCCCGCGACCCTGTTTGCATAATTTTTATATTTTTGCAGAAAAAATATTATGAGTCCGTATATATTGAACTTGCCTGACAATTTTGATCACAAGACATTGGATATAAACTTGTATGTTGCCTCTAAGCTTTATGAAGACGCCTTTCTTTCTGCTGGTCAAGCCGCTGAAATGGCAGGACTTTCAAAGAAAGCTTTTATAGAAATAATGGGGAAATATGGGGTGTCCATTTTTTCCTTGTCTATTGATGATGTTTCTAATGACGTTGAAAATGCCTAAAAACATCATCATTTCCGATACGAGTTGTTTGATTGTCCTCTCCAGAATACAGCAATTAGAGCTGTTGAAAAAAATGTATGAGACAATCATTATTTCCAAGGAAGTCGCAGAAGAATTTGGAGAAGACTTACCTCCTTGGGTGATTGTCAAAGAAGTTTCTAACAAATCTTTTTTAAGAGTATTGGTAGGAATTGTTGATTTGGGTGAAGCTTCTGCAATTGCTTTGGCTTTAGAACATGAAGATGCTCTCTTGATAGTAGATGATTTAAAGGGGAGAAAGGAAGCAAGACGATTGGGGTTGAGGATCACGGGTTTGTTGGGGGTTCTTTTAAAATGTAAGCAGAAAGGAATAATATCAGAAATCAAACCTCTTTTGGAAGCGATGAAAAATGCTTCATTCCGCATTTCTAAAGAGATAGAACTCTTTGTTTTAGAAAAAGCGGGAGAATAAATGCTATACCCTAACACTTTTGAAGAGAAAATCGGTTTTGACCTGGTGCGGACGCACGTGCGCGCCCATACGCTATCGCCTCTGGGTGCAGAGCACGTGGCGGCCATCACCATGTGGAGCCAGCTAGAGCAGATCCTGCCCGAGCTGGAGCTGGTGGAGGAGTTCCGTCAGGTGCTCCTCTTCGACGAGCCCTTCCCGGCCCAGGACTACCACGACCTGCGGGTGGAATTGAAACGCCTGCAGATTGAGGGTACCTATATGGAATCGGAGACGCTGGCCCAGCTGCGCGCCTTCCTCAACACGATGACCAACATCTACGTCTATCTCAAGGTGCGCCACGAGTCGGAGAAATACCCCCGCCTCTGGAGTCTCTGCGCGGAGATGCCCATCCAGCGGGAGCTCTCCGCCGCCTTCAACCGGATCTTGGACGAGAAGGGACAGATCCGCGACAACGCCTCTGACGAGCTCAGCCGCATCAAGAGTGAGATCAACCGCATCTCGCAATCCGCTGACCGACAGATCCGCAAGATACTGAACGCTGCCAAGCAAGACGGGTTGGTCAAGGAGGATGCCGAGATGACAATCCGCAACGGACGGTTGTGTATCCCTGTGACCGCCCAGTTCAAGCGACGCCTCAAGGGCTTCATCCACGACGAGTCGGCCACGGGCCAGACGGTCTTCATCGAGCCTGCGGAGGTCTTCGATGCCAACAACGAGCTCCGCGACCTGCAGAATGCCGAGCAGCGCGAGATCATCCGCATCCTCACCGAGCTTAGCGACAAGCTGCGCCCCGCCATCCCCGAGCTGCTGGAGGCACAGAAGCTGATGGGCCGCTACGACTTCCTGCGCGCCAAAGCCCTCTTCGCCATCGACATAGAGGCCTCCCTGCCGCACGTCTCCGACTATCCCCGCATAGAGTGGAAAGACGCCATCCACCCGCTTCTCTATCTGACACTCAAGAAAAACGGCAAGAAGGTGGTGCCCCTTAACATCCAGATCACCGCCGATCAGCGCATCTTGATCATCTCCGGACCCAACGCCGGCGGCAAGTCGGTATGCCTCAAATGCGTGGGACTGCTGCAATACATGATGCAGTGCGGACTGCTCGTCTCCATGCAGAGCACCTCCGACATGGGCATCTTCCAACATATCTTCATCGACATCGGCGATGAGCAGTCCATCGAGAACGACTTGAGCACCTACAGCTCCCATCTCTCCAACCTCAAGGTCATGGAAGACAACCTGGACGAGCAGTCGTTGTTCCTCATCGACGAGTTCGGCTCCGGCACCGAGCCCACCTTGGGTGGCGCGTTGGCGGAGGCCATCTTAGAGAGCTATTACGACCATCGGGCCTTCGGCATCATCACCACCCACTACGGCAACCTCAAGATGTTCCCCGACACGCATCCCGAGGCTGTCAACGGGGCCATGCTCTACAACACGCAGGAGCTGAGGCCGCTCTACCAGCTGAAAATCGGCAACCCGGGCAGCTCCTTTACCTACGAGATCGCCCGCCATATCGGGCTCGACGAGCAGATCATCCAGAACGCCATTGAGAAGTCGGGCACGGCGCAGATCGACTACGAGCGCAAGCTGGAAGAGATCGAGACCATGCGGCTGGAGACAGAGAAGATGCTGAAGACCGTCCATGCAGCGGACGACCAGCTGGCCGAGATGATCGGCGAGTATGCCGAGAAGTTCTCCGCACTGGACAAGCAGCGCAAGGAGATCCTGCAGAAAGCCAAGAACCAGGCCAACACCATCGTGGAGAGCGCCAACAAGGTCATCGAGAAGACCATCCGCGACATCAAAGAGGCCAAAGCCGAGGCGGAGAAGACCAAGGCGGCGCGTCAGAATGTCACCAAGTTGAAGAAAGAGCTCGACAAAGAGATTGAATCCATAGAACACGAAGAGGTTCTGAAGCCCTTGGTGCCCATCAAGGTCAAGAGCAAGAAGCCGAAAGAGAAGAAGCCGGAAGTCTCGATTGACGAGAAGCCCATTGTGGTGGGAGACGCCGTCTTCTTGGCCGACATGCAGATCACGGGGGAGGTAATGAAGATCCAGGGTGGCGAGGCCACCATCACCTTCAACGGCATCACCCTCAAGACAGATCTGAGTAAGTTGGTGAAGATCAGCAAGAAAGAGGCACGCGAGGTGCAACGGGGCCATGTAGTCCGTTACAATGAAGGCACTTTGGCCGATGCTATGAACAAGAAGTTGTCGGCCTTCAGCACCACCTTGGATGTGCGGGGGCAGCGCGCCGATGAGATGGCCGATGCCGTGTCGGATTATCTGGACGAGGCCTCTATTCTGAACATCCGCAATGTCCGCATCTTGCACGGCAAGGGCAACGGCATCCTGCGCAACGTGGTGCGGCAGCTCCTCGCCAAGCGCAAAGACGTAGCCAGCTTCAACGACGAGATCCTCGAACTCGGCGGCAGCGGCATCACGGTGGTGGAGATGAGGAGTTAAGAAGCTAAGAGGGGTAAAGGGTTGAAAGTTTACGGTTTACCGTTTACCGATGAGACAACCGATGAGGCGATTAGACGATTATGCGATTAGACGATTAGAGGAGAGGAGAAAAGAGGAGCATGGAGGAGATTAGAGGTTGAATGGTTAAAAGATTAAGAGGTTAAAGATTAGATGGTTACGGTCTAATCGCATAAACGGTAAACAAAAAAAACTTCTAACTCCAAACTTCTAACTTCTAACTGATCACTGATCACTCTTAACTTTTAACTCTCAACTATTTTGTATCCTCCGTACTTCTTGCTTCCCTGATACTCAATGAGCCCCTCTTTCTTGAGCTGCCCGAGGATGCGGTTGACGGTGGACTGGGAGACATTCCTGTTTTTCTTGATATCCCCGGCAGATGCACCCGGATGTTCCTGGATATAAGCGTACACGTCTTTTTTGTAAGACTGTGTCTTGAGGCTCTCCCCAGTCCCGCCCTTGCGTTTTTTTCTTCGAGTCTGAGGTTTGGGGCGCGAGTTCCGTTTCTTCTCTCCAACATGCTCGCCTATCATGAGGGTGGCCTCTCTTTGGAAGGACTGGGAAAAGGACAGCAACACATTCTCGGGTTCCGATCTCACCACCGCCCCGGTGGAGTTGTATGAGCAGATGTTCTCGTAAACGACAAGGATGTTCCTTGAAATCCGGACCGCATATTTCGGACAGAGAAGGCCCATTATGTCTTTGAAAGAACCGTAGCGGTACGCGGAGGACCCGTCCACGAGGTGGGCGTATGTGTGGTTCTGGTGATGTTCGCAATAGGCGATGGACGAAACGGGGACGGTAATCCTGAGGCCCGACTTGTCGTTCTTGACCACCTCTATCCGCCGGGACTCCTCTACCAGGAACGCTTCCATTTCCCGATGGAGACGTTTGTAGTAAAGCGCCGCCTTGAGAGCAAAGGCAAAGGCGACAAAGGCGCAGTCACGGAGGAAG
>JAFYNM010000020.1 GCA_017549765.1 Bacteroidales bacterium
GCCCGGCAGCCCAGGTTGGTGACGGTGACGCTGTAGGTGCCAGCGCTGTCGAGGGTGATGGCGGGACCTGAGGAGCCGTCGCTCCACAGGTAGCTCAGCACGTTGGGCTGCTCCACGGAGAGCTGTGCCCCGTGGCAGAGGGTGTCGTCATGGCAGTAGGTGAATATCGGTGGGGGCACCACAACAATGAAGGTGGTGATGGTATCGGGACAGTTGTCGTAGTGCAACACAAGTTGCGCGGTAAGGGTATCGACTTGGGGGAGGAGGAAGGAGAGGTCGGAAGCCATGTAGGAGTCTCCATTGTAGATCCACTCCACGGGCACGGAGTCGGGGTTGTGCTCCACACGCAGATGCAACGTGTCGCCCACGCAGCGATACACGGTGGCGGAGTCAGTCATGCTGAGGTTAGAGTGGGGAAAGGGCCATGTCTGGATGGTATGCCCAGAATATGACATCATAGAATAGATGGGATACATCAAATTTCCAGTTGTAGGATAGCCACTATACCGGACAGCAAAACCTATCTCTGCAAGATAGGCAGAAAAGCCGTTAGGATTTTCCACTGTAATATAGGCGGGCAAACTGTCGCTGCTCCACCAAGCCAGTTGCGCATAATAGTACTCTCCATTGGTGGCGGGAAAGGTGTCGAAGGCGGTGGCGGGCAAAAGCTCCCCATTGAAATAAGTGGAACCGATACCGTCCTGGTGCGTGTAGATGACGAGATCCACGTAGGTGGTGTCCAGAATATTGGCAGGCAACTGGAATGTGTTCTTTGTGATGGGACAAGACCAGCTTGTGGTCATGATTTCTGTCGGATGGTAAGCAAGGGAACAATCGAAACGCCAGATGCCTCCACCACTTGTAGTGTAAGGAGGAGACCACCAAATGGGAACATGAGGTCTCGTCACGAAAAAGGGTAAAATAGCCCCAGGGGAGGAGTATCTTACGGAAGCGCAACCTGCAGGATTGCAATTCGTTTGTTCGGTAGTGATTGTAAGAGGGTTTAGTTGGGATGAGGAAGGAAAAGTGTCGGGATAAATATCATATTCATTATTGAAATCCCAGATTTCCAAATCAATATTGAAAAACTTGTCCTTCATTCCTTTTGCCAAAAAATCATAACCAGTATACACAGATAAATCTTCATAATTAGAGGCAAAGCGAAAATCCCCAGCTGTGGGTGTGTATGTAACTATTTTTTTACAATTTGTTCGGATAAAAAGTGAATGGATTGGTCCCGTTCCCACATTAAACAAATATACATCCCCTGCATCCAGGGCGACAGTGTCGGTAGCGGTGTAGGCAATGGTTTGGTCTTCCGTGGCAATCACATAGAGACTGATTGGAGTTTCTGATGAAAACAAAGTGGAGCATCTCTCAATCGGATATAGTCTAACTTTCGATGCTATCCCTTCCGTTCCATAATAAGAAAAAAAGTTAGGCGTTTGTACCCAAACCTCAATATTTTCCGTGCTTCGAACCACAAAAGATTTCCCATGTGATATAGGATTGGTTATACCAGTGTTGGGGTCGTATGGGATTGTAATAGCCTCTGCCGGAAGTGTAATTGTAATCAAGGAGTCAGGTTGTACTATGAAATCCAGGTGAAAGGAAGACCAAATAATCTCAAGATGGCCCGTACACGCGTGTTTGCCCAAAACATACACTATCACGCTATCGTTCTGGCATGGGAAAGTGTCAATTTGTCCGTTATGCACCCATAAATAGTCTTGAAAATAATTGTTTTCACCAAGCGTGTACCAGAACTCTTTCCCCTCATATTGGGCGGAAATGGCGCTGCAGGAGATCAGGCAGATTAACAATATGACAAATCGTTTGAGCATACTCATGTGCTAAGGGAGTGAAAAGACTTTTTTAACAGAAAGGTTCCCCTTTGAATCCATAGCTCTCAGAATATATATACCGCATTTTTCAGGCAAGGGGTTATACTGCCCACTATAGGTCTTACCTGTAGAAACTAAGCTGCCGGTCATGTCGTAGAAGCAGTACTGTATGCTGCCATCAAAGCCCGTGCAATAGAACTGCTTGCATTCCGACAGGACGATGTCCTGTTTGGATTCGGAAGTGATTGGCAAAGCCTTGGTCAAGGAATCCCTTTCCAAAGAAGGGCAGGCGTCGGGGCCGTAGCAAAGGATACTTTCCGTGACGTTATCTATTAACGGTTGGGGGTACGTTATGCCACAAGACGGATTTCCAAGTGTGGTGGTTAGTTGGCAGTTCGCGATTATCGGGGAGGCAGGCTTCCACACAACAGGAAGTTCCTGGTCGCAATCTGACTGGGAAATATCATAAGTTTCGGTCAGAATGCTTCTATCATCAGCCAAAGAAGGATACCACCCTGCCCCTGCAATCAACAATGGGACACATTCGTGATAAATGTCCAGGGCCAGATTGGTCGTGTTGAGATAGGAACCATATATGTCAATCGTCGGGGAGGTCGTGCTAGGACAGGGAGGGGAGATGGCAAAACCGCCGTCCAGTTGTTTCGCCTTCATGCCCAAGTAAAAATTGTAAGGATCCACTTGGGCGAGAAATTGGGAGTTGTGGGTTGTGCAGTATATGAATTCACCTAAGAAGTTCAGGCGCTGGTGAATCGGGTCGTACAACATGTCCAAGGCAACAAGCTTGTGGGTCGGAACATGGAAGAAATAACTGCTATCCACCACGCGGGAGGGATCCCAATAATTATATATGGTTGTCAACCAGATGACTTCCTCTGTTGACGTTCGCAGGTCACGAAATACCAGTAGCGTGTCGTCGTGCAGCTTGACATGCATGGCCTGGTGCTCTGCCATGCCTGGGATTGCATTGTTGTCCACATAATACTGAAGCGTGTGGTTGATGGCAGGTGGTGTGGAGGCATCAAAAGTGAACAGGTCCACAAAAAAACGGGGATAGGACAGTCCGTATGAAATCGGACCGGTTGCAACAAAAAAATTGTGGGTGTCATCCCATGAAATGTCGGTGTAATATTCATTTGCCGTGATTGAAGTGATATTGGACGACATGTCCACGGCTATCATCTGCCCGTTATCCAGAACAAACATATATATCTGATTACCGTTGATGTCATACCCAGCACAACCATCCAGAATCCTATTTCCTATTGATATATTATTGAAATACTTAAGAAGATTGGTTGAAGTTTCAAAAGCTGCAAAAGCAGGTGTGGAATTTCCAGACAAAGAGAGCTCACTTCCATAAACAACACAGTTGCCGTCAAAAGTTTTGAAACCTCCTTTTAAGTTGAAGTTTGTGTTCAGTGTCATATAATGAGTTGTTCCATTTGAGAGCAATGAATTGGGGTCAATCTTGGCAACAGACATAGTTCCTTTATCTGTTTGAAAATAATAGATAGTTGCATTGCTATACACAATCGAAACGGCACTTTCAGGTCTCGTTACTATTGAAGAAAGGTAGTTCCAATACTGGTTTTGGGCATTCGAAACTGTCGCAAAAGCAAGCAGGGAAAAAATGAAAGCGTAAAATCTTTTCATAATCGCATTGTTTTTATAATTTCGGGGCAAAGATAACATTTTTTATAAGTAATTAAATCATGAAACTATTAAATGATGAAGTTGAGAAACTAAGAAGTTAAAAGGTTTCAACTGATAACTGACAACTAAAAATTTGTATCTTTGCGCTTTCTTTTTGGAATTATTCAACAATAAAATATCCTTCTATGAAAAAAGCAATTCTCTTGACATGGCTGTGTGGTCTGCTCTGCATGGGCACCACGATGGCCTGCACCAACTTTATCATCACCAAGGGGGCCAGCAAGGATGGTTCCTGCATGCTGACCTATTCGGCCGACTCCCACCAGCTCTACGGGGAGCTCTATTACCGTCCTGCCGCCAACTATCCTGCCGGCGCCATGATGGACGTCATCGAGTGGGACACCGGCAAACTGCTGGGCCAGATCCCGCAGGTGGCGCACACCTACTCGGTGGTCGGCAACATGAACGAGCACCAGCTGGCCATCGGCGAGACGACCTACGGCGGCATCAAGCAGCTGGAGGAGGGCCATGGTATGCTCGACTACGGCTCTTTGATCTACATCACGCTCCAACGTGCCAAGAATGCCCGCGAGGCTATCAAGGTGATGGTGGAGCTGATAGCCCAGTACGGCTACGCCAGCGAGGGTGAGTCTTTCTCTTTTGTGGATCCCAACGAGGCGTGGGTCATGGACCTCATCGGCAAAGGCGAGACCCTCTATGATGCCAAAGGCAAGGTCTCCAAAGTGTGGAGCACCGGTGCCGTGTGGGTGGCCCGTCGCGTTCCCGACGGCTATATCTGCGGCCATGCCAACCAGTCCCGTATCAGCACCTTCCCGATGCGTGACGGCAAGACCTCCATCACCAGCAACGAGCTCAACAAGATCTTCCTGCCCACCGTGGAGACGGTCTATTCCGCCGAGATGGTCGATTTTGCCAAGGCTGCCGGTCTCTACCCCAAGGATGGCAAGCCCGCCGACTTCAGCTTCTGCGATGCCTTCAACCCCATCGACTTCAGCGGCGCCCGCTTCTGCGACGCCCGCGTGTGGATGGCCTTCTACCGCTGCAACCCGGGCCTCATGGCCTCTTACGAGGACTATGCCCGTGGCGATAATTTGAAACACCGTATGCCCCTCTGGATCAAGCCGGCCGACAAAAACAAAATCGATGTCCGTTTTGTCATGAACCTGATGCGCGACCACTATGAGGGCTCCACCATGGATATGTCCAAAGACCTCGGTGCCGGCCCTTACGCCTGCCCTTACCGCTGGCGTCCCATGACCTGGTCCTATAACGGCAAGGACTATATCCACGAGCGCGCCACCGCTACCCAGCAGACAGGCTTCACTTTCCTGGCCCAGTGTCGCAGCTGGCTCCCCGACATGGTGGGCGGCATCTTCTGGTTCGGCGTGGATGACTGCGCCAGCTCCTGCTTTGTGCCCATGTACTGCGGTATCACCGAGATCCCCTATCAGTATGCCGAGGGCAACGGCTCCATGGTTCAGTACTCTCCGACAGCCGCTTTCTGGACTTTCACCAAGGTGAGCAACTTCGTCTATACCCGCTATAGCGACATGATCAAGCATGTCAACGAGAAGCAGGACTATTGGGAGAATCTCTTTATCAAAGAGACCAGAGACTTCTCTTCCAAGCTGGCCGACATCTGCAGATCCAATCCTGAAGCCGCCCGCAAAGAGTTGAACGAATACTCCAGACAAGCCGCCACCAACGTGGTCAACGAGTGGAATCATCTCTTCGAGTATCTGCTGGTGAAATACCATGATGGCAACGTCAAGAAGGAAGAGAACGGCAAGTTCCTGACCAATGGCACTGCCAAACCGCAGGTGGTCTTCCCCGACCAGCCAGAGTATCCGCAGAGATGGTACAAGATGATTGTCGATGACTGCGGCAATAACATCCAGGCCAAGTAGGGAGTCATTATGCCATAAAGAAAATAGCGTGCCGACGGCACGCTATTTTTGTAAATGCCTTACTATTCTCTTGGACGGCACTTACATATAAAGAAAACCCGTACTATTCTTTCGGGGCGGTTCCTTCGAAACGCAGAATCTCTTTCGATCCGTCGGACAGGATGAGGATGTTGCCTTCGATGGTGAAATCATGAATTTCCTTTTTCAACGCCTTCATAAAATCCCTTTCCACCTCCATTTTGGAACACAGTTTCTTGGTGGAGCCTGTGTATTCGAGATCGAGGTTCTGTTTGCGTTGATAATAGGTTCCTTGGAAATCGTTGCATCCAAGATTGCCGTAGAACTGCCCGTCGTCGCCAAAAATAAGATAGGGCTGGACAGGGGAATCGTCGGAGATGGCATTCTGCTCGATGGCGACGAGGTTCCATTGGGTCTGGCGGAGCGGCATGTCGCCGGAGGCAGCCTTTTTGGTGGACTTGCAGCAGGTGAAGCACATAAGACAGATAAACATTAAGGGGATGATTTTTTTCATTGTTCAGATTGTTGAGATGAATATTGTTGGTTGATTTCTTCGATGAGATCCAGGACGCGCTCTTTGCCATAGCAGGTCTCGGCGGAGGTGGCGATCATCAGGGGCATCTCCTCCCACTGTTCGGCAAGGGCGTTCTTCATCCGTTGAATGTTGCCCTGCACCTTGCCGTTGGATATCTTGTCAGCTTTGGTGAAGATCAGTGCAAAAGGAATCTCCCGTTCGCCGAGGCTGTTGATGAACTCCAGGTCTATCTTTTGCGGCTCCAGACGGGAATCGATGAGGACAAAGACGATCTGCAGATTCTCGCGCAGCTGCAAATAGTCGGAGATCATCTTTCTCCACCTGTCGCGTACTGTCTTGGAGATGGAGGCATAGCCATAGCCCGGCAAATCGACCAGATACCAGCTGTTGTTGATGAGGAAATGATTGATGGTCTGCGTCTTGCCTGGCTTTGAGGAGGTCTTGGCCAGTTTTTTATTGTTGACCAGCATGTTGATGAGTGACGACTTGCCCACGTTGGAGCGGCCGATGAAGGCGTACTCCGGCATCGTTGCTGGCGGACATTTGCGCCAGTCGGTATTGCTCTGTATGAATTCGGCCTGTTTGATGATCATGACTATCTGCGTGCTAACCAACTATTTGGATTTACGTGGGCATCATTCTTCCACAACTCGAAATGCATCTCGTAGGTGTTGGTGGCGCTGTTTTTGGCCACCGTGGCGATGGTCTGCTTGGTGCTCACCTTGTCTCCTTTCTTGACCTTCACACCTGTTACGTTCTGATAAACGGAAATATATTCGCCATGGCGGATCATGATGACCTTGGAGCCCATAACGTCCAATACGGCAGTCACCTCTCCTTGGTAGATGGCACGTACCGGGGTGCCGGCCTCCGTCATGATGTCGATGCCATGGTTCTCCACGATTACCGAGGGGACGTCGGGGTGTGGATAGTTGCCGTAGTCGCCCACCTTGGCACCCTTGGCGACGGGCCACGGCAGACTGCCCTTGTTGTTGACGAAGGAGTTGTTCAGCGTCTTCTCCTCCGGTGTCAACGTGATGGTGGCCGTGCTTCTCGTATTCGTGCTGGCAGAGGCGGTGGAAGATGAGGACGTGCCGCTCTTGCCACTGGCGGAGGTGCTGGCCGTCGAGCCCTTGGAGGACTTGTTGCTCTTGGCGTTGGCCGCCGCGATCTCCGCCTTGATGGCCGCCTGGATGGCGGCATCAATCTGCTTGCGCTGCTGCTGCTTTTTCTTCAATTCGGCACTCAACTGCTGCGATTTTTTCTTCAACGCCTCGGCATTCTTCGTCTTCTGATTACGGTCTTTCTCCAACTGCTTGATCTCCTTCTCTTTTCCAGACAAAACATTCAGTTTCTCGCCCTTTAGATGGATGATCTCCTCATTCTTCTGCTGCAACTCCTGCTTCGTATTGTTGATCTGTTCCACCTGCTCGTGCATGCTCTTGGAAATCAAGGAGTAATAGCGCAAACGGTGAAACATCTGTTGGAAGTCTTCCGCCGCCAAAATGAAGGTGATCTTGTCCATCAGCCGACGATGACGGTAGGCCATATAGACCATCTGCGCATAGTCGGTCTTCATATATTCCAGTTTTTTCTGCAAGACGTTGATGGCCTGCTGGTTGTCTTCCTGCTGGACCTCAATCTGCAATATCTCGTTGTTCAAGGTGGTGATATATTTCTCTCGGTTGTTGATCTGCTGACGCAAAACGGCGGCCTGTTGCAGGGAGGCTTGCTGGTTTTTCTCCGTTTTTTTCAGCAGACTTTGCGTGTTGGCGATCTCCTTCTCCAGTCTTTGCTTGTCTTGCTTGAGCTGGGAACTGCTCTTCTTCTGGCCATAAACGGGCGAGTAGAAGCACAATCCGAGGATGAACACCCACAGAAAAAGCCATTTGGGAATATTTTGATGACGATATTGCATATTACGGGAATATTAAGGTTGCAAAGATACGCTATTGCGTCGCTTCTTTTTTTATCTTGTAATTATTTTATAAACATGATAACGTTAATTGATACCCGATATTTTTTATTATTTTTGCCACCTCAAAAAAATATTTTGTGTCATGCGCAACGCTCGAATCTTTGTAGAAAAAAAACCGGGCTTCAATGTCGAGGCCGAGAGTCTGAAAAACACACTGAATCACAACTTTAATCTTCATATTCGCGATCTTCGTCTGGTGAAGGTCTATGATGTCTTCCATGTGGAGGACGCCTTGCTGGAGAAGGCCAAGACGGTCATTTTCTCGGAACCGGTGACCGATGATGTCACCGAGACGGTCGATTATGCCGGTCATCCTTTTGTGGCGGTGGAGTTCCTGCCCGGCCAGTTCGACCAGCGTGCGGACAGTGCCATGCAGTGCCTGGCCCTGCTGGATCCCAAGACCCAGGCGGTCATCAAGAGTGCCACACTCTATATCCTGGACGCCGACCTCACCGACCAGCAGTATCAGCAGATCAAAAAGTACTGCATCAACGAGGTGGAGGCCCGCGAGAAAAATATGGAGGTGCTCGAATTGACGGAGAACCCTGAGGTCCAGGATGTGCCGGTCTATGAGGATTTCATCCACTGGGACCGTGACCGTCTTCAGGATTTCCGCCAAAAGATGGGCCTGGCCATGTCGCTGGAAGACCTGATCTTCATCCAGACCTATTTCCGTGATGAGGAGCGCCGCAACCCGACCGACACGGAGATTCGTCTGTTGGACACCTATTGGAGCGATCACTGTCGTCACACCACCTTCGAGACGGAGTTGACGAAGATCGTCTTCAAGCCCTCTACCTTCCAGCAGCAGTTGCAAGAGGCTTACGAACAGTACCTGGCCTTGCGCAAGGAGGTCTATGGCGACCGCGAGAAGCCTCAGACGCTGATGGACATGGCCTCCATCAACGGCAAATACGAGCGCAAGGCAGGCAACCTCCCCGATATGGAGGTCTCCGAAGAGAACAATGCCTGCAGCATCTGTATCACGGTGGAGGTCGATGGCAAGAAAGAGCCGTGGCTGCTGATGTACAAGAACGAGACGCATAACCATCCTACGGAGATAGAGCCTTTCGGTGGGGCTGCCACCTGTGTGGGCGGCGCCATCCGCGACCCGCTGAGTGGTCGTAGCTATGTCTATCAGGCCTTGCGCGTGACGGGTGCGGGTGACATCAACGCGCCTATCAGCGAGACCATCGAGGGCAAGCTGCCGCAGTCGGTCATCTCCAAGAGTGCCGCTGCCGGCTACTCCTCCTACGGCAACCAGATCGGTCTGGCCACCACGCACGTGCGGGAGCTCTATCATCAGGACTACCGAGCCAAGCGTCTGGAGATAGGTGCAGTCGTGGGTGCCGCCCCACAAGACCATGTCCGCCGCGAGCGCCCGCAGCCTGGCGACGTCATCATCATGTTCGGCGGCCGCACCGGCCGTGACGGCATCGGCGGCGCCACCGGATCTTCCAAAGAACATAACGAGAAGTCGCTCGACACCTGCGCCGCCGAGGTGCAGAAGGGCAACGCCCCCGAAGAGCGCAAGATACAGCACCTCTTCCGCCGTCCTGAGGTGACCCGCCTCATCAAGAAGTCCAACGACTTCGGCGCCGGCGGCGTCAGCGTCGCCATCGGCGAGCTGGCCGACGGCCTGACCATCGACCTCGATACGGTACGGACCAAATACAAGGGCCTCAACGGCACCGAGGTGGCCATCAGCGAGTCCCAGGAGCGGATGAGCGTGGTGGTGGACAAGAACGATGTGGAGCAGTTCTTTGAGTACTGCCGTCAGGAGAACCTCGAAGCCAACATCATCGCGCGCGTCACCGACGACAACCGGCTCACCATGACGTGGCGCGGCAAGACCATCGTCAGCCTGAGCCGCGACTTCATCAACACCAACGGCGTGCGCCAGAAGACGGAAGCCGTGGTCAATGAGATCCCAGAGGATGTGCTGGTGGCAGAGCCCGTGAAGGGTGGCAACATGCAAGAGCGTGTCATCAACTGCCTCACCAACCCCAACGTGGCTTCCCAAAAGGGACTCATCGAGATGTTCGATGCCACGATCGGTGCCACCACGGTGCTGATGCCTTTCGGCGGCAAACACCAGCTGACGGAAGCCCAGGCCTCCGTGCAGAAACTGCCGGTCTTGCATGGCCATACCAACACCTGCTCGGTGATGGCCTTCGGCTATAACCCCTTCATCGCCCTCAAGTCACCGTTCCACGCCTCGGTGATGGCCATCCTGGAGTCTATGTCCAAGGTGGTGGCTACCGGCGCAGATTACAAGACCATCCGTTTCACCTTCCAGGAGTACTTTGAGAAGATGGCCGGCGTCCCGGAGCGTTGGGGCAAGCCCGTGGCCGCCATGCTCGGCTCCGTCTGGATGCTCAAGTCTTTCGACTTGGCCTCTCTGGGCGGCAAGGACTCCATGAGCGGCACCTTCAAGGATATGCACGTGCCGCCTACCTTCGTCTCTTTTGCTATCACGCCCGCAGACGCCCGACAGATCATCTCTCCGGAATTCAAACATCAAGGCAACTATATCTACTTCATCCAGAATAAGATAGATAATGCCCTTCCCAATATTGAGCGTACCAAGCGCATCTTCGATTTTGTGCATCAGGAGATTGTCAACAAACATATTGTCTCCGCTTTCACGCTGCAGTTCGGCGGTATCATGGAGGCGCTGGCCAAGATGAGCTTCGGCAACGACTTGGGCTTCAACGTACAGACAGACCTCAACCTGTTCGATTACGGCTATGGCAGTTTCGTGGTGGAATCCACCACTCCGTTGGACTTCGAACATACGATTCTGCTGGGCAAGGTGGACGATGACTTTGTCGTCAATGGTGAGAAGCTCGACAAAGCCGCTTGTCTGGCCGCTTGGCGCGGGGTCTATGACAACCTCTACCCCGAGATGTGTGCCAACGAGACGCAGTCGGTAGGTGCTGAGTTCCCCACGGAGCAGGCTGCCCACAAGACCACAGCGTCCGGCATCCATGTCGAGCGCCCGAAGGTCATCCTGCCGGTCTTCCCGGGCACGAACTGCGACTACGACACGGCCAAGGCCTTTGAGGATGCCGGTGCCGAACCCCGCATCTTCGTCTTCCGCAATCTCAACGAGAAGGAGATCAACGACTCCATCGACGAGCTGGCAGCGGCCATCGAGGAATCCCACATCTTGGCGTTGTGCGGTGGCTTCAGCTTGGGCGATGAGCCAGACGGCAGTGGTAAGTTCATCGCCAATGTGCTGAACCAGGAGAAGGTCAAGGCGGCAGTGGAGCACCTGCTGCAACGCAAAGGCTTGATATTGGGCATCTGCAATGGTTTCCAGGCGCTCGTCAAATCGGGACTGTTGCCTGACGGCCATATTGGCGAGGTGACCCCGGCATCGCCGACGCTGTACCGCAACAACATCAACCGCCACATCTCCCGTCTCGTGCGCACGCGCGTGGCATCGGTCCACTCTCCGTGGCTCTCCTCCTTCCAGGTGGGAGACGTCCATACCATCGCCGTCAGCCATGGCGAGGGCAAGTTCATCGTGACACCGGAGATGGCCAAACGCCTCTTCGAAAATGGCCAGGTGGCCTTTCAGTATTGCGACGAACAAGGTGAGCCTTCCATGAACCCTGCCGACAACCCCAACGGCTCCTTCTATGCCATTGAGGGCATCGTCTCCCCTGATGGACAGATTCTGGGCAAGATGGGACACAGCGAGCGCAAGGGCGAGAACCTCTACAAAAATGTGGAGGGTGACAAATTCCAGGACATCTTCCGCAATGCGGTCGAATATTTCACGAAATAATGGAACGTCAGAACCAAGATCCGGAAATGTCCAGACTGATAGAGCTGCGAGTGGAGGATGTCTTGCCTTCGCCACAGACTACGGATGCCTTTTCTCTCATATTGCGAGAGTTGCGTGAGGATCGGGACGAACATGGTTCCTTTCTTGTGCCCACCAACCGCTACATCTCCATTATCATCGGTCAGAGTGAAGCGCGGGCCATCTTGGTGGAGCTGAACAAACTGCCCACCCACCGGCCGCTGACTCACGAGCTTTTCCATACCTTGTCGCTCCATACCCGCTGTGACCTGCTCATGGTCAATATTATCCATTTTGAGAATGGTGTCTATTACGCCGACATGGTGATGCTGAATCATCAGAATGACACCACCATCCACATTGACGCCCGCCCGTCCGACGCCATCGCCCTGGCTTTGAAGCTGGGTGTGATGATCCATATCCGCTCCGAGATATTCGAAGAGAACTGTCTGGAGGATGCCAAGGAACCAGAGGAAGAGGATCGTTTGCTGGATGCCATGATGGAGGATTTTGACCAATCTTATCATCAAAGAGAGGCGCAAACGGACAAAATGCCGGAGTTCAGCATGGAGTTGTCGGAGATGTCCAAGGAAGAATTACAGGAACTGCTGGATGCCGCCGTGGACAGCGAGGACTATGAACTGGCGGAGAAGGTCCAGCAGGAACTCGACAAGCGGGGATAGGGACGTATTTAGTCGTTTTGCCCAGTGATATTTTGTGCTACGATAATGGCGGTGGCGAAGGCAAAGAACAGGTTGTAGCCGCCACAGACGCCGTCCATGTCCAAGATCTCACCCATTGCGTAGAGTGATGGGTGTTTTTTTATGGCCAGATGCGCATCCACCTCTGCCACGTCAATGCCGCCGTGGCATACCTGCGCGAAGGTGAGGTCGTAAGGCTCTTCAATGGCCAGTTCCATATTCCTGATGTCAAAAGGCTGGCGCTCATAGAGGGCGTGGAGTTTGGGGTGCAGGACTCCTTGCAGGGAGCCGTGCCGTTGCAGGTGCGTGGCCACGTCGAAGGTGTCACGGCCATAGAGGAAGTTCAAGGCGATACGGCAGTTCCGCTGGTTGTCCAGCCGGTTGTAATAGGCCGACAAGTTGAGGATGACGATGCCGGAAATGCCGTCATTTTTGAAGGTAATCTCTCCAAACTCGCTGTGTATGAGATGGTTGTTTTGATACAAGGAGGCAACTGCCTTGACACGGCAGCCAGCGAGAGAGGTGGGGTAGTCCTTGATTTTGAAGCCGACTAACGAAGGAGTCCAAGGATGGATGTCCAGCTGGAGGTCGGAGAGATAGGAGTTGTATTGCTTGCGGTTTTTAGGGATCATGTTGGCCGGACTTCCCGAGGCGAGCACGAGGGCATCGAACGGGGTGGGGTAGTCGTTGACGTGCCACTGGCCGTTCTCATGCCAGACACGGGTGATCTCGTATTCCATGACGGGATGGATACGGGGGTGTTCGGGATTCCAGAGCACGTCCACCACCGTTTGCGAGAACTCGGAGAGTGGATAGACACGTCCTTCTTCGTCGGCGCACATCTCCAAGCCGAAGGACTCGAAGGTCTGGAGCAGGCGTTCAGGGGTGACCTTCTCCAAAATCTGGGCGGCGAAGGCGGGATGGTTATAGCAGTCGGGGGTGACACAAGTGTTGAAGATGTTGGCTTTGCCGCCGCCGGAGGCGCGCAGCTTGGTGCCCACTTGTTTGCAGCGGTCAAAGAGATGGATCTCCACGTCGGGATGCTCCCTCAGCAGTCGGGAGAGAAACAGTCCGGAGGCCCCGGCTCCTATGATGGCGACATGCTTCATGATTCCGTAATCTCCTCCTCCAGGAATTCCTTCACCAGCTGGTAGATCTCCTGTTGGGCGACGGAGAGGTCATCGTTGAGGACGGTCACATCAAACTGCGGGGCGAAGGAGATCTCGTACTCTGCTTTGGCAAGTCTCTTGTTGAGCGTCTCTTCGGTCTCGCTGCCACGGTTGAGGAGGCGTCTTTTCAGTTCTTCCATGGAGGGAGCCTTGATAAAGATGGCCAGGGCCTTGTCGCCATAGAAGCGCTTGATGTTGAGACCTCCGAGCACATCCACGTCGAAGATGACGGTGTTGCCCTCTTGCCAGATGCGTTCCACCTCGCTCTTCAGGGAGCCGTAGAACTGGTGGGCATAGACCTCCTGCCATTCCAGGAAGGCGTCGTTGTCGCGATGCTGGTGGAACTCCTCCTCCGTGATGAAGTAGTAGTCTTGGCCGTCCACCTCATAGTCGCGTTTGGGGCGTGTGGTGGCGGAGATAGAGAACTTAAGCTCTGGAATCTCTTGCAGCAGATAGCGGACCAGGGAGGTCTTGCCGGTGCCGGAGGGGGCGGATACGATGATGACTTTTCCTTGCATGCCTGTGTTTTTTTTGAGACGGCAAAGGTAATGAAAAAATGGATATGATGGTAAACAGGAAATCGGTGTTTCATTCTTCTGGCGACACGGCATGGAGAATTGTTTTGCCCTGCACCGCACGCCGGAGGTCTGCGGGGACCGGTGGGCCGTGAAGAAATGACGAAAAATGTGGATGGTTTCCGAAAATGTTCCGAAATTTGAGGGTTGTGGAGGGATGCAACCAGAGCGACAATCCCGCCAAACAATGCTTATTTTATTGAAAAACAGCAAATTACCCCCCCCATATTTTTTGTAAAAAAGGGATATCCTATATAAATATTTTTTACTTTTGAAACTGATTCTTGGTGAGGGGTCCAGGCCCCGAGAGGGAAACAGGTGAGAGTCCTGTACAGTACCCGCTGCTGTGAGTTCCATCAATCTTTGCGCATGATGCCACTGTTATGTTCTATGGGAAGGCGCGCAACAGACGGAACGAGTCAGAAAACCTGCCAAGATTCATGAGTGTGAAAGCTTCGGGAAGTGAGCTGACGCAGGCTGCGAGCATCATAGTACAAGTTCCTGTCGTCCATTTTCCCGAATATGACGACGGGATTATTTGTCTAACTTTAAATACATACTATGATGAAAAAGTTACTCTTTCTTTTAGGCTTGATGAGCTTGCTGGCTTTCACGATAGAGACGCAGGCTCAGACTGTCTGGAACGGCACCGCGGATGTCTCGTGGTATAATGCCAGCCAGACCTCTTTTAACATCACCACGCCGGAGCAGTTGGCGGGTGTGGCGCAGTTGGTCAACAACGGCACCACGACCTTCAACGGTGTGACGTTGAACCTGATGAACGACATCTGGCTCAACAGCACGGGCGACTCCACCAACAACTGGACCCCCATCGGCGGCGGCTCGCCTACGAGCCAGTCACCAGAGGCGGGCAATGCATTCCAGGGCGTCTTTAATGGCCATGGCCATGCTGTTTTCAACATGTATTGCGACAAGACCAACACGTTCCATGCGGGTCTATTCTGTGCTGTCAAGAATCCATCCACCATCGATTCGTTGGTGATGGTTAATCCCGTTGTGAAATCACGAGGCATGATGGGTGCTATCATCGGCTTTACTCGTAGTGGAGGAGGTCCTGTTTATGTTCGTAACTGCCTGGTGGTCAATGCCCGCCTGCAAGGTTCGACGGGTACTGATGACGGTAACATTGGTTGTATTATTGGTGCATCCTATAGCAATGAAGCTGGGAACTTTATTCAGGATTGCGGTGCCACGGGATGGGTTTCGGGTCTCTATGTGGGTGGTATTGGCGGTAACTGTATGCACGAAACTATCACGAACTGTTATTTTGCAGGAACTATTGAAGGCAATAACAATGCCAATGCTGGTGGCATTTCTGGTTATTCCGGTACTCGTAACAACTGCTATTCATATCCGTTGGCTCTAATGGGAAACGGTCAAGGGAATGGTACGATTGTATCTCAAGCTGATTTGCAGTCGGACGAGATGATTACGCTGTTAGGAGATGCGTTTAGAAAAGACTGCTGCTTCAATAATGGATATCCTGTCATGTCCTATATGCCTGGAATGGAACCCACTGCAGAGGAAATTTGTACTGGTGAATCCGTAACACTAAGAGCTTTTGGTTTTGGCAGTTATCTCTGGTCCACAGGTGAGAGCACGGATTCTATTGTGGTTTCTCCCACTTCCACTACGACCTATACCGTCACAGGTACAGCATACGGAACAAACTTTTCTGTTAATTCTACCATTACCGTTTATCCGCAGGCTGTCATAACAGCTTCCGTGGCACCGAGCGCGGATGGACAAGTACATGCCACTCTCAATCAATATACCTTCACGGTTCCTTGTGGCAGTTCTGACAATATTACCCTTATTGTTACTCCCGATATCAACTATCGGGTGAACCAAGTGACACTGAATGGTGTTGCTTTGTATGATGAAGGCAGTTTCAGCGAAGGTGTAACATCTTTTCAGATTAATCCCGGAGGTACTCTTGGCGAGATCAGAGTCTATCTCACCAATATCTATACCTTGACTACCACGCTGTTGGATAATATGGGAGACACGCTCCATTATACCCATTTGGTGCAACCCTACGGGACAGATGGCCTTTATGTTATGAATGCAGGCGATACGTTGGTGGTTGACATCAATAATACAGACCGCTGGGTTTTGACGGATGCGACGATAGACGGAATCTCTGTGGGTACTGTATCCTCTTATACTTTTGCCGATATCCACGAGAACCATACTATCGTAGCCACCTATATGGATGTCTGCGGTATTGACACGCTGCCCTTCTTCGATGGCTTTGAATATCCTCAGGGAACGTTCCCTGACTGCTATTTCAGAAACCCGGCCAATCCTTCTATTCCATTCATAGGCCAAGATCCGTATCAGGGTACCTATTCTATGAGTGCTCTTAATAACATTGCTATTGGAGAATATGCTGCCAATGTTCCATGCCTTATTTTGCCCAAACTTGATGATCAAATAGATGTTACCACTTTGATGGTTCAATTCTATGGAAAAGTGACGGCTGAATGTCATTATGTGGTGGGTGTGATGACAGATCCTACGGATATGTCCACTTTTACCAGTGTCCAAACCATATATCCAACGGGTACTACGGGCACATACGGCCAATATTCGGCATATTTGGCAAATTATCAGGGAACAGGAAAATATATAGCTATCAAATTCCCATTGCCTGCATGGCAATATATGATAATTGATAATCTTTTAGTAGATGTGGCTCCGCCATGTTCTCCTATTTCCGATCTTCAGGCAAGTAATATTTTTGCCACGAATGCCACCATCTCCTGGAATCCCACAGTGGTGGGCACACCGCAGCAATACCATGTTGTAGTAAAGGACATGACTACCCAGACTGTCACTACCTTTACGACTACCGACACTACCTATTTGTTGACTAACTTGTCAGAGCAGACTACCTATCAGGTGGGTGTCTATACAGATTGCACCAACAATTTTTCCAGCGATACGGTGTTCACATCATTTACTACTACCTGTCTGTCGCCTGTATTTGTTGAGTTAGCTGGTGATCCGGATGATCCATCTTCTGCCGGTGTTTTTTATATGCCTCCTTCTGATTTTTCTTCCAATTATTCGTATAGTCAGCAGTGGTTTTATGCGGATCAATTAGGTGTTACACCAAGAGATTTCACCTCTATCTATTTCCATTGTGGTTCACAAGTGTCTGTGACAAGATATTGGAATGTTTATGTGGCAATCAGCGATATTAGTTCTACCGGCATGATGGGTTTCGAGGTTCCGACAGCAAGTCACCCCTTCCAATTAGTGTATTCAGGTATTGTGAATGTATCACCAGGGCCTGATGGTTGGTTTGAACTTGAACTGGATGCCCCTTTCAGTTACAATGGGCATGACGATTATGTGCTGGCTATTGCGGATAATACGGGCTCTTCTACTACCTCACCTGGTTTTTATATTCACGTAGATTGGGAAGGTTTGACAGGAAGCTTGGTTACTTATGGTACCCATGGCCCTGTTGACATTAATAATCCATCCTCTTTTATAGGTATGATGGAGGGCTTTTGGTGGTCCAACGACATTCGTTTTGGTTATTGTAATTCTACCACCTGTCTTGTTCCTAATACCTTGACTATTTCCAATGTTACGGATAATGCTGCTGATGTATCTTGGTATAGCACGGATTCTGTAGCCACGTGGGAGGTTCAGTATCATACGGCTGCTGACACCAACTGGATAACCGCCGCAACGGTGAGCGTTCCTAGCTACTCGTTCACTGGTTTGAATCCCAATACGGAGTATTCTGTTCGTATCCGTACTATCTGTAGCAGTACGAGTGTCAGTTCCTGGAGCCCGGTGGAGACTTTCCGCACAGAATGTGTAAACATCACGGCCATTCCCTATTTTGAAGATTTCGAGAACACCTTAAATCTCTATAGCACCAACCAAGGAACTTATATCACCTGTTGGGACCGCTATGCTTCCAGCGAATCGCACTATGTGCATATCCCGAGCAACGGCAATGCCCATAGTGGTTCACACTTTCTGGATTTCCATCAAACTCCTAACTGCTTTGATATAGCCATCATGCCGGCTTTGGATGCTTCCATCGATCTAAGCACTCTAATGTCCCACTTCTATGCTCGTAAAACAGGCACGACCGGTACTTTGGAAGTGGGAGTGATGACGGATCCTGCAGATCCGACCACCTTTGAAGCTTTGGATACCATTGACCTCTCTGCCTATGCAACGAATGTGTATTATGAAAATGTGGTATATTTTGAGAATTATGGTGGTGTTGGCCGACATATTGCCTTCCGCGCTTCCAATGCGGATAATTGTAGCTTTTATATTGATGATGTGACGTTGCAAGAAATCCCCAATTGTGTGAATCCTGCTAATTTTAATATGGTGAGTTGTGATTCCAGTAATGCTACGTTGAATTGGACAGAGGCGGGGAACGCCGTCACATGGAACATCCTGTATGGTCCTGCGGGCTTCAATCCAGAGACCGAAGGCGTGGAGGTGGTGGCGGACACTACAACCTTCACCATTGGCAATCTTGCCTCCATCACGACATACGAGTTCTATGTACAATCCAATTGCGGAGGTGCACAGAGCGAATGGATAGGCCCTGTATTTGCGACCACGGATCTCTATGTTATGACGACTACTGGTTTTAATGATCTCACCACTTGCGGAGCCATTATTTGTGACGATGGTGGACTTTTCGGTGATTTAAGTGGTGGTTGTAATTCCACGTTGGTAGTATATCCTGCTAATCCTGGCGCAATGATGAAATTGACGGGTACCTGTTCTGTGATAGGCCCCCCAGGTGCTCCAATGACTTTTGGTCATCTTTATATCTATGATGGAGAAGGAACTTCCGGAACTGAATTGCTCCATGTTTGTGGTACCAACAATCAAATATCTGTAATTTCCACCACGGGTCCGTTGACCATACATTTCACTTCTGGTTCAGCTGGTGGCAATTATGTTTTGACGGCGCAATGTGTTAACTGTTTCCCGCCAACCAATGTAGTGGCAGACACGACTGCTGCAAATCAGGCAACACTATCTTGGAGCGGTGTGACAGACAGCTATAGTGTGTATGTATATGGCCCGGATACCACTTATTATACCACCACAGACACCTTTATCACCATTAACAACCTGATGCCTGGTACTGCCTACCGTGCACAGGTCCGTTCACTTTGTGCCCCGGATTCCTCCGACTTGTCTTCTGTATGCTATTTCAGCACTGCTTGCGCCCCGATTACAATAACAGCGACTACGCCTTGGGTTGAGTCTTTTGAGAACTATCCTGGAAGTGGCGAACAACCGTTTGTTTGCTGGGAACCACTGGCGACAGATGCGATTTATAACGGTCCATTTGTTTATTGTGGTCACGCTCCTTCCTGTCACTCCGGTTCCAACTCCGCTGAAATGAAAGGTTCCTACAACTTGCTGGTTCTTCCTGCGTTTAGCAATGATGTCATGGATTTACGTCTCTCTTTCTGGGCAACGGCCACAAATACAAATCTAGGTGTTTTGGAGGTCGGCGTTGTGACTGACATGAACAATCCTAACTCCTTTGTGGTTTTGGATACCTGTGGAGCGCCGGGCCCCCGTGGAGGGAGTGGATCTGGTAATGGAAACCTTATGGGACCGTACGATTTCAATACCATCGCTTCAGGTGTTGGACGTATTGCTCTTCGTTATACCAACACCATCGCTTCTGCCTCCTGGAATCTGGATGACTTCAAGGTGGAGCTGATACCCGATTGCCCTTCACCGGTGAAGTATAGTGTCACGGCCTCCAATGTAGGCAGCCATACAGCCACGATTTCCTTTACGGATAATGTCCCCACCCACAACTCCTGGACCGTTTACTATAAACCGTCTTCCAGTACTGCTTGGGCTTCCGTTGTCACGAACACTACCTCTGTGGACCTTGTGAGTCTCAATGCCTCAACTACATACGACGTATATGTGGTGACTAACTGCAGTACGCCGACTTCCCAAGCTGATGCCACCCATACCATTCATTTTACTACAGCAGTTGCTTGTCCTGCTCCTACGAACTTGACAGTTTCCGATGTTACCATGTCTTCGGCCACCATTTCATGGCAAGGAACGGCCGATAGTTACAATATCACCTATGGGACCGACAATACCTCTACGATGATGAACTTCGTGAATCTTGGTTATCTTACCCCGGGTACCACCTATCTGGTCTCCGTGGTGTCTGACTGTGGTGTGGAAGGAACTTCCACCGCAGCAACCGTTACGTTTACCACTCCTTTGTGCGATGTTGCTGACCAATGTGTCTATACCTTCCACATGACCGACTCCTATGGTGATGGCTGGAACAATGCTACGATTACTGTCAAGCAGGGTGGTCTGGTTGTGGCCAATATCGGCCTCAATAGTGGCAATCTCGGTACAGCTACTGTGTCCTTGTGTGACAACCAGCCCACCACCTTGATTTGGAATTCCGGTAATTATGACGACGAATGCAGTTTCACTATATTCGATGCGTATGAAAATGTGATTTATGCCTCTTCGGGTACGCCATCCGACACGCTGACTACTTTCACTGCCAACTGTACACCTCCTTCCTGTCCGCCGCCTGCCGACATTACGATTTCCAATATCGGTCCAGCTTCGGCTCAAGTTGCATGGACAACAATAGGGACGGCGACCAACTGGAATTTGGAGTACAAGAAAGAGACCGACACCATCTGGACGGTTGTGCCGGTTACCACCAACTCGTACACCCTGACAGGTTTGACTGCTCTCACCAACTATAATGTACGAATTCAGACCAACTGTGGCAATGGGGATGTGTCCAACTACAGAACCACTTCGTTTATGACAACGCTTTGCGAGATGGCTAATCAATGTACCTACACTTTCCTCTTGCGCGATAACTATGGCGACGGATGGACTGGCGGCCATATTTCTATCGTGCAAGATGGACAGGAGGTGGCTCAGTTAGAAGCTGTTGACCATAACCTTTTCAATACACTAACCACCGATACTGTGATCGTCAATTTATGCGACAACATGTCCACTTCTTTGATTTGGACCGCAGGTGACTATCCAGAGGAGGCAAGCTTTTTCTTGATAGGTCCTGATGGTACTACCATGTATTACTCTTCTTCAATGTACAACTACACCACCTATACCTTCACCACCAATTGTAGTGGTTCCGGTCCGGCTTTGTGTGTCACACCGTTAGGTTTGGTTGTAGGCACGCCGACGCAGACCGATGCCACTGCCACGTGGATGGCAGGTAGCACAGAGACAACCTGGAACTTTGAGTACAAGGCTGCTTCCGCCACCACATGGCAGAGCAGTACTGTCCATATGCCTTCCTTCACGATGTACGGCCTGATGCCGAACACTGCTTATCAGGTGCGTGTACAGGCTGTGTGCGACACCAACTTAACCAGTGACTGGACCGAGGCTGTGACCTTCACAACGGCTCAGGAGCAGCAGACCTGTCCGGCCCCGACGAACCTGACAGCCACTATTGACGCCACGAGCCACACCACCGTGACGCTGACCTGGCAACAGGAGCCCAATACGGCCGACGAATGGCAAGTGAACTACCGTCAAACAACGGAGAGCGACTGGAGCACAGCCACGGCCACCAGCACTACCTACACGCTGACCGACCTCGTCCCGAATGTCGATTATGAGGCCAATGTGGTGGCGCACTGCACCAACGGACTGACGAGCGATCCTTCCAACACGGTGACCTGGCACACCGACGATGTGGGCATCCAAGGTTATTTGGAGAGAAACGTCAACCTCTACCCGAACCCGGCCACGGAGATGATTGCTGTGGAGGTGAGCGATGCCAACATCATGATCACGGGTGTGGAGGTATATAACGTCTATGGCCAGTTGATCAACACGATTGTCTCCACGGAGAATCCTCTGCGCATCAACGTCAGCGGTCTGGCCGACGGCATGTACTATGTGCGTGTCACGACCGACAATGGTGTGGTGACGAAGAACTTTGTGAAGAGATAGCCATTCGGCTGTTGGCTGTTAGCTATTAGCTGTTATTTTAAGGACGCTGGTTCCGAGATGGGAACTGGCGTCCTTTTTTCTTTGTGTCCTCCCCGCACACCTCCGGCGTGCGATTGCGCGTGCCGTACCGTTTCATGGCTACCGACCCATGCAGACCTCCGGCCTGCCGGGGTCACCCGGTCCGTTCATTCAATCAACAAATCAGCATCCATTCCCCTTAACTTCTTAGTTTTTTAACTCCTTCCACTACCCCGCCCTTCGGGCACCCCTTCTCCAAAGAAGGGGAATCGCGCCCCTCCTCAACAAATCAACACTCTTCGTGTCCTTTGTAGTGTTACGCAAACAATTGCAGCAGGGTAGTGACAACCATGGGCTCTTCAATTCTTGTCACTACGAATATCCTTTTTCCTAAATCTTTGAAAGATGCTCCGAAATGATAAAGCTGTGAATTGTCCAAGATCAAGAAACGATCATGTACTTTGGTAATTGTTGTTATAAATACAGGTGGGTATTGCGAGTTGTATTTTTCGAGGTCAGAACGAAGCTGGGGAGTGATTCTTTCTGTATAGATGGTTGCCTTAACACCAACTTGACGCTTCCCCAATAACATCAGAACGGATTCGTCAATATAATTATCAACCAGTTTGATGTCTTGATGTGCTTTGCGAATCAGATCTGCTGCAAAAACGTATGCGTCAAAGGTTTCGCCATTGAAGAAAAGGCCCGCCTTGGGAGGAAGCGCAGTCTGCACCAGCTCTTTAATTTGATGTTCTGTTAGAGAAACCCTTTGTTCGAGCTTTTTCAAGCGGTCGCTAAGAGGGAAACCATACATAAAGTACTCCTTCAAGAGATTGTTAGCCCATTGTCTGAATGCTATTCCTTTTTTCGTGTTGACTCTAAACCCAACAGAGATGATTACATCCAGATTGTAAAACTCTATATATCTCTTAACTAGACGTTTGCCTTCCTTTTGAACAAGTTCCAAAATGGAACAAGTTGCTTCTTTGTCTAATTCGCTAACCTCAAAGATGTGCTTCAAATGTTTGGTGATAGCTTGTCGTTGAGTTCCAAACAGTGTTGCCATCTGTGCCTGTGTGAGCCAGACGGTATCTTCGGCTACACGAACTTCGAGATATATTTCGTCTGTAGGATGATAGACTACTGTCTCTTGCTGAGAATCGTTTTTGCAGGGCAGATTGTTTCCCATTGTCATGCGATTTTACGTCGGCAAAGATACAAAAATCATATAACATATTGATATTCAATATGTTTTTAACAATTATTCGTTAAGAAATGTGCCCCCCTTAACTTCTTAGTTTCTTAACTTCTTAATAACTTTCCCACTACCCCGCCCTTCGGGCACCCCTTCTCCAAAGAAGGGGAATCGCGCCCCTCCTCAACAAATCAACATTCTCCGTGCTCTTTGTGGTGTTGCTACCGCTTTTCCGCGAAGAACGCCTTCAGCAGCTGGCTGCACTCGTCGGCGAGGAGGTCGTGTTCCACGACGACCTTCTTGTGCAGGATCTGGGCGTCGCGGTGGCGCGTGAAGCCCCGCTTGGGGTCGCCCACCCCATACACCACGCGACTGATCTGGGCGTGCGCGATGGCTCCGGCGCACATGTCACACGGCTCCAACGTCACATACAAGGTGCACCCCGGCAGGTACTTGCCCCCGAGATGGTTGGCCGCCGCCGTCAAGGCGATGATCTCGGCGTGCGCCGTCACATCCCGCAACGTCTCCGTCTGGTTGTGACCACGACCCAGGACTTGTCCGTCCATGACGACTACCGCGCCCACGGGCACCTCGTCCTCTTCCGCCGCTAACTGCGCCTCTTCTAAGGCTAACCGCATGAAATGTTCGTCTTGTGCTGTCATCGTTTCTGGTGTTTAGGTTAGGGTTATCTGTAGATGCTCTTTCAAAAAATGAGTCATGATCTTGGGCATGGGGTATTGCGGGAGCTGGTCCAACGACACAACAAGCTGATGCTCCTCCAGTTTCGGCAATCTCCGGCACGGCACCACGTAGAGGTCCGCCTGCAGCTGCTGGTGGGTCAGCGTTTCGTGAATGGTGGCTACATAGTGCTCTCCCTGCTCCGGTGGCGCTGGAAATTCCTGCAACGGGAACTGGTACATGTTGCGCCAGATGTCGTTGCCCACGCGTTTCTCCAGGATGGTCTTGTTATTGGCAAGATACATGGTGAGTTGGAAATAGCGATGCTTCTTCTTGTTTTTCTGAATCTTGACGGGCAGCATATCCGTCAAGTCGTGCTGATGGGCATAGCAGGACTTCTGTAGCGGACAAATATCGCAATCGGGGTTGGTGGGGGTGCACTGGGTGGCGCCGAAGTCCATCATGGCTTGGTTGAATTTGGCGGGGTCGGTGCCCTTCATCTCGCGGGTGGCGAGGGCGGTGATCTCCCGGCGGGTCTTCGGCAGGGCAATGTCCTCGCGGATGCCAAAGTAGCGGCTGAAGACGCGGAGCATATTGCCATCCACGGCGGGGTGGGGGAGCCCGAAGGCGAAGGCGGCGATGGCGGCGGCGGTGTAGTCGCCTACCCCCTTCAACGTGCGGATGTCCTCATAACGTGTCGGGAAGACGCCCCCGAAGTCGGTCATGATCTGCTTGGCGGCATGGTGGATGTGGCGGGCGCGCGAGTAGTAGCCCAGCCCCTGCCAGACGCGCAAGACCTCCTGCTCGTCAGCCTCTGCCAACGAGTGGATGTCGGGAAATGTCTCGATGAATCGATGGTAGTAGTCCCACCCTTGCTGTACGCGCGTCTGCTGCAGGATGATCTCCGAGACCCACACCTTGTAGGGGTCTTGTTCTCCCCGCCACGGCAGGTCGCGCTGATGGTCGTCGTACCAGGTGAGTAACGCCTGCGCGAACATGACGGCTCGTTAGTTGCCCTGGATGAGCTGGAACAGCTGGTCCAGATTGGGCGTCAGGATGATCTCCGTGCGGCGGTTCTTGGCGCGGGCCTCCGCATTGTCGCTGGCATCGATGGGCAGATATTCACTACGGCCGGAGGCAGACAGCCGGACAGGGTCGATGTCGCCGTTCTGCAACAAGGCTTTGACGACCGAGGTGGCACGCATGACACTCAAGTCCCAGTTGTCTTTCACCTGGCCGTTGCCGTTGAACGGCACGTTGTCGGTGTGGCCCTCGATGAGGACGGAGATGTCTTTCTCGTTCTCCAAGACGCTGGCCAGATTGCGGATGGCCTTCAAGCCCTGCTCGTTCAGACTCCAGCTGCCGGAGGCGAAGAGGAGCTTGTCCTGCATGGAGACATATACCTTGCCGTCCTTCTCATAGACGTTCAGGCCGCTGCCTTCAAAACCCTTCAGGGCAGCCGTTACCTTGTCTTTCAACGCCTTGACCTCGGCATCTTTCTGACTCAGGATCTTCTCCATCTCGTTGATGCGGGCCTCTTTCTCCGCCAGGATGGCTTTGGCAGCCTCCAGGGAGTCCTTCTGGGCATTCAGCAGTTTCTCCTTGGCGTTCAGTTCGTCTTTGTAAGCATCAATATTACCCAACAGGCTGTTCATGGCCGACTGGTTGCTGACATTCAGTTCCGAGAAGTCCTTCAACAGATCGTCATAGTCTTGGGTGGCCTTGGCCAGGTCGCGCTCCGACATACGCAGACGGCGCGAGAGCGAGAGCGTGTCTTTGACCAACTGGTCCACCTGCTGGCTCAGGGTCTCTAACTGGGAGCGAAGCCCTTTCAACGTGTTGTTGGCATCTACATTCTCTGCATTGACGTACGTCAGCTCGTCCTGACACTTCTGATAGCGGCGCTGCAGCTCGTCGTATTTCTGTTTGGTCACACAGCCGGAAAGGCTTACCAGTAAAATGGTGATTCCTAAAATCAAAAGTTTCTTCATTGTTGCTTAATTTGACAAAAGTAGGCAAAAATACGGTGTTTTACGATATCTTTCCTGATTGTATAAAAAACTTATAAACAATGATTTTTGAATAATCCAGAGGGGGAAATGGGAGCCGCCTGCTCTGTCCGCCCTCTTTTTTCATAACATACTTGTCAATAGCTTGGAAATACAAATGTTTATTGTAACAGTAACAATGAGTAATAATGGTCATGTTCCAGGGGAATCCCTACTTGACTTTAATACTTTTGACGATTTTGTTGAGTTCTTGCAAGTGTGGGTCGGAGTCAGCGGCCAGAAGGCAGAAGACTATTTTTTTCTTCTCTATAATAATCACCATAGTCCCCTGAATATCCGTGGTGTTTGACGAACCTGTAAAGTCAACCGATGAGTTGGGATAGGCGATAGGGAATTCTTTGACCTCACCAGTTTTGACATTTTGGAAGGAATTTCCAAGTTCCTCGATCAACGGAGGCATGAGCTCTTGGAAAAATTCATCACACTCGCTTTTCGTGGGGTGTCCGCTCATTTTTCCCAACATACCGATATAGACCAGGGACACTTCCCCGTCATCTTCTGGGATGCTACAATAGAAGTCGAAGGTTTTGTCTTGCTTGTCGTACTTTTTGTCGGAGATGACGTAGTTGTCTGGATAGTTGAGGGACAGTCCGTGCCACGAGAAAGATTTGGTGGTTGGGCCTCCTTGGCACCAGGCGGTGGTGGTGAGGAGGAGAATGGCGAATAAAAAGGTGATGCGTTTCATATGGGTGATTTTTCAGTGCAGGTTTAAGATAGATGCTATTAACGGGTTGGAGTCAGTTCCAGGCGCTCGAACAGCAGGGCGTGGGGCATGATGACGCTGCAGGGAATAGCTTCTCTAAAATTTTTATACAGGAGAAAGTTATGGGCACGCGTCTCGCTGTCGGCGCACGACATCTGTTGAAAGTTCCGATAGGTGATTGTCTCCAAGTCCGCATCGCGCACAAGGGTCATCTTGCCGTTGTGGATGTTGACGCGGTATAAGATGAGTCTTTCACCTAGGTTGGTGATGAGGTAGGCGTGGTTGTAGCCGGCGGCGCGGGCTTTTTCTCGAAGGCGTTTCAGCAGTTTCGGGTAGGAAAGGGTGCTCTTGCATTGCATGGTCAGCACTCCAGGGCCACAGTGGCGCGTCAGCTCGTTATTAAATATGTTGATGGCGAAACGCTGGTGTCCATTGCTGTAGGCGACACCCGCTGTCGGAGTCCGGTTGGAGAGCAAGGTCACCAGCTCACCGTGATTGACGAGTTCCAGTTTCTGTTCTACCTGCACACCCTCGGCATCCACCTGATAGCTGCCAATCAGCGGCATGCCGTTATAGGTGTCGAGAGGGTCTTCGGCGGTGATGGAAATGCCGGGGTGTATGATGCGCTTGTCAATCAGCCATGACATGGGCGAGCGCGAGGGCAACCATGGTTTGATCCCTGTCACCATCTTCAGCGGCTCCCGTTGCGCGATCAGACTCTCTTTGCCTTGCAAGAAGGCGGTGGCAAAGCATTCGACTGCCGCATCTCCGACCATTAGGACGGGCCCATCGTAAATCTCATCCATCGTGGGGGCTTTGGCGCGTGCATCCAACATCTCGCGGATGCCTTCTATGGCTGCCACGAGGGAGTCATGGTGCGCTTCCAACTCGTCAATCTCTTTGAAACAGAACGCTTTATAGAAATTTTCCTGATCGTCAGCAATCATGATGTGAACATAAGAGAGGGGCTGTGCATAATAGAGCCCTGTGGCATCAGCATAGTAGGCATTGGCTTGATAAGAGGTGATCCTCACCCAGGACTCTATTCTGGTGCGGCCTAAGATCTGAGAGAACTCGCAGGCATAGTTCTGTAGTTGCGGCAGACACTCTTGCTGGAGGGTCTGTTCTGCTACCACGTTCTTGGTGATGGCTTCCGATCGGTCCGGCAAGATTTTATACGCCTCTTCTTGCATGGATTGCAAGGAGCTCTCTTTCATCTTAAACAGTTGAACCACATAAGGATATCTTCGAGCTGCACTCCACCATAGTTGCCGCTTCAGGTTGTTTTTATGATTGTCAAAAGGAATATTCTCATAGTAAAAAAGACGAGCAGCTTCATCGAGATAGGGTCCCGGGACCTTGAAATGGCTGCTGTTGCGAACATCGCTGCCAATCTCCACGGTAGTTTCCAGATAACGACGATTGTGCTCTTCTGCTTCAGATGTAAATCCCAGAATGGCGGTGATGTCCGCCACATGTGCATCCGTGAGCAGATAGCTGAGGAAATAGGGCGAAGGGTGATCCCCAAGGTGGAGGGAGTCTCTGCCTTGACGGGTCATCTCCTGCAAGACATCCAAGATCGAGGTCTGTTCATGAGTGCTGGAATCCAAGGTCAACCACCAGTCTTTCAACATCAAAGAGTCGCAGTTGGTGATGGAGGCTTCGTAAACAGAGTTGGTGTCTAGGCCATTATAGAGCTTCCACAAGTGTTCTTGGATCTCCTCAGTCAAGAAAATGTCGTCAGGGTTTTCAAAAGTAAAAGATTCCCAATGGCGCTCTAACTTTCCCTCGTCAGTTTGCCGTTCTACGACAAGGTTGAGTCTGGTTTTGATGTCGTTGTGGGCCGAATAATCTTTTTCTTGCACGGTCCATTTGCGTTGGAGTTCATAGGAGATAGTGGCGATGCAATTGACCACGTTAGGGACATGCTCAAAAATGGCGGTGCTTTTTTGTAGTTTGTCGATCAGCACCTCTTCGTTGAAGGATGTTTGAGTGGGAAGGGGCTCATAACCAGGTACAAAGGGGGCTTCCTCCTCATAGCTGGAGGAGAGGAATCCGTTTATTTTGGCAAGATAATACCGGATGCTGCTATCGTAGGCCCGTTGGGTGTTGAATTGGAAAAGGCGATGCAGGGTGCTCTCATCGTTGGTTGTCGGAAGAGCGAACAGATAGTAAGCTGTGATGGACATGGGGTTGCCGACTTGCGAGATTTCGACGAATGAGGTACCCGCACGCTTGACGATAGAAGTTCTTTGGGTGACACTGCCGAAAGACACTCCAAGGTAGTATTCCTGGACTTCTTCTATCCGATAGGTGGCGGAGGTGATGGGGTAGGCCTTCTCGGTCACAATGCCGGAATGGTTGTCGGCCTCTCGCAGCAAGATCTGAAGCAGTGCGTCATCTTCTGGCGCAGACTGGCCGTATCCGTTGAAGAAGGACAGGATACAGCACAGGGCTGTCAGCAGCAGAGGACGGAGCGCTTTCATGGGAGTTAGTCTCTGAAGATGGTGGCGTTGCGGTCAGGGCCCACGGAGACGATGGAGATTTTGACGCCGGTGAACTCTTCGATATAGCGGATATAGTCCTTGAAGGTCTGGGGCAGTTCTTCGTAGCTCTGGCATTTGCTGATGTCCTCTTTCCAGCCCGGCAGTGCGGTATAGACGGGCTCGATGACCGCGTCGGTCTCGGTGGGCATGCGGTTGGTCAGCTCGCCGTTGACCTTGTAGGCGGTGCATACCTGGATGGTGTCGAAGTCGGACATCACGTCGGCCTTGGTGAGGGCGATGTCGGTGACACCGTTGATCATGAGGGCGTACTTGAGGGCGATGAGGTCGAGCCAGCCGCAGCGGCGCGGGCGTCCCGTGGTAGCGCCGAACTCGTTGCCGATGGTGCGCAGCTTCTCGCCAGTCTCGTCAAAGAGCTCCGTCGGGAAGGGACCGCTGCCCACGCGGGTGCAGTAGGCCTTCACGATGCCGATGACCTTGCCGGCGAAGTGCGGGTCGAGGCCCAAGCCGGTGAAGCAGCCGGCGGCGATGGTGTTGGAGGAGGTGACGAACGGGTAAGCGCCGAACTCCAGGTCGAGGAGCGTGCCTTGGGCACCTTCCGCCAGCACGCGCTTGCCCTGCTGCAGGTACTCGTAGAGAACATACTCGCTGTCGATGGCCGTGAACCGCCGCAGCGTGTCCAACGCCTTCAGCCAACGCGCCTCCAACTCGGGCAGCGTCTCACTGAAGTCGTAGTGATATTGCATCAGCATCTCCTTGTGCTGGGAGAGCAGCTTCTGGTATTTCTCCTCAAAACGGTCGGAGTAGAGGTCGCAGACGCGCAGGCCGGAACGGGCGGTCTTGTCGGTATAGGTCGGTCCGATGCCCTTGAGGGTGGAGCCGATCTTGCCGGCGCCCTTCTTGGCTTCCTGCGCGGCGTCCAGCAACCGGTGCGTGGGCATGATGAGATGCGCCTTCTTGGAGATGAACAGGTTCTTCACCGGTTCCAGCCCCATCTTCTCCAACGCCATAATCTCCTCCTCGAAGGTGATAGGGTCGATGACGACACCGTTGCCGATGATGTTGGTCTTCTCCCGGTGGAAGATGCCCGACGGGATGATGTGCAGCACATGGCGGATGCCGTTGAACTCCAACGAGTGTCCGGCGTTGGGACCACCCTGGAAGCGGGCCACCACGTCATAGTCGGGGGTTACCACATCCACAATCTTTCCTTTTCCCTCGTCACCCCACTGCAAACCGAGCAAAATATCTATCTTCATTATCAAAATGTTTTATTGAATGTCAAAAAAATCAGAGAGCCGATATTCTTAGACGTTACTCTTTGTCTTTCAGCGTGCTCTCGTTCTCGTTGATCTCGTTCTTCAGGGCACGGATCTCCTCCAGCTGTTTGTCGCGTTTCTTGCGCAGCTTGGAGACCTCCTTCTCGGCATGGGTGCGGGTCCACTTGAAGGCTATCAGATAGTGGAATATCGCGATGACGAGCCATATCAGGGAGAAGCAGAGGCAGATCTTGAGCAGACCGCCCGAGAATTCCTCCTTGACGATGTTGTTGAGGAAATACCAGAGCACCCATACGATGATGTTGGCCAGGATGAAGATGCTCAGATGGATAAAAAAGCCCCGACGGAAGTTGGCGGTTCTGGTGATCTGCACCTCTTCTTCGGTGTTGGCGATTTCTTTTTTGATGTCAGTATTCTCTTCCATAATGATTATTGGATTAAAGTTCCGATAGGTTCTTGATGAATGACTTTGAGGAGGTTGCCGGGGATGTTGGCGTTATACACATAGATGGGCATCTGGTTCTCCTTGCACAGGGTGAAGGCGGTGAGGTCCATGATGTGGAGGTTTTTGGCGTAGGCCTCGTCGAAGGTGACAGTCGTGTATTTGGTGGCGGTGGGGTCCTTTTCGGGGTCTGCGGTATAGACGCCGTCCACGCGGGTGCCCTTGAGGAGGATGTCGGCCTTGATTTCGACGGCGCGCAGGGCCGCGGCAGAGTCGGTGGTGAAGAACGGGTTGCCGGTGCCGCCGCCGAGGATGACGACGTAGCCTGCGTCAAGCAGCTCGGTAGCCTTGCGCCAGGAGATCTTCTCGCTCACCCCCTCGATGGCGGCGGCGGAGAGCACCTTGGCGGGGACGCCCAGCTCAGCCAACACGCCCTGCAGGGCCATGGAGTTGATGATGGTGGCCAGCATGCCCATCTGGTCGCCCTGACGGCGCTCGAAGCCCTTACCGGCGCCCTGGACACCACGGAAGATGTTGCCCCCGCCGATGACGACACCCACCTGGATGCCTTCCCGGACGGCTGATTGTATTTCTTCGGCATAGTGGCGCACATGCTCGTAGCCGAGCCCGTAACCATCACTCCCCATAAGGGATTCGCCACTCAATTTCAATAAGATGCGTTTGTAACTCATACCTGGAACAATTAAAGCGCAAAGATATAAATTTTTAGTTATCAGTTACCAGTTAGAAGTTTGGAGTTAGAAGTCGGGGGAGCCCCCTTAGTTCCTTAACTCTTAAGGTCTCCTCACTTCTTCAGGTATTCGTCGATGCTCTGGGCGGCTTGTTTGCCGGCACCCATGGCGAGGATGACGGTGGCTGCGCCCGTGACGATGTCGCCGCCGGCGAAGATGCCACGGCGGGAGGTGCGTCCGCCCTCGTCGGCAACCACACAGCCATGACGGTTCGTGTCCAGCCCATCGGTGGTGGAGACGATGAGCGGGTTGGGCGACGTGCCGACCGCGATGATGACCATATCCACGTCAATGGTGAAGTCGGAGCCGGGGATGGGCACGGGTCTCCGTCGGCCGGAGGCGTCGGGCTCGCCCAGTTCCATGCGGGTGCAGATGATGCCCTTGACCCATCCTTTCTCGTCGCTGAGGATCTCCTTGGGGTTGCAGAGCAGGTTCATGACCACGCCCTCCTCCTTGGCATGGTGCACCTCCTCGGCGCGGGCGGGCAGCTCGGCCTCGGAACGACGATAGACGATGTGCACGTCGGCACCCAGCCGGATGGCCGTGCGGGCCGCATCCATGGCTACGTTGCCACCGCCGACGACGGCGACTTTCTTGCCCACGAAGTTAGGCGTCTCATGCTCTTTCTTATAGGAGAACAGCAGGTTGTTGCGCGTCAGGAACTCGTTGGCCGAGACGACACCGCAGAGGTTCTCGCCTTCGATGTTCAAGAAGTTGGGGAAACCGGCACCCGTGCCCAAGAAGACAGCGTCGAAGCCCCATTTCTCCAACAGCTCGTTGACGGTCACCGTGCGTCCCACGACGATGTCGTTCTCGAATTGGACACCCAATCGGCGTAGGTTCTCGACCTCGTGTTTCACCACCGTGTCTTTGGGCAGACGGAAGGAGGGGATGCCATAGACGAGCACGCCGCCATATTCGTGGAGCACCTCGAAGATGGTGACGCCATAGCCCTTGGTGCGCAGCTCTTTGGCGCAGGTCAGGCCGGCGGGACCGCTGCCGATGACGGCCACGTTGTGACCGTTCTCGACGATGTCGGTACCGAAGTTAAGGTTGTGCTCGCGCATGTAGTCGCCTACGAAGCGTTCCAGCTTGCCGATGGCGATGGGTTCGCCCTTGCGGCCGAGGATGCACTGCCCTTCGCACTGGGTCTCCTGCGGGCATACGCGTCCGCAGACGGCCGGCAACGCCGTGTCCTGGCTGATGATGCGGGCGGCCTCCTCGAAGTTGCCCTCCGCCACCATCTTGATGAATTCGGGGATATGGATGGAGACGGGACAGCCGGTGACACACATCGGCTTTTTGCAGTTGAGACAGCGGCGGGCCTCCTCGATGGCCTCTTCGGCGTTGTAGCCATAGCAGACCTCTTCGAAGTTGTGGCGACGCCGCTCGGCGGGCTGCTCGCGCACGGGCACACGCCGCTTCGGCATCGGCGCCTCGTGGGTGATGCCCCCGACATGACACTGATGGCCTTCTGCCTCCTCTTCTTGCTCCATTTGCTTGCGGGTCTCTATGTGGTCGTACATAACCTGTCGGCGCATGCACTCGTCAAAGTCGATCTTGGAGGCGTCGAACTCGGGCCCATCGACGCAGGTGAACTTGGTCTCGCCACCCACGGTCACACGACAGGCGCCGCACATGCCCGTGCCGTCCACCATCAGGGAGTTGAGGCTGACCACACAGGGGATGCCCAGCTCGGCGCACTTCCTGGCGGTGAACTTCATCATGATCATCGGGCCGATGGCCGTCACCTCGTCATAATGCTTGCCCTCATCCACCACCAGATGTTGCAGCATGTCGGTCACATTACCCTGAAAACCTAAGGAGCCGTCGTCGGTGGCGATATATAGGTTGGTGGCCACGGCACGCAGCTTCTCCAGATAGAAGAGCAGCGAAGCGTTGCGCGCACCGATGATGACATCACTCTCCAGACCGTGGGCATACATCCAGCGCACCAAGGGCAAGATGGGCGCAATGCCCACACCGCCGGCGATAAAGCAGTAGCGTTGCTGGCGTAACAGTTCCATAGGACGGTTCACAAAAGCGGATGGCTGGCCCAACGGTCCGGCCACATCCAAAAAAGAGTCACCTACGGCAAACTGGTTGACCATCTTGCGGGTAGAGTATCCTATCGTCTTGATGACTAACGAGATGGTTCCCGTCATCAGATTGGAATCGCTGATGGTGAGCGGGATACGTTCTGCGGTGGCATCGGATTTGACGATGACAAACTGTCCGGGCAGCGCGGCACGGGCAATATGGGGCGCCTCTACTACAATAAGATGCGTGTCTTGTCCCAGTTCCTCTTTCTTGATGATGCTGTACATAGTGGTCGGTGTTGGTGATGATCAGTTTAGGGGTCGTTTTCAAAAAACAAATGGCAAAAATACCATTTTTTGACGAAGATGCAAATCAAATTATGCACTCTCCAAACTGCTGATGACAAACTCCATCAGCTCCATACCCCGCTCGTTCAAAGCCGGCGTCAATAAGTATCGTATCATATCCCCGTCAAGATCCCGGCGAAGAACATAGTGGAAGACGTTGAAGAGGAAAAAGGAGGCATAGGTGGTGCCGTTAAGCGTCTCCCGAATCTGATAATGCTGCTTCCCCTCCTGTAGCACATCCATGATAATCTTGGCAAAGGGTGCCTTCACATCCATCATCAGATCGCGCTCCGCCGCAAAAGCGTAAAAGGGTGTATCCTCCCCGGCAATCTGCTGTATTTCGCTGATAAAGACAACCAAAGCTTCCACGACATTGTTGCAGTCCGTCTGTCTGCCGCGTATCTGTTCCGCGAGGTTGCGCATCCACAAGTCGAAGGAGAGCTTGATGGAGTTCTCCTTCGAGAGGTATCGGTTGAAGAAGGTCTTTTTGGAGATGCCCATCCGTGCGGCGATGAATTCCGTGCTATGGTCAAAACCGTAGGCCATATAAAACCGATAGACATCTTCTATCTTTCTTTGATAAAGGGTTTTATCTTTCTTGACAAGACCTTTCATAATCAAGGTTTCAAATGTTAGGGCAGGAAGGTGGTCACCTCGTGTTCTGAGAGCTGCCGCAGGTCGGCCGCCTTGACGATCTGGTGGTTATGGACAAAGAGATAGGTGGGGAAACGTCCGTTGACGACCTCCACGGCCTGGATGGGGGTCACGGTCACATAGCGGAATCGGCCGCTGCCAGTCTCTTCCTTGAATTTCTCGATGGCGGCCTCGTCTTTTCCCCAGATGGTGATAAGGACGCGGCTGTCGTCCACGCCGTTGCGCTCGCAGATGGCGCTGAGTTTCTCCATGCTGATCTTGCAGTATTTACATCCGGAAGCCACCACCCCGATGATGTAATGGCCCGTATCCAGGGTCTGGTCGGTCATCACCGAGTCTTGCATCAGTTCCTGAAAAGCCTTCTCGTTATAGGAACTTTGACTTTTCTTGAAGAAATTATAGACGCCGTCGGTGGGGAAGAGGACGAAGGTGGCGATGAAGGCGGCCAAGACCCCGACGATGCCGACAGCCTTCCATCCTTTGAAATGCGCCGTTGTCTCCTTCCGGATCAAGAGGAGCAAGGCGATGGTGACGAGGTTCTTGACAATGGACCAGGCGGGGTTCAGTTCTATAAGATCCCCCATACAGTGACAGTTGGTGTCGTTACGGAAAAGAACAACATAGACCAGCAACAGGGTGAAGCCGACCATCATCAGCATCGTGGCCCACCAGGTGGGCTTGTACAAGATCTTGAAGATGAGGAAAAAGCCCAGGATGAGCTCTGCGGCAATGACCAGACGAGCGATGATAGTGCTGAAGACAAAACTGAAGAGCTGAAAACTGAAGATGTAGAGTTCAAAGTGATCCAATCCCAGCAGTTTCAGGATGGCGGTGGCAATGAAGAATGCCCCGAGCAGTATGCGGAGGATTGTCTTGAAGATGAAAACGGGTTGTCTTTCAGCGGTGTCCATAATTACATTATAAATATCTTTCGGTAGAAAAAACGGGAGCGCAAAAATACATAAAAATGTGTCTGTTGTGCCAATCTTACAATATGGTGATAGTCCCTTTGAACAGGAGAGGTCTTCCATTCGGATTGGTGCACCGGATGATGTAGCTGTAGATGTTGTCGCGCATGAGTTTGCCGTTCACCGTTCCATCCCATCGGAACTGTTTGTCGCGGGACTGGTAGATGAGGCTGCCCCAGCGGTTGTAGATGAGGATTTCAAAGTCGTCGATCTGGTTGTGATATCTCTCGGGGAGGAAGAACTCGTCGTTCAGGCCGTCGCCATTGCCGGGGGTGATGGTGTTGGGAAGGTAGAGAATCAGTTCGCAATCCTTCAACTGATAGGAGGTGGAGTTGACGCAACTATTCTGGGAGACTGTCACGCTGTAAGTGCCCGACTCTGTGACGGTGATTTCAGGACTGGTCTCGCCAGTGCTCCAGAGATAATTTTCCATCTCGGTGTTCACATACAGGATGGCCGTATGGTCCTCGCAGTAATACTCTGTCAGGGGCACGATGCGGAGCGATGTGTCGATGATGGAGAGTCGGAGTTCCACAATGCTGTCGCATCCTTTTTCGGTCTGCAGGTTGAGATTCCGTTGCAACAGGTCTTGCCCGACAGTCTCTAAAGGAGAGATGCTGAAGCCATGGTTTAGATATCCTTCACCTTCGCAGATCTCGTCTTCAAAATGGAGATTGTATTGGGGGTTGACGATCAGGATGAGCACGATCAGGCTGTCGCAGTGGCCGGTGGAGAACAGCTGTTCGAAGCGGTGTTCGCCGGGTTGGCTGAGCACCTCGGCGGGGATGTCGAATCCCTGGATCTGGCAGGGGACATTCTGGCAGGTCTCCACGGTGATGGTGTCGTTGTAGTAGGACCACACATAGACGTTGACGGTGTTGCTATAGACGGTGCCACAGGCTTGGCTGATCCAGGCGCGTCTGAGGGAGAGGTTGTCGGAGGCCACATCGGGGTAGATATAGTCTTGGCCGTCGTTGCTCCCGGGGGCGGGGGCCCAGGTGGTGCCGTCGGTGGAGATCTGCCATTGATAGGCACTCTGATCCCCTCCGGAGGCGGCATTGCCGGTGAATGGCTCCAGGGTTCCGGAGCCACAGAGATTCTGGTCGTCGGCGATGGTGCCGGGTGTCAGCTCGCCACTCAGGGTGTTGAGGGTCACGGAGGCTGTGGCCGCGCATCCTAACGGGTCGGTGACGGTGAAGAGATAGGTGCCGGCGGGCTGGCTGGACAGCGTGGTGCTGGAGGAGAGCGTCGCGCCCGCCGCATTGGTCCACTGGTAGGTCAGCGGAGACTGTCCGCCGGTGACCACTGCTACCGCTCCGCCCGTGGAGTCCCCATGACAGAGCACATGGGTGGTCTCTCCTATCGAGGTCGTCATCTGGTCTGCCGACAAGTGGAGGTGCACGGTGCTGTCAGCCCCATGCAGGGTGTTCAGGGAATAGGTGTGCTGCCCGGCGGCCGTGAAGGTGTGGCCGCGCCATGTGTAGGGCAACTCCGTGGCACAAACAGTCGTGTCGAAAGTGGCAGAAGTGTTCAGATATACCGTCAGGTTCAAGGTGATGGTGCTGTCACAACCGGCCCCGTTGGTCAGCGGCTGTGTATAGACGCCCGTTGTCTGGTAGGAGACCCCGTTCAAGACGTAGGGCAGCTGGTTCTCCACGATGGTGGCCGTGATGACTGTGTCGGTGCTGGGCAGTGTCGATACGGTCATGGTCACCACACTATCGACTCCGTTGGCGGCCGTCAAGGTGCTGTTCTGGGTGCCGGCGGCCGTGAAGAGCTTCCCGTTCCACGTGAGCGGATACTGGCTGGCACAGACAGCACTGTCCACCGCCGTGTGCACATTGTGGAGCACATTCAGATGCACCGTCAGGGTGCTGTCACAACCGTGGGCGTTGTTCAGGTGCTGGACATAGGTGCCGGTATCCGTCATGCTCTGGCCGTTCATCACCAAGGGCAAGGCATTCTCCAGCACGGTGGTGTCGATGGTGAGGGCGGTCTGTACATGCACTGGCAAGGTGATGATGGTGTCATAGGTGCATCCATAATCGTCGAAGAAATGGACGACATAGCTGGCCAGCGTGTCGTGTGCCAGGGTGCTGGGAGGGGTGATGGTGAAGGTGGTGTCGGTCGCAGGCTGCACCCAGGGACCGTCCACCGTCGCAGAGGTCACGGGGTTGCTGCTGACAGGCAACAGGGAGGGATCCAGGGCCAACTCCCAGCCGAAGATATAGCCGTTGTCGCCACTCCAAGCATCCACCACCTCTATGTACCAAGAGCCGTTGAGCGGACAGCCTATCAGGTTGGAGAACGACTGGTCGGGATGGTAGAAATGGGTGCCCGCGGCCACGTTGGAGGAATCGACCCTGTCGTTGTGCGCGTTGGCCGACCGGTAGATCAGGCTCCCCGCACCTGGGGCATAGGAATAGCCCTCTGTCGAGTTGTTCGACCAGCAGTAGTTCCATCCCGTGCCAGGCTGGTTCCCACTGGCATTAGGATTACAATCGTCCCACAGACTCTCATAGTCGTATGCATTGCCTAAGAAAGTCCACCTGTTCATGTTGGAGCCACTCTGCCAACCAATGGCACCTGAGGGTACCACCTGGTTACAGTTGGAGGTTCCGCTTCCGCCATACTTGAGGATGTGAGCCTTCTGGCCGTTGGGACAGGTGATGTTGATATAGAGATCGCCGATATAGGAGTGCTCCATGTTGAGACGTACGAATAAGATATCGTTCACACTCTGGATGGAGGCATTGGGTGCGAAGTCGGTGAAGGTCAGCGGTGAACGGTAGGAACAGCCGTAGGGTGGACAGGAGACACCGTCGGGCAGGAAGATGGTTTCCGCCAACGCCAGGGAGGACACGCCATGGGCCAGCTGCACGGTGGCGGTATTACTATAGCCGATGGTCATGGAATAGTTGTTTCCCGCACACATCTCAAAGGCGTTGACGGCCGCCACCCCGTCGATGTCCGAGGAGGCGATGGTGTGGCTCGCCTCGGCGGAACACCCGTTGCTGTCGGTCACAGTCACCGAATAGGTCCCCGGCTGCGAGACGGTCACCGTCTGGCTGGTGGCACCGGTGCTCCAATGGTAGGCGGCGGCGCTGTCGGCTGTCAGCACGACATTGTTCTGGGGGCATATAAAGGAGGAGCCCGTGATGGCTGTGGTCATCGCGGGCCACACCGTGACGGTCATCACCACCGTGCTGTCGGCGCCGCTGGCCGCGGCGAGCACGGCACTCTGCGTGCCCGCCGCCGTGAAGGTCTTGCCGTTCCAGGTGAAAGGAAGCTGTTCCGGACATATCACGCTGTCAACGGCGGTCTCCACGTTGTAAAAGACGGTCAGATACAGCGTGACGGTGCGCACGCACCCCTCGGGCGTGGTCACATGATGGACGAAGCAGCCCGCCGAGTCGCACACAATACCGCTGATGGTCACGGGCAGCTCGTTCTCCAGGACGGTGGCCCAGAGGGTCGTGTCCACGGCGAAACCGATCGTCACCGACACGGCCACGATGCTGTCGGCGCCGGGGGCCACGGGATAGACGGTGGTCTGGCTGCCGCTCTCCGTGAAGGTGGCCCCGTGCCACGTCAAGGGCGTGGCGGCGTTGCAGAATAGGGTGTCGTATTGATAGAGGACGGACAGATGCAGGGTGACGGTGCTGTCGGCGCCGTACTGGCTCGTCAGGTGGGCGGTCTGCACACAGGGCGACACCAGCGGGGTGCCCTGCCACATATAGGGCAGCTGCGAGGCCTCCACGGTGTCGTAGAGGTCGAGTTGGTAGGGGATGAAGAAATGAGCCGTGACGGTCGTCTCCGCAACGCATCCATTACTGTCGGTGAGCGTCACGGTATAGGACGCGGCGGTGTCGTGGGTGAGGGTGCCCGGCGGCGACACGACGAGCAGGGTGTCGTGCCATAGGCCGGCCCACGGCCCCGACACGGCGAAGCTGTAGCCGGAGGCATGGCCAGAAGAGGTCCCGATAGCGACGGTGTCGCCGGTGCCGGCGGCGAGGTTGCCCAAGGACACGACGGGCGTGGGTGTGTCATAGGTCTGGAGGTGCAGCATCTGGACGCCCGTGCAGCCGCCGGACTCGGTGTAGGTGTGTGTCTGGGTGCCCGGCCCTGTGAAAAGGACGCCCCGCCATGACATGGGCAGCTGGCTGGCGCAGACCACTGTGTCGGCAAAGAGCGTGTCGGGGCTCTCAGTCACATGCAGCACCAGCGTCTCCACGCTGTCGCACTGGTGGGCGGTGGTGAACGACAGCACCACGCTGTCCTCCCCGGTGAACCAGCGCCCCCGCCACAAGAGCGGCAGGTCGGCGGAACAGACGGTCGTGTCATGCTGCGCAGAATGGCTGTCGAAGATGGTGATGTGGGCGAAGATGATGCTGTCGCAGCCGTTGGAACCCTCGACAATCAGGTTGGTGGTGGCGCTCTGGGTAAAGGTCTGGCCGTTCCACTCCAATGGCCCGCAGGAGGCGGTGTCCACATTGGACATGCTGATGTTGAGACGGTCCACCGTCAGCACCAGCACACTGTCGCACAGGTCGCTGTTCTGCAAGGTCAGCGACTTGGTGCCGGCGTTCACAAAGGTCAGCCCGTGCCAGACAAACGGGAAGGAGCTGTTGCAGACACTCGTGTCCAGATAGGTCGTGTCGGACTGATAGACCGTCACACCGACATGGTGGATGTACGGGCAGCCGTCCCCGTTGGTGAGCTGCTGCTCATAGAGGCCCGACGCGGTATAGACCGTCCCGTGGAAGTCGAGCAGGTCGCAGACCGTCGTGTCGGTCCACCGGGCGGTGGTGTCTCCCACCGTCACGGTCATGACCACCAGGCTGTCGCACTGGTGCGACGTCAACAGCTGCGCCGTCTGCTGGCCGGGACCCGTGAAGGTCTTCCCGTTCCAGATGAGCGGCAGGCTCGCGGGACAGACGAGGCTGTCCGCTTCCGTCATTTCCGAATAGAAAACCGACAGCTCCACGGTCACCAGGCTGTCGCACCCGTTCTCCGCCGTGAAGGTCTGCTCGTAGGTGCCCGACTCGTCATACTCCACCCCGTTCCAGACAAACAGCTCGCAGACGGAGGTGTCTATGAGCGTGGCCGGCACGGGGAGGACGTTGAGCGTCATCACCACCAGACTGTCGTAGTAGGGCGTCGGGTGGAGCGTGGCGGTCTGGGTGCCCGCCTCGGCGAACAGCAGCCCGTTCCACACCAGGGGCAGCGCGCCGGCACAGACGGTGCTGTCCACATACGTCGGGTCGGGCTGCAGGATGACCAGCGTCAGGACGACAACGCTGTCGCAACCGTTCTGGGCGGTATGGTGGATGGCATGGCTGCCGGAGGTGTTCCACACGGAATCCCCGTATTGGTAATAGCCGTAGGCGGTGACGGTTTGGTAGGTATAGACCGGCGGGATAACCGTCAGTGTCAGCCGTTCTATGCTGTCACAGCCCTGCGAGTTGATGGCGTAGAAGGTATAGACGCCCTCCTGGTCCAGGGTGATGTTGTGCCACGTGGCGGGCAGCTCCGACTCACAGACGGTCTGTGTGTAATAGGTGACCTCCGCATCCCTGACGGTCAAATCCAGGATAAGCGTGCTGTCGCAGCCATGCTGGTTCTGCAAGATATGGGTGTAGATGCCCGAATACGGGTAGGTCTGGCCGAACCACTGGTATCCGTCGCAGGTGTCCACAGCCAGGTAGGTGGTGTCGCCCGTATGGATGGTCAGATGCAGCACCGCCACGCTGTCGCAGCCCGACTGGCTGGAGAAGCGCTGGGTGTAGGTGCCGTCTTGGTAGTAGGTCTGGCCGTGCCAGTTGTACGGACCGCAGCTGCTGACGTCCAATACCGTGGTGTCCATCGGTAAGACTGTCAAAATCAGCGTGACGAAAGAGGAACAGCCGTTGAGCATCACCGTGCGGGTGCGGAGGATGTTGCCCGGCACGCTTGTCTCGTCTGCCGTCAAGGAAAACCCGTTGGCTTCATAGGGCTCGCCTTGGCAGATCTGTTCATAGATGTTCTGCGGCATACTCTGGGCTACAAGGATCGTCTGCGATTCACTGTTCTGGCAGCCGATCTCGTTGGTGACCGTTACAGTGTAGGTTGTTGTCTGGGACGGCGTGACTTGGATATAGGGGGTGGTGTCTCCCGTGTTCCAGAGGTAGGTCAGAGAGGTGTCGTACTCTGCTGGCGGAATCGTGAAACTGCGAATGGCACGCACTTGTTGGAAAGATTGACGAGGCATATCCTGAGGCCTTCCGTACACGCTCATCCATGCATGATTATTATTTTGGAGTGTACTACTCCAATATTGGCCTGCGGGCAACGAACCTCCCGCCGCAATTATTTCTTGTTCTATAAAAGGACGACTGGCAAACAACTTAAGCAATTGTCCGATGGCAGGAAGATACCAACCGTTCTGAAAATCCACCACTGTGGCAGCAATAGAGTTTTGAGTGGATAAGGAGGACCGAATAATCTGGGTATTGGTATATCCTGCCGTATCTGCATCCACCAGTTGATATGCATCCAGACACCACTCATCACACTGATCCAGAAAATGGTTTAGTCCCGGAATTATCGTAGTGTTTTGACTCCATCTGCAACTCGAAGATGCATCTTGTAAAGCTACCACCCAACCTCCACTTCCATCCGGGTGAAGGTAAAAAATGATTCCTTGACTCCCATCCGGTGCTGTATATAAGTCCCCAATCCGGTAGTGTTGTCCCCAAAGACTTCCTGCCAGAAAGAAAAAAGTTATATATGCAATTATTCGTTTCATGTCTGAAAATCACTAGAAATCGATAATACTGCGAACTCTTCTTGTAAGAACATTTCCCCCTCCATAACCTACCAATATGTTGAACACAGATCCCATGTATATAGAAGTACCATTAGGTGTGTATTCAGCGGGAGAACTTGACCAGTATTGGGAATTCATCCACTGATAATATGAATCACCAATGGATGATGGAACAAAGAGTGTTCCGTTAACCTGTGACAGGGTTTCATTGACAACAGCCAACTCATAAAAAAGGAGCATCAGTTGCCCGATGGCCGGCAAATACCAACCATGATCAAAATCAACGGCCCATACAGCAGGATAAATGACGGCATTGCCCATCGATCTTATTACCTGTGTATTAAATTTTCCATCAAGTAGATTTTGTGGTTCAAGATTGTAAACAGAGGCTGGAATGCCACAACTAGCTGGTAAATCAACAGTACTCCAAAAATAATCACCCTGCTCCTGAAGATGAACCGCCCACCCATGCTCTCCCGTGGAGTCCACAAAGAAAACAATTGCCTTGGCTGTCTTGCCCGCCACGGGCCAGTCTTCCGGCTTCACAATGGTGCTGTCGGTACAGAGGATGTCGCCAGGCAGCACAGCAGCTGGCTCAATGAGCGTCACCATCGCATTCTCTCCCAACGCATGGATGGTCGTGGTGTCGCCGGCACAGATCTCGGCAGGGCCCGCCATGGTGGTGACTGACGGAGTCTCTCCCACTACCAACCGCACCATCACATTGCTGTCACAACCTTGGATTGTTGTGTTTTGCGACGAGAGATAGTACACTCCCGCACTGTCCAAGATGCCCGTATAAATGCCATGTCCGTGATATTGAGAACCCGTACAGAGCGTATCCTCATAATACAAATCGTAGGAAGGCATATGCCAGATGGTTTTGGAGAAAGTATGACTGCCACAAGCATTGCCCGCCGTCACAGATATAATCGCCGGATTGGGGGCTTCATCTGTGAAATACAGATTCGCAACAGGAGAGTCATTTCCAGAGAGGTTGATGACACTGTCCGGAATTGTCCACGAATAGGAGGTCAAGTGCCCGGAGAAATGCAGTGAATAGGGCGTAATCTGATTGTTACAAGTATGACTGTCTCCCAATAGCTCCCCTGAAATGGAGAGTATGGGGTTGACTGTCAGATGCAAATATCGATAACCCGAATCGCAACCATTATCTAACACAATGGGAATACTGTCCAATATGTCACCCGGTTGTAGATTTGTATAGTGGAAACCGAAGTTATCATAATCGGAGCCTTCGCAAACCTCCTCATAATGATGAAAATATCGTTGTAATACAGTAAGATACAGCCTGTTTTGCACTCCTGAAGAACAGTCGCTGGCGTTGAAAACGAGATTGTTCTTGATGAACGTGCCCGCCTGATCCTGAGGAGGCAGATCAAAGCCATGGGCATGATACTCATTACCTTGACAGATGGTGTCATACCATACTCCTCCCTGCGTGATGTTCAACCCTTCTATGTGGGTGTTGTCCAAAACGGGTTGGCAACCGCGGTTGGATTGAAGTGTGCAGGAGACATCCAAGCCTTGCGAGGTTGAATAGGTGGTGGTCTGTGTGGTGGCCCCATTGCTCCAGAGATAGGATGAAAAATGATCGGGGGCGGACAGCGTGATGCTTTGGCTGTCACAATCCACCACGGTGAGATGATTGCTTCTGCAGGAAAAGGCAAAATAGGTGTAGCAAAACTCATCCGTGTGAATGCTACAGTTGTAATTGTAAAATGCCAAGGTCAGCTCTTGTCCGATATGGTCGGAAAGATCTATTGCCAACGTCTGCCATGGCACCCAGCTGATCAAGCCGGAGATATGGCCGTTCATTTCATTTTCATCAAAACAAACGGTTCCACAAGGATAGATAGACTGATATCCGTAACCTAACTCTGTATTGGTTTCCAAGATCATAAAACGAGCAAAAGGGCCTTGGTGATGGAAAAGGCCTGAATGCTTGAAGACTACCGCATACTTGACGTACAGAATGGGATAGGCTGCGTCAACGGTGAAAGTGTATTCAATAGCTCGGGAACCAATCCCGCCCTGATCATTGCCCATTTTCACCACGGCGGTCTCTCCTTGCGGAATGATGGGCAGCTGATATCCGGAATAAGGGTCCATGCCGGGTTGTGTAATCACCGTATGGAGGTTCGGATCAACCCCGAGAATGATGTGCGGGGATTCCCACGGTCCTCCCCAACAAGACACCCCCGGCGCCGTCAGGTTGGTGAAGTCGGGACACTGCCCGAAAACCCACCCGCAGCATAACAACAGCAGACAACTTACGATGAACGACCGGCGTTTCATAACAGCCTATTACCATTTAATTTAAAAGTGCAAAGATATACTTTTTGTATAATATCATGCATAAAAAAAGTTAAACCACACATCTGGGCATATCGCCGTACGTCTCACCAAAAAATCGTACTTTTGCCGCCCGAAAAACGACCGTCGTCATGCTGATGAAAATAAGGAGTTATGTGTTGCCTGCCGCTATCCTGCTGGGACTGCTGCTGCATAAGCTGTGGGCCACGATCGCTTTTCTGGCCCCCTATTTTATCTTCGTCATCCTGCTGCTCAACTTCGTGGCGGTGGATCTCCGCAAGCTGCACTTCTCCCGCCTGCAATGGTGGATCCTGGCTTTTCAGGTGGTGGTGAGCATCGGCACCTACTATCTCGTCACCTTTCTGACGCACAACGCCTTGCTGGCGCAGGGACTCCTCATAGGCGTGCTCTGTCCGGTGGCCTCCTCCGTGGTGGTCATCGCCTGCCTGCTGGGTGCCGACCGCCAGACGGTGACGGCCTACACGGTCATCGGCAACCTGGCCGTCGCCATCGCCGCGCCGCTCTACTTCTCCTTCATCGGAGTGCATCAGGATATGGGTATCTGGGCCTCTTTCTGGCTCATCCTCAAAAGGGTGGGCCCCACCATCGGTCTGCCCTTCTTTGTGGCCCTGCTGTTGCAGCTCTGCTGGCCCCGCGCCAACGACGCCCTCGCCCGTCTCAAGGACTACACCTTCTACATCTGGGCCTTCCTGCTGACCCTCACCTTGGGCCAGACCATCGACTTTATCTTCCTCCATGGCAAAGGCAATGAGCTCAATATCTTGTGGTTAGGCATCGCCTCGGTGACGACCTGCGCCATCCAGTTCGGGGTGGGCAAGTGGGTTGGTCAACGCTATGGCGACAGCATCGCGGGCGCACAGATGTTGGGACAGAAGAACACGGCCATGGGCATCTGGATGGCCAACACCTATCTGATCCCGTTGGCGTCGGTCTTCTTAGCTTTCTATTCTATCTGGCAAAATATCTTCAACAGCTGGCGGATCTGGCGTCACGACCATCAAACGCCTACTTCTGCGCCATCTTCAGCAACACAATCGTCACCGCCAGGAAGATGATGTTGGGAATCCAGGTGCCTAACACCGGGGGCAGTCCGCCCGACACGGAGAAGACGGTGGAGACCTGCTGCAGGAAGATGAAGGTGAAGGCCAATCCCATGCCGATGAAGATGTGCACGCCCACGCCTCGTGCGTTTTTGCGCGAGGAGACGCTCACCCCTAAGAAGGTCATGATGATGATACCCAACGGGTTGGAGACACGCTTGTGCGCCTCTATCTGATAGCTGGCCACCAGGTTGGAGCCCCTCCGTTTCTCTTCCCGGATGAACCTCCTCAACTGGTTGAAAGGCATCGTCTCACTGATGAAGATATCTTGGCTGAAATTGACGGGCAGCACGTTGAAGGTGGTGTCGAGGTCGTCACCGGTGGTCACATGCTCCACCCCGTCGATGATCTGCCGGCGAACATACTTGTGGAGGTGCCAGAGACCTGTCTTCTCATTGTATTGCATCGTCTGGGCTGTGATCTTGTCCACCACATGCTGGTCTTCAAAGGCCTCGTAGGTGGCAAAGTAGCCCTGGTCCTGTCGCCGGTCCCAACGTTCCACAAAAATATAGCTGTGACTGTCGTTTTTCACATGGATATTGGTGGTGGAGATGGCCGCTCGTCCGAAGTAGGCATATTTGAACTCGTTAAGTCGCGCGTTGGTGTGTGGCACCACCAGGTTGGCCAATAACAATGATACCAGCATGATGATGATGGACCCCACCAGATAGGGACGAAGAAAACGTTTGAAAGAGATACCATTGCCTAAGATGGAGATGATCTCGTTGTGGGAAGAGAGTTTGGAGGTGAACCAGATGACGCTGATGAAGGTGAACAGCGGGATGAAGAGGTTGATGAAGTAGGGGATGAAGTTGAGATAGTAGCCGGTGATGATCTGTCCCACGGGAACCCCTTTGTCCATGAACCGCTGGATGTTCTCCGACAGGTCGAAGATAACCACGATGGTCATCAGGAGGACGATGGAATAGACTACCGAGCCGATAAATTTCCTCAGCAGATAGGCGTCCAGGATCTTCCATCCCGTCACCTCGCGAAAACGCTCAATATATCTATGCCATTTCTCTTTCAACGACATCTTCGTCAGTTCTTGTGATGGTTATTGTTGTTTATCCGTTTTCAGCCATTGGTCGAGCCAGCGGAAGAACTCGCGCTGCCAGAGCATGGCATTCTGGGGTTTGCTCACGAAGTGGCACTCATCGGGGAAGAAGAGGAAGCGGCTGGGGATACCCTTCATCTGAGCCACATCGAAGGCCTGCATACCCTCGGTATAGGGGATGCGGAAGTCGTTGCCGCCATGGATGACCAGTATCGGCGTGTCCCAGTTGCCCACGAAGCGGTGCGGGGAGAATGCGTAGCTGCTCTGAGTGGGGAATTGCTGGGTGGTGTGGTCAGGCGTGTCCCAATAGTTGCCTTCGAGATCGTGGTTGGCGAAGAAGAGCTCTTCGGTGGTGCCGTACCAGCTCTCGAAGTTAAACATGCCGCAGTGGGCGATGAAGGCCTTGAAGCGTTTCTCGTGGTGGCCGGCGAGCCAATAGACGGAGAAGCCACCGAAGCTGGCACCCACGCAACCGAGCCGATTTTCATCGACGTAGGGCTCCTTCGCCACGTCATCGATGGCGGAGAGGTAGTCTTTCATGCACTGGCCACCGTAGTCGCCGCTGATCTGGTCGTTCCACTCGTGGCCGAAGCCAGGCAGGCCGCGCCGGTTGGGGGCCACGATGATGTAGTCGTGTGCCGCCATCATCTGGAAGTTCCAGCGGTAGGAGAAGAACTGGCTCACTGACGACTGCGGGCCGCCCTGACAGTAGAGCAACGCCGGATAGGTCTTCGTGGAGTCGAAGTTGGGGGGCAGGATGACCCACACCAACATGTCCTTGCCGTCGGTGGTCTTCACCCAACGCTTCTCGGAACGCGCCGGCACGATCTGATCCAAGACCTCCTTGTTGATGAAGCTCAGCTGCTTCACACTCTTGTCCTTCAAGTTCACGCTGTAGATCTCGGAGGGCTCCGCATGCGTGGTGCGTGTCACGATGAGCTGGTCGCCGCACACCTGCAGGGTGTTGTAGTCGTAGTCGCCGGTGGTGATCTGCTCAAACTTGCGGGTTGCCAGGTCCAGACTGTAGATCTGATAGGTGGCCTCCTGACAGGTGGTGAAATAGATCTTGCCGCCGTCTGCGCTCCAGCCGAAGTTGGTAGCGTCCTGGTCGAAATCGACACTGTAGTCGGTGGCCTTCTGGGTGGTGAAGTCATAGACCATCAGGCTGCGCTTCTCCGACTCGAAGCCGTCGGTCTTCATGTTCCACCACACCAGCTTGGTGCCGTCTGGGGAATAGACAGGGTCCATATCATAGCCCTTGTTGTCTTCAGTCAGGTTGACGGTCTTCTGGGAGGCTAAATCGTAGAGATAGAGGTCGGTGTTGGTGCTCTCGGCGAAGGCCTTGCCGGTAAGCTTTTTGCAGCAATAGACCAGCTGTTTGCCGTCTGGGCGCCAGGCCACCTCCTCCATGCCGCCGAAAGGCGGGTTGGGGGCGTGGAACTTCTGACCCTCCAGCAGATCAACAGGGTTTTTCATCTTGGGATAGTCGGCCACGAAGAGATGACTGTAGGTGCCGTCAGCCCAGTAGTTCCAGTGACGGTACATGAGGTCGTCGTAGATCATGGCGTTGGCGTTGGGCAGATCGGGGTAGCGCTGCTCGATGGTGGGCTCCAGACGCACATTCATGGTGTAGCAGATGTGTTTCATGTCGGGTGCGTAGCTGAAGGCGTTGATGTCGCCATCGACATGGGTGAGCTGTTTGGTTTTGGAACCGTCGGGGTTGCACTCGAAGACCTGCATGCCCTTGTCGTCCGGGTAGAGGTAGGCGATCTTCTTGCCGTCGGGGCGCCAGATAGGTTGGGCCTCGTCGGCCGCCGTGGTGGTGATACGGGTCGGCTCGCCGCCCTCCACAGGCATCGTATATAACTCCGCATTGCCCTTGTTGGCCCGATAGTCATAGTATTTCACGCTGTAGAGGATCATCTTACCGTCGGGCGACACCTGCACGTCCGACAGTCGGCCCAGATACCAGAGGATCTTCTCGTCCATCACATGTTTAGAGAAGTCGGGCGTTTCGCGGTTCTCTTTCGTGATGATATCCTTGTTTTTTTTCTCCGTTTTGTTGTCGTGACAGCTGCAAAGGGTCATAATGAGGAGGGTTAAAATGATGAGATTCCGTTTCATAATGAGGTTGTCTTGAAAAAAACGCTTCTTTTTTTTGCAACGGCAAAGATATGTTTTTTTCAAACAAATGCCCAATGTCTTTAGTGATTCTTACAACAATCCTTGTTTTCAACGAGTCACTAGTGAGAAAAACTGCACCAATTATTTTCCCTTTGGTTAGAAAATCAGCAATTTTTTCTATCTTTGCCCACTCTTTACAGTGTAATAAAAGTGGTGTTTCATTCGTCTTACAGACATGGTCGAAATATTAAAATATGTTTAAATACATTTGGAAAAGAATTGTTTTAATGGTGTTGCTGGCCTGCGCCACGACGTCATATGCCCAGATCGACAACCTGTTCTGGTTCGCGGCGCCGTATATCTCCCCCAACCACGCCCATGATCCTATCACCTTCTGCTTCACCTCCTTCAGCAACCCGGCCACGGTGACTATCTCGCAGCCCGCGAACCCGGGATTCACGCCTGTCACCGTCAACCTGAATCCGTACAGCCTCTACACCTTGAATTTGACGAGCCAGGAGAACATCGTCCAGACAAATCCGCCTAACACGGTCTGCAACTACGGTTTCAAGATACAGTCCACCGCCAACATCACGACCTATTACCAACTGGGTGCCAACAATAGCGAGATCTACACCTTGAAAGGGCGCAACGGCTTGGGTACCGACTTCATCGTGCCGATGCAGAACTATCTGGTCTGTGGACCACCCTCTGACGCACGCAACAGCATCGAGATTGTGGCTACCGAGAACAATACCGTGGTGACCATCGTGCCTTCCCGGCCTTTGACAGGCGGCGCACAAGCGGGTATGCCCATCATTATCACTCTGAATGCCGGACAATCGTACAGCATCAAGTCGGCTGACCAGACGGCCAACGGCCATCTGACCAACACGCGAATCACCTCCAACAAGCCCATCGCAGTCAACTCCACCGACGACTCCGTGGCCAGCAATCAGGTGTCCGGCTACTCCGGTCAGGACCTGGTGGGCGAACAGTTGGTCCCTATCGACTATGCCGGCGACCTTTTCATCGCCATGTACAACAACCGGCAGTTTGAGAATCTCAACATCATCCCCACCCAAGACACCACACATGTCTATATCAACGGCAACACCACGCCTGCCGCGACGTTGAATGTGGGGCAGAGCTATACCTACATGCCCAGTAACTCGCCCACCATCGCCACGATGGTCACCTCCGACAAACCCATCCAGGTCTTCCAGCTCACGGGCTCAGATGGCGAGGCTGGCGGCACGCAACTGCCCGCCTTAGGCTGCACGGGCTCTCAAGAGGTGGTCTATGCCCGCCCCTCGTACTCCACCCACCTGCGACTTTCCATCGTAGTGCCGACAGCCTACGTGGGAGGCTTCACGATGACTTGCGGTAACAACAACATCCCGCTGCCCGCCACCGCCTTCACGCAACTGCCCTATAACCCCGCTTGGTCCTATTGCTACCAAGACTTCGCCAGCCAGGTGCCCACCCAGACGGTGATGATCCTCAAAAACAACCTCGGCCCGTTCCATCTGGGCATCCTCGACTACTATTCGGGAATGTCCTCCTCGCTGGGCTACTTCAGCGACTACAGCAGCAACGGCCGCATCAACCTGATGATGAACGATGTCTATTGCCTGCACGACAGCATCCCCTTCAATTATGTCACGGAGAATGTGGACTCCATCCGGCTGGTCACACCCGCGGGCGACACTTTGACGCAGGAGCCTTACGTGCTGCAGGACATCTCTCTGGCAGATACGGGACTCTACTACATCATCGCACATAGCACAACAGGCTGCGACGGTGCCTGGGTGCATGACAGCATCCAGATCCGTGTGGTCAACTCCTACAAGCCGGATCTCGGTCCCGACCGCTATCTCTGCAACGGCGAGTACATCTATATCGGGACCAATTATTCGGATTCCACGGCCAACTACTTGTGGAACACCGGCGATGAGGACTCCACCATCATGGTGCTGGCCTCCGGCGAATACATCCTCAACATCACGCTGGACAACACCGGCGCCTCAGTCCCCTGCCAGAGCGCCGACACGGTCAACATCTTCTACTATCCACAGCCATACGCCGCCTTTGAGGCCGACAAGACCTCCGGCTGTTCCCCCTTGACCATCCATTTCACCAACCAGACTACCCCGGACACGCTCTCCTATACCAGCGTCTGGACCGTCTGGAACCAAAACGGAGAGGTGGTTTATTCCTCCTTGGAGGCATCTCCCACCTGGGAATTCAACGACAATGGAACCTTCACGGTCAAGTTGCTGGTGTTCTCTCAAGACGGCTGTGTGGACTCGTTGACCAGATGGGAGTATATCCATGTCTATCCGCAACCAGAGTTGGACTTTTCATCCGATCCGGAGATCTCCATGATGAGCGAGAATGGCGGTGTGGTACAGTTCACCTCCTATCTCTCACAGAATGTCATCGGCAACCCATCCAATCATCTTCAGTGGGATTTCGGCGATGGGGAGACCGAAGAGGAAGACTTCAATCCTTCCCACACCTATGCTACCTGGGGCGACTATATCGTGACGCTGACCCTCTCCACCGACGGAGGCTGCTCCGACCAGGTGAGCCATACCGTTGTGCTGGAAGACGACCTGATATTCCCCAACGTCATCACCCCTAACGGTGATGGCATCAATGATGTGTGGGCTATCGGCAATCTGAATACGAATATCAATCCGGAAGATCCCGACGAATACCGGACCAACAAGCTCTATATCTACAACCGGTGGGGCAAGCTCGTCTTCAAGGCTGAGAACTACAATACCTATGCCCGGAACGGACAGATCACGCTGGGCGATAACCCGTTCAGCGGTGAGAATCTGTCGGACGGGGTCTATTATTATTCCTTCTACTACAAAGGCAAAGCCAAGGTGACGCAGTATAACGGCTCACTGACCATTGTCCGGTAGAAGGATCTCTTCCCAAGGGTATTGCACATCGGCCAAGAATAGTGCTTGTGCCGGCATGGAGGTGCCTGCTGAACAACGGTTTTTCTCTTCGATAATGCGACGGAAGTCATCCACTGTCAGTTTCCCCAACCCAACGTCCATCAGAGTGCCCACGATGGCGCGGACCATGTTGCGCAGAAACCGGTTGGCCGTGATGGTGAAGACCAGCTCATGGCCTTGTTCGGTCCATTCCGCCTTTGAAACATGGCAGATGAAGTTGTTCACTTGGGTGTGTACCTTGCTGAAGCTGGTGAAGTCCTCGTGCTGCAAGAGCAATGCGGCGGCCTCGTTCATCAGGGTTACATCGGGTTTTCGATAGCTGAAAAAGCGGAGGTGTGACAGAAAAGGGTCTTTCTGGGTGGTGATATAATAATGGTAGGTCCGTTCCATTGCATCGAAGCGGGCGTGGGCTTGTGGCTGGACGGGGAAGATGCGGTAGATGACGATATCGGAGGAGAGGTAGTTGTTGAACTTGTCGGTGAATGCCTCACAATCTTCAAAAAGCATGCTTTCTGGCAGGTCGAAGTGGGCGTAGTAGCAGGAGCTATGCACGCCCGTGTCGGTGCGCCCACAGCCCGTGATGGGAATGCGGTCACAATGCAGCAACAGCGACAGTCCGCGCTCCAGCGTCTCCTGCACCGAGGGATGGTGGGGCTGGATCTGCCACCCGAAGAAGGGGGCACCATTGTATGCCAGATGCATGAAATAGCGCATGGTTAGCTGTTTTTCAGAGACTCTTTGATCATATCGACGATATAGCGGGCATCCTCTTCGGTGACGCACGGACCGCTGGGCAGACAGAGACCTTGCTTGAAGAGCGACTCGGAGATGCCGTTGGTGTAGGCGGGACAGCCTTGGAAGACGGGCTGTAGATGCATAGGTTTCCAGAGCGGACGAGCCTCGATGCCTTTCTGGTCGAGGAATACGCGCATGGCCTCCACGTTGGCATTCGGTTCGCAGTCGGTATGCAGGGCAGAGGCTTGGTGCACTACGCCTGCGGCGCCGCCCACGGCACCCTGCACGCCTGTCTGGTAGGCCTTCTCCTGCCCTTGGACCTTCAGTGTCGGATCCAGAAGGAGGGTGTTGAGCCAGAAGTTGGACTCGTAGCAGCGGTCGGGCTCACCATGTACGGTGATGCCGTCCACAGACTGCAGCAGTTCGGCGTATAGCTCATAGAGTCGGCGGTGATGGTCGATATGTTCCGCGAGCACCGACATCTGCCCGCGTCCGATGCCCGCGCAGATGTTGCTCATCCGGTAGTTGTAGCCGATATGCTCGTGCTGGTAGTAAGGATATGCCTCGCGGGCCTGGGTGGCCAAGAACATGATGTGCTGCCAGGATGCGTCGTCGGGACAGACGAGCGCCCCGCCGCCAGAGGTGGTGATCATCTTGTTGCCGTTGAAACTCAACACCCCGTATTGGCCGAAGGTGCCCAGGACCTGTCCGTCATATCGGGAGCCGAAGCCCTCGGCGGCATCCTCGATGACGGGGATGTCGTAACGTTCAGCGATGGCCATGATACGCCGGATGTCGTAGGGCATGCCGTACAAGGCAACAGGAACGATGGCCTTGGGCTTGCGGCCCGTGCGTTCCATGCGGTCTATGATGGCCTTCTCCAAGAGGACAGGGTCCATATTCCAGCTGTGCGGCTCGCTGTCGATAAAGACGGGCGTGGCGCCTAGATAGGTTGCTGGGTTGGCGGAGGCGCAGAAGGTGAACGACTGCACCAGTACCTCTTCGCCGGGCTGCACGCCACAGGCGATGAGGGAGAGGTGTACCGCAGCGGTTCCTGACGACAACGCCACCACGCGCTTGTCCTGCCCCACGAAAGCCTCCAGGTCTTTCTCAAAACCGTTCACATTGGGGCCCAAAGGCACCACCCAGTTGGTGTCGAAGGCCTCCTTGACATATTGCTGCTCCAGACCCTCCTCGCTCATATGCGCCAAACAGAGATATATTCGTTTTTCCATGCCCTAGAATTTACTTTGAAAGTGCAAAAATAGGATTTTTGTTGATTTGTTGAACTGTTGAAGCGTTGGGGACTCTATTGTGTCGTGCCCTATGGGGTGATGAAGACCAAAGAGGAATTAAGAAACTAAGAAGTTAAGAAACTAAGACACCCAACTGCTAACTGACAACTGATAACTGCTAACTGACAACTTTTATCTGATCACCGCCACGCTTCCCGTCACGTCTCTTGTCTCATGGCCGCGGCTCTTGTAGCGGATGAAAACCACGTAGGTACCTATGGGCACGCCCGCAGCGTCCCAGCCCTGGTCCTTGGACTTCGTGCTGAACATCACCATGCCCCACCGGTCGTAGATGGTCATCTCAAAGCTCTCCACC
>JAFYNM010000006.1 GCA_017549765.1 Bacteroidales bacterium
CTCCTATCATTTTTGTGACTATTTTGGGGTGGTGGCCAACTTTGCCTTCCAAGACAAATTCACGGGATATTACACGTATCGGCTGCATCAGAACGAATTTGGCGCGATGAGCTACCGGCACAACTACCTGGGGCTTGAGTTCAGCTATAGTCATTGTTTCAAGACAAGAGAAGAAAGAATCAAGAGAAGACTGGATAAATGCGCTCAAGAGGGAGATTGAAAATGGGAGCTAACTTCTAACTCCAAACTTCCAACTGGCAACTGATCACTGATCACTAAAAAATCGTATTTTTGCCGCATGGAACAAAAACGTATTATCATTCGACTGATGAATATCGAGGACTATGCGGCGGTGTACAAGTTGTGGACCGAGACCGCAGGCATGGCCATCCGCAGTTATGACGACTCTGAAAAGGGCATCGCCAAGTTCATCGCCAAGAATCCGAACTCTAACTTCGTGGCCATCCAAGACGGAGAGCTTGTCGGGGTCATCCTCTGCGGCATTGACGGCCGGCGCGCCTACATCTACCACACGGTGGTCAACCCCGCCTATCGCCGGCAGGGCATTGGCAAACAGCTGTTAGAGGCCGTCATGGCCGTGGCAGAAGAAGAGGGCATCCATAAAAGCGGCCTTCTCGTGATGCGCAACAACGAACTCGGCCAACAGTTCTGGGCTTCCCAAGGCTGGGATATCCGCAACGACGTGGTCTATTACTGTTACAACAACGTACCCCAATAACCCATGACCAGATGGCTGTTTTCGGTCTTGTGCACCATGACGCTCCTGCTCGCAGGATGCGCCAAGGTGGTTCTGCCCACAGGCGGACCGAAAGACACGGAACCTGCCAAGATGTTGAAGGAAGACCCACCCTCCGGCTCCGTCAACTTCTCCGAATCTCAGATCAAGATCACCTTCGATGAGTTCTTCACCCTGAACAACCCTTCCGAGAACGTCCTCATCTCCCCGCCACTTGCCACCACTCCCAAGTATCTCATCAACGGCAAGACCCTCGTGGTCAAATTCGCCGACACGCTACAGCCCAACACCACCTACAATATGGTGTTCTCCGACTGCATCAAGGACTATCACGAAGGTAACGCCCTCTCCTATTATCACTACAGCTTCTCCACGGGTCCTGCCATAGACTCTTTCACCATCCGGGGCAACGTGCTGAATGCCGCCACATTGGAAGGTTCCAAAGACTTTCTCGTGATGCTGTACCGACAAGATGTGGACTCGCTGCCCCTTACCACCCTGCCCGACTATGTCACCAAGTCGCTCTCCAACGGCAGTTTCACCTTCGACAATATCGCGCCGGGCGACTACAAGCTCTTCGCCCTGAAAGACATCAACGCCAACATGCTCTACGACCTGCCTAACGAGGAGATAGCCTACGCCGACCGCCCTGTCAGCGCCTCTAATGCTGCAAAAGGGGATTCTACCGCCGCTTCTGTGGAGACGGTCAGCATCCTCTGTTTTGAGAAGACCGCCGAACACCCTCAACTGACCCGAGTGGAAAACCCCGCCTCGGGCACCTATGTAATCCCCTACAAGTCGCCAGTCAACCATTTCTCCGCACAACCATTAGGCAGCAGTTTGCCCTACTATGAGTCGATCAACCCAACGCAAGACACCATATTCTGGTACATGAAAGAACCTGTCACCGACACACTCACCTATGTGTTGAATGCGGACGATCATTTGGACACCATATTCCTCACCCCATACAAAGCCAGGAGTGGTGGTCGGGGCAGTAGAAACGAACAACAGAACACCCTGGCCGTGACTGTCAAAAACCAAGGTCACCGCTTCAAACCGCTCACCCTTGTCTTCCCCGCTCCCATCCGGCCAGCCGATTCCATCCCTGTGGTCTATATCTCTGGAAAGGATACCACCACCCTGCGCATCTCTGTCCCCGACACCTTCGTCAAGAACCTGGAGCTGCCCTTAGCTTTTGAGGATAAAATAAACTACACGGTCATTATTCCCGACTCTGTGTTCTGGGGTTTCAACGGCAAGACCAACGATTCTGTGAAAGTGCAGTTCGAAACCCACTCCGTGAAAGACTACGGCAATCTGACGATGGAGTACGTCTGTCTGGAAAACCCTCCACAATATATCGCGCAATTGCTGAAAGACAACACGATCTTGCAGGAAGACCGCTTCTCGGCGAGCACCAAGATCTCCTATCCTAATCTCGAACCCGGCAACTACCGCATCAAAGTCATCGAAGACCTTAACCGCAACGGGCGTTGGGACTCCGGCAACTACGAGCTGAAGCAGCAGCCCGAGCGGGTATTGTTCTTCTCCCACCCCATCTCCATCCGCGCCTACTGGGACAGCGAAGAGCAGTTTGAAATACCAGTTGAATAATTTTAAAAAAAACATTACAATATTTTTAATAATTCTTCGTTAGATATTGTACTATGAAAAAATTTATAGACAATATCTTTTCGATGTTTTATCCTCGTCTTTGTGCCGGGTGTGGTGATGCGCTGCGGCAAAACGAGGAACTGCTATGCCTGCACTGTCTGCTGCATCTGCCCGAAACCCATTACCACCAACAGGAGAGACACCCTCTGCAGGACATCTTCGCGGGACGGGTGCCCGTGCGCGAGGTGGCCTCCCTGATGTTCTACAACAAGGGCTCCATCGTACAGAACATCCTGCATCAACTCAAGTACAAAGGAAAAAAAGAGATTGGAAGATACCTGGGACGTTACTACGGCCAACAGCTGCGCCAGGAGGCTCGCTTCCGGAGTGTGGACTGTATCCTGCCCATCCCGCTGCACCCCCGCAAACAACGCAAGAGAGGCTACAATCAGAGCGAATGGATCGCCATGGGCCTGTCGGAAGGATTAGGGGTCCCCTACCTGACCGACGTGCTGGTGCGAACACATTTTACCGACACGCAAACCAAAAAGAGCCGCTTCAACCGATGGGAGAATGTAAAAGAGGTCTTTGACGTGCAGCATGCCGAGAAGATCCGTTACAAACACGTGCTGGTCTGCGATGACGTGCTGACCACAGGGGCCACCATGGAAGCGGCCATCCAACATCTGATAAGGATAGAGGGCGTGACTGTCAGCGTGGTTACCCTTGCCACCGCCGGCCACTAGAAACTGAGAAAATCCTCTTTCCGCTTGGAAAGTTCGACCTTTCGCTTTTCAGATCCGTTAAAGTGGGTGTGGGTCAGCCGGACATAGTAGGCGCCATTCGGTTTCTTTTTCAAATAGGGCTCTATATATTTCTGATATTTGATCAGCTGCTCCTGGTCAACGCGCCAGTAGGTTGTATAGAGCTTGGCAAACCTGATACCCGACTGGGTCTTACGGGCTTTTAGAATGATCTGGTTCTTATACAAGTCAAAAAAATGGAACTCCGTCTTGGCCGGCATGGAGAAACCATGGATGTAAGGCTGGTGCAGAGATGGTTCTTGGGGCGGGTTCTCCAAGACAGGGTTATCAAACACAATAAAGGAAATGTCGCGGACATCCATCAGAAAAGTATCGGTGCTGTTGTCCTTATAGCTGATCTTCATTCCCTCACAGAAAGAAGACTGGAAATGCAGGGTGTCGATGGAATAGGTGACAGTTAGTTGCGGGACATAGACCGCGACAGACTTGTCCAGATACTCTTGCAGACGTGCAGAGAGTTGGTTGTACAGCGTATCGTAATGGTCAGGGAAGACCTCCCTATACTCGACAACCATCTCAGAGCGATGATTCATAAAATCCTGGATGTTGTTGATAGTCTGGGAAAAAGCAGGAGAGAGATTGTTCTGTTGCAGCAGAGAGTTCAGCTCGGAGGATTTGGTGACAGCCGCGATATAGGACTGACGGGCGCGTTCCTGGTCATTCATCTGCTCATATTGACGAGATTGCGCCAAATAGGTCTCAATCTCAGAAAGTTGTCGGATCAGTTCCAAATTAAAATCGGAGGTCGGAGTGACCAAATTGATATTCTCACTACGGGCATAGTCTATGGCATCATTATAATATTTGAGCGCCGCAGATGCATAACCACCCGCTTCCAATTTACGGGCGTTGGAAACCAGATCGTCCAAATGCTGGTATTTCTTCATGGAGAGGATCCGTGAGTAGGCCTCTTTTCGTTCCAATTTTGAAATTTTTGGCTGCTCTTGTGCCTTAAAATAGTAATACTGTGCCTGCTGATAGTCATGTTGCATCGCACAAGAATCACCTTTCAAGAGGTAGTTCTGATAGGGTATTACAGTCTTGGGAGACCATTTAACTCTTTGTGCCACAATATGTAATGGCAAAATCAAACAAAGTAGAAACAACCCTATGTGCGTACAGAAATTTTTCACGCGGCAAAGATACAATATATTCAAAAAAAATGTACTTTTGCCGCCCATTAAAATTTATCATTTATTAAACCAAAAAAAGTTATGGCAAATCAGTACGAAACCGTTTTCATTATGACGCCCGTTTTATCTGAAGACCAGATGAAGGAAACGGTACAAAAGTTTGAGAAGATTCTCACCAACAAGGGTGCAGAAATCGTCCACCAGGAGAACTGGGGCCTCCGCAAGCTGGAATACCCCATCCAAAAGAAGTCCTCCGGATTCTATCATTTATTTGAATTCAAAGCAGAGAGCGATGTGGTTGCTGAATTAGAGCTCCAATACCGTCGTGACGAGCGCATCATGCGTTTCCTCACCGTCAGCATGGACAAATATGCAATCGCATACGCCGAGAAGAGACGCAACCTCCGCAACGAGAAGGCTGCCAAGGCACAAGAAGAGGCTGTAGAAGCCCCCGCAACTGTCGAGGCTCCTGCCGCTGCTGAAGAAGTTAACAATGAATCACAAACCGAACAAGAATAAGAATTATGGCTCAACAATCAGATATTAAATACATTGCTCCCGTAGCAGTTGACATTCAAAGAAAGAAATACTGCCGTTTCAAAAAGAGCGGTATCAAATACATCGATTATAAAGATGGTGAATTCTTAAAGAAATTCGTGAACGAGCAAGGTAAGATTTTACCGAGACGTCTGACCGGCACCTCTTTGAAATACCAAAAGAAAGTGGCCCAGGCCGTCAAGAGAGCTCGTCACTTGGCTCTTCTGCCGTTCGTAACCGATAATTTAAAAACCAACTAATTCAGGAGATCATTATGGAAATCATATTAAAACAAGACGTCAACAATTTAGGCTATGCCGATGACCTCGTAAAGGTTAAAGACGGCTACGCACGCAACTACCTCATCCCTAGAGGATTGGCAGTTTTAGCAACCCCGGCTCAGAAGAAACAGCTGGCCGAGACTATCAAACAACGCTCTTTCAAGGCTGAGAAACTCAGAAAAGAAGCTGAATTCCTCGCCGGCAAGATCGAAGGCCTTGAGGTTAACATCCCGGTGAAGGCTTCCGACAAGGGCACTATCTTCGGTTCCGTCAATAACATCATGGTGGCTGAGGCCTTGAAAGAACAACATGATATCGACATCGATCGCAGAAAGATCGTCTTGAACGAGAATCACATTAAGGAATTAGGACAATACACCGCTGTCGTCAACCTGCACAAGGATTACAACAAAGTATCCTTGAACTTGAATGTGGTGGCAGAACAAGAGTAGTCCTGTCTTAGATAACATGTCTAAAAACTCTTCCCCACAAAGGAAGAGTTTTTTTATTTTTGCCGTTATGAAAAAATTACTGTTCTGCATTTGGTTTTCCCTGGTCTGTCTGGCGCTGGCAGCACAGCGTGACTCTGTCACATTGATCTCTGCGCCATGGCAAACCGACACGGTCGAACAAGGAGTCGTACTCAAAAGACATCATTTTGTGAAGCCGGGACTGTTTGGGGCTCAACAGAATATCTGTTTGTTGGAAATTGCTCCCGACGCTCCCGTCACCTTTGCCTTTGCCTATGAGCCCCGCCGCACAGTGACCTCCACCATGGCTATGAGACATGGCGCGCTGGCCGCCATCAACGGCTCTTTCTTCGACATGGACCTGCACTTCCCCGTCTGCTACCTCCGCATCGACAGCGTGGAAGTCGGGATTAACACCCCAGGCGCCGACAGCGTACACCGGAAATACTACCAGTATGGAGCCATCGTGCTGGAACAGGACTCGCTGTTTATCATCAAGACCGACAGTGCGCGACTTTGGGAACGCACCCTGCCCTATCCGAACATCATGACGAGCGGCCCCCTGCTGCTCAAAGAGGGCCAGAAGGAGCAGTACCGCACCGACCGCACTTTTGTCACCAACCGCCATCCGCGCACGGCAGTCGGCATCCGCCCTGACGGCACCATCGTGCTCCTCACCGTGGACGGACGTATCAAACAATCGGCAGGCATGAGCCTCGACGAGCTGACGAGAACCCTGCACTGGCTGGGCTGCACCGAAGCCATCAACCTGGACGGCGGCGGCTCCACCACCATGTACGTGCGCGATTTCCCTTACGACGGCATCGTCAACTGTCCCGTGGACAACGGCCGCTTCGACCACAAAGGTGAACGGGCCGTCTCCAACATTCTGATGGTGATGCCGCGCTAACGGACCAACGCATAGCACTTGCCCGGCCTCGTCTCTATCACCCCCTTCAACTCCAACCCCAACAAAATGCCCGCCAACTTGGAGGGCGACAGTTCTGTCATCCGCTCCGACAAACTATCGACGGATACCTGCGGCTGCTCCCGTATCAGGGAGACCACCCGTTGCTCCGTATCGTCCAAATCCACAAAAAGCTGCATCTGCTTAGGCTCCGAAGACTTCTCCCAGTTCATCAGATTGACAATCTCTTGTCCAGACGAGACCAACGCCGCTATATTCTTGTGTATCAAGTTATGACAACCATCATGGTGCGTCTCCAAAATAGAGCCGGGTAGGGCGAACACATCCCGATTGTACGAATGGGCTATGTAGGCCGTGATGATACTCCCTCCCTTATAGCCCGTTTCTACCACCAACACAGCATCCGACATTCCCGCGATGATACGATTCCTCTTTGGGAAATTGTTGCGGTCGGGAGGTGTGCGGAAGCTGTACTCGCTGACCAAAGCACCCCCTTGCTCTACAATTCGTTGCGCAAGCTGTTGGTTCTGTGAGGGGTAGATGGTCCCTAATCCGCAACCCATCACCGCAACGGTGGGGATGTCACACTCCAAAGAACGACTATGCACCTCTGTGTCGATGCCGTACGCCAGCCCGCTGACGGTGACGAGACTCGTCTCCTGTAATTCCCGCACGATTTTGCGCACGCACTGCCGGCCATAATCCGACGCCTCGCGCGTGCCCACCATCGCCAAGACGTGCAAGTGCTGGAACACTTCAGGGTTGCCACGATAATAGAAAGCCAACGGGGCATCCGAACAACTGCGAAGCCGGTAAGGATACTGTTCCTCGGTATAGAAACAGTAGGAGATCCCGTGCCGCTCCATCAGCCGCATGTCCTCCTCCACCGCCCTGCGCATGGCATCCGTGATCGTGGGCAACGGTTTGTTGAGCGTCTTCTTGTTCGCCTGTTTGCGCCATGTGGCCGGCTCCTCAAACAAAAGCGTGGCTGTGCCCGACAAGCGCAACATCTCCTTCAAGACACTGGGTTTATAATCTTCAAGATACTGTAATGCAAGACGATAGAACAATTCTGAATACATGGATATTTTATATTATGGTACATACTAAATTGTTTTCTCATTCGTTATATAAATTGCTGCAAAAATAGCAATTAAACTATAAACTTGTATTTATAACCGTATTTTAACAATAAATTATGAAGAAATTAGTCTATTTTCTGGTTTTGACAGCCTTGGTACTGACATCATGCAAGTCCAAGTCTGGCGGGAATATCCAAGTGGAAAACTTCTCTACGGGCAAAGCGGGGGAAATGATTCTGGCCATGGACTCCGCCTATTGGTCTCCTGAGGCGCAGAAGGCCATCCTGGAGGTATTGGAGCAACCGCAGCCGGCGCTGAACCAAAAGGAGCCTTTGTTTGACATCATCCGTTGCAGCAACAAAGACCTTGCCGCTTCTTTCATGCGACACCGCAACATTGTGCAGTTCGACTGCAGTCCTAACCATTCCACCAATACTTTTGAGATCAAAAAGGATGCCTACACTTCGCCCCAAATCCATGTGGTCATCAAGGGCAACGACCCGAAACAGTGTCTGAACCTTTTTTTAGAGCATCAAGACGAGATTGTCAAAGCCATGTATGACAACGACATCGCCAGGCTGCAGAATGCCCAACGCAAGCTCAACAACCCTGCTTTGGAGGAGAAGATTCAGAAAAAGTTCGGTATTAAGATGACCATTCCGGACAGTTATTTTGTGGGTCGCGAGGAGCCTGACTTCCTGTGGCTGTGCTACCGTACCCCCAAGAACGACCGTTTTGTGATGATTTACAAGACGCCGGCACACGAACTGACCCGCGACAGTCTGGTGGCTGCCCGCAACCGCATCACCAAGGCATACATCCAGGGAGCTGTGCTCGGCGCCTACCCCATCGTCTCCGAACTCACCGGCTTCCCCATCACGGACTCCATCCGCATCCACTACCATCAGGGCGTGGAACAGAGAGGTCTTTGGGAGTCTGTCAACGACAAGATGGGCGGGCCCTTCTACAGCTTCACGACCATGACGGCCGACGGGAGCTCCTGCATCACCGTGGATGGCTTCATCTATGCACCCCAAGAGGCTAAACGCAACTACTTGCGCGAGGTGGAAGCCATCGTCAAATCTATCAATTAACTGTACTTTTGATAGTCAGTTTTTTGTACTTTTGCAGCCTAATTTTTGAATGATGAAAAAGAACAAACTCCTTATCCTGCTGGCTGGGATCATCCTCGCAGCAGGTTTATGTTTAGTCATAGCCAAGACCGTCCGCAACAACGGTAATCCGAGATCCGACATGTTCGCCGTCAAGGACACCGCCTCCATCACCAAAATCTTCATTGCGGACATGAACGGCGAGAGTGCCCTGCTGACACGTAAAGAGGGTGTCTGGTATGTTCAAGACTCTATCAAAGCTCAACCTTACAAGGTCGTCGATCTTCTTTCCACCATCAGCAATGTAGAGATGCAACAAACTGTCGCCAAGACCGGCCAGTCGAACATCAACAAGATGATGTCCGTCAACGCCATCAAGGTGGAGATATATCAGACAAAACCCCTGTTCACGCTCTTTAAGAAACCCTTCTTCATGAAAGAAAGGCTGGTGAAGACGTACTATATGGGGCCCGCCACCATGGACAACATGGCCAACTTCGCCATCTTGGACGGTTACGACGAACCCTGCATCGTCCATATCCCCGGCTTTCGAGGCTTCCTGACCCCTACCTACTCCTTCAGACCTGTGGACTGGTACAACTGCGACCTTTTCAGCACTAAGATCACCCGCATCCAGACGTTGACCGTCCAGGACTACGAGAAACCCGAAGAGTCCTTCACCGTGGAAAAAGCCGGTGCCCGCTTCTTCAATCTTTACGACAGCCAACACCAGCAGATCATGCATTACGACACCATCAAGCTGCTGGATATGCTGGCGGAATATCGTGACCGCAACTATGAATTGCTGATGAACAACATCTCTCAACACGAGAAGGACAGCATCCTGCAGCACTGTCAATTCAAGACCATCATCCTGAAAGATGTGAACGGGGAGGAGACGCGCCTGGACATGTATCGCAAATACACACCCGAGGATTTCTATCTGGATGCTATCTTTGGTGACGAAGCGAGTGTGGATGTTCCCTATAACCGTGACAAATTCTATGCCATCTTGAATGGAGACAAAGAGCATCTGCTGCAGTGTCAATATTTCCATTTCAGCAGACAGAACCAACCGCTTTCCGCCTTTGTTCTTGAGAAATAAATCCCTATGCCCACCGACGAGTCTTTCATGCATCGATGTCTTCAGCTGGCCGCTCTTGGATTAGGAGCGGTGCAACCGAACCCGATGGTCGGGGCCGTCATTGTGCACGAAGGGATCATCATCGGAGAAGGCTATCATCATGCTTATGGGGAGGCTCATGCGGAGGTCAATGCCATTGCATCGGTCCAAGACCCCTCCTTGCTACCTCACTCCACGCTCTATGTCAGTCTGGAGCCCTGTTCCCATTATGGCAAGACGCCACCCTGTGCTGATGCCATCATCGCCCACGGCATCCCCAAGGTTGTGGTGGGAACCCAAGACTACCACAGCAAGGTCAATGGGGCCGGCATCCGCAAGCTGCAGGAAGCCGGCGTGGAGGTGGTGATGCCCGTGAGCGAGGAAGCCTGCGTGGAACTGAACCGCCGCTTCTTCACCTATCACCGCGAGCACCGGCCCTATGTCATCCTCAAATGGGCGCAGACAGCGGATGGCTTCATGGATATCGACCGAAGCGAGGAACACCCATCCAACTACTGGATCACCAACCCCGCCTTGCGGGTGATCACGCACCAATGGCGCAGCGAAGAGGACGCCATCCTCGTCGGCTGGCGCACCATGTACAACGACCATCCTCAGCTGACCACGCGCCTCTTCCCAGGTAAAGATCCTCAACGCTTCGTCATGCAACGGGGCGAAGACATCATCTCCGACTTGCCCTACACCCCGTTGCCCAGTGACATCCCTACAGCCTTGTCCATCCTCTACGAACACAAGATCCAGTCCGTCATCGTGGAGGGAGGCCGACAGACACTGGAGCGCTTCATTGCCGAAGATGCCTGGGACGAAGCCCGCATCCTGATCGGTGACTGCCGCTTTGAAAAAGGCCTGAAAGCGCCTGTCCTCCCCCAACAGCCCTGCCGCGTAGAAACCATTGACCACAACCAGATCGTTTATGTTCGAAGACACCTATAAGACCATTGCCCAGCCCTGCACCGGCAGCTACAGCGAGAAACGAAGCAAATTTCTCGCCTACGCCTTCCCTGTGGAAACTGAACTGCAGGTGAAAAGCTGTCTGACCGAGATACAGAAGAAACACAATGATGCCCGGCACCATTGCTATGCCTACATCTTGGGGCCGCACAAAGACGCTTATCGGATGAATGACAATGGCGAGCCTTCCGGCACGGCTGGCAGACCCATCCATGGGCAACTGTTGTCCAAAGACCTGACCAACACCCTGGTCATCGTCGTCCGCTACTTCGGTGGCATCAAGCTGGGTGTCAGCGGATTGCAGAACGCCTACAAGATAGCGGCCAAAGAGGCTCTTGACGCGGCGAACATCATTGAGAAGACTATCGACGAGACCTATGAGGTGACCTTCGAATATCTGCAGATGAATGCCGTCATGCAGCTGATGAAAGATCCTTTTGTCACCATTTTGGAGCAACGGAGTGACTACAACTGTACCATCCGCTTTTCCATCCGACAGCGGGAGGCGGAACGTATCGTGACAGCGCTCAAAAAAGTAGGCACTGTTGTTTATCTTTAAAAAATGTATCTTTGCACTCTGTAAAAATAACGATAATGAAAAAAACTATATTAGTGGGCTTGTGGCTGTTGTGTCTGCTTCCGTGGGCACTGCATGGTCAGTCCTATTATCGTACCAACTTCAAAGACAAAAACTACGTGGACACTGCCGCCACCATGATCTGGGTGGGCGTCAACCTGGGTGGACAGCTTCCTCTGGGATACCTTCATGACTGGTTCAAGCCCAACCTGTGTGTCGGGGTGGACCTAACCTTCAAGACGAAGACCAACTGGACTTTCGACATCGCCGGAAACTACATGTTCGGTGGCAACCTCCGCGACACCAGCTATGCCTTTCTTGGCAGTCTTTACCAGAACCACATCATCTATGACGGCAACGGCTATGCGGCCGGCGGCTTGAGCATGGAAGGCCGCTACTGGTTCTTCGGCGCGGGCGTGGGCAAGGTCTTCCCCGTCAGCAGATGGAAAAACTCCGGCATCTGGGTCAAGCTCAACATGGGCTATTTCGGACACAAGATCCGTATCAACGACTACGACCACCAGATTCCACAGTTTGACGGCGACTACAAGAAAGGCTATGACCATCTGTCTTCCGGCTTCGCCATGAACCAATTCATCGGATACCTCTTCATCCAGAAGAACAGAGTCCTCAGCTTCTATGGCGGCATTGAATTCTATGAAATCTGGAGCAAGCCCTCCCGCAACTATATCTTCAATGAAGGTCCTACCGCCGGCATTAAAAACAAGTTCAGCAGCCTGATAGGACTTCGCGTCGGTTGGAACATCCCCCTCTACGAGAAAAAATCTGTAACCACCTTCTACTATCGATAAGGCCATGATCATGCTATTGCTCTACTCCATCGGCATCTTCTTCTACAGATGTGGCATCGCGATAGTCTCTCTGTTTAACAAGAAGGCCAAAGGCTGGACGAAAGGACGCAAACATCTTTTCGAACAGTTAGAGCAAGCCATCGACAGTTCAAAGCATCCCATCTGGGTGCATTGCGCCTCCTTAGGCGAGTATGAACAAGGCAAACCCATCATAGAGCGTATTAAAAAGGAGAACCCCAACACCAAGATTCTGGTCACCTTCTTCTCTCCTTCCGGTTACGAAGTGTGTAAAAAAGACCCGCTGCCCGATTACATCTTCTACCTGCCCATCGATCTACGGAGACAGGCCAAACGGTTCGTCAGCGTGGTGCAGCCCCAGATGGCTATCTTCGTCAAGTATGAGTTCTGGTTCAACTACATCTACGAGCTGAACAAAGCCGGGATCCCCTTCTATTACATCTGCGCTATTTTCCGCCCCAGCCAATATTTCTTCAAGAAGATAGGCCGTTGGTTTGCCCAGCAATTGCACAAGGCCTCCTATTTCTTCGTGCAGAACGAGGAGTCCAAGCAGCTGTTGAAAGAGATCGGCATCCAGCAGGTAGAGATATGTGGAGACACCCGCTTCGACCGTGTCTATGAGGTAGCCCGGCAGACGGAGTCCATCCCTGCCGTGGAGCTGTTCCAACAGCAGTCCAAGCTCATCGTGGCCGGCAGCACCTGGCAGCCTGACGAACAACTGCTGGCCGCTCTGTTAACCCGTCTTCCCGATTACAAGTTGATCGTGGCGCCCCACGAGATCCGGCGCAGCGAGGAGGTTGCCAACACCTTCGCCTCCTTCCCGACCTGCCGGCTGACCACCACCACCCCCGAACAGCTGGCCGCCAGCCGGGTGCTGATCATCGACACCATCGGGTTGCTGAAGAGAATCTACCGCTACGGGACCTATGCATACGTCGGTGGCGCGTTCAAGACAGGTCTGCACAACATCCTCGAGGCAGCCGTTTACCAAATCCCCGTTTTCTTTGGACCGAACTACCAGCACTTCAACGAAGCCGTCATGCTGACCCAGCGCCAAGGGGCTTTCTCCGTCACCAATGCCGACCAGATGTGGCAGAAAATCCAATACTTCTCAGAGAATCCTGCCGAGTACGAGAAGACCTGCAACATCTGCCATCAATACATACAAGCCAATCTTGGCTCCTGCGACAGAATTTATTGTATCATTCAAAAACATATCGTATGAAAAAGAGTATTTCCGTATTATTGGTTGTGATCGTCATTGCAATCCTCCTGATTGGAGCCGCCGTGCGCCCTTACAACCAGATGGTTTCCAAAGAGGAAACCTGCAATCAAGCCTGGTCCAATGTAGAGAACGTGTATCAACGTCGTATGGACCTGATTCCTAACTTAGTGGCTACTGTTCAAGGGGCAGCTGACTTTGAAAAGAGCACCTTGGAGGCTGTGATCAATGCCCGTGCCAAGGCCACCGCTGTCAATGTGACTGCCGACAACCTTTCCGAAGAGAGCATCGCCCAATTCCAGGCCGCTCAGGATCAACTGAGCTCCGCCCTCAGCCGCTTGTTGGTGACTGTGGAGAAATATCCCGAGCTGACTGCCACGTAAGGTTTCAGAGACCTGCAGGCACAGTTGGAAGGCATTGAAAACCGCATCGCAGTGGAACGCAACAAGTACAACGAGACTGTACAAGACTTCAATGCCTACATCCGCCAATTCCCCAACAACATCATCGCCGGCATCTGCGGCTTCAAGAGCAAGGGCTATTTCAAGGCTTCTCCGGGCGCTGAAAACTCCCCGTCGGTAGAGTTCAACTTCGACTAACAGCACTCGTTCATGCGCCGACTGACGATTATCGGATTACTGCTTTGCCTCTCTTCCCTGCTCTTCGCCAAGAACAACAGGGAAGATGTCATCCCCCCTGTGCCTAACCCGCCCAGGCTGGTCAACGATTTCGCAGGGGTGATCGGCACGTCTGACGTGAATCGGCTGGAGCAACAACTGGTCGCCTTCAACGACTCGACCTCCAATGTGTTCTGCATCGTGACCGTCAACGACCTGGGCGACTATACTGCCGCAGAGTTCGCTTACGAGATCGGAGAGCGCTGGGGTGTCCGGTCGGACAAATACCGCAACGGTGTCGTCATCCTCATCAAGCCCAGCACCAACCACGACGGGGAGGTCTATATCTCCGTGGGTTATGACCTGGAAGCCGTGATTCCAGACGCCTTTGCCAAACGCGTCATCGACCTGAAGATGATCCCGGAACTGTCGGAGCAGCACTATACCGCTGCCATTGACTCCGCCCTGGCCTACCTGCTGCCAGTGGCTGCCGGAGAGATCTCCGTGGAACGACTGACCGAAGACAAGATGACCCCCGAGGAAGTCCTCTTCCTGATTGGATTCATCATCTTTTTAGTGATACTCATCATATTCTATTTCAAAGATGAGAAAAATCATGGCGGTGGGACTGGCCGTGACAACGACCATCGTTCCGGCCATTACGGAGGACCCTTCATAGGACCCGTATGGGATCATAGCAGTGGAGGTGGCTTCGGCGGCGGCGATTTCGGTGGCGGCTTTAGCGGTGGCTTCGGTGGCTTTGGCGGTGGCGGCGGCTTCGGCGGCGGCGGTGCCGGTGGACGCTTTTGACCTCTGTCAACGTCTTTGCATAAAAAAACTCTGCGGGTTTCTGCAGAGTTTTTTTTTGTTTAGTCTAGGAGAAAAAGATAACCACCAGCCTATTCTGTCGTGATCACCTCAGGCTCATATTGACTACGGACCAACTTGTCGTCAATGAAGATACGGCCGCAAGCCTCGCAAACGATGATCTTTTTGTGCAAGGCAATGTCCAGCTGACGTTGAGGCGGGATCTTGCTGAAACAACCACCACAAGCATCACGCTCGATCTTCACGATAGCCAAACCATTGTGGGCGTTTTTACGGATACGCTCAAAGGCGGTCAACAGACGCTCGTCCACCTTCTCCTTCAACTCGTCAGCCTTGGCCATCAACTCCTTTTCCTCAATCTCGGTATCGGCAACGATGACTTCCAGCTCAGCTTTCTTCTGCTTCAAAATCTCCTCCAACTCGACCAAACGAGCTTGAGTGTCCGCAATTTTCTGCTCTTTCTCCGCAATCTCAGCTTCGAACTTGGCAATGTGCTTGTCTGCTACCTGAATCTCCAGATTCTGATAGTCGATCTCCTTGCTGAGAGACTCATACTCACGGTTGTTGCGCACATTGTTCTGCTGCTCTTCATATCTCTTGATGGAAGAGGTAGCATCGGACTTCTTGGCATTCTCGGCTGCAATGTTGGTCTTCAAAGTCTTGATTTCATCCTCCAGATTGGCAATACGGGTCTTCTTGCCTTCGCATTCGTCTTCATTGTCACGAATCTCCTCGGGCAACTCACCGCGAATCATTCGGATATCGTCAATCTTGGAACAAATCTGCTGAAGATTGTATAAGGAAAGGAGCTTCTGTTCAATGGATAATTCCTCCGCTCCATTTTGGGTGTTGTCCAGTTTTTTGACCTCAATGACACCATTGGCCGTTTTTTCCACGGTCACTTCCTCATTGGCAATCTTCTTCTTTACTGCAGGCTTAGACACTTTCTTTGTCGTTGTCTTGGCTTTAACTTCCTTTTTTTCTGTCGTCTTTTTAGCGGGCATAATATTGTTAACTTCTTGATTCTATGTGTTATAGATAAAAAATTTCAATTTTCTCCATTTCTGCAATAGAAACGGCAAAAGTAGAAAAATTTTCTTTTAATTCCTTATAAATTATTTCTTTTATAAAGAATTCGCCTTCATAATGGCCGACATCCACGATAGTCATAGCACGATGGGCTCTGAAAAAGTCATGATACTTGATGTCGCCTGTCACATAGGCATCGGCGCCGGCGGCCATAGCCGCTTCAATGAAGGAGGCTCCGCCGCCGCCACAGACCGCCACCTTGTGGATCATCTTGTCGCCATCGCCGGCATAGCGCAGATGGGTGATCTGCATCTTCTCCTGCAGATACCGCAGAAAATCGGACATCGGCATCGGCTGGGGTAGCATGCCCACTCTTCCGAGCCCTTCTGTGCGGGAGGCATTCTCCAGCCGCAGAATGTCAAAAGCAGGCTCCTCGTAAGGATGAACTCGATAGATAGTGCTCACCACCTTGCGCAGCAGCGGGGCCGGGAAGATCATCTCCACCCGTTCTTCGGGTACTTTCTCATCCTGCATCGTGTTCCCCACAAAAGGATGAGCGTCAGAAAGCGGTCTGAAAGAACCCGTGCCCGACATCGTATAGGCACACTGGTCGTAGGAGCCCATTTTGCCACACCCCACCTCCGCCAAGGCCAGACGCATAGTCTCGGCATACTCCGAAGGCACGAACACCACCACCTTGCGAAGATGACCAGATTGGGGCACCAGGACAGACACATGCTGAAGTCCCAATCTCTCCGCAAAAGCATCGTTGCCGCCACCCTGCGCACTGTCGATATTGGTATGCATGGAATAGAGCACCATCTTGTGTTCCAGGGCTTTGCACAAGATTTCCCCCACTCTGTCGGTGGGTTGGATCTTGCAAATGCCCCGCTTGAGCATCAGCGGGTGGTGCGAGATGACCAGATTGGCTCCTTTGGCAATAGCCTCCTCGACGACCTCGATGGACATCTCGAAACAGACCAACACGCCGGTGACCTCTTGGGAGACATCGCCGCACTGTACACCACAGTTGTCGAAATCCTCTTGCAGGTATAGAGGAAACCTTTGCTCCAGAAAAGCAGTAATATCTTTGATCTGCATGATGAATATTATTTTTTCTCCACAGAAAAACCGAATTTACCCAATATCTTGCCCAGATTGTAGTAATGACCGTGCGAATAGGTCAACAGATTGGCGCGTTGCAACTCCAAGGCATCCGTCTTGGGGTTGAAGAGGCTATTCTGGGCATGCACGGCCAACACCTCCGACAGAAACATGTCGTGGGTGCCAAGCGGGATGATCTCCTTGACCCGGCATTCTATGTTGACAGGAGCTTCAGAGATTATGGGTGCCGTTACCTGTTTCCCCCGTACCGGCGTCAAGCCCGTTTCCAGAAACTTATGATATTGGCGGCCGGATTTCACTCCGCACCAGTCTGTCACTGCCGCCATCTCCTGGGACACCAAGTTGATGACAAATTCTCCAGACTGCTTGATAAGATCGTAGGAAAGACGAGAAGGACGAAGAGAGATATAACAGAGGGGTGGATCGGAACAGACAGTCCCGGTCCACGCCACTGTAACGATATTGTATTCTTCAGGCGAGCTGCCGCAGGAGACCAGCACCACAGGGGTGGGGTTCAGCATGTTGCCAGCGCGCATGACACGCTTCCCATTCTTGACCATTAGCGGCTGACGGAATAGACGTTCACGTTGGGGATGATGTACAACGGCATCGCGCAAGTACTCAGAATCTGGCGCATGTTGCGGGACGCGGTGAAGTCAGTCTCGTTCTCCTCACGCATAATGACAATCAAATTGGAGTCGTAATCCAGAGCTGCTTTTAAGATGGTATTACACACATCGTTATGATTGATATTTTCCGTCTCGATCACATAGCGCACATTGGCCTCATCGCACATGTCGGCAGCATGGCGGATCTGCACGTTGATGATATGTCGCACATCTGGGTTGTTGGGATAGTTGACACCATACAGAAGAATCTGGGCAGCAAACAACTTGGCCAAATGGATAGCATATTTGATCTTCTGCAACGTCTCAAAACTAGTGTCAATCGGGACAAAGATCTTATGTAGGTCTCTGTTAATCTGAATGTTTTCACGCATGATGAGAACCGGAACGGAAGACTCGTTGATCAGACGGTAGGCGTTGTTACCAATGTAGCCCTCTTCGAATCCGGAAGTACCGTGTGCGCCCATCACGATGATGGATTCCGGCAGATTCTTGGCATATTGGGTAATGGCAAGGTGCACCTTCCCTTCGAGGATGATGCTGTTCACCAATGTCTTCGGAGCTTCAGCGCGACAGAGGTCCGCCCATTGGGTGAGTTTTGTCTGGATTTCTACCAGATACTGATCGTTCTCTTCAATGTTTTTCATGGCTCCCGGAGTCTTCACCCAGACCAAGTGCAGGGTAGCATTAGATTTAAGAGCAAGGGCCACGGCGTGACGCATTGCCGTCATAGCGCTGTTGGAAAAGTCGATGCCAACCAAGATATTTTTCATAGTGCTTTGTATTTTAATGTTTTAAACTAATAATCGCCGCAACAGGGTTCTCTCCCCATATTCGGAAAAGAATGGACAAAAATACAAAATTTCCAAATAAAAAAAAATAATCGAAAAAAAAGCCGGTCATGTTGACCGGCTTGAAAGATAGATGTATTATTACTTCATCAGGAAAGGGAATTTGTCGAAGTTCTTCAGGGCGATGGCAGTGCCTCGGGCCACGGCCAGCAGCGGGTCTTCCGCCACATGGACCTTCAAGCCTGTCTTGGCAGCCAATCGTTTGTCGAGACCTCGCAGGAGGGATCCGCCGCCGGCCATATAGATACCGGTCTTGTAGATATCGGAGGACAACTCTGGCGGAGTCTGTTCCAACGCGCTGCTGACAGCCATCTCGATAGAGGAAATGGACATGTCCAACGCTTGGGCAATCTCGCGATAGTTCACCGTGACCGAAATCGGCACACCCTTGGCCAGGCTTCGGCCTGTCACCTCATAGTCTGGCGGGGGATTGTCGAGGGAGTCCACCGCGGAACCAACGTTGATCTTGATTTGTTCAGCGGTGGCAAGACCAATCTCGATATTATGATTTCTACGCATATAGGCGATGATATCGTTGTTGAACTTGTCACCGGCGACCTTCACAGACGTGCTGGTGGTGATGCCACCCAACGCGATCACAGCGATCTCGCTGGTACCACCGCCGATATCGATAATCATATTACCGTTAGCATCCAAGACATCCAATCCAATACCGATAGCGGCGGCCATCGGCTCGTGAATCATACGCACCTCTTTGGCGCCAGCCTGCTCGGCGGAATCGCGTACAGCACGCTCCTCCACTTCGGTGATGCCGGAAGGAATACAAATGACCATCTTCAAAGAGGGCGGAAACAGATAACCCTTCGTACCTGTCATCTTGATGAACTCACGCAACATCATCTCCGTGGCCTGGAAGTCCGCTATGACTCCATCACGGAGAGGACGAATCGTGATAATCCCTTTCGGGCAACGACCTTCCATATACATAGCCTTCTTTCCTACCGCCTTCACTTGATTGGTCTTCGTGTCAATCGCAATAATGGACGGCTCATCCACCACCACCTGGTTGTTATGCAGGATGACAGTATTGGCTGTACCCAAGTCAATAGCGATTTCTTTCGTGAAAAATGAAAACAGACCCATTAATAATTTAAATTAAGACTGCAAAATTATAAAAAAACTTTCACTTATACGAAGCGGGATTTTTTTTGTTACATATTCTTTTAAAAAACACAACCTCTTAATAATGAGATTTTTATAGTTTTAGAAATAGAGATCGCGTTCTCCGGCTTTGACTCTTTCGATTCGTTTGAGCAATTCTGGACGGAATTTCTCATCCACATTCTGGAGATTGTTTTCAATAACTTTCCAACCTTTGGCGGCCACTTCGGGGGTGGCATAATCCACCAGGTACTCGCTAAGGGTCAGGATGGCGTTGGGTGTGCAGTATCTCTTGATGAAGCCCGGCACGCTGAACTCCATAAAGTGCTCACCGGTACGACCAAGCCTATAGCAGGCCGTACAGAAGCTCGGGATATAGTTGCCGTCCAGCAGCTCTTCAATGATATCGCCGAGTGTGCGGTCGTCACCCACCTTGAACTGCTCGCGGTGCAGATTCTGGTTCTCCACCTTGTCGGAGTTCTTGTCGGTCTCCTCATGATGATATTTATAATCCCCGATCTGCAAGTTCGTGCCACCGTCAATCTGTGAAATACCATATTGGATAGCCTTGGCGCGGAACTCGGGAGTCTCGCGCGCAGTGAGAATCAAGCCCGTGTACGGCACTGCCAACCGGAATATGGCAATGATCTTCTCGAAAGTGTCATCATCCACGAAATACTTCTTGTCAATGTCCAAGCCCGAGGCATCTTTGATACGCGGGAAAGAGATAGTGTGCGGACCTACATTGAAACAAGCCTCCAAGTGGTTGGTGTGACGGATCATGGCCAACACCTCAAACCGCCAGTCGTACAGACCGAACAGGATGCCGAGACCGTTGTCGTCGATGCCAGCCTGCTGGGCGCGGTCCATGGAGGTCAGACGCCACTCGTAATTGCCCTTGATGGTGTTGGCAGGATGATACCAAGAGTATGCCTCTGGATGGTAGGTCTCCTGGAAGATCTGGTAGGTGCCGATGCCGGCCTCTTTCACGATACGGAAGCCCTCCACATCCAGCGGAGCGGCGTTGATGTTGACACGGCGGATGGAACCGTTATTCTTCTTGGTGGCATATGTCAGCTTCACCGTGTGCGCGATGAATTCCGGCGAATATTTCGGCGACTCTCCATACACCAGAATCAGACGTTTCTGGCCATCCTCCTCCAACGCCTCCACGTTGTGAATCAGCTCCTCGTCCGTCAGCGTGGTTCGGATCTGCTCCCTGTTGGAGGAACGGAAACCACAGTATTTGCAATTATTAACACAATAGTTGCCGACATACAGCGGAGCGAACAAGACAATACGGTTGCCATAGATGCGGCGCTTCAACTCACGAGCGCCCTCCTTGATCTCCTCCACCAAGGCTGGGTCGGTGGTGTTGACCAGCACGGCCGTCTCCTCCAAGGTAAGGCGGTTCTTGTCTAACGACTTTTGAATGATGGCACGAACACGCTCCGGCGTGCTCTCCGTTTGCTCAATATAGTCCCATATTTCCTGTTCGTCAATAAAGGGTTTTCCGATTTCGTCGGGTATCCGACATTTTTCTGGGTTGAATTGCATGATAGTAATGTTTTTTATGTGAAAATTTCTAAATACTGATCTTTGAAATCACCGCCTTGACCTCCACACTTTCGAGCTTGCCCAACTTGCCAGACAACGCGTTGATCTGGTCTGTGTCTCCCTCCACGATGAGCGAGATGACCGACATGGTCCTTTCACGGAATGGCAAGCCTTGCCGGGCAACGATGATACCCGCATATAAAGAAAGTATGCTGTTGATTTGCGACGCGGTCGCACGGTCGTGTATAAACACCGTTATGGTGCCGATTCTCTTTTCCATCAGTAGAACTTTTGGATTAGGTTTATGACTATTATGATTGTTCTGTCACGTGAAACTTGTGGTCTCAAATGACGCCGCAAAAGTACAAAAAAAATACTTGACAAACGCTTCTTGATGATGTATTTTTGCCGACAGAAAACAAATGAAACTATGAAAAGAATATGTATCCTGATACTATTGTTGGGTATGGTGGAATGGGGGACGGCACAATCTGCCGACACTTGTCTGATAGCCTTTTACAACGTGGAAAACCTGTTTCACCCATCAGACGACAGTCTCACCCGCGATGATGACTTTACCCCCACTGGCCTCTATCACTGGTCTTACACCAAATATTACCGGAAGATTCAGAATATCGGCAAGGTATTGGTGGCCATGGGGGAAGGAAATCCTCCCTGGCTGGTCGGGTTGGCCGAGATAGAGAACGAGCAGGTGCTCAAGGATCTATGCTACCTGTCGCCTCTTCGAAAGTTTCGGTATCGCTACGTCCATTACGACTCTCCCGACCGGCGGGGTGTGGATGTGGCGTTACTCTACCGCGACAGCTGCGTGACTCTAGTCCGTTCCGAGAAGATTCCCATCGTCTTCCCTTTTGAGCCGGAAACCCGCAACCGGGACCTGCTCTATGCCCTCGTCCGCTTTGCCAACGGCGACTCCCTGCACCTCATCGTCAACCACTGGACTTCCCGCTTCGGAGGCTTTGCCGCCACTATCCCAAAACGCAACTATTACGCCGAGGTGGCCCGGCAACGCGTGGACTCCGTCCTCCGCATAGAACCAGAAGGCAAGATATTGCTCATGGGCGACTTCAACGACTACTGCACCGACGAGAGTATGGAAGAACACCTCCGCGCCGCCCGATTTTCCGACACCACCCAAACCGACACGCTCTTCAACCTGATGTATGAGTTTCTGAAATGCCACAACAAAGGTTCCCACAAACACGAGGACTTCTGGGGGTGTCTGGACCAGCTCGTGGTATCCCGGGGATTCCTGTTCAGCCAGGATGGTTTACAGATCGTGGGGCGGGTTCCGCACATCTACGACGCTCCCTTCCTACTTGTTCCCGATGAAAAATACGGTGGTGTCAAAAACTATCGAACCTTCCTGGGACCCCGCTATATTGGCGGGTTCGCCGACCATCTGCCCGTCTATATACGCCTTGTTTTGCACTGAACCATCACCCCCTGAAAGCCAACAGCCAACGGCCAATAGCTGATGCGTCCAACATCTTAATCATATTTTTATTACTTTTGCACTTTCATCATAAATACATATATGTATATGCGCAGACTCATCCTATTGGCCATTTGCTTGCTCGTCATTTTTGCCACGCAGGCGCAAGATACCGTCAAAACCTACTGGAAAAACCACCAGCTGATGTCTATCGGTGTGGAAAAAAACGGTAAAGAGGACGGACATTGGATTTATTACCATTACAGCGGCACCAAATGGTCGGAAGGCGACTTTCGCAACGGCCAGAAGGTGGGTGTTTGGAAAGTATGGTACGAAGACGGACGTCTCAGCCAAGAATTCAATGCGGAGAGCGGTCCCTTCAAAAGCTGGTATCCCTCCGGCGCCGTTGAATCAGAAGGCCAGTTTGTGAATGGTCAGCGCAACGGCCAATGGACCTTTTACCATCCGAACGGCAAGATCTTCAAAAACGTCACCTATCTCGCCGATAGTATTCATGGCCATGCCATCGAATATTTCGACAACGGCAACAAGTATTTTGAGGGCGATTACAATATGGGCGAATTGGAAGGCTATGCCTGCTGGTGGACCCAAGAGGGCGACAAGAGCATGGAAGGCAACTCCGTCAAGGGACTGCAACAAGGCGAATGGAAATTCTACCATCCAAACGGCCAGTTAGGAAGCAAAGGCAACTTCGACCATGGCCTGCAAACGGGCGAATGGACCTACTACTACGAAGAGGGTCAACTATGGAAAACAGGCTCCTACAAAGAAGGCAAACGGGAAGGCCTCTGGAAGGCTTGGTACGAAGACGGCAAACTGCAACGACAAGGCTCTTTCAGCAACGACAAGGAAGAGGGCGAATGGACCTCCTTCTACCCTAACGGACGCACGCAAGACAACGGATATTTCCATCAGGGAGAGATGACTGGCTTGTGGACAGGCTGGTACGAAGACGGTCATCAGAAATATGCCATCCAATACAAAAACGGCCTCATGAATGGCTCTTATACTTACTTCTGGGAGGAAACCAAGCATAAATCCAAACAGGGCAAATACAAAAACAATCTGAAACAAGGTGTATGGAAAGAGTTCGCCCAGAACGGCAAAGTCTTCGCTCAGGGCAAATACGCCAACGACAAAAAGCAAGGCAAATGGACCTTCTACAACGTGCAGGAGATCAAAGTACGTGAGCAGAATTTCAAGGATGACGTGGCCGAAGGCAAGTTCACCGAGTATTATGAGAACGGCAAAAAGCACTATGCCGGTGCCTTCAAAAACCGCCTGAAAGAGGGAAAATGGACCTATTGGAAACCCAATGGCGAAGTTTACCAGGTAATCCAATACAGCCATGGTCAAGAAGTTCACTAAAACCCCTATCGTTAAAAAGAGAACCACCTTATCTGCTTTTATGGAAGGCTTGACACGACAATTCAACGACGTAACCATCCGTGTTTTCCACTTCAACCCCATCATGGTGAACACCTTGGTGCTATACGACACGACGGGTGAAGCCATCATAGTGGATCCCGGCAACTGCCAAAGTTACGAAGATGCTCAGCTGCAGGAATATGTGGCTAACAACCGACTGACCGTCAAGAGTATCGTGAACACCCACCCTCACATTGACCATATCGCGGGCAACCCGTGGTGTGTCGAGACATGGCCCGATGCCAGGCTGCTGATGCACGAAGCGGGACAAAGCATTTACAAGATGGCCCACGCCTACGCAGTGGCTTTCGGCTTGAGTGTAGAGGCGATGCCTGCCGCTACCAGCTTCCTGAAAGAGGGTGACGTCTGCTCCTTCGGCCATCAACAACTGCAGGTTCTGTACACCCCCGGCCACTGCGACGGCAGCATCACACTCTATGATCCCGCCAATGGCTATCTCATTTGCGGCGACCTCCTCTTCGAAGAGAGCGTGGGACGCAGCGACCTGCCCACCGGCAACGGCAACCTGCTGGTCGAAATGGTACAGACCAAGATATTCCCCCTCCCCGATGAGACCATCATCTTCCCAGGTCACGGCCTTACGACCACCATTCAACACGAAAAAAAATACAATCCTTTTATACATTAAATTCTTTATGACTGAAAAGACAGGTGGATCCACCACCATTCACAACTTACCGGAACAAGAAGTCGCCGCCTTGGCGGACAGCTATCGCAATATTTTGCTCCACCTGGGAGAAGACCCCAACCGTGAAGGGCTGATCAAGACTCCCTTGCGTGTCGCCAAAGCCATGGATTTCCTGACGCACGGCTACCGCCAAGACCCTAAAAAAATCTTGGAAAGCGCGCTCTTCCACGAGGACTATAAACAGATTGTCGTCGTCAAGGATATTGAGATATATTCCTTGTGCGAGCATCATCTGCTTCCTTTCTTTGGCAAGGCCCACGTCGGATACATCCCCAACGGCACTATCGTTGGTCTGAGCAAGATCCCGCGCGTGGTAGAATGCTTCGCCCGCCGCTTGCAGCTTCAGGAAAGACTGACAACCCAAATCAAAGACTGTCTGCAAGAGGTCCTGAACCCCATGGGCGTAGCCGTCGTCATCGAAGCCCAGCACCTCTGCATGTGTATGAGAGGCATCCAGAAACAGAACTCCGTCACAACCACTTCTGAATTCACCGGCGCTTTCCTGAAAAACGAAAACACCCGCCAGGAGTTCATGCACCTGATAGGCGCAGACCTCCACTAACGGCGACGGCGCCTGCTTCTTGTCCTCCTTCTACGGTGACTGTACCTCAACCGCTGATAGCGGATTGCGTCCTCACTGACCATTGTGTACATATCTTCTATGTCGTATTCCGCCGACTTCAATATGCACGTCAGCGGCTTCCCCACCCATTCCGTCGGGATACAGATGGTTATCGTGTCTTTTGTCGGATTCAAAATCAATTTTTTATGCATTTTCTCTATTTATTTAAATTGCTGGTTTTCATATTGTCAATTCCACTTTTCACCCTTTTTTTTACGGATTTTCCGCTTCCCTTTGCCATTTTTCATTTTCTGCGTGACAATTTTTGAGTTTGGTTTTTAACATTCTTATTATCAATTTGTTATATGGACAAATATACAAATTATTCAAAAGAAGAAATGAGTTGAACCATTTTGACGAAAAAAATATTTTCTTTCTGTAAATCAGTTATTTATGAACATTTTTTGAAAAATGATGGAAACCATGGTTGGGGGTAATGAAAAAAAGTCTATTTTTGCAGCCTCAATTAGAGAACGGATGTCCCAGTAGCTCAGCAGGTAGAGCACATCCCTTTTAAGGATGGGGTCCTGGGTTCGAATCCCAGCTGAGACACCAAAAAAAGGATAGCACAGAAGTGTTATCCTTTTTTATGATTCCTGAAATAGTCTGTTAGTTTCCGCTCTTTTTCCCTTTGGTCAACAATTGTTGGATCTCATTCAGTTTCATCAAGGCTTCCACAGGGGTAAGGCTGTTGATGTCCAAACCCACGATCACATCCTTCACCTCCAGCAATAGAGGATCATCCAAGTTGATGAAGCTCAATTGATAGCCCGGCGTTGACTTTTCAATCATCGGCTCATTGGAGTCGTTCTTGGAGCGGCTCTCTTCGAGTTGCTGGAGGATGATCTCGGCTCTCCTCAGCACAGAAGCGGGCATGCCGGCCATCCGCGCCACGTGGATACCGAAACTATGTTCGCTGCCACCGGGTTCTAGTTTACGGAGAAAATAGACCTTGTTATCTATCTCCTTGATAGACACGTGGTAATTCTTGATACGGGCAAACTGAGCGGCCATATCGTTGAGTTCGTGATAGTGCGTCGCGAAGAGCACTTTAGCCCGGGCATAGGGGTTCTCGTGGAGATATTCTGCGATAGACCAGGCGATGGATACACCGTCATAGGTGCTGGTGCCTCGGCCAATCTCGTCCAAGAGTATCAAACTGCGATTGGAGATATTATTCAGAATGCTGGCCGTTTCATTCATCTCCACCATGAAAGTGGACTCTCCCGTTGTGATATTGTCGGAAGCTCCCACTCGGGTGAAGATTTTATCGACGATGCCGATCTGCGCTCTCTTGGCTGGCACGAAGCATCCTATCTGCGCCATCAGCACAATAAGGGCCGTTTGGCGCAACAAGGCGGATTTGCCCGACATATTCGGACCCGTAATGATGATGATCTGTTGTTTGTCATTGTCCAGGGTTACATCATTGGCAATATAGGGTTCCCCGGGAGGCAACTGCTTCTCGATGACCGGATGACGACCCTGCTTGATCTTGATACTCAAACTGTCGTTGATCTCAGGACGCACATACTGGTTGGCCGATGAAACCGCGGCGAAGCAGAGCAACACATCCAATCGGGCACAGAGTCTGGCATCATGCTGAATCAACGAGATATAGTCTGTCAGGCTAATCAACAGTTCGTTATACAACTGCGTCTCAATGACTCCTATCTGGTCTTGGGCACCAAGGATTTTGGTTTCCAACTCTTTGAGCTCCTCGGTGATGTAGCGCTCGTTATTGGTCAACGTCTGTTTTCTCGTCCACTCGGGTGGCACTTTGCTCTTATGCGAGTTGGAGACCTCGATATAATATCCGAAGACATTGTTGAATCCGATTTTCAAGTTCGTGATGCCGGTACGTTCCGCTTCCCGTTTTTGGATGTCGGCCAGGATGTTTTTGCTGTTGGTGGCCAGGTTTCTCAGTTCGTCAAGTTGTTCATTCACTCCTGCCTGGAAAATATTGCCTTTGCTCACCATCACAGGAGCGTCCTCCACGATTTCTCGTTCTATGCGTGTGCAGATAGACAGGCAGGGGTTCAGCTGCTCGGCAATTTTGGAAAGCGAGGGATTGTCGGCTTGCTGACAAAGTTTCTGGATCTGTTCCACCGCCCGCAAAGAACGGGACAGCTGAAGCACCTCTCGAGGATTGATTTTGGCGGTGGCGATCTTGGAGACCATACGCTCCAGATCCCCTACCCGCTTCAGCTCCGTTGCCAACTCGTCAGCCAAGGAGGCTTGTTGGATAAGGAAATCCACCATGGAAAGCCGCTCCTCAATGAGCACTTTCTCCTTCAAGGGCATCAAGAGCCATTTGCGAAGCATCCGGGAACCCATTGGGGTCTGCGTCTCATCTAAGATCTGCAGCAGCGTGACAGCGTTTTCATTCGGGGTGGAGACCAGTTCCAGATTGCGGACCGTAAACCGGTCGAGCCACACATAGCGCTCCTCTTCAATACGGGTCAGCTTATTGATATGCTGTATCTTATGATTCTGTGTCTCATAGAGATAGTGCAGGGCCGCTCCGGCCGCGATGATGCCATGCGGCAGACCATCCACGCCAAACCCCTTGAGTGAAGAGGTCTGGAAATGCTTGGTCAACAGCTCCATGGCAAAGTCTGAGGTGAAGACCCAGTCGTCAAAGGGAGTGAGCAAAATCTTATCCCCGAACTGCTCCTTAAAGCGGGACATTTTATTCTTTTGGATGATCAGTTCTGCTGGCTTGAAGTTCTGCAACAGTTTGTCAAGGTAGGTCAGGTCTCCCTCTGCCATATAGAATTCGCCAGTAGAGATATCGACAAAGGCCACGCCGCTGACTGTGTCGTTCAGCTGAACAGCACCTAAGAAATTGTTCTCGCGCTGCTCCAAAACTTTGTCATTGATGGAGACTCCCGGGGTTACCATCTCGGTGATGCCGCGCTTCACCAATGTCTTGGTCAACTTCGGATCCTCCAACTGTTCGCAGATGGCCACCCGCAGCCCAGCTTTGACGAGTTTCGGGAGATAGACATCCAAGGCGTGATACGGGAAACCGGCCAACTCCGTCTGGAAGGTCCCTTTGGAATGATGTTTCGTCAGCGTGATGCCCAGCACCTTGGAAGCGGTGATGGCATCATTCCCGTAAGTCTCGTAGAAATCCCCCACCCGGAACAGCAAAATCGCATCAGGGTGTTGTGCCTTGAACTTGTTGTATTGCCGCATTAGAGGGGTTTCTGTCGTCTTTTCCATACTTCCATCAATTAGATGGCAAAGGTATAATTTTTCAGCGGAAAAGGCATCATCATTTTATTAACAAATTTAAAGAAAGGGCCATTAAATTTTATCCTTTTTCCTTTGTCAATAAAAATTTTGATAGAAGGCAGGTACATATAAAAAAAATGTATTTTTGCCGTCAAATTAAACAAACAACTTAAAACAACAATTACTATGTCTTACAAAATTAATCCGGATCTTTGTGCAAGCTGTGGTACTTGCCAAGGTGAATGTCCTCAAGAGGCTATTTCCGAAGGTACTCCTTACTCCATCAATCCTGATTTGTGCATTGAATGCGGTGCCTGTGCAGACGCTTGTCCGTGCGAGGCTATCGATTTGGAGTAGTCAACACAAAGTAAACCAGAAAAAGAAAGGAGGTCTTTGAACCTCCTTTTTTGTTTCCACCACTATCGGGGTGGTGTTCTTTCTGACATAATCACGCAAAAACGAGCAGACGGCTTGCCACCTCCTCGGGATGGTCCACCAACAACTGTCCGTGGTTCATCTTCGGGAACACTTCGACTTTGGCATGCGGGCACAGGGCACACAGATGCTTTGCCTGTGGCTTGGCGACAAACGCCTCCTTTGTGCCATACCAATATTGGATGTCAGGACCGGAGATGGCGTTCAGCTTATTGGTGTAAACAGACTTATAACCATCTAGCACCGCGCGGCCACCCCCGAAAGGATAGACTTTCTTGCATTCATCGAGCAGCACATCAAAATAGTGGGAGTGGAACACCCATTTCCAAAAACCAGTCCATCGATAGCAGGTCCACACGTTAAAACACTGGTAATAGCGCAACGGGCCTACGAGCCAGCGGGGCAGCGGAAGCAGCGGGGCGGCATCCAGAATGGCATGGTCTATGGTTATCTCCTGGCGTTCCATGACACGCGACAGTATTTTCCCACCCAGCGAGAGGCCATACGCACAGTCCAGTCGCCCTCCACAGTTGCTCTTCACGTAACGGATGACTTGCGAGGCTTGGTCATCGACAGAGGTGAATCGGGTTTTCTTTTCCAAAGTGAAACCATCCACCTGGACTGCCAAGATATGAAAACGCTCTTCCACCTGACGAATCAGGGGAAGGAATATCTCATAGGAAACCCCCAATCCAGGGATGAGCAGGAGTGTCGGCAGGCCTTCCTGGCCAAAAAATTTAAAATCCATACTAATCGTGATTATCTATAGCCTCCAAAATGACGAATGGGGTCGTTCAGCAGTTCCGACGACAAGGCGAGTTATCGAATCACCTTCGTGAACACCGGGACGGCTCCTTCCACCACGGTCACATAGACCTGTAATTCACCGGCGGGCGGCATCTTGGGGTTGTCCTCACGAGGAAGATCCTCGGCAGTGAAAAGGTACTCGACACCTGACGGGATATCGCGCTTGGCGACCGTCTTGGGTTTGGCATGGAGCATCGGATAACCATCCACGGCAGCATCAAAAACGGCTGCTTCCGTCTCGCTGACCTCGTGTTGGGCTGGGAATTCCTCCAGCTGGACAAACTCGCCTTCGAGGAAACCGTTGGCTTTCAGGAACTGGTCCACCTCATAGGGCATGGCCTCCAAGCGGGCGGCACGGACACCGTAACCGGACAGCACCTCTGCATTGGGCTCGGCCTGCACCAAGTCTTTCACGCTGGACTCCAGTCCGCCGCTGCCGAAGGTGCAGAAGGGGACGATCTTCTTGCCACTCAAGTCAGTGCCGAGGAGGAACTTCTGCACGGGCGGCGCGTATGTGCCGAACCAGACAGGGAAGCCCAGGAAGATCACATCGTAATCGGCGATATTGGCGGCCACAGGGTTGATGTCGGGAACGACACCCTTCTCGCGCTCCTGCATGCAGCGTGTGATAGTGGCTTGGAAGTCAGAGTCATAGGAATCCACCATGGTGATTTCCTCTATGTCAGCACCCAGCTTGGTGGCGATCTCTTCGGCCACAGCCTTGGTATTGCCTGTTTGGGAATAGTAAAGCACCAACATCTTGGGGGCTTCTTCTTTGGGGGTCTCTTTCTTGGTACCGCAGGAAACAGCGGTCAGCGTTATGGTTGCCAAGATCAACATCATTTTGATATTTGTCATACGGATCGAGGATAAAAGATTGATATTTATGCTATTGGATTTCTTTGTTTGTTAACTGATATTTCGGTGCAAATATACTATTTTACCACAAGACTATGCCACCCTGTTTCATCTCAAAGCCTTCACAGGACATTCTTTCTTGCATTTTTGGCACAAGATGCATTCTGTGGCGTTTTTGCGATTGCGGGAGTCGTTGTTCACCTCCACATCCATCGGACATACCTTCAAACATTTACCGCACTGGATGCACTTCTCCTCGTCACAACGGATGCGGAGCAGGGAGAAGTAGCTCATGGGCTTAAGGAAGACTGTGATCGGACAGATGTACTTGCAAAAAGCACGGTTGTCTTTGAAAGCCACGGCCAAGATGATACCGACCGCGTAATAGAGCAGATTGCCGACGAGAAACATCACGAACATGGTGTGTGCCGTGGCTTTGCCGTAATGAATCAAGACGAGTACAAGGGCGAGCGACAATACAAACATGATGTATCGGATATAGCCTATTTTCTTTCGCAGACCCTTGGGCTGTTTATAAGGGAGCAGGTCGAGGATCATGGCCGTCCAGCACGCATAGCCGCACCAGCCGCGGCCAAAGAGCAGCGGTCCGAAGATCTTGGCGATGGCATAATGCAGCACACCCGCGCCCACAACACCGGAGAGCAGATAGTACCAAAAACCTTCCATCTGCATGTTCTCCTTGCAGATTAGTCCGAGGAAGACGAGAATATAGGCTCCCACGCCGAACTGGACAAACTCGCGGGCGTACTTCTTCTCCGCCGCCTGCAAGATCCCTCCTATCCCAATGCAGAGACCGATGTAGGTGAAGTTGAGCAGAAAAAACAGATTGCCCGTTGACAGCCACAACGACACGGCAATGATTTCAAAAACGACAAACAGGATGACAGGGACCTTATACTTTTTCATCATATCAAAAACCTATTAATCCTCTTTAACAATGGGATATAACTCTACGAACTCTCCTTGATGGCTATGTCCGTCGTTGAGCAGTTCCGCGAACTTCCGGCCCACGGTGTCGATGTCGTGGAAACCGGGAAGACTCATATTGCCGTTAAGATCGGTGGTGGTGGGACCCGGGTGCACGGAGAAGATCTCCACGGGGATGTTGTTCTGCTGGAACTCCATGGCCATCACGCCCATCATGGCATTTTGGGCGGCCTTGCTCGTGACGTAGGCTAACGGATGCCAATAGGGACTGATTTCCGAGGGCACAGTGACGTTGACAATCCGGCCGCTGTTTTTGGCCATCAGCGGGACCAGCAACTTGGTCAAGGTGAAGGTTCCGACGAAGTTCACGTCGAGGGTCTCGCGGATGTCGGCCAGTTCTGTGTGCTGGCTGTCCACGCTCATGTCGCCGGGGATGCCGGCATTGTTCACCAGCAAGGAGAGGTTGGGGTGTTGGTCGGCCAGTTCGCGGGCGGCCCGCTCCACACTGGAGAGGTCGGCCAGTTCTATGTTCACCCAGCCGGGCACCTGGATGCCCAGAGAAGTAAGCTCCTGTATTGCCTTCTCGGCACGCTTCTGGTCACGCGCCCCGACGATGATATTCCAGCCACTTAGCCCAAGATGTTTGGCTATCCCAAATCCGATGCCTTTGTTGGCACCCGTGATACATGCAATTTGTTCTTTCATTTTCGATCGTAATAATCTGTTTTAAAATCTGATGACGATTCTTATCATATCAAAGAGGTTTTTTCCCTTAATCTATTTTTTTCGTTTTACTTTTAACACCTACACGAAACAGTTCCGTGAAAGCGAGAATGAGTATTTTTGATAATGCTATTGATGCGGCAAAAATAGAAAAAACATCATCTTGCAACAACCCTCCGTATTTTTTGCATCTTTCATACAGAAAGTGATACTCATTTTTTGCGTTATGAAAGAGTGTGCGAAGACTCCTTGACCGCCATGGAATTATTGGTGCGCAAGATAACGTATTACGAATGAAAGTCGCAGCCCGAAACCGGGACTTCTAGTTCATGAAAGATACTGATACGCCAACCGTTCGTCGCCGTTAGCCAAAAGAATGATGCCGCAATACAGGAACCCATGTTTCAAAATATTGTGCTGCATGATATGGTTGTCACGGTGTGTGTCAATGCGGATATTGTGTTCTCTCGCACAGCAGAAGTCCATGATAGACTGGAAAACGCCATGCACCCCTGGGAAGCTGGCGATGCGATGGATGACATGATAAGGCTGTGTGTTGTCCAACCACTCACCGTCATAAATCTTATCGTAAGTAGGCTCTGGCGAAGGAAGGAAGGCGAAGTAGGCCACTATCCGTCCGGCTTCTTCTATCACATAGCCCCCGTCTCTCCCCATGTCTGCCTGCACAACCTCCAAGGATGGGTATCCTTTGACCCATTGATTCAGATTTCCTGATGCAACCATAATGCTCTTGGCTGCGGCAAAAACCTCCATCACTTGGACTCCGTCTTGTGGCAAGGAGACCCTGCGAATAATGCGATCTGTATGGAAATCATAATCTCTTGCCATAGCTATTGTCGTATTGTTACAATTTCTTTCCCACTATCCTTTGCATCACGACAGCGCAGGAGGCGTCGCCGGTGACTGACATGACAGTGCGGCCCATGTCGATGATACGGTCGATGCCAGCGGCCACGGCCAGCACGAGGGCGATGCCGATCTGGGTGGTGAGGGAGAGTTTCTTCATAATTTTACAAACAGGTTGGTGTTGTGTATGTTGGATTAACTGTTGTTATTTTGTAATACTTTTTCCGTATCCATATTAACCGCACCAGCCAAATGACGAAGAATGCATCCGACAGAATCTTATAGAGTGGCGGCATGGTGACGAACCACGACACCACCCAGAGGATGAGGTCGATATCAAAGAGGATGTTCCAGAGCCTCTCGCGGTCGTGGAACTCGCACACCACCTCGCCGGTCGGAGGGACCTCCACCTGCTCTGTCGCGGACACCGACATATCGATGCTCTTGCCTTTCTTGCCGACAGAAATCTGCCCGCCGAACTGCACACGCAACGCGTAACTGCCCGGCGGAACCTCGCCCCGCAGGTGGTCGTCCTTCATCATGCCCACAAAGTAGCCGTTCAGAAAGACCGCATGCGGCAACTTGGGCTCGTACCAATGGCGTTTATGTCGGATAGTGAGGGTGGACATAATCGTTTTATCTTTCCTTCTCTACATTTTCCAGCTGCCGTTTCATCACACGCTCGTTCCAGTTCGACGGTTTCTTTTTGCTGTTAAAAAATGGGAATCCGTTGTTTATCCATCGTTGCCTGTATTCTGAAAAAGAATATCCTTCGGACGCGTCGTCCAATCCGAATTCAAAACCACAACATGAGCAAATGACGTATGTCGGATAGCCGAATTCGTCATAAGGCGGTTCTTCCAACTTGTCGTAACCGCAAACGGGACAGGTGTATGTGGTTCTTTTCATCTTGTCATGGACACCATAAAGGATAGGGAGCAGTCGTTTATTGCTGTCGTATTGATGGTGCTATACCAGCACTGCGTGACTCATCGTTTCCGCAAACTTCGTCACGCCCGTCTGGATGCGCTGTATAGTCTTGGGGGATGGTTTACGATAACCTGTTACATAGTGGCTCAACTGCTTGCAGTTGATACCTGTTGCCTTCGACAAACCGGTGAGCGTGAACGGAGAGTACTTGAGGAAAGATATTGTATCAAACACATACTCAAACTCCAGGCTGTCAAAATCAAAACTCTCTCCCGCCTCTTCATATACCGCTTTCATCTCTTCCTTGCTCTTCAAGAAGGCGGACTTGGCCTCTTCTATTGTATTGCCCTGTCCAAGCAGCATGAATCCCAACGAGTTGTCATCGGTGTAAATGTCATAATCAAGGTTTTTTCCTGTTTCAATAATGGCTCTTACTTTCATACTATATCAACGTTTATCGTTTAATGCCTGCTATTTTCATAATCTTATCCAAAGTTCCTTTCTTTACTTCTTCCGACTTGTGGTGCCCTGTCTGAAACCTCTTGCCTGTTATCGGACTGTACCAAATTGGATGGGCATTGCTTCCAACCAGATAACAACCAGCCTTTTTCAATATCTTTTCCAGTTCAGAATATTTCACACCAGAGATTTTTTTCACGCCGCAAAGATAGAAAAAAAACTAACATAAAACACGTATGGAGAATAAAAAACTCACCTCGGCACGTCTCATGCCTCCCTTGTCTTACCACGGCCTGTGTTTCTTCAGGAAATCTTCTCTTACTTTTGCTGGAAACGATTCCTGGCCCGGGACTATGGTAGTTGAAATAGCAGTGGTCATTGTAGGGGATTGCCACCGCTAAAGGGAGATCATTCGCCGTCGAGTCCGTATTTATCCTGCAACCGACGGAGAGAACCATCGGCCTTCATCTGGCGGATCATCTCATTGATAAACTGTAAAAGGTCTTCCTGTCCCTTGCGCATCAGCACACCGATTTCGCCATGGGTGAAGGGGGTTGCCAGCAACGGGGCCGCAAGCCGCGGGTCGTTCAGGACATACCACGGAGCTTCGGTGATCTCGGTGATCATCACATCCGCCTCTCCCTGCGCCACCAGTTCAGGGATCTCCTCGTTGTTCGGATGGACGATGATGGTGGCGTGGACAAGGTGCTCGCAGGCGAACTTCTCGTTCTGTCCGCCGGGATTCACCATCACGCGCACTTCGGGCCTGTCAATGTCATCCAACGACCGGAAGCGTGTTGAGTCCTCTGCACGGCATAGGATGGTCTTGCCATTGGCCAGATATCCTTCGCTCATAGCCATGATGGCGAGTCGTTCTTCAGTGATAGTGATGCCACTGGCGGCAAGATCGAAAGCCTGCGGGTCTGCCAGGACATCGTCTGTCAGTGTGGGCCAGGAGGTAGGAACAAACAAGACGCCGACCCCCAGTCGTCGGGCCATCTCCTGAACCATGTCTATTTCGAAGCCCCAGTAGGTGCTGTCAGCTTCGCAGAAGGATAGAGGACGATAATCGCCGGTGGTGCCGACCAATAGCACACCACGATCCTGTATCCGTTCCACGGTGGGCATAATCTCCTGCTGCGGCTTGCAGGAAGATAGGATTATCGTGCCGCAGAGAAGGATGAAGTCGAGTATCCAGGTGAAGCTTTTTTTCATTGTGGTCTATTTAGGTTTTCCCAACACTCATCAAAAAGGCGGCGGAGTTGGGGCTCGTCGTCGATGATTTGGCGCAGAAATTCCAGACGTTGGGCGTTGGGCGAGTCGGTGAACCAAAGCTTGAGATAGCCGTTACGGCCATATTTTTCGTGGAGGTGCTGCACCGTCCTTTCATAGTGCCCCGCCTTGTCCAGTTTGGGATAGTGTTTCAGCCCAAATTGCACGGTGCGGCGGACAATGGTCTCGGGATCTATAAAGCGGTCGGCCTCTGCCACGATGCGCCCGTATAGTGTGCGCGGGGCGTGATCCGCCGAGGCACGATGGTCTTCCGCCGCACAGGCCATCGTCTCTATCTGCCCAGGCGAGAACCACTGCAGCAAGTTCTGATCGGCACGGATGATTCTTCCCGATACCAGATGATGCTGATCGCGCCCTTCGCACAAGCCCGTGTCGTGGTAGGCGGCGATGACATACGCCATCTCCGCGTCCGCACATGTTTGCTCGGCCAGCTCCAGACTCTGCCGGATGACCATTTCCACGTGGTCGCGCCGATGCGCCGCGTCAAAGCTGTCGTAGCGCGGCAATATCTCGCGCTCAATATAAGCTTGTAATTGGGGACGGATTGTTTTCATCTTTTTTGTCTAAACTACCGGCACAACGATAGGGTTTTGGATGTTTTAATGAAACAATGCGATGATTTTTGGTAGAAAAACTAGCAGTCCTATGGCAAAAGCCGTGATAGCGTTCACCAAGACCGCCGCCGCAGCCAAGTCTTTGACCTTCTTGATACGGTCGTCGCGTTCCGGACACACCACATCGGAAAGGTCCTCAATGGCTGAGTTGAATATCTCCCCGCTGAACACCAATCCTATGGCAAAGGCCACCGCTGCCCATTCCAGCGTCGAAATTCTGAGCCAAATGCCCACTATGATAGCGCAGATGGCTGCAAACAGATGTATCCGGGCGTTGTGTTCCTCTTTGAAGAGCAAGCCCAGCCCGTTGAAGGCGTATGTGAAGCTCTTTAGTCGTTCGACAATGGAGAATTTTTCCTGTTTCATAATGCAATGGATGACAACGATATCTTCAAGTGGCAAAAGTACACAAATTGAACATGCCCGAACATGATGGATGACGTTTTTTTATATTTTTGCCAACTGAATAATAATGAAGGCCCTTATGAAGAAAACCCTGTTTTTCCTGCCGCTCCTCCTCTGTTTGGTGGCATGCGGACAAACACTTTCCGTTCCAAGCCAATATGAAACGGACACTTTCATCACGAAAAGTGGAAAAACACTCAAGATCCACGCAATAGTACATGCCAGCATCTGCATCGAATTCGATGGAAACATGCTGATGGTCGATCCCGTGACCAATCTCGGCGACCGCACCATCGACTACTCTAATTTTCCCAAAGCAGACGTCATCTTTGTGACACACGAACACTTCGACCACCTCGACAAAGATGCCATCGCATTACTTTCCCAATCCAAAACACAGCTGATCACCAACCGTCGTTGTGCCAACCAGCTGGGACGTGGCATTGTTATGGCTAATGGAGACCGTCTCGTGCTCGAAAGCTGGCTGACCGTGGAGGCTGTCCCCGCCTACAACACCACCGAAGGTCATTTGCAATTCCACCCCAAGAACCGAGACAATGGTTTTATCCTCACTATCGACGGGTTGCGCATTTACATTGCAGGCGACACAGAAGACATCCCCGAAATGGCTGACATCAAGAACATAGATGTAGCCTTCCTGCCTTGCAACCAACCCTACACCATGACGGTAGAGCAGTTGGTGCGTGCAGCCAAGACCATCAAACCCAAAGTGTTGTTCCCTTATCACTTCGGAAAGACCAAAGTGGACGACCTTCCTGCCCTGCTGAAAGACGAGGGTGTGGAGGTGCGGATCCGACATTATGAATAGCCTCGTGCCTTAGGCACCTTTACGGCTGGCCAGCTAATACGCCCGATAGAACTCCCACGTGTCGCTGTGGCCGTCTCGGTAGGTGAAGCTCCACTGCATCTTCTTCGCCGTCAGTAAGTCGAGGTGGAATATGTACGCGTAGTCGCAGCTGCCGCTTATGACTTTGATGATTTCCTGCGCCAACTCGGCGGCACGAGTCGAATCACAACCATTGGTTTTCATATCCACCACCTCCATTCGGAAACTCTCCTTGATGCCGGCGAAATGGAAGTCCTCGCCATCGAGATGCCAGCGGCTGGGACTGACATAGTTGAACACAATCGTCGCGGTGCCGCCCTCTTTGAGCGTTGCCACATACACTTGACGCGCAGAGTCGAGGGCGCTGCCGTCGTGGGCGAAATCCATTGTTCCGGTTTCATATACGTCAAAATGGTCACCATTCAGGTCATAGCTGAACGCGTGGGCATAGTCGTAGTGTCCTTCAACCTGCGGAGCTTTGCCGTAACTGCCCCACTCTTTTTTCGCGGACTCCGTCCACCAGGAATAGATTTCGTCGGTAGGCGCCGTGTCGGGGTTGATGACCGTGGTGGAGAGGTCATAGTGTTTCAGGAATGATTTCGCGTGGTCTTGCGCATGGACAGTCGTAAGCCCCAGCGACAGTATCGCCATCATCAAGGTTATTATCCGTATCTCTCTGAAAGATATTGTTTTCATACTCACGATTTGTATTATTGATACATGCTGATTTTTTTTGAATAGAGACGGCAAAGATACTTTTTTCAAATCAATTCCGCCAATGGGCAATCCATATTTTTTGCATTTTTGCCGTCCATAATACATTTTGAACGATGAAAAAACTGGTTTTCATATTGATGGCGTTTTTTATTGTAGAGACGTTTCATGAAACGTCTCTACAGGCCCAGGATCTGGCGCATTACAAACAGGTAGTCAAGGAGCTGAGTTCCGCGAAATACCAAGGGCGCGGCTATGCCTACGGCGGTGCCAACAAGGCGGGGAAGTACTTGGCTGGAGAATTTTTGACGGCCCACGTAGATGAAATTATCCTGCAGTGGTTCACCATCGACATCAACACCTTCCCCGGCAAGATGAAGATGTCGGTGGATGGCCGCAAGCTGACCCCGGGCGTCGATTTCTCGATGCGCGAGTACTCGCCGGGCGTGCAGGGCACCTACAAGCTCTACTACGTGGACACGAACAACTACAACGCCGAAAAGATGTTCGCCGACCTCGCGAAGCCCGAGTACAAGGACTGCTTCGTGGTCTGCGACTTCTGGTTTTCTTACAAGCACTATCAGGATTTTAAGAAGATATGGGGCGGGACCGAGTGCGCCAATGCGGGGATGATCCAGACGTGGGAGCCGCTGCTGAAGTTCTATAAGGCATACGGCGAGAAAATCATGGGCAAACCCGTCATCTGGGCCACATCGGATTTCCCGAAAGACGCACAGAGCATCACGGTCAATATTGAGAACAAATTCCTGAAGGATTACGAACTCTTCAACGTCATCGCCAAAGTGGAGGGCAGGCGGCACGACAGCTGCTATGTCTTCACGGCGCACTACGATCACCTCGGAAACCTCGGCAAGAAGGTATACTACGCCGGCGCCAACGACAACGCCTCCGGCACTGCCGCCATCGTGACGCTCGCGGCCTATTACGCACAAAACCGTCCCGAGTTCGACATGTACTTCATTGCCTTCTCCGGCGAGGACGCCAACCTCCGCGGTTCGGAATATTATGCAGAGCATCCTGTCGTTCCGCTGACGCAAATCAAGTACCTCTTCAACATCGATATGATAGGCGACAACAACCCCGTGCAGTATTGCGAGGTGAGCGATGAGGGCATGCGCGGTTATGCTCTCTTTGAGCAGCTGAACAATGAAAAGCACTATTTCAAAGACTTGAATCGTGGCGAGTTGGCCGGCAACAGCGACCATTACCCGTTCGCCCAGCGCCACGTGCCCACCATCTTCTTCGAGAACGAGGAGGGCGATGCCTTCAAGTACTACCACACCCCGTTCGACAATTACGAGCACGCCATCTTCGACAGCTACGAGCCGATTTTCAGGATTGTGCGGGATTTCATAGAAAGATACTAATCTGTCAGGTGTATAATCTCCAAGAATCCTTCATTTCTATCAGAAATACTGCGGGGTTGATTTTTCACCAGGGCGCGTGGGATACGAGTAGTGGGTCGGAAACCATCCTCTGGATATCTTCTTCTTAAACCGGCGATAATTTCCATATTTCTTCTTGTCATACGGTCTGACCAGCCTTGACGGTCCTCGCTGAACGTAATTGATGTGATAGTGTTGCTTGTTGATGTTCTGGATGTTCACATATTCAACATCGTAAAAATACTTCCAGGAGAGCGAATCCTGATAAAGATGGTCTTTATACTTGTTCCTCCCCACTGGCTCTCGGAATCTATACTCCAAATACACCTTTGCAGAATCCGGGATAATGGAACACAGATCCGGAACGGTGTCCATGCTCTTTCCAGCGTCAGCAGAGTATATTACGAAGAAGTGAGGAAACGAATATTGAACAGTGTCTTTGAATATCTTTGGGTCAAAAGTGATGATGGTATACGCCGACAGGGGGATTTTGCCATCAATCAGGATGACATATCCTGGCATGCCACATTTCGAAGGACCATCCAGCCGCAGCATCTTCACTGAATCATTTTGAGCATGCAGCGCACCGACACACAGACAGAACAACAGGATGATTATGGATCGTTTTCTTGTCATAGTTGGACAATCCTACAGTTTCGCCATAAACTTTTCGCTCTCCACCACAAACCGCTCGTGGATGCCCTCGCCGATGAGCGTTTCGCCCTCGAAGCACTTCACCTCGAAGACCAGACGACGGCGGTCCACCTCCACGAGTTCGGCCTCGCAGCGGATGGTCGCGCCCACGGGACTGGCCTTCAAATGCTTGATATTCACCGCAATGCCGACGGTGGTGTTGCCCTCGCCGATCTTGTCGCACACGCCCATGAGGCAGGTCTTCTCCATCAGGGCAATCATGGCGGGCGTGGCGAACACCTCCAATGCGCCGGAACCATACACGGCAGCGGTATCTTTATGCTCCACCACCAGCAGCTCGCTGTGGCGGAGTCCCTTCAGGTTGTCGAATTCGTTCATATTGTTTAACTTTGACTATGACTTTAACTATGACTATTAACTTTGACTATTGCCTTTTGCCTTTTCCCTATTGCCTTTTGCCTTTAAACAGAAGTCATCGTTCAACAACTTACTCCACCAATTCCTCCGGACATTCGTACATGACCTTGGCATGGTTGGTGCGGATGAGTTGGCTGTCGAGACAGCGGCCTGTGGCGGGGTCGAGGATGTCCCGATAGACCTCGCCGTTGCGATAGACAACCCCGTCTTCGCGAGTGAAGCGTTCATTCTCGATGTGGATGTGGAAAGTATGGGGCTGGGGTTCTGCCGCGCGGAGCTCGCCGCACAAGTATTCGTCATCCACCCAAAGCCGTAGTTGGTAGGTGTTGTCCGAATCGTTCCTCACACGATAATCGAGGTAGTTGTACGAAATACTGGTGCCGGTGCCGAACGGAATCTGCCGCCCGAAGTCGGGGAAAAGGTCCAGACCATCGTGGTGATGGTGCTCCGTGATGGTCAGTTCGCTGTGCAGCACCATCCAGTGTATCAGGTTCGACAGCTGGCACATCCCGCCGCCAATCCCTTGCGTCGGCTGCCCTTTCGCAATGGTCAGCCCCTCTTTGTAGCCCTTCCGCTTAGTGGTACGGCCGATGCACTTCCAAACGGAGAAGGTCTCGCCGGGACGAATCAGCAGACCGTCAATGTGTTTCACGGCCAAGGCCAAATTGGTGGCCTTGTTCTCCTGCAATTGCATATTGACATTGCCCAATCGACGACGGATAAGGGAGTTATGCTGGTAGATAAGTTCCGGCAACACATCCGCCGACTGCACTTTGGCAAAGAGGGTCTTCTGGGACAAATCCTTCAGATGCCGCTTCAGGATTTCCTTCTCCGTCGAAAGGCGGTAGGTGAAAGGCGATATTTCACAAAACAGTTTCCGTTTCATTGTCAAGGGGAGAAAAACAAGATGTGATTAATCGATAAACGAGATGGCGTGAAGATTATTGTGCTATCGCTCTCCCCAGCGCTTCTGCTTCCTCCAGCGCTTTCGTACCTCTAACGCCGCCCTGCTCCTTCGCGCCGCGCACGAGCACATGGCCCGCGTCTTCGATGTGGAAGAAGTTGAGACAGAGCTGGTACTGGGTGAGGATGCTGTCGAACAGTTCGGGCAGGGTGGCGGCGCCGACCAAGATGAGGGCGGCCTTCTTGATATGAAAACTGTCGCGGATGGGGTTGTGGCAGCGGTCAATGACGGCCTTCAGTTGCGCACTCAAGCCATAGAAATAGACCGGCGAGGCGATGACGAGCATATCAGCACCTACTAACTTGTCGTAGATAAGCGACATATCGTCCTTTTGCACGCAAGTGTTGCCCTCGCTTGTGAAGCACGCGTTGCACCCCATACACGGATGCACCGTGTAATCATGCACCGAAACGACCTCCACGTGGTGTTTCTCTGAAGCACCTTTGGAAAAGGCTTCTACTAACAGTTCGGTGTTGCCGTTTTTGCGCGGACTGCCGGAAAATATCAAGATGTTCATTGGAATTCCTTTTATAAAATTACAGTAATTGAATAGCTTCGTCAACAAGGGAAATCAAATCTTGCCATTTTTTTGTTCGTCCCATTAAACACTCCGTTGTCAATTCTCCGCAGTCCTCTATTTCAAGAAATAATGTTCGAATTTTTCTACTTAAATCATATTGTTTTTCGTTTATAAGATGATTGTCAAGGAGTCTGTTCAGAGAGCTATCATGTAAGAAACTGGTAGCACCGATATCAAAATCCTCAAAAACCATCATTTCAATAAGATCAACAGGATAATTGAATATATGGCTTCCGCATTGACGTAAAGTGTCCTCATACAATTCATACAACTCCTCAGGGGATATTTCTTTCATAAAATAAAGTGACTTCAGTTTTTTCCTTCTTCACATTATTGCCGACCTTGGTGCGAAGTCCGTTCAACATCAAGACAGGCAGATAACGCTGCAAAATATCAATTGAATATCGTTCACAAGAGGTCTATTCCGACAATTTGATCAGCGGTTCGCCCAAAGCGTTGGATATTTGTGCTAAGGTGCGAAGGGTGAAGTTCGGGAAGCCTGTGGTCCAACGCGAAACCACGGCTTCGTCTTTTCCCAGCTTTCGCGCCAAATCACGCTGAGTCATATTTTTCTCTTTCAGAAGTTTGTCAATGCGTGCAATTATGCCAGCCGACAACTGAACTTCTGACATGATTTCCGGAGAGACTTGCTCCACCTTTGACTTGAACCATTCTTGCTTGTTGTTCATATCTCGAAAATTAGATTGTCGCTTCCTATAAGTTCTTTTTGATCAACTATGATATAACCCTTTTCAATATTTTCCTTCAGAATTTTCTCAAACCGTTGTAAATCCAACACGTAGCCGTACAGCTTGGAATCATCCTGATAGCTTTTCGTACTTTTCACCCCTCCATTCCCGAGAATAATAATTTGCTCGGAAATGCGAAGACAGTACAATCTCAGCTTGCCCCCATCTAAGGGTATCGCATGCACATTGTCATTCATTTTCCCTTCAGGACGGAAAAACCGTTCCAAGGCTCCTCTTTCTAAAATGACTTGCAATGCTGCAATAATCCTTTGGTAATCAGAGTTGTATTGAGCATTCATTTCGAATTCTGACACGAATTTCTCAAATTCCGTTGTGCCATCTTTCTCGAAACTGATGGAGTAGAGTGTAGTTCTTTGTGACTCGGATATTTTATACAATGTAGTCTTCTTTTTCATAACGCTGCAAAATTATAAAAAATAATTGATATATATATCAAGTTTTGTTGTTTTTTGAATTTTTCATGATTCTTTATGAGATGATCATGTTTGCCCACAAATATACACCAAAAAACGCCCTCTGTCAAGGGCTTTTCAATCTTCCGCATCTCTTTGACCACCAACCACATCCGCACATTATTTTAACAATTAATTTCTAAATTGTTAATTTTACAGACGGGATTTCGCAGGAAATGAGCGCATGGGTGTCAACGTCACGTGGTTACCAAACGCAACGTAGGGCTGCCGCATTGTGACAGCCCTACAAAGACATATCCCCCCTTAGGTGACGTTTTATTTCAATGTCAGAATCTTGTTTATCGTTTGATTATAGTCCGAGTCGATTAGAACAATTTGCTCACCATTTTTCTGACAGCCCTCCCTATAGGCGTGATTGTCTTTTTTAAGGTTGTCAATCGTGCAGCATGTGTCGTCCAATCTCTTCTCGATTACAGAGCTGTTTGCCATTATTTCCGCGAAATGAGTCTCGATATAATCGTCGGTCATAGCAAGGCACACGTACCGGATAGACGGCAAATAGGGCTCTTCAAAATCTTTTCGCCAATCAAAGGAGATATAGCAGCCCTCCACGATGAGGTTCTGTTGGTTCTCGATCGCGGTCTTTATTATCTCCCGGACAATCGGCCATAGATATTCCGTAAGCGCATCATCGTCCTCTGGCGTCAAATCGGTTTTGCCACTACGGATCAGCCCCATCTTCAAATGGTCGATGGAGAGATAGGGATAGCCGTATTTTTCCAGCATCTTCTGTGCCAGCAGCGTTTTCCCCGTGTGCGACGCGCCTGTGATCAATATTATGGTGGACTTGTTTTTCATTTGAGAGCAAACTCGCGCAAGCTATTTGCGCAAACCTTCTTTTTTCCTTTCCTCCAGTTCCTTCACTGTGCGTTCCACCACTTCCTCTAACTGGTAAGTGGATACGCCAAGGGGCTTGTTGATGTCGCGTAGAGACCATTCCACAACGGTCTTGTCGGTTGATTTGCAAATAAGCAAACCCACGGTGGGGTTGTCGCCTTCGCCACGCATTAGTTCGTCAATAGCAGTCACATTGAAATTCAGCTTGCCGGCAAATTCAGGGATGAATTTCACCACCTTCAATTCGATGACAACATAGCGGTGCTGAGGTATGTGATAGAACAGCAAATCGGGAAAGAAGGTCTGTCCTCCGGACATTTGCAGCTCCATCTGACGACCCACATACGAAAAGCCCTGGCCTAACTCCATCAGAAACCGCGTGACATTGGACACCAACGCATCTTCAAGGTCTTGTTCCTCGTATTCTTCTTTCATGGTCAGGAATTCGAAATGATAGGGGTCTTTCAGCAATTCTTTGGCCAACTGGCTCTGTGATGCGGGCAATGTATGCTCGAAGTTAGAGAGTGCTGCACCTTGGGATTGATACAGCTGTTTGTCAATATTTGCGTTTAGTTTTGGGCGTGACCAACCTCCGTCCACGACTTGCTGAACATAGAACAAAGCTTCCTCTATTGTCTCACATCTGGAGACAATATCTATGTGCTGTCCCCATGGCACTTGGCCAAAAATTTCAGGCATCTCTAATTGGTCAACGAATCGTTGGCCTTTTTCGTCAATGACTCGTTGACGAATTGTCATTGATAATTCGTCACCAACTTGGTGACTCTTTTCTGGAGCCTCCAATTGGCCACCAGCTTGGTGACCAATTAGGTCAACGGGACGTTGACATTTTTTAACTCTCTCATAATAAAACAGATACCAACGCTTCATATACTTTACATTGGTGTCCGAGAAACCTGTTTCATTAGGGAATTCCTGTCGCATGTCAAGGGCAAACTGCTTCACCACACCTGCGCCCCAGCGTTCTTCTGCACGAAGTGCCACCAAATCGCGGCCTACGCTCCAATAAAACTCAAGCATAGCGGTGTTTACACGGACGGACGCCTTTACTTGGCTTTGGCGAAAACGTTGCCTGATGTCAGCCATCCATTGTACGTAACCTTCGTCGGTGGTCATCTCCTCTCGGAATATAAATGTCGGTTTTTCAGTCATTTTGTTATTGGTTTAGTGGAATGCAAAAATACAAAAAAACTATTTCAAGAATTGATACGCATTCTATTTGATTGCGTGAACTGGACAGCAAAGATACAACCTTTTATAATAGGCTATTCTATGGGTTTCTCAAGCCTCGCATCCAATATTTCAGCACAACCTGAAACCTTCTTATTTTCATCATATCACAAAATTCACCACTCCAAATACCAAATGGCACACCGCAAACACCAAAGCGAACAACACCGCCGGGAGGTTTTTCCGGTCGGCGGCGAAAAGGATGAACGACAGGCACGGCGGGAGGGTCAGCAGGAGGATAATCCAGGAGTTGGCGATGCCGGAATAGTATAACGCCCAGCCGAGGTAATAGACGGCGACACAGGTGACGGCTGCAATGACTAACTGCGAGAAACGCAGCTTGCCCCTCTCTTCGTTGATGAGAAAGCAGAGGCAGGCGACGGTCAGGACTTGGCACACCGAAGCAATGACATCCACCACCGGCGTGACCGAATCTGCCCTTAATACGTCGTTGGGCGCGGGGACGGCAAACCAGATGAGGTTCGGGAGCATCACCAACAGGAAGAGGAGGAGTCCCCAAAAGTCAAAGCCGAAACGGTATTGTTTGAGCAGCTTCATATAGAGAGGATAGTTTGCTGCAGCCGTTCCAAAAACCTCGCCGCGTCCCCACCGTCCATCTGCACGTGGTGGAACTGAAACGAGACCGGCAACAGCGTCTTGAACCAGCTTTTGCGGTACTTGCCCCACATCACCATCGGGTTGAGGAACTTGTCGGTGTATTGGTTCACCACGCAGTCGAGCTCGGTCTGGATCATCGCGGAGGTGCCGACGATCATATAGCCGTCGAGGAAGCTGCTTTTACACTCCTCCGCCACCTTGGTGGTCAGCTCCAGGTAGTCGCGGTTGAACTGCTGCAGGTCTTCGGAATAGGGGATGTCGCAGGAGTTGATGCCGCCCTTGCGGTTGCGCACCACCACGTTGATGGCGATCTGGTCGTATTGGTACAGCTTTCCGTTCTCCGGCAGCAGATGCAGCTCTTCAGTTCCAGTGGCCGCCTGGCCGATGCACCAGCACATCAGCGTGTTGAACTTCACGCCGCTCTTCTTGCTGAGCCGCGCCAAACGACTCACATTCATCGTCTTCACCAACGTCACCATCGGCATCGGCGCGGTCATCCACATCTCAAAGGCATACGCCCGTTTGGTCTCTTGAGGGTTGATTTCGTGTTTCATATTGATTGGTCACTGTTTTTCGATTTTGGGTAAAAGAAGCTGTTTTACCAGCTCTTTGATTCGTGCCTCCGTCAACATTGAAGGTCCGGTTTCGGTTATCTCATCGTGTTCTGGCGAGCCTTTTCGGATGACATACTTCAGTGCCCTACCGTCAACGGTGGCGAGCAGGTGGTAGTTGCCCTCGTAAGCGGTCTCAATGTGCACATTCTCAAAGGAATGTTCTGATTGTAAGGTAAAAGTTGTTTTCTGTTTTTCAGATAGTAGCCCCCATTCGAAAAGGTGTTCTGACAGGCAACTTTCAACGCGGCCGATCCATTCCACTCTCACACCGTTCTTTTCTGCCAGTGTCCTGAATGAAGCAACGGACGCTGCGACCTTGCGGATGATGGATTCTGGTGCGCGAATGCCCATTTCGCTGGCAAAATAGATCACATCCTCACGGCTAATATTTTTTATTTTACCGCCAATCATCAGACAATGCTCTTTGTTGGGCAGATATCCGCCTGTGTCAAAGATGTAGGTCATATCGTAGGCTGGAGAAAGTCGCCAAACACCTTGCTGGTTCATCACGAAAGTAAAGTTTTTGTGGTGATCGTCGGTGTTGTTGGCAAGGATGTTGAACACCATCCTACGGAAAAGCTCCCGGCAGTCCGTTTCCGGCAGATGCAGCTTTCGGCATACCGCCAGCATCTTTTCGTAGCTGTCAGCTTCAGGGGCCATCGCTGCCAAGGTCTGCGTGTGCAATTTACCCGTTCCGTCACGATCGAAACGCTTGGTCAGGAAATGTTTCGTACCTTCCACTTCCAGCAGCCGCGACTCCATCATATTGATGCCAGCAGCCAGGGCCATCTCATAGTAGGTTTGCTCTAACTCAGCAGATGACCGAACCTTGTCACCGAATTTCAAAATGTAATAGTCGAAATTCGGATCTGCATTGATCTGACCCGACCGAATCTCGCCATTCTCCTTGTTGATGGCGATGATGGCTTTGGGCTGGCGACCGCCGGCCGATGTGCCCACTTCTATTAACGACTGCAAAGAGAGCAACTCATCGGGCAAAATCCTTGCGTTCTCACGATCCACAGCAATTTTTTCAGCCAAGTCAGCCAAGGCTTTGATGTTGATCTTGTCAAGCATCGGACCCCTGTTGATTTCGGGCACGAACTCCAATGCGCCCATGCCCCGTTTCCCGATAAAGGCTAATTTTTCCAATGCGGTTACACTCTTTTCAGAAAGGTGATTTTCTTTGCGCCACTGCTCAAAAAGCTGGTTTCCCCACGCATCAGGCAAGGAGTCTGCAATAAACGAGGGCAACTTCTGATAGATGCGTTCTGTTTCTCCGAAAATGGCGCGACTGCTCAATGGATGATGGATGGGGGCAGTCAAAGGGGCAATGTCCAGATTTCCCAAAAGGAATTCCGGATTATACATAAAATAAGAAGTGTTTCGGCTGTCATGCCAGGCTAGCCGACCGATTTCCATATTCCACAAAATTACTTTTAACATTTCTTTCATAGCCGTTTATGTCGCACACGTTGTGCCTTTTGATGATTATCTTTGTATAAATACGGCGATTCGGGCTGTTCCGGCATCAGTTCATTCAAGTCGTTGATGCTTCCAACACTTTTTAAAAGCAGGAAGAAAGTGCTGAGTGAGATGTTTTTAGCTGTTCCATTCTCAAAACGGTGGATGGTTAACACAGAAAGGCCCGATGCTTCCGCCACCTCTTTTTGGGTCAAGTTGGCTCTCAGCCGGTAATCCTTGAATCGTTCACCGAACATCCTTACAATATCAGGAACCGAATATCCTGAAAAATCTTCTTTCATATAATATTAACTTTATGATATTTTAATATGCATTTTATACGTTAAAATTACAAATATATAAATTTAACGCGGCAAAGATACAACTTTTTTTAGAAATTGAAATGGGGAGAGAAAACTATTTCAAAAATTCTTGCACAGCAGCTATCACACTTTCTGTGACAACAAATTCATACACAAAAACTGTACAAAAAACAGCAAAAACATTAGGATTTGTGGACTATCTCTTTTTGAACACCACCAACTCCGCATCCGAACCATCCTTGCCGTATTCGCTCACGAGAATGTGGTGCTCGTCGCAGGCAATGCCGAAACAGCGACCGTTTGCGCCCTGTTTTTCGACCTGATTGCCCCAATAGGTGGCGTTGTCGTCGAGGAGTTTCACCTTGTTGCCGTTGATGGTGTACTCCATATTGACGAACGAACCCTGCAGCACGAAGAGGTTGTCAATATGCGACATTCCTTTGACACCCAAAGCATTGACCTCATCAATAAGTTGCTGCTTGATGGGCGAGGTGGCATGTGGGAGTTTATCGGCGGGCAGCTGCCAACGTTTCAGATTGGGGTAATACTGACGAAGCACGCCTTTGTACTCTTCACGGCTGAGGTTTTGGCCAGTGTTCTTGTTGTACTCCTCTACAAACTGCGCGCAAAACTCCACCATCTCCTCCATGGTGAAGTCGCCGGTGAACGCGCCGTCCTTGTAGCAGTAGATGCAGTATTCTTGGTTTTTGCTCCCGTCGGCGTTGGTGCCGAGGATTTCTGGGGTGAGCGGCATTCCGCAGCTTTGACAAAAGGTTTGTTCTTTTTCCATATTTTTGTTCGTTTATTGTTCTTTTCTCCTGCCCCACATTACGGCTTCGCCTTATGTGGGGTTAATTGCGCTTCGCGCGTTTTGTCCCTTCGGGACTGCTCAAGGAAGAGGTTTGTGTATAATCATAGTTCCAACCTCAACACCCTGATCGGCCTACCCTCCCCCTGATACTGCGTCTCGTCGATGCAGGTCTCGCCGGTGGGCATGAAGCCGCACTTCTCCATCACGCGGCCCGAGGCGGGGTTGTCGATGAAGTGGCCGCTGACGAGAGATCTGATCTCCGTGGTTTGGCGGATGTGGTCCAGCATCAGCCGCAGCGCCTCCGTGCAGATGCCCTGGTTCCAGTAGGGTTTTGCCACCCAATAGCCGCAGATGGGCTCGTTCTCGCGGGCGGGCAGTTTGCAGTTGCAGGAAGGGCCGTAGCCCATTGCGCCGATGGCCTCGCCGGTGGCTTTCAGTTCAATAGCCCACGTGTTCAGCGCATCGTTGAACACGGTACGGATAATCTCTAAGCTCTCCTCCACGCTTTGGTGCGGTGGCCAGCCCGCGCGGGGACCCACCTCCGGATCGGAGGCGTATTTGTAAAGCGTCTCGGCATCGCTCTCGCGCCACGGACGCAGCAGTATTCTTTCGGTTTCCTTCATTCAAGAATTTTGAGGATGCAAAAATACAATGTTTTGCGGGATGGTGGTTAATTTTGGCTGAAAAATGCTATTTTTGCAGCGCCTCAAGGAGTTGTAGCATCCTTGCCGCGAAAAACATCGCCAAGGATGGCGACACTTCTACAAACAGAAATATAACAGCAGTTATATAGAAGATTTAAAAGTATATTAAAAACAATGGCAGATGACTTATTTGAATCAATTTCACAAAGAAGCAGTGCTGAGGAAGCTCCGGAAAATATTAGAATCCATGAAATCGCCGATGAGCTCCGTCGATGCTGCCAACTATATGAAGCGAAACTTCGAGATGGCGAAAAAGATGTAAACCATTTCGAGGTTGAACAAAGAGCAGCAGAATTGTATGCCAAACGTAATAACTTGTGGATTCCGCTTAGCAATATTTTTGATTTAGGTGTTCCAGGACCGAGCGGAAACGAAAATGACTTATATGTTTCTAACAATTTGATTTACAAGGTTAATAATTTGTTGAATTCTGGCAGCATATTAACCCATTTTGACAAGATGATTTGCCATAATACGCTTTTTTACGAAACGGCCTATTCGTTTCATGCGTTTACGGGCATTGAAGGGCGTACAATCATGCCTATTTTTGTTCAAAGATTAGTGAAAAATGCAATTCCCGCAACCTCTATAGAAATTGACACCTATTTGGCTGCCCTTGGCTTCAACAAAATGGGGACAGAAGGGCGATTCAAAAATCAATATTTTGAAGTGTGGGATATGTTGCCAAGAAATGTCCTAAAAGACTCAGACGGTGACATTTATATTGTTGATGCTGAAATAAAGCGACATGTATGATAACATTATACCTATACGAAGGTGGTAATCAAGATTATCTCGAAATTCACGTAGATAGCAAAGGGTGCGAATCCATCCTTAACGCTCTTTGTGCCATACAAACAAATGGAAATGTTAAGATAAATGCCGGGATGACAGTGGCCAAAGAAGGATGTCAAATCATACAGGATCTTATTTTGAGATTTAAGCCGATTGAACATTTCGGGGATACAGATTGTAATATATGGTGCAGAAAACTGGATCAATCTGTCGAAATGCAATTGACATGCCATGGAATCAACGAATTACGTGAGATAATCGAATATGTCCGGACGAGCGGTGACCACTATCACTTTATTGGAGGATTCAATTTGTACAATGATGGCAACATCGAGGAAATAAAAGCGATTAATCTATATTTCGATTGAGATTACCGCCTTTTACTTTATTCGTGCTCTAAGCACCCCTTTTTGTTATGGAACTTGTGATAATTATCGGTTTGTTCATTATACTGCCCCTTGTATCTGTTGTCTGTATCGTGATAAATGGAATACATTCTGGGCATTCTAGATTGAAAATTATCATTAGCGCTGCCGTGAGCTTATTGTTTTTTGTTGTGTTCAGCATCGTTTTCGGACGCGTTTTTCTCAATTCTTTCACATCAAATCGATTTAGCAAGAAACTTGACAAGGTTTTTGAGCAAGCGTATTCTCCTATTGTCTTTGAAGGAAAAATCCTGTCGGTGCAGACTGTTAGTCATAAAACGAGAGATATTTCGATATTGTGTGTGGACATTGACAATTCCAACACTTCTGATTTTTATCGTTTTGATAAATATATGGGGTTGAAAATCAAAGATGGGATAGCTGTTGTGCCTTTGGTGACGTCTTACACCAGTGAAGACCTAAGGAATTATTCATACGTCAAAGTCAATGAGAACCATAACAAGAAGGTCATCTTAAGTGACTATAATGGGAAGACCGACACACTGTGGCTCGACTATTGCCATGAAGGGATAGACGAGAGTTATATGAATATTTGCGGATGTGAATGATTATTTCCACATAAATTTGCGATATTCCTCCCACGCGCTCAACACATCCTCCGCATGATGTCCTTCGCGGAAAAACTCCACTTGGAATTCTTTCTTAAACGGTGCCCAGTTGCCACAGATAAGACCGTCGTGGGCGATGATGGGCTGGAAGATGCCCCGGTTGTTGTGCGCGTGGTGCTGGTACTCCGGCGGCAGCACGATGTCGCGGCTCTTGTAGCCGATCAGGTACTCGTCGTAGGGCGGAATCAACAGGTATTGTCCTTTGCGGAATCCTCGCGTGCGGCAGTCGTCAGTGATGTAGAATTCCCTGTGTCGTAGAGACGGTGTGCACACCGTCTCTACACGTAGATAATCGCCTAATAACTCAATTCCCCTTCTGCAGTCGCTGATGTTCAACCCCGACCACCACACGAAATCTTCTAATGTGGCGGGTTGCCTGCTTTGGAAATATTTGCGGGTGAAGCGCATCAGGGCTTCGTCGCGGTCGAGGGGCTCCTTGCGTTTCACCTTCTCGGAAGCGAGGGCGTAGGTCGCCTTCATCGGCTGCAGGTTGCCGCTGCAGAGCGTCCCCGTCATCTCGCACATACGGATGTGATACGACAACCGATGGTCGTCCATCGTGATGTCCTTTTCCGCCAGCGCATTTACGAAATCCTCTTTCGTCACGCTCCCTTTGTCGGCAGCGGTTTGCGCCAGTATTTCCCTGATTTTCCGATATTCCTCTTCGGGGATGTCGATTTTGTTGCTGTGCATCCAGCCATTGGTGACGGAGATGGCCTTGGGGGCGCAGAGTTCGAGCATCCACCAGTAGTCCTCGGCGGTCACCAGCTGCCACGTGCCGCGCATGAGGTGCAGGCGGATAATCCGTCCCTTGTCGAATGCCTTCGTGAACGCCGACAATGATGGTTTGCGGGTGCGCATCGCCACCGCCCACCGCATCAGCCGGTATTCCTGTGCCTGCATCGCGCCCAAATGGCTCACCACTTCGGCGGGATCGCTGAACTGCGGCGCAACGAGCTGCTGATTGAGGAGTCGGAGGGTGACGGGGTTCATTGTTCGCTGATTATGATTCTGGTTGTTGGTTTGTGGCTGTTGGCAATCTTTGATTGTCTGATTGGGTGAATTTTGATTTCATCAATAGCATAGAAATGATAGCGATAATAAAACCTACGGCAGCAAAAGTCATTCCCGAAATCGAAGTAACAAACAGTGTACCCCAATCATCACTGATGAAACAAGCCCAAAACAGTCCCCTGAATGTTTCCGATATGGTCATGGTAAAAATGGTATTGGCATTGTACAGCAGCAATGCGGACATATCCTGGGCAAAATGACTGTTGACCACGAACAGTAAAACCATCATAAAAAAAGACCAAGGGATTAAGAGTGACGCGCCAGCAAAGTAAAGGAGTACGGAAAGCACCGCCGCCCCATAACTGCCTGCCACAATAATCCAATCTCTTTTTTTCAGAGGAGAGGAATGCTTTCGGATGACGAGATAACAGACCAAAATCCCCAACACACACAATACTCCAAAAATCGAAGGAATCAGGAAGGCAATTGTTTTGTAAAACCGGACCAACAAGACCACTATGGCGGCAGAGGTCAATGACACAAGCAATAATACAGCAATAGCAGTCCAGATAGTGATGTTTTTTGTTTCTTTCATCTTAATCTCTTTTACAATGCTGCAAAAATACAATAAAAACTAATGACAGCAATACCGTGTCACCTCATTCGCAACCCCTAATCGCCCCCGCGCAATGTATGCGCACCACCGGGTTTGGATCATTCTCGGCTAACCGTTGCAATTCTTCCAGATAAGGTTTCACCCACTGCGGTCGCTGTTTGCCCATCACGCGGAACATCTCCGGCGCCTCCATCCGGACCTTGTCGTCTTGGTCGTGGAGCAGTTCGGCAAACAGCGGCAAATTAGACTCATACGCATCCGGGGTATTGGTGGCGATATTCTCCGATGCCCAGATGAATGCCAGTCTGACACGCGGATTGTCGTCCGTGGCCAGCGAGAACATCCTTTCCATATAAGGCTTGACGGTTTCAAATCGTGCCCGTCCGATTCTGCCCAACGCGTTCAACGCCCGCTCCCGCAAGATGTCCTCCTGCGAATTCAAGAACGAGGCAATCTTTTCGGTGTAAGGTGCTGTATCTTCGGGATATAACAATCCCATCTCGCCCAGCAGCCACAACGCCTTGGCGGTGATTTTTGGTGATTGGTTTTCCAACAACGACCCGACGTAAGCGATATTACCCTGCCATTCCTCTTTCCTTTTGGTTAGGGTGCCCAATTCACGATATAAATCTTTGTCGTTCATTATTCTATGGTGAGATTTTTGAAGCGGAAAAGGTACTATGAAGTTGTCCAAATTGTCCGATTTGTTTTCAATTCAAACGACAATTGGGACAACTAAGACAACATCTCAAAAAATTTCAGGTTCCGCAATCTCCTCCCACGGAAACGGTTCGCTTGTCCTTTTCTCATTTCCATGGAGATCAATACGATACGTTTTGCCGTCCATGTCAATCGCAAGGGCTGATCCATTTTTGAAATAGGTAATGGCATTCCATTTGATGGGGGTTATCACATTGCCTTGCGTGTCAATGAGTCCGATCATCTCGCCTTTCCGGACCCAAAGAACACCCTCTATACCATATTCAATACCTCCATCGTCATATTCCGGCTGAATGACGAACTTGCCGGTCTTGTCAATCCAGCCGTAAAGTCCGTTGAGTTTGACGAAGGCCATCCCATTCTGGAAACAGCCAGTTGGACCATAATCGAACTGAGGAGGGATAACCAACTGTCCGGCAGTGTCCACAAAACCGATTTTCCCATTTATTCCGACGTATGCCAAACCCTCTTCGAAAGGCCCGATTACACCGTGATTCTTAATGATGGAATCAATGATGTTGTCGTATTTGGGGACATTTTCGGCAACGTCATCTGAAAGATCGGCATTGTTCCCATTTTTGCATGCGATCATAACGACGATGGCAAGGAGAAACATGCCAAGGGTTGTCGGTTGTTTCATTATTGCATAAATTTTGAGGCAGCAAAAATACAAAAGATATTTGGGAACTTGTCTGTTTGCTTTCAGGAAAAAACAAGGGGAAAAGGTGTATCTTTGCGGTTGGTTATGTCTGTGACATTTAGTGAATGTAACATGCAGGGCCACAGTGAACAAGAAAACAGAAATAAAACTTATAAAAGAAGAAATCATGAAGAAAGAAACTTACGAAGCACAAAAGGCCTTTGCCGGCGAGAAGAAGCCCTCCATGCTCCGCCGTTTTGTTGGGCATGACTACACTGACCGCCAGATTTACATGATTACGATGGTGACAGAAGGGTGCCGCCCGCTCTTCGGACGAATTGTGGGCAGGAGCGATGCGCCGAAAGGTTGCCCTGATGAGCCGCGCGTTGAGCTCTCGGAACTGGGGCGGCGTGTTGTTGACGAATGGTGGGCGGCTTCGGATCACCACCCCGAGATTGAGGTCGTTGCCTTACAGATGATGCCCGACCACCTGCACGGCATCCTCTTTGTGAGGAGGAAGATGGAGAAGCCGCTGGGAATGGCCATACGTGGGTTTAAGCAGAGTTGTAATAAGCATTACCGGGAGTTGGGGATTGGTTGCGTTGGCAACGCAACAGACGGAACGGGGATTGGTTGCGTTAACAACGCAACAGACAGAACAGACAACGCAACAGACGGAACGGTGGTGAAGAAGGACCGGCGTGGCGAGGATCGCACCCATGGTCTTCTCTTTGCGCGCGGTTATAACGATAAGTTGCTGCTGAGACGGAGACAGCTCGATGCTTGGTTGCACTATTTGGAGGACAACCCACGTCGTTTGTTGATGAAGCGCGAGCATCCGGAACTGTTTCGTGTTCAGCGGAACGTGAAAGTTGCCGGGGTCACCTTTTCGGCCATAGGGAACCGCTTCCTGCTTGATCGTCCTCTCCGAATACAAGTACGGTGCCCCCGCCGTCTTACGGAAACTGAAATAAAAGCAAAAGTGGAGGGATACTTGGCCGCCGCGCGTGGGGGTGCGGTGCTTGTGTCGCCTGCCATCTCGCCAGGTGAAAAGGCTGTTATGCGGGCTGCCTTCGACGAAGGTTTGCCAGTTGTTTTCCTACAGGAGAACGGTTTCACCGACCTCGCGAAGCCCGGCGGTGCCCGCATGGAAGCCTGTGCACGAGGGCAGTTGCTGATTCTTGCTCCGTGGGAACATCATAATGAGAGAATTGCTATTAGTAGAAGCCAGTGTCTTGAGCTTAATGATATTGCTAGAAGGATTTGTGAGTGAGGGGTATAGTTGCGTTGGCAACGCAACAGACGGGACGGTTGCAAAGTTGCGTTAGCAACGCAACATACTAAACGGCAGGTTACTTTTTACTCTGCACCCCCTCTCGTATTCCTGCGACTGTGGTTGTTGCGCAGACCAACGCCGCGCTATATTTCACATCGATGACAGACAACGTCAGCGGGAAGACAAATAGCAACGCGCCGGTGACTTTGTTCAGGATGCTGTGATCGGCTAAGAACTGCTTTCGAACGACATAGCTGTAAACGATATTGAAAACCTTGATGCAGGCGATGAGGCCGACCCAGACGTAAATCCAAATGGGGAGATGTAAGACCGGCAGCAATTTGACCAAACAGACCACAACGAAGAGGGTGTCCGCCACAGTGTCTAATTTCGAGCCGAACTTGCTGACCGTGTTCGTCTTGCGCGCAACCCACCCGTCAACCATATCGGAAACGCCCGCGGTGATGTAGAGTACGTAAAACACCGGGGACAACGCCGCGCAGAACAAGAGGGCAACGCTGCAGAGGATGCGGAAAGCGGAGATGAGATTGGCCATGGCAATTAGCTGTTTGCCCGCAGCAACTCTAACAGTGACTCGCCGCCCCACCCTGCGCCCGTAGGGTCAATCCACATCATTATTGCACCGCCTATCGCGCCGATGCCGATGAAAAGGGGCAGGATTTTTTCGAGTCTTACCATATTTTTCTATTTCTGAAGCCCCACACTGCGCTTTGCTTGTGTGGGGTTAATTGCACTTCGTGCGTTTTGCCTCTCCGAGGCTGCTCAAGGAATTGTATTACGGTAATAATAATCACTGTTCACTGACCACTACCTCCGCGGTCTGACCGTCGAGCTACCGGATGTAGGACAGTCGATCACGGGATGACAGCCCGAGGAAATGAGATCGTAAACGAGTGTGCTGGCGCCGCTGAGTTCCACATTCAAGAGGGTGCAAATGGTGACTTCGGCATTACTGGCGCCACTCATTTCCCCGATTACCGATGGGACATGAAGAGCGGCGGCTTTCAGCGTGCTGGCACCGCTAAGATCAATATCCATCTTTTCCAGGCAGGAACCGTGAATGTCGGCACCTGATGCACCGCTAAGGTCAAGGTCGATCTCTTCAGCATTCACAGAGCCGTTGAAGTGGGAAGCACCACTGAGGTCAATGCCTACATCATGGCCGCTGAGTTCGCCCACAAATGACGACGCGCCTGAAAGGTCAAGGTCTCTCAGATTGGCTGTGGCAGGAATAACCGCTTTGGCTGTGCCGTTGTACCTCGTGTTCGGCTTGAAACCGACTTGCAACTCACCGTTGATTACCTTTACGATCACTCTGTCATGAGCTAACTCGCCCACGGTGACGACCACGTCGGTCACTTCATCGCTCATTGTCACTTGGAAAGCATTGCTCACATCAAGGCCGGTAAAGGAACCGTTGATGGGATAGTTTTTAGTGGTGGGAGAACCCCAATCCTTTGTACATCCGAAGAATAAAGCACATAATGAAAGCAGGATGATGATCTTTTTCATATCTGACTTTTTAATATTTTTCCAGCGGCAAAAGTAAACAAAATATAGGGATACGCTTATAGCAAAACGGAGAAAGCAAAAATGAAGATAAATTGTAACAAAAATTAGATCATAACGTTAAAGATTCAGCATTAATTTTGTTCATAAACAGCATCTGTCAATCTTATATAATTTCTATCATGATAAAATTAAACGTAAACATGTTCAGTTATGTAAAGAGAATTCTCTTTGCAGCTTTTTTAATTCTTTTCATAGTCGGATGTGGTCCTACAACCCCCAAGGAGGAAGTAGAGGTAGGCTCAGAAGAGATCTTGGAGCCATCTGAGAATAATGAAGATAACACCACTGTCGTGGACGAACCCGAAGTGAGTGTTTCCGACGAGGACATTGTGGGCTCCTCCGTAGAACCCACTGTGGGAGATTCCAACCCTTCAGAAACTGCCAAAGACTACAAAGCAATTTCCACTGTCACCCAGGAAAAAATGACGCTTGAGGAAACGACCAAGCTGAAAATTTGGATCGGGGAAGAGAAAGAGGCTGAAAAATATCAGCCGAAAGAGAATAATAAAATGGCTCATGACACTGTTGTTTTTTCTGCTGTCAATGCCACCTATGCACGCATCACGCCCAGCGCACCCGAGTTCGAGGTTGAGCCAAAGTCCATCATTGTACCGATAGTCGCTACGGGCGTGGAGAAAACGTTTGTTTTAACACCGAAACAAGAGGGTACATTCCAAGTCAGCGCTGAAATAGAGCTGTTCGACAACAAGGATTGTATAGGCGTAGGAAAACCTGTAGCGTCAGGAGAGGTGATCGTGGAAGTGTCGGTGGACAACATGGGACATTTCAAGAAATTCTTAAGAAGACTGGGCAGCGAGTTCGGATCGCAATTTGAGACTTTTTTTGCAGCACTTTTGGTTATACTCTTCGGAGCACTCATCTTTGTGATTCGCAAGTTCATAAAGAAGAAAACCGACTATAACGATGACAACAACAATAAGCCGACCACTCCAACAGGCTCTCAAGACTCCGGAAGCGACCCGATAATCTAAGGTTACAATTCTTGCATCAAATATGGAAACACTTGCCTGGTGTTGCCACGAGTTTTAAGACACACAAGATACACAAGTAACAATTACAATTCAAAAAACTGTATTATTTGCTTGTGCATTTTGTTTTTAGGAAAAAATCATCTCTCTCAACATGGAAAAAGAAAGAAGTATTGACCGACTAGCGCGATATATCATTATCCTTGGCACCATTGCGTTAGCTGCCGTAATTTGCTATTTTTTCAGCAGTGTGCTGGCCTACATTCTCCTGGCCTTCGTGGTCTCGCTGATTGGACAACCTGTATTGCACCTGCTTCGACGAATTAAAATCAAAGGGAAGTCGGCTCCAGACGCGGTTTTGGCCATTATCACCATCCTCGTCATCTTTGCCCTTTTGTTCCTCCTGGTCATACAGGTAATCCCCGTGGTCACCAACATCGTTGGGGAGGCTTCTTCCATGAATGCCCAGGATTCTTCCGGACGGTACAACATTATCGACCAGGTCAACGGTTGGATCATCCAAATGTTCCCGTGGGTTGGCGAAGACTTCGATGGGGTACAATTGCTCATACAGAAGATCTCTGAAGTGCTTGACTTATCTAACATTTCAGGCATACTCGGTTCGGTGGCCTCCGCCGTGGCGGGCATCGCGGTCGGACTCTTCTCTGTCATCTTCATCTCTTTCTTTTTCATTAAGGACGACACGCTTTTCGGGCGCATCATAGGATCCTTGGTTCCTGATGCCATAGAAGAGAGAGTGAAAAAGACCATCTTGGACATTGAGCGTTTGCTCTCCCGCTATTTTATAGGACTAATTATCGAGATTCTCGGAGTGGTGGTGCTCAACGGTCTCGGGCTATGGCTCATCGCCCGCATCGGGTTCAACTACGCCTTCGGCATTGCCTTCATTGCGGGCCTGCTGAACATCATCCCTTATGTGGGACCGCTCATCGGCGAACTGATCGGCGTTGTGCTCTGCGTCATCCTGAAATACGGCGCCGGCATCGGGCTGGGAGTGAATATCTGGATCTTCGCCTTGATTGTCTTGTGCATCATGTTAGCCACACAGCTGGTGGATGCCTTCATCTACCAGCCGCTCATATACTCCACAAGCATCAAAGCCAGTCCATTGGAGATTTTTGTTGTGCTGCTCATCGCTGGACATATCGGCGGTGTGGTGGGTATGCTCATCGCCATTCCCGCCTATACTGTCATCCGCGTCATTGCCAGCCGCTTCTTCTATGACTTCAAACCCGTAAAACGGCTGATTCCAGATGTAGAGAATGAAAATACCGACACCTTGATCTGAGATACGGGGGCGGGTGCTGTATTACCGAAATGCCCAGCAAACAAGGCGGTCATATTTTTGTATTTTTGCCATCCCTGATTCTAACGGGGTATAGCTTTTCAACTTGTTGTATATTAAAATATTAACTACATTGTTATGATGAATAAAAACAACTTTCTGGTACTAGTTTTCGCCTTATTTTCCACTACGCTGTTTCAGGCTAACGCACAAGCGCCTTACAAACACAGTGTCGGCGTAACGCTCGGCACTACCCAGGCCATCTCATACAAGACCTTTCCCTGCAACCATTTTGCCATCCAGCTGGATTTGGGTACCAAGTATTGCTATGTGTATGGATCCCATTTGTGGTCTTTTGAGTTAGCTCCCAACTTCATGTACGAAGGACGACTCAAAGGCAACCTGTACGGACTCGTCGGACTGGGCGGAAGTATCGGCTATACATGGCGAAACTACCTGTACCTGGATTCTTATGGCATGTACGGATACACTCACCATAGCGGCAAAGGCGGAACAAACGGCATCTTCGGTCTGGAGTATAAATTCCCTATTCCTCTTGTCCTGCAATTCGATTTCCGCCCGGGATATCGCTGCGTCTTCAATCGCTATTTTGACGATCACTGCTTCGATTGGGGTGTGAACTTTGGGGTACGCTATACTTTTTAACGCACCAAAAGCCTTGTAGTGAAGGCTACTTCTTCATCAATTCCCGGCGGTTTCTACCGATATAGAGGAAATAAAGAAACAGGTCTGTGGAGACCAACAAAGCATTGAAAAGATAGAGCCATATCACGATATCGTTGCTATACAACGACTTGTGGATTATGCCAAAAATATAACCCAAGATTATTAGGGACATAAAGAGCGGACTTTTCCCAATCACCACCTTCGTTTTTAACGATTTGGCGATAGAGACTGGCCAACTGACTGCAAAACAGAGCAGAAAAAGGACTTCCCAGATGCTGAAATTTGTCATTCTGATAATACTTTATTGGTTGTTGTGAGCCTTAAAATTTTATTGAATTATCAACAAAGGCACTCAATGTCAAGGACTTTCACATTTTCAAGCCGCTGATGAAATTCGGCAGCAAAATTACATTTTTAAGTTGTGATAGCCATACTTTTGTTATTTTTGCTGTTCAAAATCCTTAATCAATACCGGCTTATGAAAAAAAGTCTTCTCTTTGGAATGATCATGCTCGTATTTGTTGGCGTCTTATTGGCTCAACCGCACTCTCAAGTCCCAGCTAAATCTACTGGGACATTGGTTTTACACAGTCCAGACCAACAGTTGGAGTTGCGTTTTACTTTAACAGACAACGGTGTACCCACCTATTCGCTGTACCGTAATGACATACCAGTGGTGTTGTCCTCCAAGATGGGTTTCACCTTGGAATGGCGCGATGACCTCGCCCACGCCTTCGTGCTGAAAGACAGCAAATACAGCACTTTTGACGAGACATGGGAGCCCGTATGGGGTGAAGAGGCGCACATCCGAAACCACTACAACGAACTGTTGGTGACGCTGGAACAGCCCATCGGCAGTGTGGAAAGCATGGACCATTCCACGGAGAAAAAGGCCACCGTCATGCAGATCCGTTTCCGTCTCTACAACGATGGTCTCGGCTTTCGTTACGAGTTTCCCATCAAGAATGCGCTCGTTTGTTTCTGGATTAAGGAAGAGCTGACCGAGTTTGCGATGGCGGGCGACCACACCGCATGGTGGATTCCCGGTGACTACGACACCCAAGAGTACAACTATACGCGGTCGAAATTGTCGGAGATCCGCAGCTTGTGGGAGGCCGGACATAAAAACGGCGGCTGGCCCTGGACTGCGTTCTCCAAGACGGGTGTGCAGACTGCGTTGCAGATGAAGAGTGCCGACGGTCTGTATATCAACATCCATGAGGCGGCCACCCTCGACTTCCCGACCATGCATCTTGACTTGAACGACACCACGATGACGTTCCGTGCGTGGCTCTGTCCCGATGCCACTGGCTACAAAGGCCGTATCCAGGCGCCGTGCGTCACCCCGTGGAGAACGGTGATGGTCTGCGAGAAGGCCACCGACGTGCTTGCCTCGCGCCTCATCCTCAACCTCAACGAGCCATGTGCTTTGGAGGATGTCAGCTGGATTCACCCTGTGAAATACATGGGTGTATGGTGGGAAATGATCTCCGGCAAGAGCACTTGGAGTTACACCAATGACTTCCCTTCCGTAAAGATTGGCGAGACCGACTATGCACACGCCACCCCTAATGGCACGCACGGCGCCAACAACGCCAACGTGCGCCGCTATATCGACTTTGCCGCAGCCAACGGCTTCGACGGCCTCCTCATCGAGGGCTGGAATGTTGGCTGGGAAGATTGGTATGGCAAGCAGAAGGTCTTCGTCTTCGACTTCCTCACCCCCTACCCCGACTTCGACCTGCCTGCGCTCAACAAATACGCCCACGAGAAGGGTATCCGTCTCATCATGCACCACGAAAGCTCCGCCTCCACCGGCAACTACGAGCGTTGGATGGAGCAGGCCTACACACTGATGAACCAATATGGCTACGATGCCGTGAAAGGCGGCTATGTGGGTACCATCATCCCGTTTGGCGAGGGTCATTACAGCCAGCCCATCAACAACCACTACCACTACGCCATCGTGGAGGCGGCCAAACACCACATCATGGTCAACTCGCACGAGGCGGTAAGACCGACAGGCTTGTACCGTACCTGGCCCAACATGATCGGCAACGAGAGCGCCATGGGCACCGAGTTCCGCGAACGCATCCATCCCGGGCACACCGCCATCCTGCCGTTCACGCGCCTGCAGGGCGGTCCCATGGACTACACCCCCGGCATCTTCGAGCCAGACATGGGCAAAATCGTGTCGTGGGGCAAACGGATGAACCACACCATCTGCAACCAGTTAGGTCTTTACGTCACCTTCTACTCGCCGCTGCAGATGGCCGCAGATTTCCCCGAACACTATGAGCCCTACATGGATGCCTTCCAGTTCATCAAGGATGTAGCCGTAGATTGGGATACCAGCATCTACATCATGGCAGAACCCGGCGACTACATCGTGACTGCACGTCATCCGAAGGTTTCTTCGCTGAACAAGGCTGCCGAAGGTGTCGGCACGTTGTCTGACGGCAAGAAAGGTGTGATTTCCAATGCTACACGGTTTGTCTATGCCATCCCTGACACTGTAGAAACGTTTCATGAAACGTCTCTACAACCGCACGATGTTTGGTACATCGGTGGCATCACCGACGAGAACGCCCGCGAGGTGACGGTGAAATTGGATTTCCTGAAACCCGGCGTGAAATACGAAGCCATCATCTATGCTGATGCCAAGGATGCGTGCGGGTTTGCCGGCGACTGTTTCGATGAAAGCGAGATGGCAGCGGGCCAATATCCCACTGGCGTCACCTACAACCCGTATGCCTACACCATCACGAAGAAGGTTGTAACAAGCAAGAGTGTATTGAAGTTGAAGATGGCCCAGTGCGGTGGATTCGCCGTGTCGTTAAGATCCTTATAGACAAACTTTATCTTGCCTTTCTCCTAGAAAACGAAGGATATGCGTTGATTTTTGAAGAAATTCGTCAAATATCAACGAATGATACCGTTTTCAAAAACGTAATGGATGAGTTCACCAGTACTCTTGAAACCTAGTTTCTTAAAGATGTTGTTTTTATGATTCTCCACCGTCCGATTGCTGATATGCAGTTCTTGGGCGATGGTCTTGACAGAGTGTCCTTCTGCACATAAACGCATGATGTCCAACTCCCGGGCCGTAAAAGATTCCCCTTCCTCCAGATTCTTCGCAGTAGAGACGGCATGGATAATTTCGGAAATATCTCTTCCAAAGTATTCCATGCCATTGCAAACCGATTCAATAGCGGCCACGATGGTGTCAGTGTCGGAGAATTTGCTGATGAAGCCGCTGATACCTAACTGTATGAGCTGCAGGATATTGTTTTTATTTGTATCGGCTGAAATAACCAACACCTTCACATCAAGATTATTAGATCGAAGATACTGCACCACCTCTATGCCGTCTCCGTCTGGCAACATTAAATCTAACAATATCAGATCAAGGTCGGCATGTTGGTCCAGCATCATCTTGGCTTCTTTGACAGAACCAGCTTCGGCCACAATTTTGCAATTGGTACCGCTGTTGTTCAGCACCATTGCCGTTCCCATACGCGTTAAAACGTGGTCTTCTACCAAAAGTATTTTGATCGGATTCATACGGATAGTTCTTTTTTTATGTAAAAGATTATAGGGATTTATTCAATGAGAAGACAACGGTGGTACCTTTATTCAACTCACTCGTAAACGAGATTTGGTTGTTGCTTTTTTGGACCAGCTCTTTGCAAAGAAGCAGGCCTATGCCAGTTCCAACCTCTCCTGAAGTGCCGCATTTGGAGATTTTCTCTTTTTTGAAAATGAGTTGCTTCTCCTCTTCGTCCATACCCACACCATGATCTATCACCTTTAGGAGAATCTTTCCATCCGCTTCTTCTGACTCTATTTCCACATTGCTATTGTTGTAGGAAAACTTCACGGCATTGGAAATCAGGTTGTTCAATATAATCTCCAAAAAATTGATGTCCATCAAGACAAAGGTGTTGGAAGGAATCGCTGTTGAAAAAGTGACATGTTTGTTATTTGCTATGGTCTGAACTTTCCGGAGAGCCTCTCGTACAACAGAAACCAGATCCACACGGATGGGCTTGTAAGACAACTTCCCAAATTCCAAAGAGGTCCAGTCCAACAGATTGGTTAGCAAAGAGCTTAACAAATCGTTGCTTTGTTTTAGAGCCACAATCTGCTTTTGTTTGTCTTGGGCGCTGATCTCATCATAATGGTCGCACATATAGTCCAGGACTTGTTTTTGAGCACGAACAGGATTCTTTAGATCGTGTGAGATGATGGAAAAAATTTGGTCTTTGATATGATTGGTCTCTTCCAGATGTTGGGTTCTTTTTTTGCGGTTACGGGCGATTTTAAATGTGATGAGCGCCAATATGATCAGCAAAGCGAGCAGAATAGCCAACAGGAGCACGATGACAAAGCGATGCTTGATGATCTGTTGTTGTTGGAATATTTTATCTTCTTTCTCTTTGGTTTGATATACTACTTGGTATTCGCTCACCAGTTGTTGATATCGTTCATTGTTCAGGGAGTCCTTGACACTGGTGCTTTTTTCGAGATAGTTGACAGCTTTATCCAGCTGATTAGTCTTTTTATATAACTGATAGAGTTGATTTTGGATGCGCCAAAGGAGCGGGTTAAAGCCGATTTCCTGGCACAGGCGTTCGCCTTCGAGGAGATATTCTTCCGCCTTGCTGTAATGATGGTCTCCCATCTCACACATACCCAACTGCTTAAGGGTTATGATGCGATCCACTGTCTGTCTGTTTTCCTTAAAGATCTTCATGGCTTCCAGACAGATCTGTCGGCATTCCGACCATTTTTGTTGTTCCAGGAGAATATCGGCTTTTTGGGAGAGGCGTATGCCTTGTTTGTCGATTCTACCGGCTGCCTTATCGAGTTTCAAGGCCTCATCGATATAGACAAGGGCTTCTTCGGGTCGGTGCATACACATCAGGATTTCGCATTTGATGCCCAGTCGGATACAGAGGGCGCGTGTATCTTGTGGCATGGAGCGTTCAATCTGGATTGCCTCATCAATGTACTGCAGAGCCTCGTCGTAGTGTTCCGTGGAGAGGTTAATGGTTGCCATTGAGTTCAGGGCAGAGCTTTTGAGTGTATTGTCATGGAGTTTTTCGGCAATATCCAAACGTTTTTGGGCGTAATCCAGGGCGCTATTGAAATTGCCTTGACGTTGGGAGATCACATCGAGTAATTGGTAGCAGTGGGCAATCCATCGCAGGGAGTCTTTGGGGATGATAGGGAGGGCTTTTTCGGCGTATTGGTGTGCAACGGAGAAACGGTTTTCATAATAGTAATAGTTAGCGGTGCCGAGATAGACCAGCATATGGGACAGATCCTTGTTTTTCAAAAATTTGGGAGTTACAGGGTAGTCGTAGAAGTCCTCCTGGATAAAATAATCGATGAGTTGTTGGGCGATGGTAGAGTGTTGTGGGGGATTATTTTGTTCGTAAAGGGTTATAAGGGAGTCCACATTCACATCTGCGAGGAGAGGAATGGGGGTTAGGCAGAGGGAAATAAGATAGAGTTTGAACCGCATAAAGAAAGATTTTAGACGGCAAAGGTAAAAAAAAATAGGGAGATGAGTGCACAAAAAAAGGCAGCTGTTGTTGAACAGCTGCCTTCTGTGGTATTGGGCGACGACCTACTCTCCCACCGGGTCTGGCAGTACCATCGGCGCGGTCGGGCTTAACTTCTCTGTTCGGAATGGGAAGAGGTGTGCCCCGACGCTA
>JAFYNM010000011.1 GCA_017549765.1 Bacteroidales bacterium
CGACGGAGAAATGGCAAGGGCTTCTGGAAACGGAGGCCCTTTTTTAGTTAAGAGTTAATAGTTAATAGTTAATAGTTATGAGTTCGTCGGCACTTGATGGCGACGGAGAAATGGCAAGGGCTTCTGGAAACGGAGGCCCTTTTTTAGTTAAGAGTTAATAGTTAATAGTTAATAGTTATGAGTTCGTCGGCACTTGGTGGCGACGGAGAAATGGCAAGGGCTTCTGGAAACGGAGGCCCTTTTTATAGTTACTAGTTAACAGTTAGCAGTTGTCAGTTTGGAGTTTGATGTTAGAAGTTGTTAGTTTGAAGTTTCAGTTTTTTTATAGGGGGGGGGCAACCATTTTCAATTTTCAATTAGAATCCCCCCCGAATGACTATGAATTACGGGAGCATCCCTTAGTTTTTAACTTCTTAGTTTCTTAACTCCATCACCCCCTCAACCTTTTAACCTTTTAACCTTTAAACCTCTCTCCCCATCACCTCACCTCATATCAGAATATTTACTATTTTTGCACACGTTTTCAGAACACAGACAAAAAAGAATTATGAACATCGTCAAACCCTCTATTCCCAAAGGAACGCGCGACTTCACCCCTACGGAGATGATGCGTCGCAACTATATTTTCGACACCATACGCTCAGTATTTCATGAGCACGCTTATCTGCCCATAGAGACTCCTTCCATGGAGAACCTCAACATCCTGATGGGCAAATACGGAGAAGAGGGCGACCGGCTGTTGTTCAAGATTCTCAACTCCGGCGACTTCACCAAAGGCGTTGACTTCAGCGATGCGGAGAAGTCTGTCAACAAGCTGGCGACGGAGATTTGTGAGAAAGGCTTGCGTTACGACCTGACGGTGCCCTTTGCCCGTTTCGTAGTGCAGCACCAGAACGAGCTCACCTTCCCCTTCAAGCGTTACCAGATGCAGCCTGTGTGGCGCGCCGACCGTCCGCAAAAGGGCCGTTACCGTGAGTTCTACCAGTGCGACGCCGACATCATCGGCAGCAACGCGCTCCTCAACGAGGCGGAGCTAATCGAGATCACCGACGAGATATTCACGAAGTTCGGCATCCGTGTGACCATCAAAGTCAACAACCGCAAGATCCTCAGCGGCATTGCCGAGATGATCGGAGCGCCCGAGAAGATGGTCGATTTCTGCACGGCGATGGACAAGCTGGACAAGATAGGCCGTGACAACGTCTGTGCCGAGATGGTGGAGCGTGGCATCAGCGCCGACGCCATCACCAAACTGGACGCTGTCTTCAACATGACCGGCCTGAGCACCCAGGAGAAACTGGACATGCTGGAAAAGCTGCTGGCAAGTAGCGAAACTGGTCTCCAGGGCATCCGTGAGGTGCGTGAGATGCTGGCATACACACAGTCCATGGACTTGCAAAACAGCATAGAGCTGGACATCACGCTAGCGCGCGGGCTGAACTACTACACCGGCGCCATCTTCGAAGTCAAGGCCAACGATGCGGCCATGGGCAGCATCTCCGGCGGCGGACGCTACGACAACCTGACTGGCATCTTCGGACTCAAGAACATGTCGGGCGTGGGCATCTCCTACGGGGCCGAACGCATCTACGATGTGCTCAACGAACTCAACCTCTTCCCCGACAACATCCTGAATCCCGTCAAGGTTCTCTTCATCAACTTCGGCGGCGAAGACGAACTCTATGCCTTGGGGGCGCTGAGGACTTTGCGCCATTCCGGCATCGCGGCCGAGATCTATCCCGACCATGCCAAAATCGGCAAGCAGATGACCTATGCCAACAACAAGGGCATCCCCTTCGTCATTATGGCAGGCGAGAATGAGAGAAATAACAAAATATTGACAATCAAAAATATGGAAGAAGGAACTCAAGAAGCACTTCCGATAGAGAAGATATTAGAGAAAATGACTTCCTGTTAATTCACGCCCACATACACACCACTGATGGACAGCACTTCAAGCAAAGAAAAACGGCCTTCGCAATTCATGAAGAAACTGCGTTATTGGGGCAAAAGATTGCTCCAGCTCATGCAGTTGAAGGAGGATACTGACTACGAGGCCACCATTGACAACATCACCAAGAGTGTCACCTTCCAAGGTATAAACCTATGGATTCTCTTCTTTGCCATCATCGTCGCTTCCGTCGGGTTGAACGTCAACTCCACCGCCGTCATCATCGGCGCCATGTTGATATCGCCCCTTATGGGGCCTATCAACGGACTGGGTTTAGCCATCGGCATCTTCGACGAAGAGTTGATGCGCAAGTCGCTGACCAACTTTGTCATCATGGTGGTCATCAGCCTGTTGGCTTCCAGCCTGTACTTCCTGATCTCCCCCTTGAGCGACGCCCAATCGGAGCTGTTGGCGCGTACGAACCCGACCATCTACGATGTCTTCATCGGTTTCTTTGGTGGTTCGGCAGGCATTGTGGCCTTGTCACGGAAAAACCAGCCCATGACCGTCATCTCGGGTGTGGCCATCGCCACCGCCCTGATGCCACCCCTCTGCACGGCCGGCTACGGACTCGCCACTTTCCAGTTCCGATATTTCTTCGGTGCTCTCTACCTCTTCTTCATCAACTCCTTCTTCATCTCCCTCTCCACCTTCCTGTTTGTACGTTTTCTGGGCTTCCCGCAGACCAAATATGTCGATGAAAAACGGGCCACCGCCGTCAAGCGGATCATCACCATCTTCACCATCATCGTCATCATCCCCAGCCTGATCGCTGCCATCAACATGATCCGGGAAACCGCCTTCCAGACTCAGGCCAAAAAGTTTGTCTCCGAGATTCAGGATACGCCCTACTTCGAGAACAGGCAGGTCTTCAACGTGGATCGTCAATTCAGCCGCACAGAGCCTGTCATCACCATGTCTGTGGTCGGCGTCCCTCTCTCCTCCACCGACATCACGGAGATGCAGCAGACCATGCGCACCACGTATGGCCTCAAGAATGCCAAGCTGCTCATCAAGCAGACCGGCGAGACCATCGACATCACCAAGCAGAACGAGATCATCGAGAACATGCTGGACAAGAAAGACCAGGTCATCCAGCTACAGGACTCCGTCATCCAATCATTACGCAACAAAGTGAGCCACATCGAACAGTCGCAAGTACTCTCTGCCCAGATAGCCAAAGAGTTGCATGTGCAACATCCCGACCTGACCACTTTCGCTTTGGACGAGATGTCGTTCTACAATCCGCAGACAGACCAATACGAGAAGATACCGACCGTCTATTTCAAGTGGAAAGACGGGGCTGTCCATCCGCAGGCTGAGGAGGCCATCGTGAAGTGGCTGAAGGTACGGCTGGAGGTTGACGAAATGAAAGTTATCCATTAGTTTGTCATGGGAAAACATTTTCTGCCGATCACGAAGAAGGAGTTAGACTATCTGCAATGGGACTATGTGGATGTCATCCTGGTGAGCGGGGATGCCTACGTGGACCATCCCTCCTTCGGGCCGGCGGTCATCGGACGTATTTTGGAGCGGGCGGGCCTGCGCGTGGCCATTTTGCCGCAGCCCAACTGGAAAGACGATCTGCGCGACTTCAAGAAGTTAGGGGTCCCACGCCTCTTCTTCGGCGTCACGGCCGGCAATATCGACTCCATGCTAAACCACTATACTGCCCAGAAGCGGCTTCGGCATGACGATGCCTACACGGCGGGCGGACAGGCGGGCTTCCGTCCCGACTATGCCACTGTCACCTATACGAAGATCCTAAAGCAGCTCTTCCCCGACGTGCCCGTAGTCATCGGCGGCATCGAGGCCTCCATGCGGCGGCTCTCGCATTACGACTACTGGAGCGACACCCTCAAGCCCAGCATCTTGGTGGACAGTGGCGCCGACATCTTGGTCTATGGCATGGGCGAGCGCCCCATCCTGGCCGTCGCGGAGTTGCTGAAGCGTCCCGACTGGCGCGAGCATCTGCACGAGCAACGCCAGATCGGCTTTCTCACCGACGACATCACACCCTATCAGGCAGAAGAGCCCATCCTATTGCACTCCTTGGCGGCCGAATTGCGCGACAAGCGCAAATATGGCGACGATTTCGTCCAATTTGAGCGGGAGACCAACAAGCGGGAGCAGCGCACGATGATCCAGCCGCACGGCGACCGTTATGTGGTGATGCGTCCTCCCTACCCTGTCGCCACCGAAGAGGAGATGGACAGTTTTGCGCTCTACGACAGGATGATGAACGCGCCACATCCCAAATATCTGAAGCGGGGGCCCGTGCCGGCCTTCGAGATGATCAAGAACTCCATCACCATCCATCGGGGCTGTTTCGGAGGCTGCAGTTTCTGCGCCATCGCCGCGCACCAGGGCAAGCAGATATCCTCCCGTTCCGAGTCCTCTATCCTCGCCGAGGCCGAGGACCTCATCAGTCGCGATTATTTCAAGGGGCACATCACCGATTTGGGAGGTCCTTCCGCCAACATGTTCCGGATGGAGGGTCGTGATCTGGCCAAGTGCCAGGCCTGCGCCCGCCCCTCGTGCCTGCACCCCAAGATATGCCCCAACCTCCACCGCGACCATCGGCCCATCATCAATCTCTACAAGAAAGTCGCCAAGCTGAAAGGCGTCAATCATATCACCATTGGCAGTGGTATCCGCTATGAGTTGTTGCTGAACGAAGACGGCCAAGATCCTACCGCCGCCGCCTATCTGCACGAGCTGGTGGACCATCACGTGTCGGGACGATTGAAAGTAGCTCCGGAGCATACCGACCCCGAAGTGGTCAGGCTCATGCGCAAACCCGAATTCAGCAAATTCCTGACCTTCATGAAACTCTTCCGGAAAGAGAACGAGCGTTGCGGCAAGAACCAGCAGCTCATCCCCTACCTCATCTCGGCACATCCTGGTTGCACTTTAGCCAAGATGTCAGAACTGAGCAAGATAGCCCGTGAGCATCATCTGCTGACCGACCAGGTGCAGACCTTCACCCCCACGCCCATGACCTACGCCACCGCCATGTACTATCTGGAATACGACCCCTACACAGGCAAGCAGGTACACGTGGCCAAGAGCGACAAGGAACGTCGCGACCAGCACGCCTTCTTCTTCCCGAAGACGTCATTTAACCAAAGAAAAGGAAGAAAATAGAACCACTTGCTATTCGGCGGGGCCGAACTCCTCATCGCCTCTCATCATACACTTACGCAGAGCGGCCGTGTCGCCCAGCATCTTGTAGCAGTGCATCTCGCTCTGCCAGAGATCCCAGAAAAGCGGCATGGACTGGCCCAGGATCTGATAGCACTCCACCGCCTTGTCGTACTGCTTGCCATTCTCAAAGGCCTGACCCAACAGAAAGAGGTAAATAGGATCATCGCCAGTGTAAGGTATCAGACTGTTGACCGTCTTCTCTGCCCCCTCAGGATCCCCTTGCGCATAGTAATAGTGCAATTCATGGAAAAGCTTGTAACGCGGATCTATCTGATCGCTCAAGGTCTCCATCTTGGCTATGAAGGTTTTGGGGTTATGCTGATAAAGATTCACAATATAGAGCTGATAGAAAAGCGGATAATCGGCCAGCGCCTCGCGATGGGCCTCCAACGTCTTCAACGCCTCCTGATGCTTGCCCGCCACCGTCTGCTCCTCCGCCTCCTTCAGCCAACGAGCATCACTGTCAGGATTGGTCTGCAACAAGAGATTGTACAACATATTGTACTTGACATTCTCCGAGAGCTTCGTTCCGAGCGAATAGACATAGCAATCCTCGATCATCATCTTCCCATTCACCGTATCCACTTCACAATCATAGAAATCCACAATATAATTGTTGTACACCCTGAAGACAGCGTGGTGCGTGCTGCCATCCAGATAGTAATGGATGAAATTAAACTCTCCACCATTGTTCAAAGCCTGCTCGACCTGATCGCCTAGCTGCAGGGAGTGCTCGAAATAGGCTTGTCCGCCCTTCACATCAAAACCGCTATAGACAATGGAGTTTTCGGAAAGCAACATCTTGATATGCTCCTTGTCTATAGCATCATTCAATGCTGACGCGTTGTCATAGAGGAGATTGTTGGCGATATTGGCGGCAAACTCCGACACCGATGCCTCGTTCAGCACCAGAGCCTCAGAAACAGTCTCCCCGGCATTCTTGGTATGACATCCCGTCTGCGCGAGCAGAAACACGCCGAAGATCAAAACGGTAATGCAGGAAAATCTATTCATGGTATTGGAAAACATTATTTGTTAATCATTGAAATATACACATAGAGGGGATAATGGTCGGAAATATCCATATCCGTGCAGATGGTGTGGCCGAAGTCGTTGTACGATTTGGAGTGCAGGATATAGTCGATGCGGTACGACGGGAAGACCCCACCCTTATAGGTGACGCCCGTGCCTTTGCCGCTGGCACGGAAAGAGTCTTTGAATCCATGGGCGATCTTGAAATAGCTGTAGGACTCCGGCGTATCGTTGAAGTCGCCACAGATGACGATCGGCGAGTCGCAGGTGTCTATGTGTGCTCTCACACTACGCGCCTGTGCCTGACGCTGTTCAAAGGCTGCGGCGATCTTCTTATACAGTTTTGCAGCCTTTTCATTCAACTGGCCGTCATCATTGTCGTTGTGCAGGATGGCCTCGCTGGCCGCATAGTCATCCTGGTTGATGTGGAAAGAGCTCAGGTGCACATTATACACCCGGACCGTGTCACCGTTGTAACGAATATCCACATACATGGACTTGTTGGAGGAGCTGTCGCCGGTCTCCACCACCCCGCAATCGACAATACGGTAAGCACTGAAGATAGCCTGGCCGAACTGGTATCCGAGACGGTTCTCAAAAGGAAGGTTGACCTGATAATTCCGGGGATTGTCAGGCAGGCCCAGCACATCGAGAATCTCCTGGGTGATATTGATGCCGCGTTTGCCATTTTTATCGTAGCAATACTCTTGCAGACAGAGGATGTCAGGTTTCTCTCTCTTCAAAAACTCGATGATCTTTCTGGCATCTTGCGGATAGGTGTCTGCGTAGATATTGAAGTCGTGGACATTGAAACTCATCACCTTCAGGCAGTTGGCGCAAGTCTCCGGCTTGTCCATGGCACGCAACTGGAAATGCCGATCAATATTGTTCACATTGATTATCAGCAGGATGGCAAAAGCGAGTGACCATCGGTAATCGATGAAAATCCACAGGAACAACAAAATGATGTTGGTGATGACAATATAGGGAAAGAGCAGTCCGCTATAGGCGATAACATGGGAGACAGACGGGGGGATTATCTTCGCCAGCAAAGAGAAGAACAGTGCACCCATCGCCAACACTGACACCAGCATCAATAGGGCCTTGCCTATCCATTTCAAAAAGCCTAACCGTTTCGAGCTCATGATTTATCAGACTGATGAAACAAAAAATCTTTCTCCTCTTCCGTCAATGAAGCGTATCCATTGGCAGAGATCTTGTCCAGGATCTCATCGACACGTTGGCGGTCAGCGGTCTTGCGCTCGTTGTAGTCCTCGTCGCTGATCGGGCGGCCACTCTCTTGGGAGACATAGAACTTCTTCTTGGCTTTGTTAATTCGAGAGTTATGGAAAGGGTTGTTCCCACGCGAGTTTCTGTTGTTATGTCGCCAAAGAAGAATAAGGATGAGTCCTACCAGCATACCGCTGAGGTGGGCAAAGTGCGCCACCCCGTCGCCCGTGCCGGCCACGCCATAAAGCAATTCCAGGGCACCATAGATGACCACAAACCACTTGGCTTTGATGGGGAACAGAAAGTAGATGTATATCTCGGCATTGGGGAAGAGCATACCGAAGGCCAACAGGAGGGCAAAGACTGCGCCGGAAGCTCCCACCAGATTGAACTGGTTGAAAATAGCCTCCTTGCTGCTGACCACATTGTCCACCACCTGACTGATGGCCGATGGTGAATGTTCCAGATAGGCCAACGTCTGTTGTAGCGCCTCCTTGTTGAGGTATTTGCCATCATATTGGGTCACCAGTGCACGGAAAGAATCGAGCGAAGGGTCGGCCAGGAACTGGTCCATGAGGGCGATGGTGGGATGTATCTGGAAGAAGATGACCAGATAATGCATCAAACCCGCGCTCATGCCGGTGATGAAATAGTAAAGCAAGAAGCGCTTGGTGCCCCACGCATTCTCCACGGCGGCTCCGAACATCCAGAGGGCGAACATATTGAAAAAGAGATGCCCGAAATTGGCATGCATGAACATGTAGGTGATGGGCTGCCACGGCTGGAACAGCTGCGAGGAGAAATAGTGCATCCCCAGCCAACGATCCAAGTCCACCAGCCCAGTCCGCTGGAAGACAACCGTCGCCAAGAAGAGCAGCACGTTGATTATAAGCAGGTTTTTAACACCTGTCGGCAGTATGTTAAAACCGCCCATTCGTATCTGGCCTTGTTGCATAAGCGAAATTTCATCAAGTTAACATTCTGACAGACATGATTTTACACAAATTAACCATTTTTCTTTCAGAGGCTGCAAAGATAGTAAAAAATGCATATCTTTGCGGCTATGATTTTTCACATCTCCATACCGGAATCCAAGAGCATCGTGATCAGAGAGTTGATCAGAGACTATGTCCATACGGGAATCGTCCACCGCGTATGGCCAGACGAGTGCACGGATATACTGGTCACCGCACAGGCGTTGCGAACGATCCACAAGCATGTCAAGTCAAAAGAGGAGACCGTTGTGGATGTGCAGGACTGCGGGTCGGCCTACCGATTTCTGCTGCCCATCTTGGCAGGCACGCCTGGGGAATGGCTGCTCACCGGCACCCCGCGGCTGCTGCAACGGCCCATCGAAGAGCTGGTTGACACGTTGGTGACGGCCGGGGCAGACATCTCGCGGCAACCTGACGGACTGCACATCCACGGGAAGAAGCTGCGCATCCGGACGGTCGCCATCGACTGCTCCCGCACCAGCCAATACGCCTCCGCGTTACTATTGGCAGCGCCGCTGTTGAAGTTGCGCACCATGCGCATCACGCCCAAGGAGGTACGCTCTTCCAGCTATATCAACCTGACGCAGCAGATCACCCGCGGCCAAGTCAGGATTTTCGGGATGCCGTACATCAGAAAGAGGATCGGTCTCCCCGGTGACTGGAGCGCTGCCCTCTTCTGGTACGCTCATGCCCTGCTTCACCGCAAAACGCTGCAACTGGGGATTCTCTCTCTGAAATCCACTCAAGGCGACTCCATCATAGCTCAATGGTTCGCACTGCTTGGTATTGAGAGCCAACAAACAGGACCCTGGGTGACTCTCACCCCTAAATCAGAGGTGCCTCCTGCTGTGATGACCTTGGATGTGGCCGACCATCCCGACACGGTGCCGGTGATGGCAGTCCTGGCTGCCATGCTACCTGCCGACATCACCTTTCGGCACACCCGCAACCTGCAGTACAAAGAGTCGGACCGCGTCCAGCATCTAGCGGAACAGCTTCGCGAGTTTGCAGACATCGAGGTGGGAGAAGACCATTTCCGGGTGGCGGGCCGTCCCGACAGCCGGAAACGGATGGCGGGCTGCTGTTTCCGAACCTGGCACGACCATCGGCTGGCCATGGCCTTCCTGCTGGCCGTCGGCCCTGAAAACTTAGACGACATCGAATGTTTGAAGAAATCGTACCCGGAACTGTTGGGAACCTTATCATTCACGCATTCAGCTCAATAACGAGGATGGGAGAAATTGAAAATTGAAAATGAAAGATTGGGATGGCGGGGACGTGGCGTGTTCGGTGCAGGCCGTAGGTCTGCAGGGGTTGGTAGCAATGGGGCCGCACGGGCAATATCGCACGCCGTAGGTGTGCGGGCGGCCAAACCCGTTATACCCCGCAAATCTGCGCGGAATTTCCTTTGGCGGTACGAGGGGGCGATATGTCGGGGCGGGGGATGTGCATTCGGGGGCAAAGATTATGGTTGCTGAGGATGGTTTTTCTCTTCTACCATCCGTATGGCCTTTTCACGAGACACCCTGATGAATTTTCCTTTTATTTCATCATAAACATAAACACGATTATGCCTTTTTGTTGTTCTTAAAGCAATATGGTGAGATTCCCAAGGAAAATTCTCGACACCTGGTTTAGGGAAAATGTAGATTTGTATTGATTTATCGTGTATTGCGCCGGGGACTCCAAAGCCAATGCCCCAATAACTATTGGAAGGAAACACACAGAACTTCACGTAATGAGGTGGAGGGAGCTTCTCCACACACACACCTATGGAGTCTAACTGCAAAACAACATCATTTTCTATCTTGAATTTCACTTTGATATCGTGATATAACATGACATATTTCGTATAGAGCCTCCCTTTTTGTTTGGAGACAGCTAATGCCGTATCATTTTGGGGAATTCTCCTCCAGTGAGAGTTTAGAATATTGGAAGAAGAGCTTCTATAATATCCAAAAACTTCTTGGCCATGGAGTGGCAAGAAAAGTAAACAAAGGATATAAATGGCAACGAACCGTTTCATGTCAAAAATTAATTATTTTATAATCACCTATTCCATTAGGAATAAAAGTAGTAATGCCGAATTTTAGGTCTGAATATAGGCCTTGTGTGAGAGGAGGAATTAAAAATTGAAAATTGAAAATTGAAAGAGGGGGATGGCGCGGGCAGGGCGTGTGTGGAGTTTGGAGTTAGGAGTTTGCAGTTAGGAGTTTCCTTGAGCGGCCCCGCCAGGGGCAAGAGCTCGGTAGAAGAACCGTGGTCTGAGGGCGAGAGGGTAAGGGAAATGCAGGCCGTAGGTCTGCAGGGGTTGGTAGCAATGGGGCCGCACGGGCAATATCGCACGCCGTAGGTGTGCGGGGAGTTTATATTTGAATCCCATTTTGAGTAGTATTCTTTAATCATTGATCTATTTATTTAAAGGTATCTCTTTGCATTGAAAACAATTATCATTTTTTCTGCACAGTAATTGTATAAATCTCTCGTAGGTTAAAATCTCCCATTCTAAGACATTGTTATCGGCAGACGGAATCGTATCAACGACAAATTGATAGTTCTGAATACTCTGAAGAAATGTTCGATGGTCTGGAAGAATTTTAATGCTGTCTGGACTTTGAAGAAATAGTTTTTGGGCATGTTCTATGCCCAATGAGTCAAGGCAATGCAAAACATAAAGTTTGTTTTGATACCTCAACGCCCCGAAGAAACAAGAGAGATGTCCTTTCAAAAACAGATAATTACCTATTGAGAGTTGTAAGATTTGAACCTTCCAATCGTAAGAATCGGTAAAATCTAGCAAGGCAAATGAAGGTTTATCATCTAAAATGCTGTGCTTCCAACAATAATCAATAGTATCCAGCAAAGAATAAGCACATTTTTCGTTGACGATCAGTTTATGAGCGAACAACTCACCCGTCCGCAAACCGGTGTCATCTTGAGCATAAGATATAGGTGCCAAAGCCAATAATATGAGCAGAATCAATAATCTTTTCATACGTTTAATAAAAAATATTATTACTTTGGTTTCTTAATATAAAAATAGGTCTCATACTAACATAATTGCTTGGTGAGGCAGCATCTCGTAAATTTCTATCTTTAGTAGATGCATAATGAGAGGAGATAGGATAATATATAGCATATATCGGATTATTGCCTGTATATTGATTAGGATGCGAATGCCTGTGATAATCCAAATTGAAATTTTTGCCACTACTTACCACTCGATCAAAACGAGCATCACAACGGACGTTATCATGATTTGTATATAGGAAGTCTGTTTGTATGGTATTTGAACCTACTTCTATATGTTCTCCTATCATAGCCCATTCCACATTCGTATTGTCTGCCATAAAATTGAACATTTCAATCATTTTATCTCTCTTGTCGTTTGCAATGAAGCCTGTGAAATTTTTGCCATCACAAGTCATAGTCTTCATAATTTTTTCATCTGCCATCATTGAAATAAATGATCCATCCTCTTTTGTTTTTCTTTCTCCAAAAGAAAACTCTAATGTTCCCTTGACAACATACAGTGTATTGTTGTTTTCATCTCCTACTTGTCTGACATAACCACTTTCATTGACTTCCCACTCTTCCCCATTCGGGTCCACCAATTTCACGGGGTTGTTCGCGCAATAATTATAGGGTGACAAAGATGCATATTTCGCAGCCATCGGGTCAACGCTCAGCCAGATGCTGAGGTCGCTGCTGTAATAGCGTGATCCAAAATAGCTTAATCCCGTTTCCGAGTCGCGTTCTTTGGAAGAGAATGTGTGATAAGAGTTGTCAGTTGTCTGTTGACAGTCGTCAGTTAGGAGTGAGGACGCGCAAGTGGTGTATTTGACGCAGGAAGGGAGGCTTCGCGCGCGCGAGTGAAAGGGATAATATGGCAAGTGAGGGTTCATTACTATTTGGCCGGGACGAAAAAATAACGGTGAAATAATTAATAAAGAGTGTTTCTAGTTGGTTGTGTCACCCCATACATATTTTTGATAAGTGTAAAGTGAAAACTGTTGTAGGAAATCTATTGCGGTAGTGTCTCCTCGATCTGCTGCCCGATGAAACCATTTATAAGCTTTATCCGCCGATTTTTGACATCCTTTTCCCCAAAAAAACATATATCCCAATTGATATTGACTTGAAGCAATTCCATGCCTTGCTGCTCTTTTCGTCCAACGAAAAGCCTTTCTATAGGATTGCGTCACGCCATGCCCCAGATAATAGCAGGTACCCATTCTTTCTTCTGCCATAGGACAACCCATTTTTGCCGATTCCTCAAACAAGAAAAACGCTCTCTCAAAGTTTTGTGGGGTTGTTCTAGTTCCACTATAATACTCTTCTCCTTGGAGATATAACCAATATGCCTGTGAATAACTATTGTTTATTGACAAACATATTAGGATTGCAAAAATAGCTTTAAGTGTATTCATATTATTTTATAATTTTGTAGGCAAAAAGGGTGTCCCACTCCGTAACATGTGAGTGAAATATGGAGTTGTTTCCCCAGTTCCTTTATCCACTAGATTACATCTATATCCTCTTCGATAGGGCATTCCTAACTCCTGTCTAATCATATTCTCACGATAAACAGCACGCCATTCTCCTTCTGGGGCATTGTCAAACGTTCTGTTGTTGGGAATATTATTTGCCATATCAAACGCATGGCTTAACTCATGTCCTAAATCTGTAGTCCCATTTTTGCGCATACCGACTGTGGTAGACAACGGCATGCCTTCAGGATTCCAGTAGATTGTTACAGACAAGAAATTACGGGTTGAAGCATCGTAGGTCACCTCATCCGTTCCACTTTGATTATTTTTATCGCCTTTCCTAAAAATAGCATTGACGATATTTACATCTTTTCCTGTATTTCCCTCAAATTCGTCCAAAAGCTCCCCTCCTTGATTTGAGCTTCGCAATTGATTGAGCGATTTAAGAGCTTTTTCTTCAAAGGATCCTTCTTTTGGAGTATATACATTATCTGTTCCTTTATGGTATAGAGAGCCATCCCGATAGCAATAATCTTCTCCAACATAGATCTCCTCCCCATTCGGATCCACCAATTTCACCGGGTTATTCGCACAATAATTATAAGGGCTTAGCGATGCATATTTGTCACTCATCGGGTCAACGCTCAGCCAGATGCTCAAATCGCTGCTGTAATATCTTGATCCAAAATAGCTTAATCCCGTTTCCGAGTCGCGTTCTTTTGCGGAGAAGGTGTAA
>JAFYNM010000007.1 GCA_017549765.1 Bacteroidales bacterium
CACAATCTTGTCACGAAGCGTCTTCAGCGATTTTGCCCCGTCGTCAATCAAGTCGTCACCGCCAAGCTTAATCTCAATACCACCCCAACGTCCATCCTCCAGATGTACTACAGCATCGCATTCCAACCCGGCATTGTCCCTATAGTGCTTCACAACACCGCCAAGACATTCCGCATACACCCTGAGGTCTCTCACCGCGAAATCCTCGAAAAACAGCCCAAAGCTCTCCAAGTCATTTATCAAATCGTTAGGATTTACGCCCAAACACCGGCAAGCAATCGAAGTGTCCACAAAATGCCGCGTTGGAGTGCTCCTTATCGAAGTCTTCGATCTTATGTTAGGATTCCAAGCTTCCATATCCTCAATGATATAAATGTCTTTCAGCGCCTCCATGTAATCATCGTAGGTCTTCGTGTCCATCGTACGCTCATTGCTCTGGCGTATATCCGATATGATGGTCGATACCGCGGCCTCGCTCGAAATATTGCGGGCATAGCTCCTAAGAATCATCCTCATCACCTCGGGTTTCTTGTTGCGGAACCGCTCGTTCTCGCTATCCTCAAACACGAATAATCCGTTATAATAGTTTTTCGTGATTTCCAGCGCAATCTCCTTGGGTGACAAAACCGCTATGGGCCATCCTCCCCTACAGAGCAAGAAAGCCACGTCTTCGAGCGTGAAGTCGGTATTCATGTCCCACGGGAAATTTTCCCCTCCGTCAAACAAGTCCTTAAGCGACACAGTCCCTTTCGACTCTTTCGACTCCCACAGAGTCAGCGGACGCATTCGTAGCGGAGCAATTCTTCCCGCACCACTATGGTGTATCTCAGTTTTGTCGGCAGGGGTCGAACTGCCTGTTAGGATATATTTGCCGAATTGGTAGTTGAAGTCCAGGTCGTCTTTTACCTGATTCCAGATGTCGGGAGCCTTCTGCCACTCGTCAATCAGCCTTGGGTTCTCACCTTTCAGTACCGCTTTAGGATTCATCCGTGCCATAGCGATGGCCTGTTTTGTATTCAGTTTCACAAAACTTTTCTGGTATAGCATGCATGTGGTAGTTTTGCCGCAGAACTTCGGACCTGCCACAACCACAGCCCCCGATGACTTTAATTTGAGTGCAATTTCTTCTTCTATAAGCCTTTGATAATACATAACAATAAATATTTCGTCGGCAAAGATACACTTTTTTATTTCAAACTCCCGAGATTTTCAATCAAAAATTCCCAACATTTTCAATTTATATCACATCTACACCCTGATCTTCAGGAAGCCATGTCCAAGTCTGAAGTGCACTTATTCCCTGTACCAGCTCCAAAAAGTGGACACGAAAAATATTATTGGTACAAGAAATCGCTTATCGTCTATTCCGGCACGGTGCTTTTCTGCAACCGCTTCTTGAACAAGCGCGACCGAACCGTTGACCAGATGGTGCAGGCGGCGCGTTCCGGCAAACAGAACATCATTGAAGGCTCAATGGCCTCGGCCACATCCAAAGAAACCGAAATCAAACTGACCAACGTGGCAAGGGCCAGCCAGGAAGAGCTGCTGGAAGATTACAAGGACTATATCCGCAACCACGGGGGTGTTACTTGGGAAAAAGACAGCAAAGAGGCCTTGTTCGTCAGGCGGTTGGCCTACCGGAAGAATGAGTCGTTTGAAACCTACCGCGAGTTCTTGGAAACGCGGAATGGCATCGTCTGCGCCAACATTATGATTTGTCTGGTGAACCAATGCAACTACCTATTGGATAGGCAAATCAAGCGGTTGGAGCAGGATTTCGTCAAATTCGGCGGTCTGCGCGAGAGGATGAGCCAGGCAAGGAGGAACAATCGGAAGTATTAGGCTGTGGGGGAGGGTGGCCTATAGGTCTTATAGGAAGTATAAGTCTTATGAGACTTTATAGGAAAACTCCCGAAAGAGTTACTTGCTTGCACTCTGGTGCCTTCCGGCCTGCTGCAACCAAAGACTGATGACAATGTTTTCCGCACCCGTAAAAATTGCAAGATGCGCTCATATTTGTTTTTGGGAAAGGGCGTGCCATAAGATATATCCAATAATTCAAAGAGGCAACAGGTGAAACTCCCGTTGCCCCTTTTTTATGATTTGTATTGTTTTCTTTATTGTGTCACAAACACCCGCCATCCGCCGTCTTTGTCGGCACGCTCCACGTATTTCTTTGCTGTCAGTTGGTCAAGAAGCTTCTGGATGGCGGCTATACTGATGCCCGTCACTGCCTTTATGTCGGCCAGGGTCAGCGTGGGCTGAGTAAGCATAGCATTCAGAATCTTCGTGTAGTTGGGTGTGCGAAACTGTATTCGCTCACCGTCATACCACCACACGTTCTCGTCCCGTTCGCTCACAAACAGCACATCGTTGTAAACCTCCGTGGCAACCAATCCATTGAAGTACTTCATGAAAGGCCTGATGTCTTTCAGTTGGGCATGGGCGCCATCGCCAGGTACGGGTCCCACCTCTATGTCGGCCTGGTGCAGCGCTTCCAGATATTCGTTCTTTTTGCGGCTGCGCACTACAATCATCGGATAGTTATGGCGGTACAGTATGAAGTTCATCATCAGACGGGCGATACGTCCGTTGCCGTCCTCGAAGGGGTGGATGCGGATGTAGCGGTAGTGGAACAGCGCGGCCAGCTCCACAGGCGACAGCCGGCCCTTCTTCTCAGCAGCGTTGTACCAATCCACTAAATCGGCCATCAGAGCGGGTGTCTCCTCGGGCGAAGCATACTCAAAACGGTCGCCATAGCGGGTTATCACGCTGTTGGGTCGGGTCTTGTAGGTTCCTGCATGCACCGTGTAGCCTGTCTGTATGCCTCCGGGCAGGTCTCTGTACACTGTGTAGTCTTCCCTCAGCAGCGTCTTGTGCAACATACGGATGAAATTCTGCGTCAGCGGCATCTCCTTCACAGCAGCCTCCTCTGTCATCATACGCAAACCCACGTTGCTGGCCGTCATCTCCTGCACGTCCTTCACGTTGGCCTCGCCAATCACCTTGCCGAACAGCAGCAGAATCTCTGTCTGTCCGTAGGTCAGTGTGTTGCCCTCGATGTGGTTGCTGTTATAGTTGAAATCAACAGTAAACCTGCGGCTCAACCTGTCCCTGTCCTTTTCCGATAGCGGTTGCAGCGCCTGCCAAGCCTCCAATGCCTTCTTGATATTGAGATACTTCATACGTTCATTTTATTACTGATGCCGCTGCAAAGATACAAATTTTTATTAAAATGGTTGTAACACTACAACCATTTTTAAATATTTTACCCCAACCATAAAAATTTGAACCATGACTCATGATCCACAAAACATAAGTTAACACCTCCTTGCCCCCCTCCGCAAACGCACCATCAGGCAAATAACTGTATGGACTTCGTAAGCCAGAATTCCATCAGGATGATGATTTTCGGGTTGTTCTTTGGAGAGGAGGTAATGTAGGAGTACAAGAAAAGGTGTGTATGCACTGTCTCTGTGCTTGCTGAAGGGTGGGGACAAATTGTCACCCACCTTTTGCTGTGGATGCACAATGCATAATAGAATCACTCATCGTCTATTCCGGCACGGTGCTTTTCTGCGAGCGCTTCCTGAACAAGCGCGACCGCACCGTTGACCAGATGGTGCAGGCGGCGCGTTCCGGCAAACAGAACATTATTGAAGGCTCAATGGCCTCGGCCACTTCCAAAGAAACCGAAATCAAACTGACCAACGTGGCAAGGGCCAGCCAAGAGGAGTTGCTGGAAGATTACAAAGATTTCTTTAAATACAAACCCTTTCAACAACAACTTTTCCTAAATTCCCTGATGGCAGTGGCGGGGAAGAATAAACATTGAGCTTATGGTGTTCCAACGCCAATTTGTGCAGTATTGTTCTGTAAATCTGATAGGCATTCCCTATGGTGTTGTCGGCATTGTAATTATAGGACCCATTGGGGTACAATTCTGGAAACAGTAGAAAGTAAATCACTTTCAGATGTTTTTGAACCTCATCTCTTATGTTACAGTAGGTTTGAATATCTCCACCTGACCTTACCTGAAGTCTCTTTTGCAAAGCAGTGTCGTAGGTTAAATCCAACTGTCCGGCATATCGTCGCGACCAGGCTTCAACACATCTGGCGATAATAAGAAGCTGTTGCTCATTGCAATACAAGCAATAGGTGGGGTTATCAATATTACTGTTCATCTTCTTCATGGATTTTTGACATTAATTCAATTGTTTTAACCTCCTTTATTGGCTCCCATTCAGCATTCTCTATGATTTTTTGCTTTATCTCCCTTGTCCACAGAATTCCCTCATCATCGCATTGTTCATCATACGGCAGACGTATTACCGTACCCTCTTCGTGGTGGTTGAGGTAGTCGTGGAAAACGTATGTTCGGATGGCCACATAGTCTTTTTCCTCCAAAATGTTCAATATTTTTTGTGCATCGCCTATGCGGAGAGGAGCCCCCGCGTTGTCAAGAGCCACTGCAATGTCCAGCAGTTCTTCTATATATACAGAATAGCTTGTGGAAGCATAGATAGCCCAGCCCTCTTCTTCTGGCAAATAATGCCCATGAATATTAACTCTTGACAAACCCAGTTCTCCGTAGTGGTCGTAAGCAAACTTCTTGAAAGTATCATCGTCATCCACATCCATGTCGTCTTCGAGATAACCATATTTATGATCTTTATAATAATCAATATCTGATATGCTATCATCATGCTCGTCATTGAAAAACAATTCGTGTGCAACACGGAAATAATGACAAAATGTTCTGATATTCATGCTTTTTATCAAAGGGATGCTTTTCGCAATGGATTTTTGCAACACCTCGATGGATGCTTTCTTGACGTGCGGTTCCACTCTGAAAATCGGCGAGATGTCGTAGAGCGTTTTCCGTTTGATGCGACCTCTTCTGTAAATATAAGGAAGGTTTTCAGCCACATAACGATTGTATCTGTCGGTGTTCTTAACAATACTGTCTATCAGTTTGTTAACCGCAAAATAAAACGGCTTCAAAAACCATGTAATGTCGTATCTGTGACAACAACCTCTGTCCTCATTCAATATTTCACAGTAATATCCACGACCGTCTATGATACGAAGAGCATGAAAACTCTTATAGGTGGCGGTACACACCTCATACCATCTCGGAGATTTTCGTTTTCCACATGGTACCTCAATCCAGAAATAGCGGACTTCATCCTCGCCCATGGCTTGAAGCCTGTTGAATTCATTTTGGATTTTCAGTAGCCATTCCAATGATTCACCATCGACAAGTATGGCGTCATGTCCACTAAGTTCCATTGCGTCAAAGTGTTTGTTTTTCAGATTACCGAACCTTTTCATTTCTTTTTTCAATTAAATAATACACGGCAAAAATACCACGGCAATCTGGTGTTGAAAAATTTCGGAAAGGCTTTCCTTTTTTTTGGACAACATAGATTATTATTGTATTTTTGCGGTATGATAACAAAGTTGTACTGAAGAGAATATTTCCTCTTCCGTATAATCATTACAAACAAAAATATTGATTCTGAAAAATGAAAACAACAGTAATCTTAGATCCCTTTGAAGCCTTCTCGGACGACAAAACTTGTTTGTTGGGAATAGAAGCTTTAATTGCAACAGAAGCCATAATTTGCAAGCTGTTTCATATGCATGGGTGTGTGGCGGAACCAATGGCGGAATACGGCAGTGAGGAACTCAAGGAGCGGAGAGAAGCAGAGGATTTGCTGGAAATTGTACGGCAGGCGTCGGTCCGGCTCCATGAGCTTGGGATCTCTGAAAAAATAATCAAAGAATATTGTTGCACGGGAGGTGACAAACCACCAGAACGTATCCGCATCACAAAGTGGTACAGGATCTTGCTGCCGGACAGGGGCAATATGGAAATAAAGATGCGCCCGCTGGCCAAGACACTCTTCATTCTTTTCTTGCGACACCCGGAAGGGATTGCGTTCAAAGCATTGTCGGATTACAGAAAGGAAATCTATGAGATATATGGTCGCGTGTCTGGGCGCTCCGATTTGCAGGCCATGTCAAGGAGTCTGGAGAAGCTGATGGATCCTTGCGACAATGCAATCAATATCAGTCGGTCCAGAGTGTCTTCCGCACTTGGCAAATATTTCGAAGGCAGTCGCCTCGGACAATACCTGATTTCTGGTAGCGCGGGCACGCCCAAGGCCATAGCACTGGACCGTTCATACGTCACTTGGGATGCACCGACCTTATAATTTCATTAAACCATAAAATTGCATTCAATAAAAACCAACATCAATTCTTGTATGTCATCACAAAACGGCATCTTAATGAAGTCTGAACCAAAGAGGCCGATAGGCTCAAAATACCGTCAGAGTGAAAAACGACAAGTGTTTTCGTGTTTGAAAATCTTGTATTTTTGCGCCTGAACAAGTAGTTTTAAGAATAAAACCGAACCCCTATGCCCACATTCACCATTCGTCCTGCACAGCCCAACGAGGCCGCCACTGTTTTGGAATTTATTAAGAAACTGGCTGAGTATGAAAAACTTGCCCATGAGGTGGAAGCCACCGAGGAGGGGCTGCACGAAGCACTCTTTGTGCGCCACGAAGCAGAAGTGGTGTTTGGGGAGGAAGATGGTGAAATCGTTGGATTCGCCCTCTTCTTCCACAACTTCTCCACTTTCGTTGGACGCAAAGGCCTTTATCTGGAGGATCTCTTCGTGCTGCCGGAGAAGCGCGGTCTCGGCTACGGAAAGGCACTGCTGCAGCATCTGGCCAAACTGGCGCTAGAGCGACACTGCGGCCGCATGGAGTGGGTCTGCCTCGACTGGAACCAGCCCTCCATCGACTTCTACAAGAGCATCGGCGCCGTCCCGATGGAGGATTGGACGATTTACCGGCTGACGGAGGAGAAATTGAGGGCTTTTACCAAACAATAGCAATAATTATGGTATAACTTTGCCAAAGAAAAAAAAAGCCCATGCTTATTATCGATGATAATCGCGACTATTACGACTACGCTTGTCCGCACCTGATAGACAAGAAAATCGTCTTTCATCGGAACAGTCAGGTCACGCTGGGGCACGAACTTTACTTCAATCCGGAACCTTTTCACATCGACCGCGACAAATGGTGGAGCAAGTACCGTCATCAGTGGGAATGCGAGCAGTGGCATTTCGGTTTGTATGTCGGTTATGAATACTACAAATTCATCGTGGGACGCTATTTTGAGAAACGGCAGCTCGTTTTGGAATATATGCAGGCTACGGAGACAGACAAGGAGCGGCGGGAGCGCGAATCGCTAAAGCGGCCTTCCAACGCGGCCATCCTTTTGGTGTCGCCCTACGGGATGTATGACGACGCATTAGCAGGAAGAGAACTCTGCTATACCCGCGAAAGAATTGAATATCAGTTGATTGAAAACCCTATTTTAAAGAAGACCTGGCTTACCAAAGAACTATCGCCCGAGAGTGTTTGGACCAACGTCTATAACTATCTGGTAGCCACCAAGGACGAACCAGTTCAAGACAGTCGCACCAACGATGAAAAAGTTCTTTCTGCCGGATTCGACTTGCGGTCAAGCTTCCGGAATGTGAAATGACATACATAAAAACCTCGCCACCGCCTCCCCCTGCGGATCCATCTCCTCCAACGATTTCAACGCTTGCTGCTTTACCCCATCATCCTCGTTTTCAGAATGGTTGAGGATGAGGTGGCGTTCGTAGTCCACGGGGAATTCGGGGTGCCCTTGGAAGGTGAGGATATGGTGGCCGATGCGGAAGCCCTCGTAACGGCAGAAGTTACTGGTGGCGAGGGGCGACGCGCCTTCCGGCAGCTGCATTACCTGGTCGTGGTGGTTGACGATGAGGCGCAAACGGCCGTCGGGGAAGAAGGTGCGCAGCTCCTCGTCCAGTATTTGCGACTCGCGGATGCCCACGCCCCAACCGCCTGCGTAGCGTTCCACCCTTCCGCCCAACGCCTGCGCAATAATCTGGTGCCCGAAGCAGATGCCTACAAGGGGGACTCGTATTATTGCAGCCTTCCGAACCCAATCCTGCAAGTTCAAAATCCACATCAGCGTGTCGTCGTAAGCAGCATTGTTGGAACCTGTGATAAGGTGGATCTCGTTCGCGGCGGGATAATCAGGCAGCTCGCCGTCTAACACGCGGAAAACCTCAAAAGTAATGTCGTAATTCACAGCATGAAACAGGTTGACAAACATTGATTCGTAGCTCGGAATGTACTCCGGCAACAGACCGGGGAACGTGTCGCAGAGCAGGATGTTGACTTTTCGAATTGGCGTTTGGATCAGCATAAGGTTTTTTGAATTTGGCGGCAAAGATACGATGTTTTTCCGATGAATAATTCGCTTTAAGATGCCAAAATGGCATCTTAATGAAGTCCGAACCGTGCAGGCCGATAGGGTTCAAGATACCTTCAGAATAAAAAACAACAAGTGTTTTCGTGTTCTTGGAGACGCAATGCGTTGTGTCTCTACCTATTTCAGCGCACTCTTATACCCCTTCCCCTTCCATCTTGCCGACTCTATGGCAAAGACAATACCGTAAAAGCGCTCGAAATCGGCGTTGAAATCGGCTTCGGTGGGCCAGTTGGGATAGGCGTTCCAGGCACGCTCGGCGGTGCCGAGACCTTTCGGCAACATCTGGTAGGTGGCGTCGGAAAAGCTGCGGAGCTGCGACGACCACAGTGCCGCCTCCACCCCGATGAGGTCGCCGAGATACTGTTTGGGCTGCAGGGCGAAGGTTTTGCGCTCATCGACATAGCCCGCCCAGTTGAGACCGATCTCGAAAGGACTGTCGTTGTAGGCTAAGTCCAAATAGGTGTATTCGGCGGGGGAAACCACCACAGGGAATCCTTCTATCCCGTTGGTGTTCCATACGTTGAGGAAGTAGAGCGACTTTCGGAGCCGCTCCTGCGTCTCGGGCTCCAAGTTGCGGGCGATGTCTTCCCAGCCGGCCAAAAGGATGCCCCGTTCTTCCGCCAAATCCAGCATACGGTTGGTGAACAGCTCTTTCATTTCCTTGCGGTCGCGGCCCGCCCACGCTCCGTCGGGCACCTCGTCGCCGCCGATGTGGATGGCGGGCAACGGCACCCCAGCCTCGCGATGCAGCCGGATGACCTCATCGAAGACCATTCCGTAGAACTTGTAAACACTTGGCAGATAGACACTCAGCACGTTGTCGGTGAAATCCTGCGCCGACCAATAGTGTGAGGTGTCGGCAGGGTCTTGCAATCGGTAAGAGGCATCTCCTGTGCGTCGCTCGTAGGCTTGCATCGCCTTGATGGAGGCCCGCGAATGTCCGGGCGTGTCGAGCTCCGGAATCACCCGGATGCGCCGCTCCCATGCGTAACGGAGAATCTGCATGTACTCCTCAGCCGTGTAATAGGTACTATAACCGATGCGTCCGTTGCAGGTGGGCTTCAGCGCGGCGGTCTCCTGCAGGTTCCAGTCGGGGAGTTCGTGATGCGCCCCATACTCCGTAAGTTCGGGCAACCCTTTGATTTCCAAGCACCACGACTCGTCATCCGCGATGTGAAAGTGCAGTGTGTTGAGCTTCCACTCCGCCATCAGATCGAGGATGGCGAGCACCTCGTCCACCGTGCGGAAGTCGCGGGCCACATCCAACATAAAACCCCGGTACGGCAGGTCAGGCCAATCCTCAATAATCATGGGTTGCAGTGGCTGCCACAATTTTTCAAGTGTCATCTGCGCGTAAAAAGCGCCGTCCTCGTCTTCGGATTCCACCAGCACACTGTCTAAATCAACAATCGTGATGCGATACCAACCGGCGGGTCGTGTTTCGCTTTTCTCCAATGGCTCCGTTCCAAACTGTTTGCGTTTCACCCGTGGGATCATATCGCCAAACCATACGTCGGAAGAGCCAGCTAAATACCTGTTGGTTGAATTGTTTGCTGGAGTTTGGCTCAAAAAGTGATACTGCACCTCCATCGGTTGGTCGGGTTTTCCCTTTTGCTGGAGGACAAATCCCTCCGGCGCCCAACCGTGCCGTGGGAGCGGGCGGCCGTAGTACTTCAGTGTTACGGTACCGCTTTGGGGAATGTCGATATACCAGGAAGTGCCCTGATAATGGTGCATGGCAGGACCCTCCACATACGTTTTCCCATCGAAAAGCTCCTGAAACCACACGCGTGAGCCTTTCAGTACATTGTGAAGTACCAAAGTGTGCAGCGCATGTCCTGAAGTGTCCGCCGCCCCTTCCGTCCATTCGGCTTTGGGTACTTGCGCGAAACCCGCTGTACAGAGCAGGAACAACAGGGTGATATTGGTGAGGATTTGTCGCATGGGTCCGCTTATTTTTCCGCAAAGAAGCAGGGACTCTTCTATTTCAGTAACTGCGCCGTATGGTTCTTGGTATCGACCTTGCCGATGGCGTCGATGATAACACCTTGCTCGTCAATGACGTAGGTGGTGCGGAGGGTACCTTCGGTCACCTTGCCGTACATCTTCTTTTCGCCCCAGGCTTCGTAGGCCTTCAGGATGGTGAGGTCGGTGTCGGCGATGAGGTGGAAGGGTAGCTCGTACTTGGCGATGAACCGCTGGTGCGAGGCGGCGGAGTCGCGGCTCACCCCAAGCACCTCGTAGCCCAGTGCGAGAAAGCGCTGGTAGTTGTCGCGCAGGTCGCAGGCTTCAGCAGTGCAGCCTGGCGTGCTGTCCTTCGGGTAGAAGTAGAGCACTAACTTCTTCCCTGCAAAATCTTTCAAAGAAACGGCTTTTCCGTTTTCGTCAACGCCCTCAAAATAAGGGGCTTTTGTTCCTATTTGTAACATTTTTCTTCTATATTATAACCGTAATCTGTCTGTTCGTAGTAGGAGCATCGTCATCCTTGACGATGTTTTCCGCGGCAAGGATGCCGCGACTCCTAGACTGCCGCAAAAATAGAAAAATCACGAACACCCTGCAACCTTTTGCGTTTTTTGTATCCTATTAATTGACAAAGATGCTATCTTTGCAGCGTCATTTTGGTTTCAAAAAAGCATTATCATGAACCTTTTAACCGAAAAACCTCTGGATTACCGATGCTTTCTGCTCGGAATTGTTCTCTATTGGATGTTTGAAGCCGTTTGGGCGTCGTTTGCCACATTCTTCTTAGCTTTGGAATGTGTGCTGAACCCAATTGCAGTGGTCGTTGGGAAATCTGTGTTGTTTCTCTTGGTCTTTTACTTTCTGTTCCGAAAACCGAAAATGCTCGATATCAAATGGGGACATATTGCGACAGTAATCGGTTTTATTGTCTTGATGAATGTCCTGGATTATTTTCTGACGGATCGCTTCTTTGACCTCCGTTCTCTTGCTGACAATCAAATGGATAGAGATATCCCAAACTATTTGATGAAAAATGTACGTCAATGGGCGAATTTGATTACATCATTTCTCACCATTGGATTCTTGTGGTGGCGTTTCAATTCGGAGGCGACTGCTTCTGACGCGGAGACATCAGCCGCCGAATCACGAAGCTATTACGGAGGGATGCTATTCTCCGTCACTTTTGGGTATCTCCTCTCTTTGATCAACATCGTAGGTGGCTTTAGTTGGCAATTTGTCCCCCATCCAATTCTGGAGGAGGTGATCACCTGTTTGCTGCTTGTTCTCTTTACGGTTGGGACCATCTATCTGCTTGTAAAAAAACAGCTTGTGGTTCTTCCCATAGTAGCGATTTTAACTATCGTGCTCGTACACTTTTTTTCCACCAATTATTTGTACAACATCCTAAGAGATAATTTCGAGGTAAATTTTAGCACGTTCGAGCAAATGTCGTTTTTCTACCCTGTCTGCATGATTTGCGACTGGGCGCTTCCCATCGCTGCTTTTGTCCTTTACCGCAGGGAGATGAAACAACCAACCCTATAGAGACGCCATGAATCATAGCAAGCACCCGTATCTCTTTTTTCTCTTCTGTCTGCTGGCAATGGCCTGCACAAGAACTGAACTTGAGCCTTGCGACGATTACCGTCAGGCGATGCGCGACTTTGTCATCCGCATCAGCGAGACGGCCCGCACCCAAGATCCCGACTTCATCGTCATCCCGCAGAACGGCATCGAGTTGGTGACTTTGGGCGATGATGCCGAAGCAGCCCTAGCCACCGCCTATCTGTCTGCCATAGACGGGCACGGGCAGGAGGATCTCTTCTATGGTTATCGGAGAGATGACACACCCTCCCCGGCAGAGGCCACCGATTATCTGCTCTCCTACCTCCGGCGCTCCAAGAAGGCGGGCAAGACCATCCTGGTGACGGACTACTGCTCCCGGCCTGACTATGTGACCAACGCCCACGCCCTGTGCGATGCAGAAGGCTTTGTCTCCTTCGCCGCTCCCGAGCGCGAGTTGAACGTCATCCCCGCCAGCACACCACCGCATGAAAACGCCCAAGACATTACTAGACTGAGCGATGCGCAGAACTTTCTGTATCTCCTCAATCCAGAATATTTTGACAACAGGGCCGACTTCATCCACGCGGTGGCCGCCACAAACTATGATGTGATCATCATGGATCTGTTTTTTAACGATGGAACCTCGTTCACCGCTGACGAGATTGAGCATCTTAAGCAAAAGGAAAACGGAGGCAGACGACTGGTTATCTGCTACCTGTCTATCGGAGAGGCTGAAGACTATCGCTATTATTGGCAGGCATCCTGGAAACAGCATAAGCCCGCCTGGCTGGCCCGAGAAAACCATTCATGGCCTGGCAACTACAAGGTGCGCTATTGGTATTCTGGATGGCAGGAGCTCATCTGCGGTCCTGGCGACAGCTATCTGAACCGCATCCTCCAGGCTGGTTTTGACGGAGTTTATCTGGACATCATTGACGCTTTTGAATACTTTGAAAAATAGTAGCAGATTTTTTTTCTTCTCAGATGTCACCTTTGACACCTCTCTCTCGTTTAATGGTTGAATCGATTCAAGAAAATCAACAAACGGAATTGTAAAACTTTAATAATTACAGCATTATGGAAGAATCATTGGAAATCATCATGGTTATGATCATCGTTCTCGGTGTTTGTGTTGCACTACCTGTTCTGATTGTTTGGCTGACCAACAAACGGAAACAACACGAGATGGACAAAAAAACGGAGATGATGATGTCGCTGCTTGAGAAGCATCCCGACCTCGACCCTGCCGAGGTAATGCGAAAACTGAATGTCTCGAGCAAGTCGAATAAATCCATCAAAGAGAAACTATTGGGGAACCTATTCAGTGGCAGTCTGATGACACTGATGGGACTTGTCATCCTTATTCCGCATCTTTGCGGGATGGTATTCTTCGGCAACCGTGAAAACGGGATATACTGCGGTGGAATCATGGTAGCCATGGGTGCAGCATTCCTCATCTACTATTTAGTGTCAAAAAAACAGCTGCGCAACGAAATCGAGGCTGAGGAGAGAGAGTTGAACGAACAGCAATAATCGTTTGATGAAGCGAGAAGAGTTCATAGCCAACATTTCATCCGAGCAGGAGCCCTTGCGAAGGTTCCTGCTTGCCCTTTGTGAGGGTGACCGGATGGAGGCGGAGGACATCGCGCAGGAGGCGATGATCAAGGCCTATCTCGCCTCCGACCGTTTCGTGGAGCGTTTCAAGTTCTCTACGTGGCTGTTCAAGATCGCCTACAACACCTTCCTCGACCATAAGCGGTCGGGGAGAAACCGCGAGACAGACCTGGAGGCAGCGGGTTTCCTGGCCGCCACGCAAAGCGCAGACGATGCCTTCACCTACCAGGAGTTATACGAGGCCATCGGCACGTTGCCGCTCAAGGAGAAGTCGGCCATCCTCCTGTTCTACGTCAGCGGATACACCATAAAAGAGATTTCCAAGATCACCAGTTGCTCTCAACTTGCTGTCAAGCAACAGCTTTCAAGAGGGCGTGATAAACTAAGACAAATATTGAAACAATGAAAGAGACCACGATAGAAGAGATGTTCGCCCGTTATCAGCCGGACTTGGGCGACGAAGACAAATACATGGAGGCACTCTCCAAGAAGTTGGAGGCGGTGGAGTATGTTAAGAAATACAATGAGGAGCAGGCGCGCCATCACCGGAAGATGCTGTTAGTGGTCTTCGCGGGTGGTGTCATCACAGGTGCCATCGGCATCCTATTGGCCCTATTGCACCCTTTCTGGACACTGCCGCCCGTCACTATTCCCACTCCGGTCACGCAGAGTGCTGTTCATCTACCCAATCTGGGCTTCCTGCTATGCCTATGCATCACCGGTCTCTGCATCACGGGACTGGTGGCGCAGAGAATGGCGCTGCAGGAGAAATAAGAAAAAATCCTATTTTCGCGCACTCCTTGACATGGCAGGATGATGTTCCCTGCAATTGTTTTAATACACTGACAATAAAACCATTATACTATGGCATGGATCAAAACCGACAATCTGAAAGGTGATCTTTTTGGCGGCATCACCGCCGGCATTGTGGCATTACCGTTGGCGTTGGCCTTCGGCATACAGGCCTTCGGGGGCATTGACGACCCCACCGCCAGTTCCATGGGTGCCTTAGCCGGCCTCATCGGCGCCACCTTCTTGGGCTTCTTCGCCTCCCTCTTCGGGGGCACACACTCCCAGATCAGCGGACCCACGGGGCCCATGACCGTCATCACGGCCTCCCTCCTCAGCGGTGTCTGGGCCGCCCAGCACTCCATGAGCGCCGTGCTCATCAGCATGTCGCTGGCCGGACTTTTCTGCGGTATCTTCCAGATCCTCTTCGGCATCCTGAAGATCGGCAAATATGTGCGCTATATCCCCTACCCTGTCCTGTCGGGCTTCATGAGCGGCATCGGTGTCATCATCATCATCCAGCAATTGTATCCGCTCATCGGCTGTAAATCGCCTGTTTTGGTGGTAGATATGATCAAAGAGCTTCCCATGCGTCTGGCGGGCGGCACCTCCATGACCGCTTTACTGTTGGGCTTGGGCACCATCGCCATCATCTATCTCTTCCCGTTGATTACCAAGAAGATACCATCCACATTAGTCGCCCTGTTGGTGATGACCGTCATCTCCTTGTTCCTGAATATGGACGAGAAGCTGCTCATCGGACAGATTCCCGCAGGCTTCCCGATGCCGGTATTCGCCAAAGAGGGTCTTTCTTTGACGGGTCTCGACTGGGGCGCCATCTTGAAAGCCTCTGTCATCCCGGGCCTCACGCTGGCAGGTCTGGGCAGCATAGACACGTTGCTCACCTCCGTGGTAGCCGACAACATCACCAAGACGCAGCATAACAGCAACCGCGAGCTCATCGGACAGGGCATCGGCAATATGATCAGCGGCCTCTTCTGCGGCATCAGCGGCGCCGGCGCCACCATGCGTACCGTGGTGAACGTCAAGAGCGGCGGCCGTTCCCAGATCAGCGGCATGGTGCACTCCCTGCTGCTGCTCGCCGTCTTGCTGGGACTGGGCAGTCTGGTGCGCTACGTGCCCCTGTCTGTGCTGGCCGGCATCCTGATCACCGTCGGCTGGGGCATCATCGACTTCAAAGGCTTCAAGGACCTCCTCAAGATCCCGCGCGCCGACGCCGTGGTGCTCATCATCGTCTTCCTGCTCACCGTCTTCGTGGACCTGCTCACCGCTGTCGGCATCGGCATGGTGATTGCCTGCGTCCTCTTCATGAAACGGGCCAGCGACCTGGTGGAGGGCGGCTACAGCTCCTCCGAGATGACCAACTTCGACAAGGAGAGTCCCTGGCAGGATGAGGGCGGCATGCCCGACAAGGTGCAACACAAGATCTACATCCAGCGTCTCAACGGTCCTATCTTCTTCGGTACCATCACCAAATTCCAGCATGTGATGAACGACGTGCCCAAAGACGCCAAGATCGTCATCATCCGTATGCGTCTGGTCAGCTTCATGGACCAGTCGGGCTTGTACGCTATGGAGACGGCCATCAAAGAGCTGCAAGAGCGCGGCATCCTGGTGCTCATGACCATCATCCAGCCGCAGCCGATGTACATGCTCAAGACGATGAATGTCATCCCGGCACTGGTACCCGAGGAGCACACCTTCCCCACCTTTGAAGACTGTACCGCCTATCTGAAGAAAGAGGTTGAGAAGTAGAAAGGCTACGGTCCGGCGATGGGCACCAGGTTTTTCACCTGCACCCTGACATTTCCATTTTTTTGTTACCTTTGCGCTTTCAATTAACACCCTTATGAATAAAAAAATCCATCTCTTATGCATCGCGTTGATGATGCTCGTATTAGGTGCCCGCGCCGATGAGGGCATGTGGCTCCCCTATTCCATCAATGGTCAGAGTCTGGCCGAGATGCAGCGTCTGGGCTGCAAGCTCACCGCCGACCAGATCTTCAGTTTCAACCAGCCCAGCCTCAAGGACGCCATTGTGCAGTTCGGCGGCGGCTGCACCGGCGAGTTGATCTCTCCCGAAGGACTGATACTCACCAACCACCACTGCGGTCTCTCCCAGGTGCAGGCTCACTCCTCTATTGAGCACGACTACCTGCAAGACGGCTTCTGGGCCCGCAGCAAAGAAGAAGAACTCCCCAACGAAGATCTCACCGTCCTCTTTCTCAACTACATCGAAGATGTGTCGAGCATCGTCCTTAAGGATGTCACCGACAACATGTCTGAAACGGAACGCGCCAAGATCATCGACAATGCCTGCAAGAAGCTCAAAGAAGAACGCAAAGGCAAACGCGACGTGGTGGTGGAGATCGTCCCCTTCTATCATGGCAACCAGTATATTTTGTTCATCTACGACGAGTACAGAGATGTCCGCCTGGTGGCTTGTCCGCCTTGGGGCATCGGCAAGTTCGGTGCCGACACTGACAACTGGACGTGGCCGCGCCACAAGGGCGACTTCTGCATCTTCCGTGTCTATACCGCCCCCGACGGCTCCCCCGCCAGATATAGCAAAGACAACGTGCCGATGAAGTCGAAGCACTACCTGCCCATCTCGTTAAAGGGTGTACAGCCGGGCGACTACACCATGATCCTGGGTTACCCGGGCTCCACCGACCGCTACTCCTACTCCGGCGCGGTGAAGAACATCATCGAGCTGGAAGGCCCCGCCATCGTCGATTGCCGCACTACCAAGCTCAACCAGTACCGCAAGCACATGGACGCCGACCCCGCCGTCTTCATCCAGTACGCTTCCAAACAGGCCAGCGTCAGCAACTACTGGAAGTACTACATCGGCCAGGTGAAACAATTGCAACGCAACAAGGTAGTGGAGAAACGCCTCGCCCAGGAACAGGACTTCCGCAACTGGATGAATGCCGATAAAGACCGCAAAGCCAAATACGATGGCATCTTTGAGGAGTTCGACCAGTACTGGAACCATCAGAACCAATACACCAAAGCGTTGATCTATCACCGCGAGGCCGGATGGTACGGCAGCGAGGCCGTCTATTTTGCCTTACGCTTCAGGCAGCTGAACAACATGATCGAGTCCAAGAGCGCCGCACAAGACATGATCAAGACCCGCGCCAACGGCATGAAAAAGTCTGTGGAAGCCTTCTTCAAGGACTACAACCAAGCGCTGGACCGCGACGTGACCATCGCCCTGCTGAACCTCTTCTATCAGGATGTGAACCCCGACCAGCTGCCCTCCCTTATCAAGAAGGTGGGCGACAAGTCCCATGGCGACTTCACCGCCTTCGTCAACAACGCCTTCGCCAAGTCCATTTTCGTGGATCAGGACAGGATGAACGCCTGGCTCGAGAACCCCAAATCCCTGTCCAAAGACCCCATTTATGCTTTGATGTACAACATATTAAGCTCCTATTGGGATTTAGGCGAAAAATCTGAAGAGATGAACTGCAAACGTGCCGACCGTCTCTATATGCAGGGCTTGATGGAGATGCAGAAAGACCGCAACTTCTATCCGGACGCCAACTTCACCATGCGTCTCACCTACGGCAGTGTGCAGGACTGCAAGCCCGCCAACGCCGTGACCTACGACTACATCACCACCTTAGACGGTGTGATGGAGAAGTATGTGCCTGGCAACTGGGAGTTTGACGTACCCAAAGATCTTATCAAGCTGTGGGAGAACCACGACTATGGCCGCTATGCAGATAAAAACGGCGATCTGGTGGTCAACTTCATCACCACCAATGACATCACGGGCGGCAACTCCGGCAGTCCAGTCTTGGACGGCGAGGGCAACCTCATCGGTCTGGCCTTTGACGGCAACTGGGAAGCTATGAGCGGCGACATCTCCTTTGAGCAGGAGGTACAGCGCACCATCTGCATGGATGTGCGTTACCTGCTCTTCATCATCGACAAGATGGCTAACGCCCAGAATCTGATGCAGGAACTGAAGATCGTGCAGTAACCTATTTAGGTTCCCCAAAAAGCCATCGACCGGCTTTGGGAATCAGACGCTTCAAAAGGTGGTACACCAGGAGGCTACCCAAGATCACCAGGGCGGCATTGACGAGGTGTGCCACCACATAGCCCGCACTTCCAACCCCATGGCTCATCAACCATTGGGCGGTTAGTTTGGTCAACACTCGGGCTAGGATACTATGGAAGGCAAAAACAAAAAAGACGGGTTGGGCCAAGGAGCGCCAATCCAGCGTTGAATTTGCCGAGACAACTCTGGCACACAACCGTGCGACCAACAACATCCCTGACAGATTGCGAATGAATGTGAGCAGAGGCACACACCATTCCGGCTTCGGTATGGAGGTGACCGTAAGCACGACAGCGGCAATCAGATAGATGGGCAACGGCCGCCAGACAGGTTTTTTCAGCAACACATCCAAGGAGGGCATCCAGACATTCAGCCAACAACCGATCATGAAGCAGGCAATCTCCGCCTCAAAGCCGAGTTGATGCGGCAGACACCCTATAAGCAACGGCACTATCAAGGTGGCCTTATGCCATCTGACGATGGTAACATACAAAGGTGTCAGCAGTGCTATCACCATCAAGTCGCGCAGAAACCAGAGCGGACCATCGATAGGTCCCGAGTTAAACCCTTCTCCTCGGATGCAGCAATAGGACTTCAGCACATCCAGCAGCGTCATGTCCTGCAAAGCGGGTATTTCCCCCAGTGCGGCGGGGAGCACCAGCCCGATGATGCCATAAAACACCAGGAATATGGTGTTCCACAACAGATACGGCACAAGCCATGTATCCAAACGGCGACGGCACTTCTCCGTGAAAGTGCTCCATGAAAAGCCATGGTCGGATGCCACAAAAAGATAACCGGAGATCAGGAAGAAGAGCGGACTGGCCAGCCACACCACATTGCCTGCCCAGCGATAAAGGATACCATAGGTCGTATCCGTACAAGCCGTATCTGCCACCAGGTTGGTGTGAATCAACACTATCAAGGCCATCAACACCCATCTAAGCAGACCTATGGTCTGACTGGAGAGGCTGTCGGGATATTTCGTCTGTACGCTATGTTGACTCATGAACTTGAAATGAAGTCGTGACTAAAAAAATCCTCAGTTGAGGCTCACCCTGGGATCGAGCCAGCCATAGAGGATGTCGCAAACAATGTTGATGATGATCAAGACGATAGACACATACAACAGTGATCCCATCACCACCGGGAAATCATATTTGTCGAGTGCATCCACGATGACCACACCCATGCCTTTCCAGTCGAAGATATACTCCACGAAGACGGCACCGGCCAGCAAGCCTGCCAGCCAGCCCGAGATGGCGGTGATGACTGGGTTGAGGGCATTTTTCAAAGAATGTTTGATGATGATGGTCTTCTTGGAAAGACCTTTGGCTTTTGCCGTGCGGATATAGTCTTGCGACAATACATCCAGCAATGAGTTTTTGGTCAGCTCCACCACCACCGCCAAGGGACGGATGCCGAGCGTGATGGCGGGCAGGATGAGGTTCTTGAGATCCAGGAACTGCCCCGTGCCGTAGTCATCGACCGTGTAGAGGCTGCCGAACATGCTCAGTCCCGTGAAGTCGGCGAGCAGGTAGGCGAAGATCCAGGCGAAGAGGATGGCGGCGAAGAAGGAGGGCACGGACATGCCCAGCACGGAGAAGACCAGGGCCACATGGTCGAACCAGGTGTCTTTGAAGAGCGCACACAGGATGCCGATGACGATGCCCACCACCATGGCGAAGAAGATGGAGACCAGCGCCAGGAGCACCGTCTTGGGGAAAGCCTCCCCGATGATAGTCGCCACGGGCCGCTTGCTCTGATAGGACCTCCGCAGATAGGGGGCCTTCAGCACCACCGCCGACTTGCCCAACGGCAGGATCTTGACATAGTGGTAATCGTTGTCATCCAGATAGAAAAAGGATTCCTTGTCTCGCGTTTTGTACCACGACAAAGGCGACACATCGTTCAGGTAGGCGAGATACTGTACGCCGACGGGCAGGTCGAGGCCCATTTCCTTGCGGATGGCCTCTTCCGTCTGCAGGTCGCTGCGCTGACCCATCATCATGCGGGCGGGGTCGGAGGGCAGCACGGTGAACAGGAAGAACACCAGCGTCACCACACCCAATATCAACAGTAGGCCATATAATATCTTCTTGACGATGTATCTCAGCATAAGGGTTTACAATTCTACCACAATGGCGTGTTTGGCTTTTTTACACAAACTCTTAGGCAAAACGATTTTATAGGTATTGTCTCCCGTTTTGGAGATGGTTGCTTTTTCGGAGAATCCTTTCACGATGGCCTTGCCGGTCCGTGCCGTAAAGGGCTTGTCACTGGTGAGGATATAGGTGGAGGCCATCATTCCCGTTTCCGGACAGAGGATGATGGCAAACTTCTTGCCCTGCTTGGTCTGGGTCAGCCGGATGTCCTGACAGGTGTAGGGATAGAGAGGGCGGGTGGCATAGATGGCGTCGCCGTTGACGCGCATCCAGGCACCGATCTCCTTCATGCGGGCCAGTGCCGTGTCGGGCAGCGTGCCGTCAGGGCCAGGACCCACGTTGAGCAGAAAGTTGCCGCCTTTGGCCACGATGTCCACCAGCAGATGGATCAGTTTGTTGGTGCTCTTGTATTTGTCGGTGGCCACATACGACCACGAGTCGCCCATCGACATACAGGTCTCCCACGGGTATGGGAGCAGCGTGTCGGGCACGGTCTGCTCGGGCGTCCGGTAATTCTCGTATCTGCCGTGCACGGTGCGGTCCACCACAATCAGGTCGGGGTTGTGGCTTCGGGCCTTGGTGATGATCTTGTCCATGTTGATGTCCTGGATCCAGCCTTGGCAGCCGAGCCAGTCGCGCACCTCCTCGTCCACGCTCCATGCCGGGCGCACCCAGCCGCCGTCGAGCCACAACAGGTCGATGTCGCCGTAGTTGCTCATCAACTCCTGGATCTGGCGGTCAGTGAAATCGCAGAACTTCTGCCACCGCTCCGGGTGCTTCTCCGGGTCGTAGTTGACATTCCTGTCGGGGGTGGCCCATTCCGGAGCCCAGTAGTCTTCGTTATGCCAGTCGGCCTTGGAGAAATAGAGCCCTGTCCACAGTCCTTTGGCGCGGAAAGCATCCACCACCGCCTTGGTGATGTCCGCCTTGGGGTTGGCAGAGAACGGGCAACTGGGGTCCGTAGTTGAATAGGTGGTCTCCTTGGTGTCGAAGAGACAGAACCCATCATGATGCTTGGTGGTGAAGACGAAGTACTTCATGCCAGCGTCTTTGGCCGCCTGCGCCCACGCGTCAGGATTGAAGTTTGTGGGGTTGAAAGTCTTGTTCAGCGCCTGATAGCGGGCTTTATAGTCTGTATAGGGCTCCCCATTCCGGTCTATCCAGGGTTCATTGCAGATGGACCAGGACTCCACGATGCCCCACTGGGCGTAGATGCCCCAGTGCATCATAAAACCGAATTTGAGGTCCTGCCATTCGCTGATACGGTTCAGAATGACGGGGTCGGTCTCAAACTGCTGCTCTTTGGTTTGCGCGTGGCTGGTCTGAAGAACCAGCAGACATAACAGGGTGAATAAGAAGGTAATAGATCTATTCATGGGCATATAGGGTTAACGGATGGAAAAACGTCTGGTCATATCTTCAGGGGCTGGATAGTACTCAAAAGCTCCGATGTCGGGCAGGCCGTTGCGCAGACGACCCAGCAGGTCGGTGGTGATACCCAGGCCCGTCATGCCGGCATCGATGGCTGGGGAGGTCTCCTGCAAGTTATAGTCCTGCTGATAGTTATTGACAAATTGAGGATCCTTGTTCAGACAGCTGATGAAATGCTCGTCAAATTCGTCTTTGCGGACGATGCAGTTCTGGAAAGTGTAGTTGACATGGGCCCCTTCCAACGTAGAGGTGCCAAACTCGCCCTCCTTGCGGTTGCCGTAGATGATACTATTGCGACAGTTCAGGTTGGCATCCCCAACCATATACACGGTTTCATATTCTCCATTGGCGTTGAGGGTGACCACATCGAAGAAGTTACCAACCACAGCAGAAGGATTCGTATGGCCGGAGTAGTTGGCCACGGTGACATGATTCAAGTTGAAATCACCCACCTGCATCACGATGCTGTAGTTCTGGTTGTTGCTGATCTGGCAGTTGTTCATCTCCAGGTTGGCGGCACGGGCCAGCACCCCCACATCAGCGTTGTTATGGATGATACTGTTGTTGACGATCGTCTTGTTGTGATGTGACACATTGTAGTCGGTGATGGAAGAGCACTGAAGCCCAATGGCGGCATTGGTGATGATGACATTGTTGAGGACGTTGTCTTGATGACTGCTCTCGTTAATCCAAATCCGGCTCCATTGGGCATAATCTGATGCAAAGAAGGGTTCCAAACGGTCGCCGGCGAACAGGACAGGCTCTTCAGTAGTGCCGTTGACCTGAAGGTTACCATCGCGATAAATCCAGAGACCGCCAGCCTTGTGGACATAGACACGTGTGCCGGGGTCTATAATCAACTGTCCCAGAGAGTCCACCACCGCCCAGTCGTAGATGACCCACGGCTTGTCGTTGGTCCAACGAGTCACCTCGTGTTCGTGGGCGACGATGCTGTAACGCATACTGCCGGAGGTGTGGTCGGGAAGGATGAAGTGCGCGTCCTGCCCAAAAGCGACCAACTGCACCTGCTGACATATCTCATCGTTGGAGAAGAGGATGGAGTCCGTCACCAGATAAGGTGTGTTCTGGTCGGTAGGATTGATGAGGGCGCGGACGAAGACAAAGATGCTGTCACGCGCCGGAATCTCCACACCGCGGAATTCATAGCCCGACCGTCCGTCCACATTGATATTGTAGTACGACTGGTTTCCACCCGCCAACCGAATGTCGATGGTCAAGGGCTCGTTCGTTGGGTTGATGACCCTGAAATTGCGGGTGATGGTGGAGACAGAGGTGAAGACGGTATCAAACAACACCGTGTCAGAAGAGAAAACCAGCTTGTCCTCATAGGTGTTGTGACGGTCGCATTGGGTACACATCATCAACAAGAGAACAGGAAGGCATAAGCAATAACCGATATGTTTTAACAATTGCATCATCTGGGTAAAACAGAAAAAAAAGCGCATTAGTATTTGCAGCGGCAAAAATAGCGAATTTTTACTGAACACAAAGAAAAAAGGACGCCAGTTGCCAAACCGGAGCCAGCGTCCTTACAGCTAACAGCCTACAGCTAATGGCTAATGGCCAATAGCCTCTGTCTATCTTTTCACAAAGCTCTTCGTCACCACGCCACCGTCTGTCGTGACACGCACATAGTACATGCCGTCGGCGAGACTGCTGACGTTGATAGTGGCACGGTTCTGTAGAGACGTTCCATGGAACGTCTCTACGACCTGACCATAGACGTTGTACACCTCCACACCCGTGATCAGGATATTGGCATCGCTGACCTCCACTGAAATCATCTCCGTGGCAGGGTTCGGATAGAGATTGACAGACTTCTCCAGATAACCCACGATACCCACATCGTCCGTGTGCCAGGTCACCGTGTTGGACTCGTCACTCGTCAGACCGTTGGTGCAGTGTGCCACCACGTTGGCCACATAGTCCACATTTGGCGTTAGATCGGTCAGCGTGTAGGTGGTGCTGGAGGCCGTGGCCGTGCTCCACGTGCTCTCCGTAGTCTGGCGATAGTTGACTTGCCATTCGGTAGCCGTGTTCGGTTCTTGCTGCCAGGTCAGCGTCACAGTGGTATGGTCCACACTGGCCGCCAGGTTGGTGGGCGTTTCGCATGTGGTTGTCAAGCCGCAATCAGGCGTGAAAGTGTAATTGGTGAAATAGCTCAGGTCTGTCTGCTGTTGTAACACTGTCCCGTCAGGACCCGAGAGGGTGAAACCGCACTCATCGTCAAAGTAGCCGCCATTGAAGACCAACGAGGTGGAGACCCCGTCGCAGAGCGAGAGCTGCACGGTAGCATAATACCCAACACCTTCAATCGTGGCCACGGTGACACCACCTTGCACGACACTCATGCTACAATAGTCCCAGCTGTCATCATATTCGCCGGTGACATACAAGGTATAGACACACTGCTCGTTCGTCTCGCACGCACTGGTGTTGAAAGAGGTCTCGCGCCAGTCGGAGACATCACCGCCACCGCAGTCGGCCTGCACCCTCAAATCGTATGCGGTCGTGGTCGTCAGACCTGTGAGGTTGTAGGGATTGGTGGTCACAGGCACGGATGTCCAAGTGGCGCTGTTGGCGGGCTTGTATTCGATGTTCCAGTTTGTTTCCGTGCCAGCAGACACCCAACTCACTGTGGCGCTGGTAGTGCCGATATTGGAGACCGTGACAGATGTCGGGGCCGGACAGGTGGGCGGCACGCAATGGGCCGTGAACGTGGTGAGTGTTCCGCCATTCGGATTACTGGCCGTGAAGATCGTCTCGCCGAAGGGGTTGACAACCACAAAGCTGCATTCATCATCGAAGTCTCCGGATGTCCACATTAAGGTAATGGAAAGGTTGTCGCACAACGGAACTTGGAATAACGAGCCATATTCATCATCCGGAACAGTCAGGGTGGCGATCGTCATGCCACCTTGCTGGACAATCAGGTAAGCGTCATTCCAGCCGTCACCAAAATCATCGGTGAGGTTGAACGTGTAAGCACACTGGTCTGTCAGAGGACAGCCGGCCGTCATAAAGGAGGTCTCGCGCCAGTCGGAGACATCCCCGCCGCAGTCGGCCTGCACGCGCACGTCGTAGTTGGTCAGGGACGTCAGACCCGTCAGCGTGTAGGGGTTGGTAGTCACCGGCTCCGTCATCCATGTGGAGCTGTTGGCAGGCTTGTACTCGATGTTCCAGGCCGTTTCAGAGCCCGTGGATACCCAGCTGATGGTTGCGGAGACATCCTCGATATTCGTGACAGTGACGCTGGAGGGTCTCGGACAACTCGGGGGCGTACAGGAGGGCGTGAACGTGGTGAGCGTGCCCGCAGACGGATCCGATGCGGTGAAGATGACCTCGCCGAAAGGATTCACCACCACAAAGCTGCATTCGTCATCAAAGTTACCAGAGACCCAGACCAATGTGACAGGAATACTGTCGCACAAAGGAACTTGATAGGTGGCACTGGCACTGGAGCTGTTGGAAATCGTCAGCGTGCTCACCGTTTGTCCTCCCTGCTGCACACGCAACGAAGCACTGTTCCAGCCGTCTCCGTAATCATCGGTAAGGTTGAAAGTATAGAGGCACTGATCGGCAGTGTCGCAGGTGACCGTGGCGAAAGAGACATTGGAGGTGTAGTTGCTTATCTCCGAACCGCAATCTGCCGCCACACGCACCTGATAGGAAGTCGCCGCGTTCAAAGAGGTAAGCAGGTGGGGATTGGTGTTGGCATATTCTGTCTGCCAGACGTTGCTGCCATTTTCGCGATACTCTACCACCCAGGCGGTCTCGGTGCCTTGCGACTGCCAAGAGACGGAAGCGCTGGTGGTAGTGATATTGCTGACAGTCACATTGGAAACCATCTGGCAATTGGTGAGATAGTTAAGCACAACATCATCCACAAGACCCCGGTTGTTGCCGGAAGACGGCTTCGGAGCCTTGAACGCGATACGGTTGCCCGTACCTGAATAGTTGCTGAACGAAACTTCGTGATAGGCGTATGTAGTACTGGTAGTCGTGAATGTGTCAATGGGGGTGAACGTGGCGGGATTCATATTCTCCATTACTCCCACAATCAAGGTGAAGGTGACGTTGGTACCTTGGCGGCGCATGTAGAACCCTAACGACAAATCCTGTATGCTGACCGCATTGACATCCACAATGGGCAACAGCGCATACTGGTCCGCATAACCACTTCCGGAGCCCAGGTAGAAACGCATGCTGTAATCCCCACTGTTTGCCAAGGAGGTACCGTAATGGACGTATGGACAAGCTGAATAGGAGGTTCCTGTATTCAAAGCATCCCAGCAGTTGGGCAGATTGCTGGCACCCGCCCCGTTGCTGGGATTGGTGGTGTGGGTGTAACCGTCAAAGTCCTCTATGATGGGCAACACCGTCACCGGTGCGCATTGGGTGCTGAACGACGCTGACGTATAGTTACTCGTGTCATCCACACAGTCGTTGGCCACCCGCACCGTGTAGGTGGTCGAATGGTCCAGACCCAATATCGTGTAGAAGGTGTCCGTAGTGGTATAGGTCAGCACATAGGGGCTGTCCCAACTCTCCGCCGCCTCTTTCACCTCCACGATATAGGTGTGGGGATTGAAAGGCGTGTTCCAGGAGACGGTGGCCTCATCGGTAGTGATGCCCGTTACCTGGATGTTGCTCACCGCACCGCAGTAAGTGGAATCCGGCGTGATGGTCAGCTTCATGTTCGGACGATAGTATTTTCTGGAGCCCGTGATGGTGGAGGAGTATTGCGCGTAAGACGGATCATCATCCATATACCGGCACAACGAGCTGTAGTTGCTGGTGGAGTGATAATAGTAGGTGGCATCATCGCTGTAGTCAGACGCATGCTTGGCGAATACGACCACCAGGTTGCTGCTTCCGTCATACATGAACGGGGTCTGCAGCGTGTAGTTCTCCCAGCCATTGCTACCGCCAAGCGGCACATTGGTGCCCGAATAGACGAGTGTGAGGTTGCTCAACGGTGTCCAGTCGGTGGTGGAACTGTAGGCGTTGGTGCTCCGCGTACCCAAGTATATATAGACATTGTCGGCCATCAAGGCAGGACCGCTACCCGACTGCAATGCAACCGAAGAGATGAGTCCCTGCATGCCGATTTCGGTAGGCAGACAGATGCTCTCCCACCAAGAATCCTCGTAATAAGGATAAAAAGCGTACTCTTCACTCGACGAGGTGCCCGTGCCGATGATGACCTCCTGGGCCCTCATCCCCATTAACGCACATGCGATGAACAGCATAAAAAACAGTGTCTTTTTCATAATTTTATTGTTTTGAATGGTGATACATTTAATCCAATATTAACAAACCACAAAAATAACTTTTTTTTGATATTTTGCAAAAAAAAGGTCTCCCAAAACACATCGCTTCGGGAGACCTTATTCTGATTCTCTGATCTGTTCTACTTGTCGAGCACGCAGACCAGATTTCTGTCGCCGTAGGCATCGTCGATCTTGCCCACGGTAGGCCAGTACTTCTCGGTATGAGGCATCGGGAAGGCAGCCTGCTGACGGGTGTAGGGTCTGTCCCAAGTGTCGGCGCAGACCACGTTCATGGTGTGCGGGGCGTTCTTGATGACGTTGTTGACTCTGTCGGCCTTACCCTCTTCGATGTCGCGGATCTCCTGACGGATGGCGATCATGGCGTCGCAGAAGCGATCCAGCTCGCTCAGCGGCTCGCTCTCGGTGGGCTCCACCATCAAGGTGCCGTGCACCGGGAAGGCCACGGTGGGAGCGTGGAAGCCATAGTCCATGAGACGTTTGGCGATGTCGCCCACCTGCACGCCGGCGTTCTTGTCGAACTCGTTGCAGTCGAGGATCATCTCGTGGGCGCACATGCCGTTGGTGCCGGTGTAGAGGATCTTATAGTGCTTCTCCAGACGGGCGCGCATGTAGTTGGCATTCAAGATGGCGCAGCGGGTCACGTCGGCGAGACCTTCGCCGCCCAGCATCTGCAGATAGCCGTAGGTGATGGGGATCAGATAGGCGCTGCCGTAAGGTGCGGAAGCCACCTGACTGCCGTGCTCGCCACCCACCTTCACCATTACATGGTTCGGCAGGAAATCTACCAAGTGCTCAGCCACTCCGATCGGGCCCACGCCAGGACCGCCACCGCCGTGAGGCATGGCAAAGGTCTTGTGCAGGTTGAGGTGGCATACATCGGCGCCCATGGTGCCCGGGGAGGTCAAGCCGACCTGGGCGTTCATGTTGGCACCGTCCATATAGACGAGGCCGCCGTTGTCGTGGACGATCTTGATGATGTCCAGGATGGCCTCCTCAAAGACACCGTGCGTGGACGGATAGGTGATCATGAGGCAGGACAAGTTGTCCTTGTACTGCTCGGCCTTGGCGCGGAGGTCCTCCACATCCACCTCGCCGTGCTCCGTGGACTTCACGACCACGATCTTGTTGCCGGCCTTGGCGGAAGAGGCGGGGTTGGTGCCGTGCGCGGAGGCAGGGATCAAGCATACGTTGCGGTGACCCTCGCCACGGCTGATATGGTAGTTGCGGATGACGGTCATGCCGGCATACTCGCCCGCAGCACCGGAGTTGGGCTGCAACGAGATGGCCTTGAAGCCCGTGATCTTGCAGAGCCACTCGCAGACAGACTTGAGCATCTCCTGGAAGCCCTCGGCCTGGTCGGCGGGAGCGTATGGATGGATGTTGCAGGTCTCGGCCCAGCTCAGCGGCAGCATCTCGGCGGCGGCGTTGAGCTTCATGGTGCAGGAGCCCAGCGGGATCATGGCACGGTTCAGGGAGAGGTCTTTCACCTCCAACAGCTTCATATAGCGCATCATCTCCGTCTCGGAATGATATTTGTGGAAGATGCCCTGCTGCAAGAAGGCAGACTGACGGGTCAGGTTCTTCGGGATGTTTAGGGAAGGAGTGCCGTTGCACTGGCACACATACGGGGTGAACGGCTTGTTGGCTGCCGTCGCCAGAATCTCCAGCATCAGGTTGACATCCATCAGCGTGACGGTCTCGTCCAAGGCGATGGTGAAGCACTCGTCGCACCAGTAGCGGAAGTTGACCTTCTTGGCCAGGGCCACCTTCTCCACATCCTTGGTGTTCATGCCATCGGGCACCTGGAAGCAGAGGGTGTCGAAGAAGTCTTTGTTATGTTGCTTGTAGCCATATTTCTGGGCTTCGTTGGCAAGCACGCCGGCCAGGGTGTTGATCTTGAGGGCCTTGTTGCGCAGTCCTTCGGGGCCGTGCCACATGGCATAGAAGCCGGCCATGATGGCGGTCAGGGCGCTGGCGGTGCAGATATTGGAGGTAGCACGATCGCGCTTGATGTGCTGCTCGCGGGTCTGCAGGGCCATACGCACGGCGCGGTTGCCCTGTGCGTCCACGGTCACACCGATGATACGGCCCGGCGTCTGGCGCAGGTACTCCTCACGGCAGGCGAAGAAGCCGGCGGCAGGACTGCCGTAGCCCATCGGCAAGCCGAAGCGTTGCGTGGAGCCCGTGACACAGTCGGCACCCCACTCGCCCGGAGGCGTGAGCAACGTCAAAGCCAGGAGGTCGGTGGCTACACCCACGAAGATGCCGAGGGCGTGCGCCTTGTCCACAAAAGCACGGAAGTCATGGATGGCACCATGCTGGTTGGGATACTGGATCATCGCACCGAAGAAGGTGTTGTCGAGCTCTATCTGGTCGGCCTTGCCGATGACCAGCTCGATGCCCTGCGGGGCGGCGTTGGTCTTCATCACACCGATGCAGTGCTGGAACACATCCTCGGAGACGAAATACTTGCAGACGTTGTTCTTCTGCTGGTCGCGGCTGCGCAGACGGTAGAACATGAGCATCATCTCACCGGCGGCGGTGGCGTCGTCCAGCATGGAGGCGTTGGCCAACGGCATGGCGGTCAGACTGCTCACCATGGTCTGGTAGTTCAACAAAGCCTCGATACGGCCTTGGGAGATCTCTGCCTGGTACGGTGTGTAGGCGGTGTACCAGCCCGGGTTCTCGAAAATGTTGCGCAGGATCACAGCCGGCGTGAAGGTGTTGTAATGACCCATGCCGATGTAGGACTTATAGACCTTGTTCTTGGCCATCAGGCTGTGAATCTTCATCATGTATTCACCCTCGGTCAGACCCTCGGGAAGGTCCAACGGCTTCGGCAGACGGATGGCTGCCGGGATGGTTTTCTCAATCAGTTCATCCATGGTGCTCACACCGATGGTCTTCAGCATCTGCTGTTGCTCGTCCTTGCTCGGTCCATTATGGCGAGTGACGAATTCATCTTTTATTATCATCTTGATTATGAGTTTATTAATTGTTAATATCTATTTCTCAAATAGGAGGGGCAAATATAAAAAATCTATCGGTTCCCGTACATCTTCTGGTAATACTCCTCGTACTCGCCGGAGGTGACGTGGTTGAACCACTCCTCATTGTGGAGATACCAGTCCACGGTCTTCTCGAAGCCCTCGTCGAAGCGCACCTTGGGTTCCCAGCCCAGTTCCTCGCGGATCTTGGAGGCGTCGATGGCGTAGCGCAGGTCGTGGCCCGCGCGGTCGGTGACGTAGGTAATCAGGCTGAGGGACGTGCCCGCGGGGCGGCCCAGCTTGCGGTCCATGATCTCGATCAGCTTCTTGATGAGGTCGATGTTGCGCCACTCGTTGTTGCCGCCGATGTTGTAGGTGCTGCCCGGCTGTGCCTGGTGGAAGATCAGGTCGATGGCCTCCACGTGGTCCTCCACATAGAGCCAGTCGCGCACATTGAGGCCCTGGCCATAGACCGGCAGGGGCTTGTTGTGCTTGATATTGTTGATGAACAGGGGGATCAGCTTCTCGGGGAACTGGTTGGGACCGTAGTTGTTGGAGCAGTTGGAGATGACCGTCGGCATGCCGTAGGTGTCGTGGTAGGCGCGCACGAAGTGGTCGGCGGACGCCTTGGCGGCGGAGTACGGGCTATGGGGGTTGTAGGGGGTCGTCTCGCTGAAGAGGCCCGTGTCGCCCAGGGCACCATAGACCTCATCGGTGGAGATCTGGTAGAACTTCTTGCCCTCGTAGTGGCCGTGCCATATCGTCTTGGCGGCGTGCAGCAGGTGCACCGTGCCCAGGACGTTGGTATGGATGAACTGCAGCGGGTTGGTGATAGAGCGGTCCACATGCGACTCGGCGGCGAGGTGGATGACGCCGTCGAACTGTTCGCGCTGGAACAGATCCATGATAAAATCGGCGTCCTCGATGTCGGCCTTGATGAAGTGGTAGTTGGGTTTCTGATCCACGTCCGTCAGGTTCTCGAGGTTGCCGGCGTAGGTCAGCTTGTCGAGGTTATAGATTTCGTATTGGGGATACTTGTTGACAAAATGTCTGACCACATGGGATCCGATGAATCCGGCACCGCCGGTGATGAGTATTTTTTTCATAGGGGCTATATCATTTAATCATTCCGATACGAGCGGCAAAGATACGTTTTTTTTGATTGTGATGGAAAGGAGGATTTCGCGGCGCGGGTGACACCTGCCATGATGCACGAACCGCGCCCGCCGCGAAAGGGGAACAAGAGATAATAGATGATAGATAATAGTTAGAGGTGCCTCCTCATTTGTTCTTCATTTTCAATTTTCAATTTATAATTTTCAATTGCCACCGGGCGGTGGGCGACGAAATGCGGAGGAGCTGCAGGCCGCAGGTCTGCGGGCGTTGGTAGCCCGGGGTGAAGGCGTGAGGTACGAGCACCTCACCCCGGGGATGGGCGTGTACGCGGGACAGGTCGCGGCGCGGGAGTCGCCTGCCACGATGCACGAGATGTGACGCCGCGAAAAGGGAGTGTGTGCCATCATAAATATAATCATGAATGAAAAAGCTGCTCATGTGGTAGTTTTTTAAATAAAAAACGTATTTTTGTAGATTTTTTTGCGCAGTAATTGCAAGTGTGAATAATGACCAACGAATTTGATCGTATACAATATGCTCCAATACAGAACCACCGATATGAGCGGTGGTTCCGAGAGGTGCAATATAACGGCAAAGAGCTCAATGAGGATGGAAAAAAAGAGTTTTTACAGATGGTTGATGAAATAATTTCCATTCATTTGGAAGGTTTACCAGTACTGAAAGAAGCTCTTGATAGCATCAAAGATTTGCACGATGAATTCCACGAAGCCTATAGGGTTGTAATTTCTGTTTTGCAGTTTACCATAATAACCATGATCGACAGTATGGTTATCAGCAAATATTTTATTTTGGCCGACAAAGACTATGACCGACGGTTTATGCGTGGAAAAATGAAAGTAATTCTTAACGAGGGGTTCAAGAAACTTTATGGCTTTGAGGAAAAGACACACCAGAAGTCTGAGTGGAATAGACTTGTCCCTATTCTGAAAATATTTCCAGAGGACATCAAAGTCCAGTATAAACAATTATCGTCTTTACTCGAAGAACATTCCAAATCTTCCTCTTGGTGGAGAAACGAACGTAATGTGGAAACTCATCTTAATGCTGAAAAACTCTACGAATCAAGAAGCGAGGATGTCGTGGAAAGCAAGGTAATGATGGAATCTTTAAAGTTATTCGACACTCTTTATGCAGTAAATCGTTTTCTAACAAACATGTACGCATGTTTTCTTAATAGTCTTATACATAAGTATCGGCGTGGAGAATTGTTAGAGGACTAGAGTTGGACAAAAGAACACTCCACAAAATCGTTTCTTTCTTCATTTTCAATCTGTTTATTGCCATTTATTTGTGCTTTTTTGCTATTTTTGCTATTTTTGCGGGTTGATTGTTATTAATACTATATGGCAAAGAAAACCAATACGGCAGACCTCGGTTTTGAGGATAAAATATGGAAAGCGGCGGACCTGCTGCGCGGTTCCATCGATGCAGCCGAATATAAGAATGTGGTATTAGGGCTCATTTTCTTGAAGTATATCTCTGATTGCTTTGATGTGAAACACCAACAATTAGTGGATGAGGGCGATGGCTTTGAAGAGGATAAGGATGAATACACATCCGAGAATATCTTCTATGTGCCGGCTGATGCCCGCTGGAGTGTGATTTCTGAGGCGGCGCACACACCCGAGATTGGCAAGGTGATTGACAATGCCATGATGGAGATTGAAAAAGAAAATGCACGCCTTAAAGGTATCTTGCCAAAGAACTTTGCGCGTCCCGAACTCGACAAACGCCGTCTAGGTGATGTCGTGGACCTTTTTACCAATACTATTGAGCTGGGCAAACGAGAAGAAAACAAAGACCTTTTGGGTCGTACATACGAATATTGCCTCTCCAAGTTTGCTTCGCTTGAAGGCAAAAATGCTGGCGAATTCTATACACCCAGCTGCATCGTTCGTACCATTGTGGGCGTGCTTGAGCCTTTTAAAGGTCGATGTTACGACCCAGCAATGGGCAGTGGCGGTATGTTTGTGCAAAGTGCCGACTTTGTGAAACACCATCAAGGGGATATCAAGAACCTCAGCATTTTTGGACAGGAGATTAACGCTAACACGCGCAAAATGGCCATGATGAACTTGGCTATTCGTGGAATTGAAGCTAATCTGGGCGACAAGAACGCTGATACTTTTTTCGACGACCAACATCCTACTTTAAAAGCTGATTTTGTGATGGCCAATCCGCCTTTTAACATGAGCGATTGGGGTGCCGACAAATTGCAAGATGATGTTCGTTGGAAATATGGCATACCACCTGCTGGAAATGCCAACTTTGCATGGATGGAGCACATGATCAGCCATCTCTCTCCCACAGGTCGAATAGGTTTAGTGTTGGCCAATGGATCTTTGAGCAGCCAGACGGGAGGCGAGGGCGAGATTCGTAAAAATATCTTACAGGCAGACTTGGTGGAGGGCATTGTTGCACTTCCCAGCCAGTTGTTCTACAGTACGGGCATTCCCGTTTGTCTTTGGTTCTTAAGCAGGCAAAAAGCGCAACCTGGAAAGGTGCTTTTTGTTGATGCCCGCAATATGGGCACGATGGTGACGCGCAAGCTACGCGAGATGACCGAAACCGACATTGAGCGTATTGCCCAGACTTTTACCGATTATCGCAACGGAAATCTCGCTGATGAAAAAGGCTATTGTGCCGTGAAGACCCTTGATGATGTGGCTGCGCAAGACCATATTCTAACTCCAGGCCGTTATGTGGGTATTGCCGAACAGGAGGATGATGGGGAACCTTTTGAGGAGAAGATGAACCGCCTTACCACCGAATTGAGCGGACTTTTCCAAGAGAGCCACCGGTTGGAGGAGGAAATAAAGAAGCAATTGGGAAACATAGGATTTAAGATAGAATAATTATGGATACGATAGTTCAATGGACAACAATCTTTAGCCCAATTATTGCTGTGCTATTGGCAATATGGATGGTTTGGAGTAGCAATAGAGATACAGCTAAACAGATTGATAGCATTAAGGAAAGTACCTCTCGTCAGATTGAGAGAATCAAGGATTTGTCTCGCCAAATGATAGAAGCATCCATTAAACAGGTGGAATTGGAAATAGAAAAGACGCTTCTATTAGCTCGACAGGCCCAACAAGAATGGGAGGGTGTAAAAGAGATAAATAAGTCAGAGATGAATTTATACGAATATTGGCATAAGGGGCAAATGAGAGATTATCAAGAACAAAAGCCTCAAAGGGACTATCAATTATATTCCTCTTTTGTTAAAAAATTAGAGGTCATCAAGAAAAACTTAGAAGCTAACAAAAAAGGACTGAATGCATAGCATAGAAGATTGAAGAATGGCAAAATTAGGAGATTATATATTAGATATTGCTGCGGGTCCTTTTGGCTCTAACCTTAAGGTGGATTGCTTTGTGACAAAGGGCTTTCCTATTATAGATGGTGCTAATTTGAAAGGTTTCAAGGTTACGGATAATGTGACAAAATTCGTAACCGAAGATAAAGCTAGAAGTCTTCATCGTTCAATCGCAAAAAGGAATGATGTTGTTGTCACTATCAGTGGAAATGTTGGTCAAATATCGTATATTCCTAATGATTCAAAATATGTAGAATATCTTGTCTCTCAAAGACAATTCCGTGTGACATTTAATACGGAAAAAGTTTTTGTCCCTTATTTGGTGTACTATTTCCACACGAAAGAAGGACAGCATAAGATATTGTCTTTTGCCAATCAAACAGGGGTCCCAGCTTTGGCTCAACCACTCAAGAATTTTAGGAATATAGATGTAGACTTACCTTCGATAGAAGAACAGTGCAAAATTGTAGCTATATTAACTTCCATTGACAACAAAATCGAAGTAAATCAGTGTATAAATGATAATTTAGAGCAGCAAGCGCAAGCCTTATTCAAGTCGTGGTTTGTGGATTTTGAGCCTTTCAAGGATGGAGAATTTGTGGAAAGTAAGTTGGGGATGATTCCGAAGGGATGGAGAGTAGGAACGCTTGGCGAGCTTTGTAATTTCAAGAGAGGAAAGAACTTGCTGACAAAAGATGCATTACCTGGTGAGGTGCCAGTGGTGGCTGGAGGTCTTGAGCCATCCTGTTATCACCGTGTTTCCAACACAAAAGCACCTGTGGTAACGGTAAGTGGTTCCGGAGCTAATGCTGGTTTTATGCGTATGTACTATCAGGAAGTATGGGCATCAGATTGCTCATTTATCGACTCCACCTGCGACAGTTTATTCTTTGTGTATTGTTTCCTTTCGGCAAATAGAAGATTGCTGAAACACGCACAAACAGGAGCTGTTCAGCCTCATGTGAAACCTGCCGATATTCATGGTTTTGAATTAGTAATACCTCCCAAAAAGGTCATTGATCAATTCCAAAGAATTGTGGCCGATACATTCACAATGAGAGGCAATAATGAGAAAGAATCCCGTCGTCTAGCAACTCTTCGCGACACCTTGCTGCCAAAATTAATGTCGGGACAAATAAAAGTAAACGAATTATGAGCACTAATATGAGAATTAAGAAAGCAATTATTGACAATTTTAAATCCATTGACCATATTGAATTAGATTTTGACAAGGTCGGGGATAGTTATACTAAAATATTTGTGGGTGTTAACGAGTCTGGCAAAAGTAATATCCTAGAAGCTTTGTCGTATTTCAAGGTGCCAGACAACAATGTCTCTTCCGATAGTTTTTGTAACCAAAAGATTGAAGATAGAGATTCATGTAGCATTCTTTTCGAATTAGAGCATGACCCTGAAACGTTTTTGGTTCTCAATGAAAAAAACAGGAAGGAACCTGAAATCAACATTTCACTTTCTAATATTACCAAGAAAGTTTATCTTCCCATGGGAGCAAATAGATTCGCTTATTGCTATGATTATGATTTAGAATTATTGGATAACAATCTCTATGTTAAAGACGTTCCTATGCCAAGTCAATTTGGAACTGGACATGCGATTAAAAAAAGTATTGTTGGAGAAGCAAAAAAGGATGAGAAATGTATTCAACTTACAAAAGAATTTATTCTACAGAATTATAAAAATTTAATTGACGATTATGTTCAGAAGCAGGAACCTGTGGTTTCTGTATGGAAAGCTTCTTCAGAATACTTATTGTCAAATGTCAATCTTAATGTTTTCTCTCAAAATATCGACTCAAATAAACCTTTACGGAATATATTTTATTTGAGTGGGTATAAAGATCAAAAATCTATTACTAATGCAATAATTAAAATTACTGTTCCGACCAAAAAAAGTATTCTTTCAAGCAAACTGAATAAAGCCATTAATGACTATATCAACAAGGTCTGGAGCAATAAGATAAACATCGTGATTGAAATAACCGAAACTGGATTTCTGACTTTTCTTATTAAAGATCAGGGTGCTGAAAATGAGCATAATAGATTTTTAATAACTGAAAGAAGTCAGGGCGCCCAGCAGTTTTTATCCTTAATATTGTCTTTGTCCTTGGAGGCGGAGAGTCATGAGAGGAAGAATGAGTTGATATTAATCGATGAACCAGAAACGCATTTACATCCTTCCGGAATTAGAGATTTGGGCAGAGAATTGCTGAAAATCGGACACGAAAATTATGTCTTTTTGGCGACCCATTCTCCTTTTATCATTGATAAAAAACATAAGGAACGGCATTATATTGTAAAAAAGAATACAAAGGCTATCTCAGAGGTGGTAAGAATTAAAGAGTCTGACAATCTCATTGACGACGAAGTCTTAAATGAAGCTTTTGGTATTAATGTCTATCAGGATTTGTTGAATCCTCATAGCATTTTGGTAGAAGGAACATCAGATAAAGTTATTTTGCAAAAAGTATTTTCTCTATTAGGTCGGAAAGATATTGGAATCACCAATGGACATGGAACAAATATTGACACAGTAGCTTCTAAAATGAACTTTGATAATATTTCCGTACTAGTTTTAACTGACGATGACAAGGATGGGAAAAAATATAAAGCAGACATCATCAGAATAGGCGGCGTGTTTAATGAGAATAATGTTTTCACTATTCGTGATTTGGAAGGTGGGATTATTAATCAAGGAACTATTGAGGATGCGTTGGGGATTGATTATATTCAATCCCAGTTCAGAGATTTCTGTATCAATCAATTTGGCCAAGAACTTTCTGGATTCGAACTAGTTTACGACCAACCTGTGATGTCACAAATAATTGTATTCTTGAAACGTAAGAAGAAATATAACAGTTTGATTATCGATGCTTTAAAAAAGCAGGTTTCTGATAATTTCAACCCTAGTAAAACTGCTTTAAACAAGCAATTTGGAATTTTAAAGGGTTTGGCGGGAAAAATAATTGAAAAGTTGAATTAATTTACCTCAGCAATATGTCGGATTACAACGAAGACCATTACGAGCAGACGCTGATTGAGCTGTTTACCGAGCGGCTGGATTACGACTACCTTAACGGTTACGAGGCACAAGAGGCTTTTGATGACAAGGACTACTATTGTCCTGTCTATCTCGAACGGCTGCAGATGAAACTGCGCGATCTCAATCCCAAACTGCCGCAATCGGCCCTTGATGAAGCCGAGCGCAAGCTTCTTCACATCGAGGCGGGCAACATGGTTCAGAACAACGAACTCTTTATGGACTACCTGCAACATGGCATAGAGGTGACTTTCCACGACGGACATGAGCTGAAAAATGACATTGTGTATTTGGTTGACTATCAAAGCATCACCAACAACGACTTTTTATTGATCAACCAATGGACCTATGTTGAGAAATCGAAGAAGCGGGCCGATCTGATTGTTTTCTTAAATGGTCTTCCGGTGGTGCTAATGGAACTGAAATCGCCCTCGCGAGAGGAAACGGATGCCAGTGCGGCCTATCGCCAATTGAAGAACTATATGAAGGAGATTCCTACTATGTTCACTTACAATGTATTCTGTGTAATGAGCGATATGGCGGAATCGAAAGCAGGCACCATCACCTCCAACGAGGATCGTTTTATGCAATGGAAATCGAAAGACGGCGTGTATGAAAGCACCGAAGTGGTGGATTACGATGTCTTTTTCGAAGGAATGTTCCGTAAAGAACGGCTCCTTGACATCATCAAGAACTTTGTTTGTTATAGCAAAGAAGAGGGAAAAGACAATAAGATTTTAGCGGGTTATCATCAGTATTTCGCTGTCAACAAAGCCATCCAGCGCACTCGTAGCGCGGTGACGGGCGATGGTAAAATTGGTGTTTTCTGGCATACACAGGGCAGTGGCAAATCATTGTCAATGGTGTTCTACGCTCATCTGTTGCAAAGTGCCGTCTCGCAACCCACCATCGTGGTAATTACGGACCGCAACGATCTTGACAACCAGCTTTACGGACAGTTTGCCAAATGCAAAGACTTTCTGCGTCAGGTGCCTATCCAAGCCACTTCGCGAGAGCATCTGCAAGAACTGTTGGATGGCAGAACGGCCAACGGCATCATTTTCACGACAATGCAGAAGTTTGAGGAATACGATGCTCCTCTTTCCACCCGCCGCAACATCATCGTGATGAGCGACGAGGCTCACCGCGGACAATATGGATTCGAGGAAAAGATTGATCCTGTTACGGGAAAAGTAAGCGTGGGCACCGCCCGACTCATTCACGATTCTTTGCCACACGCATCGTTCATCGGTTTCACAGGCACACCGGTGGCCTTGAAAGACCGTAACACCATCGAAGTCTTCGGCGATTGCATTGATGTGTATGATATGACACAGAGTGTGTTGGACCACGCCACCGTGCCAGTTTATTACGAGAGTCGTGTAATCAATCTGAAACTTGACGAAGAAACCTTGCAGCTTATTGATAAGGAATATGAGCTGTTAGAGGCTGAAGGAGCCGATGCCCAGCAAATTGAAAAGAGTAAACACGACCTCTCTCATTTGGAGGAACTTCTGGGCGCAGATTCAACCATCGATTCGTTGGTTCGAGATATTCTCAACCATTACGAAAATTACCGAGAGCAGGAGCTCACCGGCAAAGCGATGATTGTAGCATATAGTCGTCCTATTGCCATAAAGATTTACAAACGTATTCTTGAACTTCGCCCGACGTGGACCGAGAAGGTGAAGTGCGTGATGACCAGCGGCAACAACGATCCCGAAGAGTGGCGTGACATTATTGGCAACAGACAATATAAGCAGGAACTCGCGAAGAAGTTCAAGGACGACAACGACCCGATGAAGATTGCCATTGTGGTGGATATGTGGCTTACTGGCTTCGATGTGCCTAGTCTGGCCACCATGTATGTTTTCAAACCAATGAGCGGTCACAACCTGATGCAGGCCATTGCCCGCGTGAATCGTGTTTTCAAGGATAAAGAAGGTGGTTTGGTGGTCGATTACATTGGCATTGCCCAAGCCTTAAAGCAGGCAATGAAGTTCTACACCGAAGGCGACCGAAGGAAATTCGGTGATCCCGACATCAAGACCACAGCTCTGAAGAAATTCCAGGAAGAATTGGAAATATGCCGTGACTTAATGCATGGCTTTGATTATTCAAAATTCAAGGATTCGTCAGACTTAAAGCGTGCAGAAATCATCAAAGGCGGCACCAACTTCATGCTTTCCGTTAATATGCAGGAAAAGAGGAGCGATTATATGAAACACGCTACCTTGCTGCATCAGGCTATCACCCTCTGTCGTAGTTTGCTAAATGAAAACCAACGTTGGGAAAGTGCATTTTTCGAGACAGTTCGTGTGATGCTCATCCGACTTAACGGCAAAGGCAAATTCTCCAAGAAAGACATCGACGAGCGCATCCGTGAATTGATGAAGCAGAGTGTGAAGAGCGAAGGAGTCATTAATCTTTTTCAAGACAACCAAAAGGATTTCTCCCTCAGCGATCCGGCATTCCTTGAGGAACTTGCCAAAATGAAGGAAAAGAACATCTCTATCCAAATTTTGGAAAATCTTTTGAAGGAGAAAGTGAGATCATTTCAGCATAAGAACCTAGTACAGAGTGAGAAATTCTCTGAGATGCTAAACTACGCGCTTAGCTGCTATTTGAAAGGAATGCTCTCTAACGAAGAGGTGATTCAGGAATTACTGAAGTTAGCCTCGCAAATTAAGGAGACTGAACAGCAAGGCAATGACCTCGGGTTGACCGATGAGGAAAAAGCCTTTTACGATGCGCTTACCCGACCGCAAGCCGTGAAAGATCTCTATGAAAATGATGAATTGGTGGCAATGACCAAAGAACTTACCGAAACACTTCGCAAGAACCGCACCATTGACTGGCAACATAAAGAGTCTGCCCGTGCCGGTATGCGTAAGATGGTGAAACGCTTGCTAAAGAAATACAAATATCCACCCGAGGAGGCAGAACACGCCCTAGACATAGTATTGAAGCAATGTGAGGAGTGGAGTGATGAAGAGGAATATGAGGTGGCAGAACCAACTATCGTCAAAATGTATCCGAAGACAGAGGAAAAGACATTGGGCATGGCGGCGGAAGATGAAGCGCCATACGGTAATGCATAACTATATTTTGGATTTAATCAAAAAGTTCTTTTTTATAAGCAAAACCATGGAACAAAGAACAAAAACATATAGGTCTTTAGTGGCAAGAATTAATCGTCACATAAAAGAAAACTCGTGGGCTAATACGCCTATGGATAAGTGGTGTGTGGGTGTATCCGACAAACCTTTGCATAGTATGTCGGAATACCAGCGGGAATTGGGAATGGATGTCAGGTGCTTTGCCGTATATTATGCTTATTCAATAAAAATAGCACTCCTAGTAAAAGACCATTTCTTGAGTAAAGGATTGACTAAAGCGACAGATTTATGTGGTAATTCAGAGAACTGTCGCTGGGTGTACCTATATATGTCTCCTTTCCTCACACTTTGACGAGTTGGAGTTCCGGATAATTATCAAATTTTAAGTCGCCTGTAATAAGTATACGCTTACCAGCTATCGCCTGTGCTATAATGACACGGTCGGATGGGTCAGGGTGGCTTCTGAAGAAGGGAAGTTCAAAAAGCGTCTTCAAGGTGTATTTATCGTACCCATAAATGGATATTTGTTTTTTGTTCAATGCATTTACTAATTCATCGAAGGTAATATCGGTGTTAATCTTGCCACTTTGAACTAAATAGATGAATTCCTTGATAGATTCAACCGAAATGGCATAATCACCTTGGTAATAGTTGATGTCCTCGGCCAAACTTTTCACACGTTCATCTTCATTCAGAAGCCAGATGAGCACGCATGTGTCTAACAAATACCTTCGCATAAACCCAAATTGAATATCGAGTCATCTTCATAGTGAATCCGGCCTTTGAAAATGCCATATAGGCCGGCGATGCCGGTTTTGTTTTTGTTCTTTTTGCCCGTGGTTTTCTTGGGTGCCTTGGTTGTCTTTTTCGGAGTCATAGGAGCATTGTTTTGAGGGCGCAAATATATAATTAATTTTAATCCGAGGGTGGGTTGTTAATAATTATTTTTACATTATTAGTAATTCGTTTGGTTTTTTATTTTGCAGAAAAAATTGCGATAGTCGTTAACGATGATGACAGGTTTTTGCTTCGGTATTATCCCTCATCCTCCCCTTTCGCGGCGGCACGGCCCGTCATCATGGCACGGGCTCCCCGCGCCGCGAGTTTTCCCCGCACACATGCCATCCCCCACACTACGCTCCTTCGTCGCTCGTATGGGGTTAATTGCACTTCGTGCATGTTGCCGCTCCACACAAAAAAACTATCAATAATTGAGAAATAAATGCCAACAACCTCAATAGTGCCATCAGGTATATAACCACCATTATTAATTGAAAATGAAGAACTAGTGACGAGACACTCCTCATTTTCAATTTTCAATTTTTAATTTTCAATTCTATCTCCCTTCCCCATAGGGCACGCGGGTGGGAAGACAGACTAGCGGCTAAAACAGCGTGGGCTCCCAGCTGATGTGCCCCTTGTTTTTGGCAGTGCCCTGCGCCTCCTGATTCAACAACTTGATCTTCCGGGAGACATCCCATCGGTAACCGCCGAGGGTGCCATTAGTGCGAACCACCCGATGACAAGGCACCAGACACATCACCGGATTGGCGCCGACCGCCTGTCCCACCGGACGGGCCGACTTGGGACGGCCAATGCGGTTGGCGATGTTCTGATAGGTGGTCACCATGCCGACCGGCACCGTCAGCAGGTCGCGCCACACCTCAAGTTGAAAAGGGGTGCCGTAAAGATGGAGACAGAGACTGGGCACCTTGTCGTACCGATGGCGCAACAACAACACTGCTTTGCGATGCAGGGCGACGGCACGGCAACGAATACGGGCTTTCGGAAAATGCCTTTTGAGCGTCAGCACCGGCTCCCACTTCATCGCGGCAGGCATCAAGAAACAAATGCCCTTGGGGGTCGAAGCCACCAAAACATGCCCAAAGGGCGCGGCCAGGATGCTGTAATTGATGGTCAGCGGCTTCCCCTTACCCATAAACTCCTCGCGAGTCATAGGCTCGATGTAAACCTTACAGGGGTCCATTTCATTCATTCCAAGTAATTTTTCGGCAAACATACAAAAAAAATGAAAGCCGCCCACCGCGAAAGGGAGTGATGGTAATAGACCTGATCGGAGAACGAGCACTCTCGACAAACGGTCAAATGCAGTCTGTCTAAAATGCAGGTTGCCGCTTTCAGGATTCTTGTGCCATCAGGTATATAACCAAAAATAATGGAAGAAAGAAATTTGAACTGATTACTGTTCTCTGATCACTATTCACTGATCACTAAAAATCGTATCTTTGCGGCCTCAAAAACATTTGTCATGGAAGATCAACATTCTAAATATGTGCGTCCCTCTTGGGATGAATACTTCATGGAGATTGCGGACACCGTCAGCAAGCGTGCCACCTGTGACCGTGGGCGCAGCGGGTGCGTCATCGTGCGCGACCGCCAGATCCTGGTCACCGGCTACGTGGGCTCCCCCAAGGGACTGCCCCACTGCGACGAAGTGGGCCATCAGCTCAAGCAGACCATCCATGAGGACGGCACCGTGACGCAGCACTGCGTGCGCACGGTCCACGCCGAGCAGAACGCCATCTGCCAGGCCGCCAAGCTGGGCATCTCCTTGGACGGCGCCACCCTCTACTGCCGCATGACGCCCTGTCGCGTCTGCGCCATGCTCATCATCAACTGCGGCATCAAGCGCGTGGTGTGCGCCAACAAGTACCACGCCGGCGCCGAGTCGGAAGAGATGTTCAAACAGGCCGGCGTCCAGCTGGAGTTCTTCTCCGAGGAGATTGTCCAATACAAAAACCAATAAAAACCCGTACCGCCATGTCCACCTTCCTCTGGGAATCCATCGCCTTCGGGCCCATCCACAGCCGTCGGCTAGGCAGCTCCTTAGGTATCAACCTGCTGCCCACGGATGTCAAGATATGCTCCTTCAACTGCATCTACTGCGAGTGCGGATGGACCTTGGAGAAGTCGCTCACCGCGCGTGAGTACTACCCCGTGGAGACCGTGATGCAGGCCATCGAGCACAAGCTGCAGGAGACGCTGGCCGCGGGCAAGGCCGTGGACAGCATCACTTTCTCCGGCAACGGCGAGCCGACCCTGCACCCCCATTTCGACGAGATCATCGACCGTCTGTTGGTGCTGCGCGACACCTACTTCCCGAAGGCCGTCATCACCTGTCTCTCCAACGCCACCCAGCTGATGCGTCCGGAGGTCTGCGCCGCCCTCAAGAGGATCGAGAACCCCCTCCTCAAGCTGGACGCCGGCACCCAGGAGATGCTCAACATCATCAACGGCCCCATCGTGCCCGTCAACATCGACGAGGTGGTGCGCGAGCTCTGCTCCTTCGAGGGCAAGGTGGTCATCCAGTCGATGTTCCTCAGCGGCGAGAAGGACGGCATCCCCTTCGACAACAGCGCGGAGCCGAACCTGTCGGAATGGCTGGAAAAGATCCGACTCATCCATCCCCGCAAGGTGATGATCTACTCCCTGGACCGCGAGGCCCCGGCCGCCAAGCTGCACAAATTCGAGAAGGAGAAGCTGGAGGAGATCGCCGACCGGGTGCGCGCCCTGAACATTAACGTGGAAACTTACTAAAATGTCCTTGCTGGAGCACATCAACGACTTCGACCGTTGGGCCGTGATGGCCCTCAACCAGCACTACACCCCCTTCATGGACCGGCTGATGTGGGAGGTCTCCACCCTATATCTCTGGATCCCGCTCTACCTGACCGTCGCCCTGCTCCTCTATCTTAGCTACCGCCGCCGCGCCTTCCGCATCTTCGTCATCTTCGTCGCCATCATCATGTGCGTCAACATTCTCGGGGATGAAATCCTCAAACCGCTCATAGGCCGACCCCGTCCCGCCTACGTCTCCGACATGGCCTCCAAACTGCATCTGGTGACCAAGCCCAACGGCCATCGCTACTTTGGCGCTCACGACAGCCATCCCTCGGGACACGCCGCCACCACCTTCGCTTTCATCATGCTTTCCCTCTACTACCTCTGGACCACACTCCGCCGCCGCCACTTCTTCCTCGTGTTCGGCATCGCCTATGTGCTCCTCGTCTCCTTCTCCCGCATTTATCTCTGTGTCCACTACCCCACCGACATCCTCGGCGGCTATCTCCTGGGCGGCCTCATCGTCACCTCGTGGATACTCTTCCTGCGGAAATGGGACGCGCCTCTGCTGGATGCATATCGTATGGAAGATATTGACAAAACCTACAACCATTCACCCCTTGTCATCACGGATTGCTGATCACATCTATCCTTCCATGACGATCAAAGGGATATGTTGTAATTTATCTCCTATTTTCTCATCAACACCACACTCTTCGTCACATCCTGAGGCGCCTGACGTTTAGTTTTGTAGCGGATATGCACCACATACACCCCGTCAGGCACCCCTGCGCCATCCCATCCCCGGTCCTTCTCCTGGGTCATGAAGAGTACGGAGCCCCAACGATCATAAATGGCCATCTCAAATTCCTCCACCTCGTCCGGGTAGCTGAACACCGGCAGGAAGAGGTCGTTGAGACCGTCCCCGTCCGGCGTGAAGCTGTTGGGCATCCACAGCTCCTGCTCGCACGGCTCGTACTCCACCACGATATCGTCCCCGTGCTCGAAGCACTGGTTGCTGGCGGTGACGCTGTAGATGCCGGGGTGCCGCACGATGTAGGAGGACTGCGTTGAGCCGTCCTGCCACTCGTAGTCGCAGAAGGGGACATTGGCAGACAGGGTCAGCGTTCTGCCCTCGCAGAGGGTCGTGTCGGGGCCGAGATCCACGGCGAAGTCGGAGAGGTAGCCTATGTTGATGGTGTCGCTGGCACCGAGGCAGTGGTCGGTGACGACCACCCAGTACTGGCCGTCCTCATAGACCGTGTAGGTCGTGTTGGTGGACTGGTCCTGCCACAAATATCCGGCCGGGTGCGGCTGGGTGGCGTCCAACAGCAAGGTGGCCAGCTCGCAGAGGGTGCTGTCGTCGCCGAACTCCACGGACGACTGCGGGTAGAGGTCTATGGTGAAGAGGTCGCTCTCGGCCCGGCAGCCCAGGTTGGTGACGGTGACGGAGTAGGTGCCAGCGCTGTCGAGGGTGATGGCGGGACCTGAGGAGCCGTCGCTCCACTGGTAGCTCAGCACGTTGGGCTGCTCCACGGAGAGCTGCACCCCGTGGCAGAGGGTGTCGTCGTGGCAGTAGGTGAACACCGGTGGGGGCACCACCACAATGAAGGTGGTGATGGTATCGGGACAGTAGTCGTAGTGCAACACAAGTTGCGCGGTAAGGGTATCCACCTGGGGAAGGAGGAATAAGAGCTCTGAAGCCATGTAGGAATCGCCTTCAAAGATCCACTCCACAGGCACGGAGTCGGGGTTGCGCTCCACTCGCAGGTGCAG
>JAFYNM010000021.1 GCA_017549765.1 Bacteroidales bacterium
AGTTCGGAATATGAGGAAGAGGAGACCGGTTCCAAATCTGAGACCACTCGGTTGATGGATTTTCAGGAACAGAATGATTACCAGTGCAATAAAAGAAACCGGGTGAAGTTTCTACCGACTCCACAAAGCAAGGGCGGGTGGCCATACGGCCACCCGCCCTTATTAATATGTAGTCGCGTCAAGCCTTATGCTTGCAGACCCTTCGCAAAGTGCTTATAGAAGGCGCAGATGGTCTCGATGCCCTTGTAGAAGTGATCCAAACGGTAGTTCTCGTTGGGTGAGTGGATGGCATCCTCGCCGAGACCGAAGCCCATCAAGATGGACTTGATGCCAAGCACCTTCTCAAAAGTGGCAATGATGGGAATACTGCCGCCACTGCGCATTGGGATGGCCAGCTTGCCGTAGGTGTCCATATAGGCCGCCTCCGCCGCTTTGTAGGCCGGATGGTCGGTGGGACAACCATAGGCCTGACCGCCGTGCAGGGAGGTCACCTTGACATCCACATAGTCGGGCGCGTTCTGCTCGAAGTAGTTCTTCACCAGGTCGGCAATCTTCTCGTGGTCCTGGTTGGGCACCAGACGGCAGGAGAGCTTGGCGTAGGCCTTGGACGGCAACACCGTCTTGGAGCCTTCCGCCGTATAGCCGCCCCACATGCCACACAGGTCGAAGGTAGGACGAATACCGACATGTTCGATCTTGGTATAGCCCTTCTCACCGCGCAACGCCTTCACGCCGAGCGACTTCTTATATTCCTCCTCATCATACGGCGCCATGTTGAGCAGCTCGCGCTCACGGTCGGAGCACTCCACCACGTCATCATAGAAATGCGGGATGGTAATATGGTTGTTCTCGTCCATGCATTGGGCAATCATCTCGCAGAGGGTGTTCAGCGGGTTGGCGACGGAGCCCCCGAAGATGCCGGAGTGCAAGTCCGCATTGGGACCCGTAACCTCGATCTCCCAGTACGAGAGGCCGCGCAGACCCGTGGTGATGGAAGGTACATCGGAAGCGATCATGCTGGTATCGGAGACGAGGATCACGTCAGCCTTGACGAGGTCTTTGTTCTCCACAATCCACTTGGAGAGACTGGGGGAGCCGATCTCCTCCTCGCCCTCGAGCATGAACTTGACATTGCAGGGCAGTGTGCCCGTCTGCATCATCGTCTCGAATGCCTTGGCGTGCATGAAAGACTGGCCTTTGTCGTCATCGGCACCGCGGCCCCAAATTTTGCCGTCTTTGATGACCGGCTCGAAGGGTTCGGTATTCCAAAGCTCAATGGGGTCCACCGGCATCACGTCATAGTGGCCATATACGAGGACCGTCTTGGCGGCGGGATCTATGATCTTTTCACCATACACAATGGGGTTGCCTTCCGCGGGCATCACCTCACACTTGTCGGCGCCAGCGGCGAGGATCAGCTCGCGCCAACGCTCGGCGCAACGCAGCATGTCGGGTTTATGCTCGCTCTCGGAGCTGATAGAGGGGATACGCAAAAGGGTGAACAGCTCATCCAAAAATCTTTGTTGGTTCGCTTCAATGTATTGTTTCTGTTCCATTTTTGATAAGATATGATGGGCTCTGGCTCTAAGAAGACCCTCTGCGCAGTCAGAACCCGTTAGCCCGCGACAGTGGCCGTATCATCTAATGAGCGGCAAAGATAGTCATTTTTTTGATTCCCGCGTTCTCACAACTATCGCATAATTTTGTATTTTTGCGCCTTATTACATAAAATAGTTGTATGACGCTTATCAAATCCATTTCGGGCATTCGGGGCACCATCGGCGGAAGGCCGGGTGACAACCTCACACCCTCCGACATCATCGAACTCACCTCCGCATTCACTCTTTTCTTGAAAGAACAGACCGGCAAAGAAGAGCTGACCCTCGTGGTCGGGCGAGACGCGCGCGTGTCTGGCTCTATCGTCAACTCGTTGGTATGCAGCACGCTGCAGAGCATGGGCGTCCATGTGACCGACATCGGTCTGAGCACCACGCCAACCACAGAGATGGCCGTCACGCAGCACCACGCTGACGGCGGCATCATCATCACCGCCAGTCACAACCCCATGCAGTGGAACGCCCTCAAGCTGCTCAACAGTCGCGGCGAGTTCATCTCGGGCAGCGACGGCAAGCGGTTGTTGGCCATCGCCGACACCATCGCCCAGGGATGCCAGTATGCCGATGTCCAGCACTTGGGATGCTACACGCAGGACACGCAGGCCATCCAGCGCCATATAGATGCCATCCTGGCCCTGCCCTTAGTCAATATCGAGGCCATCCGGGCTGCGCATTTCCGCGTCATCGTGGATGTCATCAACTCCACGGGTGCCATCTCCATCCCGCCGCTGCTCAAGCAGTTGGGCGTGGAATCGGTGACCGTGCTCAATGGCGAGATGAACGGTGTCTTCAACCACACGCCCGAGCCCATCCCCGAGAACCTGACGGGCATCGCCGACGCCATGCGCCAAGACGGGCATTACGATGTGGGCTTCGTCGTCGATCCTGACGTTGATCGCTTGGCCATCCTGCAAGAGGACGGCACCATGTTCGGCGAGGAGTACACCCTGGTGGCCGTGGCCGACTACATCCTGCGCCACGACAAAGGCAACACCGTCTCGAATCTCTCCTCCTCGCGCGCGCTGCGTGATGTGAGCGACCAACACGGGGTCCGCTACAACGCCACCGCCGTGGGCGAGGTCAACGTGGTGGAGAAGATGAAGGAGACGGACGCCATCATCGGCGGCGAGGGCAACGGAGGCGTCATCTACCCTGCCCTCCACTATGGCCGTGACGCGCTCGTGGGCGTGGCTCTCTTCCTGTCGCATCTGGCCACCGCCAACTGCAAGTGCTCTGAACTGCGCCAACGCTATCCCGAATACCACATCTCCAAAAACAAGATAGAACTTGACCCCACCATGTCCGTGCCCGGCATCTTGGACGCTGTCGCCCAGCACTATGCCAGCGAGTCCGTCTCCCGCATCGACGGCGTGAAGATCGACTTCGCCGACAAGTGGGCCCACATCCGCAGCTCCAACACCGAGCCCATCATCCGCATCTACACGGAGGCCCATACCGAAGCCGAGGCTGAGGCGCTGGCACAAGAAGTCATGTCGTTCATCCAGAAACTCATAGCATGATGAAAACACGCACCCTGTTAACGGCCCTTCTTCTATGCTGCACAGTATCCTTTCTGTCAGGCCAGACAGACGCCTGCGTGGGAGGGTTGACGCAATACAACATCACCCTCAAGAACATCCCTTTTCAGGGCAAAGTATATTTGAGAAGCTGCCATTTAGACACCTACGAGGTGATTGACAGTGCTGTCGTCAAAAAAGGCAAGGCCAAGCTGCGCAACACAAAGGAATGGTTTCCGGACGGTCTCTACACCATCGTCAACGAAGACCACAGCTACCGGCTGCCCGTGCTGTTAGACACAGAGACCTCCTTCACCATCGTTTTGCCCACCCAAACCGGGGAATCGGTTTCGGTCATAGGGTCCGAGAAGAACGAGGAACTTCAGGAATTCATCCGCAAGATGTCGCTCGGGAAGGTCTCCCCGCAGGATGTCTCCGTGGCGCTTGAGACCTCTCCCGACTCCTATCTGACTCGCGTGAAAGCCATCCTGTATTTCACACATTACAAGCAACTTATCGACACCTCCTTTTTCACGCTCTGGTCGCGCTGGTATAACTTTCAAGATGCCCGGTCACTACACACCTCCCCCTATTTCTTCCGTACCCTTTCGGAATACCTTTCAGATTACGACGTAACGATCGAAGACAAGAACTATGTGATTGACCACCTCCTTGCCCAATGCAACCTCTGCAGTCGGGACGAAATGGTCTCTTTCATCTTCAATACAATCAACGATTTAAGGGATCCCTACTACGATCCGCTGTTGGTGCATCTATACGACGATTACAGTCGGACTTGGGTTCCGGAAGACCGCGAGCGGCTGCTCAAGCGCAAGATGGACCGTATCCGCAAGATCATCCCGGGCGCCAAGATCCCGGAACTCGTATCCCACGACATCGAAGGCAAGGCGCACTCCACCAAGGAGATCTCCACCCGCTACACGGTGCTCTGGTTCTGGGACCCCGACTGCGACCACTGCCAGGTGATGACGCCCCAGCTGCACGAGATGTACCAGCGTCTGGACACGCTGGCCGACTTTGAAGTCTTCGCCGTGGAAGTCAACGAGGACTACGACCGTTGGAAGGCCTTCTCCGACGAGCATCAGCTATGGGACTGGATCAATCTGAGCACCTCCATGGGCGAGGCCAACATCGACTTCATCGAATACTTCGACATCATGACCACGCCTGTAATATTCCTCATTGACAATACGTCTTCTGCAATAATAGCACGACAAATTACGTTAGAAGAACTTGAAACTTTTTTTAAACAGCATCCCAAGATCTGATAAATTATGAAAAAACTGATACTTGTATTCGTATGTGTCATCATGGCGCTCTCTTTGAGCCAAGTCCAAGCACAAAAAGGCAAGAGCAACAAGCCCAAACAGGGGCACGAGCTTATCTTCCACATCAAAGACTCTCCCGACAATCTGCTCTATCTGGTGATCCACTACAACGACAAGCTCATCATCAAGGACTCTTTGCCGCCCGTTTCCCCCGGCCTGTTCGTCTTCAAAGGGGAGAATGTATATGACGACGGCATGTATTCTTTGGTTTCCGAGAAGAAGAAGCTGTATCTCAACTTCATCATCGACAACAACCAGTTCTTCGAGTATTACTTGGACACCACCGGCAATGTGGATAACTTCTATACCAAAAACTCACCCGAAAACGAGGAGATGCTGAAGTTCCAGCGCAAGACCACCCAAGCCCAGAAGCTGGCCTCTGAATGGGGAAAGAAGAGAAAGCAGTTTGAGGAGCTCGGCCAGACCGACAGCGCCGAGTACTACCAGCAGAAGTTGGTCAACATCAACGATGAGATGATGCACTTCATTAACGAAGAGATCATCGCCAAGCATCCCGACTACCTCTTCTCCAAGATGCAGAAGTCGTACCAAGCCGTTGACGTGCCGGAGTTCAAGACCGAGACCGGCGAGATAGACCGTGTGGCGCAGAACTACTACTTCAAGAACCACTACTGGGACAATGTGGATCTTGCCGACCACCGTTTCATCTTCATCCCTTCCTTTGAGCCGAAGTTGAAAGAGTACTTTTTGAACTTCATCTATCACACCGAATCCGACACCCTCAACAAATATATCGACCTATTCTTGGCCAAGACGGAAGCCGACACGTTGATGTATCACTATTGTGTGGACTGGCTCTCCTACAATTTCGAGACAGACAAGATCATCGGTCACGATGCCGTTTTCTGTCACATTGCCAAGACCAACCAGTTGGCTGGCAAGTGTTATTGGCTGGACGAGGACATCCTAGCCAAATATCAGAAGCGGGTGAAACGTATCGAGCCCACCTTGATTGGAAAGATAGCGCCGGAGTTGTTCATCCCCGACACCACCATGTCGGAGAACCCGGCAGACTGGAAGTCCTCCTATCGGACAAACAAGCCTTACACCATTTTGTGGTTCTACGATCCCAACTGTCCCACCTGCAAGAAAGAGTCCAAGAACCTGCGTCAGGTCTATGACTCCCTGGAGCGCATCGGCCAGCGCAATTTCGACGTGTATGCCATCGGCGACAATGCCGACCTGAACTTGTGGAAGAAGTATGTGAAAGAGAACAACTACCCTTGGATCAACGTAGGCGGCAATAAAGGAAATCTGGACTACTTAGACTACTTCGGCATCTACGAAACGGGCAATCCGGCCATGTTCATCATGGACAACAGAGACCACCGGATCATCTTGAACAAGCGCATCGACATGTTCAACCTGCCGCAGTTCTTCGAAGAATATGAGAAGATCGAGCAGCGGAAGAGAGAAGAAGGAAGGGCGGAGTAATTATAAATGGCAACAGCTACTTCCAAATGCTAAAAACATATTAACGTGAAACTACTTTTGAAATATGCCATTAGTCTGACATTGCTCTTGCCGTTTGTTAGCGGAATGTCGCAAAACAACTATCACCCTATCACCGACGGTTGCACCTGGTCAGTGAGCAATTCATTAGAAAGGATCCGACACATTGAATTGCATAACATTACAGGCCTCTGTGTTTTAAGACATTTTCTTGAGCCAGAAGAGAAAGACACGTTTCAACTGCATGTAAGCTGTTTACCTTCTGGTGTTTATTTTTTGAATTGTTATGGGAAAAGGACATGCAAAACCACAAAAATAGTGAAACTATGAGAAAGTACTTAGTATTCGATAATGATGAACAGCAATTAAGAAAAATTTGTTATACATTTGCCACGTTGTTCGCCTGTCTCAATGTCTAACGGACCTCGCACCAAGGCTAACGGCAACGCCAAAAAGAAAAAAACAATAGTCTACAAAAACTTATCAAAATGAAAAGGATATTTATTTATTTGTTCGTTCTGTTGTTCGTATCCCTTTCCTGTTCTTCTAGACATAAACAATGTGAATACGGAGAGGATGGTTATTGGCTGTATTTAAAACAACCGAGAGGGGAAGCGGTAGGTTACTTTATACCCGAAAACCCAAGTTTGGACATTGATTCAGCATGTCAAGTTTTAATTCACAGTCAATTCATTGAAGGAACCTTTGCTTTTTATCCTGTAAAAGGACACATACCAAAGGAGTTTACGTTAACTCCAAACAATCCAGTTAGAGTGCATTGTACGCTAGAACGTTTTGTCCACTTTTATGTTGGAATTTATTTGGAGCCCTCTAAAATATTGTGTATAGAAAAAATTTAAGATATCCTAAATTCAATTCATTAATGCGGCGTTGCTTGCCTGTCCTGATGATTAAAGGACCTCACACCAAGGCCGGCAGCAACGCGAAGAGGTAAAAATAGAAGTTCACAAAACATCACTAATATGAAAAGTGCATGGATGATACTATTAGCTGCTACGGCCACTGCTCTGTTTCCCAAGCAAGGCCAAGCGCAATATCCCTACATCCAGATTGCGGATGTGGTAGTGGATGCCAGCAACCAGGACAACATCACCAGCGACTATATTTCGGGAACTATCCGGTATGATTCCACAACAAGAACACTCACGTTGGAAAATGTTAGCATCTCCTACTGGGAATCTTCTATTGATTATGATGATGGGCGTGCTCTATGGGTTAGTGGCGCATATCAATGCTTTACCATTGAATTGATAGGCAACAATGTTCTGAACGGATTGGTTCCCCTATCATTAAACTGTGGCAAATTCTATATTAAAGGGCCTGGTTCTCTCACACTCAATGGATTATGGAGGGGGTTGGAGTGTGATGTTGGTACTGACTCGGTCAGTATTTGTCAAGATGCAGATGTTAGAATTTCTATGACTTCGCAATATCATCCTGTTGGAATTGTGGGCTCAACATACGGGAATGTGACGACAACGTTAGTCATAGATAATAGCAGGCTTGTCATCTCTGCCTACAGATGTATCAGAAGCATCGCAGGAGTTCAACTGATTGACAGTCACATCGCCACCCCCGAGGGAGCCTGTTTCAATCCTGACAGTATGTCGATAGTGACAACAAGCGGGGAGATTGTGACAGGTTTTCTGGAAATCCAGAAAGGAACAGTGGGTCTTTCCGAGAATGAAGCATTCCATTTGAAGGCATGGGGAGTGGAAGGCGGGATCCACATTGAGAATCTGGAAGAGGGCCAAGCTGTCGAAGTGGTGAACATGCTTGGGCGAGTGGTGTATAGTGCAAAAAAAGGGAAAACAGAAGTTTTTGTCCCGTTGAAGCACGGTGTTTATGTGGTGCAGTCGAAAGACTACGCCACAAAAGTGGTGGTTAAATAATATTATTACATGTTATTTTGATGAATACATTTAATAAAACAGTATTGGTGATATTGTTGGCTTTGCATGTTGGTTCATTATGTGCACAAATGCATGATGGCAGGCAGATGCGGTATGACTGTGACAGTTCTTCGGCCAGGTTAACACAAAACAACCTGATTGGTTGCGAATCAGACAGCAAGCATAGTCTTGGTTTCATCCTAACACCATCATGTATTGTGTTGTCCGGTATCACATATAATTATTTTTTATCAGAAAAGCTATCGTTTCAAACCGACTTTTTTAATAAGTCTTTGTTAACGCATAATTGGATTTATCTTCCTTTTGTGCTTGAATTATCAGAAAACATTGTATTCTGGCAACTATTTTCACAAAAGAATAAAGTGGCATACCATGTTATTGTAGGCGGAGGCATCAACGGAGCACTTATCCCCACCCCTTCTCCAATTTGGAAAGTGGGTGTTAATACGCTTGTGGGACTTGGGATGAAATTCCAAGGAAGGTTGGAGTCCATTCAAATTGATTTCCGCCCCGGATATGGTTTGCTGTTTTGGGATAAAAATTCAGACATAGGCTTCTCTTGTTTGATTCCTCACAATCCTCATCATTGCTTCGATTGGTCTGTTAATATATCTTTTCGATTCAAAATAAAGAAATCAAATAATAACTAGTGTGATGAAACGTATCTTCTTTTTTGTATTTATATTATCATATTTTGTAACAACTTCCGAGGGACAAACTTTTACTGAAGCTTTTGACCAAGTTTTTGCAAATATAAACAAGCGGGATGCTACAACGGGCATTCTTTATGAACGAGTGTTGCCATTTGCAAATCTTACAAAATTCGACTCTAGGATATTACCGCCAGATACAAGCAGTTGTTATCATTATTTGCAATCTTATAGTGAAATGTATCGTGCTTGTTTTGTTAATCAATCAAACATGTTACATTTTGATAGTTTGAAAAAACTAATAATTAATGATACTTCTTTTGTCAACATTGGGTTATTACATTTTGAATTTGACATTTTTGATTCCACAGTATTTTATCAAAAATTATTCTTTAATGCGGACACTGTTCTTCTAGAGGATACAACCAATGCAAATGTTTTATATAAAAAAAATGAGATGTTTGTGGCGTCTCCATTACGGGAAAAAGTATCAACTCAAACCATACAATATATGGTTGGTAACCAATTTTGCTTTGATAATACCCGGAATCAAATCAAAGATTTGTATATTGACTTTGACGATGGTCTATCTTATAGATATATAATTAGAGGTCGAGCAATAACAATTACATATGTTTTGCCTGGTGAAAAAAATATCCGGTTCCTCGCAATTCTAGAAAATGGAGATACATTAGATGCTGTAGCTAAAATTCTTGTTCTTGAGAACCAGCGGGAAGAAAGCCAGAGTATTTATCCATATACAGATGATTATACAGGAACAACTGCAATTCAGGCCAGGATTTCTCTTCCAAATCCATATGAAGAAGGTGTTTTTTCTAAATTGAAGGGCGAGGTTCGAATCTATTATGCCCATTCAGACAAAATTTTAAGAAAGCCATTGTTGATAATTGACGGCTTTGATCCACAAGATGAGAGGAAATTTGAGCAATGTGTAACAGAAGGAAAAAAATCTTTATGGGATATGTTATTTTATGATGACTCTTTTGGCCAACATTTGCATCTTGGTTTGAGTTTATTGAATATGGGATATGACGTTGTATTATTAAATTTTCCAGATGGTGGGGCATATATCGAACAAAATGCAATGGTGTGTATAGAAGTTATCAATCGATTGAATGAGATGCTTTTACAAAACAACAGCGATGAACAATTAATTGTTGTCGGGCCAAGCATGGGAGGACAAATAGCTCGCTATGCCCTAACTTATATGGAACAGAATCCAACTGAGTTTACAAATGAGGGAAACCACAATACAAGATTATGGATTTCGTATGATTCTCCACATCAAGGTGCAAACATATCCTTAGGTGCACAATCTTTGATTGAATATTTTGCTAAAGAAAACGGCACTAATAATATTTCAAAAATATGGAATAATACATTATGTTGTAATGCTGCTTTACAGATGTTAATCCACCATAAAAAAGATACCTTACAACAAAAGTATAATCTTTATTATAACAACCTTAGGAATCTTAATATACAAACAAATGGTTACCCTTCTAATGTGCGTAAGATTTCTGTTGCAAATGGAAGTATAAACAATATATTAACGGGTATAGGTTCCCAAATATGTTTTACCAGCTCTACTCCTTTACTTTTTTCTGAGTTGTGGATACAAATTAAAAAAATGTCTGACGCTAGTATGGAAGAATTGTTCTCCATAACTGTCCCTATTTTTGGAATGCCAATAAAGTTTGCCAAATATAATTATTATAATAACTCAGGAAAATGTGGCTTGGATGATGCCCCTGGATGCCTTTTTGACACATTTGATCAAATTGAAACAGCTTTAAACAATATGCCACTTGTTGGTTTTATTTCTTTTATTATAGTTAATTCTCACAATCATTGTTTCATGCCCATCACCAGCACCTTGGACATTAGTGGAAACATGAACTATTGTACAGATATTTCTTCACGGGATTTAGTCGCAGAAGGGTTGACACCTTTCGATAGCTATGCAGGAGCTATGGATAGCAACATGTATCATGTAACTTTTAACCAGCAACTTGTGGATTATCTCCTGAACGAGATAGAGACTTATATTTCCGGCCAACGCGAAATTCAACTATGCACACGTCCTTCTTACACGATGCATCTCCCGCAAAACACCACTGCCACTGTGACATGGTATGCCAGCGACAACATTCAAATTGTTCCCACAAACAATCCGAATGTCGTTAATGTTATACCTTTGTATGAAGGCGATGCATGGATATGTGCCGATGTCTCCACATTGGGCCACAAGAAGAATCTGGCTCACTATCCCATACATATCAGCAACAATACCAGTTTTACCCCAACAGTGTTTGGAACAACCATTCAAGGACAATCCATGCTCATTGATGGCACAATGTACCTCTCTTCGGACACCTTCTGCGTTGAAAACGGAAAAACACTGACTGTTACTGGCACATTGTATTGTGCAGCCGGAACCCGCCTCATCGTCCGTCCCGGGGGCACGCTCATCGTGGACGGCGGCACGCTGACTAGCGCCTGTGCCGATGAGATGTGGCAGGGCATCGAGGTGGCGGGCGACCGCACCAAG
>JAFYNM010000022.1 GCA_017549765.1 Bacteroidales bacterium
GGCCTGATGACCTTGCACAAGGAAGGCAACGGATATACGGTGACCTCGTTCGAGCAGACCGAGGACGGTGCCGGCAACGAGGCCAGCGCCAAACGTATCTTCGGCAAGCATTACGATGTTTACCAAAACATGCACTCGAATGAGAATGTTCGTGAGGCCGTCCGGAAAGAACAACTGAAAAATTGGGTCTATGGCAACTCCAATGCCCGCTATTATCAGGACTATGGTTGGCCTGCCGTGGAATTGTAAGGTTACCATATTGCTACTATGAACTCCATCGCGATCTATGCCCTGACTTCCGCGCTGCACGACCCACAGGCAGTTGCGGCACTCACCGAAGAGTTCCTTTCCAGTCTGCATATCTCCTACGACTGGAAAGGCAACGATTATTCTGACTTCGGCGACCACGACCTCAACCTGATTTATGTGCGCACGGGAGGCACCGAAGGTATCTTTCAACGTCTTCTGCCTCAACTTGTTGCCAAGTCGGACAGACCGTTTTATCTCTTAGCCTCCGACAAGAGCAACTCGTTGGCCGCCTCCATGGAGATTCTCTCCTTCCTGCAACAACGTAGCCTCCAAGGCGAGATCCTGCACGGAAACGCAGCGTACGTCTCCGAAAGAATCGCAGTGCTCTCCAAGGTGGAAGCGGCCCGAAAACACCTGCAACACTGCCGCCTCGGTATCATCGGTGAACCGTCCGACTGGCTGATTTCCAGCAACGTAGATGCTGATACTGTCCGCCAGAAATTGGGAGTGGAACTGGTCTATATCCCGATGAAGGAACTGTTTGAGACTTTGGAACAAATACCCGAACAGATTGTGAAGGAACAAAGCGATGCCCCTGCTATCCAGGAAGCCCTGCCGATGGCCACCCGGATCTATGCAGCCTTGAAATCAATCATCCAAAAATATGATTTACAAGGATTTACATTGCGTTGCTTCGATTTGTTGGACACCATCCACAATACGGGTTGCTGGGCCTTGGCGAAACTGAATGCCGAAGGGTACGTGGCTGGCTGCGAGGGCGATGTGCCCACCATGCTGACGATGATGACGGCTCGTGCCCTACTTGGCACCTCTGGTTTCCAATGTAATCCCGCCTCCATCAATCCGGAGACCGGCGAAATCCTCTTCGCCCACTGCACGATTCCGTTCGATATGGTGCAACACTACGAATTGGACTCCCACTACGAATCCGGCATCGGCGTGGGTATCCGCGGACACGTGCAGGAGGGACCGGTCACCATTCTGAAACTGTCAGGAGATCTGTCTCGATACTTTATTGCCGAAGGCGAACTGATTCAGAACCAAGCCAATCCGAACCTTTGCCGTACGCAGTTATTGGTGCGGTTGAAGGACCCCAAACAGACGGAATACTTCTTAACGCATCCTATTGGAAATCATCATGTGATTGTGCGGGGGCGCCAGGCCCGTCTGCTGGCCGCGTTGTGCGGAGCTCTTTGTTGACCTTTGGGATAGTTGACTGGGCGAGATTGGAGATCTCTGCGCTGCCGCGGGCGTCCTGGCGAAACAAAAATCATTGCTTCGCAATGCTCCTTTTTTGTTCCCATCCCTTTTTACGTACGCTAAGGCGTCCGACAAAGGTCTGGAAACAAAAAAAAACAAGGCGGTTGCCTTGTTTTTTTGTTTCGCGGAGAGGGCGAGATTCGAACTCGCGGATAGGTTTCCCCATCGACAGTTTAGCAAACTGTTGGTTTCAGCCACTCACCCACCTCTCCGTGGTTGGTTACCAAAACGGCTGCAAAAATAATAAAAATATGGTTCTCTTTTGAAAAATCCCGATTTTTTTTGCGGCTCTTTCAAGATGTTGGTAAACAAATATTTGTGTAACTGCTTTGCGGATTGGAATGGGTGGGGGAGTGCCTCGTATGTTGCCGAATGACGATGATTTCGGCATCTTAACAGCCGCTTTCTACAAAATGAGTCCGCCACCGACTACCAAGTCTTCTTTGTACAACACCACCGACTGTCCGGGAGTGACGCCCCAGACGGGTTCCGTAAACTGCAAGGTGGCTTTGCCCGATTCTTCAAAGTCTCCAGGGAGCTGGAGGATAGCAGCCTTGGCGGGCGACTTGTGGCGGATGCGCGCCATGACCTCTGGTGAAGCCTTGAGCCATTCCACGTCTCGGATCCGCATCTCCGAAGCCTCCAAGGTGTCGGCGTAGAGATCGTCATAGTCGCCCAACGTCACCTCGTTGCGCGCGGCATCGATGCGGGTGACGTACTTGGGCACTCCGAAGGCGATGCCGAGGCCCTTGCGCTGCCCGATGGTGTAGTTGCAGTACCCCTGATGATGTCCGATCTTATGGCCCTCTGCGTCCACATAGTTGCCGGGGCGCACCACGCAACCCTCCTGGGCCAGGAAGGAGCGGTAGTCGTTGTCTGGGATGAAGCAGATCTCCTGCGACTCGCTTTTCTTAGCAAGTCGCTCAAAATGGTGCTGCAGCGCGATCTCCCGCACCTCCGGCTTGGTGAGCCCGCCCAGCGGGAAGAGAGTCCGCCGAAGGTTCTCCTCCGTCAGCATCCATAAGAAATAGGTCTGGTCCTTCTGACTGTCGGCAGCGCGGCGCAGGTAGTGGTGCCCGTCTCGCGTAGCGATCTGCGCATAATGGCCCGTCGCGATTAGGTCGCAATGGTACTCGTCGGCCGCCGAGAGCAGATGTCCCCATTTGATGTGCGAATTGCATAAGACACAAGGGTTGGGCGTGCGCCCGCGCCGGTATTCTTCCACAAAGTTGGCGATGACATGCTCCCGAAATGTGTCCCGGAAATCCAGAATATGATGCTCTACGCCCAACGACTCCGCAAAATGCTTGGCCTCCATGATGCTCTCCACGGAACAACAGCCCTTCTCGCGCGCGATGCAAGATTCCAGGATGTAGTCGAACGTGCGGAAAGTGACGCCCACCAACTCGTAGCCCTGCTCCCTCAAGAGAAGCGCGGAGATGCTGCTGTCAATGCCGCCACTCATCGCCATCAAGACTCGTTTGGACATGGGTGTTTTTCTTTATAGGGTACTTAAATAAAAAAAGAGAAAGACTGTCGCTTTCTCTCTGCTGAGTCGGGGTGAGAAGACTCGAACTTCCGGCCTCTACGTCCCGAACGTAGCGCGCTACCAACTGCGCCACACCCCGTCTGTTTTGCGGGTGCAAAAATACACTTTTTTTTATTTGCTGTAATCTTTTTCAGATATAATTTTTTTTATGGTGTTGGTTGTATTTTTTTTATTACTTTTGCAACCTACTTCCTTTATTGGAAGAGATGTTTTTACTGTACTGATAATTAGTAACATAAATAATATAAAGTATGAAAAAGATTACCGACAACACCTTCCTTGGTAAACTCACGTTGTTATTAAATGTGCTTGTATTGGTATTATTCATTGTATCAATGCTTTCTCTTCTGAAATTTGATAAGATCAACGTGGATGTTGTGAATAACCGCGATGTGTATGAAAAGGCGTACGAGAACTTCGTCATGGCCCAGCATCCGTTGAAACAAGACAGCGCTGAAGTCGCTTATTACTCCAGCAAACTGGATTCTTTACGTACCAAAGCGGTGGCTAACACTAAGGACGAGAAGAAATCTTTGGCCGAAATGATCACTGCCACTACGGAAACTTTGAAAGAAAAGACGAAATTGCAGGCTGATCATCAAGCCTCCCTGGAAGAGGCCGAGGCTACCTATCTGCCTTTGAAGGAGGGTTGGGATGCACAAAATGCTGATCGAGATGCCGCCAAGAGAGGCTTCTGGATCCTCGCTGGAATCACCTTCCTCGCCTTCTTGCTCAAGACTTTCTTCTTCGCCCGCTGGGATAGCAAAAACCTCCTTAATTTGCATAATATCTCCCCGTGGATGAAAGACGGTAACTCTGTCAGTTCCCCCTATGTCGCATGGTTTGTGCCGATTATCAATCTGATTAAACCGCTCTCCATCTTCAAGGAGATCTGGGAGGAGACTGATTATGCATTGGAAAATAAGGAGATTGTGAAAGTTGACAAGGACAATACCGTCGATAATAGCGAACTCTATATGGGTATCTGGTGGGGCCTGCTGCTTATCAGCTGCTGGCTTATGAATCTGATCCTGGTCTTCACATTCTTCAAAGAAGGCGCCTTCTTTGTGAAAACCAATCATGCCACTATGGTGATTGTGGCCATCGTGATTATGATCCTGGCTATGCTGATGGAGACCATGCTGATTCTGAAATACAACAAAAAGAACAAGCTGTTAGTGGCTAACGAAGACAAATTCTAAAGGCTGCTTAGATAGGATATAAAAAGGAGAGGATGCGCGTCCTCTCCTTTTTTTGTGCCTTTAAGCATCGGAAATACTCGTTGAAGTTTCTTTATAGGTATGGGCTTTGAGCTCTTTTATTCATACTGCTTGGCCAACTCGGGTTTCCCCATGTCGGTGTACAACAGTCGGAGGTTGGTTTTGATATTGTCGTTGTCGGGCGAGATGCTCAAGGCGGTTTTCAGGCAACGTTCCGCATTGGTGAAGTCTTTCTGGATGGCGTAGATGATGCCCATGTTTTCCCATGTGCTGGCATACTTGGGATCCATTTTCAAGACTTGGTTGTAATAATCCATGGCGCGCTTGAAGTTCCCATAGCCCCGGCCCATCAGGTTGCCCATGACATTGAGCGCAACGATGTTGTTAGGGTTCTCTTTCAGTTGCTTTTCCAGGGCGTTTTGAACGATGGTCAGCTTGGTGATGGCATCTTGTGTGCGCCCTTCCACCCGGTCGCGTTCCGCCTCTGCGATGAGGGTGTTGTACTTGTCAAGCTCAGACCCTTTGAGCGCTTGCTGCACCTTGACGATGTTGTCCTGGGCCATCTTGTTGCTCGGATCTATGGCAGCGGCATTCTGGTAGAACTGCAATGAACCTTCCAGATTGTTGTCCAGGAACATCAACTCACCCATCAGGAGATGTGCGTTGAGGGCCGTCTTTTGCAATTCCATCGCCTTGTACAAATATTGGTATGCCATTTTCTTGTCACGCTCTTTGTGCGATTTCTTCCAGATCTGCAGATAGCTGCCGCCAGCCGAGATGTTGCACTTGATGCTGTTCTCAGAGGTCTTCACGTCCGTCAGGAAAAGACTGAAGTCATCATGCCATACGAAGTTTCTGGTGAAGGTCTTGATGCCGTAGAACAAAGCAACCAGCGTGAAGAGGGCGATACCGCCTTTGCGTACCATGTCGGCCTTGCTCGTGAAGAGCCAATAGAAGAAATATCCCAAAACGAGCGTGAATCCCAAGGAGGGGATGAAGACGAAACGCTCGTTCATCAGGGTGCCGAGATTGAACAATAGGTTGGAGGTGATGGAGAAGGTGATGACGAAGAAAAGGATGCCGAAGGCGATGAGGTCTTTCTTCTTTAACTTGATGAGAGCATATATCAATATGGCTATGACAGCCAAGGCGATCAACCATACCAACGGGTTGGCGAAATTCGTGACTTCAACCTGGAACGGATAGTAGTCATGGGTGAGCGGGTGGGGGAAGATGAGCAGCTTCAGATATATGCCCCATGTGATGAGCACGGTGGCAATCTCTTCGGCTTTTGTGCTGTTGACGAATGGGTTGTTGAGGATGTTGTGCGTGCTGTCCTCAGGCATGATACCGCCTAAAACCATACTGCGTATGGCAATGAAAAAAATGCTTCCGATGAGGATGGGGATGAGCGTCACCACATAGTCGCTCTTGCGCTTGGTGTCCACGTTGTAATACCATAAGGCGAGCGGTATGACGGCTAAGAAGGTGATGGCGTTCTCCTTGGAAAAGAGCGCGAAGGTGATGGCCAGTAGAGACAGCAACAAGTACCACCATTGGTGCTTCTGGACATATTTGAGCGAGCACCACAACGCCGCCATGGCACCCAACATGGCAAAGATCTCGTCGCGCCCCTTGACATTGGCCACTGCCTCTGTGTGGATGGGGTGCATGACAAATAAAATGGTGGCGAGGAAGGCCAGCGATTGATACCATTTCTTTCCTTCCAGTTTCCCGAATAACATCACTAAGACCTGATAGACGAGCAGGCATAACAAGGTGAAGTAGAGGATGTTCATGAGATGGGAGACGACCGGGAGTATGGAATGGTTGAAGAGTTCTTCGTGTTGGGGATCGTGTAGGTTGTAGTAATCCGTGTAGTCGCCAATCTCCTTTTTGATCTTCTGGCCAAAGAACTGGAATTCGATCATGAAGGTCAGTTGCGACATGGGGCGGTAACGTCCGCCAGCCACGAGCGATCCTTCGTTGCCGAAATACCCGTTGAAAGAGTCTTGGGTGAAGATATAGCGAATTCCTTCCCAGCCGCCTTGAATGACGGGCTGGCTTTCCATAAGCATCATTCTGTCGTCAAGGGCGTATTTGAGTGTCAGGGTGTTGCCGTAACAGAGAACGGCCAGGATGATGATGATAAGCTGGTGTAGGCGACTATTTTTCATAGATAGCTTTCCTGATCTTGATTAATTTTTGAAGTAAGGGTTTGAGTTGGTCCAAGGGGAGCATGTTGGCGCCGTCGGAGAGGGCCTTGGCAGGGTCTGGGTGCGTCTCCATGAAGAGGCCGTCGAAGCCCACAGCCACACCGGCCTTGGCGATGGTCTCGATGAGGTCGGGGCGCCCGCCGGTCACGCCCGCGGGCTGGTTGGGCTGCTGCAAAGAGTGGGTGCAGTCGAGCACCGCGGGACACCGGTTCTCCTTCAGGGCCTTGATGCCGCGGAAGTCCACGATGAGGTCTTGATAGCCGAAGGAGGTGCCGCGCTCGGTCACCATCACGTCGTTATTGCCGGCGTCGCGCACCTTCTCCACCGCAAAGCGCATCGCCTCCGGGGAGAGGAACTGTCCCTTCTTGACGTTCACCCAGCGTCCGGTCTTGGCGGCGGCCACCAGCAGGTCGGTCTGGCGGCACAGGAACGCCGGGATTTGCAACACGTCGGCCACCTCGGCTGCCCACGCTGCTTCTGGCTCTGTGTGGATGTCGGTGACAATGGGCACGTTAAGCGTCTCTTTCACCTTGCGCAGCACGGCCAGCGCCTCCTCGTTGCCGATGCCCGTGAAGGAGTGCAGCGAGGAACGGTTGGCTTTCTTGTAGGAGGCCTTGAAGAGGAAGGGAATCTCCAGCTCGGAGCATATCGCCTTGATTTCACGGGCGATGCGCAGGGTGATCTCTTCGCCCTCCACGACACAGGGACCTGCAATGAGGAAGAAGTTGCCGTTGTCGGCAGCCAGTATCTTGCGAATATCGTTTGCCATTTTGAAAGATTTGAGGCGCAAAGATACAATTTTTTAGTGAGCAGTGATAAGTGAACAGTGAGCGGAAATGTTTCGGGATGTTGTCGAAAATGTCTTCAAAGATATCATTTGCCCTGTTTTGCGTAACGATAGTGGCCGATGATCTGATAGCTGAACAGGCAGTCCTCCAATACTTGTCCGGCCCCGATGTTGTGGATGATGAGATGGCGTTTGCCATCGTGGGTGGTCTTTTTGGACACGATGCCGATATGGGTGACGCCACTCCCCAAGTTCCAGCACACAATATCCCCGGGATGGTAGTCTTCGGGTTTGTCGCTGATGGTCAGAACGGTGCCCTTTCTTTTGAAAAAGGTCATCAGATTCGGCACCCGCCGATGATCGATGTTCGGGTCAGTATGGCTCATGCCCCAGTTTTTTGGATACTGGTCGAAATGGGCTTTCATATCCAGATGCACCTCCTGCTGCAAATCAACACCGAGCTTCCGATAGGCACGGATCACCACGTCGGTACACACGCCCTTGTCCGCGGGCACATCGCCATTAGGATAGGAAATCTTGAAGTAGGAAGGATCATACTGGACCCGCTGATGGGTCAGCGTCAAGGCAGAGTCCGCCAAACGAGCGTAGAAGTCTGTTTGCGCAGTGGCAAAATTCAACGCACTCAAAAACAGCAATATTCCAAACAGTAGTTTTTTCATTGTTGCTATAACGAACTGCTAGGTATATTATTATAGTGATCAGTGATTAGTGAACAGTGAGCAGTGATTAGTGAACAGTGAACAGTGAACAGTGAGCAGTGAGCAGTGAACAGTGAGCAGTTGCCCGAAAGAGTAATAGCTGAAAGCCAACAGCCAATGGCCAACAGCCAATGGCTAATCACTCCAGCGCTTCACCCACGCTTTCTCTTTTTCGCTGAATCCATCCATTTTTCCTCTATACTTAGGATTGCGGATGTACCATTTTGTGGATTCGAAGTATTTCCGTAACTCTTTGTCCTTGAACTTATAACCGCGGTAGGCGAAGGGCAAGTTCCTCAGGATACGGCGTTGGATTGGAGTGAATTGTAGGGGCTCTTCGAAAAATCCCGAGAAGAAGGCAGTGTCGAGCATAAAATATTGGGCTTTGAGACCTGTTATGAGTTTTTCTTCACTGGAGATGTTCTGTTCACCGTTCCAGTCGTTCCACATACAGGAAATGATATGATCCTTTGCGATGAACAGTTCACCGTTGGGGTGGAAGTTCTGCTTGTGAAAGCTGATTCCGCCCTTCTGGATGTGGAAAATCACCCCGCTCTTCACCGTATCCCAGCTTGGCCAGTCGCAATTCATGGCCATACCAAGCCCGTTAATGGTCCATTCGGTGGGCTTTTCGAAAAAGGTTTCTTTGATACGGAACGATTCGCGATCGCCCATATTGATGTTCAGTGTGAAGTCGTCAATTTGGTGGTTGGCCCAGCGGTTAGCCGCCGTTAGGACGTAAGGGAAATAGAACTCCTCGCCAATCGAAAAGGAGAGATCATACTCGTAAGTGTGCTGCACGATGTTCAATCCGGAATGGAATTTCGCTTTGAAATGATAGACGTAGTCGAAGGGAGAAGTCACATAGTCCCAAGCTTTTAGCGAATCCTCGCACTGCTTCTTCGACCAATCCTTGAACTGACCATTGCTATAATAAGGCGGCAGGGCGTATTCTTCGTTCTCGTCATAGTGCCCGCGCTCCACGTGTGCGATTTCGTATTTGAGCGGTTCGCCGTTCACCACCACCTTGAAATTCCGCATGTGTGGATGATTCGGGAACAGCTCGATGGGGTCGAGGCCGCTATTGTAAGGCGATTCGGCTTCGAACCCCACCAACAACTCCTTCTCTCCCACAGGGTTGAAGAACTCGTAATAGACAGTCACCTCTAGGTGGTCGCCCATCCGGTTGATGGTCAGCACCTCCTTCTTCACGCTGATGTCAGTCTCGGTAATGGGTATCAGCTGGTTGCCCGCAGCGTAGAAGACACCGTCGTTAGCGAATGCAAAAATTGTTGAAATACAGCAGAATAACAGGATTGCAATCTTTTTCATCATCATTGAATATTAGAGTGCGAAGATATATTATTTTAGTGAACAGTGAAGAGTGATCAGGGAACAGTATTTTTTCCTCGTGATACGCGAGATACGCGGAGATATTCAATACCGAGAAAACGATACAGGTATATTATAGAAACACCGCTGAATCACTCCGCCATAACACCTTTCGGGGTGCCAGGTCCATTTGTTTGGCAACGACATAACGACCTTCACGGCTTCTGCATCCAAAACGGGGTCGAGAGAGTTGATGACCTTCGGGTTGGTGAGAGTGCCGTCGGTTTCAATGGCAATTTCTACCAGGACAACGCCGGACCTTTCTTCATAGCCGGCAGGTCTGTATAGATTCCGCTGGATATATGCCTTGATAGAGTCAACGCCACCTTCATAATCGGGGTAACAGAACCAGTCCACGATGGCGTCGTCCGAGTCGTCGTTTCCGTTGGTGTTGTCAGTCTGGGATATGTCAACGGCTTCTTCCAAGAGCGATGACTTGGAGTCTCGCCATTCTCCTTCCGCAAAATAGTACCGTCCTGGCGGCAGTTGCGCGGCGGAGAGAATTACCTCGCGGCGCCAGTATATCTCGGGTATGGTGATTTCTCGCGAGGTATATCTTTCATATTGTTTTGCCACACAAATAGCAGTATCGGCGTGGTTGTCGATGACAATAGAAGGGTATATAGGGTTGTCGCTCATCAGAAATATTTCCCGCGACCAAGAGGCGAGGCTGTCGGTGTATTGGGGTAACACGTTGAAGCAGATTTCCCCGCTGACGGCAGAGTCGCTGAGGACCTCCAACCGCATAAACACCTCTGTGCCTTCACCGACAAGTCTGCACTGGCAAACCCCAGGCACAGCATAGATGACCGAGGAGAATTCTGCCTGTTGAAAATAAGATAAGGGGAATTCTTTTTTGAAACTTCGGATCAGATTTTTGCACACTTCCAATTGTCGGTTCAATACAACTGTGTCATGATGCTCTACGGCATAACAGAGACTGTCAGCCATAATCACTAATTGGGCTGTGCGTCCGCCTTGCGGCACCCAAACGGATGCGAGTTTTCTCCGATGGTTGAAGTAATACTCAGTGCCGTCGACGCCAATAGTTGCACTCTGAAGGTGTGAGGCGGTGATGGTGGCATATCTGAACAGGGTAGCTATGCATTCGGATTGCTCTTTGTTGATGCACATGGTGTAGCTATTCACAGGATTCAACTTCATTTTATTAACCACAGTGCGTATTCGCTTGCGTTGCTTTTTGGCTCGGAGGCAATAGTTTGGATCTTGCATATATGCACACGCAGTGATGTAAGCCCAGATACTGTTTTTCGCTTTGTTCAAAACCAATTGATCTTTTCCAATCACTAAAGCATATTCTGGAGAGAAACTGGGCGTGCAGAGGTAGAAAGTCGAATATCTTCCCTCCCAGGTGGCGCTTCCTTCGAATGTTTCACCGGTGATCAATAACCGGAACAGGGTTTCATTGCCATTTTCGAAGAAATCATATATTCCGTAGGACTGCGGTGTAAGGAAATCCTGCGCCTTGGCACACAGTGCAACAGCCAGAAATCCGATAAAAAGGATGATTTTGCGCATGATATTTACTTTTTTTATGCCGCAAAGATACATTTTTTTCAATTTCTACGGTTCACGCGGATCTACACGGATTATTCCTCGTGATACGCGAGATTCGCGGATATCATTTCCACGGATCACGAGGATCTACGCGGATTATTTTACTCGTGATACGCGCGATCCGCGAAACAATATTTTACTATTTTTGCTGAATAAACAGACATCCCTGAATCGGATTATTTCCACTATGGAACGATTCATTTGATAAACATTAACAACTAAACTATACAAAAATGATCAAAAACAAACAAGACATACGGACTGAAACCGTGGAGAACAGCGGCAACATTGAGGGCCGTATCAGCAAAAACATCATCCTCACGCCTGCGGAGATGCTGGAGCGTGCCTTGATGTTCAACATCATCACCCTTCCTTCCGGGAGCCGCATCAAGGAACATCCGCATATCGAGGATGCAGAGATTTACTACATTCTGGAGGGTGAGGCGGAAGTCACCGACAATGACCGGACCGCCACTATGCGCGCCGGCGACGTGATGTTCACCGGCAATGGCGCCCGCCACAGCATCGCCAACCACAGCGGCCAAGATGTCCGCTTTTTGGCGTGTATATTGAAATAAACGAGGCGCGGCAGACATCCTGCCACACCTCGTATGTTTTTGGGAGATAGTTCGCAAACCATCTCTACTGATCACTGGTCACTGTTCACTGATCACTATTTTCTGTGTCTTTTCTTTCTCGCCAGTTCGTTGGGCTCCAACGCCATCTGCTCGCCGTGCAGCAGGGAGGCCACGCCTTCGACGTGCTTTTTGTCGGGCAGCGGGCTGCAGGTGTTCTCCTGGTAGTCCTCAGGCTCGGTGTAGGTGGTGATGACGCCTTCGTAGTTGCGCAGGATCACCTTGTGCGGGCTCTGGGAGATGACGTACTGGGGCATCACGGGAATCTTGCCGCCGCCGCCAGGAGCGTCCACCACGAAGGTCGGCACGCAGTAGCCGGAAGTGTGCCCGCGCAGGTTTTCGATGATCTCGATACCTTTGGAAACGGGCGTGCGGAAGTGCTCCAGACCCATGGAGAGGTCGCATTGGTAGATGTAGTACGGACGCACGCGCATGCGCACGAGGTCGTGTACGAGCTGCTTCATGATCTCGGTGTCGTCGTTCACGCCGCGCAACAGCACGGTCTGGTTGCCCAACGGCACGCCGGCATCCGCCAGTCTGGCGCAAGCGGCCATGGCCTCTTCGGTCACCTCGTTGGGGTGGTTGAAGTGGGTGTTGAGCCAAATCGGATGATATTTCTTCAACATATTCACCAAGTCGTCGGTGATACGCTGCGGGCAAACCACAGGGGTGCGGGAGCCGAGACGGATGATCTCAACATGCGGGATGGCTCTCAGACGTTGGATGATGGACTCCAGCATCTTGTCGCCCACCATCAAAGCGTCGCCACCGGAAAGGAGCACGTCGCGCACTTGCGGGGTGCGGGCGATGTAGTCGATGGCAGCCTGGATGCGATCCTGTGTCGATTCGCAGTCGTTTTGGCCGGCAAATCTTCTGCGGGTGCAGTGACGGCAGTACATGGAGCACATGTCGGTGATGAGGAACAACACTCTGTCGGGATAGCGATGGGTGAGGCCCGGAACGGGGGAGTCCTCATCCTCGTGCAACGGGTCGAGCAGGTCGGCGGGCGACTGGTGCACTTCGGCGCCGGTCGGGATCGCCTGTCTGCGGATCGGACAGCTCGGGTTGTTGGGATCGATCAAGCTCAGGTAGTACGGCGTGATGGCCATACGGAGCGTTTGCAGCGACTTTTTCACGCCTTCCTCCTCTTCCGGGGTCAGCTCGATATATTTTTTCAGTTCATCTAAGGTCTCGATTCTGTTTCTGACCTGCCATCTCCAATCGTTCCATTCAGCATCGGTGACGTTGGGGAATAATTCTTTTCTCCTGCTTGCCATAAATTGTTGTTTATTAGTATGTTAAATTTTATTATGCGGTTTTTATATAAGGCCGCAAATATATAAAATTCATAACACAAATGCAAAAGTTATCCGTATTTGGAGGATGATGCTGGCCGTTGGCTATTGGCCATTAGCTATTAGCTGTTGGCCATTAGCTATTGGCCTTTGGCTGTTGGCTGTTGGCTAAGAGTTCGCCGACGACAAAGCAGCTGCCCCCGACAAAGACGATGTCGTCGGGCGCGGCATCGGCGTTGACGGCTTTGAAGGCCTCGATGACCGTATGATGGATCCGGCATTGGAGACCGGCCTTCTGGAACATGTCGGCCAGCGTCTCCGCAGGCAGGGCCCTCTCGATGTTGGCCTGGCAGAGATAGAAAATCGCCTCTGTAGGCAACAAAGGGATCACATGCGCTATGTCTTTGTCGCTGACCATGCCCATGACGATGCGCAGGTTGCGGCAGGGGAGGGCACTCAGCTGTTTCATCGTCAGGCCCAGTCCGCCCACATTGTGCCCCACGTCGCAGATGGTCAGTGGCGCTTGGCGAAGTACCTGCCAACGGCCCATCAACCCGGTGTTGGCCACCACGTGCTCGATGGCCGCCTGCGTTACGTCTTTGTCGTACGGCATCAGCTCTTCCAGCACGCGCACAGCGGTCAGGAAGGTGCGGAGGTTCAGACGTTGGTATTCGCCTGCCAAGGGACAATGGATGTGCTCGTACAGCAGGTTGCCGTCCGTGTCCCGTATGGTGCAGTCGGACAAAGGTCCCTCTATCTCGTAATGCTCTTCGGCGAGGAACAAAGGGGCTTTCTTCTGGTCTGCGATGTCTTTGAATACGGGGAAGCTTTCAGGATGAAATTCGCCAACTACGACGGGCGTGTCCTCCTTGATGATGCCTGCCTTCTCAAAGGCGATCTTAGCGATGGTGTCGCCCAACAACTGAGTGTGCTCCAAAGAGATGTTAGTGATGATGGAGAGCAGGGGATGCAAAACGTTGGTGGCATCCAGCCGTCCGCCTAAACCCACCTCAATGATGGCGATGTCCACCTTCTGTTGGACGAAGTAGTGAAATGCCAGTGCAGTGGTGATCTCGAAGAAGGAGGGCTCCAGTGTGTTGATTTGGTCTTGATAGTGCTGGAAGAAGTCCACCACCTCTTCTTCGGTGATCATCTGTCCGTTGATACGAATGCGTTCGCGGAAATCTACCAGATGCGGGGAGGTGAAGAGTCCTGTTTTCAGTCCCCGTTCCTGACAGTAGGAGGCCATCATGTTGGCCACGGAGCCCTTGCCGTTAGTGCCGGCGATGTGGATGGCTTTGAGCTTGCGCTCGGGGTTGCCGATGATGGAGAGGAGTGCTTCGATGTTCTCCAAGCCCTCCTTGTAGGCTGAACTGCCCACTTTGTGATACATGGGGTAGCGTTGGAAGATGTCGTTCAGGATTTCGTTGTACATGTTACTTGAACAAGATAATCCGCAGCTCTTCCTTTCCGGGTTTGTATTTGGCCTTCTTGGCTTCCCGGATACACTGTTGCTGGATGAAGGTGTTGGAAATGGTGGTGCGGCCTTTGGCGTTGTTGACGACACGGGCTTCGCTCACCGTTCCGTCAGCCATGACATGCACCTCCACGGCCACCTGCCCCTCTTCATTCACTTCCGTGTTGATCTGTTTTACCAGTCCACGGCTGCCGGTGCCATAGCCGATGCCGCCACCGCTGCCACTGCCTTCGCCTGGTCCGAGACCAGATCCAGTGCCCGTGCCGATGCCGCTACCTTCACCGCCGCCGCTGCCACTTCCGCCTTTGCCTCCTTTAAAGAGGGCATTTTGATTGACGGTCGGGGTGGGTTTCGCCTGCGCATTGGGGTTGGTGTTGGTGGCATGGGCGGTCGCCGGGGCGTCCACCGCATTCTGCGTGGCATAGTTGGGCGCCGAGGGCTTGGCGTGAGTGGTCTTGGTGGGCACATCTGCGCCGCCACCGCCGCCACCGCCCGTGGTGGGAGCTTCCAACTCCACATAGACCATCTTTTTGGGCGGGGGAGGAGGAATCAGCGACTTCAGGCTGCAGACCAGCAACAAGACCACAATGAGTCCCATCGTGACAAGCGTTACGATGCTCGGAATGATATCGTCTTTTCTATGATCTATTTCCGTTCTCATTTTGCTTCAGTGGCCAAAACCATTTTATAACGTTGTTCTTCCGGGAATCCTTCGTTCAATTCGTTGAGTACATCCATCAGGGCGACCACGTTCTCCACGGGCACGCTCTTGTCGGCGCGCAGGATGATGGAGTGGTTGTCGGAGTTGTCTTGCAAAATGGCATTCTGCAAGGCGGGCAACAGTTCCTCGTAGGGGATGGGCTGTGCGTTGGACCCTTCCGGATTGACAAAGTACAACAGGTCTTCATTGATATAGACTTCCACGTCCTTGGTCACCAGCTGCTTGTCGGCAGTGCTCTTTGGCAATACCAAGTTGATGGCATTGGGCGACACCATCGTGGAGGTCAGCATGAAGAATATCAACAACAGGAACACCAGGTCGGACATGGACGTGGCGCTGAATGTTGTATCGATCTTATTTTGCATTTTAATAGCCATGGCTCAGAGCTTTATGCGTTTTCGTGAAGGAGATCCATGAACTCGGTGGTGCGAACCTCGAGGAGATAGACCACGTTGGAGATTTTGGAAACGATAAAGTTGTGCAGCACCAGGGCGATGACGCCGACAATCAAACCGGCTACGGTCGTGATCATGGCGGTGTAGATGCCGTTGGACAAAGTGCCGATGTTGAAGTTGTTAGGGTCGGCGGCCATGGCGTGGAAAGCGGAGACCATACCTACTACGGTGCCCAAGAAACCGAGCATCGGTGAGATGGCGGCGATAGTGGCCAAGGCAGACACGCCCTTCTCCAAACGCTCCACCTCCAGATTGCCTTCATTCTCAATGGCTGTACGGATGTCCTCCAGCGGATGACCGATGCGGGACAGACCTTTCTCGATCAGGCGGGCCGTCGGGGTGTCGTTCCCCTTGCAGAGTGCCATCGCGGAATCCAGCTTGCCGTCATGGATAAAGTCGCGGATGTTGTTCATGAAGTTGTGCTCTTCCTTGGATGCGCGATTCAGCACGATCATCTTCTTGACGAAAAGATAGATGGCGAATGCCAACATCAGGAATAGGGGAATCATGATCCAAAGACTGTTCTTGGCAAAAACCAGTTGGAAATAAGAGGTCTCATTGACTTGAGGCTGACTTGCGGCAACCTCCACGGCTTCGGCGGCTTGCGCCATTAATAAGGATATCTGCATTGTTCTAAATTTTTAGCAAAAATAATTACTTCTCTCGTATATTAATCCAAGTTCAGGTATTAATTTCTAACAAACTTGTGTTTATAGTGTTACCGCATATCGTTCACCTCCACACCTGGGTATTTGCTCTTGTTGAAGGTGAACGTCTCGTCCGACAGCGTCACGTTGCTTTTGAACTGTTCTATGTGGTAAGTATAAATGGTATTGTCTTTCTCGTATATGGCTATTTTGTTGATGGTCAATGCGTTCTTGTTGATAAATAGACGGATGCGATAATAAGACTGGCTGTATTTCGGGGTCAGGTCAACCAGAGAGATTGCCTGACCGTTGGAGAACTCGTCACGGATGAATTTGGCGCGGAAATGCTTTTCCCAGTTTTTGAGCAGCAACCGGGGATTCATCATATTGTCATCATCTTCAGGGTCATACTCGTAGATGGAGACTTCGTTTGTGGCTTTTTGGTAGTTCCACAAAGAGACGCCGTCGCAAAAGAAAGTCTGGCCGTCATAGGAGGTCTGGTATTTGTTGCCCTTCAAGTAGAAGTTGCCTTGGGTGGTTCCCAGCGTTTTGGAATCTTTGCTCGTGACCAGGGTGTAGTGGAACTGCATGGAAGTGTATTCTTGATATTTTTTTGACACTTTATTCAGTAGTTCGGTAGCGCCCCCGTCCGTATTTTGTGCACCCAAGGTGACGACGGTGAGGAAACTTATGGCGAGAAACAGGATTTTCTTCATGAGGATGTGATTTTAACAGAAAAAAGAACGGAGTAATAGACGAGTTTATTATACAAAGGTTAAATTATAGCATTCCTTTGGACTCCAGCAATTCCCTGAGTTGCATATCTGTCTTGATAAGCACCTCGCGGGGTTTGCTGCCGTTGGCCTGGCCCACGACGCCGAATTCGCAGAGCTGGTCCATGATGCGTCCGGCGCGGTTGTAGCCCAGTTTCATCCGGCGTTGGATGAAGCTGGTGGAGCCTTGCTGGGTCTGGACAATCAACGTGGCGGCGTCCACGAACAAAGGATCGATGGCGTCGGAGGTGGTGTCGTCAGGATCCTCGAAGAAGTCCTCTTTGCCTTTGTCGGGCACGTCGGGCAAAACGTAGGGCTCGAGCAATGGGCTCAACTCGCTCTTGGCCTCGATATGGTTGACGATGCGTTCCACCTCGGGCGTGTCCACGAAGGCGCACTGCACGCGGATGAGGTCGCTGCCGGTGGTGATGAGCATGTCGCCCTTGCCGATGAGCTGGTCAGCGCCGCTGGCATCGAGGATGGTGCGGGAGTCGATCTTGGAGGCCACGCGGAAGGCCATTCTAGAGGGGAAGTTGGCCTTGATGCTACCGGTGATGATGTTGACAGACGGACGCTGGGTGGCGATGACGAGGTGTATGCCGATGGCACGGGCCAGCTGGGCCAGTCGTGCGAGCGGGGTCTCCACCTCGCGTCCCGCCGTCATGATCAGATCACCGAACTCGTCGATGATGAGGACGATATAGGGCAGATAACGGTGCCCCATGGCCGGCGAGAGCTGGCGGGAGCAGAACTTCTCGTTGTACTCCTTGATGTTGCGCATCTTGGCGGCCTTCAGCAGGTCGTAGCGCTGGTCCATCTCCGCACAGAGAGAGTTCAGGGTGCGGACCACCTTCTGCGTGTCGGTGACAATCGGTTCGTCTTGGTCGGGCAGCTCCGCCAGATAGTAGTTCTGGATGGCAGAGTAGAGGGTGAACTCCACCTTCTTGGGATCTATCAGCACCAACTTCATCTCTGACGGATGCTTGGTGTAGAGCAAGGAGGTGATGATGGCGTTCAGACCCACGGATTTACCCTGTCCGGTGGCGCCGGCAACCAGCAGGTGCGGCATCTTGGCCAAGTCCACGACAAAAGCCTCGTTGCTGATGGTCTTGCCCAGACCGATGGGCAGCGAGTATTTGTTGTTCTTGAACTTGTCGGACTCGATGATCTCCTTCATGGAGACGATGTTGGCATTCTTGTTCGGCACTTCGATACCGATGGTGCCGCGTCCCGGGATCGGGGCGATGATACGGATGCCCAACGCCGCCAAGCTGAGGGCGATGTCGTCCTCCAGATTCTTGATCTTGCTGATGCGCACACCCTCTTCCGGCACGATCTCATAAAGCGTGACGGTCGGACCCACCGTGGCGGTGATGCGCTTGATGGGGATGCCGAAACTCTTCAAGGTGTTCTCGATACGATGCTTGTTTTCCAAAAGCTCTTTCTTGATGTTCTCTTGGGTCGTCTCGGAAGTTTCGTGTTCATCCAACAAATCTGTGGAAGGGAACTCGTAGGTGGAGAGCTCTTTGTGCGGATCATAAGGTTCCAAGTCCTTGAGCTGTTCCAGTGAGGTGACGGGCTCTTCAGCGACCTCTTCACCCTCTGGCTCGAAGTTTTTCTCTTCGGGGACGGGGGCTGTCACCACTTCAAAGGGCACGTCATCCATGTCGATGGTTTTGACGGAAGGCTCTGCAGCTGTGACGGGCTGTTCCTTTTCCTTCTCTGCTTGAGAAGTTTCAAAGGTGTAGGTGTTCTTGCCTAGATATTCGTTGGTGAAAACATGGTGGTCGGAGATGTAGGGGTCGTCGAGATCTTGGTGGACCGTGTCGGTGTCATCCTCTGCGATGATGTCTTTGTCCTTTCCTCTCTTGCGCTCTTTGGGTTCTTTTCCGTTTTCAGCCCGTTTTTCGTCAATCTTGGCTCCGATGTTCTGGCAGAACTCACTGATTTGCACGTTGTAGAAGAGCACGATGATCAAGATGAACAGGGCGAGCATGATGAAGGCGGCCACGAGTTTGCCTAAGGAGAGTAGGCCAGAGGAGATGTAGCTGCCAAAATAGCCATAGATGAAGTTGCTTTCGGGATTCTTGATGATCATGCCGAACAGGATGGAGAACCAAGCCATGGAGATGATCACATTGGCCGTGGTCTTGAAGAGGGGCAGAAGCTCTTTGTTGAACATCACCTTGAAGCCATAGAGGAAGATCAGGAAAGGAAAACCGATGGCGGCAATGCCGAAGGTGTACTCCACAAGACCTACAGACAGGTATGATCCGACACTTCGGGCAATGTTGGGGGAGGTGTCGGAGGTGCCGTGCACGTAGGAGATGTTCTGTAGAGGATCGAAATAGAACCAGAGGATGGAGATGAACAACAAAAGTCCGAACAGGATAAGCATGGCACCATAAAACTGGATCATCTTCTCGGAGGAGATGAACTTCCAGAACCCGGAGTCCGACTTCTTCTTGCTGGACTTCGGTTTGGGACTGCTCTTGCCGGATTTTCCGGAGGCTCGCTCTTTCGCCTTGGCAAATTTCTGTAAGTTGCGCGTGTTCTTAGACTTTTTCCGCTTTGTGGTCTTGGTTGTGGTGACGGTCTGATAGGTGACTTTCATATAGGCAATGGTCGCTTTTTCTGATGTATTCTTACTAAAGGTTACAAAAATACTATATTTATACTCTTTACTATATTTTTTTCATAAAGAATTTCAACAATGATTTGTTAGAAAAAAACAGGGTCTTCTGAGGGTGATTCAGGCATAAAAAAAAACAGCGTGAAGCACGGGCCTCACGCTGTTCTTTATAGGGATCAGAAACGATTAGTTCTGATAGAAACGGCTTCTGTTGTCGAGCAGTTTGGTGTTTTTGAGCAGATTGTTCAAGATGGTCATCTCGTTACGTTCTCTGCCCACAACCAGGTTGCGCAGGAAGTTCTTCTCCATGTTGAGCTCGTCGGTGGTAGTGCCTTTGTTGACCTCTTTCACGTTGACCACATAGACCATGTTGTTGCCTTCAATGGCTGTCGGTTTGTTGGTCGGGAGGGAGAAAATCTTGCCGATGGCTTTGCCTTCCACGCCGTAGTTCTGATACATGTCGCCGGCGAAAACGAGGCGGACGCTGTCGCGAACTTGGGTGTTGTAGGTAGTGGCCAGGGTCTCCATGTTGGAGGAGGCCAGGTCTTTGTTGATCTTCTCGGCGATGGCGGTGTTTCTCTTCCCTGCGGAGAGCATGTTCTCGATGTCGGCCTTGACTTCGTCCAGTTTTTGGACACCCGTTTTGCGGATCTTGTCAACGGAAGCGACGGCGAAGAACATCTTCTCCACGTTGATGACGTCGGAAATGTCGTCTTTCTTGACATCATCGGAGAATGCCCAGGAGACGATGTCACGGCAGTTGGGCAGTTGGCCGATGGTGGCAGACATGGAAGGCACGGAGGTGCCCTTCACGGTCTGGATACCTTTCTCAGCAGCCTTGGAGATCAGCTCGTCGGCATTGTTGATGGAGGCGGCGAACTCGGTAGCCTGAGCCTTGATCTGGCTGACGGTAGCGTCGGAGGCAACGATCGGATAGTCGAAGAGGACGAACTGACGTTTGCTGACAGGCTGGGTGCGGTCCAGCACTTGGAGCACGAGGTATCCGCCTTGGGCCTTGTAGACATAGACACCGCCGTTGGGGGTGCCCAGCAGTCCGTTGTAGAGTTCCACGATGGTGCCGCGCTCGGGCAGCCAGAGGGTGGAGTCGGTGCGCTCGGCTGCACCGAAGTCGCGTTGCAGAGAGAAGATGTCATTCTGGTTGGTGGTGATGACGTTCTTCAGACTGTCGGCCAATGCGGCAGCCTCTTTGCGGGTGCGGGTGACGTTCTGGTTCTGGGCGTTCTTGTACGGAAGCTCGATGAGGGCCACTTGTACGGAGTCAGGACGCTCGGCAGCACCGAACACCTTGCCGAAGTACCATCTGGAGTTTTCATATTCGAACGGCTCGATGAAGGAGCCGACGGGCGTAGCCTTGAACAAGATGCTGTCCAGACCTTGCAATACGATGTCTTCCTCTTTGAAATAGGTGCTGTCCAAAGCACGGTTTTTCTCAGCAGTGAAGGCAGCGATGTCGGAAGTGGAGAACTTCTCAAAGTCGGCGCGTACACTGTCCTCGATAGCCTTCAGGTCAGCGGCAGAGGGGTTGATGGGGAAGATGGCCACGTTGATGTCGCGGTTCTGTTCGGAGATGTTGAACAACTCTTTTTTATGCTTGTTGTAGAAATCCTTGATCTCCTGGTCGGAAACCGTGGCGGTGATGTCTTTGAAAGCGGGAGCCTCGGGGCTGACGGTCATCAAGGACACCATGGCGGTCTTGTTGTCTTCACCCAGCTTCTTAGCCAAAGGATCGGAGAAGTAGAGGGAGTTCTGGGCCAAGGCAAGATAGCGGTTGGACTTCTCGCCCAGAGCGGCGTATCTGACGATGGCCAGATAGGCGTTGTAGAGCTCCTTGCCCTGCTCATTCTTGCCGTATTCTTCAATGTTGGAAAGAATAGACATGGTCTGCTCCGGTCCGACTTGCTCGGCCAATGCTTGGGCAAATTGCATCATATATTGGTTGGGTTGTTGCGTGTTGAGACTGGCCAACATCTCGGCTTTGAGATCTTCCACCATGTCGGCACTGTAAGAGAGACCCAAAGCAGCGAGCTGTTTGTCGAGAATCTTTTCTTGCATCAGTGATCTCCAAGTGGTCTCGTGAATCTGGGCGGTCTCGTTCTCGTCGAAGGAGGACTTTTTCTGGAGGAGTCTGAAGAGCGCAGTGGTCTGTTCATACAGCGTCCGGTACTCCTGATCCACGCTTTTACCGTCAATCTTGGCCATCACATTTTTATTGGAGAAAGTACGTGTAACCTGGGAGAGGTCACCCAAGATAAAAGCAAGAAGTGCTATACCGATGATGATCATCAAGGCTACACCGTGTTTTCTTATTGAGCCAATTGCTGCCATATTGATAATGTTTAGAGTTTTATACTAAATGATTAATTGATGGAGAGATTAAGCCTCTGCCTCGGCGGATTCTTCACCTTCGCCCTCGCCTTCGGTGGCGGCTACGGCATTACGTGTCGGGTTGACGATCACGATCACCTTGTTGGGGTTGTCCACGATGGTGAGGTTATCCACGGAGAGGTCGCCGACCTTGATGAATTGGTTGATGTCCAAATTGGAGATGTCAGCGGTGATGTCTTCCGGGATGTTCTCGAGCAGACCGCGAACTTTGATCTTACGAACTCTTTTCTTCAGGGAACCACCCTTCAAAACGCCAGGGGAGGTGCCGGCCACCTTGAACGGGATCTCGATGGTGATGGGCTTGCCGTCAACCACTTCGAGGAAGTCCACATGCAATAACTTATCGGTGATGGGATGGAATTGCGCGTCTTGAACAATCGCTTTCGTCACTTGGCCGTTCAGGTCCAACTCTACGTAGTTGACCTCAGGGGTGTAGAGCAGTTTGGTGAATTGTTTCTCCTCCACGAGGAAGAGTTTCTGCTCTTTTCCGCCATAAATGACGCAAGGTACCATACCTTGTCTGCGTTGTGCCTTTGCATCTTTTTTCCCTACGTTCTCTCTCGGAGAACCGCTAATAGATACTGATTTCATTGTTTTAACTTTTTAAATTAATGAATATAAATTAAGTGAATAAAAAACGGCGGCAAAAGTACAAAAAAATATTTATTTTTGCGCTTTAAAAAAGTAGGTTATGAGTCGTAAAATATTAGTGGCCACAGGTGGCGGTGACTGCCCCGGTCTGAACGCCGTGATTCGCGGTATTGTGAAAAGAGCCATGATGGAGCCCGAAGAGTGGGAAATCTATGGCTGTATTGAGTCTTTCAACGGCATCTTGCGTGACGAAGTCGAGCTGATGCGCCTGACCGAGCGGCGTGTCTCCGGACTGCATGTCAAGGGCGGCACCATCATCAAGACGACCAACAAGGGAGGCCCCTTCCGCTTCCCTGTCCGCCAGCCCGACGGTACCTGGAAGACCGAAGACCGCTCCCAGCTGATGAAACAACGGCTGGAAGAGATGGGCTTCGAAGCTATCATCAACATCGGTGGCGACGGCTCCCAGGGCATCTCCATGCAGCTGGCCAACATCGGCATCAACGTGGTGGGCGTGCCCAAGACAATCGACAACGACCTCTCATCCACCGACTTCACCTTCGGCTTCCAGACGGCGGTCCAGATTGCGACGGAGGCGTTTGACAAGTTGGTGACGACGGCAGACAGCCATAACCGCGTCTTCATCATGGAGGTGATGGGGCGCGATGCCGGCTGGATAGCCCTTCACACGGCCTTGGCCGGTGGCGCTGACGTCTGCATCATCCCCGAGATTCCCTACGATCCCGTCAACATAGCCAAGAAGATTGAGACCCGCTACCTCAACGGCATGGGCTTCTGCAATATCGTCATCGCGGAGGGTGCCAAGAAGGCCGATGGCCAGGTGACGGGCGCGGCTCCCACCGCCGTGGGTGACGAACATATCAAACTGGGCGGCGTGGGCGACGTGCTCCGCCAAGAGCTTATCAACCTGGGCGTGGAACACGACATCCGCGTGACCGTGCTGGGACACCTCCAGCGCGGCGGCACCCCCGTGGCCTATGACCGCATCCTCGCCACCGAGTTCGGCGTCAAGGCCTTTGAACTCGTCAAGGAGAAGAAGTACGGCAACCTGGTCGTCTATCGCCACCCCGACATTACCTACGTGCCCATCGAGGAGGCCATCCGCAGCCCGCACCTGGTGCAGCCCGACAAGGACTACCTCGTGCACGCAGCCAAGGGAATCGGCATCTGCTTTGGGGATGAAGATTAGTGAAGGATAGTCCATTTTTTTAATAACTTGCCGCTATGAAAAAATACCTTTTGTTAACGGTCCTGGCTTTTGCGTTGATGTTGTCCGCGTGCAATCGCCACGAAGGTTGTGAGGATCTTGTCGGATACGAGTGGCTCCTGCCCAAAACACTCAACCAATATCTGCCATACACGATGGGGCAGAGAGTCTCTTTTGTGAACGAGACGATGGACTCCCCAGCGGATACGCTAGTGTATGAGGTCAGCGAGGTCTTTTTGCTTGAATATGACACCGCTTATTCCTCCTATCACTGGAATCCCTGTTATCCCACGGGCCTTTTGCCTGATTATTTTGTTGCATTGAAGCGCGTCTCCGAACAAAATGAACTTGACGTGCCAAAACATCTGCGCTTGGTATTTTCGGGAAGCGCAGGAGGTGATGATGGACAAAATGTTGACGTCCAATTCTTTGTTGTGGCTGATTTTGACCATCGTCAGTGCATATTGTCCTCTACAAGCTACAATGGTGATATCTCAAACATGGGGAACGAGATCTTGCTGGATTCAGATGATTATGACGAAATGTCACATGCTCATATTTTGAAAGGAAAGGGGTTGACAGGCTTCGTTGTCAAAAATGGCAATGTTACTTGGTCGTTGGTGGAGTAGAGGGGGTTGTTTTCTTACTAAGTTAATGAAAATCAATAGGATATGAAAAAGAAAATAGTGGTATTGTCGGGTGCGGGCATCAGTGCCGAGAGTGGCATCAGCACCTTCCGCGACAGTGACGGTCTGTGGGAAAACTATGACGTTCAGGAGGTGGCCTCCATCGATGGTTGGTACCGGAATCCTGATCTGATGACGAAGTTCTACAATGAGCGCCGAGCCCAGCTGGAACACACCCAGCCCAATGAGGCGCATAAGCTGGTCGCGGCTTTGGAAGAGTATTTCAACGTCGTCGTGGTGACGCAGAATATCGACGACCTGCACGAGCGCGGTGGCTCCCATCATATCATTCACCTGCACGGCGAAGCCACTAAGGCATGCAGCGAGAATGGGAAGAAATATGTCCAGGACATCGGCTATCGTCCTATCGCCAATGACGAAAAGGCACCCGATGGAGCCCGTCTCCGTCCCTTTATCGTCTGGTTTGGCGAGGCGGTGCCCATGATGGATGCCGCGGTGCGCGAGATAGAAAACGCCGACATCGTTATCATCGTCGGAACATCCCTCAACGTCTATCCCGCCGCCGGCTTGCTCTATTATGCCCCCACCAATGCCGAGATTTATGTCATCGACCCGAAAGAGGTGCAGCCCATATCCCGCAACGTGCATTTTATCAAGGAGAAAGCGACTGTAGGCATGCGAAAGCTTTTTGATGAGTTAACCAAATAATTGTCACCTATGAAATCCTACAAAAGTGCATTGATACTCTTGATATCCATTGTCGCTTTCACCTGTGCCTCCTGCTTCCCGGAGGGAGGTAGCCTTATAGAACCCGACTACCGAATCGTGAACCTGTGGAGTGTCTCCCATGCCTACTGCGACCATGTGGAGGTGGATTCGACCACCTTTGATACCGATGATATTTACTACCAAGGATTTATGCCTTCAACGCTCTATTATATCTATGCAGACCATGTGATGAATATCCACTGCTATTATCATGGCCAGATCCGGCAATCGACTTTCAGTACATGGGTTATCGACAAGTCGGAGAAGACCTTGGCCCTGGATTTCACTTTGCTGGGACGGCATTATGCTTTCACTGCCGACCTGCGGAAACTTACCAAACGGGAGATGATCATAGAGTTTAACGATGAAGGTCATCAGTGGCGCTTGGTAATGAATGCACAAACCAGTTATTGATATGAACGAAGATGTTGAAAAAGTCGATAAGCTGGTGGGCATTAACACACCATCGCGTCGCCATCCAGTCTCGGCATGGCGTTGGATTTTGCTGGCCGTTCTCTTGCTGGCGCTCGTCATCGCTTTGATGCAGATCACACAACAGCGTAAGGAGACTTATGAGTATCATTTCAATATTTCGGAAGACACAGTAGAACGTGCGAAGGTTGGCTTGGAGGACGTCTCCATCGTGCATCGTTGGACTCCCATGGGCGGCATTCTTCCGAAAATCACGCTCCACGGTGTGGCTGAGGTGGAAGGTACGACAGTCCGCTATGTGCAGTTTGTCTATAAGACTGACCAGGAAAGGGAGTGGAATGTGGCCGACCCCACGCGTCATAAAGGGTCCAGTTACGGACTGGTGTTGCGCGACATTCCCAAGGATCGGATTCTGGCTTGTATGGTGGTTGCCGTGACGAAAGACGGACGCAAAATCACCTCCGAACCTTATGCTTTTCATACAAAACGTACGAAAGATTGATTAGGAATCTAACATCCTGACATCGTACACGGGTACTTCCACGACTCGTTGCAAGGCAGATTGCAGAGCTTGGGAGTCGAGGCGTGCGCCCATGGGTGAGGTCGGATTGACGCAGATGGCCGTCAGGTTTGGTTTCTGCAAGACGAAGACGGAGCCGCCTTTTTGCAGATAACTATTTAAGACAAATGGTGTTACAAAAATCTTGGTAAAGTCTTTGACGATGAGGACAGTCTTTTTGATTTCAGGCTGTGCTTTCAGATATTCGAGGATGGCGTCGGTGATGATGCCGCTGATGAATAGGGTGGTGCCGTGAGAGAAGAGAATGTCCTTGTTTTTGGCGAAGAGCAGGGGGGAGGCGATGGGTAGTTGGAAGACTTCGTCGTCCTGCAGGGCGTAGATGCCGGAGTCGGCGCGGAGCAGCTCCTCGTGGTGGATGGTCTTGAATGCCGGCAGCTGGGTCATCCGATAGACGAACTTGGTCTTGTCCACGATGGTGGGGATGTCGGGGGCGATGGCGGCGCCGGTGGAGAGGATGAGTCCGTCAGTGATGGAGGGAGCCGCGGGACTGCGGCGAGAGAGGGCCCCGTCCACGATGGTCATATCGACCCCCATGTCCGCCATGCGGTCGATGAGGGCTTTCATCCTGACAGAAGATGCTGGTCCCGCGATGATGGCCTTGCCGGTCTGCAACACTTTGGCAATGACCAGCCGGCCCATGGAGGTCATCTCTTCACTCACATCGTAGATCTCCGATACCAGTTGCCGTTGGCGGTAGTGGTATTCTGATGTGACGAAGAAGGAACCCTCGTAGAGCGTCACCTCCGGCTTCTCGGTCTGGGTGACCTGGTCCTTCTTCTCCCCGTCAATGCCAATAGAGGTGACGGCCAGCACCTTGTCGGTCTGACATAGCTGTTCCAACACATAGTTCAGGCACACGGTCTTGCCGGTGTTCTTGGCCATTCCTACGATGGACAGGCTGCGAAAGGGTAATATGCTTGATATGAGGGACAAAATAAGTTATCAGTTATCAGTTGTCAGTTGTCAGTTGTCAGTTGTCAGTTGTTAGTTGTTAGTTGGTAGTTGTTAGTTGTTAGTTGGTAGTTGGTAGTTGGGAGTTAGAAGTTAGGAGTTAGGAGTTGATGGCCAAAGCTTAACAGCTAATAGCTAATGGCTAACGGCTAATAGCTAATGGCTAATGGCTAATGGCTAATGGCTAAAGACTAATGGCACATCAATTTTTCGATCTCGTCGGGTTCCACCGGGGTGCCGGCGAAGAGGTCCACGGGGTTCGCCCCGACGACAACATCGGTCTCGATGCGTACGCCGATGCCCTCTTCCGCGATGTAGATGCCGGGCTCGCAGCTGAGCACGTTGCCAGCCTCGAAGACCCAGTCGCGCTGCCCCACATCGTGCACGTCCAGACCGATGAAGTGGCTCGTGTTGTGCATGTAGTACTTCTTGAAGCAGGGCATGGCGGGATCCTGGTTGCGGACATCCTCTTCTGTATATAAGCCCAGCTTGATCAATTCTTCGTCCATTCTCTTAAATACGAAATCGTTGATCTTGTGGATGGTCATGCCGGGTTTGAAGAGCGGGATGGTCTCCTTGTAGATGGAGAGCACAGCCTCATAGACCTGGCGTTGACGGTCGGTGAACTTGCCGTTGACGGGCACGGTGCGGGAGCAGTCGCCGGCGTAGTTGGCGTACTCGGCGCCGAAGTCCATGAGCAACAGGTCGCCGTCTTGCATTTGCTTGTCATTTTTGATATAGTGGAGGATGCAGGTGTCGGCGCCGGAGGCCATGATGGGAGCGAAGGAGTGGCCGGAGGCGCCGTTGCGGATCATCTCGTAGGTCATCTCCGCCTCGATCTCGTACTCGTACTTGCCCGGTTCGATGGCGGTCAGGGCGCGCTCAAAGGCTTTGCGGGTGATCTGGCAGGCCTTGTGCAGCGCCTTCAGCTCCTCGGGATGCTTGCGGCTGCGCAGCGGGTAGAGGATGGGTGCCAGCCGGCGGAAGTCGTGCAATGGATAGTCCGTCTTCAGCTGTTTGGCAAAACGGATCTCCTGGGTCTGATAGCTGGGCTTGATGCGCGGATCCTCAGGGATGTGCAGATAGACGTGCTGCGCGTGCATCATGAGGTCGTTGAGCACCCCCTCGAAAGCGTCGTTGAACATCACCGTCTTGATGCCCGAGAGCGCGGTGGCCTGCTCTTTGCTCAGGCGATGACCGAACCAGACGATCTTCTCCGGCGACGGGTTCTTGATGAACAGGATCTCCCGATAGTCGGGGTTGTGATGCCACGGCGCCAGCGTCAGGAAGGTCTCCTCCTGGTCGATACCGCAGAGGTAGAGCAGGTCGGAGTTCTGACGGAAGGGGTGCGTGGTGTCGCCGCAACGGGGATACTCATCGTGCGAGGTCAACACAACAATGGAGTCGGGCTCCAAGGCGGCAACCACATTGCGGCGGTTTTCTACATAGAAATCGGAGGATAAAGGTTCGTATCGCATAAGGGTCTATTTTTGAAAGCGCAAAGATAATAAAAAAGAATCATTTACTCCTGATATCCATCGCGTTCCGCATGGCGTTGCCGATGAGCATGAAAGAGAGGACGAGCAGCATGATGGCGAGTCCCGGTGCGATGGAGAGATAGGCCTTGTTCAGCACAATGTAGGCGTAGTTTTCTTTCATCATCATACCCCAGGAGGGCATGGGCGGTTGCACGCCGAGCCCCAGGAAGCTCAGACCTGCCTCGTTGAGGATGGCGGAGGAGAAGTTGGAGGCGGAGATGACGATGATGGTGCCCGTGATGTTGGGCAGAATATGCTTGAAGATGATGCGGGCGTTGCTGTAACCCAGCGCGCGCCCCGACTCGACAAAGTCCTGTTCGCGGAGACTGATGACCTGTCCGCGGACCACACGGGCAATGTCCACCCACATGGTCAGGCCGATGGCGATGAAGATCTGCCAGAAACCCTTGCCGAGAGCGAAGCTGATGGCGATGACCAATAGCAGGGTGGGAATGGACCACACCACGTTGATGATGAAGGTGAGCACATCATCGACTTTGCTGCGGTAGTAGCCGGCGATGGCACCCACGGTGATGCCGATGATGAGGGCGATGAAGATGGAGAGGAATCCGACGGCCAAGCTGACGCGCGAGCCGATCATCAGCTGACTCAGCACGTCGCGGCCATAACGGTCGGTGCCTAACAGGAAACGTCTTGAGACGACTGGCTTGGATGCCAGTGAGGACTTTGCGTAAGTACTGGTGATCTGTTGCTCGAAAAGCACCACCCGCACGGAGTCGCCTAGATCTTCGCAACGGGAGATGGGGATGCTTCGGTACTGGTCGGGCTGCCCGAACAACATGCGGTAAAACACATTGTGGCGCGGTACCTCCTGCTCCGGCTTTACCTGCAACAGCTGGACTTTGAAGCCCGGACTGCGCAGGGCGATTTCCAACTGCTGACGGTTGCAATAAGGGGTGGAATCAGGCGTGATCAAGTAGCCCAATATCGATACGAGAATCACCACCAGGATGAATCCCAGCGAAACCATGCCCTCCTTCTCCTTCTTGAAACGTTGCCATGTCAGCTCGCTCAGAGAAGTGGCCCTGTACTCCTTCGGTTTCCTCTTAAAAATATTCATATTTCAAACAGGGTGCAAAAATAGGATTTTTTTGTATCTTTGCCGCGCAGTTTTCTGTGTGGCGCCCGTGATGGTCGTTGACATGGAAATCCGCAAGACAGAAGATTTTAAGTTAAACTACATTTAAAGTACAGTTATACTATGGGAAGAGCTTTTGAATATCGCAAGGCAAGAATCTTTAAACGCAACGCATATCTGGCACGTACCTTCACGCGCATCGGCAAGGAGATCACGATGGCTGCCAAGGCCGGCGGTCCCGATCCCGACCAGAACTCCAAACTCCGTCTGCTCATCCAGACGGCCAGAAACGAGAATATGCCGAAGGACAACATCGACCGCGCTATCAAGCGGGCCTTTGAAAAGGACCAGTCAGACTACAAGGAGATGGTCTATGAAGGCCGCGGACCTCACGGCATCGCCATTATGATCGAGGCGGCTACCGACAACAACCAGCGTACGGTGGCCAACGTGCGTAGCTATTTCAACAAGTACGGCGGATCCCTCGGCACCTCCGGCATGCTCGACTTCCTCTTCGACCATAAGAGCATCTTCACGGTGGCCCGCACCCCCGAAATCGACATTGAAGAGTTTGAGCTTAGCATGATGGACTTCGACGCCGAGATCGATGCCGACGACGAGGAAATTGTCATCATGGCCGAATTCCAAGCCTTTGGACCGATTCAAAAATACTTGGAAGACAATCATTATGAAATCAAGAGCTTCAAATTCGAGAGAATCCCGAAGGAAATGAAGACTCTGACCGACGAACAACGTGCCGAAGTCAACCTCTTGCTCGACAAAATCAACGAGGATGAGGATGTGACGAATGTATATCATAACATGGTGGAACCTGAAGAGGCGGAGGAATAAAGAATTAGCCATCCCAAAACCCAGACCTATGTATTATTATAAGTTCAGAGTCTATTACGACGAGGTAGATGATTTTGTACGGGACGTGGAGCTCCTGGCCAATGACAATTTCGAGTCTTTCCATCATCTCCTGTATGAATGTATCGGATTGAAAGGCAACGAGATGTCCTGCTTCTCTATTTGCGACCCCAAATGGAATAAGCAGAAAGAGATCACGCTGGTGGATATGCAGGACGAGGAGGTCGAGACGGATGCCGACGAGCCGGAATATGAGGAGGAGGACACCTTCAGCACCAAATCCCATCTGCCCAACTTTGTTATGAAAGACTCCCTGCTGAAAGACTTTATCACGGATCCGCACCAGCATATCATCTATGAGTATGACTTCATGGATCCCAAGGTCTTCTACATTGAGTTGCAGAAAGTGGTGAAGACGGAAGAGGACGTCTCTTTGTTCCCACGTTGCACCTACAAATGCAAGGAGATGCCCAAGCCTGTCAAGAAGCCCGACCTGATGGAGGAGGAAAACTTCGACTTCGAGGATGAGGATGTCATGAATGATGAGTTCCATGACGGCTATGACGAGGATGATTTCAGCGGGTTGAATGAATTTGACGAGCTTGTATAGGACGCTCGTGGTCATCTCCGGACCGACAGCGGTGGGCAAGACCTCCGCGGTGGTCTCTTTGGCTGAGCAGTATCACGTCCCGATCATTTCCGCTGACTCGCGGCAGTTTTTTCGGGAGATGAAGATTGGCACGGCCTATCCTACAGACGAGGAACTGGCAAGAGCCCAGCGCTATCTCGTCGGGATGCTCTCGATACATGATTACTACAATATATATATGTATGAACAGGCGGTTCTCCAGTTGCTGGACCGCCTGTTTGCACAATATCCCTTCGTGCTGATGGAGGGCGGCAGTCCCCAATATATCGCCGCGGTGTGCCACGGCGTGGACGAAACCCCCGACGCCGACCCGCAGGTGCGCGACTATGTGAACCAACTCTTTCAACGCAACGGCATCGAAGCGCTGCAGGCCCAGCTGAAAGTCCTGGACCCCGATTTCTATGCCTCCGTTGACCTGCACAACCACAAACGGCTGATCCGCGCCCTGGAGGTGTGCCTTCAGACTGGAAGGCCTTATTCCTCCTTGATGAAACACCAGCATAAAGAACGCGACTTCACCATCTACAAGTATTTCCTGAATCGTCCAAGAGAAGAACTCTTTGAACGGATAAACCTGCGCGTGGATAAAATGATGGAGGCTGGACTGGAAGAAGAGGCCCGCCAGTTGTATCCCTATCGCGACCTCAATGCGCTGAATACAGTCGGCTATAAAGAGCTCTTCGACTATTTCGATGGCAAGTGCTCCCTGGACAAGGCGGTGGAGGATATAAAGACTCATACGCGCCGCTATGCCAAGAAACAGTTGACCTGGTTCAAGAAAGACTATGTCGAGCTGGATGCTGGGGAAGTGGATGAAAAAGGGTTGGACGAGGTGCTGAAATTCTCATGTCCCCAGCAATGACGCTGTTAAAAATCAGTTGTTGAAAAGTTCATTGTTTTCTTTGTAGCAATGTTTGTTTTATCCTTATTTTTGCCACTTTGAATCTATTAATCTTTAAAATTAAAGAAAAATGAAAAGAATCAGTACAATCGTAACAGCACTTTTGATGTGCGTAGCAGTTTGCTCTTTCGGACAGACTACCAAGTCAGGCCTCTCCATTCAATTAGGAGGCATTCTCCCTATGGGTGAGTTCCATGCACAACCGACAGGTCTGCCTATTATTGGAGTTATTCCTGGATTTAATACTTTTGAGCAGAATGGCGGAGCTATGTTTGGCGCCTCTTTTGGCTTGAAGTACACCTACTCTTTCCAGAATACAAAGATGGAAAACAGTGGTCTGGGTATTTTCGTCTCCGCAGACGGAATGTGGAATGCATTGAACAAGAACTTGCGCGACCTGTATGACAATGCTCGTGAAACAAAACCCATGTACGTAAATGTGCCTATCATGATTGGCGCCAGCTACACGACCCAGTTCAGCGACGTGTTTGGTATCTGGGCAGAGGCTGGCTTGGGCGCCGACCTGTTCTTCAAGACTCCGGAAGGCATCTCTGAAAGATTGACCAAATACAAAATGAGTCCCGAATTCGCTTTCGAGGCCGGTGTTGGTGTCATTTTTGTCCGCACTATCAGTTTGGGCGCACACTATTACTGGTTGGGTAGCCATAATGTGATGGTTAAAGAAGAGAGTATGTTTGGTCATAGCCAACCCTCTTATCCGATGAAGATCGGTGTCTGGGCTTTTAAATTGGGATTCCACTTCTAATAGTTTTTGTCTGACAATGGCCGATAATCCGAGAATGCTGTAATATTTTACTGGAAATCCTCGTCTAGTATATGGGATTTTTATTATCTTTGCAGTCTGTTTTTGATTATTCACCAAAAATAATTCTAGTATGAAAAAAGTATTGTATTTTGCTGTTTTAGCTTTAGTGGTGTTTTGCACCGCTTGTAAAGAGGAGCATACCACTCCCGTCAATCCGTTGGCACTGAGCCTTTTTGCTCCTGGTGGCAATGATTCCTATTTCGAGTATGCAGATGCTCGCTCTACCGCAGAACCGACCTTCACGGTTAAGGTTTCCGAATACAGCGACTTCACCAATGCATGTAACGAGCGCAAGGTCTATTCCCAAGCCATTACCTACAAGCTGGGTAACGAGAGCTGCACCGTCTATTCCAACTCCTGCACGGTGGACAACACCGCCTATGTGAAAGTGAACGTGCCGCATGTGGGCACCGTCTCCCTCACTATGGATGCAGAAGGAAAATGCGAAGAGTGGTCCAACTATGAGAAGCTTGCCTCCTATGATGTGAATGGCATCAGCTATCCGAATGTACATAAGTTCGATTATGAGATCGGCACGGATGTGTATCACTTCTTCTATGCCGAGAATGTAGGCCTGATCTGGGTGTATGACAACCAGCAAAAAGTCTCCATGAAGCTCATCGGACATCAGATCTACTAATCGTACATGGCTTTTTGCCTGTACAACTTTCTAAAACGTGACGGGAAGGACCGTCACGTTTTTTTTTCTCTGTAATAATGAATTAAGATTTTGAAATCTCGATTATTTTAGTATTTTTGCACTTTTCGTATTCGAATCATAGTATGCAGCGTTTTTATTGTTTTGTATGCCTTTTAATGTTGGGTTTGGCGTGGGGTGAAGTCCGCGCTCAGAACTCCTGTTCTGATTTTCACACTACCGCCCAGGATACCCTGATCTTGCCGGGAGATACGGTCTTGATACAACTCTCTGGCATGGAGGAGTATGAATGGACACCCAACAATATGTGGGGGAATACCTATAACCGCACTTGGCAGAAAGTCGCCCCGACGGTCTCTACCGATTATACCGTGCTCGGCAAGTATTACGAGTCGGACAGCACGATGACTACCAACGGCGATTTCGAGGCTGGCAACACGGGCTTTACCAGCTACTATTCCTACAACGCATCCTCGGTATGGAATGAAGGAGTCTATTCCATCAGTTCCGTGGCCCACAATGTACACAGCAATTTCTGCACTACTTGTTATGATCATACATACGGAACGAGCTCCGGCCACTATATGATCGTCAATGGCAACCCGACTGCCAATATCGCGGTCTGGCAGCAGACCATCAATATCAATCCCAATACTAAGTACCGTTTCTCCTGCTACGTGATGACGGTCAACAACCAAACCATGCCGATCAACAAGGTGGCTCATTTGCAATTTATCGTCAACAACCAGGTGGGACAGGAATTCTATGCAGACCTGCAGTCCGGCACTTGGAATTTGGCCGCCTTCGATTGGGAAAGTGGGTACAATGATTATACCGCTACCATCAAAATCATCAACCTGAACACCGTGACGGATGGCAATGACTTCGGTCTTGACGACATCTGGTTCTCCCCGATGATCTCCTGCCCTATGACCATCCATGTGGAGGTGGTCCCGCCAGCCACGGCGAATAACGATTACTATGAGATTTGCCAGAATGGCAATTTCACCATCAACCCCACCTTCAACGACTCTATCGACAGCCGTCTGCTGTCCGACAACTTCGGAGTGGCGATTTCCCTGGTGGGGCAGCCTGCCCACGGACAAGCTCTTCTGGGAGGTTCGATGGTTACCTACACGGCTGAAGAGGGCTATGACGGGACCGATACGGTCTGGTATGAGATCCGGACGCGCGGGGGCTTCCCGGACACGGCCGCTATCATCGTCACCATCTTGCCTGCCTATACGACCATTATCAATGACACTGTCTGCCAGGGACAAGGCTACAACCAGTATGGTTTCACGGTGTCTCCCTCTGCCACCTTGGACGCCACACTGCTGCACCAGACCCAGGAACTGACCTCCCAGCATGGCTGCGACAGCATCGTGGAACTCTATCTGTCAGTCTCTCCCGTCTATGCCACTATCGTCCAGAACTCGGAAGATCCTTTCTGCGAGAACAATATGGCAGATCTCCTGGTGCAGAGCTCTCTGCCCAACTTCCTGTGGAGCACGGGTGAGTCCGACTCTATCATCCATGTGGAAAATGCCGGCATCTACACGGTGACAGCCTCTGGATATGGCTGCGAGAAAGATGCCTCCTTCAGGATCGACTACTGCGAGTATCCCTTGCGCTTGCCCAATGCTATCACTCCCAGTAACGAGGATGGCCTGAACGACTACTTCTATATCCCGGAGATCATGTCGGGCGACTGGGAGACGTTCGAGATAGCCATTTACGACCGCTGGGGCGAACAGGTCTATGTCTCCCAAAACAAGGACTTCCGCTGGGACGGATCTGTGAAAGGCAAGCTGCCTGTGAATGTGGTTTACATGTGGGTCATCCATTGCACGACTATAGCGGGCAAACCGATTGTGTATCGGGGCGAGCTGATCGTGCTGTAGCCAATAGCCAATAGTCAACAGCCAATAGCTAATGGCTAATGGCTATTTCTCCCGTATTCTTTGCAAATGTTTGTCAGCGGGCATTCCGGACATTTCGGTTTGCGCGCCACGCAGACGTATCTGCCGTGCAGCAGTAGCCAGTGGTGTGCTTTGGAGATGAACTCCTGGGGAAAGTGGGCCACCAGCTGTTTCTCGACGGCTTCCGGCGTCGGGGCGTTCCGGACGAGACCGAGGCGCGTGGCCACGCGGAAGACGTGTGTATCGACGGGCATGGCCGCTTGGTTGAAGGCGAAGGCCAGCACTACATTGGCCGTCTTGCGTCCCACGCCGGCCAGCTGGGTGAGCTCCTCCATTGTGGAGGGCACCTCGCCGCCAAAACGCTCCGCCAGCATGCGCCCCATCTTGGCGAGATGGTCCGCTTTGCTGTTTGGATACGAGACGGAGGAGATGTAGGGCAGGAGGTCCGCCGCGTCCGCCCGGGACAGCGCCGTGGGGGTGGGGTAGGCGGCAAACAGGGCTGGCGTCACCATGTTGACACGCTTGTCGGTACACTGCGCTGCCAAGACGGTCGCAACCAACAACTGATAGGCATTGTCAAAATGCAACTCCGAAGCTACGTCCGGCTGGTGCTCCTCAAAATAGGATACGATGAATTGGTATTTCTCTTTCAGTGTCATTTTTTTGTCGAAAAGATGCCGTGTTTCAGTGGGCAAAAATACAACAATTATCCATATCGGCAATGCTTGGAAAGGATGGCTCGGGAATAGAAAAAACAGCGTATTTTTTCTCGGTTTTGGGGTAGGAAAATTCAAAAAAAAAATCCTATATTTGCACGTTTTTTTAAGTAAAATAATATAGCTGAAAATGAGTGAGATAGAAAACCAAAAACCTATGGATGAAACCTACAGTGCCAGTAATATTCAAGTGCTCGAAGGACTCGAGGCCGTCCGCAAGCGTCCCGCCATGTATATCGGTGACGTCAGCAAGCGCGGCTTGCATCATCTCGTGAGCGAGGTGGTGGACAACTCGATAGACGAGGCCCTTGCTGGTTATTGCAATAATATTGAAGTCACCATCTTGGAGGACAACTCCATCACTGTGCTCGACAACGGCCGTGGTATCCCTACGGATATGCACGAGAAAGAACACCGCTCCGCCTTGGAGGTCGTCATGACGGTCCTGCATGCCGGTGGTAAGTTCAACAAGGACTCCTACAAGGTCTCCGGCGGTCTGCACGGTGTCGGCGTCTCCTGTGTGAACGCCCTCTCCAAACACCTCACCGCCGAGGTCTTCCGCGATGGCAAGCATTTTATGCAGGAGTATGCCTACGGCAAACCGTTGTATCCAGTGAAAGTGGTCGGCGAGAGCGACTACCGCGGTACCAAAGTGACCTTCACCCCCGATGACACGATCTTCTATGAGACGGTCTATGATTATCATGTGCTCTCCGACCGATTGAAGGAACTGGCGTATCTGAACAAGGGCATTACCTTGACTATTAAGGATATGCGTTCCCTCGACGAGCAAGGTAATCCACTTCAGCAGGTATATCATTCCGAAAACGGTCTGCGCGACTATATCGCCTATCTGGACGAAGGCAAGACGAAGATCACCACCAAGCCTATCTATATCGAGGGCGAAAAGCAGGGCGTCCCTGTGGAGGTGGCCATGCAATACAACAACTCCTTCAATGAGGTGATCCACTCCTACGTCAACAATATCAATACGATAGAGGGTGGCACGCATCTGGCGGGCTTCCGTCGCGCCTTGACCCGTACCCTGAAGAAATATGCCGACGACAACAAGATGTTGGACAAGCTGGCGAAGGACAAGATCGAGATTTCGGGTGAGGACTTCCGCGAGGGTATCACTGCCATTGTCTCTGTCAAGGTTGCCGAGCCGCAGTTCGAGGGACAGACCAAGACCAAGCTGGGTAACAACGAGGTGGCCGGTATCGTGGATCAGATGGTGGGCGAGATGCTGACCAACTATCTGGAAGAGAACCCGAGAGATGCCAAGGAGATCGTCAACAAGGTCGTTCTGGCCGCGCAGGCGCGTCATGCTGCCCGTAAGGCCCGCGAGAATGTGCAGCGCAAGACTGCCTTCGGAGGCTCCGGACTGCCCGGCAAGCTCTCCGACTGTTCGTCCAAGGATGCCTCCAAGTGCGAACTCTTCCTCGTTGAGGGTGACTCTGCAGGCGGTACCGCCAAGCAGGGCCGCGACGCCCACTTCCAGGCTATCCTGCCGTTGCGCGGTAAGATCCTCAACGTGGAGAAAGCTATGCAACACCGCATCTTCGAGAGCGAAGAGATCAAGAACATCTACACCGCCCTGGGCGTGACCATCGGCACGGAAGAGGACAGCAAAGCCCTCAACATCTCCAAACTGCGTTACCACAAGGTCATCATCATGACCGATGCCGATGTGGACGGTAGCCATATCGCCGCCCTGATCCTGACCTTCTTCTTCCGCTATATGCGTGAGCTCATCGAACAGGGCCATGTCTATATCGCCACCCCGCCGTTGTATCTCGTCAAGAAGGGCAAAGACCAGAAGTATGCATGGTCGGAGGAAGAGCGTCTTGCCTTGGTGGCCGCCGCCTCCAAGAACGGCAACGAGAGCGGTGTCACGGTGCAACGCTACAAAGGTCTGGGTGAGATGAACGAAGAACAACTCTGGAGCACCACCATGGATCCTGAATTCCGCACCCTGCGCCAGATCACCATCGAGAACGCTGCCGAGGCCGACCGCGTCTTCTCTATGTTGATGGGCGATGAAGTGCCCCCGCGCCGCGAGTTCATCGAGCAGAATGCCACCTACGCCAATATTGATGCTTAATCATAGTACCAAAATCAAAAACAAGACACTGCTATGGACCAGAAACCCGATATCGATCCTGCTCAGCAGGCTCCCGTGACCGAAGAGGTCGTCAACGAGACCCCACAGGTGGAACAAGAGCCCACCCCCGATATGCCGTCGGAGGAGGTTGCCGAACAGCCCCAACTCAAGGATGTCATGATCTCGCTGAAGAACGTCAACATCTCCCATAAGAAAATCCGTATTCTGACAGATGTCTCCTTTTCCATTCGTCAAGGAGAATTCGTCTATCTGATCGGCAAAACGGGCTGTGGCAAGTCTTCCATCCTCAAGACACTCATTGCGGAACTCAAACCCGAAGGCACCGAGGCGACGATGTTGGGCTATGACCTGCTGCATCTCAAGAACCGCCAGATCCCGGAACTGCGCAAAAAGATCGGCATGGTATTCCAGGACTATCAGCTGTTGAGCGACAAGACCGTGCTGGAAAATCTGATGTTTGTCCTGCGTGCCACCCAGTGGAAGAACAAACAGGCTATGCAGGACCGTTGCGAGGAGGTGCTGGAGATTGTCGGACTGCAGACGAAAGACTTCAAGTTGCCTTCCCAACTGTCTGGTGGCGAACAACAAAGAGTATGCATCGCCCGTGCCTTGCTGAATAGTCCCGACATGCTGCTGGCTGACGAGCCGACGGGTAATCTGGATCCGATCACCGCGGAAGAGATCTTCCAGGTCTTCCACAATATCAACAAGTCTGGCACCACCATTTTGATGGCCACACATAACTTCGCGATGATTAACGAGTTTCCTTCCAGAACTATCCTTATCGAAGATGGTAAACTGATGGATTCCGGCCTGTAATGCTCTCCATTCTGCTTCCATCGTATCAGGTCGATCTGACTGAGTTGGTCAAGCATTTGCTGGACCAGGCTCGCGTTTTGGCCATCCCTTTCGAGCTGATCATCATGGATGACGCCACGCCCGTGGAGTCGGTGCGTCAGTGCAATCAACTCTTGGCGCAGGAGCCCGAGGTGACCTATCTGCAACAGTCGGAAAACCAAGGCCGATCCAAGATCCGCAACCAACTGGTGGAGACAGCCCAATATCCCTGTCTGCTCATCATGGATTGCGATGCCGGCATGGTGGACGACCAATATCTGGCACGCTATTGGAACTATCGGGAGTCTCATCCCGAACTGCCATCTCGCTATGTGATCTCAGGAGGCCTCTGCTACCGAGAAGAGAAACCTGCCAAAGACAAGCTCTTGCGATGGAAATATGGAGTGGAACGTGAGGTGAGGACCGCCGCGGAACGCAACGAACATCCCTATCGTTCATTTACTCCCTTCAACATCTTCACTACCAAAGAAACCTTTTTGGATAACGGTTTTGATGAGTCTTTCACAGCCTACGGATACGAAGATACCCTCTGGGGCTATCAGCTTCGGCAGAAGGAGATACCGATGATTCATATAGATAATCCGCTCTATCATGATGGGCTGGATACCAATGAGGCCTTTCTGGCCAAGACGCGTCAGGCGGTGGAGAACCTTTACCGGTTGATGCAGGAAGAGCGGGTTCCTGACGAGTTCCGACAGGATAGCCGCTTGCTGCGTACCTATAGGAACTTCCAGCAGAAAGGTCTTTTGCCCATCTGCCGTTGGTACTACAAGATGTTCCGCCAGACCATGGAGGCATCGCTGAAACATGCGCCCTCCCTGAAACTTCTGGACTCCTACAAACTGTTCTATCTGGCCTTCATGTCGTGTTAATCCCGTTACAGTTTTAAAAATTTCACACTATGCTCTTTAAGAATGTTATCAGCGAAAATTCATCCATGCACTATGTGTATGACCAGTTGCAGGTGACCTCCGGCCTTGGTCGCTCCTGTCTGCTGAACATGCCCTTTGTGACAGATGTCGAGGCTTTGTCTCAGGAGTTGGATTTGGTGCAGACCATGTTGGGTCTTCTGCACCGGGAGGGCACTCAGGACTTTTTTCGGAACATCCATGAGCAGTTGTGCCAGCTGAACGACATCCGTCCGACAGTGGCATTGATGAACGGGGATACGGTCTTTGATGATATCCAACTCTTTGAGATCAAGAAGACGGCGATCATAGCCCGTCAGGTATCCGGCCTGCTGCGCGGGATCTCTTGTGATGTTTTTCCTATGGAGGAGATGTCGGAGCTGATAGATATCCTCGATCCAGAGCATACAGGCATCCCTCATTTCTATGTCTATTCTGCCTATAGCGAGAAGCTGAAGGCCTTGCGTGATCAGATGCGTAGTGCCGAAGATGCAGACGAGAGAGAGCGGTTGCGTTTTCAGGCAGAAGGGGAGGAGGACGCGGTGCGTGCAGACCTGACCCGTCAGGTGGGACGTTTTCAGGAGGCGTTGTCGCACAATCTGGACACCCTTGCCCATCTGGACGTCATCGTGGCGAAGGCTATGCTCGCCTTGCAATGGTCTGCCTGCCACCCGACGGTGACTGATTCCATGGATTTCCGTCAGCTGCGGAATCCTCAAGTTGACGAGGTCTTGCGTGAACAGGGCAAGCAGTTCCAACCGATAGATATTGCCTTCGGGCGTGAGACCATCTTGGTCACCGGTGCCAATATGGCGGGCAAGTCGGTGCTCTTGAAGACCCTCTCCATGGCACAATATCTGCTGCAGTTCGGCTTCTTCATACCAGCGGAACGTGCCGAGATGATGGTTGTTGACGAGGTTATCTGCAGTATGGGCGACAGTCAGTCGGAGTTGAGCGGTCTCTCCTCTTTTGCGGTGGAGATCCTGACCATCGACCGGATCATCAAGACCGCCAAGCGTGGGGTGCGGGTACTTGCACTGGTGGATGAGCTGGCACGCACGACTAACCCGGAAGAGGGGAAACGCCTGGTCAGCGCCTTCGTCCGCATGGCCCAACAACTCTCCATTACGGCCATTGTGACGACGCACTACAGCGGCATCCATGCCGACTGCCGCCGTTTACGTGTGCGTGGTCTGCAGCTGGAGGGCCAACCCGCGGTCACGGCTCGTAATATTGGCAATTATATGGACTATTCTCTTGTCGAAACCACCGATGACGAGGTGCCCAAAGAGGCACTTACCATCGCGGAATTGCTGGAGGTGGATGCCGACTTTCTCCAGATGGCCCGCGAGAGATAACAGGGTGTAATCACATTGTTTGGTAAGGTAAATGGGGATTCTTCCGCAGCTTTATTGCTTGCGGCATCTCTTGTTTTCACCGTTCATTCTTTAATATGATAAATAGCACCATCAAATCATATTTTTTTGTACTTTTGCGCGTTTTTATTAGAATTGCATATAATGCGTAAAAATGTAGACTTTTTAGTGATAGGTTCTGGTGTGGCCGGACTCTGTTTTGCCTTGAAGGCAGCCAATTATGGCAAGGTCTGTATGATCACCAAATCTAAAATGGAAGAAGGATCCACGCGTTTCGCCCAGGGTGGCATTGCGTCGGTCGTCTATCAGCCGGACTCTTACGAGAAACACATCCGCGACACGATGGTGGCAGGTGCGGATCTTTCCGATTTCCACATCGTGGAATTGACCATCCGCGAGGCTACGGCGCGTGTGATGGAGCTGGTGGAGTGGGGTGTCGATTTTGACAAAAACAAAGACGGGAAGTTCGCCTTGGCCAAGGAGGGCGGTCACTCCGAGTACCGGGTGCTGCACCATAAGGACATGACGGGCGCGGAGATAGAGGAGAAGCTGATCCTCGCCGCCAAGAAGAACCCCAATATCGAGATTTACGAGAACAAGATAGCGGTGGAGATCATCACCCAGCACCATCTGGGCATAGAGGTGACCCGCCGTTCCCACGATATCACCTGCTATGGCGCCTACGTTTTTGATCCGGAGGCTCAACGTGTGGACACGGTCCTGGCCAAGATCACGATGATGGCTACGGGTGGCATCGGTATGGTCTATGAACATACCACCAACCCGTTGGTGGCGACAGGCGATGGCATTGCCATGGTCTATAGAGCCAAAGGTGCGGTGCGTGGCATGGAGTTCGTGCAGTTCCATCCTACCTCCCTCTACAATCCCAAGGAGTCGCCATCCTTCCTGATCACGGAGGCTATGCGCGGCGCCGGCGCTATCCTCAAAGATGCCAACGGCGTCTCTTTCATGGAGAAATACGACGAGCGCGGCTCGTTGGCACCCCGCGATATCGTGGCCCGCGCCATCGATACCGAGATGAAACGTCAAGGTGTGGACCATGTATATCTTGACACCACGGTCATCAAGCGACAAGAGATCTTCGAACATTTTCCGAATATCTATGCCAAATGTCTGAGCATCGGTATCGACATCACCAAGGAGATGATCCCTGTGGTGCCGGTGGCTCACTACTCCTGTGGCGGCATCCAGACCGACGAGTGGGGCGCCACCTCTATCCGCAACCTGTATGCATCCGGAGAGTGCGCCTCCACTGGACTCCATGGCGCCAACCGACTGGCTTCCAACTCTCTGCTGGAAGCTCTGGTCTTCTCGCATCGCGCCTGCCTTAAATCGGTGGAAGACCTGCCCAATCTCTCCTTCTGCGAAGAGGTGCCCGACTGGAACAGTGACGGCACTGTCCTCAACGAGGAGATGGTGCTCATCACCCAGTCGCGCAAGGAGCTCCAGACGATTATGAGTGCCTATGTGGGCATCGTCCGCTCCAACCTGCGTCTGCAACGCGCCTTCGACAGACTGGAGATCCTATACCGCGAGACGGAAGACCTCTATAAGAAGTCGATTCTGAACCCCGAGATCTGCGAACTGCGCAATATGATCAACGTGGGCTATCTGATCATCCGTCATGCCATGAACCGCAAGGAGAGTCGAGGCCTCCATTATTCATTAGATTATCCACCTTATAACCAATAAGATGAAAAATTTCGAGATTTATACATTAGGATGTAAACTGAACTACAGTGAGTCGTCAGCCATCGCCGCCAAGTTGGTGGAGAACGGATGGACCCAGGGCGGAATTCCTGAGGTGATCATCATCAACACGTGTGCGGTGACCTCCTCGGCGGAGAAGAAAACCCGTAATCTGGCTTCTAAACTCCACCGTGAGAATCCGTTGGCTTCATTGGTCCTCATCGGCTGCTACAGTGCCCTGAAACCCGAACTGCTCGAACGCTGGTCCGGCGTCATCAAGGTCTTTGGCAGCCATAACAAGATGGGTGTGGTGGATTATATCGTCAACCGTGCCGAGCACCAAGCCCCCAACTTCTTCGGTGCCTATTCGCTCACCGACCGTACTCGCTCTTTCCTGAAGATCCAGGACGGTTGCAACAACCATTGCACCTACTGTACGGTCTGGATCGCCCGTGGCAAGAGCCGCAGCGACACCAAAGAGAATGTGCTGGCCAACATCCAGAAGATTGCCGATGCCGGTCTCCACGAGGTGAACCTCACCGGTGTCAATGTCGCCGACTTCGGTCGCGGCACCAAGGTGGACTTCCTGGCCCTGCTCAAGGCTATCGTCAAGCAGAATGCCATCGAGCGCGTCCGTATCTCGTCCATAGAGCCGGATATGCTCTCCGAGGACATCATCAAGCTGGTTGCCAAATCGCCTATCTTGATGCCTCATTTTCATATCCCCTTGCAGTCGGGCTGTAACCGCATCCTCAAGGACATGCACCGCCGTTATACAGCGGAAGAGTATGCCGCCAAGGTGGCCCTTATCAAACAGAAAATGCCCAATGCCTGCGTGGCCTGCGATGTCATCGTGGGATTTCCGGGCGAGACCGACGAGGAGTTTGAGGAGACCTATAAGTTCTTGGAAGAGCTGCCGATCAGCTATATGCACGTCTTCCCCTATTCCCGCCGTCCGCGCACGCATGCCAATATGATGGAGAACCAGATCTCCGATACGGTGAAGCACGACCGCACAGAACGCCTGCTGCAACTCTCCCATGCCAAGAAGATGGAGTTCTACAAGCAATGCGAAGGTCAGGAACGCCCTGTCCTGATAGAGTCTGAGGTTGTGGACGACCAGCTTTGCGGTTTTACCGACAACTATATCCGGGTGACGGTCCCTTACGATGAAAAACTCATCAATACGATTCAAACGGTCACCATCGAGCAATGCCACACCATATTGTAAGATTGCGCAATGGCTTGCGGGTTGTTCATGTGGAAACCAACTCTCCGATATCGCATTTCGGGGTGCTGGTGGACATAGGCACCCGTGACGAGCCTCAACAGACTCCCGGACTGGCCCATTTCCTCGAACACACCATCTTCAAAGGAACTCAGAAACGTAATGCTTACCGCGTCATCAGCCGTATGGAGGCGGTGGGCGGTGACCTGAATGCCAGCACCTCCAAGGAGGAGACCTATTTTCATACCTCATTCCTCTCTCCCGACTACCCCCGGGCGGTGGAGCTTCTGTCAGACATCCTCTGCCATTCCGTTTTTCCTGAAAAAGAGCTGGAGAAAGAGAAGACCGTGGTCATGGAGGAGATCAGCTACTACAAGGACACGCCTTCGGAGTTGATCTATGACGATTTTGAAGGACTGGTTTTTGAGCATCATCCACTCGGGCGCAATATTCTGGGCACCAGGCAGAGTGTGCGCAAGATGAATCGCAACGATCTGCTGGGCTTGCTACAACAATATTATAATGTGCATAATCTGGTCCTGGCTTCCGTCGGCAATATCTCGTTGAAACGTCTCCTGCAACTCTGCGAGCGCTATTTCGGTGATATGGACCTCCGACAGGAACCCAAACGTCGGGATCTTTTTACCGATTACCGCCCTCGTACAGTCCGTGTGCATAAACATGCTACCCAGACCAATGTGATGATGGGAATGCCTGCCTACGCCATCACCGACGACAAGCGTGTGCCCTTCCTGCTGTTGACGAACCTGCTGGGCGGCCAGGGGCAGAATACCCGTCTGAACATGTGCATGCGCGAGAAACGAGGACTGGCCTATACTGTGGAGGCGAACTATACCTCTTTCTCCGATACTGGACTCTTCACCGTCTATTTCGGATGCGCCCGCCAGAACACCGACCATTGTGTCGAGCTGGTCATGAAAGAGACCGAACGACTGCGCAACCAGAAACTGGGGAGTATGCAGCTCTACTATGCCAAGAAACAGCTGATCGGGCAGATGGCCCTGGCCAATGAAGCAAAACTCAACGAGATGCTGGGTGTCGGCCATACCGCCATCTTCTTCGACGAGGTGGACACGATGGAGGAGAGTATCCAAGAGATAGAGGAACTCACCGCCGAGGATATCCTCTCCGTGGCGCAGGAGATCTTCCGCCCGGACCAGTTTTCAACGCTTATTTTTGAACATTCTTGATTTCCAGATACCATGCTGTCCATATATTCTAAAAATCTTGAAAATGCGGTCAACGAGATTGCCAAGCTCCCCGGCATCGGCAAGCGTACTGCTCTGCGACTCGCTCTGCACCTGCTGAAGACCGAAGAGGAGGATGTGTCACGTCTTACCGATCGTATCAACAAACTGAAGACGGACATCTTCTTCTGCAAGAAATGCTATAATGTGTCAGATGCCGAAATCTGTGATATCTGTGCCAACCCCAAGCGCGACCCATCGGTCATCTGTGTGGTGCAGGATATCCGTGACATCATCGCTTTGGAGAATACCCATCAGTACCATGGCGTGTATCATGTCCTCGGCGGGGTGATCTCCCCGATGGACGGCATTGGCATCCAGCAGCTGAATTTGCAGGAACTCTTCACCCGTGTGGAACACGAGCCTGTCACCGAACTGATCCTGGCACTGCCTTCAACGGTAGAAGGGGATACAACGAATTTCTTCATCTACAAGAATGTGAAAGACAAAGTGGCGAAAATCACGACGATAGCCCGAGGCATCGGGGTGGGGGAGGAACTGGAGTATGCTGACGAGGTGACTCTCGGCCGCTCATTGCTGTCCCGAACAGATTTTGATACAATTTATCAGAAAAATGGTTGATGTTTATACGATATAATGATGAAAAAAATGATCCTGTTGCTTGCCGCCATTTTGCTGACGTGGGCAGGCAATGCACAAACGGAAGAGACTATGGATTCGATACAATACATCTCACCTTTAGATTTCGGTCTTGCTGAAGCAGAAAGCGACAGCGCCCGTTACGAGGTCCTCTACCGGACCCATCAGGCTGCTTTGGCCGAAGGGAAGGATGTCTCCTATGAAGGCATCGAATCCTTGACTATCCAGGTGAGCGCTGAGAGCAAGAGCATCCCGCTGACCCCTAACAACGATTTTCACGGTCTGAAACTGACGGTGCGTAACAATGCCCAGAAGTTTTTCCTCTTCGAGATGATCCAGCCCGCCACGCCCATCGAGTTTGACAAAAAACGTGTGGACGATGGCGACTTCCGGGATCTGGAACCCTTGAACGAGGGCGACTGGCTGCTGATTCTGGAGGACGAGACCCCCTGGGTGGCCAATCGCGCAGGCTATGCCTACGGAGCTACTCGCAAGGACATCCTCTATATCCAGGACGGTAAAGCCAAAAACAAACCCATTGCCTTGTATGATACCGACACCACCCATCTGAAAGCTTCTTATTGTCCTGCCACCACCGACCTGAAGACTATCTCCAACTTGACTATTCTGCGCGATAGTACCTCTACCTACAAGACCAAGTGCATCTATGTGGAAGGCTTCAACAATGTGAAAATCAGCAATGTGCAACTCTTTACGCCCCAAAACAGCACCATGTATGCCGATGAAGCCATCACCTTTGTCAACTGCGCCAATGTGACGATGGAAGATGTGCGGATCGACGGCACCTATTCGCAAGAGAAGAAATACGGTTACGGCATCATGATGAACAATGTCTGGAATGCCACCTTCCAACGGCTGGATGCCCACGCCCAATGGGGAGTCTTCGGAACCAATAACATGAGCAACGTCACCTTGCGCGACTGCGATATCAACCGTTTCGATGTGCACTGCTATGGCAAGGACATCTTTATCTATAATTGCAAGTTCAGCAAGCTCTATAACCAGTTCTCCTCCATCTTCGGAACTCTCCTGTTTGACGGATGCCGTTTCGTCAATTTCGTGCCAGTGCTGGTGGAGACCTCCTACAATGTCTATACCCCCTTCGACCTGACCTTCAAGAATTGTGTGATGGAGGCTGGCGTGTCGCGCAACTATTTGATATCCATCGGAAAACTCAACGATCAGGCGGTATCACGTCCCGAACTTGCCCGCAAGTGCTGGCCTAATGTGACTATCCAAAACCTGATTGTCAATGTGCCCGACAAGGTGTCTGAGATCATCCTCTTCAAACCTACGGGTGAGATCACCTATCGCAAACCGGTGGATTATGTCTCACAAGTCAAGATCGATGGGCTTTCGTTCCATTACTCCGGCTCTGGCCATGCCGCTAACTTCGTCATCTCCAGCGCGCCTGTTACCTCGACGAAAACCATCCAATACGACATTCGCAACATGGATCTCTTGTCTGTGCCCAACGGACAGATCAAACAGGCTACGAAGAAATATGTGTATCCCGCCAGCCTGACCATCAATCTCTTCAAAAACAGAGAGGATGTCATCAAAATCCTTAATTCGAGATTGAACTATAATGTCGTGACCAACGCCAAACATAATATCCGTTTCACCAGTTGCACCGTTGGCATGATCCGCTATTCATCCGATGCCGGTAACGCCAAGCGCGTCTATAAGCAGTGTACCCTCTATCTGAACAATGCCGATGACAACCGCTATTATATCGACAATCATGCGGAGTATGAAAAATGCACCTTTATCCCTTGCAATGCCAAGATGTTCGTTGATTTCTATGGCACCAAGAATGATGTGACCATTAAGAACTGCAAGACAACGCGCACCACGGCTCTGTTCTATAGAGGCAGTGCCAACAATACGGAGATGAAGAGTTATCAGCTCAAAGGCGAGCGGAAGAATAGGTAATAGTCTTACGACTCTGTCGGCTGACGTCGCAGCAGCCGCAGGATTTTTCTCTTGTTGAGGACGAAAAGAATGCCTAAATATCCAATCAGCAAAAGGGTGTTCACCGCGAGTCTTACCCATATGGTCTCGATACCCAACCCTTTGATTAACAAGGTGCTGGTTAGATAAACACCCGCTGCGACGGCCATATAGAGGACAATCTTCTTGACCTCATAATTCACTGGGTAGTATTTCTGTCCTAGCAGGTAGGAGGCGACCATCATGCTGAAATAGCAAGCGAAGGTGGCCCAGGCGGAGCCCATATAGTCGAAGCGCGGGATGAGTACAATGTTGAGCACCAGGGTGATGATGGCACCGAAGATGGCTAAGAAGGCTCCGAACTTGGTCTGTTCAGTAAGTTTGTACCAAATGGAGAGGTTGTAGAAGATGCCCAAAAAGAGGTTGGCCATCAGTAGGATGGGTACCACCGGCAAGCCTACACGGTATTCCGGTCCCACGAAGTATTGGATGATATCCATATAGAGCATGATGCCAACGAAGATGATAGAGCATACGAACACGAAGGCGGTCATGGCCTCGGCGTAGGTCTTCTGCGGGTCTTTCTCTTTCGATTTGTTAAAGAAGAAGGGCTCGGCAGCATATTTGTATGCCTGCACGAAGATGGTCATCAGGATGGAGATCTTGTAGCAGGCACTGTAGATGCCGACGGAGGCTTGCGGGTTCTCCTGGACGGAGAAGTATTTCAGCAACACCCGGTCCATGGTCTCGTTGACGATGCCCGCCAGACCAAAGACCAGCAAGGGTAGGGCGTAGCGCAACATTTTCTTCCATAATTGAAGGTCAAACTCATAGCGTTGTTTGAAGAAGCTCGGGAAGAGCATCAATAGTGTGACGATAGAGGCGATGAGGTTGGAGATGAAGATGTAGCCAACTCCGATTTCGGGATTGTAGATAGTGGAGACGAAGGAGTCGGGGTTATTCTTCAGCAGATAAGGGCAGAGCAAAAGGAAGAAGAGGTTGAAGAGCACGTTGGTGACGATGTTGGTGATCTTCACCAAGGCGAAGTTCCAGACCTTGTTCAGATAACGGAGCCGTGCGAAGAAGATGGAGGTGATGGCATCTATGCCGATGATGAAAGCGAACCAGATGATATATTCGGGATGGTCTGGGTAGCGCATCCACGAGGCTATGGGGCCTGAGAAGCAGGTGCACAGCACGATAAAGATAGCGGAGGTGCAGCACAGCGAGGTGACGATGGTGGAATAGACCTTGTTCTGGATCTCCTTGTCGCGGGCAAAATAGAAAAAGGCGGTCTCCATGCCGTAGGTCAGGATGACCAGGAAGAGGCTCGTCCAGGCGTACAGTTCACCCACGACACCGTACTGGCTGGCGTCGGAGAAGATATAGGTGTGCAGTGGGACTAAGAGATAGTTGAGGAGTCTGCTGAGAATGGTGGTGCCTCCGTAGATGGCAGTCTGATTGGCTAATTGTTTGATATCTGACGACATAGGTTTGGGATGCTAATGCTTCGGGTAGATGCCCACCTTGCGGCCGAAGTCGTAGGCGAGGTAACCGGCGAGGTAGAAAGGCTTGGCTTTGTTCTGGGCCATTTGCTGCACAAAGGGGAAGATCATGTCGTAGGAGACGCCGACCTCCAGTGCGTGCAGTCGGTAGTCGCTCTTGGCGAACTCGAAGTTGAGGCCTATCTTGGCGTAGAAGCCAGGACGGAAGATGGTCTGCATGATGCCGGTGAACAATCCGCCGCCGCCCAGGATGTTGTTGAGGTTGTGCTTTTCAGGGTCGTAGCGGACAATCTCGGAGAAGCCGGTGTTGTAGTTCAGCACCTCCACATAGCAGGGGATGCCTAAGCCCAGAACAGGGCCAGCGGAGAGCTTCAGGTTGACGGCTACCCCGCCCCAATAGGGCTTCTGGTGCAGTGTGCGCTGGTAACCGTAGCCTCCCTGCAAAAAGAAAAGGGTGTAGAGCTGGCCATAACGGCAGGGACGCGTCCAGTCGTAGGCGATGTTGACGGACCGTACTGATTTGGGGTGCTGGTTGTAGAGGAATTCCACCTCCCAGAAATGCTTGTTGTGGATGTCAGGTGTGCGGCCATGTTGGAAGCCGACACCCAAGCCGGAGGTGTTGATGAACAACTCGAAGTTCCACTCTTTGGTCGTCACATCGTGGTGGAACTCGCCGACCTCCTGCCCGAAGGCGCAAAATGTCAGCCCCGTCAGGATAAGGGTCAGGAGGGGCTGGAGACGAGGCCGGTGGTTACGAGCAGACGACATGCTGGAGCGTTACTCTTCAATGTCTGCCGGGGCTTCGTAGCATGCGTAATGTCCGTAAGCGGCGCACTTGTGTTGTGTGTCACAAGCGGCGAAGATGGCGATGGTGCCTAAAAACAATGCTGCGATGACAATAATCTTTTTCATGTTGATGGTGATTAAAAACGTGCAAAGATATAAAATTTCTCCAATAACGTGAAAAGAGGTGGTTTTAGTATTATGAACGGTGATATGTGGATTGTGGGAGGAATTGAAAAATTGAAAATGGAAAATGAAAGAGGGGGATGGCGGAGGCGTGGCGTAAAAAGAATTAGGAGTTAGCAGTTTGGAGTTAGGAGTTTCCTTGAGCGGCCCCGTCAGGGGCAAGAGCTCGGTAGAAGAACCGTGGTCTGAGGGCGAGAGGGTAAGGGAAATGCAGGCCGTAGGTCTGCAGGGGTTGGTAGCAATGGGGCCGCACGGGCAATATCGCACGCCGTAGGTGTGCGGGCAGCCATACCGGTCATGCCACGCGAATCTGCGCGGAATTTCCCTTGGCGGGACGAGGGGGCGATATGTCAGGGCCGAGGTGTGCATTGCGGGGGCGAAAATAAAAATTATTACATTATCTAGGCAAAATGCTGCATTCCTTAATTGATTTCACCATTGGTCTTTTTTGGTCTTTTTTTGTCTTCCTGAGAAATCCAAGTTATTTCTACAATGTTATAATCATGAAAATTAAAAAATGGAACCAACACCCCCTTGATTATGTATGTATATAGTCCCCTTGACTGACGAGTTCTATAGATCGTATCGCCATCTCTCACGATAGGATTTGGACTACAACAATCCATTTGCAAAAAAGGAGTAAGTGTCAAATTGTAATTGTGTCCTAATTTTAACTTTTTCAAATTGTTCCCAAATTCATGTTGAAAAATAAGAATTCTAATATACTTGAATGATGTTTTTTCACTGCCTACTTGTTCGACATCATACACATAGAGTTTTGTTTTCTTTAAATGATTCCCCCTAACATAATAGTTGTCTTTTTTCACTTCTGCATAGACAACTTTAAAAGAACCTTGAATACTCTGTAAATCATTAGTGTTAGAGCTATCTTCTATAGGAAAAAAAGAGATGATTTTACCGTTTTCACTCACATACATTGCTGTATCCAGCTTCGTATGCTGAATAAAAGCTATTACATCTTTTTTTTGTGGTTGAATCACACCTTTTTTATTTCTTACATAAAAGCCATATTTATACTGGTTTGGAACTTTATTTTTACCACCTGTTCTAAATAACACCCCCTGACCAAACACTGTATAGAAACAGAAAAACAACAAAATAATTAAAAACAATATTCTTTGGCATTTCATAATTAGTATTGGTGTGTGTTTTTCGTGAATTTTCATAACGTATAAACATTAGAAGTCATTACTAGGACTGCGTCTGAGACCGTAATAAGTTTGTACCATCATGCCATTAGGCAATGTCATGAATTCAGATGAGTGCACCCAATTACCTCCAGAAATAGAATTGGCATTAGCGTGAGCTGGTTCATAATTATTTCTAATAGAAATTGGATCACCTTCTTTATTTCTTAAGGCTATTTCTGCACTATAGTAACCTTCTGCAAGTTCATGGAGCATATAACCTCCTGATATATTGTCTCCTACTGCATAATCCAGTTTGGCGCAACGTTTGGGATCAACATACTGATACGAGGTGGCGTGATCATTAGTATATTCACTTCCACCATATGCTCCAGTGCAAATTATTCCATCATCTTCTTTCTTGTAAGCGTATTCTTTCCCGTCTGTTTTAGATGTAAACTTCTCTTTTTCGTTCTCTGCACTAATGTTTATTCTCATATCATTCCTATCAATGGCCTTTTTGACAAATTTATCAGTTTCTGTTTTAGCCTCACCTGAATACCACATTTTTCCATTTTCATCTAATTGAACATTGAAATGCTTGGAAGTCATATTGTTAATTTGTATCACAACATCCCCACTGCCATTGCCACTCACAACTACTTCTTCCCCATTCGGATCCACCAATTTCACCGGGTTATTCGCACAATAATTATAAGGGCTTAGCGATGCATATTTGTCACTCATCGGGTCAACGCTCAACCAGATGCACAAATCACTGCTGTAATATCTTGAACCGAAGTAGCTTAAACCCGTTTCCGTGTCGCGTTCTTTTGCGGAGAAGGTGTAAGAGGAGTTGGCAGTTATCAGTTGACAGTTGTCAGTTAGGGGTGATGGCGATGTGTAAGAGGGATTGGGAGTTAGAAGTTTGTAGTTAGCAGTTACTGGGGATAGCACGGGCAC
>JAFYNM010000023.1 GCA_017549765.1 Bacteroidales bacterium
CTCAACAGTGCCGGTGTTCTCGCAACCGTTGGCGTCAGTGCCAGTAACAGTGTACGTGGTCGTCTGTGTAGGAGCAACCTCGATTGAAGCAGTCTCATCACCGGTGTTCCAAACATAGGTTTCAGCACCGGAAGCCGTCAAGGTGGCGGTAGTGCCGGAGCAGATGGCGTTGTTCTCAGCCGTGGTGTTGATTGCAACCTCAGGCAGCGGGTTCACCGTCAAGATCATCGTCACAACGGAGTCGCAACCGTTAACTGCCTGGAGCGTGGTGGTCTTCTCTCCCGCTGCGGTGAACACACTGTCATTCCAGGTGTAAGGAAGCTGGTTTGCACAGATCGTATCCTTGTCGGTAACTGCGTATGTCGGGTTGATAGTAATATCTATTGTATAAACAGCGTGACAAGTATCCGTCGGGGTAAAGGTGTAGGTGACAGGAGCAGTGGTAGCCTCGGAAGTATTAACCGATGCAGGGTTCCAAGTACCAGCCACTTCATTGGTAGATGTTGTCGGCAAGGTAACCTCGGCACCAACACAGTAAGAAGTCTCCAACTCAAATTCCGGTGTAAGTTTCTCTTCCCATACTGCATACAAATCAACGGTGTCACCGGCGTTCTGTGCCAAGTTCAGGACAGAGTCTTTGTCTTGATAAACCACGGTGGCAGCAGCAGCTTGAGTATCCCAACCCTGGAAGCAATGATCCGTATAGGTGAAAGCATTCTGGGTCAGTTCATCCTTCACATCGAAGCTAAACTCTTGGATAGCCATCGTGCCTTGAGCGTCATCCTCAACCTTGTTGAAGCGTACATAGTAGCCGTTGGCCTCCCAAACCGCATAGAGGTAGTCATACGGATTGGCCTCGTCGGCAGCTACAGAGTCAGCCTGGGTGGTGAAAGCAGCATCAGAATAATATAAGCTATCTTCTTCGTTGAAATACAAGAAATTCGGTGTGACAAGAGTATCAATTACATGAGGAATTGAATCTATTGGAGTGCTGGAATTCAACTTGTACCATCCCTTGAAGGTGTAGCCGGAACGTGCAGCAGGAGTAGGAATAGAGACGGCCTGGTTGATGAACAAGTTCGCATGCGGATCGTCGGCATTCAACTTACCATCTTGACGGACGGTGTCGGGATCAGCACCTTGATAGTTATTGTACCATACAATGAAGGTAGGCGTAACCTTCTCCACCGGGATATATTCCGCACGGATCTGGATCGTATAAATATATTGATCTTCTACAACGAGTGCCTCAGGATCATAAGTGGGGTTGTTGGTTCTTTGAGCATCAGCTTTGCTGACGGAGAACGGAGAGCCCGGATAAACGGTCTCGTCACTATCCACAAACTTACCTTGAGTGGTATCCCAATGTTGGATCACCCAATAGAAGAATACACTGTCTTGTGGATTAGGCATCCCATTAAACTCTGTAGGTGCAGGAATGGAGAATGCGCTAACATTGTCGTTGAAAAGATCCTCTTCGGCGAACACCAGAATAGTATCCACTTGATTGACACTTCTATAATACACATAATTGATATGAATACCCTTGGCACCTTCCAATTTGGAACGCCACTTGGCATAAAGATCTAACTTTTTGGTGATCCAGAAACGGTCAGCTCCATTATAACCAACAGCATCGCTATTCCACGGTTGGATAGTATCATGAGTAGTTGGGCTAATGGAATCCGTGACAATATTACCCCATTTATCCATCAGGTCGGTCATATCCTCTGTCTTGTCATAAGGAGTTGTGACAACTTGATCGGTAAGGGCGACGATTTCAGCGTTGAAGACATGGGTGAATTCAGGATCGGTGTACCAGCCTACCAGCGTGTAGTCCTCACGAATACCCGTGGGGATACTGACTTTGGCACCATTACTGATACGGAAGCACATGGCCTGATTCTCGGAACCCCAATCCAAGGTGGAGTCAACTGCGTTCGTCTCGGGATCCACGGCATTCGGATGCAAGAAGACACGGTATTGCACTTGACGCCACTTGGCATATACGGTGAGACCTTCCGGCATATTGGTAAAGGTATAGGCTTGCGTACATTGGTCATCAATATACCATCCCTCGAAGACATAGCCTGAATATGTGGGCTCATAATAGTTTGCACCACCTTTATTATATGAAGCGATAGAGGATTCAAACGGGATATTCTCCACCACATTTAACTCTCCACGGTTTGTCTCATCAGTAATCGGAGCACCATCACCATTTACATAGATACCGTCCTTATATAGCAAATTGTAGGTACGACGATTGTAGCGGACATACATATTGGTGGCGCTAGACATAGAACCATAATAACCTGTTTGTGGATCTTTATCTCCTAACGTCGTCCATGTATTACCATTGGTACTAGACTGATAGGCATAATAACCATTATATTTGTCAGAAATCCAAAACGTACCACCACTAGATGTAACGGTGTTGGCTTCCGTATAGCCTCCAGCATCATTCTGTTTCATAAAATGAATGGTATTAGTACCACTGCCTGAAAAGCCCCAGAAAGTCTGAGAGGAGGAGCCATCCGACAAAATGAAAGCATCCAAGAAAGTTGTACGAGTATTACCACTACCACCGTTTTGGTTTTGTTCATACCACCAATATTCGTTAGGCCATGTATATCCATTTTCTGACAGAGACGAACCATACAATCCTGTCAATGTATGCAAGATCGTATTATTATTGCCATTGCCATAACCGCCGCCTTCACGGAACGTCAAGGTCACCAAGTTTCTGTCGTAATAGACATTCACCACAGCGGTTCCTTCCGTCACAATCGTTACATTAGTATCATAGGTGTTCAGATGGAAACCTTCATATTGTATGTTATCGCCATCTACAATGGCATAGCGATCATTGCCAGTACCAGTGGCAGACACTGTATTGACAGTTTGTCCAACCGTACCGGTCAAAGAAACAGACTCAGCAAAGTCGTAGGTCTTGTTTGCATCAGCAGCATCCTTGGCATCATGGACATTCTGCTTCCAAATGATAATAGTATAGTTAGCGGAAGTATTCGCTGTCCATTTGGCATAGATGGTGGTGTTTGAATCCAGCGTGCTTCCAAAAGAGAACTCATGTCCAGTGGTACATGCTTCATCAGTGTACCATCCACCGAAGGTATAACCAAAACGGGCCATAGCCACAGTCGGTGCAGAAGTAGTCTCTCCATTCTCAATAAACTGAGGTGCAACATAGGTAGCGCCCTTGCCGTTTTCTTTAAAGACCAACCAGTGTCCAAAAGGCACATCGGCTTTCAATTTAATATTACCATTGATGGAGATAGTCGTATTATTTTGATAAACAGTTCCGGAGGTATAGCCATCGATATGGGAAGCGCCCTCTTCAACTTTCCATCCCTGGAAATTTTGTTCGCTGGAAGTCGGGATATAGGTCTCGTCAATCACACAACTATGATAATTCTCATCTTCATACGGGAGGTAAAGCACCTCTTTGGAGTTAATCACAGAACCCAATTCATCCAGATAGGTCACATGATAGAGTTTAAACAACAAGGGATACAAGTCCAAGGAAGAACCATCCGTAAGATTTGTCAAAGAAGGTTTCACATGTTCGCGCACCTGGGCGATAGTCATACCTTGGTCAGCATTAGCCACAGTATAGGATGGGGAGGTGTACCAACCGCGGAATTGTACGATAGAATCCAGAGAACCCACGCCCGGGTCATAGAGGACCGTCTTGTACATGTCAGGATTAACCGTGTCCAAAGCTTTTACATAAATAGTCACGACACTGCTGTCAATCTGATGGAAGTTAACCTTCAGACGGGCACCGGCACCGCTCTCCGTCACGATATACACGGAGAAAGAACGTGCGGGGAAGGTGATCTGGCCATTTACCGGAGTGACGGTGGCCACGAAATCAAGGCCATTGGCTCCTTCGTGATAGACATCCAGCTCCACGCCGTCATTGAAATTAGCATCAGAGATGGTCACCATAACAGGCTTGTTAGTCTGGGGTTGCCAAACCTTGTTGCCATTCTGGATAGTGATGTCATAGGCACCCTTCACCTGCTTGCCCTGTACGGCAGAGCGCTGCACCTTGGTCACAGAGACCTGGGCGGTCTGCGGCATCTGGCCCGTCACAGCAACGTTCGTTGCGGACACCTGTTTGGAAATCGTACGGTTTGCAACCGCACCCTGATTCTGCGCCATCAAGGTTGAAAAAGCGACGCCGGCCGTCAAAAACAGCACCAAAGCGAAACATTTCAGCATCATTTGACGCAATCTGTAAGTGTAATTTTTACTTCTCATAGATGTTTATATTTTAATTTATTTATTTAATTATCAACTACTTAAGTGTACTCACACCTATACGCACGGTGTACATAGTAATACACTATACATACAACCTGCAAAAATAGTAATCCTTTTGATATAAAAAATAAGTAAATTTACTCAATTTTTATCAACAAAGAATACACGACATAGTTATCAACACATTATTATTCTATATATCAATATTTTAACTACAATAATCAGCCTATAAAAAATATGGTTATCAACAGTATATGTTGGTATTTTCTACAAAATTATGAACAAAATGATTGTTCAGAAGTGCGGCGAGTGTGTAAAAGAGTGCGGGCACAGCATAAAATAAATATGTATAATATATAAAAGTTAAGGGGATATAGTATATCCTGAATTGCCTTATACGCAGGGAGCGGGAAAAAGTTGCAGAGGCATTTCTTTGTTCTGCCCTCACTAATTTTTGCAAAGAACACATAAAGGTCTTGACAAAAGGACCAAAATGTAGTATTTTTGCCATGTCGTTCCAGTTCAACCAAAAACAAAACACGACAAATATTCAGGACAATGGGCTGACTTTCATCCGGAAATAGCGGACTAGTACTGAATGCAGACGGCGTTCCAGTACACCAACGGCGTGCTGAAGGCACGCTACTATACAAACTATAACACAAAACTAACAAAACTACCATGAGTCACACTACATCTTACTACCACATCGTCTTCCGTACCTATCGAAGTGAGAAGACCATTTTAGAGGAACATGAGCGGGAATTGTATGCCTATATCTACGGCATCGCCAAGAACCTCCGTTGCCAGACCTACCGCATTGGCGGCATGCCGGACCATATCCACATTTTCGTTTCGTTACCGCCAACGCTATCGCTGGCTTCGTTTGTGCAAAGAGTGAAGACAGACAGCAGCAAGTGGCTGAAAGCCAACCCTCATTTCCCGGACTTCCGCGGCTGGGGTCACGAATATGCTGGTTTCAGTTACAATTTACGAGACAAGGATATGATAGTAAACTATATCATCCGTCAGAAAGAGCATCATCGTCGAGAGTCTTTTGCTAAGGAATACAGGGATTTTCTGGAGAAGAACGGGAAGGAGGTGGATGAGCGTTACTTCTTACGGGACTAGTAGTAGCGTGCCTTCGGCACGCCGTGACCCCGCCAGACATCGAGACGCACACTGTGCGGTGCTCCTTACTGGGACGGTCCTCTCACTGCAGTGCTCTACCATCCCCACACTGCGCTCCCTGCGGTCGCTTGTGCGGGGTTAATGGGATAGCGTGCCTTCAGCACGCCATAGTAGCAGCAGATCGACACACGACAGTCACTGAACAACAACACACTGCAGTAGCAACACCACGGCATGCTGCGATATAGGTCACCGACTGCGTGCTGAAGGCACGCTATCCTATTAACCCCTTACAGCTCTGCTGTATGGGGCATATCACAGCTCTGCTGTATGGGGCATATCACAGCTCTGCTGTATGGGGTGACACGCACCCCACACCACTACTACAGCGTGCTGAAAGCACGCTACTATCGCACAGCAAAAAAACGGCTTGCCGATTGGCAAGCCGTTTTGGGAATACTGTGTGTCGCTGTTGTTAGCACTCCACGATGGTACACCAGCCGAACTTGTCTTCGATGGTGCCGTACTGGATGCCCATGAGGATCTCGCGCATCTTGATGGACCAAGGGCCGGGTTTTCCGTCTTTGGCGATGACATAGACTTCGCCGGTCTCACGGTCTTGGATCTTGTGGATCGGGGAGATAACGGCGGCAGTACCGCAGGCGCCGGCTTCCTCGAAGGTGCCAATCTCTGTGAGCGGGATATGGCGGCGTTCCACCACCAGGCCGAGGTCGGCGGCGATGGTGCGCAAACTCATATTGGTGATGGAAGGCAGGATGGAGCCGGAGTCCGGGGTCACATACTTGCCGTCCTTGATACCGAAGAAGTTGGCGGGGCCAGCCTCGTCGATGTAGGTCTTGGTCTTGGCGTCCGCGAAGATAGAGGCGCTGAAGCCCTCCTTGTGGGCGCGTTCGCCGGCGCGCAGGGAAGCGGCGTAGTTGCCACCCACCTTCACATGGCCGGTACCCATGGGAGCGGCACGGTCATAGTCCTTGGCAATCTGCATGTCGGTAGGTTTGAAGCCCTCTTTGAAGTAGGGGCCGACCGGCATGACGAAGACCACGAAGAGGTACTCGTCGGCGGGTTTCACACCGATGGTGGGGCCGGTGCCGATGAGCAGCGGGCGGATATAGAGGGAGCCTTCCGTGCCATAAGGCGGGATGTAATCGACGTTAGCCTTGATGACCATCTCGAGTGCATCGTAGAAGAGCTTCTCGGGAATGGGGGCCAGCATGATGGTGTCGGCGGAGTTGTTGAGACGTTTCCAGTTCTCCTCCCAGCGGAACAGACGCACCTTGCCGTCCACGCCGCGGAAGGCCTTCATGCCTTCGAAAGCCTCCTGGCCGTAGTGCAGGCAGGAAGCCGCCATGTGCATCGGGATGTACTCATCGGATGTCAGTTCCAGTTTTCCCCATTCGCCGTTTCTGAAATAGCAGCGAACATTGTAGTCGGTTTTCACATAACCGAAAGAAAGGTTTTTCCAATCAATGTTTTTCATTACTAAGAATTTTTATAGTAGTTATAATTGTAATAGACTAAAAGTTCTGAACTTCTTCAATTTCTCACGGCCTTTGAGGGCGTTGAGTTCCATCAGGAAGAGAAGGCTGATCTCGGCAGGCTGGAAATGGTCCACCAGTTTGACGGCGGCGTTCATGGAACCACCGGTGGCGAGCACGTCATCGACCAGAAGAAGCCTTTTCCCCGTGGGCATCGCGTCGCGGTGGATCTCCACGGTGGCGGTGCCGTACTCCAGGCTGTAGGTCTCGCGGTAGGTCTCGGACGGCAGCTTGCCCTTCTTGCGCACGGGCACGAAGGGGATGCCGAGTTCGTATGCCAGCACCGGGCCGAAGAAGAAGCCGCGGGACTCCAGGGCCACGACGACCTCGGGGTTCACCTTACGGGCGATGTCGAGCATCTCGTCCATCACCGCGCGGTAGGCCTCTCTGTCGTTGAGCAGCGTGGTGATATCGTAAAATTTGATCCCCGGGGTGGGAAAATCGTCGATGGTGCGGATTTTCGTTTTTTCAAACTGCATACAATCTCTTTTTATAAGGCGGGCAAAGATACGATTTTTTTTCTTACTTTTGCGCTTCTGAATGTTTAAAACAACACAAAAACACAACGATATGAGTATCACGAAATTAGATCAGATTGTTGACTTGGTGAAGTCAAAACCCAGAAAAAGATTGGTGGCAGCGTATGCCAACGACGAACACACGATTGACGCGGTGAATGCGGCCGTAGATATGGGCGTGGTGGATGCCACGCTGGTAGGCGACGAAGAGACCATCAAGCAGGTCTGCGCCCACCTAGGCATTGACGCGGGCAAATTCAACATCGTGCACGAGCCGGTGGACACGAAAGCCGCCGCGCTCTGCTGTGACCTGATCAACAACAAGGAGGGGGACATCCTGATGAAGGGTCTGCTCTCCACCGACAAATACATGCGTGCCATCCTGAACAAGGAGCGGGGTTTGTGTCCGCCCAAGGCCACCCTGTCGCACGTCGCCGTCATCGAGAACCCGAGCTATCACAAGCTGCTGGTCGTCAGTGACGCCGCCATCATCCCCCTGCCGGAGCTGAAGCAGAAGCAGGACATCCTCAAATACTTGGTCAGCATTGCCAAGGCTATGGGCAATGAGATGCCCAAGGTGGCCGTCATCGCCGCCACGGAGCAGATGCTCGCCGGCATGCCCGCCTGTGTGGATGCCGCCATCCTCGCCACCATGGCCAAGCGCGGCCAGTTCGGCAAGGTCAACGTGGACGGACCGCTCTCCCTGGACATCGCCATCGACAAGGAGACGGCCGAGATCAAGAAGCTGGACAGCGAGGTGGCCGGTGACGCCGACTGCTTGCTCTTCCCGAACATCGAGAGTGGCAACGTCTTCTACAAGTGCTGCACCAAGTTCAACAAGGCCGAGATCGGCGCCATGCTGATGGGTGCCAAGGTGCCCTGTGTGCTCACCTCCCGTGGCGACAGTGCCAAGACGAAGCTCTACTCCATCTCCTTAGCCGCCTTGATGGCGAAATAACAACTGGCAGCACCCTCCCCGCTTATGATGACGTTATTGGCAGACCTCAGCTTCATCAACTTCCGGCTCATCGACGTGCTGGACATCCTCATCGTGGCCATCCTCTTCTTCGAGCTTTACAAGCTCACCAAGGGCACCGCGGCGGTGAAGCTGTTCTGGATCATCTTCCTCTTCTATGTCATCTGGAAGCTGGTGGGTTACTTCCATTTCACCCTGCTGTCGGGCCTCATCGGGGAGATCTTCAGCGTTGGTATCATCGCCCTGCTGATCATCTTCCAGCCGGAGATCCGCAAGTTCCTGCTCTTCCTCGGCAACGGCAAGTTCATGAACTTCTTCACGAGCAAGTTCGGGAAGCAAGAGGACTTCAACGCCTACTCCAACGAGATCATGGCGGTGCAGGAGGCCTGCAGCCACATGTCCAAATCCAAGACTGGCGCGCTCATCATCTTTGCGCGCCAGACTCCCTTGGACGACTATTTACAGACGGGGGAGGCCATCGACGCCTACCCTTCCAACGAGTTGTTGGAGAACATCTTCTTCAAGAACAGTCCGTTGCATGACGGGGCGGTCATCATCAAAGACCACCGCATCGCTGCTGCGCGGTGCATCCTGCCTGTCAGCAAGAACCCCAACCTGCCCCAGGAGGTCGGGTTGCGCCACCGCTCGGCCTTGGGCTCCACGGAGATGACCGACGCCATTGCCGTCATCGTGTCGGAGCAGACCGGCACCATCTCCGTCTGCCAGGACGGCAAACTCATCCGCGACCTCTCCCCGGTAGAGCTGCGGCAGCTGCTGATCATGAAGCTCACCGAAGACTAGTATCCCCTGTACCAGAGGCACACACCCTCAACAAAAAAATGTAAATGAAGACACAATATTTTGAAATTATTTTGTATTTTTGCGCCACAATAACAAACAAAACAAAACTATGGAAAAACAGAATCCTATTGAAGAAGCACGGCGTTACGTCGCCAATGCAGAGGAGGTCATTCAAAAGGCCCTATATGATCCTGAAACAAAATCATATAAGGACAGCAAGTACATTAAGACAGCGGGAGATATCCTGTGGAAAGGGTGTTTGATAGCCTTGGATGCCGTATTAGGTGTTCGAAAAGGCAAAGGGCGTCCATCCATACAAAAATACAGGGAGGCTGCCAGCAAACGGGACAACAAGCTTCTCCAATTTTTAAACATAGGCTATGACACTGCCCACCTTGTCATGGGGTACGACGGGAACAAAGGCAAGAAGGTCTGCGATGCAGGCTTCGAATATGCCAACGCCATCATCGATCGCTGTGCGCTACTGGCTCCAACGACTTAGAGTGATTATTTATTACAGGAACCGTGCCTCCACCCACTGGGCGATCTGCACCGCATTGGTAGCGGCGCCCTTGCGGAGGTTGTCGGCCACCACCCAGAGATTCAGCGTTTTAGGTTGTGACTCGTCGCGGCGCACACGTCCGACGAAGACCTCGTCTTTTCCCTCTGCGAAGAGCGGCATGGGATAGACATTGTGGGCAGGGTCGTCTTGCAGCACCACGCCAGGCATGTTGGCCAGGAGCGTGCGCACCTCCAGCAGGTCAAAGTCCTCATAGAACTCCACGTTGACGGCTTCGGAGTGGCCGCCCGTCACGGGCACGCGCACCACGGTGGCGGTGACGGCGATGTCGGGGTCGCGGAGGATCTTGCGGGTCTCGTTCAGGAGTTTCATCTCCTCGGTCGTATAGCCATTAGGCTCGAAGGTGCCGCCGTGGGGGAACAGGTTCATGTCGATCTGATAGGGATAGACCTTGTCGCCTGAGATGCCGGCGCGCTCGTCGCGGAGCTGCTGCACCGCCTTCATGCCCGTGCCCGTGATGGACTGGTAGGTAGAGACGACGATGCGTTTGATGCGATAGCGCTTGTGCAGGGGCGCGAGGGCCATCACCATCTGGATGGTGGAGCAGTTGGGGTTGGCGATGATCTTGTCGGCAGCCGTGATGACGTCGCCGTTGATCTCGGGCACCACGAGGGGCTTGGCAGGGTCGCTGCGCCATGCGGAGGAGTTATCGACCACCACCGTGCCTTTGGCGGCAAAGAGGGGGGCATACTGCAGGGAGGGGCCGCTGCCTGCCGAGAAGATGGCAATGTCGGGGCGCTTCTCGATGGCATCTTCCACCGAGACCACCTTGTAGGACTTGCCGGCGAACTCCACCTCCTTGCCCACCGAGCGGGCGGAGGCTGCGGGGATGAAGGTGCAGTCACCATATCCTCTCTCTTCCAACACTTTACGCATTACGCCACCCACCAAACCGGTGGCACCGACCAGAGCTATTTTCATATTTCTAAGATTTTTAAGGTTATCAACAAGTTCATGACTTCAGGCGGCAAAGATACTATTTTTGCGGAATAGAAGCACAGGGAATTTTTAACCACAAAGGCTCAAAGGGAATTGAAAATGGAAAATGGAAAATTAAAAATTAGGGATGCGGCCTCACTTGTTCTTCATTTTCAATTTTCAATTTATAATTTTCAATTAGTTTTCTCTTGACAAAATTCTAATAATGTATTATCTTTGCAGCCTAATTCATAACTAATATCAACTCAAAATTACTACACCATTATGACGAACATTACAGAAGTTGAAA
>JAFYNM010000024.1 GCA_017549765.1 Bacteroidales bacterium
GAACTCTTCCACACATCGCATCGGTACAGGGTGCGACCCCCTGATTGAGATAATTGCCTGTCTGGGCATCATAGCGGACAAAAAATGTCTGGTTGGACGTACTTTGTTGGTACCGTTGCAACGGGTGGCTCTCATCGTCAAAATAGACAAGTCCGTTTTGTTCTTCTTGTCTCACCTCTCCTTGTCCATTGACATAAACAGAGCCGTCAGACACAACGGATCCGGCAAAAGCAGCGTCAGCAGCCTGATAATGATTGCCCCGGGTGAACGTCTGATTGCACCATTGCACTGTCCCGCTGGTATCATATTTAACGATAAAGCCCGTACGATTCGCTGATGTAACATCCTGCATACTGCAATAGTTCGTGCTGTCCCAGTATAAGAGAACCGGATATTGGTGCAAGTCGTCTCCATAGCCAGCAGAAAGATCCAATGACATATAACCCGAAACATACATATTGTCATTTTCATCAACGGATAAGCCGTGTATATAAAAATTAAAATGAGGATTAATGCTGTCGTGCAATAATTCCCAAGAAGTGGCGATGCCTTCCGTATGCTCCACCATCGGTTTGGCGTACAGCAGTTCCCAGTCTGGTGAGAATTTATACATCATACCGTTAAAAAAACTACCATCTAATGATTGCACGTTTCCTGGCAAATACACATCATACGTCTTGCCTGTATCCCCGTCCACTATTATAGTGTAAGGGTCGCTTTCGTACCCCTCATATCGGAAGTTTGTATATATATAAGTGTTGCCATCCCTGTCTATGTAAAAAGGAGCAAGCGCAAGCTCAGGATTGCACAACCCATATTCTGCCCGCACCCCGCCTGTTGAAATACTTCTTGACAATGTTGTCACAAAATGATTGTCAAGCAGAGTGCCATCCAAATCTAATGTGGCAAAATAGGTGTATCGGCCTGTCTTGTATGGTGGTCTTCGTTGTTCCACAGGTATTTCGTGGACTTGCGACCCAGTAATCAATGTGTCAAAATAGTATAGCCAGACATTGTTAACGGTAGCATTGTAATCTACATATTCCAAGGACAAATTCCCTGAAATATAGACTTTGTTGTCTTTCACCTCCATCCAATGAGGAAGACAATAAACATATTGATCGCTGGATTTCACTATCTTATACCATAACATATTGCCAAGGGTGTCAAATTTGGCCAGCATACTTGTTGGTTTATCAATGTTAAACGCATAAGGATGGCTGGCAAACTGCAACGGCTGCCCATTTATAGTTGGATGTCCCCCTATTTGTCCAAAAACATATATGTTCCCAGACTCGTCGAAGGCGGTATTAACGACTTGGTTGTAGTAATCTGTGGGGTATCCTCCACTTCCACTCCAATAGTTCGCCCACTTCCACTCGCCTTGGGCGGAGGCGGTGGAGAAAATATCCGCAAATAAAGCAGATAAAACCAATAATTGAAAGAGTATTTTTACATTTCTCATACATTTTGTTTTTAATTGTTAATTGTTTTCTGACCGATATTGATCACAAATTTCTCGCTGTAAAGATATAAAAAAAATATTGTAACCTCGGCAACAATTCAAAATAATTTTCACACTAAAAATCAGTGAGTTATATTTTTATTTTTGAAAAAAGACATTGCTCTACAAGAGTATTCGCACAAAAAAGGCGACATCAATACTCCAAAAGCGACTTTGCCAACCAATATATACACAATTATCTGTTAATATTAGGTATTAACAGACCGAAATTCAATTCGCTATGAAATACAAACACTCCGCTCCGTGTCAACTTTTTGTCCCGAAGAAGTTGACCATGCACCTGTCGCCCCAAAACTCGGCAGCGAGGTCAAAAAGTCTCTCGGCTTTTCGGTCAATGGGTTCGTCAAGCCAGTCCACCATAGAGCGGCGGATTCGGGGATGGGGATTCACGTACTTGCCGGGAACTCGCGGCTGGCCATAGCCCACTGCCCATTCCCGCCATATCCCGTGGATGGGGACTTTGAAGCTCACCGCCTCGGGGATTCCGCTGTCACGCTCCACGGTGAACTGTATGCTGTCGCGCAGCTTACGCTCCACCTTGCCGCTCTTCTTGGTTATGGAGGTTTGCTTCTTGCCCTTGGCGAACCGCAGGGTGTTGCGCTTGGCGGCATTGCGCACCATCGAAGCCCACCGCCGCGCCTGTTGGTAGAACTCTTCTGCGGTGATGGTTTTGCCGTCTGTCGTGTCTGTTATGGTGTGGCTGGACATGGCTATTGCCCTGGATTAATCACTTCCCAGTGGCCATTCTTATCTGAACCAACCCTGCGAATGAGGCCATCAGATTTCAATTGTCTCATAATTTTACGAACGCCAGCATTGCTCATGGAAAGAAGTGACATCAGCTGGTCAACTGTTATGCGCGGGTTAGCCTTGATTGTTTCCAAGATAGTGGCGGATTTACCTGTTACTTTACCTGTTACTTTACCTGTTACTTTACCCGTTACTTGATTGTGACGGGGAGTTCGTGAAATCTCGTATTTCCGCCTTTCTTCCTCGATGAATGGTAAAACGGCAGCGCAAGGGATCTGCAATCCCTCGCTCTGTCGAACGCTCGCGAATGTATAATCAAAAAATCTCTCCTCCCCAAAGCATCTTGAGAAAATCAGTCACATAGATCAACTCTATATCGCCGGAGGGCCGTGTTATAGGGTCGAGGGAGACCAGTATCAGTCGGCAGTCAGGATATTCGTCCTTGAATGCCTTGAGGCCAGCCTTATGCCGTGTCTTCACCTCCTCACTGGATTTGATTTCGATGGCAATCTTGGCATCGCCGATGATGGCATCCACTTCCTGGTGGTTGTATGTGTGCCAGTAGGAAATCTTCTCACGGCGGCGGAAATACCCGCGATACGCGATGATTTCCTGCATAACCAGATGCTCGAAGGCGTGACCGTAATCATCGGAGCCCCGTCTCAGATGGTGGCGCCCCATCAGATAGTTCGCCAATCCCACATTCTCTTGTACATATCTTAATTAATTACGATAACGCATTCCCGATTTTTTTATGAAATTCGGGAATGCGGGTGCAAAATTACTAAAATTTTCAAAATAACCAACCCTCGGCGATATTTTTTATCTCCGCATATATAATGTTTTTATATGCCATAACACTGAATATTTTGCGGTGAGAAAGTACGCAATTAATCTAAACAGCACAAAAAAATCAGCCATTTATATATATTTTTTTTGAAAACGGCTGATTTTTTAAGGTGGTTATATACATGATGGCACAAACGTGATTGTGAAAACAGAACCTCTTTGTTCGAGAGCGCTATGCAAAAAGTGAACATTTTGCTTTGTTGCAAGTGTCAGTCTCTTAAATAATTATAGTCTTTAACTTTTCTCTTGATAGAAAAGTTACAAAAGATCAAGCCGACATGAAAGCCGCCCGCTCTGTCCGCCCTCTTACAGCGGCGGCAAACGGGAACAAAAATGCAGGCTGTCCCAAAGAGGATATATGACCCCGGAGGCTATGCATTTTTGTAAACGCAAGCGCCTTTGCACGCCGCTGTTGGAGGCCGGCCATTCACGCCGCGTCCGCACCGCATGTCGGCCTTCCCGCCCGCGTGCTCCATGGGCAAGTGTTTCGGAGAAACACTATTTCAGTAACCCTGCACGAGCGACGGAGGAGCGGAGTGTGGGGTATGGCATGTGCGCGGGATGAAACTCGCGGCGCAGGGAACACCTGCCAAAATGCTTGTGACGCGCCCGCCGCGAAATGGGAGGCTGTGCCATCATGTATATAATTCCCTTTTTTAATCACCTCCACACCGCATTCTTCCTATCCACCATTCTCACTTTCGTCTCCACGTGCGCGATGTACGTGCCGGGGACGCAGGTTCACATACTTGCTTGGCACATTTCCGGAGATTCCGCCAATTTGTCAAGAATGACTTGCTGGTTTTCGGTGACCTTTGTGGTGACCTTTGTGGTGACCTCATGGTCTCCATCTCTCCCATTCCACATTGCGACAATCTCTTTCTTTCTGTGGAATGTGACAAAAACACCCAACGAATCCGGCACGGAAAAAAGTGTTGCTTTGTAATTCCCCAAAAAAATCCTACTTTCGCCGCCGTGAATAACGTGGAACCTAATCCGCTCATTCCTCCAATAAAAACACCAATATGACCAACTCCGAAATAAGAAAAGCGGCCCTCGCCGCACTGAAAGGAAAATGGTGGTCCTTTGCGGGACTCACCTTCGTTTACATGCTCGTCTCCTCCATCATCGCAGGAATGGTGTACATGGGCCGCTCCATCCTGACCATTGGCATCCAGCAAGGAAACTATAGCACCGGAACCATCATTCTGTACATCGTGCTCCTGGTCGCCTCCATCGCCGTCTACCCGATGAACTACGGCTTCTACGTGGCACACCTCGCCTCGGCACGGGAGGACGAACTCGCCGACCCCGCCCTGCTTTTTGTCGGCTACAAACGATTCTGGTTCTTCGTGGGATTCCAAATACTCATGAACATCATCATCGGCTTCGGCTTCATGATCCTCATCGTCCCCGGCGTCATCATGGCCTTGGCATACGCCCTCTGGGCCTTCGTCGCCCACGACCATCCCGAGCTCTCCATCACAGAACTGCTGGAACGCAGCAGACTGCTGATGCAAGGCCACAAAGGCGACCTGTTCCTGCTCTGGCTGAATTTTATCTTCTGGATAATCCTGTCTCTATGCACCTTGGGCATCGCCCTCTTCTTCGTCATACCTTATATTTATATGGCCACCTACTTCTTCTACGAGAACATCCGCTACGAACTGGACGATGAACCCCTGCCTGACGAAGTCCGGACCGATAATCCCTTCACCCCGACACCCGAAACCATGCCCGCCGAAGCGGAAAACGAGGTTTCCACTGAAGAAATCATAGCACAAGGGACGGGAAACGACATCCCGCCGGAGGAAATATAAACATAGGGAAATGTGTTCAAATGATACAAAAAAAGGATGTTTCTCAATGAAACATCCTTTTTTCTTTTGGTGACCCCTGCAGGATTCAAACCTGCAACCTTTTGATCCGTAGTCAAATACTCTATTCAGTTGAGCTAAGGGGCCGTGCTTGAAAGCGGGTGCAAAAATACATTTTTTTCCATATCATATCACACCTTCAAAAAAAAATTTTTTATTATGGAACACATATAGAAAAAAAGTGTATTTTTGCAGCCTCATTTGATGAAGGGAATTGAGCTATGGTGTAACGGTAGCACTACAGATTTTGGTTCTGCCTGTGTAGGTTCGAATCCTGCTAGCTCAACTAAAGAAAACTCTCACCAGTGGTGGGGGTTTTTTTATTGCCAAACAAGGAAAAAATTAGTAAGAATAAAAACATATAAAGCATTTTAACAATGGAAGAACACGTAAATCTTATCGACACCTTTGCTGAGTTCAAGGAATCCAAAAGTATCGATCGTGAAACGCTGATGCGCATCCTGAAGGATGTTTTTCTCAGCGCGCTGGCCAAGAAATTCGGCCCGGAAGCCAAATTTGACGTCATCGTCAATGTGGACCGCGGAGATCTGGAAATCCAGCACATCCGGGAGATTGTGGAAGACGGACAAGTGGAGGATGAGACCAACCAGATAGCCCTGACCGATGCCATCAAGATTGAGCCGGACTTCGAAATCGGAGAAGAGGTGGTGGAAAACATTCTGCTTTCAGACTTCCAGAGACGCGAGATCCTGGCCCTCCGCCAGAACCTCAGCACCAAGATCATGGAATATGAAAAGGATGTGATCTATAACAAATATGAAAACCGCATCGGAGAAATCATCACCGGTGAGGTCAACCAGATTTGGCGCAAGGAGATTCTGGTGTATGACGAAGAGCATGTGGAGTTGATCCTGCCGAAATCCGAACAGATCCCGTCTGACCGTTACAAGAAAGGCGATACCATCATGGCTGTTGTTTCCCGTGTGGAGATCCAGTCCACGACCCCTCGCATCATCCTCTCCAGAACCTCTCCGGTCTTCTTGGAGCGCCTCATGGAGAACGAGATCCCGGAAATCCAAGACGGTCTTATCACCATCAAGAATGTGGTCCGGGTGCCCGGCGAGAGAGCCAAAGTGCTCGTCACCTCCTCCGACGACCGTATCGACCCCGTGGGCGCATGCGTCGGCATGAAGGGCAGCCGTATCCACAGCATCGTGCGCGAGCTGCATAACGAAAGCATCGACATCATCAACTATACCCCCAACAAGGAGCTGCTCATCTCCCGCTGCCTCAGCCCTTCCAAAATCTCCTCCATCGAAATCGACGAGGAAGAGAAGAAGGTGTATGTCTATATGAAACCCGACCAGGTGGCCCTCACCATCGGCAAAGGCGGCAACAACATCCGCTTGGCCAGCAAACTGCTGGGCTACGAGATCGAAGTCTATAGGGACGACGTGAGCAAAGAGGAAGACGTGAACCTGACCGAGTTCGCAGATGAATTCGACCAGTGGGTCATCGACGCATTCATCAATATCGGCTGCGATACCGCCAAGAGCGTTCTCGCCCTGAACCGCAACGAACTCGTCAAACGCACCGACCTGGAAGAGGAGACCGTCGATGCCATGATCAAGGCTATCAAGGAAGAATTCGACATCAAAGACTAATCCCAAACCGCCAAGGTCGATACATAATTCATTCATTTCCAAGATTAAAAAAACAATATGCCAGAGGAAAAAGTTAAAATACCACGATTAGGAAAAGCAGCCACCGAGTTCAACGTCTCCCGCGAAACGCTTGTCGCCACACTCAAAAAGATGAATTTTGAGATTGAAGACAACATCAATACGAAACTATCCGCGGAGATGTACAACGCGCTGCTCCAGGAGTTTGCCGGTGAAAAGGAAGTGCTCGCAGAAGCGAAGAAGATCGAGATAGGAACGTATAGCGCCATCTCCAAGCAAGAGCCGAAAGCCAAGACCGACAAACCGGCTTCGTCTGAGGAGTCGGAAGAGGGCTCCCTGATTATCAAAAACGTCAACTTCGTCGAACCGGCAGAAGTGGAGAAAGAGGCTCCGAAGGCTGGACCCAAGATTCTTGGAAAGATTGAATTAGACACTCCTAAGAAGAAGAAAGAACCGAGCACGGAAGCCAAAACGGATACTCCCGAACCCGCTCCTCAAGCGGAAGAACCCACAAAATCCCCGGCTGAATCCCCAGAAAAGGCCCAACCGGAACATGTGAAGACGGAGTCACCCAAACTGGAAGGCCCGAAGATCATCGACAAGATGGATCTCAACGATCTCAAACCCAAAAAGAAGAGTTCTAAAAGCAGCAAGACGGAGAAAACTCCCGAGCCCGCAGCGGAAGAGGTCGTCGAAGAGGTGGTAACCGAGCCGGAGATGGCCGAAGAGCCCGAACAACCCGCCGAACCGGAAAGACCCGACAACTTCATCGAGACCCGCATCGAGAAGATCCAAGGCCCGAAAATCATGGGCAAAATAGAACTGCCCGTAGAAAAGCCCAAAGAGTCTTCCAAAAAGGACAAACACGCCACCGCCGAAGACAAGAAGAAGAAGAAAAGAAAGCGTATCCTCAAACAGAACAACGGCAACATCAAACAATCTGCCGGGAAAGAGGACAAGAAGGGCAAACCCGAGGTGGAGAAGGTGGAGATCTCACCAGAAGACATCCAGAGACGTATCAAAGAAACCAAGATGCGTATCGAGTCCACCGGCAAGACCAAGGCTGCCAAACGAAGAAAAGAGAAACGTCAGCTTATTCATGAGCGTATCGAGGAGCAAGAACTGCAAGAACTGGCCAACCAGAGCATCCTCAAGGTGACCGAGTTCATCACCGCCAACGAGCTGGCCACCCTGATGAACAAGGATGTCACGGAAATCATCTCCACCTGTATGAGCATCGGTCTGTTCGTCTCCATCAACCAACGACTGGATGCGGAGACTATCTCCTTGCTGGCAGAGGAGTTTGGCTTCCAGGTTGAGTTCATCGGGGCTGATGCGGAGGATGAAGAGACTCACGATACAGACAGCGAAGAAGATCTGCAACCCAGACACCCAATCATCACGGTCATGGGTCATGTGGACCATGGTAAGACCTCTTTGTTGGACTATATCCGCAAGACCAACGTCATCGCCGGTGAGGCGGGTGGCATCACCCAGCATATCGGTGCCTACGAAGTAAGTCTTTCCGACGGTCGTAAGATCACCTTCCTGGACACGCCGGGTCACGAGGCCTTCACCGCCATGCGTGCCCGCGGTGCCAAGATCACCGACTTATGTATTATCGTGGTGGCCGCTGACGATGCCGTGATGCCTCAGACCATTGAGGCCATCAACCACGCACAAGCGGCCGGCGTTCCCATGGTGTTCGCCATCACCAAGATTGACAAGCCCAATGCGGATCCAGAGCGTATCCGGACCGAACTCGCCAATATGAACATCCTCGTGGAAGACTGGGGTGGCAACTACCAATGCCAGGAGATCGACGCCAAGCACGGCACCAACGTGAAAGAGTTGTTGGAGAAAGTGCTGTTGGAAGCTGAGCTCCTCGACCTCAAGGCCAACCCGAACCGTCCGGGCGTAGGCGCCGTCATTGAGTCCTCGTTGGACAAAGGTCGCGGCTATGTGGCCAAAGTGCTGGTGCAGAATGGCACGCTGCGCATTGGCGATCCTGTCTTGGCAGGCAGCTGCTACGGCAAAGTCAAGGCCATGTTCAACGAGCGTAACCAGGCTGTCAAGTCCGCCGGCCCTGCAACTCCTGTCTTGATGCTGGGTTTGAACGGCGCGCCCCAGGCTGGTGACGCCTTCAAGGTCTGCGAGAGCGAGCAGGAAGCCCGCAATGTTGCCACCAAGCGTGCCCGCCTGGCCCGCGAGATGGGACTCCGCACCCAGAAACACATCACTTTGGATGAGATCGGCCGCCGTATCGCCATCGGAGACTTCAAAGAACTCAACATCATCGTCAAAGGTGACGTGGACGGCTCCGTGGAAGCTCTCTCCGGCGAGTTGCTCAAGCTCTCTACCGAACAGGTACAAGTCAACGTCATCCATAAATCCGTGGGTGCCGTCACCGAGACCGATGTCATGCTCGCCACCGCTTCCAACGCCCTCATCGTGGCCTTCCAGGTGCGTCCGACTGCCGGCGCGCGCAAGATGGCGGAAGCCGAACAAATCGACATCCGTACCTACTCCATCATCTATACCGCCATCAACGAGATCAAAGACGCTATCGCAGGTATGCACTCTCCCGAGATCCGCGAGAAGATCATCGCCAACCTCGAAATCAAGGAGGTGTTCCATATCTCCAAAGTGGGCAACATCGCCGGCTGTATGGTCCTCGACGGCAAACTGCAACGCACTTCCAAAATCCGCCTGATCCGCGACGGTATCGTCATCTACACGGGCAAACTCGGCTCCCTGCGCCGCTTCAAGGACGATGTCAAGGAGGTGACCTCCGGCCAAGACTGCGGTCTGAACATCGACGGATGCAACGACCTCAAAGTGGGCGATATCATCGAAGGTTTCGAAGAGTACGAGGTGGCTTTTAACGCTAACAAATAATCCGAACTGCCATGGCTGAGAACAAACATAACATTATCGGTATCACCCAAGGTGATGTCAACGGTGTCGGCTACGAAGTGATCCTGAAATCACTCTGCGACAACAAAATCATGGATATCTGCACCCCCGTCGTTTATGGATTGGCAAAAGCAGCTTCCTACCATAAAAAATATCTGAACATTCCGGATTTCTCATTCCAGTTTGTCAAGAATACAGACCAACTGTCCACCAAACGTCCCAACTTGATCAACATCTTCGACGACGAGGTGAAGATCGACCTGGGCACCAGTTCCAAGGTGGCTGGCCAGATGGCTGAACGCGCACTCTACGCGGCAGGGCGGGATTTGAAGAACAAACGCATTGACGCCATCGTCACCGCACCCATCCACAAAGACAGCATCCAGTCAGACAAATTCACCTTCCCCGGTCACACCGAGTTTTTCGAGCATTACTTCGGCGGCCCCGACCACAAAGCCCTGATGATGATGGTCTGTGAAAACCTCCGCATAGGTTTTGTCACCAACCACCTGCCCATGAGCCAGGTGCCTGCCGCCATCACCAAGGAGGTGGTGATGAAAAAGCTGGAGACCCTTAACCAGTCACTTAAACAGGACTTTGCCATTGACAACCCGACCATCGCGGTGCTGGCCCTCAACCCGCACGCAGGTGACAACGGCGTTCTCGGCAAGGAAGAACAGGAGATTCTCCGTCCGACTATTGAGCTGGCTTTCCAACAGCATATCAACGCCTTCGGCCCATTCCCGGCCGACAGTTTCTTTGCACAGGCCACCTACCGCAAATTCGACGCCGTGCTGGCCATGTATTACGACCAAGGCATGATTCCTTTCAAGATGCTGGCTTCCGACGGCGTCAACTACACCGCTGGCCTGCCCATTGTCAGAACTTCCCCTGCTCATGGCACCGCCTATGATATCGCAGGACAGAATAAAGCCAACGGACAAGCCATGCGCAACGCCATTTATCTGGCCGTCGATATCCTAAAGAACCGCAAAAATATCCAACAATAAAGCCTGCCAAGGGAGGGTCCCGCCCTCCCCTAACACTTCCTCTCGTCAAGACCTAATTCTTAAGTCTTGACTATATCTATATTTTTTTTTATTTTTGCCACCTTGATTTTAAAATAAAAAAGGTGAAAAAGATTATAACCCTATGCTTCGCAGTCTTGGCACTCTGTATTGCCGGCTGCCAGAAGTTTCAGTTGGCCACCGTGGAGCTGAAGGACTGTTCCGCCAATGGTAAAACCATGACCGGCACTGCTGTCATCACCGACAACGGCGGATGCACCTACTTCATCGAACAAGGATTTTGCTACAGCATCTTCGACAAAGTGTCCGCCAGCGATGTATATACTACCGTGGTGACTCTCAATCGAGCCACTTACGACGAACAATTCGAATGGTCTTATGATCTGCCCATGGTAGATACCGTTTACTATGTCTGTGCCTATGTGAAAACCAATGCCGGCATCAGCTATAGCGAGACCACCCCAGTAAGCACATTAATCAATAATCAATCTAAATAGTTTTTTATGAAAAGAATTCTCGCCATCAATCCAGGATCTACCTCTACAAAAATCGCTATTTTTGAAGGAAACGAACAGGTCTATGTAAAAAATATCAAGCATTCCACCGAGGAACTGTCCAAATTCGACACCATATCCGACCAATATGAATTTCGTAGAGATGTCATTCTCTCCGAGTTGAAAGAGGCTGGCTTCGACTTGCACTCCATCAACATCATCATGGGTCGTGGCGGTCTCGTGAAACCACTCACCTCCGGTGTTTACAAGATCAATGATTTGATGAAAGAGCATCTGAAGATGGGTTATAGCGGACAACACGCCTGCAACTTGGGCGGACTGATTGCGGACAGCATCGCCTCTGTCATCGGCATCGATGCTGCCTATATCGCTGACCCTGTGGTGGTGGACGAATTTGAGCCGGTGGCCCGTATCGCCGGTCACCCCGACTTTGAGCGCAAGTCCATTTTCCACGCGCTGAATCACAAGGCTATCGCCCGCACCTACGCCAAGGAGATTGGCAAGTCCTATGAAGAACTGAACCTCGTCGTCTGCCACATGGGCGGCGGTGTCAGCGTGGGTGCCCACCTCAAAGGCCGCGTGATTGATGTCAACCAAGCCCTCGACGGAGAAGGTCCGTTCTCCCCTGAACGCTCCGGAACCCTGCCCATGAACCAGTTCCTCAAGGCCTGCTTCAGCGGCAAATATACGAAAGAAGACATGCAGAAGATCCTAGTGGGCAAAGGCGGCTACGTGGGCTATTTCGGCACTAATGACGCCTACTCCATCGAGAAAGCCGCTATTGCCGGTGATCCCAAGGCCGAACTCCTCGAAGAGGCTTTCGCCTATCAGGTGGCCAAACAGATCGGCGAGAATGCCTGCGTCCTCAAAGGCAAGGTGGACGCCATCCTGCTGACCGGCGGCATCGCCTACGGCAAACCCGTGGTGGAACGCATCAAACGATATGTCAGCTGGATCGCCCCGGTGGCCGTCTATCCCGGAGAGGATGAAATGGCCGCCCTCGCCCTGAATGCCAACATGATCCTCAACGGAGAAGTGGAAATCCAAGAATACAAATAGAAAGATTGTCTTTCTGAATCCGCAAATTCCAAGCGGACAGACACCGTTCTTTTTATTTATCATACCTCAACCACATTTTGTGATGCCACACGAAAAGCGCCGACCCTCGTCACAAAATGTGGTTTTTTTTTGACCGGTTTCTTACACGATGTCAATGGCGACACCCTGAATCCTTATCAACAATTTTTTGTTTATTAATATTTTAAGGGAGGCAAAAATACTCCTGTTTTTAGTTGTACTTTTGTGGCTTATTATAAAATAAAGAATTTTCTGGATGAAATTGGCCAAGTTTATTTCTATCTTTGTGTTAATCAGCGCAATAGGCGTACTGATGATCTTGGCTATTGTCAAAATCCCGAATCAAAAATGCGAAAGTATCAAAATCACGCCCCATTCTCAGAATGAGAGCATCCTGGTCTCCCAACAGGATGTGGAGGGATTGATAGCCGATGCGCACCTTGAAATCCTCGGAAAGAAAATCAAGGATGTCCAACTGGACACCGTCTCCGACATCCTGGAGAACAACCCATACGTGGAAAAAGTGAACTTCATCCATTTTTCCAACACCAAACTCCTCATTGACTATACCCTAAAAGAGATTGTGCTGCACGTTTTCAACGAACAAGGGGAACAATATTTCGTGGACAACAAGGGATATCTCCTCCCCTTCTCCCGTAAAATGACGGACTACCTCCCCATCGCCAACGGCCATATCAAGCAATCTTACAAGAAAGGCACCAAGATCGGCAAGGATCTTCTCCCGCTATTCTCCATCGCACAAGAAATCAACAAAGACGACTTTTATAAGGCTCAATTCAGACAACTGTATCTGAATGACCAGCATCAGGTGGAGCTGGTCTCTTCCGTCGGGCATCAAATCATCCTCTTCGGAGATGAACAGAATGCCGCCGAAAAACTGTCCAACCTGAAACATGTTTACCAAGACGGTCTCACACATCTCGGATATGACCGGTATGCTCAGTTGGACGCACGTTTCAAAAATAGAATTATAGCACAAAAAAAATAAACAAGGGTTATGGCAAAAAACATTTCTGAGAACAACTTAATCGTCAGTCTGGACATTGGTACCACCAAAATCGTCACCATCGTCGGCTATCGGAATGAAAACGGACTTATCGATGTGATCGGCTGGGGCAAGGGCGACTCCACCGGTGTGGAATTCGGTGAGATCATCAACATCTTCCGTACCGTTGCCGGCATCAAGATGTCCAAACAAAATGCCATAAACCAAATCCAGTTCGACATTGACGATCTGCCCTTCTACGCAGGCGTGGCAGGTCATCATATCAAAACCAGCAAATACAAACACTTCCTCTACCGCTACGGCAAGGAAGACCCCATCGAGCAGAGCGAAATTGACCAGTTGAGACAGGAGGTGGAGCTGGTCAACCTCAACCCCGGCGAGACCCTCATCGATGTCATCCCGCAGTCGTATGTCATCGACAACGAACGGGAGATGACAGATCCTGTCGGCGTGCTCGGCCATACCGTCATGGGCACCTACCAACTGATCACGGGCAAGGAGGCTGAGATCAACAAGATCAAACGTTGCGGCAGCGATGCCAATATCAAGTTCAAAGAGATCATCCTGGAACCTATCGCTTCCTCCATTGCCTGTCTGACCGAAGAAGAAAAACAGGAGGGTGTTGCCTTGATCGATATCGGCGGCGGCACCACCGACCTGATCATCTACGCCAACGGCAGCCCTGTGTTTACGAAGGTCATCGCCATCGGCGGCAATATCATCACCTCCGACATCGCAACGGTATGCTCCATTCCCAAAGATACTGCCGAGAAACTCAAAATCCAGCACGGCACCTGTATCGTCAACAAGAGCAACCAGAACAACATCATCACGATACCCAAGACCCCCACTCCCGTTCAGATCAGCGAGAACTATCTGGCCAAGATCATCAACGCCCGTGTGGAGTGTGACATCATCGGATCCGTCAAGACCGAAATCGAGAACTCCGGCTATGCCAACGTGGTGGCCAACCGCGGTATCGTGCTGACAGGTGGCGGCGCCCAGCTCAAACACTTAAAGGAGCTGGTGCAGTTCAAGACCGGCTACAACACCCGCATCGGTATTCCGGAGTTTGGTTTTGAAAAGAACATCCCTTCCGATTTGAAAAAATCCATGTACGCCACCGCCCTCGGCCTCCTCAAGTACGGCGCCGAAGTGGAAGGCGGCCCCATGGTATCCAAAACGGAAATCAAAAATCCCGACAAAAAAAAGAAACCCAATAATCCCGTCCCCGATGGCGACTACGGATGGGGATTCTTTGACAAAGTCCGTAAATTCCTCAAAGACAGAATCGAACAAGTATCATAACCTATTAGAAATAAACCATTTACCTATTATAAACCATTAATCATGTCAGATATTTTTGACAACTCACACAATATGACTGAAATTTTTGATATGACGCCGGATTTCGGCACTAACGAGAACTCCTCCATCATCAAAGTGTTAGGAGTTGGCGGCGGTGGCAGCAATGCCGTAGCCCACATGTACAAAGAAGGTATCAAGGGTGTTGACTTTTTAATCTGCAACACCGACCAAGGCCATCTGGAACAGAGCCCCATCCCACGCAAACTTTTGTTGGGCTCCGGACTGGGTGCAGGCGCCAGACCTGAAGTGGCACGCCAGCTCGCCAACGAGAGCAAGGAGAAGATCGCCGAATTCATCGGCAAGGAGACCCAGATGTTGTTCATCACCGCCGGCATGGGCAAAGGTACCGGCACCGGCGCCTCCCCGGTGATTGCCGAAGTGGCACACAGCATGGGCATCCTCACTATCGGCGTGGTCACCTCCCCCTTTGAATATGAAGGCCCGAAGCGCATACGCCTGGCCCAAGAAGGCATCGAGGAGATGGCCAAACACGTGGACTCCCTCATCATTATCAAGAATGAGAATATCCTGAAATACTATCAAGACGAAGACATCCTCAACTCCTATGGCTACGCCAACGATGTCTTGAAGAACGCCTGTAAGTGTATCGCAGAGATGATCACCTGCGACTTCTATCAGAACGTGGACTTCAACGATGTCAAGACTGTCATGACCAACAGCGGCAGAGCCATGCTAGGCATCGCCACCGCCCGCGGCGAAGACCGTATCCAACGTGTCGTCGATGAGGCCCTTGCCTGCCCGCTGCTCGACTCCTCCGTCATCACAAATGCCGAGAACTTCCTGTTCTTCATCTCCTTCGGCCCGAACGCCCACTTCACCGGCTCAGAACTCAAAGAGATCACCATGCGCCTCCAAGCCCTCCAAAGCGACGATGCCGAAATCATCCATGGTATGGGCGTGGACGAGTCCTTGGACGACGCCGTCAAACTATCGGTCATCATCACCAAGTTCGATACCCCGGCAGCCTATCTCAACCAAAGCGGCAGCACCATCACAACGGATTTGAAAGAGGAAGAGATCACTGTCTCTGAAACTCCTATCAACGATCAATATATCCACGGATCCTCCGAAGATGCCGTGGCTACCATCGAGAAACTGGATGCTGCAAACAATCCTGACATGGAGCCTGTCGAGACTCCCACCATTGACCCCATGATGGAACCCTCTTTCAACAACGACAATACCATCTACGCTCAAGGCGAAAGAACAGAAGACCCGTTCCCTGACGACACCGAATGGAAAACCAAAATCCAGACTCCTGCCGTCCTGCGTGAACAACTCCTCCAATCTCAGCACACCATGACCATGCAGGAGGAAGAGGTCTTCACCCCTACCCCTCTGTTTGAAAACCTCAGCGGCAACGATTTGAAAGAGTTTTTCTCTGATTTGGCTGACTAAACATCTATCATCATATACGCAAAAAAGAGGATAACAGTGTTGTCCTCTTTTTTTATGGTAAAAAACAGCTATTAAAGACCGCGTTGGAAAAACGCCCGGACTTGTTCCGCTTCAATCAGACAGTCCGGTCTAGCCTTTCCGATGGTATCTAGCAGGGTAAAATTGATTCTACCCTCCCTGTTCTTCTTGTCCTGGCGCATATAGTACATAATACGGTCGAATCCCGAACCTATATCTATTCGTTCGTAAAAACGTCTTATCAACCGCTGAACAAGTCGCATCTCGTCTTCTGGCAATATTCCATGGGAATGCGAGAGAGACACCTCGTGGAACAATCCCTCGGCCACTGCCACACCATGTGGAACCGGAATATTCTGTTCCAACAACCAACTCTCAATGGCATGTCCGACTGTATGGCCAAAGTTCAGGATGTGGCGACAGTCGTGATCTTCTGGATCCACCTCCACCACCTTGCGTTTGAACTCAGCGCACTGTTCAATCCATTCCTCTTTCAAACTTTGGGCACTTAGAACATCCAATGCGCAAAGCGAATGGAAAATTGAAGGCAATCCTATCAAGGCCGTCTTAATCATCTCTCCAAATCCGCTGTGCAGATTTTCGGATGAAAGAGTGTGTAACAGATTCATGTCAGGGCCTATCACTGCCAACGGCTGACGGATGACCCCCACAATGTTCTTTGCATACGACACGTTCACCCCCGTTTTGCCCCCGATGGCAGCGTCCAGCATCGCCATCAGTGTGGTGGGGTAGTTGATATGCGCTATGCCACGTTTGTAAATAGAGGCGATGAAACCGCCCAGATCGCACACCATGCCACCCCCGAAATTGACAATACAGGTGTTTTTGTCGCAACCCATCTCCATCAGCTCTGTGCAAATTCTCTCTACCTGATGAAGACTCTTAGATTCCTCGCCAGCCGGAATCACAATCTTGGCATAGCGACGAGTTACATGACCTGCAACCTCCTGCAGATAGCCAGGATAAAGCATGTCCAGATTAGCATCCGTCAAGACCACCACTGTGTCGAACTGACGGGTATCCTGAAGTTGGATCAGTTGCTGTATGGAGAGATTGTCCGTCATAAAAACTACCTGGCTTGCACCGAAGAATTACTTTTCAAAAACCATATTGAGGCCGAAAAAGAAGTGCTCACGGAACCATTTCTTAGGATACCAAACCGTCTGCTCGCGCTGAACGACCTCGTCACAGGATCTCTTTTTATAATAGGATGGGGGTAATATTCGGATATAGGATACAGAATCTTCGATCAATTTGAAGGGGGTCTTCTCAAACAGCTGGCGCCATTGTTTCTCCGAACGGATATTCTCATTGCCCATCAACACCTTCTTTTTCAAGACCTCATCATACATCTCCACCACCTTTTTATTGCCTCTTTTCAAGAATAGCATCATACTCTTCAGCCAGCAGCCACCATTCTCCTCGATTAGGATCAACCGACCGCCTTTCTTCAAAGCGGAGTAAAAGAGAGGTAGGGCTTCCTGTATAGGCTCGATATGGTGCAGCGTGTCCTGCATGATGATAACATCAAAACTTTCCGGCTCGATGGTCTGGTCGAAAACATTGGCATAACGGTACGTAAACAGAGAGGTGTCGCCATACTGCTGCCAGAATTGACGTCTATTTTCCAATTGGTCGATGTAATATTCAAGGGAAGAACCCGTACTGGGAATACCGTTCATCGCCAGAAAGAGTCCGGTGGTTCCATACCCGCATCCACAATCCCATATCTGCAACGGCTTAGTGGTATCCAGATATTTCTCCAGATAGCTCAGACGCTGCATGAAATAGGCTTTGCGGAACTGCTGCTGCTGGGGACTGCCATATGTCAGCTTGTAATAAGGATACAGGGCTTGATTCTGGCGCAACTCCTCGCAAAGATGGGTATAGAACTCCTCCTTTTGCATAGTAGTGTGTTAAATCGTGTCCGTATTTCTCTTTTCTGCTCTTTTGCGCTCAATCTCATCCAGGATGATCTTCCGGAGGCGCAACGACTGCGGGGTGATCTCCAGATACTCATCCTTGGCGATAAACTCCATATATTGTTCCAACGAGTATTTGATAGCAGGCGCCAACACCAGCTTCTCATCGGAACCAGCCGCACGCATGTTGGAGAGTTTCTTGGATTTGCAAACATTGATCACCAGGTCCCCCTGACGAATATGTTCACCGATAACCTGGCCTGCATAGACCTGGTCGCCGGGCTCAATGAAGAACCGGCCGCGGTCTTGCAGCTTGTTGAGCGCATAAGCATAGGCTTGGCCTGTCTCCATCGCAATCAGGGAACCGGCATGACGACCCGGGATTTCCCCTTTCCAAGGTTGGAACTCCACAAAACGATGGGAGATGATAGCCTCCCCTTCTGTGGCTGTCAACAGCTGGTTGGACAAACCGATCAGACCTCTGGACGGGATGTTGAAGTTCAAGTGTACGCGATCATTGACCGTGTCCATGGACAGCAGTTCGCCCTTGCGGCGCGACACATAGTCGATTACACGGCTGGACATCTCCTCGGGCACCAAGACCATCAACTGCTCGATAGGTTCACACTTCTGTCCATCGATCTCTTTGATGATGACCTGAGGCTGACCTACCTGCAACTCGTAACCCTCCCGGCGCATCGTCTCTATCAAAATGGAGAGATGGAGGATACCGCGTCCGAAGACATTCATCCGGTCGGGGGATTCCGTCTCTTCTATGCGCATGGCAAGATTGCGTTCAAGTTCTGCAAACAGACGGTCGCGCAGGTGTCTGGAAGTAACATATTTTCCCTCCTTGCCAAAGAACGGGGAGTTGTTGATGGTAAACAACATGCTCATCGTGGGTTCATCCACTTTGATAGGAGGCAGCTGTTCCGGGTTCTCATGATCAGCCACCGTGTCTCCAATCTCAAAATCATCCAGTCCCAACACAGCGCAGATCTCTCCAGCCTCGACGGGAGTCTTGATTTTCTCTTTGCCCAATCCTTCAAAGACATATAACTCTTTAACCTTGGATTGTTGAACGGTGCCGTCGCGTTTTACCAACGAGACCGTCTGTCCCCACTGGATACTGCCGCGCTTTACACGACCCACCGCGATACGTCCCACGTATGAAGAGAAATCCAGAGAGGAGATCATCATCTGAAGATTTCCTTCTTCGGCCTTGGGGGCAGGAATGGATTCAATGATGGTATCCAGCAAATAGGAGATATCATTCGTGGGATTCTGCCAGTCAGGACCCATCCAACCGTTCTTGGCGGAGCCATAGACGGTCGGGAAATCGAGTTGATCGTCGGAGGCACCCAAGTTGAACATCAGCTCAAAAACAGCCTCTTGGGCCAAGTCGGGCTGACAATTGGGCTTGTCCACTTTGTTGATGACCACAACAGGTTTCAATCCCAACTCGATAGCCTTCTGCGTCACAAAACGGGTCTGGGGCATAGGGCCTTCGAAAGCGTCCACCACCAGCAAAACACCATCCGCCATATTGAGCACGCGCTCCACTTCGCCACCAAAATCACTGTGGCCCGGAGTGTCTATCACATTGATCTTGTAGCCCTTGTAGCGGACCGATACGTTCTTGGACAGAATCGTGATACCACGCTCCCGCTCCAGATCGTTATTGTCCAACACCAAATCCTGTACCTGTTGGTTCTCCCTGAACAGATGTGCCTGGTGCAAAATCCTGTCCACGAGGGTTGTCTTTCCGTGATCAACGTGTGCAATAATAGCTATATTTCTGATATTCTGCATGTTATTATTTTTAATTTCAAACGGCAAAGATACACTTTTTATACTTTGCTATTCAATCCAAAAAGGTGGTTTTTTCCCACAAATGACTTAAAAATCAAAACCATTCATCTCGCCTCGAGGATGAACGATGGTATATTTGGTGAAACGTTCATCGGCCGTGAAGCCATCCCCATAGTTGACGGATCCGTCCGCTTTTTTCTGTTTCACCAAGGTGTTGGAGTAGATGGTTCGAGTTCTTTGATCCCAGATGATCTCTTCCGTTTCGAGGGTGTCTCCTTTGATGACATCGCGGATAACAACGTTTTTGGAGGCTTTATAGACGGAGTTGTTCTCGTAGGCGGCATAGTCGGCAGTGATGACGGCCTGTTTTTCTCCCCATTCGGTATATGATACTATCTGAATGCCTTCCGGACAGTCGGTATAGTTCAGAGAGTCCGAAGAATAGCGGTTCAGGATGGGGGTGGTGACCACAAAGCTGACTTTGCCGGAATCGCTCATCGTTATCGTGATATTTTGAGCTGACTCGTCGGGGTATTTCCCTTGATAGGAGAACAGCTGTGATTCTTCCTTGTGATTGTTACAAGAAATAAGGAACACCATCAGGCAAAAGGCCATGATGGTGTTCCGAAAGGTCGTCCACGATAACGAATGCATGGAGCGGTCTGTTATCTGACGGTAGTATTTTCTTGGATCCAGCAACCCACGTGATAGGAGGCGCCTGCACTCATACCGCGTCTGAAGAGTTCCTCTTTAGCCGGGAATTTCAGAGAAGAGCGGCGGGCGTTTGCCGTAGCGGCGCAGGAAGGATCCACAGCAGCTGCTTTGCTATATTTGTCAGCGGCAGCCCAGTTGTAGTCGTATGGGATACCATCGGAGCATCTGCTGCCAGAAGACTTGTAGAGGTCGCCAATCAAGATGTAAGCATTGCCGAAATTCGGGTTGGCCTTGAGGGCGGCATAAGCAGCGTTACGTGCCTCGGAGAAAGCTCCTTTGGTCTGGTATGCCGTAGCCAGCATATAGTTGGCATCGGCTTTCTGCTCGTTAGTCTCACTCATTCTGACGGCATCCAGGAAGAAACCGATGGCGGCATCCACCTCAGCCTTGTCACTGTTGATGGCGTAAGTCTTCAAGGAAAGCATACCCATCCAGTATGCGGATGTTCTGCTGGGCTTTGCATTGTGTTGGATCAGCAAGGCGTCTTTGAAGACCGGGCTTGTCAAGCACCCACCCTTGGCCATGGTCACAACCACCTTGTTGACAGCTGCAATATCTTGTCTGAAGGCTTCGTTGGCCAGCTTCTGGGCATAGAGCTCTTCCAAAACATCGCAAGAAGCATACGGAGCTACCGCTTTTTCAATCTTGGTCAAAGTCTTACGATAGTTCAAGACCAGCTTCATCTGACGGGCTGTATCAGCGGCAGGTTTCTTGCAGAGATGTACCAGATAATCGGTATCGATCTTGCCGGTGGTGTAAAGCTCATTCAAGCTGTCAATGACTGCTACCTGCTTCTCATATTGTACCAAGGAGTTGTTGATGGAAACATCCAAATAATCGGTGGCACGACCGTAGGCTTCAATCACATAGGAAGTGTCTTTCTTAGCCTTGGTGATCATTTCAGCCAATTGGAAATACTTATCCCAGATGACAGGTTGCGTATTCTCTTTCTCCATCTCAACGGACTCGATGAACATATTGAGAATCTCTTCGTATTTCTTGATATCCTTGTTCCAGGTATTCTTGCGGTATTGCAGCAGGTTGTAGGCTTTGAATCCTAAGCAATAGCCTTGTGAGAATTTGTCGGGAAATGCCTGGTTTCTGATATCGTAAGAATACAAGAGCGTATCAATCAGGCGCTCTTTCTGGAGAGAATCCTGCTCGGCGTTGATCATGGCCTGAAACATATTCTGAGCATTGGTATAAAGACCATCCCAGCAGCAGGGGCTGTTCTGAACCAGATATTGCCAGGAAGGATAGGCCTCTCCGTAATTCTTAGCTTTCAAGAAAATGTTGAAGTTCGTGAGTTGTTCGAGGCATCTCAGAGAGTCAGTCTCGTTTGCCCCATATTTATACGGGCACTGCGCGAACAAAAAACTACCGGAAAACAGTAGAACAAACAATGTTACAACGATCTTTTTCATCTTTCCTATATTTTATTGTTGAGGTTTATAATCTGCTTTTTTTAGTTGCGATAAAACGTGTTGTTAGATGGATTGTAGGCTTGAAAGTTTAAGCCTTGGTACTCATAGGATCACTCAAGTTTTTTGCGTTGGTACCAGCGTTCTTGGAGTGTGAAATTGAGGCCTAACCGGAAATAGTTCTGTTTGATCAGGTTGTCGGCCAAGGTACCCATTTTCCCGTATTCGAACATCAGGCTCAGGGAGGAGTGGGTATTGAAAGTGGTCAGCGGGAAACCGATACCTAACGTCACGCCCAACTCATTGATGGCACGGTTTCTCAAGACCAACTCCCCGGTGGAGTATTTCACGCCTGCCCGAAAAGCCATTCTCTTGAAAAACTTCGTGGAGATAGGGTCAGGAACATACTGCACACCCAGAGAACTGGTGATGGAATTGGTCATGGAATCAGTGAAATTCAGGTATTTGAATTCGGCCCAGTTGTGCCACGACACATCGGCAGCCACGATCAGGCTATTGTTGAAGGAATAGCTGATGCCCGCCCCCACGGATTGAGGAATACGGAGATTGGCCTGCTTCTGGTTGGAATGGAGGATAGTATCGTAGGTGGTAACCACACTGTAGCTTCCTGTATAATAGTTGATCAGCAGATCTTCCTTCGTCCAGACATAGGCAGAATTGCTGTACGTCACACCGAGACCGATACGATGTTTCTCTTTGATACGGAAGAAATACTGGATACCGGCAGTCAGGTGAATGCCATTGACCCGGATATCATCATTAATGACAGAATTCAGGAAATTGCTTCCCTCGAAGGCTGTATTGGAGACATGCGACAGGTGTCCGAAGAGATAGGAGGTGTTCAATCCGATGGAGAGGCCCTTGCAGATACGGAACGCATTGCCCCAATAAAGTTGGTACAAACCACCTGTTCCGGAATAATCATAAGAGACGTTTCCGATACTGTCGATGGTCCGTTTGTCGGTGACATCATAGCCTACGGAGCTGAAAGGCACCAAGCCGACGCTGGTTCTCCAATGGCGTGTCACGGGCAATCCGATAGCGATATAGTCCGGGCGGGCATGGGAGTTTTTTTGGATCAGGCTACCTTGTTTGAGGGTAGAGGAGACGATGGAGGCTCCCACATCACCCACGAAGGAGAGCGAGTCGAATGCCGCATAGGAGGCCGGGTTCCGGAAATTGATCGTGTAAGGGTCCTGCATAGCTATCGCTGTACCGCCCATAGCATCTAGGGTGCCGTTAGCGTTCTTGTTGATAATCCCCACCCCAAAATAGGAATAGGGCTGGCTGATGCCATTTTGTGCATACACGGACACTACGGCAACGCAGAGCAAGCAGACGCAAAAGAGTTTATATATGATAGCTTTAGACATTAAATCTCAAGATTCTATACAATCCAGACAGCACTAAATTTGGAGCGGCAAAGATATGATTTTTTATTAAATTTTTCAAGAGGGGTCCGTCCCCGCCCGTCAAGACAGTCTGGAGGTCTGGAAACAGTCCTCGATAATGATCTATCATACCGTCAATTTCAAAGTGCATGCCGTGGATGACACCGGAGAGAATGGAAGTCTCCGTTGACTTGCCCAGCACCTCCGCATCCTGACAGGGTGTCACCAGTGGCAGACGGGCGGTACCTTCGGCAAGGGCGGTAAGGCGCATGTGCAGACCCGGAGCGATGGAGCCTCCAAGATACTCGCCTTCCGCCGTGACGAGATCGGCCACCAGGCAGGTGCCTGCCTGAATGGCGAGTACCGTAGTATCGGGGAAGAGCGAATGTGCTCCCACCGCGCTGGCGATACGGTCGGTGCCCAAAGTCCGGGGCGTGTCATAGCACAGCGTGATAGGCAATGGCAACGCAGCGGTAAAGAGCATCGTCGGGAAACAACGATTCAACTCGGCCACCAACTGTGAGCCGTCTTCCCGCACAGTGGAGACTATACATGCCTGTATGGACAGTGGAACTAAAAAGTGCTGCAACTCGTCCACCGTCTCCCAGCGGCATTGTGAAGCCACCAAACCATCCTTGTCAAAAACGGCGGCTTTCTTTAATGTATTTCCTATATCAATGACCAAAAACATAGCGTCGGTAAAACGTGAAAAAATAGCGGTTATTATATTGATTCTCTGTTTTTTTTGAAATAATCATGCTCACAACGATAGCAGATTGCCATGCCTCATTTCAACCGGATGATGTCATTCCACCGGGTCGTTGGGTTAGGACTTCTGAACTCGTGTTTGATGACGTTGGCAAAGACCTCCGCTTTGCCCTTATTCGATCTCAAGGCATACTGTTGTGACCCCAGCACAACCGTTTCGGAGCCATTCACCTTATTGATTTTGTCTAATACGCGGTCCAGTTTCTTCAGCTTGTCGAACTGTTCATCATTGATGTCGAAGAGCGTGCTTTGGACGGCGGATTCCGGGGAAGTCTGCATCACGATCACGCCGGCCTTTTTGTATTGGAATCCCGGGCGGAATATTTTTTCCAACGCATCGGTGCAGGCTTTCACGATGGTAATGGTAGCGTTGGTAGCCGTGAAGATCGGGTATTCGATGAAATTCTCATACTGGGGCAGGTCTTCGCGGAATGGGTTGGTGCGAATGAAGACGCAGACGACGGAGGCCACAGATCCTTCTTGCCGCAGTTTCTCGGCACAACGGGCGGCGTAGTTGGAGATATGGGTCTTGAGATCTGCAAGGTCTGTGATCATCCCGTTGAAGCTGCGGCTGGTGCAGATGCTCTTTTTCTTGGCCATTTCCTCTTCGGGCACACAGTCCTCCCCGTTCAGCTCGCGCCAGGTGCGGAAGATAACCACGTTGTGAAAAGTATAGCGCACCCACTCCGCTTTTTGGCTGGCGAAGTCCCAGGCGGTCTGCACACCCAGAGCTTTCAATTTGGCGGCATAGCGACGACCGATGCCCCACACGTCCTCCACCGGGAAGAGCTTCAGAGCCTTTTCACGCTTCTCTTCCGTATCGATGAGACAGCAATGCCGGTAGCCGGGATAACGCTTGGCAAAATGGCTGGCCACCTTAGCCAACGTCTTGTTGGGGGCAATGCCGATGCTGATGGGCATCCCGACATAGCGCTGCACCTTCCGATGCAGCTGTTCTCCCCACTGCTTCAAATCCGGTGTCTCCAGCTTCTTCAAGTTGACGAAACATTCATCAATAGAGTAGCGAAAATAGTTGGGAGCTTCTTGGCGGATAAGGCTCACCACGCGTCCTGTCAGCTCCCCATATAGCTCATAGTTAGAGGAAAAGACGGCAATCTCTTGGGCGGGGTATTTCTCTTGGAGCTGATAGAAAGGCATACCCGCCTTGATGCCCAGCTTTTTGGCCTCGTTGGAGCGAGCGACGACACATCCATCGTTATTGGACAACACAACCACGGGCGTATGCTTCAGATCCGGACGGAAGACACGCTCGCAGGAGACGTAACAGTTGTCGCAGTCGATGATGCCGTACATAGGTTATCGCTTCCAAGGTTTGATTGTCCAGACCACGACGCCCCACACCTCGAAGTCGTCGTCTGCACTGATGCGGATAGGCTGGTATTTAGGATTGGCGGGGCGTAGTTCGATATAGCCCTCCTTTTGATGCGAGAGGTCGAGGAACTTGATCGTGAACTCTTCGTTGACATAAGCCACAATCACATCGCCGTGGGCAGGTTCCACAGCCCGGTCGATCACTGCCAGATCGCCATCGGAGATGCCTGCTTCTACCATCGAGTCCCCATCCACCCGGCCATAGAAGGTGGCTTCAGGATGGCGGATAAGGTCGCGGTTGAAATCGAGTCCGTCATGACGATAGTCCTCCGCCGGCGAGGGGAACCCCGCCTTGATGGCATCTGCGAACTTCAACTCGTTGGGGTGGGAGAACTCTTTTCCCAGAATCTTTACTTTGGCCATACTATCAATGTGAGCTTATGAATACGGCTGCAAAGATACGCAATTCTTCTTTGCAAAGAGGGAATATTTTCCTGTTCACAAATCAAAAACGAGCCAGACGCCGTATTATCGATTTTTTGTATTTTTGCATTTTTAACAGAAAAACCGTTCACAATGAAAAAGTCGATCCTTATTGCTTTATCCTGGATATTGTTGTTGCCCTTCATGATGCAGGCGCAGAGCGTGTCTGTGCCATACAGTCTGCGTTCGGGAGAACGCCAAGGTGCTAAGAATGATAAGCCGGAGCGTGACTATCATTTCTTCGTCGGCGGCAACATCAACTCCAACTTCGGGTACCGGCTAGCGCTGATGGCTGAAGGCGGCATCCAAATCCACGACATGTTCACCTTGGGTGTGGGTCCCCGCTACGAATTGGAATACAGCCTGTATGGCTCTGATCCCGTGAACCATTGCTTCGGCGCCAGCGCCTTCGGTGAGGTCACCTTGATGGACTACCTCATCTTACATGTTGGATACGAGTTTTTAAACTATCCCTATGAGGATATGAATGACTGGATGACCTACCGGCATAATGTGCATGCGGTGGCTGCGGGTATCGGATTCAACTCCAACGCCATGATCTCCGACAAGCTCTCCATCTACGCCATGTACATTCTATATCCCTATCATAGCGATCGCAAATTCGAGTATGCCATATACAGGCGTTTCCCCATGTTTGCCAGAATAGGCATCCGCTATTTCTTCTAAACCGTTCATATAATGGCGCGCTCCTCCTTTCATCTGTTCCTGTCGCACCGCATCCTCAAAGACAAGGGCAACACCTTCTCCCGCCCTATCATCCGTCTTTCCGTTTGTGGCATCTCCTTGGGTCTGGTCATCATGATCCTGGCCTTGGGTATCACGGCAGGATACAAGAAGGCCATCCGGGACCGTGTCATCGCCATGGGGTCGCACATCCGCATCACCCATTTCGACCAGAACTACTCTTTTGAGCAGATCCCCATTGACAAAAACCAGTCGGTGGTTCCATTGCTGCAACAGCACCCTGACATTCTCGGGGTGCAGAACTTTGCCACCAAGGTCGGGGTGGTAAAGACCAGCGACCAGGTGGAGGGCATCGTGCTGAAAGGCGTGGACGAGACTTTCCTGCCGGAACTGTTCCAACAGAATCTGGTAGAAGGGTCCCTGCTCCAACTCTCCGACACGGCCGTTTCCAACCAGATCATCCTCTCCACCCGGATGGCCTCCAAACTGAAACTGAAGATCGGCGACAAGGTACAGACCTACTTCGTGCAGGATCCGCCGCGGGCTCGCAGCTTTGTGGTTTGCGGCCTCTACGAGACCGGCATGACCGAATATGACGAACGCTACGCCATAGTGGATCTGCGACAGATACAGAAACTCAACGACTGGGACTCGTCGCAGGTGAGCGGCCTGGAGGTCCTGATTCGCGATTACGACAAAATTGATGAACTGGGACAGTTTGTACACAGCCGTGCCGGCTACGACTTGAAAGCCGAGACCATCAAACAGCTCTACCCCGACATCTTCGACTGGCTGGCTCTTTTCGACACTAACGTGGCCATTCTGCTGATTATCACCACTTGCGTGTGCTTGATCACCATGATATCCATCTTCTTCATCATCGTTTTAGAGCAGACGCAGACCATCGGCATCTTGAAGTCCATGGGTATGCGAACAGGCCATGTGATGCGGGCGTTCATGCTGGTGGCAGGACGCATCCTGTTGCGCGGAATGCTGATAGGCAATGCATTAGGTCTTTTGCTCGGCTTTCTGCAACAGCGTTTCCATCTAGTGAAACTAAATCCCGAGACCTACTACGTCAGTGCCGTCCCCTTCCATTTCCAATGGTGGAGCATCCTGTTGTTGAATATCGGTGTATTCGTTATCTGTATGTTGGTATTGACCCTCCCCGCCTGGGTTGTCGGGAAAAAGATCTCCCCGATGGAGGCCATACGGTTTGAATAGCGATAATTTTTCTATTCGTATCTTAACGCATTGATAGGATCCAAGTTAGCAGCTTTCTTGGCAGGATACCAGCCGAAGAAGATGCCCGTAAGTGCACATACGATGAAGGAAGCCAAAATGGCCATCTCGCTCACCACATAGGGCATATTCAGGATCTTGGAGGCTACATAGGAGATGATCAGCCCCAAAATGATGCCGATAATGCCTCCAATCAAACTCAATATGACACTCTCGCACAAGAACTGTAACTTGATGTCGCGGTTATGGGCACCGATAGCCATGCGCAGACCGATCTCTTTGGTACGTTCCGTGACGGTGACATACATGATGTTCATGATACCGATACCGCCCACCACCAACGAGATGGAGGCGATAGCGGCCAACAGGGTGGTCATCACCTTGGTGACGGAGCTGATGGTGGAGACCAGTTCCTCCTGGGTACGGATGTCGAAATCATCCTCCATGCCATCCTTGATGCCGTGGTTGCTGCGCAAGATGTAGGTGATCTCCGTGGCCGCCAACTCCGATTCCTCTTCCGAGGTGGCAGACGCATACATCATATTGAAATAGGTAATGCCTAAAAATCTCTTCTGGATGGTCGTGTAGGGCGCAAAGACGATGTCGTCCTGGTCATCGCCCATGCCGCTCTGGCCTTTGGACTCCAACACGCCGATCACCGTCATGGGGATAGATCCGAAACGGATGGACTTGCCAATGGGGTCTTCGCCATTGGTGAAGAGCTCATCCACCACGGTCTGGCCGATGACACACACCTTGTTGTAGCGTTTCACATCGTCATCCGTAAACATCACGCCCTCTTTCAATTCATATTTGCGAATGTCAAGGTAGGCGGCGGAAACACCGCTGACTGAACAGCTATGGTTGTTGTTGCCATAGATCAGCTGTTTGTTGGTCGTCACGTTAGGTGAGACGGCGGCCACATACTTGGTGTTTTTGGAAAGCGCTTCCAAGTCTTTGTTGTCCAGTGCTTTGGATGTTGACATACCCATATCCACGCCGCCTCTTCGCTGACGGGCGGGCATAATCATGATCATATTGGAACCCATGGAGGAGAGTTCCGTCTTGACGCTCTGGGTGGAGGCCTGCCCGATGCTGACCATGGCGATGACGGAGGCGATACCGATCACGATGCCGAGCATGGTGAGGGCGGTGCGCATCTTGTTGCGGAACAGGGAGCTGATGGCTATTTTGATAAGATTTCCAATGTTCATAGCTTAGTCTTCTTTTTGGAGGTTGAGGGCAGCCAGTGCTTCGGCGGCCGACTGTGTGTTGATAGGTGCGTCCTCGATGATCTGTCCGTCGCGGAGTTTGATTTTGCGAGTAGTAAACGTGGCGATATCAGGCTCGTGCGTCACAAAGGCGATGGTTTTGCCTTGGCTGTGCAGGTCTTGGAACAAGCTCATGATCTCATAGGACGTGCGGGTGTCGAGGTTGCCGGTGGCCTCGTCGGCCAGCAGGATGACAGGGTCGTTAACCAAGGCGCGGGCGATAGCCACACGCTGCTGCTGACCGCCGGAGAGCTGGTTGGGCATGTGCTCCATGCGGTTCTCCAGACCCACCAACTTAAGGGCTGCTATCGCTCTGTCGCGACGCTCCTTGGCAGGCACGGCATTGTTGTAGAACAGCGGCAACTCCACATTCTCCAACGCCGTGGTGCGCGCCAGCAAGTTGTAGTTCTGGAACACAAAACCAATCTTGCGATTGCGCAGCGTGGACAACTCGTTTTTGCTCAGATTCTTAATAGAGACGCCATCGATGATGTAGTCGCCGCCGGAGGGCGTGTCCAGACAGCCCAGGATGTTCAACAGAGTTGATTTTCCCGATCCGCTGGTGCCCATGATGCTGACAAACTCTCCCTCGGTGATGGTGAAGGAGATGCCACGCAAAGCGTGCACATCCTCACTCCCGACATGAAAGATGCGCTCCAGTTTCTCAACTTTCAATATATCTTGACCCATAACTATCTCTTCTTTTGTTGTGGCGGACCTGGCATGAAAGGATTGGATTTTCCGTCTTTCTGCTGCTTGCCTTCGGGCATACCCTGCGGCATGTCTTTGGGCATATCTTTCGGCATGCCCTGCGGCATGTTTGGCAAGGCCTCGCTGACACCGATCACGACCTCTTCGCCCAATTCCAAACCATCGGTGACCAAAGTGGTGACTCCATTGTTCAAGCCCACGGCCACACGCACCTGCTCGTATGTCATATCCCCTTTCTTCACCCAGATGGTCTTTTTGGTAATATCCTTCAGCCCTTGGGCCATCTCTTCTTGATTCCGGTACATGGTCTTGAAGGTATATCCCTTCTTCTCAAACTGTTTCATCTTATCCTGATCCAGAGAGGCATACAGCGCTGTCATGGGGATGCAGACGCCGCTCTCCTTCTTGGTGACGATGGTCACGCTAGCCGTCATGCCGGGGAAGAGCTTGGTTTCGGGGTTGGGAGCATTGATAATGACCGTATAGGTCACCACGTTGGCGGTCACGGTCGGATTGATGCGAACCTCCTTCACCGTGCCGGTGAAAACATCGTCGGGGAAGGCATCCACGGTGAACGTGACGGGCTGTCCGGCCTTCACCTCGCCGATGTCGGCCTCATCCACAGAGGCCTGCACCTGCATCTGGGTCAGGTCATTGGCGATAGTGAACAGCGTTGGTGTGCTGAATGAAGAAGCCACCGTCTGACCCTCCTCCACAGCCTTGTCCATAATCACACCGTCGATGGGTGAGTAGATCGTGGCGTAGGAGAGGTTCGTCTGGGCACGCGACAACTCTGACTGGGCCGTCTTGAGCTGGTTCTTGGCCAGGTTCAGGGAGTTGACCGCCGACTCGTACGACTCCTGTGTGGCAGCTTTGTTGTCGTAAAGCGATTTGATACGGTCATATTGCTGTTGGGCTAAGGTCAGGTTGCTCTTGGCATTCGACACGCTGGTCTGGGCTTGGGTGAGCTGTTCGTTCAGGTTGGAGCGGTCGAGCTCGGCCAACTTCTGCCCTTTCTTCACCACGGTATTGAAATCCACATAGATGTGCTCCACGATACCGGACACCTGCGTACCCACATCCACCTTGTAAACGGGCTGCAATTCACCCGTGGCGGTGACTGTCACCTCGATGCTGTCTATGGTACTCCGCACGGTGTTGATCTGCATCTCTGTATGCTTGCCCTTCTTGAGGACAAAAAACAATATCAACGCGAGCAATACTATCGCCGCGATGGCGATGATCCATTTTGTTTTTTTAGATAACTTAGACATATACTTGATTTTTCTTAACTACTTAACTCTTAATAATTTAATGATTTAATAGTTTAGTAACCTAAAGCTTTACCGGCTGGCCCATCATCACATCCAGGATCTTGCGTTTGAGGACGAAAGAATACTTGGCTTGCATATATTTGTTGAGCTGGTTCAAATAGTTGGTCTGCTGCTGAATCAGATCCACGGCGGTGATGGAACCGTATTTGAACTTATAGGTATAAGCATGATAGTTTGCCTCATAAGCATCCCTTTGCGCTTCAGAAACCATATAATCGTTTTGGGCTGACAATACATCAATATAGTATTGCTGCAGTTCCTGGGAAATCTGATTCCGCGTCTCCAGGTTGCTGAGCTCAGCCTGTTGCACGCGCAGCTGGGCTTGCTGCACATTGTGGCGCACATCGCTGCGTTGGTAGATGGGGATGTTGAGATTCAACCCCACGTTCTCACCCAAGCCGTGCCACAGTTGGGTGCCCCACTTTTCATTCTCCACCATATTGCTGTTGTTATAGCCGGTGCTGATGCCAGCGTTGAGGGAGAGTGACGGGTAATAGTTGGCCTTCTGCAATTTGACCGCATAGTTGGCATCAGTGATATCGTTCTCGCTGATCTTCAACTCAGGAAGATAGTTGGTAGCATTCTGCATCACCTCCTCCAAGGTCGGGAGATCCAGACTCTTGAAGAGCGTCGCACTGTCGGGACGCACAATGGAGATCTCCTTGTTTGGATCAATGGAGAGCAACTTTTTGAGCGTCAAATAATTATTCTGAATGTTCAGCTTGGTGTTCTCCACATTGAAGCGGTCGGAAGTGTATTGGGCCTGCAACATTTTATAGTCGCTTTCCAGAATCTGTCCTACCTGAAACTGTTGGGAACCCTGCTCCATCTGCTCCTGACTGCTGGCCATCACTTCTTGCTGATACTCTAACAAATCCTCGTTCATCATAATGTTCAGGAAGGCCTGGATGATGGAAATTCTCATAGAGTTTTTACTTCTCTCCACCTCCAGCTTCGACTGTTCCACCTGTAACTTGCTTTGTTGGATAGAGTTATAGTTGCTCAGCCCGTCAAAAAGGGTCATGCCGGCACTGATGCCATAGTTGCCGTTCCAGTTGACCGACTTCTGGTAGTTGTTGGTGCTGAAGCCTTGCGATGCCGAAGCGGACACGGACGGAGCGATATGCTCTTTGGCGGATTTCAGGCTGATCTCCGAAGAGGTGACATTCAATGCAGAGCTCTGGAGAGAATAATTATAGGCTTCCGCATACCGGATGCAATCCTCCAAAGTGAAGGAACTCATGTTTTCGGAAGGAACGGCAGCAATGTCACTCTGTGCTAAAGCAAACACCATCAGACTGTTAAGCAATAGTAGATTCAGAATCTTTTTCATAGGTATAAAAAATAAAGGAGATTGCGACTGTTTTTTTATTAAAAAGTTTAATGTGCAAAAGTAAAAAAAAGATGAAGGGTTAGCCTACGTCCAACACGATTTTTTTTATTACTTTTGCGGCTGCAAACGAGCTCGGGATTTTTCCAGAGCGGAAAAAAGAAAACAAAACGAACGTAAAAAGACACAACGTGGCAGGAGAAATCGACATATTGAAAACCCCCATAGAGTATTTGAAAGGAGTGGGGCCGAAGAGAGCGGAGGTGTTGCGCAAGGAATTTGGCATCAGCACCTACCGGGACCTTCTGACCTACTATCCGTATCGTCATGTGGACAAGACGCACGTCTATAAGGTGCGCGACATTGTCGAGAACGGAGGATACATCCAGTTGCGGGGCACCATCTCCAACGTCCAGACCGTGGGACAGCAACGGGGCAAGCGACTGACGGCGCTCTTCCGGGATGACACCGGCACCCTGGAGTTGGTCTGGTTCAACGGCATCAAATGGGTGGAGGAGACTCTCCAGAAGCGACAGGAATTCATCATCTTCGGGAAGCCGATGCTCTTCAACGGCCGGTGGAACATGACACATCCAGAGATGATAGACCCCACCGTCCAGACAGAGTCGGCGGTGCCGATGAACTTCTTGCCCTTGTACAACACCTCCGATGTTGCCAAGAAGAAGACCTTGGACTCCAAGGCCATCAGTAAGCTGGTCGCCAACCTATTGCCCATCGTCAAGAATGTGATTCCCGAGACCCTCTCTGACAGGATGGTGCAGGAGTTGAAATTGATGCCCTTGAAAGAGGCCTACTGCAACATCCACTATCCTGCCAACAGTCAGGATTTGGCCCGCGCCTCCCTTCGTCTTAAATTCGACGAGCTCTTCTTCACGCAGATGAAGCTGTTGTCGATGAAGCTCATCAACACACAGACCATTCCTGGGCATCTGTTCTCCAAGGTGGGGGACTACTTCAACAGTTTCTACAAGAACTACATACCTTTTGAGCTGACCAACGCCCAGAAGCGGGTCATCAAAGAGATCCGGGCGGATGTGGGCAGCGGGCATCAGATGAACCGGCTGTTGCAGGGCGATGTGGGCAGTGGCAAGACCATCATCGCGCTCTTTATCATGCTGTTGGCCAAAGACAACCATTTTCAGTCCTGTCTGATGGCGCCCACAGAGATCCTAGCCACCCAGCATTATGAGAAGATCTGCAAGCAGGTGGCCCCGTTGGGCTTGCGCGTGGAGTTCTTGTCGGGAAACACCAAGACGGCCAAGCGACGCCAGATTCTGGAAGACCTGCAAAACGGCGACGTGGACATCCTCATCGGCACCCACGCCTTGATAGAGGACAATGTGATATTCAAAGATTTAGGACTTGTAGTCATTGATGAGCAACATCGGTTCGGCGTAGAGCAACGGGCCAAGTTGTGGCGCAAGAACACCACCCCGCCCCATATCCTGGTGATGACGGCAACACCCATCCCCAGGACGTTGGCCATGACCTTGTATGGCGACTTGGACATCTCCGTCATCGATGAGATGCCGCAAGGGCGCAAGCCCATCATCACCAAGCATATTTATGACAAGGACCGCTTGGCGCTCTATGGCTTTTTGAAGAAGCAGATTGCTGCCGGACGGCAGGTCTTTGTCGTTTATCCGCTCATCAAAGAGTCGGAGAAGCTGGACTTGTTGGATTTGCAAGCGGGTTATGAGGCCATCCAGCGGGAGTTTCCGGAGCCGGAGTATGGCATCGGCATGGTGCATGGCCGGATGAGTGCGGAAGACAAAGACTTTGAGATGCAGCGCTTTGCCAAGAACCAGTCCCAGATTCTGCTCTCCACCACCGTCATCGAAGTCGGCATCGACGTGCCCAACGCCACGGTGATGGTCATTGAGAATGCCGAGCGTTTCGGCTTGTCGCAGTTGCACCAGCTGCGCGGGCGCGTGGGGCGCGGCGGCAACCAGTCCTATTGCATCCTGATGTCCAAATACGAACTCAGCACAGAAGGCAAACAGCGACTCAACGCCATGGTCAGCACCACCGACGGCTTCGAGATCGCCAACTTCGACCTGAAGCTGCGCGGGCCCGGCGACATCCAGGGTACCCAACAGAGTGGCATGGTGGACTTCAAGATCGCCGACCTCAGCAAAGATGAGCAGCTGGTGACCTACACCCGCAAATTGGCCATGCAGATCTTAGACAACGACCCATCGCTCTCGCAGCCCGAGCACCAACGGATAGCCGTCACCCTACGGGAGATCATGAAAAGAGAGAAAAACTGGACAAGGATCAGTTAGAGGTATCAGAACTCGTCCACCACCGTCACCCATTTATAGACCTGGTCGCCGCGGCGCACCAGTTGATGGACAGGGATGGAGCAATACACCCCTTGTTCTGCTGTCGTCACTGGCTTGAGGTCCACACGGATCTCCGACACCGTCTCCTCCTCGACACCAGTGGTAGAACCGATGATCAAGATCTCCTCACCGAGAGAGAGGGACTCCTCTTCGATGACGATCTCGGCCACGGAGATGTTGCCGAAGAAATTGGTCACCTTGCCGATGTGCTGTTTATAGCGGGTGGCTTGGGAGCCGTAGCGCTCCGACCATTCGCCCATCTTGCGACCCAAGTAGTATCCGTCCCAGAAATCGCGGTTATAGACACTGCGCAGACGTTGGGTCCAGGCCTCCACCTTCTCTTTCGTATAGGTTTGGCTCTGCACGGCATCGATGGCTTCATGATAGCATTGCGTCACAATCTTGACATATTCCGGGGAGCGTCCGCGGCCTTCAATCTTGAAGATAGAGACACCGGCTTTGATCATCTTGTCGATGAAGCCAATGGTGCAGAGGTCTTTGGGCGACATGATATATTGATTATCGACCAGCAACTCTATTTCATTGTCGTAATCGGTGACATGATAGGCGCGGCGACAGGGTTGGATGCAGGCTCCGCGGTTGGCGGGATAGTTGTAGTTATCGAGGCTCAGGTAGCACTTGCCCGACACGGCCATGCAGAGGGCGCCGTGGACGAACATCTCCACCTGCACCAGTTCCCCTTTCGGCCCTTTGATCTGCTCTTTCTGGATGGTATGGCAGATATCGGCCACCTGGCGCAGGTTGCACTCGCGGCCTAAAACCACCACATCGGCAAACTGGGCATAGTAGCGCACCGCCTCCACATTGGTGACGTTGCATTGGGTGGAAAGATGGATTTCAAGACCTATCTGGCGGGCGTATTGGATCACGGCCATATCGGAAGCGATGATGGCGGTCACTTGCGCTTCTTTGGCGGCATCCAGCAGGTCGTGGCACTGCCGGATCTCGTCGTTATAGACGATCGTGTTGACGGTCAGATAGGAGCGAACACCATGTTCGCGGCAGATATCGGCTATCTGCTGCAGGTCGTCAAATGTGAAATTGGCAGCGGAGCGGGAGCGCATATTGAGGGCACCCACACCGAAATAGACAGCCTTGGCGCCAGCTTGGATGGCGGCCATCAGCGACTCGTAAGAGCCGGCAGGAGCCATCAGTTCAAGATGTTCCATCGTTATTATTCCTCTTCTTTGTTTTTGGTAGAGAGCATCTTCAGGAAAGCCACCTCCTTCTTGGTCAGGAATCGCCAATAACCTCGTCTCAGGTCTTTCTTGGTGAGGCCGGCGAAGACCACGCGGTCGAGTTTCTCCACCTCATAGCCCAGGGCGTCGAACATACGACGGATGACGCGGTTCTTGCCGGAATGGATGGTAATGCCCACCACCTTCTTGGATTCACTGCTGTCCACATACTGCACATCATCGGGGACCACCACGCCATCGGTCAGTTCAACGCCATTGCGGATGGTCTCCATATCGACAGACGCGAAAGGCTTGTCGAGTTCCACCATATAGGTCTTCTCGATCTGGGAGCTCGGATGAGTCAGTTTTTTTGTCAGGTCGCCGTCGTTGGTGAAAAGCAGAAGACCTGTCGTGTCGCGGTCGAGGCGTCCGACGGGATAGATGCGCTCCTCACAGGCATCGCGCACCAGTTCCATCACATTGGCACGGTCGTGTTCATCGTCGGTGGTGGTGATATAGTCTTTCGGCTTGTTGAGGAGCACATAGACCGGTTTCTCGCGTTGGAGGACCTTGTCGCCGTAGCGCACCTCGTCGGTGGGCATCACCTTGTGGCCCATCTCGGTAATCACCTCGCCGTTGACGGTGATGGCACCGGAAGAGATGAGGACGTCAGCTTCGCGACGGGAGCAGATGCCCGCATTGGCGATATATTTGTTGAGACGGATCGGACCGTGTTGTTCTTCAAATTCCAAGGTCAGAATGCGTTGCGGGCGCGGTCTCTGACGACCTTCCTGCTTGCGACGCTCCACAATCTCGGTCAGAATGGCCGATTCGGCCGTAATATCACGGCGGCGCGGACGGCTGTCGTCCTTCTTGGCAAAACGGCCACGCTTGTCACGACTTCTCTCCTGGCCCTTGAAAGATCGTTTGCCGGAATATCTTCTGTCTTGTCTGTCATCATCCTCTCTGAAACGGGATCTGGAGCGGGATGGCTTCCCATCTCGGGATGATGAGTATGAACGCTTGGCCGGTCGTCTGTCATCGCGACGCGGACGGTCGGTTTTGCGGGAGCGCTTCTCTTCAAAAGAGTAATCGTCCCCTATATCTTCGGTATTAAATTTTCTTTCCATTAAACAGTACTGATTTTGCGCGGCAAAAATAGCAAATTCTCGCATATATTTTGAAAATGCCGAGACATCTATTCCCGAAAAAATGTATCTTTGCCCATCATTTTATCATCCATAAAAAAAACAGCAATGATGAAAACACGCAAAATGATATCCGTCATGACGGTCCTCTTTCTCGCTTTGGCCGTTCATGCGCAGATTCCAACCATAGAGATGGTTTATGTAGAGGGAGGAGAATTCCTGATGGGGTGTTCCGGAGTCCAGCACGCTGACTGCCTGTTCGACGAAAGGCCTGCCCATGTGGTAGTGTTAAGCGATTATTGCATTTCCAAATACGAGGTCACCCAAGAATTATGGATGGCTGTCATGGGTGGAAAGAATCCTTCCAAGGTCATTGGCGACAGTCTTCCCGTGACACGCGTCAGCTGGTATGACGCTCGCGAGTTTATTGCCAAGCTAAACAAGATGACAGGAAAAAAATACCGTTTACCCACCGAGTCGGAATGGGAATATGCAGCCCGCGGCGGACGCTTATCGCAAGGATACAAATTCAGCGGCTCCGACGACATCAACGATGTGGCCTGGTATCGCAAAAACAGTGGCAGAAAACCCCATGCTGTCGGCACCAAGATGCCCAACGAGCTGGGAATCTACGATATGAGTGGCAACGTCTATGAGTGGTGCTACGACGGCTTTGAATTCTACGAGCTGAGTTTCAGTGGCGCTTATGTAAATCCAAAAGGCTATGAATTAAGCGAATGCAGGGTATATCGCGGCGGCTGTATAACCAGCTTTTGGGATGTATGTCGCGTCTCTGCACGCAACCGCATAGTGCCCAACGCCACCTTACACTATGTCGGTTTTCGGTTGGCCATGGATGTAGAAAACTAAACCGGCAACAGACTATTCGGAATCCAGGAGTCCTCTTGGCGGAAGCTTTTTGAAGATGGCATACACGTTGCGGGACGTCTGCTCCATGACTTCCCGTACTGGGACGTCGAAGATCTCCGCTATCTTCTGGGCGATAAGGGGGATATAGGCACTCTCATTGGGTTTGCCCCTGTGCGGGGTAGGCGCCAGATAGGGGGCGTCGGTTTCCAAGACGATATGTTCCAGACCGATCTCCTTGACCAGTTCCGGCAGTTTGCTGTTCTTGAAAGTCACGATGCCGCCGATGCCGATGGCATAACCGCGGGCCACCGCCCATTTGGCCTCTTGTATGCCTCCGGAGAAACAATGGACGATGCCGGACAGCTCGCCCGTCTTGAACTGTTGCAGAATCTCAATAGCCTCATTATACGCACTGCGGATATGCAGCGATAGCGGCAACTGCAGATGGCGCGCCCAGCGCAACTGCTGGTAGAAGGCATCTTTCTGCTGCGCCTCGTAGGTGCGCTCGTAATAGAAATCGAGACCGATCTCCCCCACCGCCACCACATTGCGGTCATCGAGGCGGGTTTGCAGGTAGGCCAAGACATCGAGGTAGTCTTCCCGCACATCGGAAGGATGCAGTCCTACCATGGCGTACAGGTTATCTGGAAATAGGGAGACCACCTCCTGTATCTGGTCTGGGGTTTCACGGTTGACACACGCCAAGAGCATCTGCTTCACATTAGCATCGACAGCCCGCTGGATGACCTCCTCGAAGTTGTCGGGATAATACTCGCGGTAAAGATGGGTATGAGAATCTATAAAGTTCATAAGATGTGATGTTAGAAAAACAGCCGACCTCTGAACGAGATCGGCTGTCATAGGTTGAAATGTTCAGATTAGAATCTGTAGCGGAGGCCGAGAGCCACGCTGTAGAAGCTGTTGTAAATAGGATAACCATCTCCTCTGAAGAAGCCCATCACGTTAACCATTGGACGCCAGTCCAAGCTGATGTTCAACGGAATGTTGAATTGATACTCAACACCGAGTTGAGCACCTACACTCACGCCGAAGGGATAGTAATTGTGGTCTCTCCAATATTGACCATAGTGGTAGGAAACGCCAAAGCCAGGGCCTACATACCAGTTCCAGTTGCTGGCACCGATACCCCATACCCAGTCGAACATGGCGGTAGCACCTACAACACCCCATTGGTTCCAAACGTTGGTGGCACCAACAGTGAGATCAACAAACATAGCACCAGCGGCAATGGAATGCTGATAAGAGAATTCCAAGTTGTAACCCAGACGGGCACCGATGGCGCGCGGTTGGGCAATAGCGGCACCTGCGATGGCGCAGATCATAACTAATGTAACAACTAATTTTTTCATAACTAAAAAATTTAGGTTAATAAAAAGGTTAATAAAGGTTTAATTCAAATTACAATTGTCCACCCACTCCTCGATGAGCTTCTCCTGCTGCTCCTTATCGGAGAGTTCATGTTCTATCACCTTTTGGGCAATGTCAATGGAGAAGTTGGCAATTTCGTTCTTCACGTCGGTAATGGCCTTCATCTTCTCATAGTAGATAGTCTTTTTAGCCTCATCGATGATGGCTTGAGCCTCCGCATCGGCCTTCAGTTTGGCGTCTTCGTACATCTTCTCGCTGATCTTGCGGGCATCGGCCACGATGGCATCGCGTTCAGCCTTGGCTTCTGCCAGCATTTCTTCATGCTTCAGATGCATATTCTCGAGTTCGGCGTGCACGCGGGCAGCCTCGTCCAGCTGGTCCTGAATCTTCTTGTTACGACTTGCAATGCCGTTGGTGATAATCGGCCAGGCGAACTTCGCCAAGATGAAGAACAAGATGCCAAAGCCTATCAGCATCCAGAATATTAGTCCAAAAGAGGGTTTTATCAGTTCCATATTGATTATTTACTTCATTAGATTCTTGAAAAAAATGAAGTCTCCCCGCCAATCGCGGGGAGACTTCAAACATTACTTCGCAATAGCGATCAGCAAGCAAACCACAACGGCGAACAAGGCCACACCTTCAATCAAGGCGGCGGCCAAGATCATGTTGATACGGATGTTGCCGGCCACTTCCGGTTGGCGGGCGATGGCGGACATGGCATCTCTACCGATGTTACCGATACCAAGACCAGCACCGATAGCGGCTAAACCAGCACCGATACCTGCACCCATCTGGCCGATACCGAGAATGGGAGCTGCTTGCAAAAGGGTTGATAATACTGACATGATTTTGAAATTATAATGATTAATTAAAGGGTTTACTATGCTAATTCTGTACTCTCTTCATGATGCTCTTCCGTGGCGGTTCCGATATAGATGGCACTCAACAGCGTGAACACAAACGCCTGGATGAAAGCCACCAGCAACTCCAGAACGCCCATGAAGACGTAGAAGAGCAGGGAAACCACGGAGACGCCGTATCCGATGGCCGGAGCCATTTGTCCAAAAATGAAAATCAAGGAGATAAATCCCAGCACGATGATGTGCCCGGCCGTGATGTTGGCAAAGAGTCGGACCATGAGCACGAAAGGCTTGGTAAAGATGCCTATCAACTCTACAAACGGCATGATGGGGATGGGCAGTTTCAGCCACCAAGGCACGCCGGGAGTGTTGAAGATGTCCACCCAATACTCCTTTTTGGCAGAGATGTTGGTGATGAAAAAGGTAATCAACGCCAAGATGCCCGTCACGGCAATGTTGCCAGTCAGGTTGGCACCGCCCGGGAAGATAGGGATGATACCCAACATGTTATTCAATAAGATAAAGAAGAAGAGCGTCAGGAGATAGGGTGTGTACTTCGGGGCGCGGTCTCCCAAGGAGGGATTGATGACCTCGTCCTGCAGAAAGACGATGACTGGCTCCACAAGCCCTTGCAAGCCTTTGGGGGCTTCGTTGGGATGCTCCTCGTATCTCTTGGCTACAGAGAGGAAAATCCAGGCTATCAAGATTAAGGAGATAAAGAGGGCGCAGACATTCTTTGTGATGGAGATGTTGAATTTGCAGACATGGTCCACTGGATACATCTGCCCTTCTTCCAGATGGCCGCTATAGTCGTCTGCCAGTTTGACGATGGAGCCTTTCTGATCGCCCCAGCCCATGGCATAGCCATTGTAGGCGGCCTCTCCATGATGCAGTTTTCCAGAGGAGAAACATACCAGCTGACCTTCGTCAAACAAGATGATTGGCAGGGGGATGGTGACGCTCTTGTCGCCTTCGCCACAGATATGCCAGCCGTAACTGTCCGTCACATGTTCCAGGATAAACGGGCCGGCTTCGAAGCTCTTTTCCTCTTCGGCGGCCTGCGCGGTACGGGGGGAAAAAACGAGTATCGCCGCAAATAGAGTTAGGAGTGATAAGATTCGTTTAATATTGTAATTCATATTGTACCAGACAGTTATATTTGTTAATAAGCCATTTTGACTCAAAACGGAAAATCGGTGCAATATACATTTTTTTTAATAGTGGAAGCAAGGTATTATTTTGTACTTTTGCACTTCATGTTATGAACAATTTAGGTACTATAGAGAAGAAAGCCAGCTTGTGGACCTTGTTTGGTGCATTTTGCAAGATCGGCGCCTTCACGATTGGCGGTGGCTATGCCATGATCCCGTTGATGGAGAAGGAGATTGTGGACCGCCGTGGGTGGTTGGACAAGGAGACCTTTCTGGATGTGTTGGCCCTTTCGCAGGCGATGCCGGGCATCTTTGCTGTCAACATGGCCTCCAACATCGGCTATCGTTTGCGCGGAGTACTCGGATCTGTGGCGGCGGTACTCGGCAATATCCTGCTGCCCATCGCCATCATCATTCTCTGGGCCACCTGTTTCCGTTATCTGCAAGGGAATCCTATCTTCGAAGCTGTCTTCAAGGGACTCCGTCCGGCGGTGGTCGCGCTGATTGCCGCACCCGTCTTCACTATGGCCAAGACCGCCAAGTTGAGTTGGGGCAACATCTGGATCCCCATAGTAGCTGCCTTGCTGATCTGGCTGTTAAGGGTCTCCCCCATCCTCATCATCATCGCAGCCGGTATAGGCGGGTATCTCTACGGCAGATATCTAGAGAGAAAGGAGGGCGCGGCATGATCTTCTGGAAGCTCTTCTACACGTTTCTCCGCATCGGCATCTTCAACTTCGGCGGAGGCTATGCCATGATCGCGCTCATCCAGAACGAGGTGGTGACGCGCAACGGCTGGATGACCATGCAGGAGTTTGTGGATATGGTGGCCGTCTCGCAGATGACGCCCGGCCCCATCGGCATCAACGTGGCCACCTATGCGGGCTACACGGCCGTACTGCATGCCGGCTATTCGGCGCCCATGGCCATGATAGGTTCCTGCATCGCCTCCTTCTCCGTCATCCTGCTGCCAGTAGTGGCTATGATTCTGGTCACACGTTTTCTGATGAAAATGCAGGACAATCCAGCGGTACAGACGATGTTGAAGATCTTGCGGATCACCTTCATAGGGCTGATCGCGGCGGCGGCCATCCTGCTGATGAACGTAGAGTCTTTCGGCTCGCCGACACAAGACACCACGCAGTTCATCCTCAGCATCGTCATCTTTTTGGCTGTCTTCGTAGCCGCCTTCAGATACAAAGTAAGCCCGATCCTCCTGCTCGTGCTGAGCGGGGTGGCGGGCTATATCATCTACGGCCTTATACTGCCAGCTTAGTTGGTCTTGAACTTGTAGGTATCGATGCCAGCCAACTCGGCGTTGGCCTTCACGATCTTCTGTTTCAGTTGTTCTTTATGACGGATCACGCGTTCCATCATCACAGGATCGCCGTTGGCGAGGATCTGCATGGCGAGGATGGCGGCGTTCTGGGCCCCGTTGATGGCCACGGTCGCGACTGGTATGCCGGGAGGCATCTGCAACATCGCCAGGGCGGCGTCCACACCCTCCAGAGAGGACTTGATGGGCACGCCAATGACGGGCAGGGGTGTCATGGCGGCAATGACGCCGGGCAGGTGAGCGGCCATGCCCGCACCCGCGATAATGACCTCCACCCCGCGCTCGTGGGCGTGCTTGGCATACTCCGCCACCTCGTCGGGTGTGCGGTGCGCCGACAACGCCAGCATCTCAAAAGGAATCTCGTTGCTCTCTAAAAACTTGCAAGCTCCCTCCATGACCGGCAGGTCGGAGGTGCTGCCCATAATGATACTTACTCGTGGTTTCATCTCTCTGTTTTTTGAAAGCGCAAATGTACGATTATTTTGAATATGAACAGTGATCAGTGATCAGTTGTCAGTGATCAGTTGTCATTGACAGTTATCAGTTTGAAGTTAGAAGTTTGGAGTTAGAAGTTATCAGTTGAAACCCTTAATCGCTTAATCGTCTAATCGCATAAACTGTAAACCGTAAACCCTTAACCCTTTAACCGTTTAACCCATCAACCCCTTAGTTTCTCCACACCACCTTGGCGTTGGGCGAGGAGATTTCGACAGACTGAACTATTGTGCGACTGGGTGTTCGGGAAACCCATAAAATGTGTATTTTTGCCGCCCATTCTGAAAACCTTTTCACTATGAACGATTTATTGGAAAAATTAGAACTGATATATAAACGTTGGCTCCAGATAGGAGAGGACATTGCCCAGCCAGACGCGATGAACGACATGAAGAAATTCATCAAGATGAGCAAGGACTACAAAGACCTCCAGCCGGTGGTGGATGCCTACAAGCAATACAAAGACGTGATCGGCAACATCGCCAGCGCCAAGGATATTGTGGCCAACGAAAAGGACGAGGAGTTCCGCGACATGGCCAAGGCCGAGTTGGACAACTTCGTGGAAGAACGTGACAAACTCGAAGAGGACATCCGCTTCCTGCTGCTGCCCAAGGATCCGCAAGACAGCAAAAACGCGCAGATGGAGATCCGCGCCGGCACAGGCGGTGACGAGGCCAGCATCTTCGCCGGCGACCTCTTCCGTATGTATCAGCACTATTGCGATAAAAAAGGCTGGAAGATAGAGGTCCTCTCCATGACCGAGGGCACCATGGGCGGATACAAGGAGATCGACTTCTCCGTGAACGGTGATGGGGTCTATGGCATCATGAAATACGAGTCGGGCGTGCACCGTGTGCAGCGCGTACCGCAGACCGAGTCGCAAGGGCGCGTGCACACCTCCGCCGCCTCGGTGGTCGTGCTACCCGAAGCCGACGAGTTCGACGTGGAGCTCAAGCAGAGCGACATCAAGAAGGAGACCTTCTGCGCCTCCGGTCCTGGCGGCCAGTGCGTGAACACCACCTACTCCGCCGTGCGCCTCACCCATATCCCGACGGGTATCGTGGTCTCCATCCAGGATGAGAAGTCCCAGATCAAGAACCTGGAAAAGGCCATGCGCGTGTTGCGTAACCGTCTGTTCGAGCAGGAGTACCAGAAATATCTCGACGAGATTGCCTCCAAGCGCAAGACGATGGTCTCCACCGGCGACCGTTCCGCCAAGATCCGCACCTACAACTATCCGCAGAACCGCGTCACCGACCACCGCATCAACTACACGATGTACAACCTGGGCAACTTCATGAACGGCGACATCGAAGAGGTGTTGAATGCCCTGCAGGTGGCCGAGAACGCCGAACGCCTGAAAGAAGCGGTAGAATAAAAAAAACGCGTGCCGTCGAAAAGGCTATGTGAACGACAGCACGCGAAAACGAATTATCAGTTTTCAGTTGTCAGTTTTCAGTTAACTGACAACTGTTTTTTTAGAATAGTTGCACACCGACTTCTATCTTGGGTAGATCAGTGTTGAAGATGTCCTTCTTCAGCAAGTTGGAGATTCTATATTGGCCGTAGATGGAGATGTGCTCCCAACCGACGCGCAGGCGGACGCCCCACGCCAGCTTGTTCATCTGCGGACGCATATAACGCTCGTCAGTCATCAGCATCACATTCCCGTTCTCTCCGACGAACTTCTCTTTCAGACGGCTACCCGTGTTCCACATGCCATAGATGCCCATGTCCAAGATTCCCCGGTTGCGACTGCTCTTGCTCAAGTAGAAACGCTGGTAGAACTCCAGGTCGAAAGAGGTGACCTTAAAATTCTTCTTGTGCAACTCATAACCTGCCGCCACCGGCTCAATGGCCATGGGAAGGGCGGCGCTATCCACCGCAAACCAGGTAGAGCCGAAGCTGAGGTTCAAGCCCAGGGCATACACCTTAGCCAGTTTGAAGGTGTTGCTCCAAACGGCAAACAGAGAGCGGGAGACACGGTCGGCAGTATGGATATTACCTGCTGGAGACCACATGGCAGGGATCGTGAATCCCGTTCTGAGGCTGGCCCCGGCCGAATACCATTTGTGTTTTTGGTCATAGAAGTTATTCTCATCGGCTTTCCATTCATAATCATCCCCCCAGATGGTGGCAATGTCCGTGTCCGGCGGCGTCGGAAGATTATCTTTGCCAAAGGTGTAGGTCTTATAAGTGCCGTCATACCAGAAATGCACGGTCTGACCCTCTTCCATGTCTTCTTTGTCCAAAGAGAAGACTTCTTTGTGAGAGAAATATTCGTCGCCATATTTGACGATGGTTCCGTCATTGTTGGAGACTTTATAGAATACCTTGTCGGAACTTTTTAAGGAAGTGTCGTTTGGCACGAGATAAACATGCTGATCATCGGCATAGAGTTTGAAGGATTCGGGCTTGGCTTTCTCACCGGTGAAATAGCCCGCTTGGGGAATGCCATAACCATAACGATAATCATAATAGGGATAGTGGTTGCCCGATTTTTCAATTTCCTTCAGCAACTGCATGGCGGTATAATCGGGATGCATCTGCTTGACGCAGGCGGCAAAGCCGGTCACCATCGGCGTGGCGAAGGAGGTGCCTTGACTGTACGAATAATTATCGTGATTGTTAGCTACCAGGTCATTGCCAGGAGCCACCACGTTCGGTTTCAGGCGGCCATCGGCAGTCGGCCCCCAAGAGCTGTAGTAGGCAATGCTGTTGATTCCATGCACCGCGCCCACGGAGAGCACTTTGTCCACATCGGCGGGGGTAACCAGCACTTTCCATTCTTTTTTGCTTCCCTCGTTGCCCATGGCGGTGCAGACGAGAATACCCTTTTCCGCAGCAGTGGCGGCACCCTTGGCCACGCGGGAGGTTTTGCCATCCATATCCTTGACATAATACAACTGGTCGCCGTAGCCCAAGGAGCTGTTCACAATGTCGGCACCGTTCTGGTCGGCCCATTCCAGCGCCTGCACCCACCAGACCTCCTCTTTGTGTTTCTCTGACTTCACCTCGGTGCGTGCCAGAAGGAACTGGGCCTCGGGCGCCAGGCCCAAGTGCACGGTGTCGTCCATGATGCCGGCGATGCAGCTCAGCACCATGCGGCCGTGATAATGACCATGATAGACGTTCTCTTTCCGTTTGGTGAAGTCCCAAGTCTTCACAATCTGGTTGTTTTTGAAAAGATGGGCGAAGGCAGGGTGTGTGTCCACATCTTCAAAACCACCGTCAAAGACGGCGATGCGGACGCCCTTGCCCGTATAGCCGGCATTATAGAACTTCTCGCCCTGCATCCAAGAGAGCTCCTCAATCAGGTATCCCGTGGAGTCGGTGTGCACTGCAGCTCATCAGTGCCTTCCTCTGCCAAAAAGGCTTGGGTGCTGATACATTGCACATCAGCCACATAGGGCAGCGCACGGATGGCCTCTATCTGCTCGCCATCAGCCATGACCGCGGTGGCGTTGAACCATCGCGACTCGCCCACATACTCGGTGGCCAACGCCGTGACACCCTGCACGTACGCCGGCGTGACGGGATAGTTGGTCTCGTCGTAGAGGTCGGCGCCCACGAGCTGATAACGCTCGATAGCCTTGGCGTCAAAATACTCGTACGGGTTGAAGCCGTCTTTCTGTTTGTCGGTGAAGAACACCCAATAACACTCTTGGGCTGGCAACTGGGCTATGGCAAACATAGCGCATAGGAGGAATACTACTTTTTTCATTGTTCACTGTTTTTTTGTTGATACTCGTGATAAAGACTAACGATATCATCCATAGAAATATTGAGTAGCTCTAAATTTTTATAGAAAACGGGCAGCTCTTCCTCCAAAAAATGCTTTTTACGGATACCCAGGATGATCTCCTTGGCATTGGGCGCCACAAAGAAGCCGATGCCGCGCTTGTTGAGGATGATCTCCTGATTCTGCAAATAGTCGTAGGCACGCATCACCGTGTTGGGGTTGACCTCGAAGTGCACCGCCGACTCGCGCACCGAAGGCACACGCTCGTCCGTCACCCATTTGTCGCGCAGGATCTGCTCAAAAACCCAATCTACAATCTGCATGTAGATAGTCTGTGTGTTGCTGAAATCCATATTACACCTCCGTTTCTCTGAGTCTCAGAAAACTGAGCACATAGTTATAGATAATGACACAGGATCCCGCTGTGTAGGCTAGCACCTTTTGAGCAGTCTCCGACAAATTCCAGTCTGGCCAAAAGCTGAAATCTACATCCATGAAGGTAATAGGACCAAAATGACCCAGCTGCGCCCAAATGGTCAGGAAAAACAACAGACCGAAGACCCATCCGATGGCAATCATTGAACCCAAAGTCTTCAGCAGGGCTCTTTTCTTGAAATAGACCGCACCGAAAAAGGCCACGGAGATGAGAATAAACATCGGGAACAAAATGTGCGCTATCACTTTCAACGGGATTGTATAGCTTAGAGAAAGATATTTGGCAGTAGTGATCACCATATCACCATGGATGAGCATGTTTACTGCGATTGCGATACTCAAGCCCAGCATGATGGCCAAGAAGGAAAGGACCACATAATGCACATTGGCCAAGAACATATTGGCCACTATTTTCTCCCCAGTAGATGCGGGAATAGTCAGATAGTGGATACTGGAAGAGGCTTTGGAGAAATATCTGAAAAGGTATGACACCAGCACAAAAGCGGCAAAAACCATCCAGAAATCCATAGAAGAATGTGAAAATGGATCTCCAAAACTGGTACTTCTAACAAACGAAAGGCTCATCATGAAGGCACAGCCTGTCAGCACCAGGAAATAGCTTACCAAATCGCGCCGCCAATTCTCAATGAAGTAGGCGCTTAATAGTCTTTTTATGTTTTGTAAGTTCATAATCGTTGAATTTTTAGGGTTATAAAGATTCCTTTATTTCTCCGTCGGCAATCACCAGCGTGTCATTGTCCGTCGTGACTACTATCGTGTCTCCGGATTCGTCCACACGCGGTTCATACTTCTGGCATTTGTCAGGATTTTCACGCATCCATTTTTTCGCTTTCTGAATGTTGATAGTCAGAAATACCACCATGATGAAAGCCAGGATGGCAAAGGTGATGATCAAAATCTTGTTGGTATATTTTTTCATAATGACAGATTTTTATCGGTGAATAATGCAGAAATCTCCTTCGGGTTTTTCATCAAGGCGTTGAAGAAGAGTTCCAGGTCGAGGTTGGAGTCCTCGTGGTCGGGGTTGTCCATGATGGCGCTGACGCCGCCGGCAAACTCCTCGGTGTAATAGGTCTTGGCACCCTCGCGGTAGGCGCCGAAGAGCAGCTTGTCGGTGATGTCATAGACAGATGTGTTCAGCAGGATCTCGCCGTGTTCCAGAATGGTGACCATGTCAATCAGGCTGTGCAGGTCGCGCACCTGGTGTGTGGAGATCAAGAAGATGCGGTTTTCGTCTGCCGCCGAGGCGATGATACGGCGGAATGCACTCTTGGAAGGGATGTCCAATCCGTTGGTCGGCTCGTCCATGAAGAGGATCTTCGTGTTGGTGGCCAGGGCAAAGGAGATCAGGAGTTTCTTCTTCTGGCCGTGGGAGAACTTGTCGGCATAACCATGACAGCCGTCCATCTCCAGCTCAGACATATAATATTGGAAACGTTCATGGTTGAAGTAGGGATAGAAGGGGGCGTACGACTGCACATACTGATCCACAGTCAGGTGCGGCACATACATCTCCTCTTGTAGGAAGTAGTAATCGCGGAGTGTCTCGGCCTTGCGCAGGCTGGCATTGACACCTGCAATCTCGGCAGTGCCTTCATTCGGGAAGAGCAGACCCACCATGATCTTCAACAGCGTGGTCTTGCCGGCACCGTTCTTTCCCAACAGGCCATAGATATGACCCGGCTCCATCGTCAGATTGACACCCTTGAACAGAGTGTGCTTCTTCGTGTAGCCAAACTGGATGTTTTGTAACTGTATCATTGTATTACTGATTTGGTGTATTAATAAACTAAAACACCGCAAAAATATAGATTAGTTTAATAGGTTGAGCCGTTTCTGAAAAATTTTTTCTTGTTGAATATCAATTAGTTGAAATTTTTCTTTAAAAAAAATAGATACAAAAGGGCGTTTTTTCGGAGGAAAAGTGTATGAGTGTGCTAATACAGTGTATAAACCTAAAAAGATCTCTTTCATAGATGGTGATCGATGAAGAGGGTGATTTTGGGGTGATACCATATATATTTATGTATGCAGTCAAGGAAAAAAAAGTTATCTTTGCGGATTGTTAGACATTGCATATTCACCTTTCAAAAAAACTAGTTATGAAAAATAAAACTACGATTTGTATGATTGCCGTTTTGGCCATTATTGTAGCCATTTTGTTGGCCATTTTAATCACTTCCAGCAAAGGATACAAGATAAAAAAGTTGGAGAAGTTCACCAACTTGGTGGAGCAGAAATACGACACCTATTCTGCTGTTGACTTGGAGAAGGCACAGGCCAAATATGAGAAGCTGGTGAAGAAAGTAGAGAAGAAAGAGCTGTCTGGAGAGGATCAGATCCTTATCAGCGAGCTCAAGGGGAGATGCAAAGGCTCCTTTGCCCAGGCCAAGGCACGATTGATTCTGGAAGACTTCAAAAATGCCGTCGATGAGGCCGGTGACGATGTGAAGGGCGTGATTGAATCGATGAAGGAGTGAGGGGGACAGCCAAAATTCACATTTGTACGATGATTGGTAAATGCTAATCCCCAAAAAATCTTTATTTATGAAAAGGATATCTCTTTTTTTCATTTTCCTGCTGTTCTTGTTGCCAGCCGTGCATGGACAGTACATGTCCTTCTTTGGCGACAGCACGTGGGAATACCATATAACCTACATCACCAATCCCCCAGAGGACTATATCAATTATCCGCCAGAAGAACCTTCTCTGCTGGGCGTGTATTGCCATACATACGTTTATCACTATAGAAAAAATCATTGGGACTTTGTATGGGATTGTTGGTTACCTGATTTTCCTGAAACTGGCCATCTTCCGTATCAACCGTGCCTAACGGAAGACACTGTGACAGGACGCTTATACCAAGGATACCTTAATGCTAGCCATATCTGTGACATGTCGCTTTCTCTTGGAGATACTTTTTATTATAATTTTTTCTACCAGGATGTATCTTACGATTGGGCCATGTTGGTGGATAGCATCAAATACTTGTCTGGCAGAAAAAACATATTTCTTTCACTGTTGGATCATATAGACGATTATTTTTTTGGGAACAATCCACCTATTCAAAACAACAAGTTTTCTATTCGCTTCATTGAAGGGATAGGCACCACGATAGGGTTTCATCCTTTAATGCAATCTTATTTAAGTTTATTACTTTGTGTTTACAAAGACGACTCTTTAGTCTATATGGCAGATGAGAATTTGGGATGTGACCAGACTTGCGTGGGTTTGGAGGAATACATGCACACTTACATGAACCTGTATCCGAATCCGGCATCATCGTATATTATCCTGGATATGGGGACAGGGGAAGAGATGGATGGCAACGTCATCATAACGGATGTGATGGGCCGTGTTTGCCTGCAGCAGCATGTCGCTGGAGCTAGCAACCTCATTTCTGTAGCGGATTTTCCTAAGGGAATGTATTTTCTCACATACATCAATGACAAAAAGAAAGTATCCAGAAAATTTATAAAAGAATGATTTCATGAAAAAAACAGTGCTGCCAAATATCCTTCTTGTTCTGATTTGCTGGTTTGGCATATCCCATCTCTCTTGTCTTCTTGCACAAAACGGTTTTTCAAACTACATTACGCTCTCCAATGGTCGTTTTTGGGATGGGAACACTCCTTTTTCCCCTCTCTGCATCAATTATTTGGTGGACTATTTCCCCGATGACAATGATCCCAAGGGCTATTACATTTCCCCTCATGGTTATTACAGCCAGAATTGGGGTTATCCAGACAATCATCCCAGCCAAGGGCGATATTGCTTTGGACAACAACAAGTTTGGAATTATATTCACGAGCGAAATTCAGCCATACTCAAATTGGAAAAAGATTTGCACCGTATAGACTCTTTGGGATTCAATGTAATCCGATTGCGGCCGGTTATTTCGTGGCAGCACTATTTTCTACAAATCCCGACCGATTCCTATGGTACATATTTTGAGTTGCAGGACTCCCTCATTGCACAATGCGCCCGCCACAACCTCAGAGTCATTCTGGTTTTAGGAGCCGACACCAACTGTTACAAGTATTTCAACCAATACTGCGTCTATTTGGACAGCGTGAGCCGGCACTATCGCAACAACAAGACAGTCATGGCCTACGTGGTCTTTGCTGAACCTTCTTACAAGTGGGGAAGGGCTAACAAGAACGACAAGCTGGTGGTTTCCAACTGGGCCAGAAAATGGTACTATATCATTAAGAACAACGCCCCTGACCAGCTGGTCACCTATGGGCTGGACGGCGTTCAGAACGTCCTCTTTTGGGATCCCTCGGCCCTAACCTGTGATTTCCTCTCCATGCATTTTTATTACAACGATCCAGACCCGGATATCGCCAAGAATGCCGTTCATGCCTACTTCAAATGGATGAACAGCAATGTGAATGATGTCTGGATGCTTGGCGAAACAGGCTTCAGCGGATCGTGGGTGGATTCTTGCCGTGGGACATCTCCCAAAATAGGCTCCTATGCGGATCAATACCAATATGCCGACTATACAATGCAAAAAGCTATTGAGTGTGGCTGCCAAGGCTATTCCTGGTGGCAGTACCAAGATGTCATGTGGCAATCCTGCCTCCAGAATCACTTCGGCATAGTCACTTATTACCGAGGTGACACTCTTAAAAGTTCAGCTTCTCTTTTCCCATTATATTCATCCAGAATCCCTAGCTATAAATGTCCGATGCCCGACTGCTACTACAACATTCCCGGCTACCCTCCCCCTTCCAACCTCAGCGGGATGGTGTTGGATTCGGACTCCATCCCGATAGAGGGTGCCGTGGTCTTAGGATGGAGCGAACATTGGAAGGAGAAATACATGACTTTCACCAATGCACAGGGAGCGTACGCCCTTTATACACCCCAGGACACAACCATCGGCAGGGTCTGGATCTCACACAAAGGCTACACTGCCACCACTTTTGATCCCAGGGATTATTTTCCGACCACCACAACCCTTACCCTGATCAATCATGACGGCTGGATGAAGAACTGGACAAACGGCGACTTCCCCGAACAGGATTCCATCCCGGTAATTGACAGCATGACGATTGTTGTAGTGGGTAATTTCTTTGGTGACGAGGCGCAAGAGCTTCTGTTGATCAACCCTCTCGTCCATACGGCAAAACTATACAGTTACCAAATACACCACTGGGAGGAGGTCTGGAGTGGCTCGATAGACGGCTGGTACATCCGAAGCTCCGACCAGTTTTCAGCAGGGGATTTTGACGGTGACGGACACGATGAGCTTCTCTGTGTGCAGACTCTTCGGAACCCCTGGGCCAAAATCTATAGTTTTGACCCCCAGAATTTGTCAAGCCCCTGGCAAAACGACTGGAACAATGCTGGGAACGGACATATCGGCAGCTGGGCCATTTCTTCCGGTGACGCTATCCTTCCCGGCCATTTCAATAATTCCTCCCACTGTTCACTGCTTTGCATCAGGAAACAACCAAATCCACAAGCGGCATGTCTGGAATTGTCTTCATCCGCCTGGAGTAGCATCTGGTCTGCCACTTCCAACATCGGAGGCTGCTGGAACATAAGCAATGTGGACAAATATTATGCGGGGGACTTCGATGGCGACGGCATCGACGAATTGTTCTGCGCTCAGGTAACAAACGGGAATTCAGACTATATGAAAGTGCTTCAGTACGGCACCTCCTGGAGTACCCTTTGGAGCAACTATGGTGTCTCTGAAGGCGTAGGCATATATCCGTACAGAGGTAACTTAGTCATCGGCAACTTCGACAAAGATGAAGCCGACGAGATCTTGGGGATCGGCTCATGGGCCACAAAATTCGACTTCAGCACCTCCAACCAGTGGAACTGGTCGTGGAGCACCTACCAGACTGCGAGATTGTCAGACTGGACGGTAAACACCAACTATCGGACCTTCTTTATCAAGGCTATTCCTGGAGTTCCTGATTATTTTATTACTGCCAGAAGATTTCGCAGATATCATATCAGCGCCTATTCTTTTAACCCATACTGATTTCAAGCATATCTTACAATTATGAAATCCTATTCAAAATAACGCTTTAATTAAGATTATACAACTATTATCATATAATAACACAGTAACTTAACACATTATGTACGACAAAGAACACGGGCTATACATAGCACATTGCTCCGAGGGAGCGTTATCCATAGAAGGTAAAATGGCCAACCGTCACGGCCTCATCGCCGGCGCTACAGGCACAGGCAAAACGGTTACGCTGCAAGTCATGGCAGAGTCCTTCTGCCAGGCAGGGGTTCCCTGTTTCATGGCCGATATGAAAGGCGACCTTTCCGGCATCAGCCAGACGGGTGCCATGAGCAGTTTCATTGAAAAGAGATTACCGGAGTTCGGGCTGGAGAATCCGGAATTCCAGGCCTGTCCCGTCCGCTTTTACGATGTCTTCGGCGAGCAGGGACACCCCATCCGGGCCACCATCTCGCAGATGGGACCGCTGTTGCTTTCGCGACTGCTGGGTCTGAACGACACGCAGGAGGGCGTCCTCAACATCGTCTTCCGCATCGCCGACGAGCGCGGCCTGCTTATCCTCGACATGAAAGATCTCCGTTCCATGCTCGACTATGTGTCGAAGCATGCCAAGGAGTACACCACCACCTACGGCAACATCTCCGCCGCCACGGTAGGCGCCATCCAGCGCTCGTTGCTGCAACTGGAAGACCAGGGCGCCAATAAATTCTTCGGCGAACCCTCCTTCGACATCCACGATTTCCTGCAGGTGGAAAACGGCAAGGGCGTGATGAGCGTCTTGGCCGCCGACAAGCTGATGATGCAGCCCAAACTGTACAGCACCTTCCTGTTGTGGCTGCTCTCCGAGCTCTACTCCACCCTGCCCGAGGTAGGAGACCTGGATTTACCCAAGCTGGTCTTCTTCTTCGACGAGGCCCACATGCTCTTTGAGGACACCTCCAAGGCTTTGACTGAAAAAATCGAGCAGGTCATCCGTCTGATCCGAAGCAAGGGCGTGGGCATCTACTTCATCACCCAGTATCCCAACGACCTGCCGGACAATGTCTTGGGGCAGTTAGGCAACCGCGTGCAACACGCCTTGCACGCCTACACGCCCAAAGACCAGAAGGCCGTGCGCACAGCCGCCGACACTTTCCGTACCAATCCGGAGTTCAAGACCGAAGAGGCCATCACCACGTTGGAGACAGGCGAGGCGTTGGTCAGTTTCCTGGATGCGAAGGGTGCGCCCGGCATCGTGCAACGCGCCAAGGTGCTCTTCCCGCTTTCCCAGATCGGGGCCATCACCGAGAGCCAACGCGGGGACATCATCCGTCAAAGCCGCATCTTCGGCAAGTACGACAAAACTATCGACAGTGAAAGTGCCTACGAAATATTGATGCGGGAGGCCGAGGAAGCCTCCGTGCCCGCCACTACAGAAAAGGGCGGCGACATCAAGAAACGTGACAACGACGAGGAGAAAGTCAAGGGTGGCAAGAAAAAAGCCAACATCTTCTCCAAAGTGGTGAAAGCGGTCATCACGGCACTCACGGCCACTTTGGGCACCATCGTGGGCACAGCCGTCAGCGACAAGGTGACGGGCAAGAAGACCAAATCGACGAAGAGCACTGCCGAGAAGGTCGTCAAGAGCACCACCTCCGCCGCCACGCGCACCATCACCCGTGAGATCACCCGCGACATCTTAGGAAACCTGATCAAATAAGGGATCTATATACGTGATGGCACAGACTCCCCTTTCGCGGCGGGCACGGCTCTGATATCTTGGCAGGTTTCATGCGCGCCGCGAGTTTCATCCCACGCACATGCCATACCCCACACTTGCTCCTTCCAGTCGCTTGTGTGGGGTTATTTAAGTTGTGTATATCAAAAAATATTGTATTTTTGCCGCCCGAAAACGTGGACGGATTTGTCATGATTGCAACCACACAAAAAAATGCTAAACCATCTCAGATTCAGCCCCGTTTTCAGTAGTTTTTTTTCAAGTATTAACCATTAAAAAAGTTAATTATGAGCTATCTGTTCACATCTGAATCAGTATCTGAAGGACACCCTGACAAACTGTGTGATCAAATTTCAGACGCTTTGCTGGATGCTTATTTGAAGCAGGATCCAGAATCCAAAGTGGCTTGCGAAACCTTAGCGACGACGAAACTGGTTGTTTGTGCCGGCGAAGTCAAGACCAAAGCAGACGTCCCCATAGAAAAAGTGGTGAGAGATGTTATTAAGGAAGTGGGTTACGACAAGAAAGAGTATCAATTTGATTATGAATCCTGTAAGGTTTTATCTTACATCCACAGCCAGTCGCCCGACATCAACCAAGGGGTTGAGCGCACCGATGTCAAAGATCAAGGCGCTGGTGACCAAGGCATTATGTTTGGTTACGCCTGCAACGAGATGGACAACTACATGCCGCTGCCGATAGAGTTGGCGCACCGTTTTGTGCAGGAGCTGGCCTACATCCGCAAGCATACGGACCTGATGCCCTATCTGCGTCCCGACTCCAAATCGCAGGTCACGGTGCAGTACTCTGACAACCATCAGCCGGAGCGCATCGACACCATCGTGCTCTCCACGCAGCACGACCCCGAATGGGCGGGGCTGAAGCTGACTTCCGAGCTTATCGCCGAAGACATCCGCAAACACCTCATTCCCAGAGTGGTGGAGAGTTGTCCGGAAGAAGTCCGACCTCTTTTTGGAAACGACTATAAATTATATGTCAACCCCACGGGTTCGTTCATCATTGGCGGACCGCACGGCGACACCGGTTTGACGGGCCGCAAGATCATCGTCGATACCTACGGCGGTCGCGGCGCGCACGGCGGCGGCGC